>CAVQSJ010000017.1:0-232735 GCA_963715845.1 uncultured Gammaproteobacteria bacterium | reverse complement strand
CCCCGAGCTTCCGGGATGAATGGACGCTTGGGTGCTTTCCGGCGGAAGCAGGCGGTGGAGAGTTTGATTCGCTACTTTTATAAGTATGGAGAATAGAAACCAAAAACCATGACCGAGACCGCCGGCGTCACACCGAAGATCGCCTGGATCTTCGGCTGCATGATCCTGTATTGGGCCTACTGCATCGTCTGGGGCATCGTCGGCGCCCGGCGGGCGCGCACGGCTTCCGATTATTTCCTCGCGGGCAACCGACTGTCGCCGCTGTTGTTCACCCTGGCGGCGACCGCCACCTGTTTTTCCGGGTGGACTTTCATCGGCCATCCCGGCCTGACCTATACCGAGGGCTGGCAGTATGCCTACGCCTCGTTCTACGCTCTGACCATCCCGCTGAGCGGCATCCTGTTTCTCAAACGACAGTGGTTGTTAAGCCGGCGCTACGGCTTCGTCACACCCGGCGCGATGCTGGCCTGGTATTTCCGTTCCGATCTGCTCCGAGTACTGGTGGTGGGGGTGGCGCTGTTCTTCTCGGTGCCCTATATCGGCCTGCAATTGCGCGCCGCCGGTTTTCTGTTCAACGTGCTCACCGACGGGTTGCTGGGCGTGCAGTTCGGCATGTGGGTGCTGGCCAGTGTGGTGGTCAGCTACGTCGCCTCCGGCGGGTTGCGCACCGTGGCCTGGGTGGATGCGCTGCAATTGCCGTTGCTGGCCGCCGGTATCGTCGTCATCGGCCTGCTGACGCTGCACTACGTCGGTGGCTGGGATCGGCTGATCGCCGGCGTGATCGCCCTGGCGCAAGATGATCCGGTTCGGACCCCGGACGGTTACAGCCACTATCTCGCCATTCCCGGCGCGATACAGTGGGTACGCGATGGTTCTCAGGCGGCCGGCGGGCCGTGGACCGGAACGATGATCCTGACCTATCTGATCGCGCTGATGGGCATCCAGGTCTCGCCGGCGTTTTCGATGCTGGCGTTCGCCAGCCGCCGGCCTTCCTTCGCGGCCCAGCAGGTTTGGGCCTCGGCACTGGTCATGGGGCTGATCCTGATGATGTTCACCGCCATCCAGGGTATCGGCGGTCATTTTCTCGGCGCCGACCGGACATTCCTGGCCGCGCATCCCGGACTGGTCAATCCAGTGCTGGTGGACGAACTGCGGCACCGCGATTTGCTGGACCTGCCGGGCGGGCGCGACCTGCTGGTGCCGCAATTGATCAAGCTGCTCGGCGACGCCGCGCCATGGCTGGTGGGACTGCTGGCGCTGGCGGCGCTGGCCGCGATGGAATCCACCGCGTCCTGCTACATGGCCACCGCCGGCGGCCTGATCGCCTACGATCTGTTCCAGCGCTTTCTGCTGCCCGGCGCCGACGATCCTACCCTGAAGTTCGTCGGCCGCATGGGCGTGGTGGGGGTGGTGATGCTGGCGCTGGGCGTGGCCAGCGCTTCCGGCGACGCTCTGGCGCTGCTGGGAGGCTTGGCGGTGTCCTATGGCCTGCAAATGGCGCCGGCGCTGGTGGGAGTGTGCTACTGGCCGTTCCTGACCCGGCAGGGGGTGACCGCCGGTCTGCTGGTGGGTTTGGTGGCGGTGACGCTGACCGAAGCGGTCGGGCTGCGCTGGTTCGGCATCGATGCCTGGGGCCGCTGGCCGTTGACTGTCCACGCCGCCGCCTGGGGGTTGCTGGCGAATTTCGGCGTGGCGGTTCTGTTGTCGGCGTTCACCCGCGACGATGTCGAACGCAAGGCCGAATGCCATCGCTGGCTGGTCGAACGGACGCTGTTGCCACCGCTCAAGCGCCGCTGGATGGCGCCGATGATGGTATTGACGCTGTTGTGGCTGCTGTTCGCCGCCGGGCCTGGAGCGTTGATCGGCAATACTCTGTTCGGCGATCCCAACGAACCGGTGGGCTGGCTGCTCGGCATTCCCTCGATCTGGGCCTGGCAACTGTTCGGTTGGGCGGTCGGCGTCGGGCTGCTCGCGCTGCTGGCCTATTATCTGGAACTTGGCACCGACGCGACCAGCGACACCGGATCGACTGAATCCAAAGGCGCGGGTTAGACTGGGATAGCTTGAAACGGGCAAGGATTGAAGACTGAATAGCGGCATCGGCAGTGGGATCGGAGCAGGAAATTCCATGAACTCCAAAGTAAAAGCGGTTTTGTCCGTCATGGTTGGATTCCTGACGGTATTGCTGGCGATCTGGGCGCTGGATCGCTGGATTGTCCAACCCGCCTTCCAACAGTTGGAGCAGGCGCAGGCGCTGGAGGACAGCGCACGGGCACGCCAGGCGATCCTGCAGGAACTGCCGCAATTAAACAATCTGCTGGGCAATTGGGCAGAGTGGGACGATGCCTATGCTTTCGCCGCCAGCCGCGATCCCGCCTTCATCGCGTCCAATCTCGGTGACTGGGCCGTGCTGGAAAAGAATTCGCATCTGAATCTCTGTTTCATTTTCGATCGCGACGGTCGGATTCTCTACGGCGGGGGCTACGATTCCGAATTGGGTGGGAGCGTGGTTTTGGCCGCGTTCTCGGGGGATAAGCCCGCTGTCCTGCCCATCCTCCAGCCCGTGCTGAAACAGGAGCAAGCCCGCACCGGTCTGTTGCGCACCGAATACGGCTTGCTGCTGCTGGCCGCGCGCCCCATCCTGACCACGCAGGGTACCGGGCCGGCGCGCGGCGTGCTGGTCTTCGGCCGGTTTCTGGACGCGCCGTTGCTCCGGGCGCTGGCCGAGCAGACCAAGGTGGCGTTCGAACTGTTCCCGGCGGCAGATCCGCGTCTGTCGCCGGAAGAGCGCGACTATCTGACAGATCTGCAACCGAGTGAACCCCTATTGCGGCCGGGACCGGATGGGGCGTTTTTCGTGTACGAGATGCTGCCAGATCTTGAGGGTAAACCAGCCGCGCTGATCCGGACGCCCATCCGCCAGGAAATTTCCACCGTGGCGCGGAATACCAGCCGGATTCTGATGGGAACCTTGGGGTTGGTCGCTCTGGCGCTGTTGCTCGGGGGGGCATATTTTTCGGGTCGGATAAAACGCGACGTGAAGATAAACGCGGATGCGGCGGCCTGGGGGACCACCGCCCTGACCGTTTTGATCGGCCTGACGCTGACCGCCGGTGTTTTCCTGGAATTTCGCCAGAGAAGCCGGGAGGCCCTGGAGCGCCGCTTCCAGCTCGTCGCCGCCGAACGAGCTGGAATCATCATTGAAAAATTTAGGGGAAATCTGCGGAATCTTGACGCCGTGCGACGTTTTTTCAACGGCTCCGAATTTGTCAGCCGGCAGGAGTTCCATCGGTTCGCCATGCCGATCCTGGAGTATCGCGACTTCCGGGCGCTGGAATGGATTCCCAGGGTGGCGCGGGAGCAACGCGCGGAATTCGAGGCCGCCGCTCGCAAGGGCGGTCTTGCCGGGTTCCAGTTCACCGAGCAGGACCCGGAAGGACGGCTCGTGCCCGCCGGCGACCGTGACGTGTACTTTCCGGTCTATTACCTGGAACCTTACGCCGGCAATGAAGCGGTCATGGGATTCAGTCCCGACTCGATCCATCCAGCGCGCGGGGCGGCGCTACTGCGAGCTTGGGACAGCGGCCAACTCACCCTCACCGAGCGCTATGTGCTGGTACAGGAAACCGCCCAGCGGTTCTCGGTGCTCGCGTTCGCGCCCGTCTATCGAGGTGGAGAGGATCCGCTGGGAGTGGAAGAACGTCGAAAGCGGTTGAAAGGCTTTGTCCTGGGCGTGATTCGCATCGGCGATGTCGTCGAAAATGCCCTCACCAATACCAAACCTCAAGGGTTGGTATTGCGCTTGACGGACCTTTCCGCTCCAGTGGAACAACAGCAACTTTATACGTGGCGTCTGCGGGTTGGAGCCGAGCAGCCGGTTGGGGATTCGCCGTTCCTGTACCGCCAGGACTTCCCGATGGCCGACCGGATATGGCAAATCGAGGTTCATCCGACCGCGGCCTTCATCGCGGACAACACCGACAGGATTTATCGGTGGGTTCCCGTGGTCGGCGCGCTCCTCACACTCCTGGCAGCCCTGTATCTGTTCGGCACGGGATCCCAGCGCCGGCGGGCGGAGGCGCTGGTGGCAGTCCGCACGACCGAACTGGGAGAAAGCGAGCGGCGTTACCGCCGGCTCTTTGAAATGAATCCGGAGCCGATGTGGGTCTACGATCTGGAGACCTTAGCCTTTTTGGCCGTAAACGACATGGCGGTGCATAAGTACGGTTACTCGCGCGAGGAATTCCTGCGCATGACGATCGCCGATATCCGTCCTCCCGAAGATGTTCCACGTTTATTGGACAATGTTGCCCGCGTGACCGAGGGCGTGGACGAGGCCGGTGTGTGGCGCCATCGGAAGCGGGATGGAACCATCATCGCTGTTGAAATTGTTTCCCATAACCTGCTGTACGAGGGGCGGAAGGCGGAACTGGTGCTGGCGCTCGATATCACCGAGCGCCAGCGGGCAATGGAAGCGCTGCGCGCGAGCGAGCAAAAACTGGCCGATATCCTGGATAACATGCTGGATGCCGTCTACTCAGTGGACGTGAGGAGCAATATCCTCCTGCAAACCAACCCGGCTATCTCGCGTATATTCGGAAGGCCACAAGAGGATTTTTTCGCGAATCCCTTCCTATACCTTGATATGGTTCATCCGGAAGATCGGGAACTGGCGGAACGCTCTGTGTCGGAGATCTTGGAACAGAAAGAGGGTGAGTGGGTTTATCGCATTGTAAGACCGAATGGAGAAGTGCGATGGGTGACTGATCGCGCCCGGCTGATTACGGATGCCCGGGGAGGGCCGCTACGCGTTGACTGTTATTTCACGGATATCACCGCGCGCAAACGGTTGGAGGAGCGCCAGCGATTGGCGGCGGCGGTGTTCGAGGCGGTACGGGAATCGATCATCGTGACCGATGTGGACGGTAACATCGTTGCCGTCAACCCGGCGTTTACCACGTTGAGCGGCTATACGGAAGCCGAGGTGCTGGGCCAAAATCCGCGCCTGCTCAAATCCGGACGCCAGTCCGGGGCCTATTACGCCGCCGTGTGGCAGACTGTCGCGCGCGAAGGCGCCTGGCAGGGCGAGTTCTGGAACCGGCGCAAGGACGGCGGGCTTTATCTGACGCTGGCCACGATCAGCCAGGTGCGGGACGCCGCGGGCCGGCTCGCGTACTACGTGGGAATCGCCACCGACATCACCCAGCAGAAGGAAGCCGAGCAGCGCATCGAGCGCCTGGCCTACTACGACGCCCTGACCGACCTGCCGAACCGGGCATTGCTGGCCCAGCGGGCGGAACTGGCCCTGGCCCTGGCGGCGCGCCGGGGCGAGGAATTGGCGATGCTGTTTCTCGATCTGGATCGGTTCAAGGAAGTCAACGATTCCCTCGGCCACGCCGAGGGCGATGCCCTGCTGGTGCAGGTGGCGGCGCGACTCAAGGGCCTCACTCGGGAAGCGGACACGGTCTGCCGGTTGGGGGGCGACGAATTCGTGTTGCTTCTGTCGGACAACGGCCGGGCCGGGGCGCTGCGAGTGGCCGACAAAGTGCTGGCCGCCTTCCGCCAGCCGTTCGATTTGGCCGGGCACCGCCTGCACGTTACCGTCTCGATCGGCATCGCCCTCTACCCCCACGACGGCGCGAACTTCGGCGACCTGCTCAAGAACGCCGACGCCGCCCTGTACCGGGCCAAGCAGGACGGCCGCAATACCCGGGCTTTCTACGCCCGCGAGATGAATATCGCCACTTTCGAGCGGCTGGTGCTGGAGGCGGAATTGCGCAAGGCCATCGAATTGGGTCAACTGCGCGCCTATTTTCAACCCAAGCTGCGTCTGAGCGACGGTTGGCCGGTCGGAGCCGAGGCGCTGGTGCGCTGGCAGCATCCCGACCACGGCCTGATTCCACCGGGGCGTTTTATCCCGGTGGCCGAAGCCAGCGACCTCATCGTCGCCCTCGGCGACTGGATGCTGGAAGAGGTTTGCCGCCAACTCGCGGTTTGGTGTGGATCTGGGCCGCCACCGCTGAGCGTTGCGGTCAACCTGACGGCCCGCCATTTCCGCGAGCCGGGTTTCATCGAGTACATTGAAAATTTGCTGGCGGTCCACGGCTTGCCGCCCCAGACACTGGAGCTGGAACTGACCGAATCCAGCCTGCTGGAAGCGGGCGCGCAAACTGCGGAAACGCTGCTGGCGCTCCGACGGCTGGGAGTGGGGCTGGCTATCGATGATTTCGGCACGGGTTATTCGAGTCTGAACTATCTCAAGCGCCTGCCGATCACGGCGCTCAAGATTGATCAAAGTTTCGTGCGCGATTTGGTGACCGATCCCGACGACCGCATTCTCGCCGCCACCATCGTCAACCTGGGCCACAGCCTGGGACTGAAAGTCGTGGCGGAGGGCGTGGAGACGGAAGAACAGCGGCGCATCCTGCTGGAGCAGGGCTGCGATCTGGCCCAGGGCTATCTGTTTGGTCCGCCCATGCCGGTCGATCAGTTCGTCGAGTGGTTTGGCCGGCAGGGCGCGCCGTTGGGATCGTCCGCTAACGTGGCGCTCCAGCCCCTGCCGCCCGGTTCCAGCTCCCAACAATAATATGTAGCCGGGCGCGCGGTGTTTGTCACGAACGCCAGAACGGCTTGTTGCCTTCCTGGAGCGCATCGACGCGGCTGATGCCGATGTCCTTCAACATGGCATCGTCGAGGCGCAGCAGGGCGCGGCGCTGGCGATAGACGGAATACCAGTCGCGTAGCCGGGCCAGCACGGCGGTGAGGCGAGGGCGAACGCCGACGGGTTGGTCGGGGGGCAATTCCAGGCATAAGGTCGCGTTGCGGAACATGATGTTGTCCTCCAGTCGTCATCTGGAGCAAAGTATGCTGGCGGATTGGTGATTCATCAAACGAATAAGTTTGATATAATCAATCGAAAATTGTGATGAATCAGGAGCGTTGTCATGTCCGCCCAACTCGATCCGGATTTGCTGCGTACTTTTGTCACTATCGTCGATGCCGGCGGTTTCACCCAGGCCGCCAAGCAGGTGCATCGCACCCAATCGGCCGTTTCCATGCAAGTGCGGCGGCTGGAGGAGACGCTGGATCGGGCGCTGTTTCAGCGCGACGGTCGCGGCGTGCAACTCTCTCCGGACGGTGAGGCCCTGCTCGGTTACGCGCGCCGGTTGCTGAAGCTGCACGATGAAGCCGTCGCCGCGTTGACTCGTCCCGATTTGTCCGGCCTGGTCCGGATCGGTACGCCGGACGATTATGTCGGCCGGTTCTTGCCGGAAATCCTGGTGCGCTTCGCCCGCGCCTTCCCGCGCGTGCAGGTGGAAGTCAACTGCGAACCCAGCGTGACCCTGCGGCGCCTGTTGGCCGAGGAACGGCTCGATTTGGCGCTGGTCACCTGCTCGCCGGGCGCGGAAACCGGCGAGGTGGTGCGCCGCGAACCGACCGTATGGGCCACCGCCGAACGCCATCTCGCCCACGAGCACGAACCGCTGCCGCTGGCCCTGTTCCAGTCCGGCTGTCCCTTCCGCGACTGGGCGCTCGCCGGTCTGAGCGGTTTGGGGCGGCCGTATCGGATCGCCTACACCAGCGCCAGCATCACAGGCATTCTGGCTGCGGTGACGGCTGGTTTGGCGGTAACCGTGCTTTGCCGCAGCGTGCTGCCGACCGGCGTGCGCCCGCTCGGTATGGATGAGGGTTTTCCACCGCTGCCGCCAGCCAGCATCACGCTGCACCGGGGCAGTTCGGTTTCGGCGGTGGCGGAGTGCCTCGCCGACTACATCCGCGAGGGTTTCGGCGCGGACGCACCGCCGGTTTCCGCCTCCCCCGTCAGCCGCGTCGCGGCGGTAACCTGATCCAGGGCGATGCCTGAAGAAAAAATTCGCTGTCGAAAGCCTTTGCAACGACGGCGTTGTCTATCCTAACGCCGTTTAAAAAACCGTACAGCGTGTTGAGATCATGACCAAGAAGATCATCCTCACCCTTGTCATCGTGCTGGTCCTGGTGGGACTGCTCGCTGGTATCAAGGGCTTGCAGTTTCAGACGATGTTCGCGCAGGGCGCCAATTTCGCGCAACCGCCCGAAACCGTCACCACCACCGAGGTGAAACAGGACACCTGGCAACCGACCTTGACCGCAGTGGGTTCCGTGGCCCCCGTCCAGGGCGTCATGCTCAGCGCCGAAATGTCGGGGACGGTCAAAAACATCGCGTTCGAGTCGGGCGCGACCGTGCGCGCAGGGGAGCTGCTGGTGGAACTCGACACCTCCGTCGAACAGGCCCAACTGCGCTCGGCCATGGCCGGCGCCGACCTCGCTCGCCTCAATCTGGAACGCGCGCGCGGTCTGCGCGGCAAAGAGATGATGTCGCAGGCCGATCTCGACAGCGCCGAAGCCCAGGCCAAGCAGGCCAACGCCCAGATCGACAACATCCGCGCGGTGATCGGCAAGAAAACCATTCGCGCGCCCTTCGCCGGCCGAACCGGCATCCGCCAAGTCAACCTCGGCCAGTTTCTCGACAACGGCGCGGCCATCGTCACCCTCCAATCGCTCGATCCCGTGTACGTGGACTTCGCGCTGCCCCAGCAGAATCTCGCCCAACTCGGCGTGGGCATGGCGGTGCGCGTCACCACCGATGCGTTTCCGGGCCAAAGTTTCGAGGGCAAGCTGACCGCCATCAATTCGGAAGTCGATACCGTGACCCGCAACGTCCGCCTGCAAGCCACGCTGGCTAATCTTGCCGGCCACTTGCGGCCCGGCATGTATGTCAACGTCGCCGCCGCGCTGCCCGAAACGGAGCGAGTGCTGATGATTCCCGCCACGGCGGTGCTGTACGCGCCCTATGGCGATTCGGTGTTCGTGGTCGAGGACAAGAAGGACGAGAAGACCGGCGCGGTCGGCAAGGTGTTGAACCAGAAATTCGTGCGGCTCGGCAAAACGCGCGGCGATTTCGTGGTGGTCGCATCGGGGCTCGATGTCGCTCAAACCATCGTCACCACCGGCGTGTTCAAGCTCCGCAACGGCATGAGCGTCGTGGTCGATAACAAGCTGGCGCCCAATTTCCAGCTCGCGCCCAAGCCGGCGAATTCGTAGGCCGGTGCGATGAAATCCTTCACCGACCTGTTCATCAGTCGGCCCGTGCTGGCGATCGTGGTCAACCTGGTGATCATCATCGCCGGCATCCAGGCCATTTTTACCCTCAACGTGCGGCAATATCCGCGCAGCGACAACGCCAGCGTCACGGTCACCACCGTTTATGTCGGCGCCAACGCCGAGCTGGTGCGCGGTTTCATCACCACCCCCCTGGAGCGCGCCATCGCGGCGGCGGACGGTATCGATTATCTGGAGTCGCAAAGCGCCCAGGGCCTCTCCACCATCCGCGCCCGTCTCAAGCTGAACTACGATGCGACCAAGGCGCTGGCCGAAATCGGCTCCAAGGTCGATCAGGTGCGCGGCGATCTGCCGCCCGAAGCCGAAGTGCCGGTGCTGAACATCGAATCGGCCGACAGCCAGTTCGCCTCGGCCTATCTGAGTTTTTCGTCGGACATCCTCCAGCAGAACGAAATTACCGACTATCTGGTGCGGGTGGTGCAACCACGGCTCTCTGCCGTCGAGGGCGTGCAGCGCGCCGAGATTCTGGGCGCCCGCACCTTCGCCATGCGCGTCTGGCTCAAGCCCGACAAGCTGGCCGCGCTCAACGTCAGCCCGGTGCAGGTTCGCCAGGCGCTGGCCGCCAACAACTATCTTGCCGCCATCGGCCGCACCCGGGGTTCGCTGATTCAGGTCAACCTCACCGCCAACACCGATCTACGCTCGGTCGAGGAGTTCAAGAACCTGGTGATCCGCCAGCAGGACGGCGCGCTGGTGCGGTTGGCGGACGTCGCGGACGTGGTGCTCGGCGCCGAGGATTACGACGCCGAGGTGCGGTACTCGGGGCAGACCGCTGTGTTCATGGGCATTTTTCCGTTGCCCAACGCCAACGCCATCGACGTCATCAAGCGCATCCGCGCCGAAATGACACTGGTCCAAAAGGAATTGCCGACCGGTTTGGAGGCCCGGGTCGCCTACGACGCCACCGATTACATCAACAATGCCATCCAGGAAGTCGTCACCACCCTGGGCGAGACGCTGCTCATCGTCGTGGTCATCATCTTCCTGTTTTTGGGCTCCTTGCGGTCGGTGCTGGTGCCGGTCATCGCCATCCCGATCTCGCTGGTCGGGGGCATCTTCCTGATGCAGGTCTTCGGCTTCACGATCAATCTGCTCACCCTGCTGGCGATCGTGCTGTCGGTCGGTCTGGTGGTGGACGATGCGATCGTGGTGGTCGAGAACGTCGAACGCCATTTGCGGGAGGGCCGGAGTCCCTTCGATGCCGCGATTCTCGGTGCCCGCGAGCTGATCGGCCCGATCATCGCCATGACCGTCACCCTGATCGCGGTCTACACTCCCATCGGCCTGCAAGGCGGGCTGACCGGCTCGCTGTTCCGCGAGTTTGCCTTCACGCTGGCCGGCGCGGTGACCATTTCCGGCGTGGTGGCGCTGACCCTGTCACCGATGATGACTTCCAAATTGCTGACCGCCGAGGATGAACACCACTGGTTGCCGACCCACATCAACGCCGGTTTCGAGCGGGTCAAGCAGTTGTATGGCCGGGTGCTCGACAGCGCCCTGAGCGCGCGCCCGGCGGTCTACCTGATGTGGGGAACGCTATCGTTGCTGGTGGTGCCGATGTGGATGTTCTCTGCGGAGGAGCTGGCCCCGGGCGAGGACCAGGGCGTGATTTTCGGCATCGTCGATGCTTCGGCCAACGCCACGCTCGATCAGACTAGCAAGTTCGCCGCCGCCGCCAACGAAGTGTTCCAGAGCATGCCCGAAACTCAGTTCACCTTTCAGATCACGTTTCCCACCTCGGGTTTCGGCGGCATGGTGGTCAAGCCCTGGGACGAACGCGAACGCACCGTTTTTCAAATCTTGCCCGAGGTGCAACAGAAGTTGCAGAGCATTCCCGGCATCCAGATGTTTCCGGTCACGCCGCCCGCGCTGCCCGGCGGCGGCCAGTTCCCGGTGGAGTTCATCATCGCCTCTACCGCCGACACTCAGGAGATTCTGCAAATCGCCCAGCAGGTGCAGGCCAAGGCGATGGCGAGCGGCCTGTTCGCCTTCCCGCCGATCATCGACGTGAAGATCGACCAGCCCCAGACCGAAATCGTGATCGACCGCGACAAGGTCGCCGCGCTCGGCCTCAATCTCCAACAGATCGGAGCGGACCTCACCGCCGCCGTGGGCGGCAATTTCGTCAACCGCTTCAACATCGCGGGTCGCAGCTACAAGGTGATTCCGCAGGTGGAGCGGATCGGCCGCCTCAATCCCGAGCAACTGGAAAACATCTACGTCACCGGGCCGAACGGTCAGCTCATGCCGCTGAGCACTGTCGCCTCGCTGCGCAACAGCACCGAACCGCGCTCGCTCAACCGTTTCCAGCAGCTCAACGCGGTCAAGATCAGCGGGGTCGCCGTCCAGCCGCTCGATCAGGCGTTGCGTTTTCTGGAAGACGAGGCCGCCAAACTGATGCCACTGGGCTACGCGATCGATTACACCGGCGAGTCGCGCCAACTACGCCTGGAAGGCGGCAGCAAGTTCTTCGCGACCATGGGGTTTGCCATCATCATGATCTTTCTGGTGCTGGCCGCGCAGTTCAACAGCTTCCGTGATCCCTTCGTCATCCTGCTCGGTTCGGTGCCGCTGGCGATGTTCGGCGCGCTGCTCTTCACCTTCCTGAAAATGCCGAATCCGAATATCCCGTTCCCGCTCACCGAAGGCTGGACCACGACGTTGAACATCTATTCCAAGGTCGGGCTGGTCACGCTGATGGGCCTGATCGCCAAGAACGGCATTTTGATCGTGGAATTCGCCAACAAGCTGCAAATCGGGGGGCGCCCCAAGCTGGAGGCGGTGCGCGAAGCGGCCTTGATCCGACTGCGACCGATTTTGATGACCACGGCCGCCACCATTGCCGGCCATCTGCCGCTGACGCTGGTGACCGGCGCCGGCGCCGCCGCGCGGAATTCCATCGGCCTGGTGCTGGTCGGCGGCATCTCGGTCGGCACCTTGTTCACGCTGATCTTCGTGCCGGCGCTCTACATGCTGATCGCCAGGGATCATGCCCACGACCGGGATGCCGAACAGGCCGCGGCGGCGGCACATGCCTGAAGGGCCCAGCGGTAACAAAGCCTGTTACGTTTGCAATCAGCTTCGGTATTTCGTCAAATCCGGGACACGATCCGCGTCGATCTCGTTACGGCTTCGCTGGAGAGCCGAGCCGAATGGATTCAAGCTCGTAATATTCGCGCGTGCATTGATTCCTAAAATTGTTGGGATCGGTGGCAATGTCCGTTGCAAACAAAGTTCGGGGCGGTCTGGAGAGGCTGTCAACAGTTATATTTTTTTCCCCACGGTTCCTTGCGGCCTGGATAACATCGATGCGTGTTCTAATTTCCTGGGCGTAGCGGTAACCCCGATACACATCCTTGTAAGCCTCAAACACGTTCGGCGTACCCAGCACGCTGACGAGCAATAACACGGCTGCGGGCGCGATAAGATGCCGGTCGCCGAACTGGATTTTGTCACCGACCAGAAAATGAACCAGAATGATAAACGAGGGATACCAGCCCAGCAGAAACAGCAGATAAAGGACGCTTTCGGCGCGCTCCGGCAACGGATACCGATTGATCAGAAAACCGACCGCGTTGAGCACGAAAATCAAGCCGATCCAAAGTACCGGAAAGACCAGGAACAACTTCGTAAATTTTCCATCGACATACAATCGCGCCTTGGCGGCGTGGAATGTGATCGCCAGTAAAATGACCGCTGATGCCCACAGACCCAAATTGGACAGCCAATACAAGAGCCGTAGCGCCACCCAGGGCAGATAAAGGAAAGCCGCCAGCCACGGCGTCGGACGCAGCATGGTGTCCTGTTCGATACCGGCATAGCGTTGATAGTTACCGGGCGCCAGCACGCTGACCAGCGTCGCCCCGATGCCGATCACCAACAGCGCCGTCCAAAACAGGCGGGAGTCGCGACGTATACTGAACGCATGAAGAGCCCCGCCGCCTAGAGCGATAAGGGTCAGTAACAGGGAAATTTCATTGACGCCGATGGTGGCGACGACCAAGAGACTCGAAAGAACAAAAATAAACTTTCTCAGCCGCGTGTCCTTTGCCGTGGTTTCCCTCCAGATCAGCAGGCCAAGCAAAAAAATCAGGAAAATATTGGGCATCTGATAAGTAAAACTACCCCCTATCCAATAAAAAGTCTGGGCCGGATCGGGGATGCCTGAAATGAACAGCAGCGTCCAGATACCTCCTGAAAGAACGATGAAAGGAGTCGAAACACCACCTTGTGCGATTTTTGCCGTCAGAAAACTGAAGCCCAACCAAGTCGATACCAGCAGTATGATCGGTGGATAGCGGTAGATTTGGAAAATATCCCCCGACATCATCAGGGCAGTCCATGCCAGATTCAGGGTGTACCGGCCCGACCAGTTTTCGTACCAGAACGCCTGCGCCCCGAAAAATCCCAATTGGTTGACTTTGGCGGCATAGCAGAAGTCGTCGGCGGATGGGTAATCGAAAAACGAAAGCCCGATAAAAAGTCCGATTACCATGGTTACCGCAACCGCCAGCATTCCAACCAGAGTTTTTTCTCCGGTGGAAAGGCGGGAGGTTTTGTCAAGCCATTCTGGTAACTGAGTCGTCGATGTCATGAAATTTCCCATCGCTTGCTTGTTCAACCAGCGTCCCGCCGTTGCGATTCTCATCGCCAACGGCTGGTCCCTGAACCAGCAGGGTTCCGGTGCGTCCGGCCACGCACCCGTAAACTACTTCATGCCGTGGCAGGCTGGCGCGCGGTATCTCGTCGGCCAGCGTCCGCAGCGCGCCGAGTCGATAGCCCTGGTCGCGCCAGCCCGCCAGCAACCGGTCGATGACGGGCAGAAGTTTCAACCCTTCCAGTTCGGCGTGCAGGGTAAAGACGTGGCCGGTCGCCGGGGCCGCTCGCGTCAGCGCCAGCAGGCGGTCGGCGACGTTATCCGGCGTTGTCCCGTCCACGCCGATCAATTCGTCCAGCGTGGGCAGCGTCGTCGGGAATTGCGGGCAATGAATCGCCTCGCCATCGACCACGGGCAAGAAAGGCCGCGTTCCACGGGCATCGGAGCAATAGGCAAAGCCCAGTTCCTTGGTGAGCCGCAGCGCGTGGCCGTTCATCTGCCAGCCGGCTGCGCCATGCACGGTCGCCGCGGCACCGAAAATCTCGGCAAACCGCTCGACCGCCTTGCGCATCTCACGGGCTGTCCACTCGCAATCGGCTCCGGCCACGCCATCCTGCCAGAGTACATGATCCCAGCAGTGGATTCCCACTTCGAAGCCGGCGGCACGGACCGCGCGCATGACGGCGCCCGCGCGCCGGCCAATGTCCGGTCCGGGCAGCAGCGTGCCGTAGAGCAGCGTCTTCAGCCCGTAGTGTTCGACGACCGAGGTGCGTTTGACCTTGCCGAGAAAGCCTCGGCGAAAGACCCGCTTGATCGCCCGGCCGGTATGGTCGGGACCGAGGCTGAACAGGAACGTCGCATCGGTCTGGCGGCGGTGGAACAGTTGCACCAGCCGTGGCACGCCCTCCAGCGTCCCGCGCAGGGTATCGACATCGACCTTGAGGACCAGCGGGCGTCCGGTTCCGAGAGAATCCGGCGCGGCCATCGCTACTCGACCAAATGGCCGGCGTCGGCCACATGGGCGCGGTATGCCTCGAAGATCAACCGCAGCGCATCATCCATCGTCACCGTCGGCCGCCAGTCGAAATCGGCGCAGGTATTGGCGATCTTCGGCACCCGTTGTTGCATATCCTGGTAGCCCTTGCCGTAATACTCCGCCGCCGTGGTCTCGACCAGCCGAACCTTCGCCGCGTTGTCCCGGTATTCCGGATACTCGGTGGCCATTTCCAGCATGCGAACCGCCAGTTCGCGTACCGACAGATTGTTGTTGGGATTGCCGATGTTGTAGATCTTGCCGGTCGCCACGGCCCGGTCGTTGGCGATGATTTTGAGCAGCGCGTCGATGCCGTCATCGATGTAGGTGAACGAGCGCCGCTGAGTGCCGCCGTCGACCAGCTTGATGGGCTCGCCCCGTGCGATCTGGCCCAGGAACTGAGTGATGACCCGGGAGCTGCCTTCCTTCGGTGTATTGATCGAATCCAGGCCGGCGCCGATCCAGTTGAACGGCCGGAATAGCGTGAAATCGAGCCCCCGTTCCATGCCGTAGGCCCAGATGACGCGATCCATCATCTGTTTGGCGCAGGCGTAAATCCAGCGCGGTTTATCGATCGGACCGTAGACCAGCGGC
Source organism: uncultured Gammaproteobacteria bacterium (assembly GCA_963715845.1). Lineage (GTDB taxonomy): Bacteria > Pseudomonadota > Gammaproteobacteria > Competibacterales > Competibacteraceae > Competibacter_A. The sequence continues at coordinate 217,352 of CAVQSJ010000017.1, read as the reverse complement.
GAGTTTTCGGGATCGAACTCGGCGTCCGCGCACATGCCGTAGACCTCGGAGGTCGATGGAAAAACCAGCCGTTTGCGGTACTTGACGCAGGCGCGCACGATCGGCAGGTTGGCCTCGAAGTCGAGTTCGAACACGCGCAGTGGCTCGCGCACGTAGGTGGCGGGGGTGGCGATCGCCACCAGCGGCAGCACCACATCGCATTTCTTGACATGGTATTCGATCCATTCCCGATTGATGGTGATGTCACCTTCGAAAAAATGAAAGCGCGGCTGGCCGATCAAATCGCGAACGCGATCATCCTGCATGTCCATGCCGTGGATTTCCCAGTCGGTGGCGGACAGGATGCGCTTGGACAGATGGTGGCCGATAAAGCCGTTGACGCCGAGGATGAGAATTCTTTTCATGCTCGCGAGGGGATTCCGGTGACGGACGATGGATTAAATCGAGAGTGGAAGAGTAGGGCGGGGGGCCAGCGGATTTAGTTCCCGAGCCGCCACGGAGCGGGGCCAAGTCGCGCGGTTAACAGGTCGGGAGCGACCGGCGCGCCGGCGATTTCCAGCGCGAGGATTCGGAGCATTCCACCGCCAGCGCACCGTGCGATCAGTCGTCCACCGACGAGATCCAGCGCGGCTGATAACGCTGGTGTCGCCGCCTCGATTACCCGCGTGCGCAGAATTCGCGCCGGCTGGCCGGCCACGGTGGTAAACGCGCCCGGATAGGGCGGCGCGACGGCGCGGATCAGGTTATGAATCCGCGACGCCGGCCAGTTCCAGTCGATGTGTCCATCCTCGGGCCGCCGGCCAGAGAAGTAGCTGCCTTGCGTCAGATCCTGGGCGATGCGCGGCGCCGTGCCGGCCAGCAGCGCCGGCAGCGCGCGATGCAGCGTCAGTTCGGCGGCGACGGTCACCTTGTCGAATACCTCCCGCGCCGTGTCGTCGGGCAGGATCGGCACGGCGGTTTGGCCCACGATATCGCCAGCATCGGGCTTGGCGACCATGTAATGCAGCGTCGCTCCGGTCTCGATCTCGCCCTGGATGATGGCCCAGTTGACCGGTACCCGCCCGCGGTATTTGGACAGCAGCGAGCCGTGCAGGTTGAGCGCGCCGCGCGGAGCCAGCGCCAGCAGTTCCGGCGCCAGCATTTGCCGGTAGTAAAACGAAAACAGGAAATCGGGGACGAGTTCGCGGATGCGGCGCAGTTCGTCCGGGCCGTTCGGGTCGTCCGGCGTGATGATCGGAAGGTCGTACTCGGCGGCGGTGGCGGCGACGCTGTCGAACCAGATGTGCTCGTTGGAATGGTCCCGGTGGGTGACGACCAGCGCCACGTCGACGCCGTGCGCCAGCAGCACCTTGAGGCAGCGCACGCCGACGTTGTGATAGGCGAAGACGACGGCGCAGGTCATGATGCCGTTTCTTCCTCGCGTCGTTCGAGAATCCCCTGCACGGTGAAGCGGGGGCGTTCGCGCACCTGCTGGTAAATCCGGCCGATGTATTCGCCCAGCAGGCCGATGCCGAACAGCAGGATACCGATCAGCAGGAAATTAATCCCAAACAACGTGAATAGCCCTTCCGCTTCCGGGCCGACGACCAACCGGCGAACGGCAAGGTAAACCACGAACGCGGCCGAAGCCAGCGACAGGGCGATACCGACCAGCGAGAACAGTTGCAACGGCGCCAGCGAGAAGCCGGTCACCAGATCGAAGTTCAAGCGGATCAGCTTGTACAGCGGATACTTGGATTCTCCGGCGGCGCGTTCGGCGTGGGCGACGACGACCTCGGTTGGATTCGCCGCGAAGGTGTAGGCCAGCGCCGGAATGTAGGTGCTCACCTCGCGGGTGGCCACGATGGCCTTGATGATGTCGCGACTGTAGGCGCGCAACATGCAGCCCTGGTCGGTCATGCGAATTTTGGTGATTCGTTCGCGCAGCCGGTTCATCAACCGCGAGGCGACGTGCCGCCACGGGCTGTCCCGGCGCGTTTCCCGGATGCTGCCGACGTAGTCGTGGCCGCGATCCATCGCCGCCAGCAGCTTGCCGATTTCCTCGGGCGGATTTTGCAAGTCGGCGTCGAGCGTCACCACCCGTGCGCCGCGACAGTGCTCGAAGCCGGCCATGATCGCCATGTGCTGGCCGTAATTGCCGTTGAACAGCACGACCCGCGTCACGTCGGGCCGGGCCAGGAATTGATCCTTCAGCAACGCCGCCGAGCGGTCGCGGCTGCCGTCGTTGATGAACAACACCTCGTAGGAGATGCCCAGCGCGTCCAACGATGGGTAGAGGCGGACGAACAGCGCCGGCAGGATGGCTTCCTCGTTGTAGACGGGGATGATGACGGAAACCCGTGGCGCGCCCATCTCAGATTTTCGCTTCCGCCAGCACCTCGCCGACCGCGCCGCAGACGCGCTCGACATCGGCGCGGGTCATCGCCGGAAACAGCGGCAGCGTGACGGTCTCGCGGGCGATCCGCTCGGTGTTCGGCAATTCCCCCTCGCGGTGGCCCCGGCGGCGGAACAGCGTGGTGAGGTGCGCCGCCTCGTAGGATACGCCGGTGCCGATGCCGCGCGCCTCCAGCGCGTCGCGGAACTGCTTGCGGTCGACGCGCAGCCAGTCGAGCGGTAGCAGCGGTGCGAACATGTTCCAACTGTGCCCGGCCTCGTCGCCGGGATGGCCGGGATGCGGCAACAGGCAGGGTGGATCGGTATGCAGCAGCCGAAAGTAGTCGGCCACCAGTTCCCGGCGTCGGGCATTGAATTCTTCGAGTCGCGCCAGTTGGCCGAGGCCCACCCGGGCGTTGACGTCGGGCAGGTTGAATTTGCCGCCGGGAAAGGCGACATCGCGCGTGCCGTCCGGCAAACGGGTGATGCCGTGGAAGCGCAAGGTCTCGGCCTCGCGCGCCTCTTCCTCGCTGGGCAGCACCAGCGCGCCGCCTTCAATCGTCGTCATGTTTTTGTTGGGATGGAAACTGAACACCGTAAGATCGCCGAACCCGCCGATCCGCCGACCACGCCAGCTCGAACCGATCGCCAGCGCCGCGTCCTCGATGACCCGCAGCCCATGCCGCCCCGCGATGGTGTACAGCCGGTCCATGTCCACCGGCAGCCCCGCGAAATGGGTTGGCATGATCGCCTTGGTGCGCGGTGTGATGGCGCGCTCGACCGCGTCGAAATCGAGATTGCGACTGGCCAGTTCGACCTCGACGAACACCGGGGTCGCGCCGACCTTGGCGATCATGTTCGGCGCGGCGAAAAACGTCTGCGAGGGTGTGACGACCTCGTCGCCGGGGCCGATGCCGCACAGTTGCAAAGCGACCTCCAGCGCGGCGGTGGCGGAGTTGAGCACCCGCACCGGCCGGCCGCCCAGATAATCCGATAGCGCCGCTTCGAAGCGTTTAACCTGGGGACCGGTGGTGATCCAGCCGGAGCGCAGCACCTCGACCACCCCGGCGATGGTGTCGTCATCGAGCGTCGGGCGAGCGAACGGGAGATAGGGGAGCGGTGCCATTAGGATGATCGAGTCAGTAGGTAAACGCCGACAACGATAAAGCCAATTCCAAGCCAGCGCCCACTCGTGAGCGTTTCGCCGAACAGATACCAGGCGGCAAAGGCGTTGATGACGTAGCCGATGGAAAGCATCGGATAGGCGATGCCGACCGGTACCCGCGACAGCGCCATGATCCAGACCAGGATGCTGATTCCGTAGCAGGCGAAGCCGGCCAGGAAATGCGGATTGGTGGCGATGGCGCCGGCCAGCGGCAACGCATTGGCGCAGGTGGGCACGATCACGCCGAGGGCGTTGGTGCCGGTCTTGAGCAACAGTTGCGCGGCGGCGTTGAGCAGCACGCCGACCAGGATCAAACCGAAGCTGGCGGCGGTCATCGGTGGCTGGATCGCATCGAAAAGACCGCTCAGCCGCCGCTCAGCACCTCGCGCAGTTTATCCAGCCGGATCGGCTTGAGCAGGGTCATCACCGAGCGCAAGCCTTTGAATTCGGCCAGCAGGCGGGCGTCCTTGGCGTAGTCGGGGTTATAGCCGGTGATGATGATCAGGTTGGCGTCGTAGTGTTGCTCCATCAACCACAACACCAGTTCGTTGCCGTCCATCTCGGGCATCACCATGTCCATCACGATGGTGGTGGGGCGCAGTTCGTGGTAGGCGGCCTGGAAGGCGCGGCCATCGGTGGTCACTCGCACTTCGTAACCCAGACCGGTGGCTACCTTGCGCACAAATTCGCCAATTTCCGGTTCGTCGTCAATGACCAGGAGACGTTTCTCACTCATAAATTCACCAAGATTTACCCTGCGGATAAGCCTATGTCATGCAGCTTCAGAATAACATGTTTCAAACCGGGGTCGTTGGCGTCGGAGTGGATGGCGAAGCCCAACGCCCGATTCAGTTGCAGCATCGGTTTGTTTTCTTGCAGCACCTCGCCGTAGATTTCGCCAATACCGCGCTCCCGGGCATAGTCGATAAGGCGGCGCATCAACAGGTTACCGAGGCCCAAACCCATCAGCGCCCGGTCCACGATAATGGAATACTCGGCGTGGTCGTTGTTCGGGTCGGCGCTCAGGTTGACGATACCATAAATCTCGGCTTTGCCGGGCAGGCCAGGACCGACCGCCACCAAGGCGATTTCCCGGTTATAGTCGATCTGGGTCAGGGTCGCCGCCATATCGTGCGAGAGTTCGCGAATCGGCTGGAAAAAGCGCAGTCGCAGGTCTTCGGGTGAAGCCCGCAGCACCAGCGCTTGCAGCGACGGCTCATCTTCGGGCAATACCGGACGCAGCAGCAACTCCCGGCCGTTGGGCAGGGTAACGGCTTCCTCCAGCGCCTTGGGATAGGGACGAATCGCCAGGCGCTGGGCCGGGACGCCGGTGGTCGGCGTCAGTTGCACCCGGGCGTCCAGCGCCACCACCCCTTGGGCGTTGACCCACAGCGGGTTGATTTGCAACTCGGTCAATTCGTCCAGATCGATGACCATTTGCGAGACCTTGATCAGGGCCAGCGCCAGGGCGTTGAGGTTGGCGCGGCGCAGCAGGCTGTAGCGCAGCCGATGATAGATCCGGGTTTGCGCCATGATCTCGCGGGCCAGGTGCATGTTGATCGGGGGCAGGCCGTAGGCGAGATCGTTGATGACTTCGGTTTCCGTCCCGCCCTGACCGAAGTAAATCACCGGCCCGAAACGCCCGCCGGAGCGTATCCCCAAAGTCATTTCGTAGGCGCCATCGCGGGGGATCATCGGCTGCACCACGAAACCATCGAATCTTGCCGCCGGGGCCACGGTGCGCAACTGCATGAGCATGGCGGTCGCCGCCTGTCGCACCGCATCCGGAGTACTCAGGAAACGGGCCACGCCGCCGATTTGCGACTTGTTGGCGACATCGGGCGAGATGATCTTCAAGGCGACGGCCTGGTTCAGGCGGGCGGCGGTTTCGGCGGCTTCGTTGGGGGAGCGCGCCAGCAGGGTTTCCGCGACCGGGATGCCATAGGCCGTCAGCAGTTGCATCGCCTCGTACTCGTTGAGGTGGTGGCGACCACCGGTCATTGCCTTGGCGATCACGGCCCTGGCCGCGCCGATGTCGGGGGTAAAATCTTCCGGCAGGGAGGGTGGGGTCTCCATCAACAGCGCCTGATTGCGCTTGTACTGCACGATCCGCATGAAGGCCTGCACCGCGTCGCTGGCAGTTTCGTAGGTCGGCACCTGCCGCTCCAGCAGCCGCCGCCGCGCTGCGTCGCCCGTCCGGGGCCCCGGAAAGCTGGCGATGATGCAGCGGCGGCTGTTGGGGAGGCGTTCGATCAGGGCGTTGGCCACCGCCGCCGTATCGCTGAGAGCGCTGGGGGTTTTGATGACCAGCACGCCGTCTACCCCCGGGTCCGCAAGCAACAGGTCCAGCGCCCGGCCATAAGCCTTGCCATCGGCCTGATCGCCCAGATCCAGCGGGTTGGGGTGAGTGCTCGGTTCGATCAATGCTTCCAGTCCCTGCTGGGTCGCTTCGGAAAACTGCGCCAGCCGTCCACCGAAGTGATACAGGGTGTCGGTCGCCAGGAGGCTCATGCTGGAGCTGTTGCCGAGGATGGCGAGGCGGTCGTTGTTCACCAGCTTGGCTGCTTTCAATACCTCGACCATTTGCAGCAATTCGTCGCTGTCTTCCACCCGCAGCAGGCCGGCGCGGCGGAAGGCGGCGGCGTACACCGCGTCGTCCGGTTCTTCCGGGTAGCGGCGCGGTTTCAGCACGATGACCGGTTTCACGCGCGCCGCGCGCCGCGCCGCCGACATGAACTTGCGGGCGTCGCCGATGTGCTCCAGATACAGCAGGATGGCCCGGACCCGGTAATCCCCGGCCAGATAGTCGAGAATGTCGGCCAGATCCACATCCAGGCCATCGCCCAGGTGGATCAGGTGGCTGAAACCGAAGCCGTAATGATTGCCGATGTCGAGAGCGGTTTGACCGATGGTGCCCGACTCGGTGATGAAGGCGATCTGACCTGGCAGGAGCGACTGGCAGGTCAGGCTGACGTTGAGGTTGGCCAGGGGCACGTTGATGCCCTGGGAGCCGGGTCCCAGCACCCGCAACAGGTACGGTTTGGCCGCGTCCAGAATGGCTTGGAAAAGCGCCTCGCGTTCGCCCTGCGGTATTCCCCGCGTCTCGCTGACGAGCACCGCCGCGCGCGCGCCGCGTTCGCCCAATTGTTGAATTAGCATCGGCACTTGCCCAAGCGGCCGAGTAATGATCGCCAGCGCCGGAGCCACCGGCAGGCCGGCGATGTCGCGGTAGGCGAGGGCGCCTTCCAGTGCCCATCGCTTGGGATCGACCGGCATGATCGGTCCCTTGAAACCGCTTTTCATCAGATTGCGGGCGATGATTACTTCGCTGTCGCCGCCGTCACCGATCAGTGCGATAGCATCCGGTTTAAAGAGATAGTCTAGATTTCGAATGGTCATACGCAGCCAGGGCTTTCGCTCGAGACGGTTGATACGCTGGAAGGCGCGGGTGGCGTGGCATGCGATGCGGACAGTCACTCCACGGCTGGCATGAAAACCGTGCGGCAGCGGATTGCCCGCGATTTTCACCAGCAATCACGGATGATACAGCAACATACCGAAAAATGACTCCACGAATACAATTCATCTTCGGGCAACATTCAGCTAACGTTAATCAGCTATTTCACAACCTGACCGGCAGGTTGGCCTCGATGCGGTTCGATGGCCGGCATAAGATACAACGATTGGAACACAAAGGCTCCAAGGGCCTGGAGGTTGAGTTGATGAGATTGACGAGAGCGATCATGGCGTTGGTTGCGCTAGCGTTGCTCGGGCAGGCGCCCCTCGTGGTCGCCAAAAGCGGCGTGTGGTGCGATGATGAAAAACAGGTTCGCCGCGATAAATCCGGCCCAAATGACGAACTGACTGACCAGCGACGATAGCTCGGTTAGTCAAAGAATTTCATGGGCTTATCAAAAAGACCAGCATCGTCTGGACAATCGGTGGCGGAGAGCTTCCGAGTTCCTCCATGCTGCCACTGGTTGTCGGATAGCGTTTCCCGGACGGGTGACGGTCTATTTGTTGATCGCAACAAGAAATTTCACCAAGAACAGGAGAAAAGTTGATGAGCGGTTGGGGCTGTCCGCACGAACTCAACGGAACCTGTCAGCATGTCAAGGGACGGTCCTGCGATCCGGGCATGAAGGGTTGCGTGCTGGCCGGCCGCTTCCGGTTCAGCAATGAGGCCAAGAATCGGCCGCCGCGCCCGGTGCGACGCGACGGTGGTGGCCGGACCGATCCGACCCGCAGGGGCGGCAAATAATCAGAGGTAGCCGAGGCGGCGCGGCAGCCATAGCGCCAGTTCCGGGAACGCCATCACCAGCAGCAGCGCGCCCAGCATCGCGGCCAGCGGCCAAAGTACCCAGCGAATGGTGGATTCCATCGACACGCCAGCGATCCTGGCGGTCACCATCAGATTGATCGCCATTGGCGGCGTGGCCTGACCGATAGCGAGATTGAGCGTCATCACCACCCCGAACCACACCAGATCCCAGCCCAATTGTCGCGCCAGCGGTTCCAGCAGCGGCAGCAGGATTAGATAGATGGACACCGCGTCCAGAAACATCCCGGCCAGCAGCAGCAGGCCATTGACCAGCAGCAACACCACCCAGCCTTCGGCGTGCAAGCCCGCCAGCTCGCGCGCCAAAGTATCGAACGCGCCCAGCGTCGACCCGGCCCAGGCGAACACGCTGGCCAGGCCGATGATCATCAACACGACCCCGGAAATCTCGCCAGCCTCGGCCAGCAGCCGCCAGACATCGCCCCAGCGCAGAGTCCGATATATCGCCAATCCGACCAGCAGCCCATAGAACACTGCCACCACCGCCGCCTCGGATGGGGTGAACAGGCCGGTGCGCATCCCGCCGAGAATCACCACCGGTGCCAGCAGACCCCAGATCGCCTCCCGGAAACTGGCCCACAATAGCTCCCCTCGCCCTGTGGGAGAGCGGCCGGGGGTGAGGGTGCCGAAACCATGGCGGCGGCTCAGCCAGACCGCCGGGGCCAGCAAGGCCAGCGAGGTGAGTAACCCCGGCAACAGTCCGGCGGCGAACAGCGCCGGCACGGTGGCGCCGGGGACCAGCACGCTGTAGATGATGAACGCCACTGACGGCGGAATGACGATGGCCATCGAACCGGCGGCGGCGATCAAGGCGGCGGAGAACGGTTTGGGATAACCGTGCTTCCACATGGTCGGGATCAGCACCGCCGCCACCGCCGCCGCGTCGGCCGGACCCGAGCCGGAGATACCGCCGAGCAGGGCGCAGACCAGCACGGCCACCACGGCGAGCGAGCCGGGCCATTCGCCCACCAGGGCGGCGATGAAGCGCACCAGCCGCAGGGCCACCCCGGAACGCTCGAAGATCAGCCCGGCCAGGATGAACATGGGAATCGCCAGCAGGGGATATTTGGCGATGCCGGCGTAAACGTTGGTCGGTACGGCCAGCAAGCCCAGCCCTTCCAGGCCGATCAGCAGCGTTCCGGCCAGGCCCAGCGCCACGGCCAGGGGTACGCCCAGGAATAGCAGGACCAGGAATGCGGCAAGCAGGATCAGGGCGGCACTCATGACCGTCCGGCCCGGATCAGCCGCCACAGCGCGGCGAGCACCCGCGCGGCGATCCACAGCGCAAGGATTGGCAGCCAGACAGTGTAAAGCCACTGCGGCACGCCCAGCCCCGGCGAGGTGACCTCGAACCGGAAATCGTCCCAGGCCAGCCGACCGCCGAGCACCGTCAACAGACCGAACAGCAGCGCGGTCGCGGTCAGTGCCAACTGCTCGCAAGCGGGCCGCCAGGACGCCGGCAGTCGTTCGACGAAGAAAGTGATCCGAATGTGGCGGCCGGCGGCGAAGGCGGCGGTCGAGCCGAGCAGGGCCAACGCCACCAGCAAAGTGACCGAGAACTCCTCGGTGAAGGCAAAGGAATAAGCGGTTAGATAGCGCACGACCACGTTGGCCAGGGTGATCAGTACAATCAGCGCCATGATAGCCGCCGTCAGCACCTGTTCGACGCTGAGCGTGGGCCGAGGCGGGGTCGAATTTGCGGTATCCATCGAACCAGCTCTACTCATTGAACGGGCGACCACGCAAAGCAAAGCCCCGGCGTGGGGCCGGGGCCGACTCGATGGCTTGGCCTTAGCGCTTGCTGATCGCCGTCTCCGCCTTCTTGACCAGTTCGGGGCCAATGCGATCACTCCAGCGGTGGTAGACCTCGCGGGTGGCAGCGCGGAACGCCTGTTTCTCCGCGGGTTTCAAGTGCATGACCGCGACACCGTTGCTCTCGATCTGCTTCAGCAGCGAATCGTCGGAGGCAGTGACGCCCTTGCGGGCCAGCGCCACTTCCTCCCGCGCGGCCTGAATCGCCGCCGAGCGCACCGCTTGCTGATCTTCGGGACTCCAGCTATCCCACACCGTCTTGTTGACGGCGAAAATCAGCGGATCGGCGACGTAATCCCACAGTGTCAGATACTGCTGCCCCACGGTGTACAGTTTGGCGGCGTTGAACACGCTCAGTGGATTTTCCTGGCCATCTACCGCCCCGGTCGCCATCGCCGGCTGAGCGTCAGCCCAGCTCATCTGGGTGGGATTGGCACCCAGCGCGGCGAAGGTCTCGTTGAACAGCGGCGAACCGACCACCCGAATCTTGAGTCCTTTAAGATCGGCGGGCTGGCGAATTTCGCGCTTGGAGTTGGACAGTTGCCGGAAGCCGTTCTCGCCCCAGGCCAGCGGCACCACCTCCTTGCCGGCGACGATGGCGAACAGGTCCTGGCCCACTTCACCCTGGGTCAGAGCGTCGATGGCTGGGTAGTCGGGCATCAGGAACGGCAGGGCGAACAGATTGAGTTCCTTGATTTGCGGCGACCAGTTGATGGTGGAGCCGATGGCTAGATCGATGGTGCCCTGGCGCAGCGCGGTGAATTCCCTGGTTTGATCGCCGCTGACCAGGCTGGCGCCCGGATACAGCTTTATGTGGATGCGGCTGCTGGTTTTTTCAGCCACCAGCTCGGCCCATCGCTTGCCGCCCCAGCCCCAGGGAAAGGCCTCGCCGAGCACCGTGGACAGCCGGTATTCCGGTTTGTAGTCGGACGCCCTGCTCGGCGTGGCGAGAAATAGCGCGGTCAGCGCCAGGCAGACGCCGCCCCACCACAGTCGCGATAAATGGTTTCTGTTCATGGTCCCCCCCTGACGATGAATGACGGTACCGGCACGGTCGAGTCGGGCCGGTTGGGTATGGCAGCTTCGCTGCGCATACTATAGCATCGACCGATCCCGACTCAGGGACGGACGCCGACTGCGACCAAGGTGAAACCATGCGCGAACAACATCCGACCCAACGCCACCCGACCCTTTATCTGGTCTATGCCACGCCGCTGGCCGGTGGTCGGACGGTCGAGGATACGGTGGCGGCCAGCGACGAGGACGATGCCTACCTGAAAGCGCGCGCTTTGTATCCGCGCGACCGCTTCGACGTGACGATTTATCTGCAATCCGCCGATGATGACTAGACCCATCGACCCCCTGGAATCCTGGGAGTTACCGGCGCGGGTCATGCGCCCCTGGCGTCGTGCCGTGCCGCGCGGGTGGTGGATGGCGGTCGGTCTGCTGCTGGCCCTGACGTTGGGAGGCTGCGCCAGTCCGCCGCCGAAGCCCAAGCCGGTCGCCGTACCCCAATCCTCCGGGGCGTTGAGCGAGAAAGCCAAACAGGAACAGCGGCAGGCCATTCTCAAGGTCCGCACCCAGACTCTGAATCAGCTCTACAAACTGAAGCCGCTAACCCAAACCGAAATCGAACAGGCCGCTGGCTATGGCGTGTTCGAAATCAACGGTCTCAATGCTGTCCTGGCTGAAAAGCACGGGCGCGGCATGGTGATGGACAGGAACGGCAGAGTCACTTACATGCAATTGGCCCGAACCGATATCGGACCGGGCGCCACCGTGAAGCCGTACTGGCAGATCATGGTGTTTCGCGACCCTCGGCGATTGAGCCAGTTCGTTGCGTCCGGCTCCCCGGCCGATGTCTCCAGCGATCCCAGCATCACCGTCTACCAGTTGAACGAAAAAGGTGTCTCGACTCAGGCCGACTGGGGTGCCCGGTATTTCCGGGACCCCAATCTGAATTGACCGCCGGGCCGACTCAACGCAGCAGCGCCAGGAACATCCCCGCCGCCACCGCCGAGCCGATCACACCGGCCACGTTGGGTCCCATGGCGGCCATCAACGGATTGACCCGACCCTCGGTATGCTCGGAGACGAATCGTTGCACCACCCGCGCCGACATGGGCACCGCCGACACGCCGGCCGCGCCGATGCAGGGGTTGATGCGCTTGCCCTCCGGCAGGAACAGGTTGAGCAGTTTGGCCAGCCAAATTCCCCCCGCGGTGCTGAAGGCAAACGCCACCGCGCCCAATACCAGGATAAACAGGGTTTGCGGGCGCAGGAAGGTGTTGCCGTCCATGGTCGAGCCGACCACCAGACCCAGGAACATCGTGACGATGTTGATCAGCGCATGGCCGGCGGTCTGGCTCAGCCGGTCGGTGACGCCGGATTCCCGCAGCAGGTTGCCGAACATCAACATGCCGACGAGCGGGGCGCAGGAGGGAATGGCCAGGGCGGTCAGCACGGTGATAAAGATCGGAAAGATGATGACCGCCGTTTGGGAAACCGGCCGCGCCTGCGGCATGTTGATCTCCCGTTCCGCTTGAGTGGTCAGCAGCCGGATGATCGGCGGCTGGATCACCGGCACCAGCGCCATGTAGCTGTAAGCGGCTACCGCCACCGCGCCCATCAGGTGCGGGGCGAGGATCGCGGTCAGGAAGATGGTGGTCGGGCCATCCGCGCCGCCGATGATGCCGATGGACGCCGCTTCTTCCGGGGTAAAGCCGAACAGGTAGAACGCGCCAATCGCCGCCACGAAGATGCCCAACTGCGCCGACGCGCCGAGCATCAGGGTGATGGGCCGGCTCAGCAGCGGCCGAAAATCGGTCAGCGCCCCGACACCGAGAAAGATCACCGGCGGCAACAGTTGGGTTTTGATCCCGGTATTGTAGATGAACTGCAACAGCGGGACCGTCTCGCCCGGCTTGGCGTGGTAACTGCTGGAGGCGCTGAGGAAGGCTTCCGGTAAATTCGCCAGCATCGCGCCGAAGCCGATCGGGATGAGCAGCAGCGGCTCGAAGTTCTTCTTTACCGCCAGGTAGATCAACAGCCCGGCCACGAAGAACATGACGGCATTGCGCCAGCTCAGGCTCAGAAAACCGCTTTGGGCGATCAGTTCCAGCAAGGTATCCATGTCAGCCGCCGATGGTCAGGATGGGTTTGCCGGCGGAAACCTCGCTGCCGAGGTCGGCGTTGATTTCCACCACCGTGCCGGCGCAGGGCGCGCGCACGTCGTGCTTGGCCTTCATGGCCTCGACCGCGGCAACGACCTGGCCTTTTTGCACTGCGTCACCCACTTTCACATTGATTTCGACCAGTTCCACCTTGCCCTCGAATGGCGAGAATACGGGCGTGCGCTGGCTGGCGCTGGCCACTGGCGCGGGCGCGGCGGCGGGTGCGGCCACGGGGGCTGGCGCGGTCGCGACCGGTGCGCTGGTCCCGGCGGGCGGTTCGATGGTGACGCGGAAGGTGCGGGTCACGTTGCCCTCGACCACCGTGCATTGGGTGGTCACCGGCGCGGTGAAGGCGGGCGCGGCGACGACCGGCGCCGGGAGCGGGTTGGGCCGGGGCCGGAACGATTTCGGCGGCCGGCTTTTCCTTCGCCTTCAGCGGCAGGTTGACCTTGGCCTTGCCGGTCAGCAACCGGATGCCCTCGTTCAGTTCCATGTTCTTGTCGGGCACGATGGCGGAGGCCACCAGGAAGATGTTCTCCTCGGTCAGCGGCAGCTTGCGCTCGCGCAGCGCTTCCTCGGCCTTGGCGATGCTGTCCGGCGCTTTCTCCAGCGGATCGCCGGCGAACGGTTCCAGCTTGAGCTGCTCGGCGGCGATCCTGATCACGGCGGGGTCCGGCGGTTCCGGCGTGCGGCCGAAGTAGCCCAGCACCGAACGGCCGTAGCCGGGGTCGATCTTTTTCCAGCGGCCGTGCAGCACGTTGTTGAATGCCTGCAACCAGTATTGCTGGCTGCCCGGCGTCACGCTGGTCCAGGCGCCGCCGGCCCGCACTACTTCGGGGAACTCGGCCAGCACCTCGCCGTAGCGGTTGAGAATGCGCGCCTCCGCCATCATTTGCACGTTGGGGCCGATGGCGCCGCCCGGCATCGGGAAATTGACCACCCGGGCGTCGGCCGAGGTGGTGACCGGGTTGAACGCATAGTCCTTGAGCCCCTCGTCGAGCAGTTTTTCCAGTTCGTCCATCTTGCTGGCGTCGATGTCGAGCGAGTAGCCGGTGCCTTTCAAGGCGTGCCACATCGACCGCACGTCCGGCTGCGCGGTGCCGGAGGCCAGCGGGCGCACCGACAGATCGATGCGATCCACGCCGCCGGCGATGCCGGCCATGTAGCAGGCCACCGCCATCGACGCGGTGTCGTGAGTGTGCATGGACAGCGGTATTTCGGGCGGCAGGATTTTCTTCAGGCCCTTGGCGGTTTCGTAGCAGGTGTGGGGGTCGGTGGTGCCGGAGGCGTCCTTCATGCAGACCGAATCGAAATGAAGGCCCGAGTCCAGCAGTTTCCGCACCACGCGGATATAGAAATCCGGCGTATGCACCTGGTCGGACTGATACGGCAGGCCCATCATCGCCACGCAGACCTGATGGTGCATCCCGGCGTCCACGATCGGCTGGCCGGTCTTGACCAGGTTGTCCGTGTCGTTCATGAAATCGAAGTTGCGGTCGATGGTGGTGCCGTGCTTTTTCATCAACCGCGCCTGCATCTCCAGCGCCTTGAGCCGCTGGGTGGTCAGGGTGACCCCGGACACCGAGCGGGTCAGGATTTGCAGGTCGACGTTCGGCCCGACTACCTCGCGCATCTTGTCCATGCAGACGAACGGATCCTCGCCGGCGTAGAAATAGGGCGCCTGATAGCGGGCGCCACCGCCGAACTCGAAATGGCGGACGCCCATCGCGGCGGCGGCCTGCATGGCGGGCAGCACGTCGTTGACGCGCACGTTGCCGCCGAACACGCTTTGCAGACCGTCGCGGAAGGCGGTCAGCATGACGTTGATTTTTTTGGAGGTGGGGGCAAGGATCATGGTGGCTCCATAACAATAAACGCAAATTAGCGGATTTCTTCGATGCGGGTGACGCGCGCGCCGGGGACGATGACGTTCGCGGCGGCGGCGATGGCGACGGCGACCGCCGCATCGGTTTGCGGTTGCGGTTTTTCCGGGAACAGTTCGATCAAACCGCGCAGGGCGACGGCCAGCACCCAGAGCAAACCGAGCACCGCCGCGAAGGCGTTGAGGCAAACCAAAAAAAGATTGGGATTTTCCATGGGAACTCCTGGTTGCGCCGCCGGAACGGCGGGCATGGAACACCGGGGTTTCGATTAAATATAGTACGAATTGCGTCGAGGTCAGCCGGCGTCGAGTGGCGAAAAGGTCAGCCGGGCATTGCGCACCGGTTCGGCCCGTCCTTCGAGCAGCAGGGAAAGATCGGGCAGGATGTCCGCGACCCGGCCCCGAGCCAGCGGTGCAATACCGTCCGGGTCATCGCGGGAAGCGGGCCATAAACGGACCTCTCGACCGATGCAGGCCGACCAGGCCCGATAGCGCCGGTACAGATCGGGCGAACCATTTTCCCGCAGGGCGCGAACTTCCTGGTCCAGAGCCGATGCCAGCGCCGCGAACAATTCGTGCAATGTCGCCCGCAGACCCGGATCGGCATCGACCAGGGCGGCGGCGCGGAGGACGAAAGGCGTGGGATCGAGGACCGGCGCCCGTTCGAGGTTGACGCCGATGCCAAATAGCGCGGACGTGACCTGGCCGTTTTCGATCTGGGTGGCGGTCAGCACCCCGGCGACCTTGCCGGCGGGCAGAATCAGATCGTTGACCCATTTGATCGCCGGCGCGCACCGTTCTTCGCTGACGCGCCGGATGCTCTCGACCGCGGCCACCGCTGGCAGCATGATCAAGGGCGCTTCGACCGAAGCGGCAGGGAGGTCCAGCCGGTAGTGGACGGCGAGATGGAGGTTGCCGCGCAAGGCGGTCCAGGAGCGCTGGCGCTGGCCGCGAAACCCCGTCCCGGTCAGGGCCAGGCAGATCAGGCCGTCCGGCAGGGCGATACCCGCGCGCAATGCGGTCTGGAGCGTTTCGAACTGGGAGGAGGGCGCATGATCGATCAGGATCAGGCGCCGGTCTGGATCCAGGACCGAAGCCGCCGTGGCGCTGAGCCAGCAAGCGGTGTGACCGCCGAGCAAATCCCAGAGGCCGCGCTCGGTGGACGGGAGGTCCGTGGTTTGACACGGCGACCATGCGCCGCCAGCCGGCAGAAAAGCCGCCGTGGTCTCGGGTCGGTCGGTCAGCCACAACATGATCAATCACTTCCTTCCTCGCTCGTCGCGGTTCCGGTTTCCGGGACGATTACACCAGATCGTTGACTTGAATACGTCCGCAAGCAAGCTATATTTCTAATCCTGTCGTCAACGATAACCAATAACATCGAAAGGGGAGGCTGCTTGCTGCGCGCGCTGGGGTTCTGGTTGTTCTGCTTTGGCCTGTGGCTGCTGCTGTCCGGCTATTTCGACGTTCCCCTGTTGCTGAGCTTCGGCGTGCTGTCCTGTGCGCTGGTGGTGTTCGTCGCCTGGCGCACTGAAGCGATCGATCCCGAGGAACGGCCGCTGCGCCTCCGGCTCAACATCCACATCCTCGGCTACTGGCCCTGGCTGCTGTGGCAGATCGTGCTGGCTAACTGGGATGTCGCCAAGCGCATCGTCGATCCCAAACTGCCGATCAGCCCCACGCTGATTACCCTGAAACCGACCCAGCGCAGCGATCTGGGGCGGGTCATTTACGCCAATTCCATCACCCTGACGCCGGGCACGGTGACCACCGACCTGAGCGGCGACACCCTCGAAGTTCACGCGCTGACCCGAGAGGCCGCCGATTCCCTGGTGGAGGGCGACATGGACCGGCGCGTCACCCGGCTGGAAGGAGGTCAGTGATGTTCGCCGCCACGGCGCTCGGCGTGCTGGCCTGCATGATCCTGGCGATGGCGCGCGCCGTGCTGGGCCCCACCGTCTACAACCGCATCCTGGCGGTCAACTCCTTCGGCACCCTGACCGTGCTGCTGATCGCCGTGCTGGGGTTCATGACCGGGCGTCCCGATTTTCTCGACATCGCCCTGGTGTACGCCTTCATCAACTTCATCGGCATTATCGCGGTGCTCAAGTTCATCCGCTATGGGGACATGGGCTGGCCGCGCAATGTTCCCGACGAACCGGAGAGCGATTTGTGATGGCCGTGCTGATCGATCTGCTGAGTTGGCTGGCCTTGCTCGGCGGCGTGGCGTTCGCGCTGATCGGCAGCGTCGGCCTGCTGCGGATGCCGGATTTCTACACCCGCCTGCACGCGGCGGGCATCACCGACACGCTCGGCGCCGGCTTGATCGTGCTCGGCCTGGCGTTGCAGGCCGGCTGGACCCTGGTGAGCGTCAAGCTGTTGCTGATTCTGATTTTTTTGTGGTTCACCAGCCCCATTGCAACCCATGCCCTGGCCAGGGCGGCGCTGGTCGATCCCGAAAATCCGCCGCCGATTTTGCACGAGGAATCGCCGCCATCGAAGTCCTAGTCGATATTTTCCTGCTGACCCTGCTGGTCGTCACCGCCGTGGCCGCCATTCGCCTGCGGGATTTGTTCGCGGTCGTGATGCTGTTCGGCATTTACAGCCTGGTGTCCGCCAGCCTGTTCGTGATACTGGACGCCGTGGACGTGGCGTTCACCGAGGCGTCGGTCGGCGCGGGGGTGGCGACGGTGTTCATGCTGGGCACCCTGGCGCTGACCACCAGCCGCGAAAAGACGCCGGTCGCCCACAAGCCACTGCTGCCCTTGCTGGTGGTGATCATCACGGGTCTGGTGCTGGTCTACGGCACCTGGGACATTCCGCGTTACGGCGATCCGGCCAATCCCATTCACCATCACCTGGTGCAGCGTTTTATCGAGGATTCGCCCCGCGAGATCGGCATTCCCAACATCGTGACCTCGGTGCTAGCCAGTTATCGGGGCTACGACACGCTCGGCGAAACCACCGTGGTCTTCACCGCCGCCATCGGCGTATTGGTGCTGATTGGCGGCGCGCGGCGGCGGCGTTCGGATCGGGACGAGCAATGAAGCGTTACACGATTCCGCGCCTCGGCACCAAGCTGCTGTTGCCGCTCATTTTACTGTTCGCGCTGTACGTGCAGTTTCACGGCGATTACGGGCCGGGCGGCGGTTTTCAGGCCGGCGTCATTTTCGGCGCAGGCTTCATTCTCTACGCGCTGATTTACGGGATGGATCACGCCCGCCGGCTCATGCCGCCGTGGTTGCTGCGGATCGGGGTCTCGCTGGGAGTCCTGATCTACGCCGGCGTAGGCCTGGTGGGACTATTCCTGGGTGGCAATTATCTGGATTACGGCGTGCTGGACCAGCCACGATCCAGCGCACGGCCAGCATTTGGGAATCCTGTTGGTGGAACTGGGCGTCGGCATCACCGTATCGGCGGTCATGGTGACCATTTTCTACGCCTTTGCCGGCAGGGGGCGCTAGTGCGGATAATGGGCCTTTACAACTACTGGATCTTCATCATCCTGATGATGTGCGGGTTCTACGTGGTCATCTCGAGCGGCAATCTGGTGAAGAAGCTGGTGGGTCTGAACATCTTCCAGACCTCCGTATTCATCCTCTACATCAGCATGGGCAAGATTATCGGCGGCACCGCGCCCATCGTCGTCGATAGGGCGGTGGTCTATAGCAATCCCATGCCGCACGTGCTGATCCTGACCGCCATCGTGGTCGGCATCGCCACCACCTCGCTCGGCCTGGCGCTGGTGGTGCGCATCCACGAGGCCTACGGGACCATCGAGGAAGACGAGATTCACGCCCAGGACCAGGAAGAAGCGCTGTGATCGCCCATCTGCCCGCGCTGCAGGTCATCATTCCGCTGGTGTCGGCGCCGCTGTGCGCGTTGTTGCCGGCCGGCCGCGTGGTCTGGCTGGCGGCCATGGCGGCGAGCTGGCTGGCGTTTCTCATCGCTGCCCTGCTGCTGGACCAGGTGTTGGCGCACGGCACCATTTCCTACCTGATGGGCGGCTGGCCCGTGCCCTGGGGCATCGAATACCGGGTGGACGCGCTCAACGCCTACATGCTGCTGATCGTGGCGGCGATTGGGGCCGTCGTCATGACCTTCGGGCGGGAGATCGTCGAACGCCGCATCCGTCTGCCCGAAAACAAGCAGTCCTGGTTTTACACGGCGTACATGCTGTGTCTGACCGGTCTGCTGGGGATCACGATCACCGGCGACGCCTTCAACGTGTTCGTGTTTCTGGAAATCTCGTCGCTGTCCAGCTACGTGCTGATCAGCATCGGCCGCGACCGCCGGGCGCTGACCGCCGCCTATCAATACCTGATCATGGGCACCATCGGCGCCACCTTCATCCTGATCGGCATCGGCCTGCTGTACGTGATGACCGGCACCCTCAACATGGGCGATCTGGCCGCGCGCATCCCGGCGGTGGCCGACAGTCGGACGGTGCGCGCCGCCTTCGCTTTTCTGACCGTCGGCGTCAGCCTCAAGCTGGCGCTGTTTCCGCTGCACCTGTGGCTGCCCAATGCCTACGCCTACGCGCCCTCGGTGGTGACGGCCTTTCTGGCGGCCACCGCCACCAAGGTGGCGATCTACGTGCTGCTGCGGTTTTTCTTCACCATTTTCGGGGCCAAGTTTTCATTTGAAACCATGCAGTTGGATAAAGTCCTGCTGCCGCTGGCCCTGGTGGGGATTTTCAGCGCGTCCGTGGTGGCGATTTTCCAGACCAACGTCAAGCGGATGCTGGCCTATTCCAGCGTCGCCCAGATCGGCTACATGATTCTGGGCATCAGCCTGGTGTCGGTGACGGGTCTGACCGCCAGCATCAGCCATCTGTTCAACCACGCCCTGATGAAAGGCGCGCTGTTCATGGCGCTCGGCTGCGTATCGTTCCGGGTCGGGGCCGCCAAGCTGGAGCGCATGGCGGGGGTAGGGCGGACCATGCCGTGGACCATGGGCGCGTTCGTGATCGGCGGCCTGAGCCTGATCGGCGTGCCGCTGACGGCGGGCTTCGTCAGCAAGTGGTATCTGGTCGTCGGCGCGCTGGAAAAAGGCTGGTGGCCGGTGGCGGTGCTGGTGCTGGTCACTTCGCTGCTAGCGGTGATTTACATCTGGCGGGTGGTGGAAGTCGCCTACTTCAAGCCGGCGCCGGAAGGGCAGGCGCCGCGCGAAGCGCCGCTGGCGCTGCTGATTCCCACCTGGGCGCTGGCCCTGGCCAATCTCTACTTCGGGCTGGATACCTCGCTGAACGCGGGGGTGGCCCGATTGGCGGCGCAGAGCTTGCTGGGGGTGGGGCAGTGAAAAAGCTGCGAATTTACGTCGAGAGGTCATCAGTCATGGATCGGAAGACTGAAGAATTTCACACTGTCGATTTTTTCCGCAAGATTCGCGATGAACAAGCAGCCGTTTTGGCCGGGAAGTCGCCTGCGGAAATCATTGCTTTCTTCTCGAAGCCGGAATCAACGGAACGTTCCGGGGCAAAGCGCCAGCCAGCGGTATAGTCGTGAACAGACATCCATTTTCTGGCGTAACCGTTCACCCCCCTCTCCCGCAGGCTGGAGAGGGGCTGGGGGTGAGGGTCGTGGATTCAAAGACTTACCCCCTCACCCTAGCCCTCTCCCCCATGAATGGGGGAGAGGGGACTGAATGGTTATTTCTGGCGTATTTCTGGCTTGGCTGCTGTGGGCTAATTCCTTGAATTCCGAAGCTACCCTGCTGCTGGCATTGCTCATCCCGCTGCTGAGCGCGTTTTTCATCGCCGCCAATGACGACCGTCCCGACTGGCGTGAGGGCGCGACCCTGCTGGCGTCGCTGCTGTTGCTCGGAGTCGTGTTGTCCCTGCTGCCGGCGGTGCTGGCCGGCGCCCGCCCAACGATGGATCTCTTCCAGTTCGCGCCCGGCCTGCCGCTGCGGCTGAGCGTGGAACCGCTGGGCATGACCTTCGCCTGCGTGGCGGCGCTGCTGTGGCCGCTGAATTCGCTCTATTCCATCGGCTACATGCGCGGCAATCAGGAACAACACCAGACCCGGTTCTACGTCTGCTTCGCCATCGCCATCGCCAGTACCATCGGCATCGCCTTCGCCGGCAATCTGCTGACCCTGTTCATCTTCTACGAAGCGCTGACCCTCTCGACCTATCCGCTGGTTACCCACAAGGGCACGGACGAGGCCATGCGGGCGGGGCGGCTGTATCTCGGCATCCTGCTGGGCACCTCGATCGGTTTTTTGCTGCTGGCCATCGTCTGGACCTGGTGGATCGCCGGGACTTTGGACTTCGCGCCGGGCGGCATTCTGGCCGGCAAGGTCGAAGGTCCGGCCGTGGCCGTGCTGCTGGCGCTGTACATGTTCGGGATCGGCAAGGCGGCGCTGATGCCGTTTCATCGCTGGCTGCCGGCGGCGATGGTAGCGCCGACGCCGGTCAGCGCGCTGCTTCATGCCGTGGCCGTGGTCAAGGCCGGCGTTTTCGCGGTGATGAAGGTGACCGTTTACGTCTTCGGCATCGACTTCCTGAGCGCCACCGGTTCGTCGCAATGGCTGCTGTGGGTGGCCGCGCTGACCGTGTTGCTCGCCTCCTTCGTGGCCATGACCCAGGACAACCTCAAGGCCCGGCTGGCCTATTCCACGGTTAGCCAGTTGGGTTACGTGGTGCTGGGCGCGGCGTTGGCGACTTCGATGGGCGTGATCGGCGGTTCGATGCAGATCGTGATGCACGCGATGGGCAAGATCACGCTGTTCTTCTGCGCCGGCGCGATTTACACCGCGACCCACAAGACCGAGGTCAGCCAACTGGACGGCCTGGGCCGGGTGATGCCGTTCACCTTCGGCGCGTTCCTGATCGGCGCGCTCAGCATCGTCGGCTTGCCGCCGCTGGGCGGTTCCTGGAGCAAGTGGTATCTGCTGGCGGGCACGGCGGATGCCGGCCAGTGGGCGATGATGGCGGTGTTGCTGGTCAGTTCGCTGTTGAACGTGGTTTACCTGCTGCCGGTGGCGGCGCGGGGGTTTTTCGTGTCGGGACCGCCGGACGGCCACCCTGCCGGCGACACCCCGACCGGCATCCGCGAAGCGCCGCTGGCCTGCGTCGTGCCCTTGTGCCTGACCGCCTTCGGTTGCCTGCTGCTGTTCTTTTTCGCCGATGCCCTGTACGCGCTGCTGGCGCCCATCACCGTCCGCTGAGGAGAA
Source organism: uncultured Gammaproteobacteria bacterium (assembly GCA_963715845.1). Classification (GTDB taxonomy): domain Bacteria; phylum Pseudomonadota; class Gammaproteobacteria; order Competibacterales; family Competibacteraceae; genus Competibacter_A. Next base: position 195,429 of record CAVQSJ010000017.1, on the reverse strand, counting down.
CAGCCGATGACCGCTCCAACTCCTCCCGCCGACCGTCCCGAGCGGAAATATTGGCTCGATGACCGGCGCAACGTGGACAAGATCTTTTACGGACTGGCGCTGATCTGCGCGGGATTGTTCCTGGCCGACTTTTTCTACCACAAGCACGTTACCTTCGCGTTCGAGGACTGGTTTGGCTTTTTCGCCTGGTACGGTTTTATCTGTTGCGTGACGCTGGTGCTGCTGGCCAAGCAGATGCGTAAGCTTGTGAAGCGGGACGAGGATTACTACGGTGATTGACGGTCTCAACCCGGCGCTGATTCTGGTTTGCGGTTCGCTGCTGGCATTGCTGACGCCACAGGGTCTTACCCGTAACGTCTTCTTGCTGGCGCTGCCGGTGCTGAGTTTGATCCAGCTTTTGGGTCTGCCGGACGGCCAGTATGCCCAGATCGAACTTTTCCGTCTGACCCTGATTACGCTGCGGCTCGACGGGCTGAGCTTCACCTTCGCCCTCGTGTTCCACATCGCCGCGTTGCTGGCGGTGGTTTACGCCTGGAATCTGCGCGATCCGGTGCAGCAGGTGGCGGGACTGCTGTATCCAGGCGCGGCGCTGGGCGCGGTGCTGGCGGGCGATCTGGTGACGTTGTTCATTTGCTGGGAACTGGCCGCTGTATCCTCGGTATTTCTGATCTGGGCGCGGCGCACCCATCGGGCGTATCGGGCCGGCCTGCGTTATCTGGTGATCCAGGTCGGTTCCGGCGTGCTGCTGCTGGCCGGTATTATTGTTCACATCCGGGCAACCGGCTCGATTGCCTTCGAGCATCTGGGGCTGGGCAGTCCCGGCGCGACCCTGATGTTCGTCGCTTTCGGCATCAAGGCCGCTTTTCCACTGCTGCACAACTGGTTGCAGGACGCCTACCCGGAAGCCACCGTGACCGGCACCGTGGTGTTGTCCGCCTTCACCACCAAGATGGCGATTTATGCCCTGGCCCGAGGTTTCGCCGGCACCGAGATCCTGATCACCATCGGCACCGTCATGGCGATGTTCCCGATTTTCTTCGCGGTGATCGAAAACGACCTGCGGCGGGTGCTGGCCTACAGCATGAACAACCAGCTCGGTTTCATGGTGGTCGGCATCGGCATCGGCACGCCCCTGGCGCTCGACGGCGCGGTGGCCCACGCCTTCGCCGACATTCTGTTCAAGGCGCTGCTGTTCATGAGCATGGGCGCGGTGCTGCTGCGCGCCGGCACGATCAACGGTTCCCAACTGGGCGGGCTGTACAAATCCATGCCACTGACTACGGTGTTCTGCATCGTTGGCGCTGCCTCGATTTCGGCGTTCCCGCTGTTCAGCGCCTTCGTCACCAAATCGCTGATTCTGGAAGCGGCGGCCCAGGAAGGGCATTGGGTCGCTTTTTTGTTCCTGCTGTTCGCCTCCGCCGGCGTGTTCCACCATGCCGGCATCAAGATTCCCTACTTCGCCTTCTTCGCTCACGACAGCGGTATCCGTTGCCAGGAGGCGCCGAACAACATGCTGATCGCGATGGGAATCGCCGCCGCGCTGTGCATTGGGATCGGCGTGTTTCCAGATGCGCTTTACGCCATCCTGCCCTATCCGGTCGCCTTCGATCCCTACACCACCACGCACGTCATCGCCCAGTTGCAACTACTGACTTGGTCGGCGCTGGCGTTTTCGGTACTGGTGCGAACTGGCATCTACCCGCCGGAACTGCGCTCGGTCAACCTGGATTTCGACTGGACCTATCGCAAGCTGCTGCCCACCGCTTCGACGTGCGTCTGGACACTGGCGCTACGGGGCTGGGAAGCGTTCAACGCCGGCGCGGTGCGGCGCGTGGAAGCGCTGATCGCGGGCTTGTCTCGCCACCACGGTCCGCATGGCCTGCTGGCTGCGACATGGCCCACCGGCAGCATGGTGCTGTGGGCGGTGCTGCTGCTGGGCGCGTGCCTGGTGTTTTATTACCTGTGATGCGATCTGAGAGGCTGTCCAAAAACGCCTCGGTAGTGTTCCTAACGTGGGTACGGATATCAATAACTCGATCACAAGGCATTGATTATGAAGCGCCTTAATGTTTTGATATCCACATCCGGAGCACTTCCGGCGCACGGTTGGCTGAGAAACAGTTGATGGTTGGCGCGTTCCGGACCGTCGGCGTCGCGCCAGCGGGTCAGGAAGGCGTCGAGAGCAGCGGAGGAGGGAGCGAGGGTGGAGTGCGCCAATCCGGCCGTTTCCTGGCTGGTGCGGTTTAGCGTCTTGGCGGATGCCATCCTGCGATGATCCAAAGTCGTCGGGCTGGAACGATGTAGGCGTTGTTCATCTTGAGGGCCTCGACGGTCGCGCGCCCCACAGGCGTTAGACCGACGATATGCAAGCCGTCGTCACTCCAGGTGAAATGCTCGAACCAGCACTGGGTTCGAGGATTAAACAGGTTGACGGATTCTCCCGTCTGGGGATCGATGGCTTCGGTTTGGGTGCCCTTAAAGCTGTTGCACCATGCGCAGGACAACCACAAGTTGTTTTCATCGGACGTGCCGCCCCTGGCTTCGGGAATCAGATGCTCGATATGGAGGGGTGCGCCGCTGACCCGCTGTTCGGTCAGGAAGTAGCCACAGCGACGATTGGCCTCGGCCGCGATTTTCTGGCGCAACGCCTTGGGAGTATACGCCACGTGGCGTCGAGAGAGGTTATTGCAATAACTCCTTGCCGCTGCGAAGGCTAAGCAAAGCATAGGCGCGCGCCTTGCGCAGCGTGATCCGCCCGTAGCTTTCGCGCAAAGCTTGTAGCGCCTGCCGTTCTTGGTCGGTTAGCCGGTCCATCCGTTTACCGAGCGTGGCGAGTTGGGTTTGTTCGTGATCTGGCATCTGGCCATGGGAGATATTCAGCAATTCGCGGTCGTCCAGCCACGTCATTTGCAAAAGTTCGGCCTGCATATCGTCGGGAACATCCTCCACGTCGGGAAGCGCGCTGGCCAGCGTCGCCGCCAAAACCTCTTCCAAAGAACGGTGCAATACCGCAGCCGCCTTGTTTGCACGTTGCAGGATCGGCTCCGGCAGATTCAGGGTGACCGTGGTCATTGGAACTGTTCTCGTCTGAAAAGTTGGTACGTTAGGACTTTGATACGGATTATCCCAAATGGCAAGGTTCCGAATCGCAACAGGATTACAATAGCAAACTATGGTTGTTCGACCTGCCACTCGGCCAGATTGCGCTGCTCCGGGTCAAAATTGATGCCGATCAGGGTGATGGCCTTGCCGCTGCCCGCGTAGCGCGCGGCATAACCCCGCTCCCGGATTTGCCGCGACGCCGCTTCGGCGCTTTGCCCGCATTTGAACTCGACGACGTAGACCCGGTCGGCGAACTCCACCGCCAGATCGATCCGGCCCCGGCTGGTCAGCACTTCGCTGGTCGCTTCCACCCCGGTAGCGGTCAGCAACAGATAGAAGATGGTGTGGAAATACGCTTCGTCGCGGCGAGTATTCAGGGTGTAGGGAATGGCGGCGAAAATGGCGGTCAGGGTCTCGAAAAACGGCTCCAGTTTCCCCTGCCGCAGATAGATTCCCAACCGCCGCGTCTGGCCGCTCATCCGCCCATCTGCCGGTTCGGCGGTAATCAATAGGAACGACTCGGCAAACGCAGTCTTCACCTCCTGATTGGGATAGCCCAGAACATACAGGTCATCCAGAGCATCCTTGATTGTCAGATAACCGGTTTGGAACAGCAACGCTTCCAAACCCAACCGCTCCAGATCGAACGTGGCGAACGCGCTCGCCATCACTTCCACGCCCTCCATCTCGGTCAGGTCGTACCGCTTTTCCTGGAGCAGATTGATGAGAAATGTCGGGGTGCCGCTGGCGAACCAGTAATTCCGTAGCTGATTTTCGCTCAGGGCGTTGAGGATCGAGAATGGGTTATAGACGCTGATGTCCCGCTCGGAAAAGCGATAGCCGTTGTAGCGCAACGCCAGCTTGGCCCTGACCGTTTCGGGCGAGCAACCGAGCGCGGCAGAGAATCGTTCCAGATGACCGGCAAAATTTTGTTCCAGTTCGGCCTGGGTATAGCCGAGCAGATCGGCGTACTGGCCGTTCATGCTCAGGTCTTGCAGGTTGTTCAGTTCGGAAAACACCGACACCTTGCTGAAACGGGAGACGCCGGTCAACAGCACGAAGCGCAGCCGAGGAGAGACCTCGCCGTCTTTCAACACCCCGAAGAAGCCGCGCAGAATATTGCGGTTGGCCTTGGCGATGGCCAGACCATCCTCGCCCCGGCCCAGGTGCTCGATCAACGGCTTGTCGTACTCGTCGATCAACACGACGACCGGGGTTAGGGTCTGCTGGTACAGAGCCAGAATCAGTTCCCGAAACTGCACCGCCGGAACCTCGCCGTCCAGCGTTAAACCGGTTCTGGCGGCAATGACCTGTAAATAGCGGCTGAGACTGAGAGCCTATACGAAAACTAACATGTTGTTTTAAATAACGATTTAGTGTATAATTTTCGTTAAAATTTCATTGTGAATTGATTTTGAGAGAGAGGAAACATCCCATGACTGAAAAAAAATATCCGAGTGATTTGACTGATGAAGAGTGGGAAGTGATCAAAGTGATCCTATTAAAAGCTCGTCAGTCGTAAGTTCTTTCCCTGAAGCCCCTTGACTTTGCTGCTCAAGGGCAGCATGGATTTCCCTGAGCGACGCGCGCCTCAACAACCCGGTCGCCCGAGGAGAATCCATGCTGACCTATGTATACCAGGCTTTAGAAGGTTTTCGCAGCGCCTTTGCTCGGCGGCGCAGCTGGGTGCTGTTCTGCGCGGTGGTGTTGAGTTTTTTGGCGGCACCGGAGACGATCGGCGTAACCTCGATGTGCCGGTTCTGGCAGGGGAATGAAGCGGTTTATCACCGTTTTCTGCATTTCTTTCGCTCGAAAGCCTATGATTTTGAAACGCTGTTGGCGGCATGGCAAGGCTACGTGTGGCGTCAGGCGGTTGCGGTTCAGGTCGCTGGGCGTTGTCTGTTGCTGGGCGATCATACCCTGGTGGTCAAAGATGGGGGGCGCATGCCGGGAGTGGTGTCGTTACATGACCATTCGGAAACCCAGCACAAGCCGTCGTATTTCCGGGGGCAATGTTGGGGGGCGATCGGTTTAGTCGTGGGAACGCTCGGCGCCTGTTTTTGTTTGCCCCTAGAACTACGGATTCATCAGGGTTTCCGCCAGTTAGGCCAGGCGGAACCAGCGTCACCCACCGACCCGAGCCTGCCGGAGCGGGTGGTCCAGATGGCCTTGACGTTCGCCCTCGGTCATGACGCCCCGGCCTTTTTGGTGTTGGATGCGTTTTTCGCCACCGCCGGGGTCTTCCGGTTGGCCCACTCGGTCTACTCGATCGCCTTGCGGCAACCCTATCTGATGATCCTGACCCGGGCGAAGAAAAATTACGTCGCGTATTTCCCGGCCGCCCCGAAGCCCGCCGACCGGCCCGGACCCCCACCGCGCTATGGCGAGAAAGTCCACCTGATGGAGTGTTTTGATCATCCCCAAGGCTTTGATCTCGTCGAATGCTGCGTCTATGGCCAGCGGGAACTCGTGCGGCTGATGAGCCTCCCGTTATTGTGGAAACCGCTCGGCGACTCCCTCCTGTTCGTTTTCGCCATCACCTCGCGTGGTCCCTTGGTCCTGATGTGTTCCGATCTGACCCTCTCGCCGGTCACCGCGCTCGAACTGTATTGTATCCGCACCCGCATTGAAATCTTGTTCGCCGTCTTGAAAAATCTCCTCGGCGCGTTTCGTTTTCACTTCTGGACCCCGCACTTGCCGCGCCACGCCCGCCGTCCTACCCCGAATCGGTCCTTGAAGACCCCAACGGCCGAACACCAAACCCCCGTCGCCGCCTGCTGGCAAGCCTATGAAGTCTTCGTCTTCTGCGCCCTGGTCGCCCAGGGGTTGTTGCAACTGATCGCCCTGCGGTTCGGTGCCGAATCTGGCAACAGCATCAACTCTATCTGCGGACCCGCTCCCGCGCGCTGCCTTCGGAAAAAACGGTCCGCCAGGTCTTGGCCGCGCTGGTCCTCAAACAACTCCTCGATCTCCCACAAAACAGTATCATCACGAAGATCCGACGCGCTTTCCAGGACCCCAAAGAAGAGGAACCGGTCCATTCGCCCCCGGTCTCCTGAATCATCGCTTAAATCACCCGGTTAAGCGGCATTTGACTGGCTGGTTCCATGATCAGCCGCGGGCCGTCTTGTCCCACGATCAGACCGAGAAGTTGCGACTGAGGAGTTAAAAGAAGAGGGTCGCTCAATGGGTAGGCCCAGGGAAGTCGATTTGAGGAGAGTATGGGATGCCATCAGTTATATTAACAAAACGGGCTGTCAATGGGATTATTTACCGCATGATTTCCCGCCACCAACCACCGTGAGTTATCATTATCAAAAATGGCTGAGGTCAGGACTTTCGAGCGAGTGAACCAGGAAATTCGGCGGATGCTCCGAAAAAACAACGGTCGGAACGAAGAACCTACCGCCGGGATCATCGATAGTCAAAGCGTGAAGGGAACTGCAGAATCCGCCCAAGAATCGGGCTTCGATGGTGGGAAAAAAGTCAAGGGTAGGAAACATCATATTGTTGTAGATACAATAGGTTGCGTGCTTGTTGCCCTCGTTCATGCCGCGAATATTCATGATAGCAAGGGAGCCAAGTCGGTATTAGAGCGGGTCTTTGAAGCAGTACCCACCCTGCGACGAATCTGGGCCGATCAAGGCTATAAAGGCCCCTTGGTCAAGTGGGTTAAAAGCACCTTTACCTGTGAATTAGAGGTCGTCGGTCGCAAAGGCAAGAAGTTTAAAGTGATTCCTCGACGTTGGGTGGTAGAGCGAACCTTTGCTTGGCTCAGCCGTTATCGCAGATTAGTCAGGGAATATGAAAAAAGCCCGCTTCGAGTATCGCAATGATTTATGTTGCTTCTATCCGGATTATGTTAAAAAAACTGTTCCCTCAAACTAATGAAGAGTGCCCGTCATAAATGTGTACCTTTGAATTTATACTTTTCGTATAGGCTCTGAATTTCAGTTCTTCGGGATCGCTGGCGGGAATCCCGTTGAAATCGAGCACGATCACTGGGTGCGACCGCCAGGGCCAGTCGGTCTGTTCCGCCAGCCAGAGCCCGGCGAAAAGTTCCTTGCGCCCCTCGAACAGGCATTTCAGCGTCGAAACCAGCAACGACTTGCCGAAACGCCGGGGGCGGGACATGAAATAGAACATGCCCTCGGTTACCAGACGATGAATCCACCGGGTCTTATCCACGTAGACGTAACCCTGTTCCCGCATCGTCTCGAAAGCTTGAATCCCGATCGGCAGTTTGAGCAGTGGGGTCATGGCATAATCCTCGGGCGTTTCAACTGGGCCGTTTCATGCAAGCCGCCGGCGGCCGAAGTGCGGTTCAATGGGCAGGCTGAGTTCTAATTGAACCCCGCGCCATTCAAACCCGGGGACTGTCGGCGGGCGCCGCCTGGAACTCGCGCAGGTATTGATCCAGGCTGCCGGTTGTTCCGCAAACGAGCAGGACGTCGTCCGGACGTACTTGGAAGGCGTCATCGAATTTGACGAACACGTTCTGGTTCCGCTCCACCGCGACCACCGCCGCGCCGGTACGCTCGCGCACCCGGGCACCCCACGGATGCAGGCCAACCAGCGCGCCCGGGGCCAACCGGACGAACTTGAGGCGCTGCTCGACCGCGACCGCGTGGTCGCCGAGCAGGTGATAGGCGAGAATTTGTCCGGCCACCTGGCCCACCGACAGGGCGAAATCCGCGCCCGACTGGTACAGCCGCGCCACGTTCGGCGCCCGGTTGACCCGCACGATGAGCGGGACTTCGGGCGCGTAGTCGCGGACCACCGCCGTGGCGAAAACGCCTTCGCTGTCGTTGCTCAAGGCCAGCACCACCGCGCTCGCCGCCCGCACGTTGGCCTGGGCCAGCGTCGCGTGTTCCAGCACGTTGCCGACGATATCTACCCCCGGCGCGAGTTGCTGGTCGATGGCGATGGTGAGTTCGTGGGCGTCGCGCAGCATCTGCACCACCTTGCTGCCGACGGTGCCGTAGCCGGCCACCACGATGGGGCCGGTGCGGCGGATGGGCGCGGCCAGGTGTTCGACCTGGGCCAGATTGGCGTGGGCGCCGACCACGACCAGGATCGCGCCCGGTTCGATGCGCGTGTCCGGCCCCTTGGGGACGGTGAAGTTCCCCCCGCGCCACTCTGGCCGATCACGGTCACGCCGTGGCGTTCGCGCAGGTGCAGGTCGCCGAGCCGCTGCCCGGCCAGCGGACTGTCGGTTCGAACCCGGAATTCGGCCAGGCCGACCTGCGTGCTGAGCAGATGCAGGCCTTCCGCCGGGGGGCTGATGCGGGTGCTGGCCCGGGCCGCCAGCGCCGCGCCCAGCACGTGGGTCGGGGTGTAGACGGCGGACGCGCCCACCTGGAGCATGGGCGACCGGTACAGCGGATCGTTCGCCAGCGCGTAAATCGGCCCTTCAAACCCTTGCTCGCGAGCGATCAGAATGCAGATCGCGTTGGCGTGGTCGTCGGCGTTGGCAACGATTGCCCGCGCCTGTTGCACGCCGGCCAGCACGTTCGGATCTTCGTCGAGCTTGCCAAACACCACCTGGTAGCCGCGATCGCGCAGGTTGCGGGCCAGCGCCATGTCCTCTTCAAAGATGACGAAGGCGGAACTGCCCTGCTGGAATTCCTCCAGCAGCGAGTCAATCGCCGGGCCGTAGCCGTAGAACAGCACCCGTCCCGTCATCGGGGGCAGGAAATGCGGCAGCCTCATCTCGAACCGTTCCTCGATGTACGGCAGCACGTACACCGGGAAGACCAGCACCAGAAAGAACATGCCGACGAACTGGGTCAGGACAACCAGCAGGATCATGACCGGATGCTCCCAGGGCGCGTAGGCGCCGTAGCCGGTGGTGGTCAGCGTCTCGGAGGCCCATTCCAGGCTCGACCAGTAATCAACGGGTTTTCCCTCGAGGTACGTCGAACCCAGCATGTAAATAAAGGCGAAGACCAGAAGGGCCGCTGGCATGCTCGCGAGCAGCGCGAGCAGGCGTCGTGTCGAACGCGAGATCCTTTGGGGCATGTCTCGTCGCTCCGGGCCGGGGCGTCAGCCTCAGATTTCGACCAGCGTACCCAGTTCGACCACGCGGTTGGCGGGAATCTGGAAGAAATCGGTGGCGCTCTGAGCGTTGCGCAGCATCCAGATAAAGTAAAGCTCGCGCCACAACATCATCGGCGGGGTCATTTTGGGCACCACCACTTCCCGGCTGACGAAGAACGAGGTTGTATTGAGGTCGAGCTCCAGACCCTTCTCGCCGCATCCCTCCAGCGCCTGGGGGAGGTCCGGCTGCTCCATAAAGCCATAGCGCACGAACACCCGGTAGAAGGTGTTACCGAGATCGATGACTTCGATCCGGTCCGCGTCCGCGACATACGGTATTTCAGCGGTTTGGATGGTCACCAGGATGTTGCGGGCGTGCAGCACCTCGTTGTGCTTGATGTTGTGCAACAGCGCCGAGGGCGCGCCTTCGGGCCGACTGGTCAGATAGACGGCGGTGCTGCTGACCCGCTTTAGCCCCGCCTTTTCGATCGAACGAATGAACTGGTCGAGGGGCATGGTCAGGTTGCCCATCTCCTGGAACAGGAGTTGCCGGCCCCGCCGCCAGGTGGTCAGCGTGGTGAAGGAGGCAATCGCGATGACGATGGGGAACCAGCCGCCCTGCAGCAGCTTGATGGCGTTGGCGGAGAAGAAGGCGAGATCGATCAGCAGCAACGCGCCGAGCAGGGGCGCGGCCAGCCAGGGATTCCAGCGCCAGGCGAGGAACACGACGAACGACACCAGGATCGTGTCGATCATCATCGTGCCGGTCACCGCGATGCCGTAGGCCGCCGCCAGGTTGCTGGAGGACTGGAAGCCGAACACCAGCGCCATGACCGCGAGATAGAGCGTCCAGTTGGTGAACGGAACGTAGATTTGTCCGGCCTCCATGTGCGAGGTATGGACGATCCGCATCCGCGGCAGATAGCCGAGTTGGACGGCCTGCCGCGCCACCGAGAAGGCCCCCGAAATCACCGCCTGCGAGGCGATCACCGTCGCCACCGTGGCCAGCGCCACCATCGGGATCAGCGCCCAGCCGGGCGCCAGCAGGTAGAACGGACTCTGGATCGCGGTCGGATCCTTGAGCAGCAGGGCGCCCTGGCCGTAGTAGTTCAGAACCAGCGCCGGCAGCACGAAACTAAACCAGGCGGCGCGGATCGGGAATTTACCGAAATGCCCCATGTCGGTGTACAACGCCTCGCCGCCAGTCACCGACAGGACGATCGCGCCCAGCGCGAGGAAGCTTTCCCAGGGATGACGGAATAGAAATTCGACCGCATGGACCGGATTGAGCGCCGCGAGCACGGCCGGCGCGTCCAGGATGCTGATCACGCCCAGTACCCCGAGCACGCCGAACCAGGCGCACATGACCGGGCCGAAGAAGCGGCCGACGACGCCGGTACCATGCTTTTGAATCCAGAACAGGCCGGTCAGGACGATCGCGGTGATCGGCAGGATGTACTCTTTGAGCCCCGGCGCGACCACGTTCAGTCCCTCGACCGCGCTGAGCACCGAGATGGCCGGGGTGATCATGCTGTCGCCGTAGAACAGCGCGGCGGCGAAGATGCCGAGCATGGTCACGAACCAGGTGGCGTGCGAGTGCTTGGTCAACTCCGTCACGCGGGCGAGCAGGGCCAAACTGCCGCCTTCGCCGCGGTTGTCGGCGCGCATGATGATGGCGACATACTTCAAGGTGACCAGCGCCATGATGGTCCAGAAGATCAGCGACAAGACGCCGAGAATGCTCTCCGGTTCCACCGCGATGGGGTGATGCCCGGCGAAGGTTTCCTTGAGTGCGTAAAGCGGGCTGGTGCCGATGTCGCCGAAGACGACTCCGATGGCGCCGACGATCAGCGCCGACGAACGGCTCTTGCTTTCATGCGCGGACATCGTGCTGTCCTCCCGGTTTGTGATTGTTCGAATCCCGGCCCGTTCCGCGTCCATCGCCGGAACAGACGATGATGCAACGCATCATAAGCAGCGACTGGGTCAAAATCAATTGATCCCATCCACCCGCCATTCCGCCAAATTGCGCTGCTCCGGATCAAAGTTGATGCCGATGAGAACCGTCGGTCTGCCGCTGCCGGCGTAGCGCGCCGCGTAACCCCGTTCCCGGATCTGCCGCAGCGCCGCCTCGGCGCTTTGTCCGCACTTGAACTCGATGACGTAGACCCGGTCGGCGAACTCCACCGCCAGATCGATCCGACCCCGGCTGGTTAGCACCTCGCTGTTCGCCTCCACCCCGGTGGCGGTGAGCAACAAATAAAAGATGGTGTGGAAATAGGCTTCGTCGCGGCGGGTGTTGAGGGTATAGGGAATGGCGGCGAAAATGGCGTTCAAAGTCTCAAAAAACGCCTCCAGCTTGCCCTGCCGCAGGTAGATTCCCAACCGTCGGGTCTGGCCGCTCATCCGCCCGTCCGCCGGTTCGGCGGTGATCAGCAGAAGCGATTCGGCAAATGCGGTTTTCACTTCCTGATTGGGATAGCCCAGAACATAAAGGTCATTCTGAACATCCTTGATGGTCAGATAACCCGTTTGGAACAGCAACGCTTCCAAACGCAACTGTTCCAGATCGAAAGTGGTGAACGCGCTGGGACTGACCTCCAGATTTTCCAGCGCCGGCAGTTCGTAATGCTCCTGTTTTAGCAAATTGATCAGGAAGGTTGGCGTACCCGACGCAAACCAGTAATCCCCCAGTTCCTGTTCGCTGAGCGCGTTCAGAATAGAGAATGGGTTGTAGACCGAAATTTCCTGTCGGGAAAATCGGTAGCCGTTGTAGCGCAATGCCAGCTTGGCCCTGACCGTTGCGGGCGAGCAACTGAGCGCGGCGGATAATTGCTCCAGATGGCCGGCGAAATTATGTTCCAACTCGGCCTGGGTATAGCCCAGAAGATCGGCGTACTGGCCGTTCATGCTCAGGTCTTGCAAGTTGTTCAGTTCGGAAAATACCGACACCTTGCTGAATCGCGACACCCCAGTCAGCAGCACGAAGCGCAGCCGGGGGGATACTTCGCTGTCTTTCAACACCCCGAAGAAGCTGCGCAAAATACTACGGTTGGCCTTGGCGATGGCCAGACCTTCTTCGCCCCGGCCCAGATGTTCGATCAAGGATTTGTCGTACTCGTCGATCAACACGACAACCGGGGTTTGGGTCTGCTGGTACAGAGCCAGAATCAGTTCCCGAAACTGCACCGCCGGGTGTTCGCCACCCAGCGTCAACCCAGCTCTGGCGGCAATGACCTGCAAGTAGCGGCTGAGACTGGATTTCAATTCTTCCGGATTGCTGGCCGGAATCCCGTTGAAATCGAGCACGATCACCGGATGCGCCCGCCAGGGCCAGTCGGTCTGTTCCGCCAGCCAGAGCCCGGCGAACAGTTCCTTGCGCCCCTCGAACAGACACTTCAGCGTCGAAACCAGCAGGGATTTACCAAAGCGCCGGGGACGGGACATGAAATAGAACATGCCCTCGGTTACCAGACGATGAATCCACCGGGTCTTGTCCACGTAGACGTAACCCTGTTCCCGCATCGTCTCGAAAGCCTGTATGCCGATCGGCAGTTTGAGCAGTGGGGTCATGGCGTCATCCTCGCGCGTTTCAACTGGGCCGTTTCATGTAAGCCGCTGGCGGCCAAGGTGCGGTTATATAACAAATTGATTTATGATCTTATTGAGTCATCGTCAATCGCATCCGCCGTTGGCCATGGACCGGCTTGGCAGTATCGTTCATCTCTGCATAAAATGCGGACTGTGTTCAACAGTCCCAGGCGAACCATGTCCTCAGACCCCGACCCTCCTTCGTGTCGTCGCCCCGCGACACCGCGAATTTTCACCCTCCTTGTCTCCCTCGCGCGATTTGTGCCGCTGAACCGGCAGTATAATCCCTGTCATGGAATGGCTTGCTGATCCCACGGTCTGGCTCGGCCTGGCGACTCTGGTGATTCTGGAGATCGTCCTCGGCATCGACAATCTGATTTTCATCGCCATCCTCGCCGACAAGCTCCCTCCCGCCGAGCGCGACCGGGCGCGGGTGATCGGCCTGGTCCTGGCGCTGGTCATGCGCCTGGCGCTGCTGGCCAGCATCTCCTGGCTGGTCACCCTGACCGCGCCGCTGTTCACCGTTTTCGACCACGCCTTCTCCGGCCGCGACCTGATCCTGTTCGCCGGCGGACTATTCCTGCTGTTCAAGGGCACCATGGAATTGCACGAACGGCTGGAGGGCGGCGACGAGCATCAAGGCGGATCGAAGCTGTACGCCGGATTCTGGCCGGTGGTGGCGCAGATCGTGGTGCTGGACGCGGTGTTCTCCCTCGACGCGGTGATCACCGCCGTCGGCATGGTCGAGCATCTGCCGGTGATGATGGCGGCGGTGATCGTCGCCATCGCGCTGATGCTGATCGCCAGCAAGCCGCTGACCCGCTTCGTCAGTGCCCACCCCACGGTGATTATTCTCTGTCTGGGCTTCTTGATGATGATCGGCTTCAGCCTGGTGGCCGATGGGCTGGGCTTCCATATCCCCAAGGGTTATCTGTACGCCGCCATCGGTTTCTCGGTGCTGATCGAGTTCTTCAACCAGTGGGCGCAATTCAACCGCCGCCGTTTCCTGGCCGGCACGCGCCCGTTGCGGGAACGCACGGCAGAGGCGGTGCTGCGGCTGCTGGGCGGTCGGGCGGAATCGGCCGAGGTGGGCGAGGAGGTAGCGGCGCTGGCCGGCGGTGGCGGGAACAAATCCTTCGTGTTCGATTCCACCGAGCGCGCCATGATCCGGAGCGTGTTGAATCTAAGCGAGCGGCTCATTCCGGCGCTGATGACCCCACGCCTGGACATCGTCTGGCTGGATTTGGAGGCCAGCGCGGAAGCGGTGCGGGAAACCCTGCGGCAACATCCGTACAGCCGCTATCTGGTATGCCGGGGCGATCTGGACGAAATCGAGGGCGTGGTCGAGGGGCGCGCTTGCTGGTCCAGGCGCTCGACGGCGGCCCGCTGGACCTGCGCGCGGCGCTGCGCGAGCCGCTGGTGGTCCACGAGGGCATGAACGCCCTGCAGGTGCTGGAACAGTTGCGCCAGCATCCCATCCCGCTGGCGGTGGTGGTGGACGAGTACGGCGGGGTGGAAGGCATTGTCACCGCCGCCGACATCCTGGCGTCCATCGCCGGCGAACTGGCCGATACCACCGATGCCGAAGCCCCCGAAGTGATCCAGGAAAGCGAAGGCGTCTGGCTGCTGGACGGCAGTTTGCCGCTGGAAGAGGTGCGGGACGCGATCCAGTGCGAGGATCTCCCGCGAGGGGAAGGCTACCACACTCTGGCCGGGCTGGTGCTCAACCAGTTGGGCGAAATCCCCAGCGGCGGCGAACGGTTCGCGCTGGCCGGTTATCAGTTCGAAGTCGCGGGCATGGACGGGCATCGCATCGGCCAGGTGCGCGTCCGCCGGGTCGCGGAACCCGAGGTTGCCCCGACCTCGGCCGAAGCGCCCTAAACGGCTTTGTCACTCCCTTCCCCACGCAGCGGGGGAAGGAGCTGAGCCGTTACAAATAACGCCAGTACAGATAGACCATGCTGATGGCGATGGACATGCAGCATGATCGGGAAGGCCATCAGGGTGTACTGAACGAAACGGATCGGCTGACCGGCGCGTTCGGCGAAACCGGCGACCACCAGATTGGCGCTGGCGCCGATCAGAGTGCCGTTGCCGCCCAGGCATGCGCCCAGCGACAACGACCACCACAGCGGCATCAAGCCTTCCGGCCCGCCGAAGCTCGGGGCCATGGCCTTGATCAGCGGAATCATGGTGGCGACGAAGGGAATGTTGTCGATGATCGCCGACAGAATAGCCGAGGACCAAAGGATGACCATCGCGGTGGCGGTCAGGTCGCCGCCGGTCAGGGCCAGCATCTTGTCGGCCAGCAGCTTGAGCAGGCCGGTGCCGTCCACGCCGTGCACCACGATGAACAGACCGACGAAGAAGAAGATGGTGATCCATTCCACCTCGGTGAACGCTTCCAGCACATGCTTGCTCTGCTCTTCGGCGTCCCGGCCCCAGTTGGCCAGCAGCAGCAGCAGCGCGGCGCCGGTCATGGCGACGGTGGCGGCTTCCAGGCCCAGGAAACGCGCAAGGACAAAACCCGCCACCACCAGGCCGATCACCAGCAGGCATTGCTTGAGCAGTCGCGGGTCGGTGATGGCTTCGTGTTCGTTGAACTGCATCACCCGCTGGCGATCCTCCGGCGTGGCCTTGAGATGCCGGCCCCAGATGAAGTAAATCGGAACCAGCGTAGCCGCCATGATCACGAGAATGACCGGAGTCAGGTTGATAGGCGAAATCGTTGAAGGTCAGGCCGGTGGCGGAACCGATCATGATGTTGGGCGGGTCGCCGATCAGGGTCGCCGTGCCGCCGATGTTGGAGGCGAAGATCATCGCGAACAGATAGGGATACGGCTTGACCTTGAGTTCCTCGGTGATCAGCAGGGTGACCGGCACGACCAGCAGCACGGTGGTGACGTTGTCCAGGAACGCCGAGGTCACCGCCGTGACCAGCGAGATCATCACCAGAATGCCCCAGGGGTTGGCGTCGACCTTCTTGGCCGCCCAGATCGCCAGAAACTGGAAGATGCCGGACTGGCGGGTGATGGCGACGATCAGCATCATGCCGATCAGCAGGCCGATGGTGTTGAAGTCGATGCCGCGAATGGCGGCTTCCTGATTGAGGATGCCGAGCACGATCATCAGTCCCGCCGCCAGCAGCGAGACGATGGCGCGGTTGATCTTCTCGGTCATCACCACCACGTAGGTGAGCGCGAACAGGATGGCCGCCACCCACATCGGGTTCAGGCCGAACAGGACCGCCGAGGCGGCTTCGCTGGAACCGTGCATGTTACGTGTTCTCCCCCATCAGTTTTTCCAGTACGTCCCAGAACGAAATGATGCCCTCCAGCCGGTTGTTGGTCTTGTTCACCACCGGCACGCTGGTGGTGCGCCCATGCAGCATCAGCAGCATGATTTCCATGGCGTGGGTATCGGGATGGGCGACCTCGTGGATGTTCAGCCAGTTTTTGACCGGCTCGTCGCGGCGTCTGCCCAGACGCTGGGCCAGATCCTCGACGCTTTCGGTCACGAAGGACACGTTGTCCAGCCCGTATTTGTCCAGCACCGCCTTGGGCAGGGTCAATTTCAGCAGCGAGTAGACGCTGAACGTGCCCAGGTAGCGGCCCTGTTCGTCCACCACCGGCAGGTGGCGCAGGTGATGCTTGAGAATCCGGTCGGCGGCGGTCGCCACCGTATCGGTGGGCCGCAGCGTCATCGGATTCGGGTTCATGATGATGTTTGCTTTCATGAAAGGTCCTTGGTTGGGGGAGAGGACGGCTGGGCGGTTGTATCCGGAAACACCAGCCCCCATTCGATCAGCAAGTCAGGAAACAGGCCGGGCGCCAAGGTTTCCCGTGGTTTCGTGAATGGCGGGTTTGCCGTAACCCCCGTCGGCGTTCAAAGTGTAGACGATGAAGACATGATCGGTGGGATGAACCAGCCAGACTTCCCCTACGCCGGCGCTGTTCGTAAGCGGCCAGCTTTTGAATCTGATCCTTGGCGGCGGTGCTGGGCGACAGCACCTCGATCACCCAGTCCGGCGCGCCGCGACAGCCGCGCTCGTCCAGCTTGGCCGGGTCGCAAATAATCGAAATGTCGGGCTGCACCACCGTAGTCACCTCCTCGTCGGTCTCGTTCCCGCGCGGCAGGCGCACGTCGAAGGGCGCGACGAAAGGCCGGCAGGGTTTGCCGCGCAGATAGTTGGCGATTTGTAAGAACAATTCGCCGACGACTGTCTGATGGGTCAGACCCGGGCGCAGCCATCGCGATAAGCCATGCCATCGATCAACTCCCAGCGTTCGTCGTCGGGCCAGCGGCAATAATCAGCATAAGTGAAGATCGTGGCGGATTTGCGGAGTGGTTGTCCCATGATTCGGAGCCTCGCAATGCTGTGATGGGTCGATGGAATCTAGCCGAACGTGCCGCCGTTCCAGCCCCAGTTTTCGGCGCTGACGCTGGTGAAACCAAGATAAACCCGGTCGGGCGGGATACCGAGTTGTTCCTGGAGCAAGCCGCAAACGCGCTCGGACAGCTTGCGGTTCACCTCGCGGCTCAGGCCGCCGATGCTGCGGATGTCGGCGTAAGCGGCAGGACCTTCCGCGCCGGCCATCAACATCGCGGCTTCGTCGACGGTCACCATGACGTAGCGTTCCGGTTTGCCGATGCACTCGGCGACGATTTGCGAGAGCGGCGCGAGCAGGCTGTAGCGCTGCTGGTTGGACAGACGAACCGAGGTTTGCAGGGCGAGCAGGGGCATGGGATGATCTCCAGGGAAGAGTGAAATCAACAAGTCTGGGATGAAGCATGGCGGAACCCCAGCGTACCAGCCGAACTCTATGCCGAATGGTCTTGGGCGATTTCCTGAAAAGGTTATACCGAACCGGGCCTTGTCTCCCCCTTCGAAAAAGGGGGGTTGGGGGGATTATGACCGGCGGCGTCAACCCACGGGGCTCAAATTCCCCCTCACCCCCCTTTGCTAAAGAGGGGGAACGGCTACGCTCCATCCCGTGGCCAAGCAGGTCAGTTAATTTCCGGAAATCGCCTTAGGACTCACCGGGATCGTTCGCCGCTGGCGGGGTGGTTTCCGGCTCGACGGCTGGTGTTGTGCTTTCGGCCGACGATACCAGTGTCGGCGCGGTGGCGGGTTCCTCCGCCGCCGGTTCCGGTGTCGGCGCGGCGTACAGACGGTCGCCCAGAATGGCCTTGGCCTCGCCCAGATGCCAGGCGACGTCGTCCAGGTCGGCGTGGGACTTGTGAACCCAGGCTTCCCCCCAGTAGAAGTTGCAACTGGTTTCGGCGCGCAGCAGGTGCCAGTGCGCTTCGTTCAGTACCCGCGCCAGTTCCGGGTTGGGATCATGGGCGCGCGCCGCCGCCTCCGCCACCGTGTGGAATTCCCGGCTGAGGTCATGCACGCGAACCATCGTGTCGCGCTGAATCCAGGAGCCCTGCCACTGGTGGAAATCCCAGCCGTGATGCGCATCGGTATTCCAGGCGCCGCGCCGCACGGTCACCTGTCCGTGCGCGCCGAAGCGATCCAGATATTCGCTGATAAAGGTCGGCCGCATCGACGAATGGCCGGCGCGGATTTCCTCCATCGCCTGATGGTAGAAATAGTTCCAGAAATTGGCCTTTTCGGAGAGGTTGCGGAACCAGCCGCCGTTGTCGCCGTCGGTGGCGGTGGTCACCAGCGGCGGGAAATCGCACCACTTGGTCCGCTCGTGCAGCTCGTGATAGAACCAGCCGTAGTCCATGCCGGACAGTTGGGCGTCGGACAACTCGCGGTCGCGGACGACGATCACGATCTGCTCGCCGCCATATTCGGCGATGTGCGGCCGGTAGCGCAGTTCCTGCCAGTTCATCGAACCCAACGGGTCCACATACTCGCAATCCACCATGACGTAGCGGAAACCCGCTCTTTTCAGATGCGGGATCAGCCGCATGTCGAAGCCCATTTCCGGCGGCCAAAAGCCATTGAACTGGGTCCGCCAGAGCAAATGGCGGGCGATGGCCTGCCAGCGGGCGATGTGCTCGTCCCAGTCGGCTTCCGGGATCAAGGCCAGCACCGGGTGGTAATAGCCGGTGCCGAGGATTTCGAACAGTTGCTGATTTTGTAGATGCCAGAGCAGCTTGCCGCAATCCACGGCGCCGTAGACCCGGCTTTGAAAATCGGGGTTGGACAGCGTTTCCAGCAACGTCCCGGACAGCGACAGATGAACGCGGGCGATGTCCTGATAGTCCCACAGCACGCGTGGCATGCGGTCGTAGGCGAACAGGATTTCCTTGACTTCCCACTCGTTGTGCTCGAGCAGGTGTTCGAGGTTGCGAGGGGGCTGGTGCATGTTCAGCACCAAGGCATGATAAATGTCTCGCATCGCGCGTCTCCTCAATTATCGCAATTATCGTTAGTGGGCGATGGGGCCAACCCTGGATAAAGAGGGTTGGTCGCGGCTAAGCATACAGAGCGCCAGAACTGACGCGCCTGAGTGGAGGCAGTTCCGGCCAAGTCGCGGCTAAGCATACAGAGAGCCAGGGCAAGCCGCCATGCGGGCATCAAACGGACGGCCGGGAGTCGCCGACCGGATTCACGGTCAGCGGCGGCAAGCTGTTGATATGGATGCCTTGTTGCGGTATCGGCAGGGTAATGCCGTGTTCGCGAAACAAATCCCAGATTTCCAGCATCACGTCGCTGGAGATGTTGCGGATGCCGTTGTACACGTCGCGAATCCAGAAGCGCAGTTCCAGCAGCAGGAAGCTTTCGCCGAACTCCAGCAGCAGCGCCCGCGGCGCCGGGTCGACCAGCACCCGCGCCGGCCGGCGGGCGCCTTCCACCATCAGCTCCAGCGCCTTGCGCACGTCGGTGTCGTAAGAAATCCGTACCTGCACCTTGAGTCGCGCCAGATCGTTGCGGTGCGACCAGTTGATGACCTGATGAGTGATCAGTTCCTCGTTCGGAATCAGATACTCGGTGCCGTCGCGGGTTTCTACCGACACGTAGCGCGCGCCCAGCGAAGCCACCCAGCCGTAAGTTTCGCCGATCTGGATCACGTCGCCCGGCTTGATGGATTTATCCATCAGCAGCATCATGCCGCTGATCAGGTTGGAAGTGATCTTTTGCAGGCCGAAGCCGAGACCGACCCCGAGCGCGCCGCCAAACAGCGCCAGCGCGGTGAAGTCGATGCCGGCGCTGGCCAGCGACACCACCACCGCCAGGACGATCAGTCCACCCTTGAGCAGCTTGCCGAACAGCACCTGTACCGACGGAGTCAGGCTGGGCAGGTGCTGCAACCGCCGCTCCAGCGTCCGCGAAACCAGCACCGCCGCCCACAGCATGATCCCGAAATAGAACATGCTCTTGAGCACGGTCAGCAGCGACAGGCGCATTTGGCCAAGATTCACGGCGAACCGGTCCAGGAACGCCAGTGTGGGATCGAGCAGGTCCAGAATCGCCAACACCGCGAGGCTGTAGGCGGCGATGACCACCGCCCGTGCCCACACCGGCTCGCGCAAGAACATGGAAAACAGGCGAATGGCGATCCAGGCCGCCAGCAGGTGGATGCCGATTCGGATCCAGTGGTTGGGCCAGCCGAAGCGCACCGCGACCGAGCCGGTGATCGCCAGCCCGATCAGCCACAGCAAGGGAAAGACGAGTGAGATCAGCGTCAGCAGGGCATGGCGGCCATAGTCGCCGGCCTTGCTGGTCTGGATGCGTCGGGTCAGCCACGGCTGCACGAAATCGTGAATCCACCAGGCGGTGAAGCCGGTGCCGACAGGGCCGGCATCTGCATGGCGGTATAGACAATATGTTCCGGAGTAAGGAAATTTTCTTGCAGCCAGCCCCAGACTGTCCGCAGCCAGGTGAGTATGAATCCGCTTTCGAAGAAGGGGGGTTGCATGGACAGGAAGGGCTGGTGGAGATGGTGTGGCTGGGTCAAGTGGGCGGCAAGGGAGACGAGCCCCGATGATCCACGCTTGCGTTTCGCTCCCCAAATAGTAGACGAAGCGGATCAGGGAGGATGGATTGTTGTGGCGCGGTGTCCCGCCCTATCCAACACGCCCTGGAGCTGGTGCATTGCCCGCGAGAATGCGGAGGAGGACGCGGCCACGCAACGGGCCGGCCAAGAGGAGAGAGAGCCCGGTCGGTGACCTTATTCCTCAAGGAGGAATTGCGGTTTCGTAACGTGATAACCCTTCGTCTCAATGTCGCTGAGCGCCAAGTGAACATCAAGGCCGATGGTGGGCTTATCAGCCGAAATTTCGAATTCCTTGAGATGGGAATCCGCGCTCAGGAGACGCTTGACATTTGCCGGCAGCGAGGCGGGATCGGTGGAAGCAGGAATAACGACGAACAGGCCGTGGGCCAATTCGGAGGAGTAAACTCGTACCAGCATGACTATTCTGCTCCCTTGCTTTTCGACGTATAACTGTATTCGCTACAACAACCGGCGCTTCAATTTGGACCGGCGATGATCCCCTGCAACTCGATCTGAACCCGCCGATACCCGCGCAATCGGCGAAAATCACCCTCGAAGCCGGGGCGTCGCCAGTAGAACCAGTGCGGCCAGTCCCGAACGTCGTCCGTATCGGGATATCCCAGCACCAGCGCTCCTTTCACTGCCTCGGGGTTGATGCCCTGCTCCAGCGCGGCTCGCGTCACTGCCACCGCGACGGTCTCGTCCAGCCGCTGTCCGGCCATCAGAAACCAACCCTCGGTCAGAGGCGGGTGCTCCGGCCGAGCGCGAAGACGGGGAAACCACTCTCCAAACCACCACATACCTGCCCCGATGCAGAGTCGTACTTCAAGCAGCGCGGGCGGCTGGATCAGCCAATCCAGTTCAAGCCGCCGTTGACATTTTACCTCAACCAGTCGCCCCCGAAGGCAGATTCCCAGGAAACCCAGGACAACCCCTGGTTTCCACTGGGGAGTGGACCTCCTGCCGTCAGAGATGGCAAAGTATCTCAGTATCAACGCTCAAGGCCGCGCCCGGCAAGCGGTTTCCGACCGGAACGCTTCCATCAGGAAATCCACGAATACGCGCACTTTGGCCGACAGGTGGCGGTTCCGCGGATACCGACTAAGAGCCTATACGAAAAGCAAATCTATTTAAAACATTTAGTTACTGGAGAATATCGTGGCTTTTTTTGCTTGATAGGCACTTTATCGTCAATAAGCCTATGTTTTTACATGGTTAGTTTCCGTATAGGCTCTAAATCTGTTGGGCGGCAGGGCTGGCATGCCCCAGCAGCATCTGAATGGCCGCCCGGTGAGGGGGGATGACGTCGACCACCGAACGGGGGGGATAATTCCTGAGCGATTTGTTTATTTCCGGTTTTTCCTGCTACGGTTTAAGTGTAGTGCCCAAAGCCAAACCTATCGCAAGGTAGGGGCGGAAAGTCACGGGTCTCGAAAAAGACAGCCGGACTGCCGATGGTGGCCATCGTCAAGGTCACGTAAGGTGGTTCGGGTTTTCTTTTGGTAACCATTGGCTAGGAAGTGACGTCCATGAGCGAACAGCCTGATTATCGTGTTATCCGCCAGTCTCCTCTCGGCCAGGAGCTGAGTGACGAAGAATCCAGGACACTGGCAAATATCATGAGTATTCGACGACTTAAGGACGGAGAAATTCTGGTTCACGAAGGGGAAGCGAATACTTCGATGCACATCGTGACCCGTGGCGGACTGGCGGTGACGACCACGACCGAAGAGGGTGAGCCGGTCACTTTGTATGTGTTGAAAACCGGGGAGTTTGCGGGAACCCGGGCCTTTGTTGATCGGACGCCACGGAAGGCAACGTTGCGGGCCATGGGCGAGAGCGAGGTCTATGCTTTGGATCCTGAAGCCTTCGAAGCACTGCTCGGCGAGCATCCCCATTTGGTTATGAGCGTCATGCGCGCCATTTTCAGGACAGTCCATAATTTACTGATGCGCATTGACATGGAAAATGCGCAGCTCTTGAACTACATCAACCGGCAGCATGGGCGTTATTGAGCAGACGGGCAACAAGCTCGGTGGCGTCAAGCGCAAAGATGATGGAGTCGTTGCTTTCCACGGGATGGTGCTCCCCACAGCCACGGCTTAGGCAAGGGGGAAGTGTACCGTAATCCGTAATCCTTGGCCGTCTTCGGGTTCGTTCAAGCAAACGCGAGCCTGATGGCGGTCGGCGATGCGCTTGACGATGGCCAGACCCAGACCGCTGCCCGGAGTCGCGGTAGCGCCGCCACGATAGAAGCGGTCGAACACCCGTTCCCGTTCGGCCGGCGGGATACCCGGTCCGTTGTCGCGAACCGCAAGCACCGCCTCGGCTTCGGTCCGCTGGACGCCGACATCCACTCGGCCGCCGTCGGGCGTGTAGCGCAGGGCGTTGTCCACCAGATTGTCGAGCAGGGTGCGCAGTTCGACCGGATCGCCCGTGATGGCGACGGATTCGCTGGGCAGCAGGCCCAGATCGAGGCCGCGGGCGTCCGCGATCGCGGCCTGCGCGGTGACGACGGTTCTGGCGAGCGCGAGCAGATCGACCGGTTCGAGCCGGCCGACGGTCGGATGGGCATCCAGCCGGGCCATGGCCAGCAGTTGTTCGACCAGGTGGGTGGCGCGTTCCAGGCCAGCGTCCAGATCTTGGAGCGCGACGGCGCGCTCCTTGTCGGCGGTGGCCTGCCGCGCCAGCTCGGCTTGCAGGCGCACGGCGGTCAGGGGGGTGCGCAGTTCGTGCGCGGCGTCGGCGATGAACTGTCGCTGATTGTCGAGCGTTTGCGCCAGCCGCGCTAGCAGGTCGTTGAGGGCGTGGACCAGCGGGGTGATTTCCGCCGGCAAACGTTCGGCCGGTACCGGCTCCAGGGCGCCGGGGCGGCGGCGCTGAATATCGGCGGTGATCCGGTACAAAGGCCGCAGACCCGTGCCCACGCCAAACCAGACCACTATGCCCATGCCGGGCAGCAGCAGCAGGAACGGCGCGAGGTTGTGCAGGGCGATGTCGGCGCTCATTCGCAAGCGCACCCCCAATGGCTGCGCGACTTGCACGATCCGGTCACCGGTGTGGAGAGCGAACAGCCGCCAAGATTCGTCCCGCCAAGCCAGGTCGGTGAATCCGGCCTGGGTCGCGAAGGGCAGTTCCCGTTGCCGTTGCGACACGTACAACAGACCCCGGCTCCGGTCCCAGATTTGCACCAGCAGATCGCCGCCGCTGTCGCTCTCGGCGCCGATCGCCAGGGCCAGAAGGTTTTGGTTGCGCAGCGCCAGCGCGGTTTGTTGCAGTTGGTAGTCAAACAGGGCGTTGGTTTCGGCGCGGGCTTGCCGGTAGGTCGCGTAACCGGACGCGGCCAGCACCAGGGATAGTCCGGCCAGCAGCCACAACAGCAGCCGCCGGCGGATGGAGTTCATGGGGTGGTTTCCGGCCGAAGGACGGCGTGGTGCGTGGAGTGGGGCACGAACCGGCCGCCGCCGGAGTCGCGGCGGTGAGCCGACGGCGGCGTTATTGGGTGGTGGTCCGCAAGCGGCGAACGGCCGCCAGCCATTCGCGGGCCAGCCGTTGCCGTTCCTGCCGGGGCCGCGCTTGGTCGGTCGCGGTGAAATAGGCGCGCATGGCTTCGAGTGCGGCTCGGGTTTGTGCCTGAGAATCGGTAGAGGCGGGGGAATGAAGCATGGTTGCTCACCTCGCTGAAGCGTGAATGATAGATGAAGATCGGTCGTGCCAAACCGCGAACGCCGTTTGCGTGACCTCAAGGTTCCTTGCCCGAGCGCGCCAGAAAATCGCGGATGAACCGCCGCACTTCCCGCGAAGCCGTGGTATCCAGTGCTTGACAGGCTTCGATAAAGGCATCGCGCAAGTCTGTCTCGATTCGAACCACCAGCTTCGCGTCCCCGTCCTTGTCGGATTTCTGTTTTTTTCTTTTGCCCATGGGAAAAATTAATGTTGTATATACAGCAGCAATACATAGTATATATTGATTGGCTTGTCAAGCATTGATGTTCGGACGGTCGTTGCTTGGCTTGGCGAAGGGGGTAGTGAACTTCCGTGGTCCCCAGTCCTCTCAAGCCCGTGGACTTTCGTCGCCAGCAAGGGCCGCCGGGAGCTTGAATACGTGAGCGACGCGGCCCTCCATGCCGCGGCCCTTTTCGAGCAACGCAACCCGATTGGCTGGCCCGGTCGCCGGTGGATAGCGGGCAGCCGGCTCCGACACGCCGTTAGGATCGACATTCCAGCATCCACATTGCCCCAGCATGATCGCCGCCGCACCGCACTCGTTCGACAAGGGCTCCAGCTATTTATGGGTGGTGCTACTACCGCTGACGGGATTTATCGCCCTGGTCTGGGGACTGCTGCATCATCCGTTGCCTTGGCGCGGCAGTGGGGCCTGGGTGCCCAGCCTGGGGGTGGAATTCGCTGTTTATATCGATGGATTCTCCGCCCAGTTTCTCGCTCTCATTACCGGCATCGGCACCCTGGTGTTCGTGTACGCCAGCGGTTACCTGGCCCACGAACCTGCGCGGGGTCGGCTGTTCCTGGTCCTGAGCTCGTTCATGCTGGCGATGGTGGGCGTAGTCAGCGCCGATCATCTGCTGCTGCTGTTCGTGTTCTGGGAACTCACCAGCCTCACCTCTTTCCTGCTGGTGGGATTCCATCACGACGACGAACAGGCCCGTGCCTCGGCTCGACAGGCCCTGCTGGTGACCATGGGTGGAGGCCTGGCCCTGCTGGCAGCCATTCTCCTGCTGGCCGACATGGCCCAGAGCTACTCGCTGCGGGCCATCATCGCCCAGGGTCCCGCGCTGGCCGACGCCCCGCGCCTGCCGGCGGCCCTGATCCTGCTGTTCATCGGCTGTTTCACCAAATCCGCTCAATTCCCGTTCCATTTCTGGCTGCCCAATGCCATGGCCGCACCCACGCCGGTGAGCGCCTACCTGCATTCCGCGACCATGGTGAATCTGGGCGTGTATTTGCTGGCCCGGCTGGACCCCGCTTTCAACGAGCTGTGGTTGTGGGAAGCCACGCTGCTGGGTTTCGGCACGCTCACCGCAGTGTGGGGCGCGGTACAAGCCCTGCGGGAGCGCGACCTCAAGCGCATTCTGGCCTGGTCCACGGTGTCGGCCCTGGGTACCCTCACCCTGCTGATCGGCCTACCCAGTCCGGGCGCGGGTCTGGCGGTGGCTGCTTTCCTGTTCGCTCATGCGCTTTACAAGGCGCCGCTGTTCTTTGTGGCTGGCAACATCGATCACGCCACTGGCAGCCGGGTGATCGACCGGCTCGTTGGCCTGCGCCGCGCCATGCCCTGGACCGCGGCGGCGGCGGTGCTGGCGGGTCTGTCCATGGCCGGCCTGCCGCTGTCGTTCGGTTTTGTCGCCAAGGATCTGATTTCCACCGCCAAGGCCGATGCCGACGTGCTGACTCTGGTGAGCTACGCCACCCTGTTCGTCAATGGAATCGCCGCGGCGGTGGCGGGGGTGGCGACCATCCGCATCTTCGGCGGTCGGCCGGAATGGCCCCAGGGCGGCATTCACGAAGTCTCCTGGCGCATGGTTTTGCCGCCGCTGCTCATCGCGCTGGTGGGAATCGAGTTCGAGTTTCTGCCCGATCTGGCCGATCCCCTGCTGGCCGCGGCGGCACTGGCGATCGCACCGAATCTCGGGGTGGTGGATGTGCAAGCATCCTATCAGTTCGGCACGGTGCTCGCTGCCACGGAGATTAACCTGTTGATCGGCCTGGTCCTGTTCCTGCTCTGGGACCGGTTGCACGATCTATTGCAGCGTGTTCGCTGGCTGGATCACCTCGGGCCGGCCGCCTGCTACGAGCAGGCCCTGAAAGGTCTGACCCGAGTTGCGGCCTGGCAGACGCGGACCTTGCAGCACGGGCGGTTGGCCGGCTACCTGCGGCTGAGCGTCGCCAGCCTGCTGGCTTTGGCAACCGGCGCTGGCCTGCTGGCCAGCGCGAGCAAGCTTACCGGCACGAGCGGGACGATGCTCCGGGACTGGCCGGCGCAGGGTTGGTCGTGGCTGGTGGCGGCGGCGCTAATCGTCGCCGGGGCAGGGGCCGGCGCGAGCCTGCACAACCGCATGGCGCTGCTGATGGCCAGCGGTCTGGTCGGCTACGGTAGCGCCGTGCTGTTTTTGTTCACCGGCGCGCCGGATTTGGCCTTCACCCAGTTCGCGGTGGAAACCGCGCTGGTGGTCGTGGCCGCCGCTCTGTTGCCGCGCTACGGGGCGCCGCCGGCGGTGAAGGGCGAGCCGCGCGTCGGCAACGCCCTGCTGGCCTTGGCTTGCGGCGT
This sequence comes from uncultured Gammaproteobacteria bacterium, assembly GCA_963715845.1. Classification (GTDB taxonomy): domain Bacteria; phylum Pseudomonadota; class Gammaproteobacteria; order Competibacterales; family Competibacteraceae; genus Competibacter_A. Next base: position 168,453 of record CAVQSJ010000017.1, on the reverse strand, counting down.
TGGAACGTTTGCCCTGCTGCTGCATTTGTTCGCCTTGCCCCCGGCTTCGACCCTGGCGGACTGGTTCGGCGCGGCCAGCCTGCCGCAGGCTCACGGCCGCAACGTCGTCAACGTCATCATCGTCGATTTCCGCGCCCTGGATACCCTGGGCGAAATCACCGTGGTGATTTTCTCGTTCATCGCCGCTCTGCCGTTGCTCGGTGCGCTGGCCCGCCGGTCGGGCACGCCAGCATGACCCCGCGCGCCCTGATCCTGGAACAGGCCACGCGTCCGCTGTACTGGGCCATTCTGATCGCGGCGGTCTGGCTTCTGCTGCGTGGCCACAACGCACCCGGCGGCGGTTTCATCGGTGGTCTGATCGCCCTGGCCGCCACCGCGGCTTATGCCACCGTGTTCGGCGCGGCGGCGGCGCGACGGCGGCTACCCTGCGCTCCATTGCCGCTGGCGGTGCTGGGCGTGATTCTGGCCCTGGCCAGCGGCCTGCCGGCGGTATATTTGGGACAGCCGTATCTGACCCACCTCTGGTTCGCGCTGCCGCTGGGATTCGCCGAACTAAAGCTGTCCACGGTCCTGCTGTTCGACGCCGGCGTGTTTGGCGCGGTGTGGGGCGCGCTGGCCGGCTACGTGCTCGCCCTGCTGCGGGGCGCCGAATCCACGCTGGCGGAGGGGGCGTCGTGACCGTCTTGCTGGCTCTGACCATCGCGCTCGTTGTGGCTGCCGGAGTCTATCTTGCCCTGTCGCGCGATCTGTTTCGCTGCATTGTGGGCTTGGCGGTGCTGGGCAGCGCGGTGAATCTGATCGTGTTCGCCGCAGGCCGCTTCGGGCCGTTGCAACCACCCATCATCGAAGCGGGCGCCGAGCGCCTGGCGGCCACGGCGGCCAACCCGCTGCCCCAGGCCCTGGTGCTCACGGCCATCGTGATCGGCTTTGCCCTGCTGTGCTTTGCCCTGGTGCTGGGCGCGCGACTCCGGGCGCAGGTCGGCGGCGATGATACCGACCAGCTCCGTCAGGCCGAGCCGCCGCCGAGCGATCCCGTGAAGCCACCGGTTCTGGATTGAGCCATGGGGGTGCTTTCGCCTCTCCTGCTGCCCCTGGCAACCGCGCTGCTGACGGCGCTGCTGTATCGCCATGAAACAGCCCGGCGGGTGGTCAGTCTGACCGGCGCGTTGCTGTTGCTGGCCTGCGCTCTGGCGCTGGTGGCCGAAGTGGATCGAACCGACCGGATTTCGGTGGCGCTGGGCGGTTGGCCCCTGCCCTATGCCATCGAGTTCGCCGCCGATCACGCGAGCGCGCTCATGGTGTTGATTACCGCCGTGCTGGGCGTGGCCGTATTACTGCACCAGGCCAGCCGCGCCGACCCCGCGCCCGAAACCCCGATCCTGCATCCTCTGATTCACGGTCTGCTGGCGGCGGTGGGCGCGGCCTTCGTCACGGCGGATCTGTTCAATCTCTATGTCTGGTTCGAGCTGATGCTGATCGCCGCCTTGGGGCTGCTCGCCCACGGTGGCGAACCGCGCCAATTGGATGCCGCCTTCAAGTATCTGGCGCTGAATCTGGTGGGCACCCTGCTGTTCCTGATGGCGGTGGCTTTCATTTACGGTGCCACCGGCCAGCTCAACTTCACCGCCCTGGCTCGGGCCGCCCAGCGGCCGGAACTGGCGGCGGCTTTACCGGTTTACGTGGCGTTGCTGGTGCTGGCCTTTCTGCTCAAGGCCGGCGCTTTCCCGCTGTTCGCCTGGCTGCCAGCCAGCTATCACACCCTGCCGGCGCCGGTGCTGGCCCTGGTTGGCGGTCTGCTGACCAAGGTCGGGATCTATGCTTTGCTGCGCTTGCTGGGGCAGGTGTTCGGCGCTTCGCCTCCGCTGTTTTACGAGGCGCTGGGCTGGATCGCGCTGCTGACCATGGTCGCTGGCGTATTGGGTGCCGCCTATCACTGGGATTTGCGTCGCATCCTGGCGTTCCACATCGTCAGCCAGATCGGCTATCTGTTGCTGGGCATCGCCCTGGCCAGCCCGGCGGGAGCAGCCGGCACCCTGTTTTTCACCCTGCACAACATCCTGGCCAAGGCCAATCTGTTTCTGATCGCTGGCCTGATCTGGGTTCTGGCCGGCCATTACGATCTGCGTCGGATCGGCGGCCTCTATCGGGCGCGGCCCGGACTCGCCGTCCTGTTTCTGATCGCCGCCTTTTCCCTGGTGGGCGTGCCACCTTCGTCCGGGTTTTGGGGCAAGTTCCTGCTGGTCCGGGAAACTTTCGCCCAGGAGCGCTGGCTCTGGGGCGGCGTCGCGCTGGCGGTGGGTCTGCTGACGCTCTATTCCATGGCCAAGATTTGGCTGGAGGCGTTCTGGAAAACTCATCCCGAGAGTCGTGACATCGCTCCGGTCGCCGGTCTGGTACCCGCCTATCTGGCGGTGATCCTGTTGGCGCTATTAACTCTAGCCATGGGTCTGATGCCGGAACCCTTCATCCGCTACGCCGAGTCCGCCGCTGCCAACCTGGGAAGGACGGTGCCATGAGCAAGCTCCGTGCGTTCGTGTTGTTGGCGCTGCGGTTCCTGATCGAGGCCATGCTGTCCGGCTGGGCCACGGCCCGGCTGATTCTGGCTGGGGGACGGGAGTTGCAACCGGGTTTCGCGCGCATGAGCTACGGGGGGCTGAGCGAGACCGGCGCCGTCGTGTTGGGCATATTGGTGACCCTGACTCCCGGCACCACGACGGTGGACATCGACCCGGTGCGCCGGGAATTCCTGCTGCATCTGCTGGACGCCAACCAGGCCGAGGACACCATCGCGGCCATCCGGCGGGCTTTCGAACCGCACGTGCGCGTTCTGTTCGGGGAGCCCTGATGAATTTGGTCTATCTGTACGTGCTGCTGGCCGGTCTGGCCGCTCTGTTGGGTTTTTACCGCTTACTGCGAGGTCCCGGCCAGGCCGACCGGGTGGTGGCGCTGGACGTGCTGTTCGCCGTGGCGGTCATGCTCTGCGTCTGCGCCGCCCTGATCACCGGCCGGGCAGCGTTTCTGGACATCGCCCTCGGACTGGCGCTGACGGGTTTCGTCGGCACCCTGGCCTGGGCACGACTGATCGACTGGCAACATGCCAGCGAACGGGGGGAGGAATGAAGACGCTGGGTCTCGCCTTGTGCCTGCTGGGTGCCGTCGTCCTGCTGATCGCCGCCTGGGGCGTGGTGCGGTTGCCCGATGCGCTGTCCCGCCAGCACGCCGCCACCAAGGCCGGTACCTTGGCGCTGGCCGTTTTCGCCCTGGGCGCCGGCGTGCTGATGCCCGATCCGGCCTGGATCGGGCGGCTGGTGCTGCTGGTGCTGCTGCTCCTGTTGACCCTGCCGCTCGCCTCCCATGCACTGGCGCGGGCGGCGGTGCGCGAGGTACAGGCGGCGGAGGTGGGGGGGTGGGAATAGGTCGGACGAATCCCCCCGCCATGAAGCGCCTGCATCGATCGGTTATCAGGCAACGCGTGGGAGGATCGAAGGAGGCCCATGAAAATCGTGCTCGCGCCCAATGCGCTCAAGGGTTGTCTGACTGCTACCCAGGCGACGGAGGCGATGGCGCGCGGCGTCGCGCGGGCCTGCGCGACGGCTAAGATCGTGCGTGTGCCCGTGGCCGATGGCGGCGACGGTCTGGCCGACGTGCTGATCAATGCCTTGCACGGCGAAGCGCGGACGGCGACCGTCACCGGGCCGCGCGGCGAGCCGGTGCAGGCATCGTTTTGCCATGTTCCCGCGCGCCGGCTGGCGGCCATCGAAATGGCCACTGCCAGCGGTCTGGTGTTACTGCCCAAAGATGCTCTCAACCCACTGCTGACCACCACCCAGGGCACCGGTGAACTGATCGCGGCGGCGCTCGATCTGGGTGTTTCCCATCTGATTGTGGGAATCGGCGGCAGCGCCACCAACGATGGCGGCATCGGCATGGCCGCGGTGTTGGGAGCGCGGTTCCTGGACGAACACAACAAACCGGTCGAGCCGGTCGGCGGCGCGCTGGCAAACATCCAGCGCATCGATTTGAGTGGATTGGACTCCCGGCTGGCCGGCGTGCGGGTCGAAGCCATCTGCGACGTGGGCAACCCCCTGCTGGGCGAACGCGGCGCGGCCCACGTCTACGGTCCGCAGAAGGGTGCCACTCCCGAGCAGGTCAGGGTGCTGGACGCTGGCCTGGCCAACCTGGCGGCGGTCATCGAACGCGATCTCGGCCTGGACGTGCGCGAACTGCCGGGCGCTGGCGCGGCGGGCGGACTGGGCGCGGGGTTAACAGCATTTCTAAACGCCGAACTGCGGCGTGGGGTCGATCTGGTGCTGGATCTGGTGGAACTGGAGGAACATTTGCAGGGTGCTGACCTGGTGCTGACGGCCGAAGGGCGGATCGATTTTCAGACCGCTTTCGGCAAGGCCCCGGCGGGCGTGGGAAAGCGTGCCCGTGCCTATGGTGTGCCCTGTCTCGCCATTGCTGGCAGCATCGGCAGTGGCTTGGAGGAGTTGCACGCTCTGGGGATCGATGCGGTGTTCAGTCTGTGTCCGGGGCCGGTGAGCCTGGAGCAGGCCATGGCGGCGGGCGGCGACTTCCTCGCCGCCACCACCGAGCAGATCGTGCGCGCCTGTTTGGCGGGCCGCCGTTGATCCAGACATCCGGGAAAAAAGCCGCGCCCTATTCGGGCGCGGCAAGACTGGGCCTACCACATTATTATTGTGACATTATATCCTAGAAAAAGACTGATTCAATAGACTACATAATATTTATTTAATTTTTTGGTAATTTGTAATTATATTGAAAATATCAAAGGTTCAATCCGTCCGGCTTCCGAATGCCCAGCCGTTCCAGAATCCCATCGCACTCGTCCAGGCTGGCGAAGCCGATTTCAATGCGGCCACGGCCCCGGGCGGCGTCGTAGCGCAGCCTGACCGATGCCACCAGCCGTTCCCGCAACTGTTCCTCCAGTCGGATCAGGTCCGGATCGCGCGGCGCGGCCAGGCGGGACAGCGGGCTGGTCGCCAGCAGCGCCCGACGACGTTCCAGCTCGCGCACGCTCCAGCCGGCGCCAGCCGCCTGTTCCGCCAGCCGAATCTGCGCCGCGCGCGGCAGGCCGAGCAGCGTTTTGCCATGGCCCGCTTCCAGTTGCCCATCTTCGATGAGGGTCTGCACCTCCGGATCCAGGCTCAGCAATCCCAACGCCTTGCTGATCGCTGGTTGCGAGAGTCCGAGCAGTTCCGCCAACTGCTCCTGGGTCAAGTCGAATTCCTCGCGCAGCCTTCGCAGCGCGCGTCCTTCCTCGATCGGATTCAGATCGCGACGCAGCAAGTTTTCCACGAGCGCGATGGCGGCGGCGGTACGGTCGTCCACCTCCCGGATTACGACCGGTACTCCGGCCAAGCCCGCCTGTTGCGCTGCCCGCCAGCGCATGTGCCCAGCCAGAATTTCGTAGCTGCCGTCCGCCAGCGGCCTGACCACCAGCGGTTCGATCACGCCGAACTGGCGGACGCTTTGTTCCAGTTCGGCCAGATACCCCTCGTCGGTCCGCTGCCGTGGCTGGTAGCGGCCGGCGACGAGTCGGTCGATTTCCAGTTGCCGGATGGCGCCGTCATCGCCGTCGCCCCGCAGCAGGCTACCGTCGAAACTGTGACCGCCGGCGCCGATCCAGTCGCCCAGACTCTTCAACGACTTCCGGCGGCTCATGACGGCACTCCCGCCCGCCCGGCTTCGGCGGACTCGATCCCGCTGAGAATTTCCTGCTGCCAGAGCTGGCGCACCGCCAGGAGAATCTCGATGTTGACCCCGTCCAGCATCATGATCGCCCGGTTGTAGGTGTCGCGGGAACCGCGCGGCTGGTCGATTTCGTAGATGCTGACCTGGTCGCTGGCGGATTTCTGCAACTCCTTGGTCAGGCCCATGCGGTTGCTGAGGAGCAGTTCTCCATAGGCGCCGTTGATAACGGCGATGTTGTTCAGGGTCTCGGTGCTGGTGTCCACCTTGGTCAGCAGGATGCTGAGCCGCTGCACGTTGATTTCCCGCTCGTACAGGGCGCAGACCTGCTCCAGGATGCGGAAATACTGTACGCTGGAGGAAATGTCGTACATGTGCGGGACGATGGGCATGACGATCAGATTGGCGGCCGCGATGGCGTTCAGCGACAGCATTCCCAGCGACGGTGGGGTGTCCACCACGATGATGTCGTAGCGGTCCTCGATCTCCTTCAGCGCCCGATGCAGCCGTACCGGCGGCGGCCCCAGGGTTTCGTTCTGGCGTTCCTCCGGTTGCGACAGCCGCCAGTCGGAGTATTGCAGGGCCAGCCGCGCCGGAATCAGGTCCAGGTTCTCCCAGTGCGTGGGCCTGACCGCTCGCGCAATCAGCGGCGACGCTTCGGTCAGGGCCGGGAATAGGTCGTCACCGTCGCCGAGATCAAGGTCGGGGATGAAGCCGAACGCACCGGTGATCGTGGCTTGCGGGTCGGCATCGACCAGCAATACCCGGTAACCCTCACGGGCCAGGTATTGGGCGAAGTGCAGTGACATGGTGGTTTTCGCCACTCCACCCTTGAGGTTCGAGAACACCACCCGCACGCAACGGGCGCCGGCCGGCCGGCCGGGTCGCTTGCCGATGGCCGCGCGGATGCGGTTGACCTCGTTGTAGTTATACACTCGCCGCTGGATCGAACCCGCTTCCACCAGTCGCGGTTCGGGCAGTTCGCCGCGCGTTTCCAGGTTGCGGATGTGATTGGCGGTGCAACCGGCCAGTTGCGCCGCCCGTTCGATGCCGAACTCGGGCAGGGTCTTGACGGTGTGCCGTGCCTCCAGGGCATCGAGCAGGCGCTGCTGCATCTGGCCGCCGCGTTCCGCCGCGTTGCGGCACAGGGTCCGGAAATTGAATCGCATCGCTTGCATGGGTCCGGCTCCGACAGAAAGTGAATCCATTATTAATTTTATCGCATTCAGGCCAAATTTTGGCCTGCAATCTTGAACTTGACCCCTCGGCTGTTCCAGGTCAAGGTTAATTCTCCAACAGCATCAAGCTCCCTTGTCACCGGCGCTACCGCTGGAGACAGTGATGCGATGCTTGCCGCCCGATGTCAATGAATTGACGAGTCGGCGGTCTTCCCGTTCGATCTGGTTAAAGTCAAATTCTTGACGATATAATTTATAATAAGATTATGTTTTGTATAATAAATTATGGTTGGTATTGTTTTTGCTAAAGGTCAATTGCCACTAATACCAAAGCGAATTGACAACGATCGGAATGGCAACCGTTATGCTCGAACGGGTTACCGAACAGGTTTAAGGAGCTTTCCGACTCCGTTATTACAGGCCAGAGAATCGAGCACGAGCAACCACAGCGAACAACTGCAAGGGTAGTACGAAAATGGAAACCAAGATGATGCGTTTTCTTGAAATGTCGGTTCAGGCATTCGCACTGGTGGGTGTCTGGCGCGGTGCATCGGCGATGGTGGCCAATGGGGTTTCGACCGAGCAGTTGGGTTTGTTGCAGACGCTCGAACCTTTCACGATCCCGGTAACCCTGCTGGCCGTCGTCGGTTCGGTGGCCGCGACCCATATCGGGTTTCGCAGGTGGCGGAAGCTGCAAAGGGTGGCCCATAAGGATCAGGGAGAGCCGCCGCGACGGGTCAAAGTACCGCTGGCGCCAAGCGACAGATCCGATCGGCTCATTGCGGATCTGGAAAGTCGGGTTGTTGAATTAAGTAGGGAGAAGGAACTGCTGGCCCGCCTGCTGCAGGAAAAAAGCGAATCCATGAGAAAAGATGTGCTGACGGGCGTCTTCAACCGACTGGCCTACGAGGAACAACTCCAGGCCGAATATCAGCGCTGGAAACGCTTCGGTAATCCTCTGACCTTTTTGATCTGGGATATCGATCACTTCAAGCAAATCAATGATCGATACGGCCACGCCGTTGGCGATGAGGTATTGCGCAGCGTGGCCCAACAATTGGCCCGTCGCGTCAGGACCACGGATTTTGTCGCGCGCTACGGTGGCGAGGAATTTGCCATGCTGTTGCCGGGAGCCGGTATTCAAGCCGCGTTGAATCTGGCCAATCAGCTTCGCCTCAGTATCGCCGAATCCGGATATGGCAATGGGAAAATCCATATACCGGTTACGATTTCCTGCGGCTTGTCCTGCTTCGAGCTTGGCGATTCTCCGCAAAGCGTGTTCGGTCGCGCCGACCATGCCCTGTATCGCGCCAAGCAGGCGGGCCGCAACCGCTGCTGGGTACTCTGAATGTAAGGGTTGGGGTGGGGGCCGAACGATGACTACGAATTCGGCCCGGGCGTGGCGGTGGCGATCAGGCTTTCGCGATAGGCTGGTTGCCGCCGCCGTACACCTTGCGGGTGTCCTGATCGTAGAGGAAATCCAGCGAATCCCGACCGCGCAGAATGGCCAGCGTCCGTTCGACATGATTTCGGCTGGCGGTGATGACGGCGCCATTCACTTCGTTCTGGGCGCGTAGTTGCTCGGCGGCCCGCTCCAGTTTTGCCCAAAGCTGGTTTGCATCAACCCGCTCGGTGGTTGGCAAAGAATCGACATATGCCGCCAAACTCGGCGCATTGGCGGCAATTCCCCGCTCCCGCAGATAATCCAGCCGACTTGCGATCAGCTTGCGCAAGTGGTCCGCGCAAACCAGTTTTTCGGCCACGACCTGTTCCAGATCGGCCAGATTGCGGGATTTCAGGGCAGCGTACTCGCGTTGCAATAACTGCCCTAAGCTTTCGACGGCGGTCAGTTCTTCTTGCATCAGCGTCGCCAGTGTCATCGATCGGCCTGTTATGAGAACAATGCTTTTTCAAGGACGGACATCTTTCGAGCGATCCGGCCCGAATCCACCTGATACTCGCCGTTGGCGATAGCCTCGCGCAAGGCTGCGACCTTGGCTTGGTCAACCGGCGGTTCCTGACGTGCCGTTTCCAACTGGCGCAAGCTCAAGGAGCCCGGAGTCAACTGGACCTGGTCGATCTCGCCGACCGGTTTGTCCGGCAGTGAAGCCGCCTGCGTCGAGGTGACCCGCTCCACGTGGCCACTGCCGCGAACGGGCGGGGAATACGTTCCGCTAATTGGATTGATGGCCATGGTGGTAATCCATCCCGTTGGTTCAAGTTGGGTACATCAAGCTTATCGGCCAAGCCTTGGGGAACTTTAATGGAATTTCCGCTACCTTCCAACTTCGACCCGGTGGCTGGCCGTCACTGTGCCTTCGATCACACGCTTGGACGCTTCGTTGCGGACCCGCAACCGTTCGCCCAGGTCGGCATCGCTCAGGGCGACGCCACTGGAACTCACTTCCATCCCACCCTGCCGGATCACGAGCGTGACCGTTTCCCCCTGTTTGATCAGCGGCACCGCCTTGACGGCCTGCGGCGCAATGACCGTTCCTGTCGTCAGGGCGCGCCGCAACTGCTTGCCGATCAGGCGTTCGGGCACGGTTTCATAACCGCCCGACAGAGCGGACAGTTCGCGGCGCTCGGCTTGCAGATCGGCGGCGCCCAGGACGGTACCCTTGACCAGGAAGCGGCTGGCTACCAGCACCTGATCGAAAATCCGCACGCTGGCGCTCTGGTAAACGGTCCACGGGCGGGGGGCCGGGCAGCGCACGCCGACCGAGGTGTTGCCCACCGTTTTCGCGCCGCCGGGCAGAAAGGCTTCCAACGCCACTCCGCATTTCGGCAACCGCAAGCGGGGATCGAGATCGCTCAGTCGGATTTGGGGCGGCTCGGTCCGGTTCCGATGCTGTGCCACCAGGAATTCATGAGCTTGCCGTTGGATCGTTGCCAGCGGCTGGATCGTCTCCTCGGCCAGCGCCCATACCGGGGCCGCCAACCCGCTACAACTCAACAGGATTCCCGGAAGCCATCCGCTCGTTCGCATCCAATCACCTCCTGTATTAGAAAAAATTGAGTGGTACCTGTTTTTCATGGGTTGGGCTGAATGCCGTAAGGCAAACATTCACAATAAGTATTTGATAAAAATTAATTTTTACAAACAGACCCTCCATGCGGAACGAGTGTAACGAAGCAGATTATATGCCACCTCACCCGGCCGGTCTCGGATGCGACATGGCAGCCGTTGGTCGGGCGGCATGTTGTTTGCTTTTCATGAGACAGCATCACAGATGCGCCGCTATTCCGGCAACTGGCCCGGCAGCAATCCGTCAGAATTGGATGCCGCCGCAGGAGTTACAGAAATGTCCATCGGTTTTGAACAAGCCCTGAGCGTCCATGCCCAGGCACTGGAAGTGCGCTCCCGGCGCGCCGAGATTTTGGCGGCCAATCTGGCCAATGCGGACACCCCGAATTATCAGGCCCGCGATATCGACTTCAAAGCCACTCTGGCCAGCTTGCAGGGCCGGGGAGGCTCGCTCAAGGCGACGCATGCCGCCCACCTGCAGGCCCGGGGCGATGCGTCCGACGAGTTGCTCTACCGGACGCCGGCCCAAATGGCCATCGATGGCAACACGGTGGAGGAGGAACAGGAAAAAGCGGCGTTTTCCGACAACGCCCTGCGCTATCAGGCCAGCCTGCGGTTACTGGGCAATCGCGTTCAGAGCCTGCTGACCGCCATCCGGGGAGAATGATCATGTCGCTATTCAGAGATATTCGATATCGCCGGGATCGGCGCTGCGGGCGCAGACCGTCCGCCTCAACACAACCGCCAGCAATATGGCCAATGTCGACAGCATCAGCAGCAGCACGGCGACGACTTACCGGGCGCGCCAGCCGGTGTTCGCCGCGCAGCTCGACGCCGCCGAGGACGAGGTGGCCGGAGTGGACGTGCTGGGCATCGTCGAGAGCCAGGCGCCGCTGCGGCGTGAATATCGGCCGGATCATCCCCTCGCCGACCCAGCGGGGTTATGTCAATCTGCCGAACGTCAATCCGGTCGAGGAAATGGCCAACATGATTTCCGCGTCGCGTTCCTATCAGAGCAACGTGGAAGTGCTCAATACCTCCAAGCAAATGCTTTTACGCACGCTGGCTCTGGGCGAATAACCAGGAAAGACACCATGACGACCGCTATTGCAAACACCACCTCGAATATCGGAACCACCGGGATTGATTCGACGTTGTTCGACAGTCTTAACGCTGGATTGAAGCCCAAGACCGACAAGAAGGCCAACGACGAACTCGATCAGGCCGATTTTCTCCAGTTGATGACCACGCAGCTAAAAAACCAGGACCCGACCAAGCCCCTGGATGGCCAGCAGTTCATGGCGCAACTGGCGCAATTCAGCACGCTCAACGGCATCATCGAGATGAAAGCATCGCTCGATTCCCTGACCCAGTCGCTCCAGTCCATGAACACCCTGCAAGCTTCCAACCTGGTTGGCCATTCGGTTCTGGTCGATGGCGACAAGGCTTATTTGAATGCTGGCGAACCGGTCGGCGGACGCGCCAACATCACCGAGACCGTCAACAATCTGACGGTCGTCGTCACCGATGCCGCCGGAGGCGAGGTACGCCGGATCAACCTGGGCGCAAAACCATCGGGTGCCGTGGATTTTCAGTGGGACGGGCTGGACGGCAAGGGGGCTCGGTCCGCGCCGGGTCTATACACCTTCCGCGTGGAAGGAACGGTGGCGGACGGCAAGATCGTCGGTTTCGACACCCAACTCTGGGCCAAGGTCGACAGCGTTTCCCTCGGCCAGACCGGACAGGAAACAATCCTGAATCTAGCTGGCATCGGCGGTTATGGCCTTAGCCAGATCAAAGAAGTCCATTAACTTTCCAAGTATCCGATAGGAGATCGCACGATGTCATTTCGCACCGCCCTTACCGGGCTCAATGCCGCCAACGCCGATCTCGGCGTCATCAGCAACAACATCGCCAACAACACCACCACGGGCTTCAAGGAGTCCCGCGCTGAATTCGGTGATATTTTTTCGCTCAGCGATCTGGGTACGGCCACCCGCCGCAGCGTCGGCACGGGTGTCAAGCTCAACGCCGTCACCCAGCAATTCAAGCAGGGCAACCTGGACACCACCGGCAACCCGCTGGATCTGGGGCTGGACGGCGAGGGTTTCTTCATGCTCAAGGACCGGGACGTGACCGTCTATACCCGCGCCGGCGCTTTTGGCATCGATAAGGACGGCTTCATCGTCAACAATACCGGACTACGGCTGCAAGGCTTTACGGCCCTGGGTAATGGCGGTTTCACCGCTGAAGCCAACGACATTTACCTGGATACCAAGCAGAACGATGCCAAGGCCACTGATAAGGCTCTGTTTGGCGTCAACCTGGATGCCGAATCCAGTTCGCCCACGATTGCACCTTTCGACCACAAAAATCCCAACAGTTTCAACTATTCCACCTCTTCTACCTTTTACGACAGCCAAGGTTCTTCCCACACCCTGACGGTCTACTTCGTCAAGGATTCCACCGGCCCCAATAGCTGGACGCTTTATTACGGCGCGGATGGTAAAAACCCACTGGGCGAAACCGGTCCTCCGGCGGTCCCCCCGGCCATCACGCCCAATACCGCAACGATTAACTTCGACACCAACGGCCAGATCGTTAAAACGCTGGATCACGACAGCGATCCCGCCACGCCGAATGTCTTCGATCCTATCGACATTGCGGTGAACCTGACCGCCCTGGATCCGAACAGCGGCGCCACGAGTCCCTTGAACATAAGTCTGGACTTCACCGGCTCCACGCAATTCGGCAGTCCGTACAGCACCAACACTTTGACGCAAAACGGTTTCGCCAGCGGTCGGCTGGTCGGGGTGGATGTGGGCGAGGATGGCACCATCTTCGGCCGCTACAGCAACGGCCAGTCCAAGGCACTGGCCATGGTGGCACTAGCCAATTTCCGCAATGTGCAGGGCATGAGTCCGATCGGTGATTCCAGTTGGGTACAAACCGCCGCTGCCGGTGAAGCAATCATCGGCCAGCCCGGCACTTCCAGTCTGGGTTTGGTGCGCTCCGGCACCTTGGAACTTTCCAACGTCGAGCTGACCGAGCAACTGGTGAAGATGATCAGCGCCCAGCGCAATTTCCAGGCGAACGCCCAGGTCATTAGCACCGCCGATCAGATGACCCAGACCCTGCTGAACATCCGTTAAGCTGACGGACCCACGCCATGGACCGCATGTTGTATGTCGCGATGACCGGCGCCCAGCAAACCCTGCGGGCGCAGGCCATCGTCAGCCACAACCTGGCCAACGCCAACACGGTCGGTTTCCGCCAGGACATGGCCGACTTCCGCAGCATGCCGGTCTTCGGCGACCAGGGAATGCCAACCCGGGTGTACGCCATGGCCGAACGGCCGGGCGCGGATCTGCGGCTCGGTCGCGTCATGACCACCGGCCGCGACCTGGACGTCGCCATTCAGGGCGAGGGCTGGATCGGCGTGCAGGCGCCCGACAGCGGCGAAGCCTATACCCGCGCCGGCGATTTGCAGGTGGACGCCAACGGATTGCTGACCACGGCCAACGGCCATCCGGTACTGGGCAACGGCGGCCCGATTTCCATCCCGCAGGCCGAGAAAATCGAAATCGGCGCCGATGGCACCATTTCCATCCGTCCGCTCGGCGAAGCGCCCGCCAATATGGTGGAAGTGGATCGCATCAAGCTGGTCAAGCCGGCCGAGGGCGCGCTCTACAAGGATGCCTCCGGCCTGATGCGCACGAACGACGGGCAGCCCGCTCCGCCGGATGCCTCGGTTCGCCTGCTGGGTGGTGCGCTGGAGAGCAGCAACGTCAATCCCGCCGAGGCGCTGGTGAGCATGATCGAGTCGGCCCGCCGCTTCGAATTGCAGGTCAAGATGATGAGCGTGGCGGAAGAAAACGCCAACACCACCAACCAATTGCTGCGTCTGGAATAGGAGCAAATCCCCCATGACTTCCGCATTGTGGATCGCCAAGACCGGCCTGGACGCCCAACAGACGCGCATGTCGGTCATTTCCAACAATCTGGCCAACGTCAACACCACCGGTTACAAACGGGGTCGCGCCCAGTTCGAGGATCTGCTGTATCAGAACGTGCGCCAGACCGGTGGACAAACCTCGCAAAATACCCAACTGCCTTCGGGGTTGATGCTGGGTACGGGGGTGCGCACGGTATCGACCGCCAAAACCTTCACCCAGGGCAACCTGGTCCAAACCAGCAACAGTCTGGATCTCGCCATCAACGGCCGGGGTTTCTTTCAGATACAACTGCCCGACGGCACCGTCGCCTATACCCGCGACGGCTCGTTCCAGATGAATTCCGAAGGTCAGATCGTGACCTCGAACGGCTATTTGTTGCAGCCCGAAATCACCCTGCCCGCCAATACCCAGAGCATCACCATCGGCAGCGACGGGACGGTCAGCGCGCAGCTTCCCGACCAGGTGGAACCCAATCAGGTCGGCACGCTGCAACTGTCGATTTCGTCAACCCCACCGGCTTGCAGCCGATCGGCGAGAATCTGTTCCTGGAGTCGGCGGCCAGCGGCGCGCCGCAAGCGGGCAATCCCGGCAGCAACGGCCTGGGTCCGCTCGCGCAGGGTTCGCTGGAGACCTCCAACGTCAACGTGGTGGAGGAACTGGTGGACATGATCGAAACCCAGCGCGCCTACGAAATGAATTCCAAGGCCATCGCCACCACCGATCAGATGCTGCAATACGTCAACAACAACCTGTAGGCTACCGTCATGAAGAAGTCCGCCACGTTCGTGCTGATCGCCCTGCTGTCGGGATGCAGCGGCCTGGCTCCCCATTACGACTTCAAACCGGTGATGCCGCAGGTCATGCCGCTGGCCGATCCGACCGATCCGGGCCCCCGCAATTCCGGTACGATTTATCAGGCGGGCACCGACATGCGGTTGTTCGAGGATCGTACCGCGCGCCGGATCGGCGACAGCGTCGTCATCCGGCTGATCGAGAAGACCGCCGCCACCAAATCGGCCACGACCAGCGTGGACAAGAGCAGCGAAATCGATATCCAGAATCCCACTCTGTTCGGGGTGCCCTTCACCGCCGGTGCCGTTACCCTGGAAAATACGGCTAACGGAGAGCGCAAGCTCGGCGGCGAGGGGTCCAGCGATCAGAGCAACAGCCTGACGGGCAATATTTCCGCGGTGGTGGTCGCCGTTTATCCGAACGGCAACCTGGCCATTCGCGGGCGAGAAAATGCTGACCCTCAATCAAGGCGAGGAGGTGGTGCAAATTTCCGGGAGTCATCCGGCCCGAGGATATCGCTCGCCGACAACTCGATTCTGTCCAGCCGGGTGGCCGACGCCAAAATCACCTATGCCGGCAACGGCACGCTGGCGGACGCCAATACCGTCGGCTGGCTGGGCCGGTTTTTCCTGAGCCCGCTGTGGCCGTTCTAAACTACCCAGTTGAGGTACCCGCGATGTTCCGCCGCTTTCCGCTGATCCTGCTGCTCGCGCTGGCGACACACGGCGCCTGGGCCGAGCGCATCAAGGATCTGGCCACGGTCGCCGGGGTGCGCAGCAATCAATTGGTCGGCTACGGTTTGGTGGTCGGGCTGACGGGCACGGGCGATCAAACCACGCAAACCCCGTTCACCGTCAAGAGCCTGAAAAGCATGTTGTCCAATCTGGGGGTCACGGTGCCGCCGGAAGTCAATCTGCAGTTGAAGAACGTTGCAGCCGTTTCCGTGCAAGCCGAGTTGCCGCCCTTCGCGAAACCGGGCCAGACCATCGACGTTACCGTGTCCTCGATCGGCAACGCCAAGAGCTTGCGCGGGGCAGCCTGCTGATGACCCCGTTGAAAGGCGCCGATGGCGCGGTCTATGCCATAGCACAAGGCAATGTCGTGGTGGGCGGACTCGGGGCCGAAGCAGGTGGATCCAAAGTCATCGTCAATGTTCCCAGCGCTGGGCGTATTCCCAACGGCGCTACCGTGGAGCGTCAGGTTCCCGACACCTTCGGCAAGGAGGGCCCGATCGTGCTGAACTTGCGGCAGGCTGATTTCACCACCGCCGAGCGCATGGTCGAGGCGGTCAACAAGGCTTTTGGCGGTAATGTCGCACAGGCGGTGGATGCGACCTCCGTGCAGGTCCGCGGACCGGCCGACCGCAACCAGCGCGTCAGTCTGATTGCGGTGCTGGAGAACATCGAAGTGGTTCCAGCCCAAACCGCCGCCAAGGTGATCGTCAATTCCCGCACCGGCACGGTGGTGATCGGCCAGAACGTGCAGGTCGGTCCGGCCGCGGTTTCCCACGGCAATCTGACGGTGACCATCACTTCGAACCCTATCGTCAGCCAGCCGGCACCGTTGTCGGGCGGGCAGACCGTGGTGGTGCCGAACGCCGATATTTCGGTCAATCAGGAAAAGAAACCGATGTTTCTGTTTAATCCGGGGGTCGCGCTGGATGATATCGTCCGGGCAGTCAACCAGGTGGGCGCCTCGCCCAGCGACCTGGTCGCCATCCTGGAAGCGCTGAAAGCGGCTGGTGCTCTCAAAGCCGAACTTATCGTCATCTGAATATGGCCAACGCCAACTGGAAAGTCACGTTCTTGTTGCTCGTCACCTTGCTGGTCGCGCTTGGGTTGCAGGCGGGCGCCATCAAGATCATGATCAACCTGGCTCGTCCGTCCGACCCACCGGCCGTTGCGAACGTCCGGACCCTGCCTCCCAAACCGGGGACTCCCGTGCCGACCCCGGCTGTTGCCCCGCGACAGCCGACCGTTCCCGAGGAAGAGAACGCAAGCGAGCCGGCGCCGGCCGCGCGGGAATCGAAACCCACGGTCCTGGTGTCCGATCCGCCCCATCGGGTCGACTCTGACGGCGAAAGCGGACCCAGCCACGAGCGAACCGACTCCCGAAATCCACCAGTCCCCAGCCGCTACACCGCCGACCGCCGCGCCGCCATCACCGGAGGCCGCCACGGTCCAGGCCGAAGCGAAACCTCAACCGAACGCCAGCGATCATGCCGCCAATGCCCCGGTGGCCGCCGCTCCCGCCGTGGCGCCGGCCGCCGCCGAATCCAATGCCGCGCCGGCCGAAACGGTCGCTTCGAGCGAGCTTCAGGAACCGGCTTGGCTAAAAGCCCGCGATCCGAAGCATTACACCGTGCAACTCTACAGCGGCAAGGATATCGGCACGCTCAGGGAGATCGCCACCGCCGCGGTCTCGGCCGAGCCGCAAGCCTACTACTCAACGGGCAGCCGTTCCGGTCCCTGGTATGCATTGGTGGTGGGGGATTATCCGGATGCCGCCACGGCGCGAGCCGCCGCCGCCAAACTGACCGCCCGGTCGCCGGCGCTCAAACCCTGGGTTCGCCGCTTCGACGAGATTCAGGCCAAGATGCGCTAGGAAACTTCGCCATGGTCACCGCGACAGACTCGGCGTTCGTCTACACGGATTTACAGGGCTTGGCCGGCCTGCGGCGTCAGGTTCGGCAAAACTCGCCCGAGGCGATCCGGGACGCCGCCAAGCAGTTTGAAGCGGTGTTCATCCAGATGATGCTGAAAAGCATGCGTACCGCCAGCCTGAGCGATGGCGGGATCATGGACAGCGACCAGAGCCGATTTTATCGCGACATGTTCGACCAGCAAATTGCCCTGAGTATGGCCCAGCAGGGCAGGCTGGGAATCGCGGATCAAATGACCCGGCAACTGGGCGGCGCCGAAGCCGACCAGCCTGCCCGTCCGGTTTCGCCCAGCATCGCCGGCGACCCGCTGGCCACCCTGCGCCAAGTGGAAAGAATCCGCTCGAGCGTGGCGATGCCCACCGTCGCGGCGACCACCGCCAGGGCCAGGGCCGTCGATAACGAGCGTAATCCGTATCCGGCTGGCGACGCACCCTTCGAGCCGTCCTCGCCAGCGGCGTTCGTGCGGCGGATGTGGCCGCACGCCCAGGACGCTGCCCGGCAACTGGGTGTCGCGCCCGAAGTGCTCATCGCCCAGGCCGCCCACGAAACCGCCTGGGGCAAGTCGGTGCCACGTTTCGCGGATGGTCGCAGCAGTCACAATCTGTTCGGCATCAAGGCCAACCGAGGTTGGGAGGGCGAGCGGGTCGTCAATTCCACCCTGGAGTTCGTGGACGGCGTGCCGATCCGACAGCGCGACGGCTTCCGGGCCTATCCTTCGTATGCCGACAGCTTCAACGATTATGTGAGTTTTTTGCAAGTCAATCCGCGCTACACGGAAGCGCTGAGCCTGGTCAAGGATGGAGCCGCTTATCTGCGCGCCCTGCAACGGGCTGGCTATGCCACCGATCCGAACTACGCGAAGAAAATCCAGGGCCTGATGGGCGGACCGGCGTTCGACGCAGCGCTGGGGACGCTAAAGTCGGCGCTCGTCCGGCCGATATCCAACTCAGGGGGGTAACCATCCCATGTGGAGTTGCGCCCACGATACCAGCGGCCCTGGTGGCCGGAGGAGCTGACTCATGGTGGATATCACGCGAACCGGCCTGTCGGGGCTTATCGCTTCCCAACGTGCTCTGGCCACGACCAGCCACAACATTACCAACGCCAACACGCCCGGTTATTCCCGGCAACGGGCCGAGATGACCAACAACATGCCGTTTTTCGTCGGCAGCGCCGGGCGGCCGATGTACGTTGGCACCGGCGTCAACGTGCAATCCATTACGCGGATCTACGACGATTTTGTTACCCAGCAGGTTCGCAACCACGGTTCAAACGTCGGACAGATGGAAACCATGGAGAGTTGGATCAGCCAGTTGGACGGCGTTCTCGGTGACAGCAGAACCGGTTTGGCCCCAGCACTCAGCCAGTTTTTCGCCTCCGCGCAGGATGTCGCCGATAGTCCGGCTTCGTTGCCGGCGCGTCAGGCCCTGCTCGGCCAGGCCGAAACGCTGGCCGCCCGTTTCCAGGAACTGGACGGCCGGATGAACACCATGCGTGAAGGGGTCAACCAGAGCCTGGGTAACACCGTCGGTACGATCAACACGCTCGCGGAAAATATCGCCAAGATCAATCAATCCATCGTGCTGGCCCAAGGTGGCAATGGCGGGGCTCCACCCGATTTGCTGGACCAGCGGGACCAACTGGTGGCCGATCTCGCCCGGAAAGTGCCGGTCAGTACGGTGATTCAGTCCGATGGCACCTTGAGCGTATTCGTGGGCAACGGCCAGACCCTGGTGCAGGGTTACAAGACCAATGCGTTGGAAACAAGCCGCTCGACGTCCGATCCGCGCAAGCTGGATATCCGCTTCAAGCAGAACAGTTCGGTTGTGACCGATTTCCTGCGCGGCGGGGAAGTGGGTGGCCTGCTGGCTTTTCAGGAACAGGTGCTGGATCCCGCCCAGAACAAGCTGGGCCTGATGGCGGCTGGCCTGGCTGATACCTTCAATGATCAGCACCAACTGGGGATGGATCTGGACGGTCAGTTAGGGGCCGACTTCTTCAAGATTGGCGTTCCGAAAGTTTCGAACAATGCCAACAATACCGGTAACGGCGCCCTGACCGTCACTATCGCCGATATCGGCCAGGTGCAGCCCAGCGATTACGAATTATCCCATGACGGTTCCAGCTACAGCTTGCTCCGCCTTTCGGACCGCAAAACCGTTGCCAGTGGTGCCGGTCCCTTCAATGTGGATGGGCTAAACATTACCATCAACACCGCGCCCGCCGCCGGCGACCGCTTTCTGATTCAGCCGACCCGTGAAGTTGCGAAAAGCTTTCAAGTTGCGATCCAGGATCCCCGTCAAATCGCCGCCGCCGCCCCGATTAAAACCGCCGCCGCGCAGAGCAATACCGGGACCGCCAAAATTTCGGCGGGCGAGGTGCTGGACAGTACGGATTCCAGCTTCTCGATGCGGTAGATATTGAATTCATTTCAGCCCTACTCAATACACGATCAACGGCGGTCCACCCACCGCCTACACGAGCGGTGCCGACATCGATCTCAATGGCTGGCGGATCCAGATCGCTGGTATGCCGGCAGTGGGGGATACCTTCCAAGTCGCTTCCAACGCCGGCGGCGTCGGCGACAACCGCAATGCCTTGCAACTGGCTGGCTTGCAGACCAGGCAGACCTTGCTGAACGGCACCAGCAGCTTCCAGGATGTCCAGGGCCAGATGGTCGCCGAAGTGGGCGCTCAAGGCAGTCGTACCCGTAGCACCCTTCAGGCCCAAACGGCTTTGCTCGAACAGGCCACCCAGGCGCGGGATTCGATTTCCGGCGTTAATCTCGACGAAGAGGCGGCCAATCTGATGAAGTATCAACAAGCCTACGAGGCTGCCGCGAAAGTGATCCAGGTCGGCGATTCCCTCATTCAAACCCTGCTGGATGCGGTCAGGAGATAAACCATGCTGCGCATCGCCACTTCCCAGATTTATCAGCAGGGCGCCAAAGCCATGGGCGAACGGCAGGTGGCACTGGCCAAGGTGCAGCAACAGATGGCGACCGGCCAGCGCATTCTCGAACATGCCGATGATCCCGTCGGCAGCGCGCGTCTGCTGGGTCTGAACGAGGAACTCGGCCGGTACGACCAGTACCAGCGTAATATCGATTTGGCCAACGGCCGACTGAATCTTGAGGAAACCACCCTGGGAGACGCTGGCGAGCTTTTTCAGCGGGCGCGGGAGCTCACCATTCAGGCCAACAATGCACCGCTCAACGACAGTGACCGGCGCGACATCGCCAAGGAAATGCGCCAGTTGCATTCCCAAATGCTGAATCTGGCCAATACCCAGGACGGCAACGGCGAATATCTGTTCGCCGGCTTCAAGAGCCGCACCCAACCGTTCGTATTGGATGGCAACAATCAGGCGCTCTATCAGGGCGATCAGGGCCAGCGTTTGGTGAAGGCTGGACCGTCCCTGGATATTCCAGTGGGGGATTCGGGCGACGAGGTTTTCCGGGGCGCGCTGAACGGTAACGGCAGTTTCAGGGTAGCGGCGGCGAACACCAATACCGGCAACGGGACCATCGCGGTCGGTAGTGTCACGGATCCCGCCGCGTTCCAGAATCAGTTTACGAATTCCCCCTATACAATTGATTTCAATGTGGATAACTCCACTAACCCGCCTATCACGACCTTCGATGTGAGGGATGCTGCCAATAATCCTCCTCCGGGGTTCACCAATCCGCGGACCTATACCGACGGTGAAACCATTCAGTTTGCCGGCTTGCAGACTGCCATCAGCGGTACCCCTGCCAGCGGAGATTCCTTCACGATTCAGCCATCAACCCGGCAGGATTTGTTCGCGACGCTGGACAAGCTGGCGAACGCGCTGGAAACCGCGGCGGGCACTCCGGCGCAAGCGGCGCAACTCCAGCAGGCGCTCGCCAGCGGTCTGGCCGAGTTGGATCAGGGTCTCGATCATCTGACCGGGGCGCGCGCCAAGGTCGGCGCGCGGTTGAGCGCCCTGGAAGTTCAGGAGCACACCAACGGCGATTTCACCGTTCACCTCCAGCAAACCCTCAGCGACATCGGCGATCTCGACTACGCCGAGGCGGCTACCCGCTTGAGCCAGGAAACGTTTGTTCTGCAAGCGACACAGCAATCGTTCCTGCGCATCCAGAGTCTTTCGCTGTTCAACTACCTGCGATAACGCGCCGTGTCGCGCGCATCCGAGCAGCCCGCATTCTTCACCGCCGGTCCATTGCGACTGGAGGGTCGGCTGTGTCTGGTGCCCGGTCAGGACGCGGTCGTGATCACCCATCCGCATCCGCTGTACGGCGGCGATCTCGACAATCCGGTGGTGGCGGTGCTGACCGCTGCCTACCAGCGGCGGGGTTACAGCACGCTACGCTTCAATTTCCGGGGAGTCGGCGCGAGCGGCGGGCATTACGCCGACGGCCAGGGCGAACAGGACGACGTGCGGGCGGCGGCCACGCATTTGGCTGGGCTGGGCAAGACCGTGAGCGATCTGGCCGGCTATTCCTTCGGTGCCTGGGTCAACCTGAGCCTGAATCCACCGCTCGCCACGGTCCGCCGGCAACTGCTGGTGGCGCCACCGGTGGGATTCCTGGAGTTCGGCGCCGTCACCGCGCCGCCCGATCTGATCGTCGTGGCTGGAGATCGCGATAATTTCGCCCCGCTGGCCTTGCTGCGGGAACTGCTGCCGGTCTGGCAACCGGCCGCCCGGTTGCACGTGCTGCCGGGCGTCGATCACTTTTACTGGAACGCGCTGGACCGGCTGGCGGCGCTGGTCGAAGCGGTACTGACCCCGCCGCCGGGCTAGATCTTGATCGGGATCACGATCATCTGGATTTCCCGCAGATGCAGGCGGCGCTGCATGGCGATGGCGGTATGGTTGTGCAGCCACGAGATCAGCCAGCTTTCGTTGTCGAAGATCAGCTTGCTGCCCAGACAGACGGCGTTGGGATAGTCCGTCACGACCTCGACCACCAGCTTTTCCAGTTCCGCTTCCACGTCGGTGCCGTAGGCGGCGTGGGACGTGGCCGCCAGACCCTGGCTGTGGCAATAGTTGACGTAGTAGCGCAGCGAATTCTCGATCTGGTACTGCAGCGAGCGCAGCGCGCCCTTGCCACCGTAGCTTTCCGCGTCCACCTCGCCGACGCTCAGGAACACGAAATTCTTGAAATGGCCGGTGAACACTTCGTTGAGCCACTTGAGCGCGTACATGCCCAAGCCGCGGTTCTTGCCGATCAGGAAGATGGCGGTCGGCTGTTCCGGGTGCAGCGGCGGTTCCGGCAGATCCTCGCTCCAGTTCGGGCGTGGCGCGTACAGCGCGTCGATCATGCGCAACTGCTGGCGGACCTGCTCGTAATGGCTCTTGATCGCCACGCACAATCCGATGATCAGACCGGTGATCAAGAGGGTCAGCCAGCCACCCTCGGTGAATTTCTCCACCACCGTTACCACCAGGATGCCGCCGGCGACCAGGAAGCCGAGCAGCGACAGCAGCAGACGCGACTTCCAGTTGGCCTCGTCGTAGCGACTGGTCCACCAGTGCCGGCACAGCCCGAGCAGCGACAGTGAAAACGTGATGAAGACGTTGATGCTGTACAGCACCACCAGCACCGACACGTTGCCGTGGGTCCACAGCAGGATACCGATCGCGCCCAGCCCCATCAGGAAAATGCCGTTTTGGGTGACCAGCCGGCCGGACAGATTGCGGAACTGGCGCGGTACCCAGGAATCCACCGCCATGTTCGCCAGCATCGAGGGTCCACCGAGGAAGCCGGTGTTGCAGGCGACGAACAGCAGCCCCGCTTCCAAGGCCAGTACGACCGCCAGCAGGGCATGGCTTACGGTTGGGTCGAATTGCCAACTGGCGATGATAGCGCCAAAAGTGGCCGCGTTCAGGGTCTGATGAGGTACGTAATGCACGTTCCAGAGCAGATACAGCAGGATGATGCCGCCGGCGGTGAAGCTCAGCGAACCGGCCATGTAAAGCATGGTGTACTTGCCGGTGCGGACCCGGGGTTCGCTCAGCATGTTGACGTTGTTGGAGACCGCCTCCAGGCCGGTGTACGTGCCGCCACCCAGCGAATAGGCGCGCAGGAACAGCGAGATGGCGAACACCCAGCCCATCTGCAGGGTCAGTTGCTCGGTTTCCTTGATGGTATCGGGGATCAGGTGGGGGAGACCCTCGGCGTGCGCGACGATACCGTAGACGATGAGGAAGGCGTGGCTGAGCACGAAACCGAGAAAGATCGGCAGCAATACCTTGATGGATTCCTTCATGCCCCGCAAGTTGGATGCCATCAGGATGACGCCCAGCGCGATCTCGATCGTGAGCTTTTGGGTCTGCGCGCCGGGCGGCAACAGACTGAACAGGGCATCCACCCCGGCGGCGATGGAGATGGCGATGGTCAACACGTAGTCGACCAGCAACGCCGCGCCCGAGACCAGGCCGGCGCGGGGTCCCAGCAACTGGGTGGCGACTTTGTAGCCACCGCCGCCGGTCGGGAACAACTCGATCACCTGGTTGTAGGCCAGGGCGATGACGAACACGGTCAGGAAAGTGGCGGCAGCCAGGTACAGGCCGAAATGCGTGTACTGGCCCAGCGCCAGGAACGCGGCTTCGGGGCCGTAACAGATGGAAGACAGACCATCGGCGCCGAGCCCGATCCAGGCCAGGAAGGCGGCCAGGGCGATGTTGTTTTGGCGGGTTTCCGGGCTGAGCGGGTCGCGCGGCTTGCCGATGACCGCCTCTTCAATTTTTTCAACCAGCGGCATGGTGGGTTCTCGTCATGTTTTTCTTAATGCCAGCCTAACTATACTCCATCAGCCGGTGCTGCGTCTGCGAAAGCCGCCAATCGAAACCGGTTCGGATGAATTCCAGGCCATTATAATCAACGAGTTGTTGCCCACCAGCGGTTTTCCATAGATAAGACGTTGATTGGCAAGGCAGTCGTTTCCACGGAACTGCTACAACTATGGCCTATACCTGGACGGAAGACGAATAGCCGATGTGCTGTGCTGCCAGCACCCGTTCCGCCGCCAGTACCCCACGATAGTTGGCCTCTTCGAAGACCGAGTAGCCGCTCAGGTCGGAATGGGCGAACAGCACCCGGTCCTGCGCATTCATCAGCCGTTGGCGGGCTTCGCCCCAGATGAAGCCGGGGCGGGGGCGAGTCATGGCGTGACCCCAGCGCATTAAATCCAGTCGAGTGACGATCTGGCGGATGTCGGGATGCGGCCGGGAGAGATCGCGCAGAATCCGTTCCGCCCACGTTGCCCACGGGGTTTCCAACAAACGTTGTCGTTCCTGGTCCGGTGAATCGGCGCAGAGCGCCTGGTACCAGGTGAACACGGTCTGGTCCTGATGCGCGGCCAGATGCTGGTGGGTGGCCACCACGTAGCCCAGCGAGCCGCTGTCGTACAGCACGTTGTCCCAGGCCAGCGGCGCCCCACGGCGCTCTTCGGGAAAGTGGCGCAGGCTGAGATTGGCGACCAGCCAGGGCGCGTATTGAAACTCGCCGATGGCCGCCGTCAGTTCGGATGGCAGTTCCCGGAGTACCCTGGGTGCTTGAAACACCGGCGCGGCCCAAATGACCGCTTGCGCCAGCCGCCGCACCGAGCGGTTCTCCCGTGGATGCCAGGTGTCCACCAGCACCGCCCGGTCCAGTTCCGACAGCCGCCAGACCAGGGCGTTGGCGAGCAGATGCGGTTCCAGGCGTTCCCGCAGTCGCTGGACCAGCCAGCCGTTGCCCTCCGGCCAAGTCAGCACGTCGTCGCTGTCGGCGTCGCGGGCGAGTGCGTCGCGACTGGCGAAGTAGTGAATTCCCATCCACGCCGACGTTTCGTCGTAACGGCAGCCGTAATCGTCGCGACAGGCGTAGTTGACGTGCCAGTGCAACGGTTCGGAATCCAGCCCGTGTTGCAACAGGAAGTCGCGCATGGACAACCGGTCCAGCGCCAGCAAATCGGGATCGCGAGCGCTGAAATCCATGGGGATGGCGAAGGCCTTGCGGCCGTCCGCCCCGCGCCGGCGCTGGAAATCAGCCATCAAATCCTGGAAGTGGCGGTACTGATCGAAATCCCGTTGCCGGACGCCGACCTGCGGCCACAAGCCATCGTGCCAGACGCCGTGCGCGTATAGCCGTTCCTGGGGTGCAAAGCAGACGGCGCGCTCGTCGTAACTCGGTTCCGCCACGTAAGGATCACCAAGCAGCACGCCGAAGTCGGCCAACAGTTCGCGCACGGCGCGGGATTCCAGGGTGGGGAAGGGCAGGTAATGGGCGCCCCAGGGATAGGCGGTGATGGCGTTTTCTCCGTGGCGGGCATTACCGCCGACGTCCGGCTCCAGTTCCAGGATGACGAAATCGCTGAAGTCGCTCTTGAGGAGTTTCCAGCCGGCGGACAAGCCGGCGATGCCGCCACCGACAATGACGACCGGGACTTTCAGCGTCTCGGTGGGGTCCGGGAAATCCCCGCCGCGCAGCCGATGGCCGAGGGTGTCGGACGCGCCCAGGATTTCGCCTGCCGGCAGGGGCTGGGTGTTAGGAGAATCCAGCCGCCGCCAAGTGTAGATGCCCCCCGTCAAGGCTGTGGCTGCGGTCAGCGACCAGAGGAATTGGCGACGATTCATTGTGGCGTCGTCGTTAGGTTGGGTAAGCGAAAAGTACCGTTACACCTCGCAGGCTCATCGAGCCTACCGTTCCACCTAGCCTAGCGAGTGACCACCTTGAAAGCCATCATGCCGCGAGCTTGGATCAACCCTCATCCCCAACTCCTGTCCCGCCAGTGGACGGGGGCCATACATTCTCTAAACTGAAGTTCCTTTCCTCATGAACATGCAGCCATCTGATACAACAGTAGAACACATTGTTTTCTTTGCAAATTGTAGGCATGTAAAATATTTTTATATCTTTGGTTGGCGTATTCTAAAAGCGCAACCAGATAACTCATCTGGCGAAAATCAGTTCCCTGCCCTGGAATTTATTATGCGTAAAATCATTTGCTCGTACACAGATGGCACTCTATGGCAGCTTCGCTCTTATTAAACCAATATGAAAAAACCTCCACTTGTAAGGGAGCACCATCCCGTGGAAAGCAACGACTCCATCATCTTTCGCAGCGGCCTGATCATGGGCGGCATCGTACTGCTAGCGCTGCTGAGCATGACCAGTTCGGTGTTCATCGCCGAATCCACCAAAGGCGACGCGGCCGCGATCAATTTAGCTGGGTCGTTGCGGATGCAATCCTACCGGATCGCCACTCGTTTGCAGCAACCCGTTAACGACTCGGCCGGACATCGCCAGGAAATAGCGCGGGAAATCGCCGAATTCGCACGCCGGATGGACAACCTTTGGCAGACCGGCGCCATTGCCTCCGACCAAGGTGATCGCCGCCATCAAGCGCTCGACGACATCGCGACGATCTGGCGAGCCACCTTGAAATCGATTTTGCCAGCCGCTGCGGATCCCGCAGCCACCGCCTACCTGAGCCAAGTGGATGATTTTGTCGCCAAGTTGGACGCTTTCGTCAAACTGTTGGAACAAGATACCGAGGCGAAGATCCTGCTGCTGCGGCTCGTGCAGGGCATCGCCCTGTTCATGATCCTGGTGTTGATCTTCGCCGCCATGTACCAATTGCACACCGGCGTGGTAACGCCGCTGCGCGATCTGGTGGAACTGGCGCACAAGGCTGGACACGGCGATCTGTCGGTGCGGGCCAGCCACGTCGGCAACGACGAGCTGGGGGTACTGGGGCAGGCCTTCAACCGGATGGCGACCGATCTGTCGGCGATGTACGCCGAGTTGGAGGCGCGGGTCGAACAGCAGACCCAAGCGCTGCGGATCAGCAACCGTTCGCTGGAGTTGCTCTATTACACCGCCAGAAGCCTCGGCGAGGCGGTGCCCGACGAGGCCAGCTACCGGGCGCTGATGGCGGAGATCGAAAAGCTGACCGGCATGGGCTCGGTCACGCTGTGCCTGATCCATCCCGACACCCATCAGGCCACCCAGGTCTTCTCGGCCCGACCGCGCCCGACGGTGGCGCCCTCCTTCTGCAGCCGTCCGAATTGCGACGCCTGCCTGGGCGACGGGACCACTCATGCGCTGGATAACGGCCATGAAATATTTTCGATCCCGGTCCAGGATCAGGAACAGCGGTTCGGCGTCCTGATGGTCCGCAATCCTGGCCTGGAGGCGGTCGCCGCCTGGCAACTGCCGCTGTTGGAAGCCGTGGCCCGCCACATCGCCGCCACCCTGCGGACCACCGAGCAGACCGAGCATCGGCGGCGGCTGGCCCTGCTGGAAGAGCGCAACGCTATCGCCCGCGAATTACACGACTCACTCGCGCAAGCGCTGTCCTACCTCAAGATCCAGGTCAGCCGCCTGCACCCCCTGCTGGGCGGAGGGGAAACCGCCCCGGAGGCACGCGCCATCGTCGCCGAACTGCGCGAGGGGTTGAACAACGCCTACCGCCAGTTGCGGGAACTGATCAGCACCTTCCGCCTGAAAATGGACCATCTCCGGCTGGAGGACAGCCTGGCCGAGGCCGCGCGGGAGTTCGGCCGGCGCGGCCAACTACCCGTCGACCTGGATTGCGCCGGCTGGCACTGCGCGCTCGACCCCAACGAGCAGATTCACGTCATGCAGATCGTCCGGGAAGCGTTGAACAACGCCGTGCGACACGCGCGCGCCAGCCGCATCGCGATCCGCTTGGGCTGTCCGCGCGACGGCGAGGCAGTCATCGACATCAGCGACGACGGCATCGGTCTGCCGGCCAACCCCGAACGCGAAAACCACTTCGGCCTCAACATCATGCGCGAACGGGCCCACCGCCTGGGCGGCACCCTGAGCCTGCAATCCCAACCCAGCGGCGGCCTGTGGGTACAACTGCGCTTTATTCCCACCGCCAGCCAGAAATCCCTGGCCGAGGTTGGGCAGGAGGCGCGGTATGCTTGACGAGGTCCAGACCATCCTGGTCATCGACGATCACCCATT
The DNA here is from genome assembly GCA_963715845.1 of uncultured Gammaproteobacteria bacterium. Classification (GTDB taxonomy): domain Bacteria; phylum Pseudomonadota; class Gammaproteobacteria; order Competibacterales; family Competibacteraceae; genus Competibacter_A. Next base: position 140,159 of record CAVQSJ010000017.1, on the reverse strand, counting down.
GATGCGCAAGGGCATCCTGCAACTCATCGCCATGGAGGATTCGCTGCGGGTAGTCGGCGAGGCGGGCGACGCCCAGCAAGGACTGGCACTGGCTCGTCAACTGCAACCGGATTTGATTCTGCTCGATCTGAACATGCGCGGAATGAGCGGCCAGGAACTGCTTGAGATCCTCAAGGCCGAAGATACCGACGCGCGGGTGATCATCCTCACCGTCTCCGACAACGAGGAGGACGTGGTCGCGGCGTTGCGGGCCGGCGCCGATGGCTACCTGCTCAAGGACATGGAGCCGGAAGCTGTGTTGGACAGCTTGAAGATCGCGGCGCAGGGCCGGATGGTGCTCGGCGAGCGGGTCGCGGAGATCCTGGCCGACGCCCTGCGCCACGAGACCCGCCCCAGGCCGGCGGACAGCGCTCGGCTGACCGAACGGGAACGGGAAATTCTCTCGCATATCGCCACCGGCCTCAGCAACAAGCTGATCGCCCGCGAGTTGAAGATCACCGAGGGCACGGTGAAAGTGCACGTCAAGCATCTACTGCGCAAGCTCGATCTGGGTTCGCGGGTCGAGGCAGCGGTCTGGGCGGTCAAACACGGCTTTCGCAAGTAGCGGGGCACGACGATGCGACGCTGGAATGCCGTGGCGTGCTCGGAAACGAGGTCGAGAGCTTCAGCTACACATCAGGATCGTCCGATCAGACTGGGACCAACCTCACTTGCCCTCCGGTCGTGGCAGTTCAACACTGCCATGGCCAAATTATAAGGTTGGGATTGCCCGCGCTTTATCCCAGTGGTTTCAACGCTCGGAGCGCCTCTACCCAGTCTACGGCCCAATGCTCGCTCCCTCCATTGCCCGCTGCACCAGCGCCTGGTGCAAGCCGGCGATGAGATCGGACTGGGTAATCATACCCACCAGCTTGCCGCCGGCATCGACCACCGGCAGATGATGCAAACCTATATCGGACAGCATGGGCACCAGATCGAGCAAGGCTTGATCCTCACAAACCGTCTGGACCGTGCGGGTCATCACCTCTTCGATAAGTGGTCTTTTTCCAGATTGCCCTGATAGCCAGGCAGCCAGAGCGTACGCATCCTGCTGCAAACCCTCAAGCGGAATACCCTGGAGAAAGTCCACCAGGGCGACTACCCCCACCAATTGGCTGGCCTGATCAAGCACCGGTAGCACCCTTAACTTATGTTGACGCAACAAGTGCCAAGCCTCACCTGCCCATTGCTTGGAAGAAACCGTCACCAGTTCGCGGGACATCACGGAGGCACAATTGAGTTCGCCAAATACCCGGATGATCGCTGTATCCTCCGCCCGCTCCATCAAGCGCCGCAATTCGGCGGCACCGATATCTGGCATCACGGGTTCTTCGGCCAGCACCGCGCGCACGTCTTCATCTTGCACGCCGGTACGCTCGGTGGGCAGCGGATCGCTCGTGCCGTGCGGATTGGGCATCGGCGGGCGCGGCTGCTGCGGATAGGTGCGACCGAGCAGGCGATTGAGTCCCCAAGCTAACAACAGCAACAAAAGCGCATTGAGTGCCACGGGGGTCAGTAGATAGCCGTAACCGAATTGCTGGGCTTCGTGGTGGGCCAGAATGGGGATGAGGGCGGCAGCCCCACCCGGCGGGTGCAGGCAGCGCAGGCGTAGCATGGCAAAAGCGGTTAAAAGGACAGCAAGGCCGCACGCCAGCAGGGGGGGCTCAACCCAACGCGCCAGGGTAATGCCGATGGCGACGCTGATCAGTTGGCCGCCGACAAAGGGCCAGGGCTGGGCCAATGGGCTGGTGGGCAAGGCCAGTAAAATGATGGCCGAGGCGCCCATGGAGGCGATCAGGACCGGCGCCAAGGCGCGGGGCACCAGCAAGGTGGAGAGAATACCGGTGAGCAGCACCGCTACACCGATGGCGACGGCGGTACGCAGCGCCTCCCGCGCGGAAAGCGGTGGAGTGTCGGGTAAACAACGCTGGAGCAGAGCGAACATCGTTTTTAGAACTTACGCATTTATGTTTTCGCTATAAGTAGCGTTAACTTACGAATATTTTGCCAACAACCAAGTCTATGAAAATCGCCATAAAATGACTCACCTAAAAAGAGATACCGAGCGAGTATTTTGGGGTACCTCCATGGAGGTATCATCCCTTCGGCAATTTTGCAAATACTCGCGATTGGGCGAATAAAAATCTTCTTGAGACAATTGGTTAGTTCAAGAAAATAAAATACCTCCAAAGTAGTAAAATCTCGCGTACGCGTCTGAGTCCCGGGATAAACCTTGATTTTTGTCAATCTATTGCTCCCCTCCCGCGCGTAATATTGCACTCGCAGCATTTTCGCGAGGTCCGCAATGGCAACGCTTAAAAAAAAGCAAATCTCCGTGCTCACGATGAGCACCATGGCCTTCGCGGTGAATTTCGCCGTGTGGGTCATGTTTTCCGTCATCGGCATCAAGATCAAAAGCGAACTCAACCTCAACGAAACCGAATTTGGCCTGCTGGTGGCGACGCCGATTTTGACCGGCTCCCTGGTGCGATTGCCCCTCGGTTTGCTGACCGACCGCTACGGTGGACGGATCGTGTTCTTCATTCAGATGCTCCTGGTGTCGATTCCGACCTGGTTGGTCACCTACGCCACCGAATACTGGCAATACCTGGTGCTGGGCCTGTTCGTCGGGCTGGCCGGCGGCTCCTTCGCGGTCGGTATCGCCTACACTTCGGCCTGGTTCAGCAAGGAGCGGCAGGGCACGGCGATGGGGATCTTCGGCGCCGGCAACGCCGGCTCGTCGCTGACCAAGTTCGTCGCTCCAATGATCATCGGGGCGTTCGGCGCCTGGCAGATGGTCCCCAGGATTTACGCCGTCGCCCTGGTGGTGATGGCGGTGCTGTTCTGGTTCTTCACCTATACCGACCCGTTGCACGAGAAGGGCGCCGACCAGAACCGCGCCCGCCCGACGCTGGGCCAGCAGCTCACGCCGCTGGCTGACGCGCGGGTATGGCGCTTTGGTCTGGCCTACGCCTTCGTGTTCGGCGCGTTCGTGGCGCTGGCGCTGTGGCTGCCCAAGTACTACGTCGGCGAATACGGCCTGCCGCTGGCCACCGCCGCGTTCCTGACCATCTTCTTCGACCTGCCCTCCGGCGCGATCCGCGCCCTGGGCGGCTGGGCCTCAGACAAATGGGGCGGCAACACCGTGACTTGGTGGGTGCTGTGGGTCAGCCTGATTTGTCTGTTCCTGCTCAGCTATCCGCCCACCACGCTGGTGATTCATGGCATCAAGGGCGAAGTCTCGGTCAATCTGGCCGTGGGCATCACGCTGTTCACCGTGCTGGTGTTCGTGGTCGGCTTGGCGCAGGGTTTCGGCAAGGCCAGCGTCTATCGCAGTCTGGCCGATCATTATCCGGCCCAGATGGGCGTGGTGGGCGGCATCGTCGGTCTGATCGGCGGCCTGGGCGGCTTCGTCCTGCCGATCATGTTCGGCGTTGCCGCCGATGCGGTCGGCGTGCGCAGCAGTTGTTTCATGCTGATGTTCGTGCTGGTGGTGGTCACCATGATCTGGACCTGGGTGGCCGAGAAAAACGAGCGTGAAGAAATTCTGGAGCGGCACGCCGATGTCCGCGCCGAACTGGTGGGCGCCGAGCTGATCGAGCGGGCGCATCGCCGTCGGCACCTGCTGATCGACTGGCGGCCGGACGACAAGACGTTTTGGGAGAAGACCGGCCGGCGCATCGCCAACCGCAACCTGTGGCTGTCCATGCCCGCGCTGCTGTTGGCCTTCGCGGTCTGGGTGGTGTGGAGCGTGATCGTGGTCGAACTGCCGCACGTCGGCTTCGGGTTCACCACCAACCAACTGTTCTGGCTGGCGGCGTTGCCGATGTTGTCGGGGGCGTTCTTCCGGGCGTTGTACTCCTTCGTGGTGCCGATCTTCGGCGGCCGCAACTGGACCGTGTTCAGCACCGCCCTGCTGTTGCTGCCGACCCTGTGGATCGGCGTCGCGGTCCAGGACCCGAACACCAATTACGCCGTATTTGTGGCCATTGCCCTGCTGTGCGGCCTGGGAGCGGGCAATTTCTCCTCCAGCATGGCCAACATCAGCTTCTTCTATCCGCAGCGCCTGCAAGGCACGGCGCTGGGCCTGAACGGCGGCGTCGGCAACCTGGGAGTCGGGCTGGCGCAACTCATCGCGCCCATCGCCATCTACGGCGGGGCGCTGCTGATTCTGGGCGGCAGCGCGCAAAGCCATACCGATGGCGGGGTGACGACCCCCATCTGGGTGCAGAACGCCGGCTTCATCTGGGTGCCGTTCATCGCCGCCGCCGCCGTCGCCGCCTGGTTCGGAATGGATAACATCGCCACCGTCAAGGCGGGTTTCGCCGAGCAGGTGGCGATCCTGAAGCACAAGCATCAATGGCTGATGAGCTGGCTCTACAGCGGTACTTTCGGCTCGTTCATCGGCTTGGCGGCCGCTTTCCCGATGCTGGTCAATACCGTGTTTCCTGGGGTGGACGCCTTCCAATTCGCTTTTATCGGCCCGTTGCTGGCCGCGTTGGTGCGACCCATAGGCGGCTGGCTGGCCGACCGCTTGGGCGGTGCGGCCATCACCTGCGGGGTTTTCGCGGCGATGGCGGCGGCGGCGCTGGGCGCGTTGCTGTTCCTGCCGGGGCCGAACGGCGGCGGCAGCGTGGTCGGCTTCGTGGCGATGTTCCTGATTCTGTTCTTGAGCGCGGGCATCGGCAACGGCTCCACCTTCCGCATGATCCCGATCATTTTCCGCATCCTGCGCCAGCGCGAGGTTGACGGGAAGGATGCGGCGGCATTGGAGAAGGCTTGGCACGTGGCCGCGACCGAGGCCGCCGCCACGCTGGGTTTCAGTTCGGCGGTCGCCGCGTTCGGCGGCTTCTTCATTCCCATCGCTTACGGCACCTCGGTCAAGCTGACCGGCGGCTATCACGGGGCGCTGATTTTGTTCAGCCTGTTTTATCTCAGTTGTCTGTGGATCACCTGGCGCTGGTATGCCGGCAAGAGGGTGGAAGTGCCGTGTTGAGAAATCCCCCCGACCCCCCTTTTGAAAGGGGGGTGGCGAAGCCGGGGGGATTTGCCGAATTCAAAAATATCCTTTCCGTGACTGGAGCACGACAAAATATGACCGAACACAACCCCCGTACCTGGTTGAGTACCTGGACCCCGGAAGACCCGGGGTTCTGGGAAACCACCGGCAAACCGCTGGCCTGGAAGACGCTGACCATTACCACTTTGAACCTGATGATGGCCTTCATCGTCTGGTTCGTGGTCAGCGCGCTGGTGGTCCGCCTACCCAACATCGGCTTCAAGCTGACGCCGACCCAGTTGTTCTGGCTCGCCGCCATGCCGGGATTGGCCGCCGGCATCCTGCGCGCCATCCACACCTTCCTGATTCCGCTGTACGGCACCCGCCATGTCGTGACCTTCTCCACCCTGTCGCTGCTGATTCCGGCGCTGGGCTGGTTCTACGCCATACAAGATCCCACCACGCCCTACTGGGTTCTGCTGTTGCTGTCGTTCCTGGCGGGGCTGGGCGGCGGTAATTTTTCGTCGTTCATGCCCTCGACCAGCCTATTCTTCCCGAAAAGGCTGCAAGGCACCGCACTGGCGATTCAGGCCGGCATCGGCAATTTCGGCGTCAGCGTGGTGCAGTTCGTCACGCCGTGGATCATCGGCTTCGCCCTGTTCGGCACGCTGGCTGGCGCGTCCCAGACTTTCGTGCCCACCGTGCCTGGCGCCGCCCCCAGACCGATGTGGCTGCAAAACGCGGCGTTGGTCTACGTGCCGTTCATCGTGGTGTTCGCCATCGCCGCCTGGGCGATGTTGAAGTCGGTGCCGGTGCGGGCCAATTTCCGGGAGCAACTCGACGTCTTCCATCCCAGCAATACCCACGGCTTCTGGATGACGTCGCTGTACATGATGACCTTCGGTTCGTTCTCCGGCTTCGCCGCCACCTTCCCGCTGATGATCAAGCAGATGTACACGGTGCTGCCGGGCGGTCCGGACCCGCTGGCCTGGGCCTTCCTCGGCCCGCTGGTTGGTGCCGCCGCCCGCGTCATCGCCGGCCCGATCTCCGACAAATTGGGTGGCGCCATCGTCACGCATTGGTCCGGGATCGGTCTGCTGGCCTGCGCCATCGGCGTGACCTTTTACACCCATCCAACCTCGATGGAGCAGTTCCCGCTGTTCGTCGGGATGATGTTGGGCGTGTTCTTCTTCAGCGGGTTCGGCAACGCCTCCACCTTCAAGCAGATGCCGATGATCTTCGAGCCGCGCCAAGCGGGCGGTATCATCGGCTGGACGGCGGCGATGGCCTCGTTCGGTCCGTTCATCTTCGGGATGTTGATCGGCTGGTCGTTCGCCACCACCGGTTCACCGAACGCCTTCTTCTACGGTGCGGCGGTGTTCTACCTGTTCAACATCGCCATCAACTGGTGGTACTACGCCCGCAAAGGGGCGGAGAAGCCTTGTTAATCAGGGAGTAATGAGTAGGTTGGGTTGGCGCGCGGCGCATAACCCAACATGGGGGCGCATCACGATAACCCTGTTGGGTTACGGCCTGACGGCCTAACCCAACCTGCGTTTCATCCGAGGTCAATTGCTATGAGTCACTTTCTCGACCGGCTGAATTTCTTCAAGAAAGTCACCGACACCTTCTCCGGCGAGCACGGCATCGTCACCAACGAGGATCGCGGCTGGGAAGACGCCTACCGCGCCCGCTGGCAGCACGACAAGATCGTGCGCTCCACCCACGGCGTGAACTGCACCGGCTCCTGTAGCTGGAAAATCTACGTCAAGAACGGTTTGGTCACCTGGGAAACCCAGCAGACCGACTATCCCCGCACCCGCGACGATTTGCCCAACCACGAGCCGCGCGGCTGCCAGCGCGGCGCGTCCTATAGCTGGTATCTGTACAGTGCCAACCGGGTGAAATATCCGATGGTGCGCGGGCGGCTGCTCAAACTCTGGCGCGAGGCGCTGGCGGAGAAGAAAGACCCGGTGGACGCCTGGGCCGCCATCGTCGAAGACCCGGCCAAGGCCGCCGAGTACAAGACGATGCGCGGGCTGGGCGGCTTCGTCCGGTCGAGTTGGGAGGAAGTCAACCCGCTCATCGCCGCCGCCAACGTCTACACCGCCAAGCAATACGGCCCGGACCGCATCTACGGTTTCTCGCCGATTCCGGCGATGTCGATGGTCTCTTACGCCGCTGGTTCCCGTTATCTGTCGCTGATCGGCGGCGCCTGCGGTTCGTTCTACGACTGGTATTGCGACCTGCCGCCGGCCAGCCCGATGATCTGGGGCGAACAGACCGATGTGCCGGAATCGGCCGACTGGTACAACTCCACCTTCCTGATGATGTGGGGCTCCAACGTCCCGCAGACCCGCACCCCCGACGCCCACTTCATGACCGAGGTGCGCTACAAGGGAACCAAGACGGTCGTGGTTTGCCCGGACTACTCGGAAGCGTCCAAGTTTGCCGACATCTGGCTGCATCCCAAGCAGGGCACCGACGCCGCCGTGGCGATGGCGATGGGGCACGTCATCCTGCGCGAGTTCCATCTCGACGGAAAGTCGGAGTATTTCACCGATTACGTCCGCACCAAGACCGATTTTCCGGTGCTGGTTCTGCTGGACCAGCGGGACGATGGAACCTACGTCAACGGCCGCTTCCTGCGGGCCTCCGATTTGGCCGGCAACGCCGAGCAGGCCAACAACCCCGAATGGAAGACGCTGGCCTTCGACGAGAACAGCAGCCAGTTGATCGTGCCGAACGGCTCCATCGGTTTCCGCTGGGGCGAGAAGGACGGCATGGTCGGCAAGTGGAATCTGGAGCCGAAAGAGTCGCTGACCGGCGCCGAAACCCAGTTGCGGCTGTCGGTGAACGAAATCAAGGATGAGGTGGTTCCGGTCGCGTTCCCCTACTTCGGTTCGACCCAGCACCCGCACTTCGCCTGCACCAGCCACGACGAGATTCAGGTGCGCAACGTGCCGGCCAAGAAAGTCAAGCTGGCGAATGGTTCCGAGGCGCTGGTCGCCACCGTGTACGACCTGACCCTGGCCCAGTACGGCCTCGACCGGGGTCTGGGCGGCGGCAACGTCGCCCAGACCTACGACGACGATGTGCCCTACACCCCGGCCTGGCAGGAGAAAGTGACCGGCGTGCCGCGCGCCCAGATCATCACCGTCGCCCGCCAGTTCGCCGAGAACGCCGACAAGACCCACGGCAAGTCGATGATCATCATCGGCGCGGCGATGAACCACTGGTATCACATGGACATGAATTACCGGGGCGTCATCAACCTGCTGATGATGTGCGGCTGCGTCGGCCAGAGCGGCGGCGGCTGGTCGCACTATGTCGGTCAGGAGAAGCTGCGCCCGCAAACCGGCTGGACCGCGCTGGCGTTCGCGCTGGACTGGCACCGCCCGCCCCGGCACATGAACTCCACCTCGTTCTGGTACATCCACAGCAGCCAGTGGCGGCACGAGAAGGTCACGATGACCGAGATTCTCTCCCCGCTGGTTGACCCGCAACAATGGCAGGGCACGCAGATCGACTACAACGTGCGCTCGGTGCGGATGGGTTGGTTGCCCAGCGCGCCGCAACTCGACCAAAACCCGCTGGCGGTCGCGAAAGCGGCGGCGGCGGCGGGCCAGGAACCGGCGCCCTACGTTGTCCAAGAACCTCAAATCCGGCAAGCTCGGCTTCGCCTTCGAGGACCCGGACAATCCGGCCAACTTCCCGCGCAATCTGTTCGTGTGGCGCTCCAACCTGCTCGGCTCCTCCGGCAAGGGCCACGAGTATTTCCTCAAATATCTGCTGGGCACCACCCACGGCGTGCAAGGCAAGGATCTGGGCGAGGAAGGCGGTGAGAAGCCATTGGAAGTGAAGTGGCGCGACGCCGCCCACGGCAAGCTCGACCTGCTGGTGACGCTGGACTTCCGCATGTCCACCACTTGCATGTACTCGGACATCGTGCTGCCGACCGCGACCTGGTACGAGAAGAACGACCTCAACACCTCCGACATGCACCCGTTCATCCACCCCTTGAGCGCGGCGGTGGACCCGGCCTGGGAAGCGCGGACCGACTGGGACATCTTCAAGGGCATCGCCAAGACCTTCTCGGAAGTTTGCGTCGGTCATCTCGGCGTGGAGAAGGACATCGTCGCCCTGCCGACCCAGCACGACACGCCGACTGAACTGGCGATGCCGGACGTGCGCGACTGGAAGAAGGGCGAATGCGACCTGATTCCCGGCAAGACCGCGCCGAGCCTGATCGTGGTCGAGCGCGACTATCCCAACACCTACAAGGAGTTCACCTCGGTCGGTCCACTGCTGGATAAACTCGGCAACGGTGGCAAGGGCATCAGTTGGAACACCGAACACGAGGTCGAGGCGCTGGCGACGCTGAATTACACCGTGCTGGAGGACGGCGTTTCCAAGGGCCGGCCCCGCATCGACAGCGATATCGACGCCGCCGAGATGATCATGATGCTGGCCCCGGAAACCAACGGCCACGTCGCGGTGAAAGCCTGGGCTGCGCTGAGCAAAATCACCGGCCGCGACCACAGCCATCTGGCCCTGCCGAAGGAGCACGAGAAGATCCGCTTCCGCGACATCGTCGCCCAACCGCGCAAGATCATCTCCTCGCCCACTTGGTCCGGGCTGGAAGACGAGAAGGTCAGCTACAACGCCGGCTACACCAACGTCCACGAGCTGATCCCGTGGCGCACCGTGACCGGCCGCCAGCAGTTCTATCAGGATCACGCCTGGATGCTGGGCTTCGGTGAGGCGATGTGCGCCTACCGGCCGCCGGTGGACATGAAAACGGTCGAGCCGATCATCGGCCAGAAGCCGAACGGCAACAAGGAGATCGTGCTGAACTTCATCACCCCGCACCAGAAATGGGGCATCCACAGCACCTACACCGACAACCTGCTGATGCTCACCCTGTCGCGCGGCGGCCCGATCATCTGGATTTCCGAGGTGGACGCCAAAAAGGCCGGCATTGAGGACAACGACTGGATCGAGGCTTACAACATCAACGGCGCCATCGCGGCGCGGGCGGTGGTCAGCCAGCGCGTTCCCGAGGGGATGTCGATGATGTACCACGCCCAGGAGAAGATCGTGAACACGCCCGGTTCCGAAGTCACCGGCACCCGCGGCGGCATTCACAACTCGGTCACCCGCACCGTGCTCAAGCCGACGCACATGATCGGCAGTTATGCCCAGCAGAGCTACGGTTTCAACTACTACGGCACCGTCGGCGCCAACCGCGACGAGTTCATCATCGTCCGCAAGATGGCCAAGATCGACTGGATGGATGGCGAAACGCTGATCGAGGCTGCGGCGGGGCATTGATTTAATGGTAATTCATCGTTGCGTTAGCTGACCTCACCCCCCAGCCCCCTCTCCATGCATGGAGAGGGGGAAGGGTCGGGGGTGGGGGTGAGGTCAGAGGCGGGGCGATAAACCGATTGAGGATTATCCAATGAAAGTACGCGCGCAAATCGCCATGGTCCTGAACCTGGACAAGTGCATCGGCTGCCACACCTGTTCGGTGACCTGCAAGAACGTCTGGACCTCGCGGGATGGGATGGAATACGCCTGGTTCAACAACGTCGAGACCAAGCCCGGCATCGGCTATCCCAAGGACTGGGAGAATCAGGATAAATGGAACGGCGGCTGGAAGCGCCGCAAGGATAGCAAGATCGAGCCGAAGCAGGGCGGCAAGTGGCGGATTCTGGCCAACATCTTCGCCAATCCCGACCTGCCCGCCATCGACGACTACTACGAGCCGTGGGACTACGACTACGCGCACCTGCAAAACGCGCCAGAGTCGAAAGCCATGCCCACCGCCCGGCCGCGTTCCGCCATCAGCGGCGAGCGGATGGAGAAAATCCACTGGGGACCGAACTGGGAGGAAATCCTCGGCACCGAATTCGCCAAGCGCTCGAAGGACTACAACTTCGAGAGCGTGCAGAAGGAGATTTACGGCGAGTTCGAAAACACCTTCATGATGTACCTGCCGCGCCTGTGCGAACACTGCCTGAATCCGGCCTGCGTCGCCTCCTGCCCCAGCGGCGCGATCTACAAGCGCGAGGAGGACGGCATCGTCCTGATCGATCAGGACAAGTGCCGGGGCTGGCGGATGTGCGTGTCCGGCTGCCCGTACAAGAAGATTTACTACAACTGGAACACCGGCAAGTCCGAGAAGTGCATCCTCTGCTATCCGCGCATCGAATCCGGCCAGCCGACGGTGTGTTCGGAAACCTGCGTGGGCCGCATCCGCTACTTGGGCGTGCTGCTCTACGACGCCGACCGGATCGAGCAGGCCGCCAGCGTCGCCGATGAGAACAGCCTGTATCAGGCGCAGCTTGACATGTTCCTCGATCCCTTCAACCCGACGGTGCTGGCTGAGGCGCGCAAGGCCGGTATTCCCGATGCGTGGCTGGAAGCGGCCCAGGACTCGCCCATCTACAAGATGGCGATTGACTGGAAGATCGCCTTTCCGCTGCATCCCGAGTACCGCACCCTGCCGATGGTCTGGTACGTGCCGGCGTTGTCGCCGATCCAGGCCCGGGCCGAGGCCGGCCAGATCGGCATGAACGGCATCATTCCCGATGTCGGCTCGCTGCGGATCCCGCTGAAGTATCTGGCCAACCTGCTGACCGCCGGCGACGAGAAGCCGGTCAAGCTGGCGCTGGAGCGGATGCTGGCGATGCGCGCCTACATGCGGGCGAAAGTGGTGGACGGCGAGGTGAAAGAGGACGTGCTGAAGGCGGTCAACCTGCGCATCGACCAGGTCGAGTCGATGTACCGCTACCTCGCTATCGCCAACTATGAGGATCGCTTCGTCATTCCGACCTCGCACCGCGAATACGCCAGCGCCACCTACGACGCCCTCGGTGAGCGCGGTGGCTGCGGCTTCAGCTTCGGCAACGGCTGCTCGCCGGGCACGGACAAGACCAATCTGTTCGGCGGGAAGAAAGTGACCACGCGCCGGGCGATTCCGATCAAGGTGGAACCGCCGACCAAAGCCTGAACCGCAGCCCGTAGTAGGGTACGCATTGCGTACCCTACTCATGCAACGAGGTGGAACGATGAAAACCCTGAAAGTCCTGTCGGCCCTGTTGTGCTATCCGCAAGCGGACATGCAAGCCGCGCTGGGTGAAATGGCGGAAGCGCTCGATCAGGAAAAGCTGTTGCCCGAGCGGGAGCGGTGGGCGCTGCAAGCGTTCATGAAGCGGCTGGAACGCACCGACCTGATGGAGTTGCAGGAGCGGTATGTGGCGACCTTCGACCGGGGCCGCGCCTTGTCGCTGCACCTGTTCGAGCACGTCCACGGTCAGTCGCGGGATCGTGGCCAGGCGATGGTCGACCTGCTGGAGGTCTACCGCCGGCATGGGTTCGAGTTGAATGCCCGCGAACTGCCCGACTACATTCCGCTATTCCTGGAATATCTGGCGCAGCGGCCGATGGGCGAGGCGCTGGACATGCTGGCCGACGCGATGCACGTCATGGCGCTGATCGGCGCGCGACTGGCCGAACGCGGCAGCGACTATCACGCGATATTCGACGCCCTCGCCGCGCTGGTCGGCGAACCGGTGGAGATCGCGGACATTCGCCGCCAGGCCGCGACCGAGGGTCCCGACGAAACTTTGGTGAACATGGACAAGATTTGGGAAGAGGAAGCCGTGACTTTCCTGGCGAATCAGGAGAGCTGTTCGGCCGGTCGCACGGGTTCGCGCGAGGCAAAGCCGGTGCGGTGGACGCCCCGGCCCAGTTCAACGCAACAACCCGCTCGTTCCCTATGAAAACAGCTCCCCTCGCCCTTCGGGAGAGGGGTAGGGGGTGAGGGCGGTATTACACATTTCGAGGCTACGATCATGAGTTACCTGGATACCCTGTTGTTTGGTGTTTATCCCTACCTGGCCGGCGCGGTGTTCCTGCTCGGCAGCCTGGTGCGGTTCGACCGCGACCAGTTCACCTGGAAGGCGCATTCCAGCCAGATCCTGAGCAACAAGAACATGCGGCTGGCCAGCAACCTGTTTCACGTTGGCATCCTGCTGCTGTTCCTCGGCCATTTCGTCGGCCTGCTGACGCCGCCGGAAATCTTCCACGCTCTCGGCGTGTCCGCCGGGGCCAAGCAAGTGTTGGCCATCGTCGCCGGCAGCGTCGCCGGAATCATGTGTTTCGTCGGGCTGACCATGCTGGTGCAGCGGCGGCTGACCGATCCGCGCGTGCGCGCCAACAGCACCCGGATGGATATTTTTATCTTGCTGCTGCTGTACGCGCAGTTGATTCTCGGACTGTTGACCATCCCGGTGTCGCTGATGCACCTGGACGGTCACAACATGCTGAATCTGATGGGCTGGGCGCGGAACATCGTGACGTTCGACCCGGTGGAGGCGGTCGAAGCGGTTTCCCATGTCGGCTTGCTGTTCAAGCTGCACCTGTTCCTCGGCCTGACCGTGTTCCTGGTGTTCCCGTTCAGCCGACTGGTGCACATCTGGAGCGCGCCGGTCACTTATCCGGTCCGGCCGTATCAGGTGGTGCGGCAGCGGTGAGGCCCATGGCGCGGGCGCGGGGCCATGGAGGCGGTTTCGCCTTTGACCTCGCGCCCGCAACCTTGTAGCTTACGACCTTCCATTCGCTCAAGGTTTTTAAGCGATGACCGGGCAAATCGTGTCGAGTTCGCCGGATGTCATGGGCGGTACACCGTGCTTCACGGGCACGCGCGTGCCGGTGCGAACCTTGCTGGATTACCTGGAAGCGGGTGAATCTATTAACGATTTTCTGGAGGGCTTTCCCACCGTCACGCGACAACAGGTGTTGGCCTTTCTCGAACGTGCCGCTACTCTGGTGGTTGCCGAAGCCGCATGAGAATCCTGCTGGACGAATGCGTGGATCGCCGGCTCGCCAAATGCTTGCAACCGTTTACCGCCCGGACCGTACCGGAGATAGGCTGGGCGACGATCAGGGACGGAGCGCTGTTGGCGCTGGCCGAACGCGAGTTTGACGTGTTCGTGACCGTCGATCGCAACCTTGCGTTTCAGCAGACGATCCCAAATTTCGCTCTTGCGGTGATCGTGCTGGCGGCGCGCACCAATCGCCTTGTTGATCTCATGCCTCTCGCGCCTAAAATTTGCGAGGCGATCATAACGGCGCCGAAAGGCAAGGTCACGACGGTCGGTCTCTGACCCCTCTTTACAATTGCCCATCGAGAACCTACATGCCCATCACCGTCAACGGCGTCGAAATCACCGACGCCGCGATTCAGGCCGAAATGCGGCACCACCCGGCTCCATCGCGAGAAATCGCCGAATATTCGGCGAAGCTGGCGCTGGTCGCCAAGCAATTGTTATTACAGGAAGCCGCCCGGTTGAAGATCGTCGATGCCGACGAGGATGCGCGGATCGCGGCGCTGATCGAACGCGAGGCCGCGACCAATCCGAGCGATGCGAACCAACATCGGGCCATCAGCCGATATTTATCGGTGTTAATGGCGCGCGCCACCATCGGCGGTATCGATCTCATGGGTGCTGATTCCCCGCTCGCGCGATAGCCGGGGATGAAGGTTCTCGGCATCGCCGGCTGGAGCGGTTGCGGCAAAACCGCCCTCATCGTCGCCCTCATTCCCCGCCTGCGCGCGTTCGGTCTGACCGTATCCACCCTCAAGCACGCCCATCACGACGTCGATTTGGACACGCCCGGCAAGGATACCTTCCGCCATCGCGAGGCCGGCGCTCACGAGGTGATTCTGGCGACGGGCCGACGCTGGGCGCTCCTGCACGAGTTGCGCGAGGAGCCAGAACCCGCCCTGTCCGAACTGATGACTCACCTGCAACCGGTCGATCTGGTGTTGGTCGAAGGCTGGAAAACCGGCGCTTATCCCAAGCTGGAAGTCTGGCGTCCCGGTGTCGGGGACCGGCCGCCGCGCTTTCCCACCGATCCCACCGTCATCGCCGTCGCCAGCGAGCCGCCGCTTGACCCCGCTCAACAGGGACGACCCGGCTTGCCGGTGTTGCCACTGAACGATGCGGGTGGTATCGCCGATTTTATCGTGCGGTTCGCTCGCGATAGCGAATTCACCCTTTGAGCGAGGCTTTCATGTCCGACTGTTGCGCCGGCGACCGGCTGCTGACGCTGGCCGAAGCCATCGACACCGCCCTGCGTTCCATCCGGCCGATTCGCGAGATCGAGACGGTGCCCTTGTTGGACGCCTATGGCCGGGTGCTGGCCGCCGATCTGCCGGCGCGGCTGGATGTGCCGCCCCACGATAATTCCGCGATGGACGGCTACGCGCTGTATCGAGCCGATTTGAGGCCGGACCAACCGACCCACTTGCGGGTGGTCGGCCAGTCGTTGGCGGGTCATCCGTATTCGGCTCCGGTCCCGTGCGGCGCGGCGATCCGAATCACCACGGGCGCCGTACTGCCATCCGGGCCGGATGCGGTGGTGATGCAGGAGGATTGCCGGATCGCGCCGGACGAAAGCTGGATCGAGGTGGATAGCGTCGTCGTGGCGCGGCTTAAAGCCGGTGAGAACATCCGCCGGCGCGGCGAAGACGTGCGCGCCGGAACGGTGCTGTTGCCGCAGGGCTTGCGGTTGCGCCCGCAAGATGTTTCGCTGGCGGCGGGGCAGGGCATCGCCGCCCTGGAGGTGGTGCGCCAACCGCGAGTCGCAGTCGCCTCGACCGGCGATGAGCTGTACGAACCAGGCGGGCCATTGCCGACCGGTGCGATTTACGAGTCAAACCGCTACACTCTGATCGGTTTGTTGCGGCGCCTGGGTTGTGCGGTGACCGATCTGGGCATTTTGCGCGACGAGCGGGATGCGGTGTTGCCGGCGCTGCGGGACGCGGCGGCGACGCACGACATACTGTTGACCTCCGGCGGGGTATCGGTGGGCACGGCGGATCTAGTCAGGGACGCGATCGCGGAACTGGGGAAAATCGAGTTCTGGCGGCTCGCGGTCAAGCCGGGCAAGCCGGTGACCTTTGGCTGGATCGAGAGTTGCATAATATTGGGCCTGCCCGGCAATCCTGTGTCGGTGGCGGTAGCGTTCCTGATGTTCGGTCGACCGCTTTTGCTCGCGCTGATGGGCGCGCCGCCCGCCGAGCCGCTGCGGTTGCGGGCGACGGCGGACTTTCAGTTCCGGCGCAAGCCGGGCCGGCGCGAGTGGCTGCGGGCGCGGCTGCGCTACGATCCTGAACGAAAACCGGTGGTTAGCATCTACCACACCCACAGTTCCGGGGCGCTGTCGTCGCTGGTCTGGGCCGACGGACTGGTGGAACTGCCGGAGGATTGTGCCGGCGTCGCGCCCGGCGATTTGGTGGAGTATCTGCCGTTCGGCGGGTTGGGGGTGGAATAGCCATGTTTGAGCGGAATACCCATAAATGACTTGGAGTCCAACCATGGAAACTGTCAAAGTATCCAGCAAAGGCCAAATTCTGCTTCCCAGGACAGTCCGCGAAGCCTGCTCCATCAGGCCGGGCGCTGAATTCGTGATTTCCGTCGTCGGGGGTGAAATCCACCTCAAACCGGCTCAACCGCTGATTCCTCCCACCACCGTCGCCGCCGGGCGCGGATTGCTGGCCAATCCCAAGCGGAAACCGCTCGGCGACGCGGAGATTCGCCAGCGCATCGCCGCCCGGCTCCAAGCCCAGGATGCCGCCACAAAGTCAGCCGAATGATCGCGCTCGATACCAATATTCTGGTTCGTTATCTGCTCAACGATGACGAGGCACAGGCGGAAATCGCCGAGGCGCTGTTGGCGAGCGGCAAAACCTGCTACATCCCCATCACGGTTTGGCTGGAACTGGCCTGGGTGTTGGAATGCTACGACTGCCAACGTCAGGACATTGCCAAGGCATTACGGCATCTGCTCGGTTTGCCCAATCTGCAAACGGGAGAACCCTTGGCCTTGCTACGCGCCCTGAACGGGTTCGAAGGCGGCGCGGATTTTGCCGATGCCCTGCACGTGGCGTTGTCCGTTCAGGTTGAGTCCTTCGTCACCTTTGACCAGACACTGCTCAAGCGGGCCAAACGGCTGGATATGCAACCCATGGTGATTTCCGCCTGTCCCAAATCCCCCTAATGTTCTGTCAAGTGACTGCCGGTGACCTTCGGTTGGATTGATCATTGCATTGTATTGGGCCTGCCCGGCAATCCTGTGTCGGTGTGCGGTAGCGTGCCTGATGTTCGCCCGGCCCTTGTTGCTGAAGCGGATAGGCGCGGAGCCCACCGAGCGGCTGCGGGCGAGCGGATTTCCAGTTTCGCCGCAAGCCGGGCCGGCGCGAGTGGCTGCGGGCGCAACTGCGGCTGGATCCTGAACGAAAACCGGTGGTTAGCATCTACCACACCCACAGTTCCGGGGCGCTGTCGTCGCTGGCCTGGGCCGACGGACTGGTGGAACTGCCGGAGGATTGCGCCGGCGTCGCGCCTGGCGATTTGGTGGAGTATCTGCCGTTCGGCGGGTTGGGGGTGGAATAGCCCAACTTGAGCGGTTCAAATTGAACCATGATGAGCCGCTCGAAATTACAGCCGTGGTTGATCGGTTCAACATAAAGTGTCACTTAGGGTCAAATTTGACCTTATTTTTTAAGCTTTTTATTGGCACGGATCGTTGTCCACCGTGAAAACCGCGCTTGGCACGGTGTGTGAATCCAATGGCATTGATCGAGCGCCCCCAGGCGCTGGCTCGCTGGGCTTTGGATTCCCGGGAAGGCTGAAAACAACAGATGATGCGAAACACCACGGTGTTTTGCAGGGCGGTAGCGTGCTTGGCAGCGGGTCGATTTGATGATGTTTGGTTGTTGAACCCACGGAAGCCGCAAGCCCCATGCGCAATGCTCTGACGGTCGATGTCGAGGATTATTTTCACGTCGCCGCCTTTGCTCAACAGATCGACCCGGCAACCTGGGACCGCTTTCCACTCCGGGTCGAATGGAATACGCACCGGCTGTTGGATCTGTTCGCTGAACAGGACGTTCACGCGACGTTCTTCGTGCTGGGCTGGGTGGCAGAGCGTTGCCCCGGATTGGTGCGAGTGATCGCGGAGCGTGGGCATGAGGTGGCCTGCCACGGTTACTCGCATCAGCTCATCTATGGGCAAACTCCCGCCCTCTTCCGCGCGGAAACGATTCGCGCCAAGGCGTGCCTGGAAGACCAGGCGCAGCGTCCGGTGCTGGGCTACCGGGCGGCCAGTTACTCCATCACCAGGCGTTCGCTGTGGGCGCTCGACATCCTGGCGGAACTTGGGTTTGCCTACGATTCGAGCATCTTCCCGGTCCATCACGACCGCTACGGCATTCCCGGCAGTCCCCGCTGGCCGTATCGGCTTGATACCCTGAGCGGGGGCTCAATCATCGAGTTTCCACCTTCGACTTTGGCGGTCGGCGGTCATCGGCTGCCCGTGGCGGGCGGCGGCTATTTCCGGATTTATCCGTACCCGTTGACCCGCCTCGCGCTGTCCCGCATCAATCGAACGGAAGGACGACCGTTCATCTTTTACCTTCATCCGTGGGAAATCGATCCGGAGCAACCCCGCATTCGCGCGGGATGGCTGTCCACGTTTCGCCACTATACGAATTTGAACCGGTGTGAGGGGCGGTTGCGTCGCTTATTGCGGGATTTCCAGTTTGCCCCGGCCGGGGATGTGCTGGAAGGCTTGACGGTCCCGGCGGTTACTGCCAACACAGCTTTCGTCACAGCATAATCACATGTGTGGAATTGCCGGCATCGCCGCACTTGCGGCGGAGACCCCGATCAGCGAGTTGGACGTGCGCCGCATGTTGCCGTCCCTGCGCCACCGCGGTCCGGATGACAGCGGCGTCTATCTCGATCGCAGCGGCCGGATCGGTTTGGGCCACACCCGCCTGAGCATCATCGATCTCGCCGGCGGCGTTCAGCCCATGCCCAACGAGGACCGGACTGTCTGGGTCTCGTTCAACGGCGAGATTTTCAATTACATCGAACTGCGCGAGATTCTGCTCAAAGCCGGGCACTGTTTCAGCACCCACAGCGACACCGAAGTCATCGTCCATGCCTACGAGGAGTATGGCGATGATTTCGTGCAGCACCTGAACGGCCAGTTCGCCATCGCGCTGTGGGATGCCAACCGCCAGCGCCTGCTGCTGGTTCGGGATCGGGTCGGCATTCTGCCGCTGTTCTACACCCGCCAGGGCGAGCGACTGCTGTTCGCCTCGGAAATCAAGGCGCTGCTGCCCTTGCTGGCGGAAGCGCCGCGTATCTCGCCGGCGGCGCTGGATCAGATCTTCACCTTCTGGGCGCCCCGTAGCCCCAATACCCTGTTTGAAGGCATTTTCGAGGTACCACCCGGCCGCCTACTGGCGCTGGAAAACGGCCAGGTGCGGGAGTCGGTGTACTGGGACTGGCGCTTCCCCGAACAGGGCGACTACCTCACGGGCTCGGACGCCGAACTGACCGAGCAGTTGTACGAACTGCTGGCCGACGCCACGCGCATCCGCCTGCGGGCGGATGTCCCGGTCGGGGCCTATCTTTCCGGCGGGCTGGATTCCTCGGCGCTGGTGGCCCTGATCCGCCGCCATTCGGCCGCGCCGCTCAAGACCTTTTCGATCGGCTTCGAGGAAAAGTCGCTCGACGAATCGGTTTTTCAGCAACAACTGGTCGAGCACCTGGGCGTGGAACACCGTCGCGTCTTTTGCCATAACCGCGACATTGCCGAGGATTTTCCGGCGACGGTCTTCCACGCTGAAACCGCCATTCTGCGCACTGCCCCGACGCCCATGCGCCGGCTGTCCGGGCTGGTGCGCGCCTCGGGATACAAGGTGGTGCTGACCGGCGAAGGCGCCGACGAAGCGCTGGGCGGCTACGATTTGTTCAAGGAAGCCAAGATTCGCCAGTTCTGGGCGCGTCATCCGCAATCCGAGTGGCGTCCCCTGCTGCTCAAGGCGCTGTATCCCTATCTGGAAACCGCCGGCGCCCAGGCGAAAACCTACCTGCGCAATTTTTACGGCATCGGCCTGGATGATCCGCATCAGCCCGGTTTCAGTCATCTGACTCGCTGGTTCACCACCGCACAGTGCAAGGTGTTTTTCTCGGCGGAGCTCACTGCCGTTCTGCGCGAGGACGCGGTCGCCCGGCTGACTGGGCAGTTGCCGCCCGCGTTTGGTCGCTGGCACCCGTTCAACCGCGCGCAATATCTGGAAGCGAAAACCCTGCTGGGCAGTTATCTGCTGTGTTCCCAGGGCGACCGGATGCTGATGGCCAATTCCGTGGAAGGGCGCTTCCCCTTTCTGGATCATCGGGTCATCGAGTTCGCCAATCGCCTGCACCCGCGTCTGAAGATGCGCGCGCTCAACGAGAAGTTTTTGCTCAAGCAGGCGATGGCCGATCATCTGCCCCGGCAAATTCTCGAACGGCACAAGCAGCCCTATCGCGCCCCGGATATCCCCGCGTTTTTTTCCGGGCGGCCGCCGGCCTATGTGGATGACTTGTTGAGCGAGGAAAAGCTCAGGCGCTACGGCTATTTCGACGCGAAAAAAGTCGGCTTCCTGCTGAACAAGGCCCGTCGGGGCAGCGCGATCGCCTACAAGGACAACATGGCGCTGGTCGGGATTCTCTCCACGCAGTTGTGCCACGACCATTTCATTGAGCGGTTTTCTCAAGCCACTAACCACTGGTAACAATTAAAACATCTTGCTGATTTGTTAGGGATAAGCCGTGAACGTCAAACAAACTATTCGTCATTACCTTCTGGAAAACTTCCTGTTCACCGACAATCAAGCGGCTCTAAAGGATGATGATTCCTTTCTCGCCGCGGGCATCATTGATTCCACGGGTGTTCTGGAAATCATACTGTTTATTGAAGAAACCTTCAGTATCAAAGTGAACGACGACGACATGTTGCCGGAAAATCTCGATTCCGTGGATAATCTGGTCGCTTTCGTCGGACGCAAACACGAACTGGCCGTTGCCGCCTGAATCATATAATCGTGAGCGCCATTCCTCGACTCCTGCAAGATACCCTGCTTGCCGCTGTCGCACGTCATCCAGATCGCACGGCGCTGGTAGCCGGTAACGTGCGATTGAGCTATCGTGAGGTGGCGGATTACGCCTGTCGCCTTGCCCAGGCCTTGTGCGCGCGCGGCGTGAGGCGTGGAGACCGTGTTGTGATTTTCATGGACAACGGTTGGCAGTGTGCCACGTCAATTTTCGGCGTGCTGCTGGCCGGCGGCGTGTTCGTCGCCATCAACGCCCAAACCAAGCGCGACAAGCTGGCGTTTATCCTGCGCGATGCGAGCGCCCGCGTGTTGCTCGGCGAGCCGCATCTGGCGCGAGTGTTCGGCCCGTTGGCGGAGCAGTTGCCGACCCTGAGGGTATTGTGCGCGCCCGGCGCCGAGACGTTGCCGGCGGGCGTGGAAAGCCTGGACGAGGTGCTAGCCGACCTGCCGGCCACGCCGCCGCCTCGGTCGGCGATCCCGTTGGATTTGGCGGCACTGCTCTACACGTCTGGCACCACCGGTGAACCCAAGGGGGTGATGCACACCCACCAGTCGCTGTTGTTTGTGCTGGACAGCATCAACGAGTATCTCGGATTTTCCGAGGATGATCGTTTGTTCTCCGCGTTGCCGCTCAACTTCGGCTATGGCCTGTTCCAATGGCTTTCGGCGGTGCGCGCCGGAGCAACCCTGGTGCTGGAACGCTCGTTCGCCTATTCAGCCCAGGTGTTCAAGCGCATGCATGACGAAGCCGTGACCAGCTTCGCCGGCGTACCCACGATTTATGCCATGATGCTGGCGCAGGATGTCAAGCAGCCGCTGCGCTTTCCCAGCGTGCGGCTGGTTACCAACGCCGCGGCGGCGCTACCGGTGGAGTTTATCCCTGGGATCCGGCGGATATTCCCACATGCTGGCTTGTACAAAATGTATGGCCAGACTGAATGTGTCCGCAGCGCCTATCTGGAACCCGCCGTGGCCGAGGCCAAGCCGGAATCGGTGGGGCACGCGATTCCCGGTACCGAATTGTTGTTATTGGGTGAAGATGGTCAGCCGGTAGCGCCGGGTCAGGTAGGTACCCTTTACGTGCGCGGTCCGCACCTGATGCGGGGTTACTGGAATCAGCCGGAGAAAACCGCCGAAGTGTTGGTGTCGGGTCCATTGCCCGGTGAGTTCCTGTTGAAAAGCGGCGATTTGTTCCGCCAGGATGCAGACGGTGATTTCTATTTCGTGGCACGCAGTGATGAAATCATCAAGAGCCGTGGCGAAAAAGTCAGCCCCGCCGAGGTCGAGAACGCTATCTACAGCCTTCCCACCGTACGGGAAGTGGTGGTAGCGGGTATCCCCGACCCCGTGCTGGGAGAGGCGGTGTGCGCCTTTGTGACTTTGCGCGAAGGAGGCGAGTTGAACCTACAGCAGGTCAAGCAAGTGTGCGGCGCGCGGCTGGAAAATTACATGATACCCAAGTACATCGTGTCGTTACCAGAGCTGCCGCGTACCGTTAACGGCAAGTTGTCCCGCAAGTTGATTCTGGAACAGTGCGCCCTGTTACTCGCCGAGTCAGCCTAATTCATTGTTGAGGAGCTTGCTATGTCTCTGGGTCTTGCCGCTGCGCTAAAACTTGATGAGGCCGCCGAAGTCGCCAAGATCGCCGAACGCATGCGGGAGTTGTTGCGTAGCCACCTGCACCGCCGGGGACTGGTCGTTGCCATTTCCGGTGGTGTGGACAGCTCGGTCTGTGCCGCGCTGGCCGTGCGCGCGGTGGGACGCGAGCGCGTCTTTGGTCTGCTACTGCCGGAGCGCGATTCCGCGTCCGAAAGCTCTGTTCGCGGTCGCAGGGTAGTAGAACAACTCGGTATCGCCCATGAGGAGTTCGACATCGCTCCAGTATTGGATGCTCTGGGTTGTTACCATTGGCGCGATGCGGCTATCCATGCTGTCTTTCCAGCTTATACCGACGGCTGGAAAAACAAGATCGTTATTGCCGGTGGGCAGACTGGGCGCTTCAACTATTTCAAACTCGTGGTGCAATCACCGGACGGACAAATTTTCGAGGAGCGGCTCGACTCGAAAAACTACCTGCAGATTGTCGCCGCCACCAACTTCAAGCAGCGGGTCCGCAAGACCCTGGAATACTTCCACGCGGACCGTCTGCACTATGCCGTGGTCGGCACGCCCAATCGCTTGGAGTACGATCAAGGCTTCTTCGTGAAAAACGGTGACGGCTCCGCCGATTTGAAACCCATCGCTCACTTGTACAAGACTCAGGTGTATGCCCTGGCGCGTTATCTGGATCTCCCCGAGGAGATCTGCAACGCCCAGCCGACTACCGATACCTACAGCATGGTGCAAGGACAGGATGAGTTCTATTTCGCGCTACCTTACGACAAGATGGATATCGCCTTGCTGGCTTATAACAGTGATGAACCAGCTTCTACGCTGGTAGTGGAATTGGGTGTTGGCAGCGATCAAGCGGAATTCATCTATCGTGATATCGAAGCCAAGCGTAATACTACAGCGATATTGCACTGGCCAGCGATTCCGGTAGAGAAAGTCAGTGGCCCGATTGCCAAACCACCGATGATCGGGTAGGAATTATCTTGTTAGGGCGTGGATAAATTGGAAGCAAATTCATGTTAAGAGCAACACGTAGATGGTGGCTGATGATGGGAGTTGTAATGGCACTGCTGGGATGTGATCGGACAGAACAAGAGGGAAACAGGATGGCAACAATTGCACAAATCAGTGCGGCGGAGTGGCAAACGCTGGCCCAAAAACGAGTGGTGTTCGGTCATCAATCGGTAGGTCAGAATATCCTAAGCGGTGTTCAGTCCCTGGCGGCACAGGCTGGCATCAATCTGCCGATAGTTAAATCGCGCGCCACGATGGCAAGTGGTGGTATCGCCCATTTCTTTGTCGGCGACAATGAAGATCCGCTATCCAAGCTCAAGGATTTTGCCAGCGCCTTGGAAAACGGCGCGGCGCAAGGCGCGGATATCGCCTTGGTTAAATTCTGTTATCTCGATTTCAATGGCGATTCCAATGCCAAGCAGATTGCCGAACAGTATAACGCGACTCTGGATCGTCTCAGCCAGCAGTTTCCCAACACCACCTTTGTTGCCATTACCGCTCCGCTCACCGTGGCGCAGACGGGTCCCAAGGCCTGGATAAAACACCTGTTGGGGCGCACCCCGAGCGGTTTCGCCGACAATGCCCGCCGGCAGGAATTCAACGAGATTCTGCGCGCTCGTTACGATCAACAGGGGCGTCTGTTCGACTTGGCGAAAATCGAGGCTGAAGGCGCTGGCGCTCACGATTATCAGGGCCATCCAATTGAGGTTCTTAATACAGCGTTAACATATGACGACGGTCATCTTAATTCCCAAGGCGAGCAGATCGTGGCAGCGCGGTTGATCAAATTCCTGGCAGCGTTGCCTTCACGGCAGGGAGGGTAGCGGCAGATACGCAAGATTTGGCATTTGGCTTTACATCGCGTGTTTTCCTCGCAACCGCCATACTTATGAATTTTCCCCCGATTTTTTTCAAATTGACTGAAAGGCTACGAAATGATCCGAAAAGTATTTATTTTTACACTAAGGCTTTTATTAAAGGGTTTTTCTATGCCGTTTTTTATCGGCTATTCAGAAAAAATGTAACGATCAAGCTACCTTTTCTAGTTCACTATAAAGTGAGGATATGCGGACCCGGTTCAGTATTTATTGACAGGGGTTGCTCGGTTTTCCCGAACGTTTTTGATGGGCTGAGCATCGTTACTTTTTCCGCCGACGCGCAAGTTGGCATAGGTAAGGGGTGCAATCTGGGGGGGATAACCATTCGCTGCCATAAAAAGATTGTCATTGATGATCATGCAATGTTTGCGAATTGCCTGATTCAGGATACGTTATTTTCTATGGCTGACCCGATTGATTTGAAAATTCATAAGCAAAATTTTTTACTGTCTTTGGGCATACATATCGGTAAAAGGGTTTGGTTGGCCGGTCAAACAATTGTGCTCAGAGGTAGCGATATCGCAGATGAAAGTGTTCTAGCCGTTGGCAGTATCTGTTTTGATTGTCATATCCCTAAAGGCCACCTTGCGGTTGGAAACCCAACATTTCGCAGCGTGAGTGTGGAAAAAATAGCAAAATATAGTAAAAGCCCATGAAAGATGCAATCGCTAAAATTCGAGGTTATCTTTTTACATTGAAATGTCGGTTTATAAGAGGGAATATTGTCATTGGCTCAGGGTTGAAATTATACTGCAAATTTGAAATTGAAGGACCGGGCAAGGTGTCTATTGGCAGCGATTGTATCGTTTCCAACATTAGTGGAGATAATCGTCACTATGTGACCATCTATACTCATGATCCAGCGGCAGTGGTTTCCATCGGAAATAATGCGAGACTATTCGCCGCAAGGATTTCTTCAAAGTTTGAAATCAAGATTGGTGATGATCTATTGATGGAGGAATCGGGTATAATGGATACTGATTTTCACTCGCTTAGCCCCGATAGGGCGGAACCATTAGAAAATAGACACCAGTGCCGCGTAGACATTGGTAATAGAGTTTCTATCGGCGCGCGAAGTGTTATATGTAAAGGAGTAACGATTGGTGATGATGTGGTTGTATGGCCTGGGTCGATAGTCAATAAGTCTGTGCCATCAGGGGCTGCGGTTTGTGGAAATCCAGCTGTGCCGGTAAAACGAAAAATGGCCTGATACTTTTCAAAGATATCGACCCTATCGCTTAATCACCGGCTTTGTTTCCCAGGGGTTGTGACTGAAGCCACTTTTGGTATTTATTCATGAAAGTCTTATATATTGGGGACAATCGGGATTCAATGAATTGGGGAGGGCGCGGTCAGTCAATTGCGCTGTATCAGCTTCTTGAGCGCACTTTTGAAATTAAGGATGTAATAATCGGCAACACGGTTATGTATGGCGGTGCGACAGGAGGCTATGTCGGTACCCTGTTGCCTCTAAATTACTTCAGGTTCCTTTGCGGCATCCGAGACAAGATAAAAATAGTTGATTGGTATCTTAAAATTGAAGAACGCTTCGGCGCTCGTGATTTTGTCACTGATGAGCCGTCGGAAAGCGCGGAAAACCTCATTCGCTACAAATCGACCAATCCAGGACTCGGTGAGATTTATGAGCAGATGATAGGAGTCGATCTGGTTGTGATCAACGGCGAAGGCAGTGGAATTTTTAGAACGCCGTTCAGGAGAGATTTCTTTTTTTACCTTGCTATGATCGAATTGGGAGTCAGACTGAATAAAAAAGTCTTTTATGTCAATGGGATTATTTCGGATTGTCCCTTCACGGGAAGGAACAACAAGAATTTTGATTCAGCTCGGAAAACTTTGGCAAAATGCCATGCCGTACTAGTCCGTGATCCGGAATCCTTGGACTATCTAAAAAATGAAATGCCCGAAGTAAAGTGTGAGTACATTCCGGATGCACTGTTTACCTGGTTTCCCATATATGAGCGCTTTGGTGCATGTGTGCCTCCCAATGGTGATTTCATCATTCCCCCACCAGAAAGTACCGAATACTTCGGTAAGCTTGACTTCTCCGAACCCTATATTTGTATTGGGGGCAGTTCTTGGGCGGCGGAGTTTCAGGAGCAGGCTGTCGATCACTACCTACAGTTGCTTGAGGGAGTCCGTCAACTAGGCTTTTCTGTCTATCTGACCCCAAACTGCGGTGGCGACCGGTTCTTTCAAGCAGTGGCGAAGAAGAGTGGTTGCGGATTGGTACCATTGAACACCCCGATTATGATGGCCGGGGCCATTCTCGCTAATGCGCGCGTTTTTATCTCTGGAAGATTTCATGCCACTATTTTTGCATCTCTGGGTGGAACGCCCTGTGTTTTCCTGGAGGCGCATTCTCATAAGATGGCAAGTTTGCAGAGGACATTGGAGTATCCGAACTCAAAGCCTTTTTCCGCAATGCCTGAAGACCGTGATATAGCTCAAATTGTCGCGTTAACGGAGCAGTATCTTCGTGAAGGCCCTTCGTTAAGGGAAAAAATCAAGCCCGTTATCGCCAAGCGCTGCGAAGAGGCCAGTCAGTTACCGCAGCGTATCCTCGATTATCTCTGACAGAGAATTTCAGATAAGAACAGGAATTAAGATCCGATGAAAATTCTGGTGACAGGGGCGGGAGGATTCATAGGTTCTCATCTGGTCGAGCAGTGCGTGGTACGAGGTTACGATATCAAGGCGCTGGTTCGGTATAACTCGAAAAATAACTGGGGATGGCTGGAAGATCTGGCATGTAACCGGGAAATCGAAGTCGTTACGGGCGACGTGCGCGACTACGATGCCGTGACCAAGGCCGTTCGGGGCTGTGATGCGGTCTTTCATCTGGCGGCGCTGATCGGTATCCCCTATTCGTACCTTTCGCCACTGGCCTACATCAAGACCAATATCGAGGGAACCTACAATGTCCTGGAGGCCGCGAAAAGCCAGGGCGTGGCGAACATCCTCATCACCTCCACCAGCGAGACCTACGGTACCGCGCAATATGTCCCGATCGACGAACACCACCCCTCGGTAGGGCAATCGCCCTATGCAGCTTCGAAGATCGCCGCCGACCAACTGGCGATCAGCTATTTCCGCTCGTTCGGATTGCCCGTGAAGATCGTGAGGCCCTTCAATACCTTCGGCCCCCGGCAATCGGCACGAGCGGTCATCCCCACCATCATCTCACAGATCCTGAACGGCCAGCAGGAGATCAAGCTGGGCAATCTCAGCCCTACCCGGGACCTGACCTTCGTGAAGGACACCGTGAGCGGGTTCCTGGCCATTCTGGATTCTCCAAGCCTGGTGGGAGAGGTCACCAACATCGGTATGAACGAAGAGATCGCCGTGGGCGACCTGGTCAAGCTGATCGCCGAACTCATGGAGCGCAATGTGGCCGTGACTTCGGATACCGAGAGAGTGAGGCCGGATGAAAGTGAAGTGATGCGACTGCGGTGTGACAACAGCAAACTCCTGGCCCACACGGCGTGGAAACGGGGATACGCACTCAGGGAAGGACTGCTGGAAACCATTACCTGGCTCAAGGCGCACCGCAGCCATTACAAGCCGGAAATCTACAATGTCTGAAGCCATCCCCCTGTCGGTCCCGGTTATCAAAGGCAACGAATGGAAGTATGTCAAGGAGTGTCTCGATACCGGCTGGGTTTCCTCGGTGGGCGCCTATGTCGAGCGGTTCGAGCGGGAGTTCTGTGCCTATACCGGCGCCCGCCATGCCGTGGCCTGCGTCAATGGCACCGCGGCGCTGCAGGTGGCGCTGCGCATCATCGGAGTGCTGGCCGGGGACGAGGTGATCGTGCCAACGCTCACTTTCATCGCCCCTGTGAATGCGGTGTGCTACCTGGGCGCCCAGCCGATCTTCATGGACTGCGACGACTATTACAATCTGGACGTGGCGAAAACCCTCGACTTCATCGAGCGGGAAACGCGGTTTGTGGGTGGGCATACCATAAATCAGAAGACCGGCCGGCGGATTGCGGCCCTGATTCCCGTCTATGTCTTCGGCAATGCCGTGGCGCTGGACGCGTTGACGCCGCTCTGCCAGGAAAGAAATATCAGGATCGTCGAGGATGCGACGGAAAGTCTGGGAACCTGGTATACGGCCGGCGCATTCGCGGGGAAACACGCGGGAACGCTGGGAGACATCGGCTGCTTTTCCTTCAACGGCAACAAGATCATCACCACCGGGGGTGGCGGCATGATCGTGACCGATAACCCGGACCATGCGGAAAAAGCCAGGTATCTGACCACCCAGGCCAAGGACGACGGGATTCGCTATATCCACCACGAGGTCGGCTACAACTACCGGCTCACCAATCTGCAGGCCGCCGTCGGCGTTGCCCAGTTGGAGCGACTCCCCGAGTATGTCGAGACCAAACGCAGCAATTATCAGGCCTATAAACGGCACATCGACTTGATTCCCGGTCTGCACATCGCCGAGATACCAGTCTATGCGGCGAATAACTGCTGGATGTATGCGCTACAGATCGATCGTGCCCGTTACGGCATGGACCGGGAGGAGCTGATGCAGTCGCTGGGGGCGCAGAGTATTCAGAGCCGGCCCGTTTGGCAGCTCAATCACTTGCAGCGCCCCTATCGCGACTGCCAGCGGTACCGGATCGAAAAGGCCCCGGAGCTGCTGGCACGGACCCTGAATATCCCTTGCAGCGTCGATCTCTCCGACTCTCAGCGTGATCTCGTCATCGAGGCGCTGCGCCGTGCCTGACATCGTGGTGATTGGGGGCGGAGGCCACGCCAAGGTGATCATCAGCCTCCTCAAACAGCGCGGCGATTATCGGATTGTCGGTTATACCGATAAGGAAAATCGTGGGCCGGTGCTGGGCATTCCCTGTCTCGGCGGCGATGAGGTGCTGAGCGGGCTTACCCACCAGGGTAGCGCCTGTGCAGCAGCGATCGGCCTTGGTACGGTCGGCAGGAACGATGTCAGGAAGGCGATCCAGGTTCGACTCGAAGCACTCGGCTTTGCCCTGCCGGCGCTGGTTTCCAGGGACGCGATCATGAGCGAAGCGGTCGGCCTCGGTCAGGCAACGGTCGTGTGCAATGGCGCCGTGGTCAACAGCGGCACCAGGATCGGTGACTGTTCGATCCTCAACACCCACTGCACCGTCGACCACGACGGGGTGATCGGCCACCACGTGCACATTGCGCCGGGAGCCACCTTGTGCGGCCAAGTGAACCTCGGCGACGAGGTCTTCGTGGGCGCCGGCGCGACCGTGATCCACGGCGTCACGATCTGCCCGCGCTGCATCATCGGCGCTGGAGCGGTCGTGATCGCGGATTGCGTGATCCCCGGCACTTACGTCGGCGTGCCCGCGAGAAGAGTGAAGTGAAATGATCGCTCAGAACCGAACTTTTATCATCGCCGAGGCAGGCGTCAATCATAACGGCTCGGTCGAGATTGCGACCCGTTTGATCGAGGCAGCCAGCCGCGCCGGCGCAGATTGCGTCAAGTTCCAAAGTTTCCGCGCGGACAAGCTGGTCAGTCGTTCCGCTGCCAAGGCTCAATACCAGCAGCACAATACCGCAAGCGCGGATTCGCAATACGAGATGCTCAGGCGCCTCGAATTAAGCGAGGAAGATCACCGGACCCTGCTGGTCTGTTGCCGCGATCACGGGATCCTGTTCCTGTCCAGCCCCTTCGACGAGGACAGCGCGGATCTGCTCGAACGACTCGGCGTGCCGGCTTACAAGATTCCGTCCGGGGAAGTGACGAATCACGGCTTGCTCCAGCACCTCGCTCGCAAGAACCAACCGTTGATCCTCTCGACTGGGATGTCGACGCTGGCCGAGGTGGCCGAGGCCGTCGCAGTGATTGCCGAAGCGGGCAATCCGCCGCTCTATCTGTTGCACTGCGTGACTGAATATCCCGCGCCCTTCGCCGAAATCAACCTGAAGGCAATGCTGACCCTGGCCACCACTTTCGGTCTGCCGGTCGGTTATTCCGACCATACACCGGGCAGCGAGATCGCCGTCGCGGCCGTAGCGTTGGAGGCGCGGATCATCGAGAAGCACTTTACCCTGGACCGGAACCTGCCGGGCCCCGATCACCGGGCTTCCCTGGAACCCCAGGAGCTCGGCGCGATGATTCAGGCGATCCGCAATGTCGAACAGGCGCTAGGCAATGGCATTAAGGCGCCCGCCCCCTGTGAACTCAAGAACATGGCCGTTGCCCGGAAAAGCGTGGTGGCAACGCGGGATATTACCCGTGGCGAATGCCTCAGCCGCGACAATATCGCCATCAAGCGGCCGGGGCACGGCATTCAGCCCCGGGACCTGGAGAAAGTGATCGGACTGCGAGTTACCACCGACATCGAAGCCGACCGCGTCGTCACTTGGGCCAATCTCAAATGACCCCGAGACGCATCTGCGTCGTGACCACCTCGCGCGCCGATTACGGCCTCCTGCGAGGACTGATGCGAGCGATTCGAGAGGACGAGGCGCTGGCGTTGCAGGTGATCGCCACCGGCATGCATCTCTGTCCCGAATTCGGCCTGACCTATCGAACTATCGAGCAGGAGGGCTTCCACATCGACCGTAAGATCGAGATGCTGCTGTCCGCCGACAGCGACCGCGCCGCCACCAAGTCCATCGGGGTTGGTCTCCTGGCGTTCGCGGACGCCTTGGCCGAGCTGCGTCCCGAACTCCTCATCGTGCTGGGCGACCGGTTTGAATTGCTGGCTGCCGCCATCGCCGCGCTGCTCGCCAAGATCCCCATCGCCCATATTCACGGCGGGGAGACTAGCCAAGGCGCCGTCGACGAGGGGATCAGGCACGCCATCACCAAGCTGGCGTCCCTGCATTTCGCCGCCACCGAGACCTATCGGCGGCGCATCATTCAGATGGGCGAGGATCCCCACCGCGTCTTTGCGTTCGGCGCGCCGGGTTTGGATGCCCTGCATCAGGTCAAACTGCTGACCAAGCCGGAACTGGAGGCACGGCTGGATTTCGCGCTGACCACACCAACCGCCCTGGTGACTTATCATCCGGTTACCCTCGAACGAAACACAGCCGAACAGCAGATCGAGAATCTGTTGACCGCCCTGCTGCGAGAGAAGGTCCGGGCGGTCTTCACCAAGGCGAATGCCGATACCCAGGGCCGGCTGATCAATCAGCGAATCGCGGAATTCTGCCAGGATCGCCCCGTGGACTACCGGCTCTATGACAACCTGGGTCAGCAGGTTTACCTGAGCTGCCTGCGCCATCTGGATCTGATGATCGGGAACTCGTCGAGCGGGCTGATCGAGGCGCCGTCGTTCAAGCTGCCCGTGGTCAACATCGGTGACCGGCAGCAGGGCCGGATCAAGGCGGCGAACGTGATCGACGTGGGCTACGCCGTGGAGGAAATCGCGGCGGGTATCCGGCAGGCCTCGGCGCGGACATGGCGGGAGAGGCTGGAGGGCATGACCAATCCCTATGCCGGACGCGGCGACGGCCGGGTGAGTTTTGATATCAAGGAACAACTCAAACAGGTCGAGCTGACCGAAGCGCTGTTGAAGAAGCAATTTTACGACCTTCCCGGCAACATCCATTCACCATTAACCCATTAAGCATCCCACTCTGGCCGTACCGTGAATCCAAATATTGCGGCTTTCGTCGTCGAAACCGACACGACCATCCTTCAGGCCATGCGGCAACTGGAAGAGACCGCCCAGAAGATTCTGTTTGTCGTCGATCGGGAACGGCGTCTGATCGGCTCCCTCACGGATGGCGATATCCGGCGCTGGATATTGGCGGAAGGAAGTCTGCAAGATACCATCGGCAAAGTCTGTAACAAGAACCCCTATCATATCGAGCAGGACTATAACCTCGAGCAGATCAGGGGCGTCATGTTCGAACGCAACATCAGTTGTGTCCCCGTCGTCAACGATGCGCGCCAGATCGTGGAACTGCTGTTCTGGGAGTCGGTATTCAAGGACAGCGGCAAGCGCAAGCCGGTAGCGCCGATTCATCTCCCGGTGGTGATCATGGCGGGCGGGAAGGGCACCCGCCTGGACCCGTTCACCCGCATCCTGCCCAAGCCCCTCATTCCCTTGGGAGACAAGACGGTCATCGAGTACATCATTGACTCCTTCTTGAAATTCGGCGTGTCCACCTTTTACCTGTCGGTCAATCACAAGTCGAAAATCATCAAGTCCTACTTTGAGGAACTGCATCCTCCTTACCTGATCGAGTATGTTCACGAAGACAAACCACTGGGTACGGCGGGAAGCCTCCGCTATCTCCGCGATCAATTGGCGGGTTCGTTTATTGTGACCAATTGCGATATCATCATCGATGCCGATTATGCGGAACTGATCGATTTTCATGATAAAAGTAATAATGACATTACTATCGTCGGTTCGCTGAAGAATTATCATATCCCCTACGGCATCTGCGAAATCGTCAACGGCGGCACGCTCGCCAGGATCACCGAAAAGCCGGAATACAATTTCCTGGTCAATACCGGCATGTACGTCCTGCGAGCCGAGATACTCCGCCTGATTCCCGAAGACGAAATTTTTCACATGACCCACCTCATCGAGAAAGTCAAGGAGACGGGTGGGAAAGTGGCGGTATTTCCGGTCAGCGACAAAGCCTGGCTCGATACCGGAGAGTGGGCGGAATACCGGAAAGCGCTGAAACAATTGCAGGTGGAATAGAGAGACCAGAATATGATCGACGGCGAGCGAGTCATCGCGGTGATCCCTGCCCGAGGCGGCAGCAAAGCCGTACCACACAAGAATATTGTATCGCTCGGTGGCAAGCCACTCATCGTCTGGTCGATCGAGGTTGCGCAATCGGTCGAACTCATCGATCGGATCATCGTTTCGACCGACGACGAGGCAATTGCCGCAGTGGCTCGGCGGCATGGTGCCGAGGTGTATCGCCGGCCGCCACATCTCGCTACCGATACAGCCCTCGTTATCGATGCATTGCGGAACTTGATTGAAACGTTGACAATCGAGGGTGAGACAGCGCGTGTGATGGTTCTCCTGGAGCCGACTTGTCCGTTCCGCTCCCGCGATGACGTGAAAGCTTGTATCGAGGAGTTGGTCAGAGATGACCAAGATTCGGTGGCAACCTTCAAACAGGCCGATTTGAATCCCCACCGCGCCTGGGTCATCGCAGATGGCAAACCCTCTCCCTTCATTGCGGATGCCAACCCTTGGCAGCCACGGCAGCGGCTACCTTTGGCCTATCAGCTCAACGGAGCCGTTTATGCGTTTCGCGCCGACCTGCTACCTAGTGATACCATGGCCTTGTTATATGGCCGGGCCGGTGCCGTTATCATGCCTCCCGAGCGATCCGTGGATATTGACGATGAGTTGGATTTTGTCGTCGCCGAGACACTGCTGAGGCGCGGAGTATTGCAATGACCGTAATGTTGAAAGATCTCTTTTCTCTGAAGAATCGAACGGCCTTGGTGACCGGTGGTGCTGGGTATCTCGGTCTGGCCATCTGCGAAGCCCTCGTCGAACTCGGTGCCAATATCGTCATCGCCAGCCGTGATGGCGAGAAATGCAAAAATGCGGCAATAGCTCTGCAAAATGCGTTTGGCAGTGATATCCGTGCAATCGGATTACGCCTGGACTTGCTTGAACCCGAGTCGATAGTCAATTGCCTTCAAGTGGTCGAGCGCGAATTCGGCGGACTGGATATTTTGATCAATAATGCGTGGTCGGGAAAAAAGAATAGCTGGGAGAGCATCACGGAGGAGGACTGGCGATATGATATCGACATGAGTCTCAACGCGCCCTTCAGGCTGATTAAAGCAGCCTTCCCAATGCTCAAGGCTCGCCGGGGAGTGATCTTGAATATCGCCTCGATGTATGGGCATGTAGCGCCCGACTACCGCATCTACGAGGGGACGACCTTCGCCAACCCGCCCAGTTACGGAGCGGCGAAAGCGGGGGTGATTCAATTCACCAAGTATCTGGCCAGCTTCCTTGCGCCGCACGGTATTCGAGCGAATGCGATTAGCCCCGGCGCTTTCCCGCATCCGCCGACGCGGGAACACGAGGTATTCCTGCAAAGGTTATCCGGCAAGAACCCGTTAAACCGAGTGGGGGAGCCGCACGAACTGAAGGGTGCCGTTGCCCTGCTGTGCAGTGATGCCGGCAGCTATATGACTGGACAAAACATTTGTGTCGACGGGGGTTGGGCCGTATGGTGACGAAGATCGGGATGATTGGCTTGAGTCCTGGCAACGGCCATCCCTTTTCCTTCTCAGCCATCATCAACGGGTATGACGACGCTGGACTGGCCGCGTCCGGCTGGCCGGTGATCTATGACTACGTGCGGCGGCGTGATCCTTCCGAGTTCGGTATCGCCGGCTTGCAGGTCACGCACGCCTGGACCCAGGACGAGACGGTCACCCAGAGTCTATGCCGGGCCTGTCGCATTCCCCATGCCGCGAGCCAGCGCGAAGCGATGCTCGGCGAGGTGGATGCGGTGATCGTCGCCCGCGACGATGAAGAGACCCATCTCGAAATAGCCCGGCCGTTTCTGGAGGCGGGCCTGCCCGTGTTCATCGACAAGCCTCTTTCCCTCGATCCGGCGGCGTTACAATACTTCCGACCCTATCTCGAGCAGGGTCAGCTCCTGTCCTGCTCGGGTATGCGCTACGCGCGGGAACTGGATGAGGTGCGTGCGTCCATCGCGGAGTATGGGCCGCTGGTGCTGGTGCGGGGTGCCATCGTGTTGTCTTGGGAGAAGTACGCGATCCATCTCATCGACGCCCTGTTCGGTGTCGTGTCCGCTAGGCCGGTATCCGTGATCGCCCTCGATGCACCGCACGCCTCAGTGGCGGTTTCCATGGACGACGGCTCGTTGCTGCAACTTGATGCGCTGGGTGAGGCGCCACGGACGTTTCGGTTGGATTTCTGGGGCAAACAGCGCGCATCGAGCCACGACATCACCGACAACTTTTCGATGTTCCGGCGGCTGCTGTGGCATTTCGCCGAGATGATTCGGACTGGACAGCCGGTGGTGCCGGCGCGGGACACGTTGGATGCGATGCGGCTGCTGATGGCGGGCCAAGTGGCGAGGCGTGACGGCCGAAAGGTGTTGCTCAGTGAACTCTCGATATAAAAATCTCTTCGATCTGAGCGGGAAGACGGTGATCGTTACTGGCGGTCTGGGCATTCTCGGCCGCGGCTTCTGTCGGGGGCTGGCCGAGTTTGGAGCGAGCGTCGCGGTCGTCGATCTCGATGAGAGTGCCTGTGCCGGTTTTGCTCGGGAGCTTGTGGAAGAAACAGGCGCTCGGGTTATCGGGCTGGGTTGCGATGTGGCTGATCCCGCGTCGGTCCAAACGATGGTCGGGCAGGTGGTGGATCGGCTCGGTGGCGTCCACATCCTCCACAACAACGCCGCGTCCAAGTCGGCGAACCTGGACGCCTTCTTCGCGCCGTTCGAGGAGTATGCACTCGAGGAATGGCGGAAGATCATGGCCGTCAACCTCGACGGCATGTTTCTGGTTGCGCAGGCGGTGGGCCAGCAGATGATCCGCCAGGGAACGGGCGGGAGCATCATTCAGACCGCGTCGATTTACGGCATTCGCGGGGCGGACCCTCGAATCTACGAGGGGTCTTTTTATTTGGGCCGACAGATCAACACTCCAGCGGTTTATTCGGCCTCGAAAGCGGCGGTCGTGGGGTTGACCCGGCACCTCGCCACTTACTGGGCAGACCAGGGCATCCGGGTCAACACACTGACGCCGGGTGGCGTCGAGAGCGGCCAAAACGACACTTTCAAGGGGCGGTACGCGGCGCGGGTTCCGCTGGGCCGAATGGCCCGCGCCGATGAGATGGTGGGAGCCCTTATTTATCTGGCGTCAGACGCCTCAAGTTACGTCACGGGTCAGAACCTTATCGTCGATGGCGGGCTGAGCGCCTGGTGACGGGAGCATGCAATCTGATGAGCGCACAGCCAAATCGCCGGGTCACGATCATCATGTACCATTTCGTGCGTGACCTGAAGCACAGCCGATTCCCCGACATCAAGGGCCTTTCCCTTGAAGAATTCAAGGGCCAGGTCGCGTATATCCGCCAATACTACCACGTGATCGGGGTGCCAGAGCTGCTCGCCGCGCTCGAGTCACCCGAACAGTCGTTGCCGCCACGCGCGTTGCTGTTGACCTTTGATGATGGCTACCGCGATCACTTCGACAATGTCCTGCCCATTTTGCTTGAGAACGGCATGACAGGATGCTTCTTCCCGCCGGCCAAGGCGGTGACCGAGCAGGAAGTGCTGGATGTCAACAAGATTCACTTCATCCTCGCCGCCGTGCCGGACAAGACGCGCATCCTCGACTCGCTCTTCACCCTGCTCGACCAGGCCAGGGGCGAATTCCCGTTGCAGGATCGTGCCGACTACCACCAGCGGCTTGCGCATCCCAACCGCTTCGACACGGCCGAGGTGATCCTCATCAAACGACTGCTCCAGCGGGAACTGCCGGAGGTTCTGCGGAAAAGGATTACCGATGAACTCTTCAAGCAGTATGTCACGCAGGACGAACCCGCTTTTTCGCGGGAGTTGTACATGGGCATCAGTGAACTGCGCGCCCTGCGGGAAGCGGGGATGTACATCGGCAGTCATGGTTACGACCACTATTGGCTCGACACCCTGGACGGGCAGAGTCAGGAACGTGAGATCGACCTTTCGCTGCGGTTTCTCGAAGCGGTAGGAAGCGGCATCGGGAACTGGGTGATCGGTTATCCCTATGGCGCTTACAACGATTCACTGCTCGGCATCCTGCGGAAAAAAGGTTGCAAAGCCGGTTTCACGACCGAGGTCCGGATTGCCGACCTCGACCATGATGATCCCTTGACGCTGCCGCGCATCGACACCAACGACCTGCCAAAACGAGGGGATGCGGCGCCGAATGAATGGACGCGGCAGGTACTCAGGGAGGATGTTTCTTCGTGAACACGATGATGAAACTCCTTAAGGATCTGGCCCCGCTCAATCGGATCATGTGCTCCAGCGATTATGACCGTACTGTGGACTATCTGTGCCAAGTGCTTCCCCTTACGGTTCTGGAGTATCCAGCGGCTTCCGGCGAGCACAACGGCTGGGTCATTCCACCCAAGTGGGACGTATTGGAGGCAACCATCACCAAGGACGGCAAGCTGGTCTACGACGGTAACTGGCATCCGCTCGGCGTCATCGCGCTCTCGGCCCCCTTCGAAGGCAGGGTATCGCGGGAGGCGCTCAAAGAGCACCTTCACTACGATCACCGCTACGGTGACTCCCTCACCTATCACTTCCGCCAGCAATTCCGCAGTTGGGATCGGGATTGGGGGTTTTGCGTTCCCAAGGACTCTCTACGACGCCTTGGAACCCGGCGAGTACGACGTCCGCATCGTGACTCGGGAAGAGCCCGGCGTGCTCAAGGTGCTTGAAGGCACCCATCCTGGCTCACTGCCTTATACCATCGCACTATGCGCGAATCTCGATCATCCGGGTGTCGCTAATGACGGTCTGGCTGGGGTGGTGGTAGGTGTCGAGGTTCTTCGGCGCCTACGGGATCGACCGACGAAATACACCTACAAGCTGGTACTCGCGCCCGGCATCATCGGCACGGAGTATTATCTCGGCAAGCTGCCGCTGGCCGAACGACAACAAATCCTCGAGTGCCTTTGCCTGTGGATGCTGGGTTCGCGCACGGGGCTCGCCTTGCAGGAGTCGCGGGGATCCCGCTCGAATATCGAACAGGCCATGGCCCGGATCATGGATGAACAAGGTATACCGTATCGGCGCGGCGAGTTTGAGAGCATCATTATCAACGATGAATATCTCTGGGAAGCTTACGGTATCCCCACCTGCTCGTTGTCTCGCATGCCGTACCCGGAGTACCACTCATCGCGCGATAACATTTCGATTATGAGTGAAGAGTGCCTCGAGGAGGCGGCTGGCCGCTGTCCTCGGGGCAATCGAGGATTTGGAATCGACCCCGCTGGTTGAAAAGCGATTCGAAGGCACGATTTGCCTATCCAATCCGCGCTACAATCTTTATGTCGATCCCGGCCAAGTTTCTTTTGGAGAGCAAATCAGTGAGGAGCAGCGCCAGCTTCGCATTCTGCAGGACTTTCTGCCTTCGCTGAGATCCCCAGTAACGGTCCGAAGCCTTGCGTTGCGTTTTCAATTGCCGGAAAACAGGGTGCTGGATTATCTGCGGAAATGGGAGGAAAAGGGCCTCGTCGAGCTTTATTGAACATGATGGGTGACGTGTGGTCCGCTGCTATTTTCTGCAGCACATCTTTCTCTTGAACTGATGCTGGCTCACAGTTAAGACATGAAAATCCTTGTATTGGACGAGGAGTTTCCCTACCCGACCAATACGGGTAAGCGCACGAGGAGTTTCAATCTTTATCGGCGACTAGGGACGCAATTCCAGATCCGCTATATCGGCTACGGAGAAGAGGATTCAGCCGCAGCGGAAGCTCTGAGACTGGCAAGTATTGAGCCGGTAGCCGTTCCCGCACGGATTCCTCCCAAGCAAGGTCCGGTCTTTTACCTGCGGTTGCTGGCTAACCTCCTGTCACCATTACCGTATATTGTCACCAGCCATTATTCGCGGGTCTATGAAGATGTAGTGCTCAAAAACCTGGCTGAATACTGTCCCGACCTCATTCTCTGTGAATGGACCCCGTATGTAATTTATGTAAAGAAGCTTGAAGTCGGTAAAAAAGCTGGTATCAGCACATAATGTCGAGGCCGATATTTGGCAGCGATATTACGAAAACGAAACTAATTGGCTACGCCGCTGGTATATTCGAGAGCAGTGGCGAAAGGTCGAGCGGTTCGAACGCGAGGCTTTGAGTTGGGTGGATGGCGCTCTGACTGTTTCCGATTTGGATCGGAATCGCTTGCTGCAGAATCATCTCCAATCTGCCGATAACCGTCATACCGAATGGTGTGGATTTGGAGTACTTTCGGCCCATGCCACAGCCCGAGCACCGGCACCAGGTGGTCTTTACGGGTTCCATGGACTGGCGCCCGAATCAGGACGCGGCACGCTACTTCGTCAGCGCTATTCTTCCGCCGTTACGCCGAGTTCGCCCCGACTTGGAATGCACTTTTGTGGGCCGCAACCCTCCGGCGGATATCCAGTTATTGGCCGAAGTGCCGGGTGTTCACATTACTGGGACGGTGGATGACGTGAGGCCCTACGTGGAGCGCGCGGCGGTGTACGTGGTGCCGCTGAGAATCGGTGGCGGCTCCCGTCTGAAGATACTGGAAGCCTTGGCCATGGCCCGGGCCGTGGTATCGACCACGGTCGGTGCGGAGGGACTCGAGGTTGTCCACAACCGGCATATCGTGCTTGCTGACGATCCCGCTACCTTTGCGGCATCCGTGTTGCGGCTGTTGGACGATCCAGAGCGGTGTATGAATCTGGCCATTGAAGGTAGGCGCTTGGTGGAGCAGCTCTACGGTTGGGATAGCCTCGCCAAGCGGTTTGGCCGTTTCATCCAGAGAGATGGCCGGCGGGGAAGCGCATACCAGTACTGTCGTTTTCACGCCGAAGAGGGCTTAAATTCGGATGTGTGGTATCGCCGGGGTCGTTGCGCCTGACACTTTCCGTTATCGGGAGGTGTTGCAAAGGATGACGGATGCACTGACCCATCGGGGGCCGGATGGAGAGGGGCATCATTTTTTTGGCGCCTGTGGGTTGGGACACCGGCGTCTCGCCATAGTCGACATCGCTGGGGGTCAGCAGCCAATGTGTTCTGCTGATGAACATTTCGCCGTGACTTTTAACGGCGAGATTTACGGTTACCAGGATCTGCGGCGTCGGCTGACCGACTACCCGTTTCGTACACGCTCGGATACTGAGATCATCCTGGCTCTCTATCAACGCCATGGCAACCGCCTATTGGAACATCTGCCGGGGATGTTCGCTTTCGCTCTCTGGGACGAAAACAGGCAGCAGCTTTTGTGCGCTCGCGACCGGTTTGGCGAGAAGCCGCTTTACTATGCAACGGGTCCCTGCGGAGAGTTCATCTTTGCCTCGGAAATCAAGGGTATTTTGGCTTCAGGGTTGATCGAACCCGTCTTGGACAGGGAAGCCGTAGCACGCTACCTGCAGCGGCAGTGTGTCCAGACAGATCA
This sequence comes from uncultured Gammaproteobacteria bacterium, assembly GCA_963715845.1. Lineage (GTDB taxonomy): Bacteria > Pseudomonadota > Gammaproteobacteria > Competibacterales > Competibacteraceae > Competibacter_A. The sequence goes on along the minus strand of CAVQSJ010000017.1, from coordinate 99,508 downwards.
GTCCATCTATGTCAATATCCGGGCGCTCCCGCCGGCGCACTTTTTACGTTACCACCAAGGGAAGTTGGAGGTGGGCCGTTACTGGTCGCCACCCGAAGTGGAGAATGATCTGAATATTGAGGAGACCGTGGAGCGTTTCCGAACGCTGCTCCAGGATGCGGTGCGGCGTCAGTTGATAGCCGATGTGCCGGTAGGTGCGTTTCTCAGTGGGGGTCTGGACTCCAGTACGATTTGCCTGGTGGCGAGCAAACTTGCCAGCGATCTAAGGACTTTCTCTTTCGACTTCGAGGGCGACCACAGTGAGATACCTTATGCACGGGCCGTCGCCGAGGTCTGCCGGAGCCGGCATACGGAGCTGGCAACACGAGGTGTAAACATCGCCGATCAGTTGTGGCGCATCCAGGAGGTCTACGATGAGCCCTTTGGCGACACTTCCAACATCCCGACCTATCTGTTGGCGCGCGAGGCTCGACAGCATGTCAAGGTTGTTCTGACGGGCGACGGCGGTGACGAGTTGTTCGGCGGTTACTCCTGGTACAAGCCGCTGTTATGGATGGAGCATGAGGGGAGGGTTGGCCTGCTGCACTGGATAGCGGCGCGGCTTTTGAACCGATTATATCGCTTGGCGCATGTGCCCGGTGCGGCGGCCCGAGAGTGGCGCATCATGGGGCTCGCGTCCGGTCGGCAGTATCAGTCCGTTCTTGAAGCTCATCGCGGGCAAATGTCCTGCTTCCAACAAAACGAGCTGGAGCAACTCGGCGTTGGGGATGTATTGCCGGGCGCAGCGTCAGAACCCGCCACTGCGGCGGGTTCCATGGATGACGTCTTGCGTTGTGACGTTGAGGATTATATGCCCGCCGACATCTTGACTAAAATTGACCGCGCGTCAATGGCCCACGGTCTTGAGCTTCGGGCGCCCTTCCTTGACGTTGATTTTGCCTCCTTTTGCATGTCTCTGCCGTACCGGCTCAAAGTCTCCACAAAGGAAGACAAGATAATCCTGCGGCAGGCGTTTGCGGCTCGGTGGCCAGCCATCCTGCGCCGCCGCGGCAAGCAGGGCTTCGGCGCACCTCTTCAGCACTGGTTCCATGATCCCGCTGTTCAGGAACTCGAGCAGCGGTGTCTAAAGGATCCAGACAGCACCCATTTTCGGGCTTCTTTCCTATCCCGGGACAAAGCAGATCTTGCAGGCGGGCAACCTGATGCAACGATGGACTTTGCTGGTCCTAGCGACTTGGCTGGTGCGGCTCAAGGGTGAGGAACAAACAAATGCTAATGCTCTTCTCCGGGCGTAACCAGTCGTGTGTGCTACTAACTTGTTCAAAAATAATCCGGCAATCATTTTGCCCTCTAGAGTTTAGCGACCTTTGAATTTTGTAACTTGCTGTTTCTCAAGCTCGGGCACTTGACGGTTTACGCTTCTTTTCTCCTTATAGTCATTTCTCGCTATAAGTCATGCAAATTCTATTTGTTGGGGACAATCGGACGACGAACAACTGGGGAGCACGAGCTGCGAGTATTGCTATGTATAACCTGCTTGCGCGGGTCGGGCAGATCTCAACCGTTGTAGAGGGACGCGAGTACTCATGGCACTCCACAGAATTTGCATTCGTTGGACCGCTCGTCTCGGAACGGTCCTCCAGATGGTTACTTAGTACGGTTCGGAGCTCGGTGCGTCGACGTGTATTTGGACCACTTGTGGCTGCGGCATCAGCGCTGGGGACACGCGATTTTGTCGACTCGGATCCTGATCGTACTGCGGCCAACATCATGGCCTATCGTCACCGCCACGCATTTCTTGTTGGACTCTATGAGAGCGTGGCGCGATGCGATGTGCTCGTGATTAACGCTGAGGGAGACTTGGTCTTTACCACGCCACCACGGCGGGAGGCATTATTTCTCTTAGGGATGGTGGCACTTGGCGTGAGATTGGGGAAATCTGTATTTTTCGCCAACGCCCTTGTATCGGATTGCCCTTTCACAGGTCGTAATGCAGCCACATTTGCGGCTGCCAGAAGCGTTCTCGCTCGGTGCCGAAAGGTGTTAGTTCGCGATGGAGAATCGCTTGCTCTCGTGCAGACTGAAATGCCGGATGTGGATTGCGAGCTCGTTCCAGATTCTCTCTTCAGTTGGTTCCCTATTTTTGAGGATAAATGTGCCAAGCCCCCGGCTAACGGTGATTTTCTGATACCGTTTCCGGAACGACAGCGCTACTTGGGCAAGCTCGACTTTTCTCAGCCGTACATCTGTATCGGTGGGAGTGCCGGCGCAAACGACCGCGAGCGCGCTATCCGGCATTTCGTGTCCTTAGTCGAAGCGGTCCAACAGCTTGAATTGCCCGTCTATTTGACTGAGAACGACGGGCGTGACTCTTTTCTTGAAGAAGTGGCGGAAGCGACGGGGGTTGGGATCATTCCAGTTTACACGCCGATCTTTATGGCAGGTGCCGTGCTGGCGAACGCAAGCCTGTTCATCTCTGGACGGTACCATCCAAGTATTATGGCTGCTCTCGGCGGAACGCCAAGCATTTTTCTTTCCTCGGTCGCCCATAAAATGCGCAGCGTGCAGGCCCTGCTCGAGTACCCAGAACCTCGTGAATTTCCCGTATTTCCGACGGCATCCGAGATTGAAGAGATCCGCATTATATCTGCGGAATATCTCAGGGCTGATTTGGCGCTCCGTAACCGAATTCGAGGCGCCGCCTCCCGCCGAGCTCAGGAGGTCCTTCGGCTATGCGACCATCTCGCCGCCGCAAAGCCAACATCAGGCGGGACGACTGTCGAACAGGACCATTAACTCGTGATCTGGTGGAAAACTGGCTAGCTTTATGCTGAGGATTTATAAGCGTGGGTATGGATTTATTCGTGCTCGATACACCCTTGCAACTGCTCAACGCACTCGAGGCTCGCCATTACTTTGGTGGCCAACCTAGCGCTCTCGTATTGCTTCATTGGCCAGCTTGGCCTGTGAGCGCATTCGAATGCTTGCTGAATGAGATGACATGGCAAAGCACCACCTGGGTACCGATGAATGCGCAGCGCTCGACACAAAAGTACTGGTTGATTGGCTCTCAGACTTCAGACCGCCTCAACGAGTATAGGTGGATTTACCAGCAATATCGCCGTCGGAACCGGATTGACAGGGTGCTGGCGAGATTTGGTCGCATAAGTCGGTTGGTGGTTGGCAACCTTTACAATGACTATATGTCGCACGTCTCAAGTCATGTTCCTCATGACGAATTGATTGCGATAGATGATGGTACGGATACATTGCGAGTGGCTATGCGTCGCCATAATGCGGCTACAAGTCTGGAACAAACTACACCGCTTGGTCCCATTCAGGCCCTGAAACATTTTATCCAGAATCGTTGGGTTTTTTGGGATGGCCGACAACCCAATGCGATAACCTTCTTTACTGCGTACGACATCGCGGTAGGCTCTAAAGACCGGTTGATCGTAAATGATTATCGCTGGCTTCGGGAGCGCGTTGTCAGTCGCGCTGGGAACGACTACGTCTACTTTCTAGGTCAGCCCCTTATCGAAGATGGCTACCTCGAAGAAATAACGTACCTCGAATACCTACGAAAGGTGGTCCGTTACTATGGCGACAACCAGGTAGTCTACATTCCTCATAAGCGCGAGTCTAATCGCTCCTTAATATTGATCGATCAAGAACTAGGTCTGGCCATACAACGCTTCAGTAGACCTATCGAGGTGGAATTAGCGATTGGAGGTGAACTCCCTAAAGAACTCGCATCATTTTTTTGCTCTGCTTTAGAAAACTGCTCAATATTGTTTGGAAACTCTCTACAAATAAAGGCCTTCTATATACCTTCCAACGTGCAGCTCTTCCAGGATAGCCCCTCCGAAGGCATTTACAATTATTTCCGACACCGGCAAACAGAATCCTTCCGAGTGATGGAAATTTGAGTTTTTTACCGAAATTACCTGAAAATGATTTAAAGCAGGTTTGAACAAGTTCCCCCTAGAGGACGACAGGTAAACAGCGATACATCTATTAAGAAGTACTGGTACCAATATTTACAAAATTGATAACAATGGGCTTTATACGCGAAACTCTTCGGCACTCGGCTATATATAGTGCGGCAAATCTTCTGGGGAAATTGACCAGCTTTATAATGCTGCCTTTCTATGCACATATATTTGAAGCCGAAGGTTATGGCATTATTGCATTATTAGATGCTTCCATCGGATTTCTTTCTACTGCATTTGCAAATGGTTCTTATAATGCGATTATAAGAATCTACCACGAGGAGCCGCTACCGCAGAAATCGCTGGTGATTGGTACCGGTATCTGGACGGTATGGGGGCTTGGTCTTTTGTGTATTCCCCTACCCGCCGTGGCTAGTCCATGGATTACCGCGTTTCTTCTGGGAAATGCTGAATACTGGCCCCTCTTCGTGCTTGCCCTGCTTTCCTTCGTTGTCAGCATGGGAGGTCAGAGCGCTAGCACCTTCCTAGTTATTCGCCAGCAGTCAGCGCTATATTCTCTGGTCAATCTAACGCAGCTCATTTTGGGTCTTACGCTCAATATTTTCTTGGTTATTTACCTTCGGGTAGGACTTATCGGTATATTCATATCTTCATTGATCAGCGCATCGGTCAGCTCACTGATCTTTCATTGGGTTGCAATCCGGGAACATGGGCTACATTACAACTCGGAAATCGGCCTGAAAATACGGATGTTTTGGTTTCCACTCATTCCAGGCGACTTGATTGCCTATATATCACGCCAAGTCGAAAGTTTTCTCGTCCGCTTTATTATCAGTCTCGAGGGAGTGGGCATTCTCGAAATGGCTTACAAATTTCCTCCCCTGATAAACCTCATCATTGCACATCCCTTTTTGCGAGCTTGGAGGACGAAGAGCTTGGAAATTGGATCGAATCCTGGCGCACCCAAAGAGATTGGATCAATGTTTACGCTGTACCTGTTTCTTATGCTCTTCGCCGGGGTTTTTTTGGCTGCAAATATAGGTACGATCCTAGCCATTATGGTGCCCCCCGAGTTCTCTCCAGCGACTCGAATAGCCCAAATCGAGATCGCTACGACGGTTGTTGCATCAGCGGGTACTTATCTTATGTTCGGCTTACTCTATAGCAAGCAGACAAAAGCGATAACCCGAATAAGGATAGTCACTGCGCCCCTTAAGATACTACTCAGCGTGGTTCTTATCATGTTCGCGGGGTTGGCTGGAGCGGCTTATTCCGGATTCATCATGGAAGCTGTCATTTTGATTTGGATCTATCGCAAAGCTCAGCGTGCTTACCGATTACCGCTTGAATATTATAAAATTATAATATTAGTTGGTATCGCAGTTGCACTTGTGAAATTGATTGACCAAGTGCCTGAATACGCCGTTGGCTTACTACACCGGTTGGAGACGTCGGTCTTCGAAGACTTGATCTCGTTTCTCGTCAGCACACCGCTCGGTACTTGGCGATCCGGTAAGCTGATAGAAATTCTCAATGAGCGTACTGCCGAGTTTGCAAGGTTAACAGTCGACTCCTGTCTTTGTTTGCTTTATGGTATTTTGATCGTAGTCGTCAAACCAAATTTCATGAGGCTTGATAACATTCCGCTAATCAGTTCGATCTGCCGGGCCATATACATTCGCAGGTTGAAGTAGAGAGAATTGTTGTGTTTAAAGCAGAGAAACTCAGAAAACATGTCTTCCTCTATTACCTATTGGCGAGAGGTACACCGGCAAATGCTCGTTCGCGCGGACTGAGGGTTTGGTCGCTCGACGCGTTTCGTGGCGCCACTATTGCAGGCATGGTGCTAGTCAACAATCCTGGAGACCCGGAACACGTATACTCGCAGTTGGCCCACGTGGAATGGCACGGGCTAACGTTTGCAGACATTATTGCACCGTGTTTCCTCTGGATTATCGGGGTCACAATGGCGTTGTCTTTGCCCCGGCGTAGGGTGCTGGTGCCGTCGTCTTCAGTATTACAGCATGTCGTAGTGCGTGCGGCCTCGCTGTATGTGATCGGCATATTAATCACGATATTACCCGCGATGCTGCCCGGATCGCCGACGCCGGTGTTAGAGAACCTCAAGGTCATGCATGTTTTGCAGCGGATAGCTGTGTGCTATGCGCTGGGTTGCGCGGTATATCTGTTCGCCGGCCCGCGTAGTCGGGGCGTGATCGCCATGCTTCTTCTGGCGGGTTATTGGGTGATTCTTGGATACTATCCGGGTCCGGTTGAAGGCACGGGCGCGTTCGATCCAGTGGGCAATCGCGCCTACGTGTTCGACAAGCAGGTGTTGGGGGATTGGGGCGATGCGACAACCCACGCCCTGCTGACGATACCTGGCGTGCTAGCAACAATCCTTTTCGGCTCCATCGTGGGTGACACGATCAGGACGGCGGCGACGCATGAGCGTAAGGTACTTTTTCTCGTTGCCGGGGGGGCCGTGATGTGTATTGGCGGTATGCTTATCAGCCATTGGGTGCCTCTCAACCGACGCCTGTGGACGCCCAGCTTTGCGTTTGTGACTGCCGGTTTGGCGATGCTTGGTTTCGGGGGCATCTACTGGCTGTTCGACGTACAACGCATTCGCAGGAGTACGCTATGGCTCGTCGCGCTGGGCGCCAGTCCCATCTTCTTCTTCATCATCTCGGAACTCGGGCGTATTCTGGCGGGTACGAAGGGTATGACGGGTAGCGATGGGGTCTGGCAATCCTATTGGGAGCTTGGGGATCATTTTCTCCTGCGCTTCGCAAATCCCGAGGTGGCATCGGCGTTATTCGCGTGTCTCTATTTGATGGTGCTCGCTATGGTCGCGGTTGGGATGTACCGGAAGGGTTGGATCTTCAAACTCTGACGCCCCGGATGTGATCTCCAGTTTGGGTCATTTTCATCAGCCTTCTTTAGAAGTTCCAAGTATTGTGTAATAAGCATCAATTAACTTTAGTATCTTTCTCTTCAGCAAATACCTGGAGAGATCAGTTTGCTTTTCAAAAATAGCCTTTTCCCTTTCGTAGTGCACTCCTTAGCTTTAACTAACGGTGTGAGTCAGTAATTTATAGCGTATTTACTAGATGTATATAATGCATGCTGAGGAATGCAAATGATGCTAGAAGTGGGATTTTGGATTTGTCTAGGATTTGTGCTCTATATCTACGTAGGTTATCCAGCGGTTGTTTTCCTATTGACCCGGATAATTGGCCATAATGTCAGCAAAGCCGATATTGAGCCCACCGTTACCATTCTTATCGCTGCGTTTAATGAAGAGCGTGAAATACAACGCACGGTGGTCAACAAACTGACCCAAGACTACCCGCCGGGCTGCTTGGAGGTCATCGTGGTTTCAGATGGCTCAACAGACCGTACCAATGCGATTGTACAAAGTCTGACCGAGCATAGCGGAGAGCAACTCAGATTCCTGAGACAGGAACCCCGGCAGGGCAAAACCCAAGCGCTTAATAAAGCGGTCATGCACGCCTCCGGGGATATTCTGGTGTTTTCCGATGCCAACTCAATTTATGCAACTGACGCGATTCGCCGGTTGGTTCGTAATTTTGCGGATCCGACAGTCGGCTATGTTACTGGCCAAATGGTCTATACGAACCCAGATGGATCCGGGATTGGCGAAGGATCTGGCGCGTACATGCGGTACGAGAATCTGCTACGAGTATTGGAGACCCGGTTAAGTTCCGTTGTCGGCGTAGATGGCGGGATCGATGCGGTTCGCCGGGAGCTTTACCTCCCCATGCATCCAGACCAGTTGCCCGATTTTGTATTGCCCCTCAACGTAGTCGAGCAAGGCAGACGTGTGGTATATGAACCTGATGCGAAACTCTATGAACCCGCTCTGTCCGCTGCGTCCGATGAATTCGGGATGCGCGTTCGGGTTTCCTTGCGTGCACTTTGGGCCTTGTATGATAAGCGTAATTTGCTTAATCCATTTCGTTATCCGCTATTCGCATGGCAGCTACTTTCGCACAAGGTGCTCAGGTATGGAGCGTTTGTGCCTATAACAGGACTTCTTTTTTTTAACTTTTTGATAGTCGACAAGCACCTATTCTACCTTGGATTCCTTGTTTTGCAGTTAACAGCCTATGGAGTCGCCGCGCTGGGTCCTTTTCTTAGCCGATTGCCCGCCTCAGCATCAAAGTTGCTCGCGCCTTATTACTTTGTCATCCTAAACATAGCCTGTTCGGTTGCGCTCTGGAAGTTTATGAATCGACGGAAAGTGGTACTCTGGAAGCCAAGGGGAGGGAGTTGATCGGCAACGATGACATTGAAAATCATGTACCTGGTAGACCACTATGTGGGGCCTCGGGCCGGAACCGAGGGGCAACTGTTACAACTCATTCAAAATATTGACCGATCTCGTTACGATCCAAGCATGACGGTATTTCGAAGTAGCGAGTATCTTGAAAGCAACCCGTTTCCATGCCCGGTGAGAGTGCTGGACATTACCAAACTCGCTAGCTTAAGGACCATTTTCAAGATTTTTCGTTTCGCACTGAGCTTGCGTTGGCAGAATTACCGACTTGTCCATTGCTTCTTCAACGATTCCGCATTGATTTCACCCCCCTTTCTAAAGTTTTTCGGTATTCGAGTACTTGTTTCCAGACGTGATATGGGTTTTTGGTATACGCCGCAAAATCTTGTGGTACTCAGGCTGGTTGCACCGTTTGTTGACTGCTACGTCGCAAACAGCCAATCAGTAAAACAATTCGTGCAACAGCAGGAGTGGTTGCCCAGCGAGAAGATTACGGTCATCTACAACGGTTATGTTCCTCTTGTCGAAGACGGTGACCAAACAAGGGCTGCTGCAAGAATACCAGGTGTTCCGGATGGCGTCCCCGTTGTGGGGATCCTAGCCAACTTGAAACCGATAAAACGCATCGATACGCTTTTGGAGTCCTTTGCTCTCGCTAGCAAGCAATGCCCCGAAGCATACTTAGTTATCGTAGGTGATAAAACGTCAAAACAAGCCGCAGATACGCTCGCTATGTTGGAAGACTTAGCTTGCCGCTTTAGGATTCAGGAGCGGGTCATTTTCACCGGAAGTGTCGAGGAGCCAATGCCATATATCAACCGGTTTACAGTAGCAGTCATCTGTTCCGAATCGGAAGGTTTCTCGAACTCTATCATCGAATACATGCAAGCCAAGCGCCCAGTCATCTGTACCGATACCGGTGGCAATTCCGAGTTGGTACAGGATGGCCGTAATGGCTTTCTGGTTCCGGTCGGAGATATAAACGTACTGGCTGATCGTCTCGTCCGATTACTCTCCGATAGCGCGCTTGCGCGCCGATTAGGTCAGACAGGGTACGAGACCGTTCGGTCTTACACCTATACACGCATGGTCACCGAGCAGATGGCTTGCTATGACGATGTGCTTTTTTTGCATGGTCAATCAAGATGCTGCTTTTATCGTTGGCTGAGGAGGACTTTACGGTGCTGACCTGGCTATCAAAGCATGTGTTTTTCCCCTTATGGGAGTTCAAGGATGGCACTCATCGCCGACAGTACCTACAAGAACTCTCTGCGAGTCAATGGTACGATCCCGAGACGCTCCATCAACGACAATGGCAACGTGTGCGTGAAGCGGTTGAGTATGCCTTTACGCATTGTTCTTACTATCGAGCACGCTATACCAATCTAGGGTTCGGTGGAACGCTCCACGACTGGAGGGATTTTCATCGCCTTCCGCTGCTGACCAAGCGAGATATCCGCGATAACGAGGAAAATCTGCTATCGAGCGAGTTTCGGCCGGCGGATTTGATAGAAGCGAAAACCGGCGGATCCACCGGCACCGCTTTAAAGCTCTATTTTGATGAACGGTGTCAGGAAATACGCAACGCCGCCGCTATTCGCAGCAACCGTTGGGCTGGTTGGGATATCGGCATGAAGGTCGCTGCAATCTGGGGCAATCCCCCGGTCGCCGACACCCTGAAGAAAAAACTCCGCAACCTGCTGCTCGACCGCACCATCTACTTGGACACGATGAACATCAACGAGATCAGCGTCAGTCACTTCTTGGAGGATTGGCACCGCGAAAGACCGCAAATTATGTTCGGACATGCCCATTCCATCTACATTCTTGCAACCTATCTTCGGCGTATGGGCGTCGAGAACCTGCACCCACACGGTATTATCTCTACTTCCATGATGTTGCTTGAATCCGAACGCCAAGTCATTGAGGCGGTATTCGGTTGTCGGGTCACCAACCGTTATGGCTGCGAAGAAGTGGGTTTGATCGCCTGCGAGTGCGAGCAGCAGGCTGGTCTCCATCTGAACGTCGATCATCTAATCGTCGAGTTCCTGCGGGACGATGGTACCCAGGCCGAGCCTGGCGAGGAAGCCGATATCGTCGTGACCGATCTTATCAATCGAGGGATGCCTCTTATCCGCTATCAAGTTGAGGACAGGGGTATTTCTAGTAATCGGAGGTGTCCTTGCGGTCGTGGATTGCCGCTCATGGAACGGATCATCGGGCGGCAAGCAGATTTTCTAAAACGTCCAGATGGATCGTTGGTTGCCGGGGTTTCTCTGGTCGAGCGGACATTGACGGCGATAGCGGGGATCGAGCAAATGCAGTTGGTTCAAGATGACTTACGCCGGGTGTGCGCCAAGGTGGTGAAAGACAACCGCTTCGACGAAACGTCCGAATGTAAGCTACGAAATGAATTACAAAGAGTTTTTGGTGCTGAAGTTTCTGTCGAAATACAGGTTGTCCCGACCCTCGACCTAACCATTTCTGGGAAATACCGATTCGCAAAGTGCATGGTGTAATCGGGTAATGAATCAAGAAAATCCTGTAGTAAGCGTTGTAATAGCAACGTACAACATGGCGCAGTACCTGCACGAGGCCGTAGAGTCGGTCCGGACCCAAACCTATGCAAACACTGAGATCATCATTATCGACGATGGGTCGACGGACGAGACGCCATCAATAGTCAGGCGCTGGTCAGGAGATCCTCGAGTGCGTTTTATCCGGCAGGAGAATCAAGGACAAACCGGAGCCAAGAATCGCGGAATCGCCGAGGCATCGGGTGAGTATGTCGCCTTTCTGGACGCGGATGATCGATGGGTCAGGCACAAACTCGAAAAGCAGATACCACGATTTAGAGATTCACCAAAGGTTGCCGTGGTCTACTCTGATCAGATATTGATCGACGAGCGAGGGGCACCATTCGGAAGACGCGGCCTGAGATATCCCGAAGGACGGATTACGGACGAACTGTTGGTCGACAACTTCGTGAACTTCAGCAGTGCGGTGGTCAAACGCGAGGTGCTCGAAGAGTTCGGGGGGTTCGACGCCGCGCTCCCTATGTCCATCGACTACGATCTGTGGCTGCGGATATCCACTGCCTACGAGTTCCAATGCGTCGATGAGCCGCTGGTCGAGTATCGAATCTGGCCCGGCCAGATGTCCCATAAGATGCTGGAGCGGACTGACTGCGTGCTAACGATACTGCACAAGTTCAAATCGATATACCCCGACACAGTGTCCACCAGGAGCCTTGCTCGTGCCCGGTCCTCGACCTTCGTCACCAGAGGCTACGCGCAGGTGATTGCAGGTCATGGTCGGCTTGCTGCCCTGCGCCAGATCGGTCATGCCCTTAGACTCGATCCCCTGAGCCCGCGCGTCTGGAAGAGCGCCGCAAAGATCGTTTTGGGTCGCCGCGAATAGGTATTCGCCCAAGCGCACCCAGTTCTCCTCCACACTTGATCGGGGGCACTGGTTCAGTTTGATTTTCGCGGTAACCGTTTGAATAAAATAAGCTATTTAGGGTTATTCACAGATTCTTGTGGAGCCAGCCGGGCCGGGGTTCAGCTAAGAAGATAACCAATTGATCTGAAATGACTTTAAGCAGGCTTTTAGCCGGCTCGGCAGGCTGAATCCCACCCAAAGGAGCCAACTCCATGACAACCGGTGAAGAACTTTTAATTTAATGATCAAGAGGTTGGGGAATAATCAGACTGAACCAGTACCTGATCGGGCACGGTCACCGTAACCCCGCGCAGCAGGTAGGGGTACCTCTGATGAGCTGGGTGGGGTGCCGACGTCACCGGCTTCAGGTAAATCGCCTCCAACTCCATGTCGGCTATCAGCCGACTCACCCGTTTGCGGTCGACCGGCTAGCCGGCGTGCCACAACACCGCCGTCATCCGCCGACTCCCATAGAACGGAGGGGCCGTATATTCCTGGTCAATCTGCCGCCGCATTTCCTGATCGCTACCTCCTTCCCCGTAGTCTTTATGTTGTAGAGTACCACCTTATTTGCCTGTCCGAATTTGGGGACCACTCTTATCTTTAGAGAGGCTCGATGGGCAACTTATGCACTTTAATGAGCAATTACGTGTGCACTGACTACGACGAAGCCGACATTCCGCTCCCCTAACGGCGAAAAGTGAAATTATGTTAAAATAATCAAAAAATTGATTATAATCAAGGAGAAGCCATGGCTATCCATGTTGATACGGGAACGATGCGCGGACCGATCACCTATCAGAGCTACAATCTGGACCACCTGGGTCTCGTCGCGGCGATGATTGACGAGTTAGGGCGGGTCGAGATCATCGATTCGGTCATCGTTCAAGATCACGAGCAGCGCGTCGTTTCCGTAGGACGAGCGGTGAAAGCGATGATTTTAAATGGTCTTGGATTCAGTCATCGGGCTTTGTACTTAACGCCGCATTTTTTTGAGAATAAGCCGGTGGCTCGTTTACTCGGAACCGGGATTGAAGCTCGGCACTTAAATGATGATACTTTGGGTAAAGCTTTGGACCGTCTTTACGCCTATGGTGTGGAGGATCTCTAGGTAGTGTTCTACATTTGGATATTACACCAAAACCCCAAATTCGTAGCGATTGATAAAGAGGCCGATGACGATATCATGCATTTTCTCCAACTTGGAGAAACAAATGGTCTTGCGAACCAACCGTTTGATCCGCGTCCGCAGGGTTAAATGTTTCCGTTCGATCTTTTGGGTGTTGGCTTTGCCGACTACGCGTTGGGTGGCCGGTAAATGCCGTTCGTACGCCCCCCAATCATCCGTATAGAACGTCGTGATACCAAAGGGAGCGAGGAGTTTTTTTAATTCCAGGAACACGGCATCTTCGTGACTACCGAACACATAAGCGAGGACCTCTCCACTGTGATGATCGATGGCGTGCCACAACCAGCGCTGGTTTTCCTTATTGCCGACGTAACTCCATATCTCGTCGAGTTCCGCCTCCTCACTTTCTTCAACCTTCTGAATCTTAACCAGAACATTGCTCGGGTTCAAGCGTTCCAGCACGGCCCGATTGACGGATTCCAGCGCGGATTCCGTTTTTTTTAATTCATGGATGACCGTACTCGGGCTGATGTGCAAGACCCGGGCGGTATCGCGGATGCCACTCCCATTGACTGCCATATCGAGGATCTTTTTTTTGACCTCAGGCAAGCACCCTTGATAATCATAATCCAAGAGAAAAGTCTTGACTTGACAGTCGGTATGTTGACAGAGATAGCGTTGTTTGTCATTCTCTGTTTTACCCCGCTTGACGACGTCTTCATGACCACAATGCGGACAACGCACTGGAATTAACACCATGGGTAAGTCCTCAGGCTAAAAAGTTTTCTCAATCAAAGGGGAAAAAATCAATCAAGGAGCTCGATGGGAAAACTATACAATATCCATTTTAAGAACACTACCGATCTCTATGGACTCATCGCGGCGGTATCGGTCAGAAAACCGCACCTTTATTGTCGCTTTGGTCATTTAGATTCGACGAGTTTGCATGTGGATGGAACCTACAATAGCGAGCGAAATCCACCCGACGGCGTGATTCAAATCACCCGAGGCTACAGTCGAGATCACCGGCCCGATCTGAATCAGTGGGTCATTCAGTTTATTTGTGAAAACCAAGCCGGCATTCCCCTATTAATGAAACCGCTGAGTGGGAACAGCGAAGACAAAACCGGTTTTCGCGAGACGCTCGATGCCCATCTCAATCAACTGAATCAAGACGTTGCGATCCAATACTACGTTTTTGATAGCGCCGGCTTCGTCCGGGAGACCCTCATCCATTTAGGCGATACGCGCTGGATCAGTCGGGTCCCGGAGACCATTACGCTGGCCCGGCAGATCGTGGACGCCGTGGCGCCAGACCTGGCGATGACGGGTAACCCCTTGAGTTATCGGAGTCTCGGCGTGGAGCATGCCGGGATCCGTCAGCGATGGGTGGTCGTGAGGACCGCCTCCGCGCGACAGCGCGCCCAGAACAGCGTCCAGCGCGAGTATTTGAAAAAAGGCGGGCAGGAATGCAAAGCGTTCCACTCGTTGCGCAAACAAACGTTTTGTTGTGAAGCGGATGCTCGAGCGGCTTTAGAGCAGTTTAAAACGACCCTGTCTTATACCGCACTCTTCGAAGAAAAAGTCCTGGCGGTCGCGACCCATGCGAAACGAGGTCGACCCACCGCCGATCAAAAACCCGGCACCCTCCTTTATCGGATTGAGGGCCAGGTCGCTTCGTTGATCGACGACGGTCGCCGGCAACAAAAAATTGACCGCAAGAGCTGTTTTATGGTGGCCACCAATGAATTAGATCCGGCGGCGTTATCGGACGAGGAATTGATTGAAACGTACACCCAAAAACAACAAAAAGTCGAGCGGGGTTTTCGTTTCCTCAAAGATCCCCTGTTCATGGCCTCGACGGTGTTTCTCAAGTCAGCCGAACGAATCATGGCGCTGGCGATGATCACGACCTTGTCTCTTTTAGTCTACAGCGCCTTGGAGCACCGGATTCGTGAATCATTAAAAATGCATCAAAAAACCTTTCCTAATCAAAAAGGTCAGCCCATCCATCATCCGACCGCCCGCTGGGTCTTTCAATTTTTTACCGGGATTCATCTGCTCGTGATGGCGTCGATGGGCGAGATCGTTTTGAATCTTAAGGCAGCCCATCAGACCTTGTTAGCATTGCTCGGTGAACACTTTGTTGCCCTATATGCGGATTCCGGATGAGGGGGGGCGGAATGTCGGACGAAGGGCGTTGCGTCACTCTAAGGTGTTTATGATATTGACAAACTGGATACGAAAAGCCTATCTCGAGACAGGGAACTTTGCACGCACACGAAACGTCTCCCGAGGGGTCGCAGCCGCCCGGTACATAGTGTCCCATCTCGACATACTCGGCGAAAGACGACTCGACGCGGGGCTTCGGTTTGCCGCGAGCTGGTCGCACACAAAGCTGGGACCGCGAATCGCCGCACGCGAGATGGCCCGATGTGGAGAGTTCCGGTCGCCAGCCGTAAAGGGAACGGGAGCCGCACGATTCCTCCGGACGCTAATACTCAAAGCACCCAAGTCGAGCGAGAGGGGCGTCTTGCTCGTCTCGTTCGAGGACGAACTCGAACGGCTGGGCGCTTTGCCTCGCTTCGAGGAGATCGAACGGCGCTACAGGGTGCTCTATATGCCATCGACTAAAGGGGTGGTCAGTAAGTCGCTCCTGAAATTCCTCTGCCGCGCGAGTCGCCCCGTCGGTATACTGCCTTCCTACCTCCAGGCGGAAGCGCCCATGGTGGCAGCGCTGGGACCCAAGGCGGTGTTCTTTCCCTTCCACGCGGCCAGTTGGGTCAGCGGCATAAGCGCCAACTTAATGGATAAAGTGTTGAAAAAGCTGTAAAAGGATGGCAGGCTCAAGGTTTCTCACACCCCGTTCGCCATCGGAGGACCGATCACGATGAGCCTGCCATTCGGTAATGTTGATACGACATTTGAGCGGTTCTTACAAGAGTTGCCGGCCGACTTTCGGGAACTGGCATTCGAGTTCAAGGCGTTCACCCGCGGTCGCAAGATCAAGACCCCGGAGCAGCTGCTCCAGGTGGTGATGAACTACTGCGGCATCGATCGGGTGCTGCGGGAGACGGCGGGCCACTTCACCCTGTTGGAAGAGCGGATCAGCGATACGGCGATCCACCAGCGGCTGAAGGCGTGCGGGCCATGGGTGAAGGCGCTGCTGGGCCGGCTGCTGGGGACGGCGGCGGCGCCCTTCCTGGAGGGCCACCTGCGGTTTGTGGTGGTGGATGGTTCGACGGTGCAGGGACCGGGGGCGAAAGGGATGGAGCATCGGCTGCATCTGGCGGTGGATTTGGTGCGGCTCGAACTGATCGATGTCAAGGTGACCGACGCCCATACGGGCGAGA
Organism: uncultured Gammaproteobacteria bacterium; assembly: GCA_963715845.1. Lineage (GTDB taxonomy): Bacteria > Pseudomonadota > Gammaproteobacteria > Competibacterales > Competibacteraceae > Competibacter_A. The sequence continues at coordinate 83,329 of CAVQSJ010000017.1, read as the reverse complement.
GCCTGGGGCACTACCCGCTGCAGGACGGGGACGTGGTGGTGGCGGATCGGGGGTATAACTCGGCGCGGGCGTTGATCGAGTGCGCCAACCGGGGCGTGGCGGTGGTGGTGCGCTATAACCCGCACAGCCTGAACCTGTACGACGCGGCGGGGGCCAAGATCGACTGGCTGGCGGAACTCCAGGCCACGACGGAGACCGAGCGGTGTATCCCGGTGCGGGTACAGGTCGAGGGCCAGTTCATCGCGGGCTACCTGCATGGCTGTCGGTTACCACCGGCGCAGGCGGCCGCGGCCCGGCGGCGGGTGCAGGCCCAGGCCAAGAAGAAAGGGCGGCAGGCGCAAGCCCGGACCCTGGCCTTGGCCGAGTGGGTGTTGGTCTTGAGCACCCTGCCCCCGGCGGTGTTACCGACCGCGACCGTGCTGGCGCTCTATCGGCTCCGGTGGCAAGTGGAACTGGTCATAAAGCGATGGAAAAGTATCGTCAACATCGACCATCTGCGCGCCCGTCAGGGCAGCACGCTGGCCGATCTCTATCTCCACGGCAAGCTGCTCTATGCCTGGGTGCTGGAAAAGTGGGCCCGGCGGCGGTGCGGTGACGGCTGGAATCGCTTGGACGGCCCGCGCCGCGCGACCCCGTGGCGGGTGTGGAAACTGCTGCGCCAAGAACTGGCGATCGCCATCAGCGGCGTGCTGCATTGGAACCTGGAGCGCTGGCCCCCTTGCCTGGCGGTGATGCAGGAACGGCCGCGCCGCCGCCCACTGCAAACCCTGCCGGAGCGGGTCAATCGTTTGGTCGTGCAATGCCGAGCGATGGGAATGAGTAACATATGAGAAACACTGCTTAAGTTGGCGCATATGTGGGTCAGCGGTACGTCTTACCAAAAGGAATGGACGGAGGACAAACCTATCGATCTGCTCATGGTCGCGACCTTCGCGAGTCTAAAAAGGCATTGGCTGATGTTCAAGGCCCTCTCCCAGATGCCAGAAAGCGTGTGCGCCATGGTGGTGGGTGTGCCAATCGGTCGGCGCACGGAAGATTCGATCATGGGAGAAGCACGTCTTTATGGTGTCGATTCCCGCGTATCGATGGTGAAAAACCCAACTCAACCGGAGTTGAGAAGGCTGTATGCACAGGCGAAGCTCTTCTGCGCATTTACGCATAGCGAAGGGTCCTTCATCGCCGCGGCGGAGGCACTTATGGCCAACACGCCTGTAGTCGCCTTTCAAAATGCCGAGTTCGGGACCAAGTGTTTCATACACGAGCGCACGGGTTTTCTGCTGGATCAAGGATCATTTAGCGGCCGAAGCCTGCTTTCATGTCTAGAGAAGGCCGAGGGGCTCAGTCCGGGTCCTTGGGCCTTGAAGGAGCTTTCGGCTGAGGTGAACAGCGCACGGTTGAATGACGCGCTGCGCGAGCGCGCCCGCGCGGAAGGGGAGGTCTGGACGACAGATATCGCGTCATTCTTCTCGGAGCGCTTGAGTTTCTACTATTCAGTAGCGCCCGACCCGGATGCAGGATTATCGGACGCTAAAGCCGAGTTGGAATGTCTCGGCATGCGAATCGCCTAAACAGGCTTGCGCGAATGTCTCCTGCCCCGGCGGAAAAAAGACCGGATCCGGACGCGTATCCCCCGCGAAATTGGCTGGTATTCAGTTTGTTTCTGGCGTATGTGTTTTATCACTACCTACAGGTTGGCTACCGGATTCCAGCGCTAGGCCAGATGCGCGGCGAATTCATTCTAGGCGCTGTGCTGTCGGTTCTCGCCTTTGCAAGCCTTGCACAGGGCTCCGATAAACGCACAGAACCCGCTGTGAAATGGGCGCTTTGGCTCATTGCTCTCATGGTGGTGATGGTAGTCTTCTCTGTCGATCCTGGCTACTCGTGGAATATCTTTTTCGACCGGGTCATCAAGTTTGGGATGCTGGCATTGTTTATTGCCACGTTCGTCCGTAGCCCCGGAGACTTACGATGGTTTCTGGCTGTGTACCTGCTCGTTTTTCTCAAAATGGGACAGGAAGGCCTTGTAGGTGTGCTGGGTGGCAGCCAGATTTGGGAGAATCAGGGCGTCCTACGGTTACACGGGTCGACACCGACCTATCATCATCCGAATTCATTTTCGGGAACACAGGTTGGTACGCTCCCTTTTCTAATCTTTCTGTTTCCCCTCCTTCCACGAGTTTTGAAGGTAGCTGCCTTGGTTCAGGCCTTCCTGGCGCTTTGGGTCGTATTGTTTACCGCATCCCGGACGGGTTACCTTGGACTGGCGAGTGCGGTGGGCGTCGCCATCTCCCTGGCGAGATCGCGTGCAAAGGCGATAGGCGTGGCTCTACTCATTGGGGCAGTCGCGTTGCCTCTGATTCCAGAGCAATACATAGGGCGCGCAGCGACGATCTTCCATCACGACGATAGTGCAGAATACGGTTCGATATCCGCGAGAAAGGAAATACAGCGAGACGCTTGGGCAATATTCTTAGATAACCCGTTCGGTGTCGGTGTTGGAGCATTCCCGATAGTGCGGAATGAACGATTTGGACGAACACAGGATACGCACAACCTATACCTTGAAATTGGGACTAACCTGGGTATCCAGGGACTCGTGATCTTTTCTGGTCTCTTGATAACCATGTTCAGTTCATTATTTGCGCTTCGAAAAAATACCGAGAGCCAGCTTCGTGAGCTTGAGCAACTGTCCCCGCCGTCAGAACTTGATAAACAGTCTTTAGAGGCCCACCGTCGAGACGTTGCATTGATTCGTGCAACCGCGCTGGCTCTGATTTGCTTTCTGATTGTTCGTGTGACGTTGGGTCTTTTCGGCATGGATCTTTATGAAATTTACTGGTGGTTTGCGATAGGACTTGTTGTCGCACTCTCACACGTAAACCAGACTGCCAAAGCGCGAACAGATGGCTTTGTTAATACAGTCATAACAGCGTCGAGCCCTGTGCAAGTGGTAGCCAAGGAAATCCCTTCAAGCATGTTTGTGCGTTGAGTGTCGCATTTGCGACACTTCAAAACCTTATTGCTGACTCACAAGGTACTGATTCCTAAAGAATGCAAAAAACAACCGCAGCGGGTTATCCACAAGTCCTCACAGTTGTATCGATATTTAATTCCTTCTAATAAGGAGTGAGTAACAGTAATATGTTGTACAGCATAGCATTCCGCATTCTGAAGCCAGTTCTGGGTTTTCTACTTTTATTGCTTTTTATCTTTGGTACATTTGTGACCTATAAAATAGTAAGTCGAGGTGCCTACGAGTGGCTTTGGCTTGGACCCCATCAATCGGAGGAGAATGTGGGTAAGATTACTGACGTCTTTTTAATTATTGTCGACCATTGGGAACCCGGCAGCGATATATCGGGAGCAAAGCACTGGCTCGATCGCTACAAGCAGGTCGCGATTAAACACACTGATTCCGGTGGAAGACCCCTTCAATATACCTGGGCTTACCCGGTGGACAACAGAAACGAGAAAATTTTGGCGCTACTTTCGGAAGCGGTATATGACGGGTTTGGTGAGGTTGAAGTTCATTGGCATCATAAGCATGATGACGAAGCGAAATTTGAACAAGATCTACGCGAAGGAATTAGGGATTTTAATAAATTTGGGGCAGTAATTCACAAGGGGCAAGAGCACGCTCGGTTCATCTTTGTGCACGGCAACTGGGCTTTGGATAACTCGATCCCAGAATCATGCGGCATTTCCAATGAATTGGAGATATTGACAAGAAACGGCGCCTATGCGGATTTTACTTTCCCCGCCATTGGTTCACCTGCACAGCCGCGGCAACGCGGAATCTTTCGAGCGAAAGATGATAGTGGTCCAAAATCGTATGACACCGGTACTGTATCTACTGTTGGCCGTGTAGGTCCTGGGCTTTTGATTTTTCAAGGCCCCTTAGGGATAGATTTTCGTAACCCCCTTGTTTTATTTGAGTACGGTGCTCTTGATGACCAAGAATTGACTGGGTTCAGTGGCGCAATAAACAGGTTCTTAGGGACCGAGGCGTTGTGGCGCGAGCATCGAGTTGGTAATTGGCTCAGGCTTGCTCCTAGAGTAGTAGGAAAGCCCGAATGGGCATTCATTAAGGTGCATGCGCATGGAATGCAGCACGCGGATTTTATTTTCCGGCTAATCGATGACGCCGTCACGACGTTGGAGAAGGAAGCAGTTGAGCGCGGTTTAAGACTGCATTTCGTAACAACAAGAGAGGCCTACAATCTTATTCGTGCCGCGGAAGAGGGCGCTGAGATGGAGCTAAGTGAATTACTAGATTTTAAGATACCAAAACCTCTAAGAGCCTATACGAAAACTAACATGTTGTTTTAAATAACGATTTAGTGTATAATTTGGCTCTTTGGGAATTGCCGGGGCATAAATTCTGTTTAAAAACAGAATGTTGTCGATCATCAATCACTTTATTATGCCTCAATAAATTGGCTCTTTGGGAATTGCCGGGGTATAAATTGTTTTTAAAAACAGAATCTTGTCGATCATAAATCGCTTTTTATGCCTCAATAAATTCGGAGCAAATTTCGGTAACTCTATGATTTTTTATAGGCATACAAAGCATATCCACAAAGGTCCAGATAAAGATGTTGGAAAAGATGCCCAATATTCTTCAAACCATAACAGCGTCGTTTAATGACTTTGATCTTGTTATTAAGCCCCTCAACGAATCCACTCGTCAGTCGATTTAAGAAATAATTCGCGACCTCATTTTTATAGGTCTCCAAGGTCTTTAAAAACGTATCAAAACAACGCACCGAACTCTTTTTAACCCGGTTCATCCATCCCGTGATCCTCTGCTTCCCACGACGGCGATCCAAGTCGCTATCCAACAGAGCCGTTAACTTGTTTTTTAACTGATAAGCTTGTTGCAGAAGCGGTGAATACTGGAATAACTGGTCTAACGTTTCTTGGTCTTTTGAGGTTAAATCATCCGGCCTTTTACGCAAAAGCCACATCACCCCTTCCAGCTCTTTATACTGCTCTTTGGATAAGGTCTTCCTGAGTCGTTCCAGCTCTTTTTTGCGCAATTCATCCAGACCCTTTCCATAGAGTTTAGCCAAGTGAAATCGATCGACCACGATCCGGACTTTTTTCCCAAAAACTTCTTTCGCCGCATGGATAAAGCCCGCGTACATATCCGAACAAACAAAACGAACTTGTTGGCGTAACTTCTTGGGAATGCTCATTAAAAATTCTTTGACCGTCTCTTTCTTCCGATCGGCCAAGACCCCGAGAATCACCGTCTCTTCACCGATACGGCCCGTCACAATCGTGACAAAATCTTGGTGACCTTTCTTTAAAGAGATTTCATCAATCCCGATGACTTTGAGATTGTTAATCGTCTTCCAATCGACACCTTTGGCAATATAGCGATCAATAATCCCCCGCACCGCTTCATAACCGATCCCTTCTTTAATGCTGACATCTACAACCGTACTATTCACACAGGCCAATAAAACATGTTTCTGAACGCTTGAGTGTGTCCACTTCGATGGTCATACCACGCTAATTTTTGCGTCGTCGTCGGCTGTCCTCCGCATTGTGTGCATAGGTACCGCTGTGGACGAATACGCAATTCAACCTGCCAACCAAGCAGGGATAAATGTCTGAGCGTAATAAACTCACCATACCCATAAAAATGATTAATAACATTTCCACATTGATGACAGTGCGTTCCGTGAACCGTACTATGAACCGTGACCCGATAGTTCCCTTCTCGGTCCATTTCTACCTCATCTACCTCAACATGAGGGATATCCAAAAGCACATTAAAAGCGTTCTTCAACTCGTCTAATGATTTATCCGTCATAAAATTCTCACTTGATGTTGGCAACTAATTGATATTATTATAATTTACTACCCCTTGAAATACCAGAGAGCCATATTCATGATAGCAAGGGGGCAAGGCCGGTATGAGAGCGGGTCTTTGAGGCCGTGCCCACCCTGCGACGAATCTGGGCCGATCAAGGCTATAAAGGCCCCTTGGTCAAGTGGGTTAAAAGTACCTTTACCTGTGAATTAGAGGTCGTCGGTCGCAAAGGCAAGAAGTTTAAAGTGATTCCTCGACGTTGGGTGGTAGAGCGAACCTTTGCTTGGCTCAGCCGTTATCGCAGATTAGTCAGGGAATATGAAAAAAAGCCCGCTTCGAGTATCGCAATGATTTATGTTGCTTCTATCCGGATTATGTTAAAAAAACTGTTCCCTCAAACTAATGAAGAGTGCCCGTCATAAATGTGTACCTTTGAATTTATACTTTTCGTATAGGCTCTAAATCGCCTTGAGAGGTTTCCGCTCCCGTAGCATCTGTCTAATGATTTGCTGCCCGTTAAAACAAGCTATGGTCAGTTGTCTTTAAGCCCGTCCTTACGAAAAGTATTGAACTATAATTTAGTTTTGAGGAAATCAATGCAGGAGTTGCCTGTAGAGCGTATTGAGGCGTTGAGAGTCGCGATCTTTTCCGTAGGCGAGCTTTTTGGCGGCGCGGAAAGACATATTCTGTCATTGTCGGAGGGCTTACAGCAGTTGGGGGTGATTCCCGTGCTCTTACTTCTTCATGACGGAGATCTAGCCGCGCGAACTCGCAGTGTAGGATTAGAGACCATATTGATCGGGAGAGGAAGCCGATATGACCCGACGACAGGGGCAAGACTCGCGAACTGTCTGAAACGTATTAATGCAAACGTGATTCATGTCCACGGTTACCAAGCAGCAGTCTTTGCCGGCTTGGCGGCACGTAAAAAAAGCCTTCCGGTAGTGGTAACCCAACATGGACGGGTCGAAGGAACCTGGAAATCGCCGCTAGACTACCTTAAGACGAAGACTTATGAACTGCTCGAGCTCGTCGCCGTGCGCCGGATGAATGCAACCCTCTGCTACGTTACGCGAGATCTAGAAATGCAGAACCAATGCCGGCATGCGGGCTTGAAGCGCCATGTCATCTATAACGGAGTGGACTTGGTAGAGACGCGAGAGATAAAGCGTCCGATTGAGTATGAGCAAGACAAACTGAACGTAGCTTGCGTTGGGAGACTGTCAGAGATCAAGGGACTCGAATATGCGGTTTGCGCAATGGTTCATGAAGACATGCCTAAGGAGGCGGTTCTCAGCATTGTGGGTGGAGGGCCTCTCGCAAAGAGGTTAGAGGCGCAGGCTAGTCGTCTCGGATTAATGGACCGTGTTCGATTCCTCGGCTTCAAGGAGAACGTAATGGATTACATCGGGAGCTGTGACGTTTTGCTATTGCCTTCCCTGCACGAAGGTCTTCCGTATACGTTGTTGGAGGCCATGGCTCTTCGTGTCCCTATCGTCGCGTCAGCGGTGGGCGGTCTTGCGGAGGTACTTAGTGATAAGGTTACGGCGCTTTTGGTGAAACCTAGAGATGTGGCAGCGATAGCGGGGGCGATCAAGTGGATCCACCAAAATCGGGAGTTGGCTGCAGCAATGGGCCGGGCCGCACAGATAGAGCAACGAAAGCGCTTTGGTCTCAACGGGATGTGCCAAGCCTATGTTGAAGTTTACAAGGAGGTGTCGCGCTTTGCGGGGTGAGCGTTCGCAAACTCCGCTAAAGGCGCGATGCTTCATTGACTTTAAAATAGGACTTACGCAGAGCGTATGTTTTTAGCACATACCAACCACAACATATTGTGGTTGGATGGCTCTTCCACATGAAAATCTGGCTGTCGTGTGTAAATCCTAAATGCTCCGCTCGGAAAGTGCTTCATGAACGACTCGATCAGTAGGCGGATCATGTTCCCGTTGCTCCTTAAGTTATATGGCGACAATTCGCTGGATATCCTCACCAAGCTTGATGCCTCGCAATGGCTGCCCCGGGAACGTATCCTGGAGATCCAGCTCGAGAGCCTGAAGAAGGTGCTGACCCACGCTTACGAGCGCGTGCCCTTCTACACGAAGCGATTCCAGGAGCACGGCCTCCACCCACGCGAGATCCACTCGCTCGACGACCTCGAGCGCTATCCGATCCTTGCCAAGACGGACGTGACGACCCGGGGCGAAGAGATGGTCGCCTGCCCCCGGCCGCTGCGCCTGAGCACGCGCACCACGTCCGGGACGACGGGCCTTTCTCTGTCCTGCCTCAAGGACCGAACTGCGACGTCGTATATGAGGGCCAGCATCTTCAGGTCTTACGGATGGTTCGACGTCGGTGTCGGTGCCAAGCAGGCGCGGTTCTGGAGCGCTTCGCTGCATGCGGTTGATCGGCTCCAGCAGCGGATCAAGGACTTCATGCTTAACCGAAGACGCTACTCCGTTATGACCCTTTCGCCGGATACCTTCCGCCAATACCGCGAAGACCTGTGCTCGTACCGGCCGACTTACATTTACGGATATGCCAGCGCGATCTCGGAGTTCGCCGCCTTCTTGCTGAAGGAGGGCCTTGCCGGCCCCTCGTCGCTCCGCGCGGTCATCACGACCTCGGAGATGCTGCTGCCCCACCAGCGGCAGATGATCGAGGAGGCGTTCCGCTGCAGGTGTGTGAACGAGTACGGGTGCTCCGAGACGGACATCATCGCGTTCGAGTGTCCACTGGGCACGCTTCACCTCATGGACGAGACGCTGTACGTGGAGTTCGTCGAGAACGGACGGAAGGTGGCACCAGAGACTCCGGGTCGCCTGCTCGTCACGGAGCTGCGCAACCGGGCGATGCCGCTGGTGCGATACGACATCGGGGACATGGGAAGCTACCGGACGGGGATGTGCGGCTGCGGCCGGGGCCTTGGCGTGATGCACGCCGTATACGGCCGGCAGAATAGCTTCTTCCGCACCCGGGACGGCCGCTACGTCTATGACAACATTTTCGATTTCCTGATCAAGAGCCCGCACGTGAACATGTTCAGGGTCGTTCTGAAGAGCCCCGAGCACCTCGAGATCACACTCGTTCCCACGGGAAATTCCGTTCCCGCCGAGGCGCTTTCGGAGTTCAGCGCGACAATCAAGGCTTACACTGGAGAGGGGATGACGATCGACTACGTCTTCTGCGGCGACATCCCGAGGCGAGAGTCCGGGAAGCGCAACTACTTCCAGTCCGAGGTGGAAGGAGCCTGACGCCGTGAGTCCAGGCCCCAAGGACGTCTGCCAGGGCGGCCAGGTCTGCGGTCGCACCTGGAGTTTCGTGATAGTGCGGGTGCGCCCGGCATGGGCCAAAACTTGTGCTCTTCCGAAGAATTCGTGGGCTAATGAAACGATTAAGCGGCAGCAAGCTTCTTTCTGGCTGGACGACAAAGTGGAGCCCAGCCAAAATCTACGGGGAGCTATCGCTTGTCGAATCACTGTACTTACAGCACCTTGAGGCTGAATGTGACCTTGGGCCTACCCACGAATTCTTCGAAGGAGCTACGATTTCTTCGCGGCGAAATTCTTTTTCACGCGCTGCTTAGACTACGCCGACTTGACATCGTGCGAGCGATGGAAGAGATACGAAATGAGGACACCCTCGACCAAGACACGCGGCGGGAGCTGCAGTTCGAACGGCTGAGAGTCCTCGTGAATACCGCTTTCGCCCACTCTCACGCCTATCGGTGTATCTACGAGGAACATGGCTTCCACCCGTCGCAACTCACGTCTTGGGAACGTATTGGCGAGATTCCCCCAGTGAATCGGCCCACGTTGCAGCGTTTCTCACACGACGAGGTACTCACTCATCAGACGCCCGTGGCAACACGGCGACAGACGACGGGCACCACTGGTCAGCCACTCGATATTACACTTGATCGGCAGGCTTATGCGGCGCAGCTTGCTGCACGTTTCGTGCGCTTCAGTGACCTTGGAATCCACGTCGGTGATCGAGAAGCCAGGTTTTGGGGGAGGACTAGACTTAGTCGATTTGCTGCCATTCGAGATCGGATTCTTGGTCGCAAGGTTATCGAGATCACCGGCGGACACGCGAATAAAGTGCGGGAGAATGTCTTGCGCATCGCGAGTTTTCGGCCCCGCTACTTCTACGGATACGCCTCGATGCTCGTTCGAGCGGCTCAAGTCTGGGCGAAAACCGATATCGAAAGACCCTCCCTGGCGGCGATCATCTCCACCGCCGAGACCCTCCAGCCATTCCAGAAAACTTACCTCAAGGAGGTCTTCGGTTGTCCGGTGGTCAACGAGTACGGTTCGAGCGAAGTAGACATCATCGGGTTCGAGTGCCTGAGTGGTCGGCTGCATCTCGAAACACACAATGTGCTGGTCGAATCTGTTCCGAGCAAGAGCGGAGATAAAGAGCTTCTCATAACCAATCTCCAGAATAGACTAATGCCGCTGATCCGCTATCCTATCGGAGACAGCGGCGAGATCGAGTACGGGTCGTGCGAGTGCGGGCGGAGCGGTCCCTGGCTCTCTCATTTGCGTGGCCGAAGCGATGCCCAGCATATAAAACTCCCGAATGGACAGACACGACACTGCATCGTCTTTACCCATTGGGCGGACGATCTGATCCTCAAGGGCGTACCCGTTAGGCAGTATCGGATCATCCAGGAGGACCTGCTTCGGTTCACGCTCAAGCTCGAAATCGGCGCTGACGTAGATAGAGAACAACTTGATCGGCAGATTCAAGAGTGGACACGACGTGATATTCATCCACAGGCCGTGACGGACGTAGTTATCGGCCCGATTCTCGTCGAGGACGGTGGCAAATTCACCGATTTCGTCGCATTGGGAGGTCGGCCATGAGTCGGGATGCGAACGGAACAGAGGGGACAACCGTTCGGCTAACGGTTGTCGGGGATCTCTGTCTTGCGGACTCCGCATACTGCATTGGACACGGAACGTGGTCCGTGATCAATCGCCTTGGCCTTACAGTCTTCGCGAAGCGCCTGCATGAACTGCTTGAACCCAGCGATTTGCGTTTCGCTAATCTTGAATCGGTGCTGTCGGACGTGGGCGCGAGCAAGCTTCGTCTTTCGACCATCGAGATGCGAGGTGACCCGAGGCACGTTGAACTCTTGCACGCTGGTGGCTTCGATGTCGTAAACGTCGCAAACAACCACATTTATCAGCACGGAGAGGACGCTTACCGGGACACGGTGAACCGCCTCGAAACAGCCGGTATCGCCGTCATCGGCCAACAGATGGACGACGGCCCCAACGTCGTGTCGCTCACACGCTGCGGTCAGCGTGTTCACTTCATCGGGTTCTCGATGCGTCCCGAGCAGTACCGCATTCACGACTCGCGAGTCCCCTATGCTCTTTGTCTTGACAAGGAGATCATCCTGGAGCACGTTCGGTCGCTCGCGTCGCGGGTCGACGGACACGTCGTCTGCTCTTTGCACTGGGGGCATGAGTATCTGGATACTCCCTCGCGAGAGCAGCAGGCCTTGGCACGTTTGCTCATTGACGCTGGGGCGCGGGCTGTGATCGGCCATCATCCCCATGTGCTCCAAGGCATCGAACGCTACAAGAACGGCATTATCGTATACAGCCTCGGCAACTTCATCTTCGATTTAAGAGAACCGCCGACGCTGGACACAATGGCCGTCAGCATCGAGTTCTCGATGGAAGGAGTGGTGGATCATTCGGTCCAGCCACTCCGGATCGACGACACGTTCTTTCCGTATCACCCCACCGCTGCAGCCGGCAGACGTATCGTCGAACGAGTAGAAACTCTCTCGCGAGCACTAATCGACGAACCTCTACCGGAAGCCCGAAGCCTGCTGCCAATTGAGGCGGCTAGGAATCGGGAAAGCAGCCTGTTCACGTATTGGCACTTCGCCCGCAACCTTCATCGTTATCACCCTTTGATGGCGTTTCAAAGCGTTGCACGGGCGCTGCTTCGGCGCTTAGGGTTAGTCCACAACCCCTGATGTGCCGCCCCGCGACGAGTAAACTTAGAGGCTTGAACCATGGATTGCGATAAGGTCTTGTGGGTCGCATGGGCGGGGGACGGCAGCATCCGAAGCAGGGTGCTTGCAAGGGAACTCCGCGCGCAATTCCAGAACTTCACACTTTTTTACGGCAAGAAGCACTTTGCAGCCTTGCGCTATGTGTCCGCAAGCATTGGTACACTATTATCGTTCTTGATTAAAAGGCCAAGGGTTGTCGTTGTCCAATGCCCTTCAATCGCCTTGTTATTGTTAGCATCGATGGCCAAACCAGTCTTTCGTTTTCGCCTTGTAGTCGACCTACACAGTCTCCCAGTCGACGAACCTAGCAAGATCTCAACCAAGGTATTGTTTTTCGCATTGTCAAGGTCTGATGATGTCCTCGTCACGAACGAGCCGTACAGAGATCTGCTTTTGAAGACCTCAGGGATATCCACAAAGGTATTAATACTTCCTGACAAGATACCGGATTTCGAGTATCCACACAGGCCCGTCTTGATGCAAGGAAAGCACAATGTTCTCTACACAGGCGGTTTTTCCGAACTGGATCCGGGATACGAGATTGTGAAGGCTTTTGAATTGCTCTCGAAAGACTATTGGCTATACGTCACAGGCAAGAACAAAATTGACAAACGGCAGATTCCCGACAACTGTACGCTGCTCGGTTTCGTCTCGGATGAGACTTATCAGAATTACCTTCGGACAGTCGATGTCGTCGTTGTCCTGACAAACAATCAATATTCACTCGTTTGCGGCGGCTACGAAGCCATAGCAGCGGGCAAACCGTTGGTACTATCTGACACAGCGGTTTTGCGCAGTTACTTTGGGGGTGGCGGTGTGATTTTTGCGGCCAACAATTTCAAGTCTCTAGCTGCGGCTATCGAGACAGCAGTCACAAGAAAAGATCAGCTAGGTCAAGAGATGTGCCGGGAGGTGAAACTAAAGCTCGCGGCTTGGCAGACGAGCTGGAGAATCGCCGTTGATGAAATTTCCTCTGTAGCGCAATGAGACTGAAACTTCGTGCCCAAATGACCGGAGCCACCTGTAACAAAGTACCCCGGACATGGATCGCTACGCCGAATCGAACCAGCTATTCTATGCGGAATACTATTTATAATGCGATGTGCAACTTTCTCTGCTAAGCCGTTGATTATACAAGATCACGGTTCGTGAGAATGATATGTTAGCTTTATTTTTCCAATTGCAAATCAATAACTTAGAAAAATTGCACATCACGTTTATTTAATAGACATTATCGGAAACTAGGCTACTTGATAGCTATTGCTGCGGTGAGTGCTGGAGTTTCCGATAATGTCTAATTTATATAACAGTCCAGAAAAATTGCTAAATTGCTGAGCGCAATTTGCGCGCACGCTTAGAACCGCAGGTTCGAAGCGGACACGCAAGCCGCGCTCCAAGCCAGAGAACTGCTCACAGGAACGGTTACCGATCACTGCGTGATCGGCTACGCCCCCTTCGGGGGTGCCGTTAATCTCGGAAGTGATGCAAAGAGAGACGGAAGGTCATATGGAAAGTCATAATGAAGATTTTGCGAATATGTCTGGCGATGGCGTACATGAAAAAGTAATCGAGCTTGCCATGCCCTACTTACCGAACGCTCAGATATTAGTTCTTGGCGCAGGGCAAGGTTCTTTGGAGTTTAAGCTCATGCGAAATGGCGTGCTAGCCAAGAATATACGAGCTGTAGACTACAACCCTGCTCAATACAAATTAAAAGCAACCAACGTTGAGTTTTGCGACCTCAATGGGGCATTGCCGTATGAGCCACAATCCTTCGATATCTGTTTCGCAACAGAAGTCATCGAACATCTTTTTAATCCGCAGAATTTGATCAATGAAGCGTGGAAGGTGCTAAAGCCAAACGGAATGTTATTTCTGACCACACCTAACGTTCATTCCATAATGCAAAAAATCCGTTTTCTTTTTTCGGACAAGTTGGGGTGGTTCTATGAACGGGATTACTTAGGCTCTGGTCATATCCATCCTATTTTTGATTGGCTATTGGAAAGGATGGTACGAGATAAATTTGAACTTATTAAATACACATCGCAGACTTTCCATCTCCGTATCATTCCAAAATTGCCTGCGATACCAATTCCTTATGAACATCGCTTATTCGCAGTAAACAATATTTATGCGTACAGGAGACTGGCCTGAATTGCAACAATCGCATCAACTCGGACTGGCAATTCCGCTGCGCTCCGTTGCCAGCCGGTTATAAGGATCGTTGAGCCGTTCAGAGCCCTGCGCACCCCCCCACCCAGACCCCCGCGGCCCAATTCCGCGCCCATCACCAGAATGACGCGGATTTACAGCCTCGGCAACAGCGCGGGCTGCCGGCGAATAGCCATGCCTTCCTGCCTACGGCCACTGGCCGAACGGTGCGCTCCACCAGCAATTCCCGGCCTCCTATTTTTGTGACATAGATTTTAAAGGATATTTTTCATAAACGTCATTTAATTGTACGATAAAAATCCTTATAAATCAAGACGCCGGGAATTGCTGGCGCTCCACCAGGTTCGAATCCGCGGCGAGGATGCCGTTCTCGGTGAAGCGGGCGAGCGCTGGCCAGTTCGACAGCGCGTAGTGGCAGGCCTGGGCCAGCGGCCCCTTGGGCAGCCAACGCGGGGAAGTGGCCTTCGAGCCAGCTCTTGAACTCCCGGTGCAGAAGGGAAAAGCGCGTGTCCTTGTCGGCTTCGATGAGTCTCTGCAATGTGACATGATCTTGGCTGTGAAAGTCAGAATTCCTACAATTGAGGATTCCATGACATCGTTAATTGAACCCAAGAAAGTGCCTTCGTTGAGCTCGAGGACGTCCATGTACCTGACCGTGCTCAAGCGGGCCGGATACGAGATTGCAAATTTGTCTATGATGAAGACTACCGTTGCGGTGGCCCTCTGCGCCAAAGCCGCCACGTGTTTAGTCCGAGGCAAGAAAGACGAGGGATTGAAACTGTTGATGCAGGCTCATCGTGTGACCACCCATTCCCTAGTTCGTTTCGCCGTCGAAAAGCAAATCGCGCCTGTCTTGAAAAACAACGGGGAAGGTACTTATCTGTTTTCCCACTACGAACAGTTGGCCGGCGGTGTGATTGAAAACCCCAAGCACGAAGTTGAAAAACGGGTCATCGTTCTTAAGAATGTCCGTATCGAAGACGGATCGGTTGTGGAAAAAGGGGTGGTCTACGTGATGTTTACCCCCACTCTTAGAGCTTTGCTCAAGCTCTATGATTACCGCGAGATTCTGAGACGGTATTATTTGGTCCTGGAACCGAGTTGGGCCGGATACTGCGATGCAGAAATTCTGTGCCTTTGCAACCAGACGGACGACCCCGTCTACGTGTGCGCCACGGAAAAAACGGACTTTGACTTTCTCAATCGACTCTCCACCAATTTGGTGCCCCTTTCCTTCGGTGCCAGCAATTGGCCTGATCCCGACGTGTTCAAACCTCTTGGTCTGTCGAAGAAATACGACGCGGTTATGGTGGCGGTTTGGGGCAGTTACAAGCGGCATCACCTGCTGTTTAAAGCCATCGACTGTCTTAAACCGATGCCTTTTCTACTAGCGCTTGTGGGGGTCCCCTATAAGAGTTCACGCCGCAGTATCGAAGAACTCCTGCACTATTACGGCATCGCGGACCAGGTTGACCTTTTTGAGAATCTGAACCAGGCTCAGGTGAATGAAATTCTCAATCAATCCAAGGTCAATGTGCTGCTGTCAAAAAAAGAGGGAAGCAATCGGTCTATCTTCGAGGGCTTTTTTGCCGATGTACCCGGTATCGTTTTGGAAGACAACATCGGCGTGAACAAGTCCTATATAAACACGTTTACCGGGATGTTGATCAAGGAACACGAACTGGCAGATACCCTAAGGCAGTTTTCATTGGGGGCGTTGCATTTTACTCCCAGGGCGTGGGCCATGGAGAATATCAGCCCAACGTTGACCACGGCATCGCTCAATGAAACGATTAAGGCTCATGCGATTCGCAGTGGAAAACCCTGGACCGAAGATATTGCAGAGCATGTGAATCGTCCTGAACTCCAGTACCTCAAACCGGCCGATGCCGTGCGGTATCGCTCTTCTTTAACACTCCTGGATTGAAGTCAGAACCCTGCCTGTCTGCTGCGGTCTGCTGCGGTGGCACATGCCACGTCAAATCTTCTCCATGCTGGAAATTCGGGAGCGGGATGCAGGGTTAATCGGCCGAACAGTCGGCGCATGGGCGGATCAAGGGATGGACTTGTGGCCTTTCCCCGGCACGGCGTGAGTCCCCCGGCAAAGCCGGGGGCTTACCTCACTGAGTTATCTTCAAGTTAGATGGTGCTCCAAGGGGAGCGCTGCTCCCCCCACCTCCGATGGTAAGGGGAGCGCTGCTGATGGTAACTATGTATCCAGACTCATTTCGTGATCCAGCTTCGTCGACTATATAAACGTAAGCAGTATCGCCCGTTGAAAATGTGCCGGAATTAACCGCGAACTGCACAGACGTCGGCGTCCATACTACTGGAAGTTGGGGCTCTAGTCGTGTGCTCATGGTATAAGTCGAACGATTGCCTAAGACAATTCGAGCCTGCGTGAAGTTCACAAAAATATTGGTGAAGTTGTAGGAGCCATCCTCACCGTAACCACGATACGCTTGGTCGATCATATTCGGAAAATCGATGGTATGCCCACCTAGGCCGAAGCCACACCACCATTTGTGGCTCCACTGGAACTTATTATTTATGAAAACGGACACTACACCACTGGACTTCGCGGAGGCCATTGTCACTTGGTCCCATTTACCCAGTTGAAAGCTGTCAGGACTTCCCCATTCTATGCTATCCCCGTTAAAGCCAGCGGGGCAGTCTTCATACGATCCGTCGCCTCGGAGCTCCAGATTAGGCCCACCGGAGCTGAGATATATACTGCCGGCTGCGCCATCACCCCAGACTCTAAGGAATTTGCCGGACTGTTGCCGACCACTTGGGGAGTACATCATGAAGTCAAGCTGAATAAACAGGTTCGAATAGTTGTCGGCCTCGTTAGGCATGTCTACAGATGGCCCACCCAATTCACCCGCCTCAGATGGAACAACCCTGCGCTTCAAGTACTGCCCGGAAACGGCGGGGCCACCATTCTCCAGTGACAGGCCTTCTTTACTCCAGGCAGTCCAATATGCTCCACCATATTGCGGGTAGAACCCATCGGATTGCGTGGGATTACTGGCGTAACTCGCTTGACTTGGAAACGTCGAAAAACTGAAATCCGTCCACCGGAAGTTCAGATACTTATGCCCGTTCCAAGTATCACCAATGTTGTTGTAGTTGGGGTGGCTGCCGAACCCCGAGCCAGAAATTGTCACAAGCTGGCCATGTTTAACTTCGCCGGAGAGAGACAAGATCGAAGGTGCAGCAACCGATACGTCCAATAATAAGAAACTGCCAACAAGCAGACCTGCCGCAGAGCGAACGGTTAGAAAACGTAGCATATTGTTCATCAGGATAACCTTTTCTTGCGTTTCAGGAGATGGGTTGATTGTGGGTGCCGCTAGCAATTTTCAGGGTATCCTCTACCCGAAATAACCCCCCCCCCCATTGCAGCTGCGATAGATTGTTTTGCAGTGGTCCAAGAGCTTCCGCCTCCATTGCGGGTAGTGCTTCAGACGTGGATATAGAACTCATGAAATGCTTTATATTCAATTGGTTGCTGGTCAACACATCTACGTCAGGAACACCACCAATTTTTTGAACGTTTTTCATGACATTAACCTCGAAAATTTTCAATTAACCTGGAAGGAAAGGGAATCCATTCCCGTTCCGATAAACTAAAGTTCAACTTAACCGCAGGTGATTTTCATCAATACCCCGCTCCATACCCCGACAGCGGGCCATTGCCGGAGACCGTACCCGTCGACCAGGTCCTTGGCAGGGAGGTGAGCGAAGTGCTCAGGCTGGTCTCGCTGGGCTGCGCGGTACTGCCTACCCGTCCACGGAACTTGAGCGTACCACTGGTGCTTAGGATCGCGATCCAATACTTGGTGCCAGCAGTGACCTTGGTTGCGGGCAACAGCACCGTGTTCCAGCTTCCCACCTTGGGCGAACTCAAGGTTCCCGTGGCTAACCGAGCGCCCGGACGGCCGCTGCTGTCGGCATAGAGACCCGCGACCAGCTTGGTGGATGCCGAACCCGTATCGACGTACACGGGGAGGCTAGTGATCTGACCGGTGACCGAAGCCGTGGTTTGGAACGCCGCCGCCGTGCCCTGCGGGAGGGAATCGGACACCGATCCGAGCGTCTGTTCGCCCAGCAAACGCTTAGGAGGCGAAGAGGTGGCGACCGCTTTGTTCATGTCGGCTTGAATCTCTCTCACGCTCAAAGCGCTGTTGTAGATGCGGATTTCGTCGATGCGGCCCTTGAAGTAATCACCCCAAACGCTGTTTCCACCAATCCTCAAGCTCCCACTTGAAGTGGTGATATTCCCTGAAGTCGTAACGCGCCTGACCTCGTTGCCATTGATATAAAAGACAAGAATTGATCCGTTATAGGTTGTAGCCAGATGCGCCCAAGTGTTGGCCGGTAAAATATTCAATCCGATTGCCGACGACTTACCTGCCATATATGCCTCGGGCAAACTATTCGTGCCGTCGGAGAAGAGCCCATAGACCGCATTCCCTGTGGTTTCCTTCATGGCGATGGTTCCCCAGGCGCTGGGAGCGCCAGTCGGATACACCCACGCCTCCAGTGTCATGCCGGTGGTCAGATCCAGGGAAGCCGAATCATTGACCGTTACCCAGTCGTTGATGCCATCGAAGGATAGCGCGCTGCCGAACTTGCCGCTCGTGATCCGCGCGGCTTCGGTGATGGTGCCATTATTGCCTTTGCCGGACGCATCGACCACGGTCGCGCCGCTGGCTTCCTCGAAGTTGTAGGCGGCGACCAGCCCAGCATTACCTGCACTGCTTGAGGACACGTTGATATATTTTTCCACGGATTTCGTTATGGTGGCGCCGTCGGGACGCTTGGCGGTAAGGCTCACGGTAAAGGAGCCATCCTGGGTGTAGGTATGCGCGGGATGTATCTCGGTGCTGGGGCTACTCCCGTCGCCGAAATTCCAAGAATACGAATAACCCGTTAGGTTGATACCCGTTGACTTATTGGTGAACGTAACCGCTAAGGGCGGTTTCCCAGAGGTCAGGTTGGCGCTGAAATCGGCTACCACTGGTGCTGCTTTCACCGAGATAAGCTTGGTGGGGGCCTTGCTGCTACCCGCCGCATTGCTGACGGTAAGGCTGACGGTGTAGTTGGTGTCCTTGCCGGTATCAGCGTAGGTTTTCGTAACGATCGCGGACTTGTTAGTGGGGTCGCAGTTGGTGCTATTAATAACTTCCCCGAAGTTCCAACACCAGCCGGTTACAGTCC
Organism: uncultured Gammaproteobacteria bacterium; assembly: GCA_963715845.1. GTDB lineage: Bacteria > Pseudomonadota > Gammaproteobacteria > Competibacterales > Competibacteraceae > Competibacter_A. The sequence goes on along the minus strand of CAVQSJ010000017.1, from coordinate 64,073 downwards.
CCCCCGCGGAGGTGTCCGTGAACACCACCGTCAAAGGTGCTGTACCCGTCGTGAGATTCGCGCTGAAACTAGCCACCGGTGCTCCTGGCGTTGGCGTTGGCGTTGGCGTTGGCGTTGGCGAAGCGGGGAAGGTTTTGCCGACCTCGTTGGATAAGCCACTGACGCTGGTGCCATTGTAGGCCTTGACGGCATAGTAATACGTCTTTCCGTCCGCAAGGTTGTTAATGGTAGCGGTGGAAGTGGGCACGTCCGCCACCATCGGCGACGTGTCGGTCACATGTGAAGTACTTAAATTGACGGCCGTTTCATTGGTTGAAACTTGGTAGACGCGGTAGCCGCTCGCCCCGGTACTGGCGTTCCAGGCCAAACTGACCTGTCCGGCGTAAACATTCGTCGTGAAGAACAACAGGAGTACGCTCAGCCAGCCCAGCAGACGCCAGACCGGGTTGAGCGGCATCGAAGTCGAAGCTGTGGTAGCCATTCAGTGTAACCTCCTCAGTTGATTGCCGCGCAAACAAGACATTACTAGGAAGTAACACTTTACAGTGTTGAACACTGTGTTTGCTTGGCGACTCTGCGACCTTGGCTCATTCGTATGAGTAGTAGGCCAGTAGTTTTGCGTCCCATCCTTTCGGACTGGTTTGCCTTTATCAAGCGGGTACAAGATTATCCCCGATAAAGCCAAAATACAACCCATTTTTCGATTTATTGAAAAAAATATGCTACAATGTCTCTAAAATGTTAGCCATATCGGTCCAAACTAGACCGGTCGCCTCCCCTCCCCCAGCCCTAATACGGCCTGGCGTCCAGCACCGGCCCGCGTTCGGCCGTCGAAAAATGCTGCCAGGCCGCCAGGCCCCCGCCGATCACCAGCGCCGCCAGCAGGACCGCGAGCGCGATCTTCCCCGCACTGTAGGGCCGCTCGCCCTGCACCTCCCCCGTGCGGCCGTTCACCACGAAGCGATACGTCCGGTCCCGAAAGCGGAACGCCGACAGCCACACCGGCAATAACACGTGCTTGCAGCGGATCTCGCCGTAGCGGGTGTCCAGGGCCTGGATGCGCTGCTGGTCTCCGCCGATGGCCTGCGCCACGTCGAGGCGGATGACGGGCGCCATCCGCTCCCGGGCATGCTCGAACCCCGGCTCCAGCTCCACCTGATACAGCTCGCTCTGAAAACCGCTCAGATACTCCTCTCGATACGGCACCAACTTCGCCAAATCCCAGGGCTCCAACCGTTCGGTCACCGCGCGCGGTAGCGAGCGGCTGGCCAGCACCAGCACATCGTCGAACCAGCGCGACACCACGCCCGCCGCCGGCGTCCAACGAATCTTGGTCACGACGCGAACCCGTGCCACCTCCCGGCCGTTCTCCATGGCGCGGTCGCTTTCCTGGACCTGATAGCTGTCGCCCCGTTCGCCCCGATAAGTCGTCGTGGTCGCGGCGTCGAAGGTCCAGTACGGCACGTACATCCCGGTCAGCCGGGCCTCGTCGCGCGCGTAATCCTTCAACCCGCCCGGCGCGAACCACAAGCCGCTCAGCCAGCGCTGGAACAGGGCGCGGGCCTGCGCGCGCTCGATCTGAAACGGCAGCAGCGCCTGCACCGGCCATTGACGGTACCGCTCGGTTTGCGCCACCACCGGCGAGCCGCAGAACGGACACTGCCCGGCGTGGATGGTCCCGGCGAAGCGGTAGGACGCGCCGCAGGACTCGCAATGCAGCGCGCTGCTGTCGCGCGTCGCCGTGGAGGTCGCCAACGCCTGCAGCGTTTGTCGATAATCCTGCTCCAGGATCGGCGCGGCGGAAGCGGCAATCCGATTCTCGTGGCCGCAGTGGCCACAGCGCAGCCGGTCGGTGCCGGGCGCGTATTCGAGCGACGCGCCGCACTGCGCGCAGGGAAAGCGCCGGGCTTCCGGCGGGCTGGCGGGGGCGGGGGCGGGGGTTTCGGGTGCTTGCGGCATGGCGAGGGTCTCCGGCACAGGGGTTCGCGGGAGTCTAACAGCCTTCCAGCGCGCTTCCCCAGCGTCGGGATGGACGGCATTTTTTCGCAGCGCCGGCCGATTCATTCGCCCCCTCATTGCAGCCGCACCCGGGTGCGCCACGGTCTCCCGAAACACCCCTTGCACGCTTGTTGATCGATGCGAAAACATATTGCAGTACAGCATGGCGAAACATGAAAGCACAGAAAAAAAGCTTTTTGCAAGTGCCTAATTTAAAAAAGAATGCTAATTACAACTGTAAAATAATTGTTTTTTATCAGCGATTATTTATAAATAATTCATATTATTCAATCACATGAATAATTTTTGATCATTTTGACAAAAATAAGGATATTTGTCTATAATACAATGAGATAAAAAATATAAACATGTTTGGCCGATGGCATGCTCTGCTGAATTCTCGCGACACGGTGTGCTGCCCGCCGGGGAAGTGCTAAAATCCTCACGCCCAGACCCTCTCCTGGACAGGAGTAAGGGCGTTGTTATCGGGCCGCTCAAGCCGATGACTGTGGCGGCGAACCCGCATTTCATCGTTGACGGCGCGGTAGGCTGTTGGATTGGGCTTAATGACTTGGCGTATTCGCCAACCACCTGTTTCAAAAGGGGGTAGGAGGATTGCTGCTGCGTCAGTCCGCCACAATTATTGGGTGCCTGGCCGAAAACCCATGGTGTAAGTTGGGCATCAGCGCAACGTTGCCCAACATTCCGGAAATCAGCTTGAAGGATCATGCTGTTGGGCTTCGCAAGCTCGGCCCAACCTAGTGTGCCCGACATGGGCATGTACTTGTTACCTGAGAGGAGGTAACCGCGAAGAGTGACGAGAAGCGTAGCGAAACCCAAGGTGGAAGCCGCGAGGCCAAGCTGAAAGAAGGGCGTAGCCAAGACACGACCGCAGGAACACGAACAGGCAGTGAGGCCGGGTACGGGCGATGAGCGTGCTAGGGAACGCGAAATCCAACCGTCACCGAAAGACGTATCCGGTAGAGCCTGGCGGCACGGGTCGAAAGTATCTGTTCTTACTCGGGGAGACCTGACGCGTGAGAGCGTGCCAGGAGTCAGCAGAGGCCGTAGTAGTGTGGACACCGGCCGAAAGGCCGGTCGAGCGAAGGGCCGAAGAGTCACGAGAGGACCACAGTCTGCATCCGTTCCCAGCGGCACGGAGACGGGCGACACGGGTTCGGAGCGGCAACTGCGGCAGCTCCCGGACCGGCGGGCCAAGCCGAGCAGGTGGATTCCTGCGGAGGGGCGGCACGTGCCCATCGAGTCGCGGCGGACAGCGAGCACAGACGTCAGAAGAGGTTCAATGAGCAACACGGTAGACATCAGTAATTCACTCTACCGTGGGTGCTCGCGGGCTAAGCCCGCTGGGCTCAACCGCCGGATGCGGAAAACCGCATGTCCGGTGGTGTGGGAGGGCTGACGGGCGCAATCCCGTCAGCCCGACCCGATCGGGGTTTCGGGGTTTTCGGTCAGATACTATTGATGGAGACCCTAGCGGAGGCGCGATGACCGATTACGACTCCCCGTGGAAGACTGTGCTGGAGCGGTTCTTCCCGGCGTTTCTGGAGTTCTATTTTCCGGTGGTCCACGCCGGAATCGACTGGACGCCGGGCTACACCTTCCTGGACAAGGAATTGCAGAAGGTGGTGCGGGATGCGACCCTGGGGCGACGCTGGGCGGACGTGTTGGCGCGGGTGACCGGGCGGGATGGGGTCGAGGACTGGGTGCTGGTGCATGTCGAAGTGCAGGGCGAAAACCAGGCAGACTTCGGCCAACGGATGTTCGTGTATAACTATCGGCTCTACGATCGCTATGCCCGGCCGGTGGTCAGTCTGGCGGTGCTGGGCGAGCCGTACCCTGAGGACTGTGGCGAGTTCGGCTACGAGCGCTGGGGCTGCCGAATGGGCTCGCGCTTCCCGGTGGTCAGTCTGGCGGCCTACCGGGCGCGCTGGGCGGAACTGGACGCCTCGCCCAATCCGTTCGCGGTGGTGACGCAAGCGCACCTGCAGGCGCAAGAGACCGCCGGCTCGGACCAGGCGCGGTATCAGGCCAAGCTGGCGCTGGCCCGCAGTCTGTACCGGCGCGGCTACCGACGGTCGGACATTTTGGAATTATTCCGCTTCATCGACTGGGTGCTGGCGTTGCCGGAGGACCTGGAACGCCAGTTGTGGGCGGACGACAACAGTTCGAGGAGGAAAAGCGCATGCGTTATGTGAGCAGTTTCGAACGAATCGCTCGGAAGAGAGGGCTGGAGCAGGGGCTGGAGCAGGGGCTGGAGCAAGGGATTTCCCGGGGGCAGGCATCGTTGCTGCGGGGGCTATTGACTAGGCGATTCGGACCGCTGCCGGAGTGGGTGGAGACCCGGTTGAATCAAGCCGAGCCGGCACAATTGGAAGCCTGGGCGTTACGGGTACTGGAGGCGGCCAGCCTGGAGGAGGTATTCGCGGCGGACGGCGGACATTGAGCGTTGCCGATCCGAAATCTTCACGATCATACTTTTATTGCAACATCGGGTGGCCTGGAGGTAGCGGACATGGCCTTTACCGCGCAACAACTGGCCGAGCAGATGCCGGATGCCCGCCAACTGCTCAGCGACGAACCGGAAATGGAAAGCACGCAACATTATCAACAACTGGCCCTGCTCGTCAGCCATTTGGAGTGGTATTGGCGGGGGCGTGACGATTTTTTCATTGGCGCCAACCTGACGGTGTACTACACGCATTAACAATTGCGGCTCCGGCGGTTTCTGGGGCCGGATTTTTTCCTAGTCCGGGATGTGACGCATACCCCGCGTAATTCTTGGGTAGTGTGGGAAGAAGATGGGCGTTACCCGGATTTGATCATTGAATTGCTGTCGGATTCGACGGCTAGCGTGGATCGGAACGAGAAGAAGGATCTGTATCAGACGACGTTCCGTTCCCCGGAGTATTTCTGGTTTTCACCCATCACTGGGGAGTTTGCCGGATTTCGATTGGTTAACCGGTGGTATGAAGCGATCCCAGCGGATGAGCGGGGCTGGCGATGGAGCGAAGCGTTGGAGTTATACCTGGGGGTGAAGGACGGGTGGCTGCGGTACTTTGAACCAGCGGGAACGCTGGTGCTAGGGCCGGAGGAAGCGGCGCTGCGGGAGATACAGCAGACAGCACAGGAACGCCAGCGGGCCGAGCAAGCGCAGCAACAAGTCGAGCAGGAACGCCAGCGGGCCGAGCAAGCGCAGCAACAAGTCGAGCAGGAACGGCAGCGGGCCGAGCAGGAACGCCAGCGGGCCGAGCGGGCCCAACACCGGGCCGAACAACTGGCGCAACGGCTGCGGGATTTGGGCATCGATCCAGACGATTTATCACTGAAGGCATGATTTTAGGCCGAGAAATACGCTGGCTGATTCCGCTGCGGTGGTGGTCCAGGCCGTTGCCGGCTTGGGTGGAAACTCCGGTGTCAAGCGACACTCCGAACAGGACACAGACGCGATGACGGATTACGACTCCCCGTGGAAGACCGTGCTGGAGCGGTTCTTCCCGGCGTTTCTGGAGTTCTATTTGGGTGCGGCTCTTTTTCTACGACGTCCCAGACCTTGGTTTTCCAGCCCCCCGTCAGGTCAGGTCAGGTCAGGTAATGCCATCAGCCTTTTCCGGTAGGGATGAGCCGCAGGTGTGGTCGCGCCGTGGGCATTTCTGCAAATTTGGCTTGGTGATTGCGTTGATACTCCTGTTGTTCGTGGAATTTCCAGTACGCCTCGAAATCGCCGTTGAGGTACAGGGCGCGCAGCTTGAGGACCGCTTCGCCTCCTTCCAGACCCCAGCGCGCCCCGGTGATCTCCATGCGATCCTTGACCACGTAACGGCAAGCGCCTTCGATCACGCCGGTAGCGATGGGATACCCCTTGGCCAGGTAGTGCGGATAGTTCAGATAAGGAGCGTGATTGGTCAGATAGGTGATGCATTGCTCGATCGGTTCCCGTTGTTTCGGGCTCAACCCCTTGGCGGTGGCGGCGCGCCGTAAGCAGCGGACCAGCGACGGCCTCTGCCCTTGCAGCAGTTGCTCGATCCGGTCCGCTACCCACGGGGCACCTTTGGCGTCCTCGGCGTCGAACAAGGCGTTGGCCGCCTTCCACAGATATTCCAGCACGTGAATGATATCCAGGATAACGATCACCGTCGCCCCATACTTTGTCGCCGCCTGCTGGATGTAGTCGAGCTGGGTGGGATCACCATCCACCAAGGCCACCCATTCGGCTTGGTGCTTGGGATCACGCCGAACCCCTTCCTCAAAGCCGGCTTCAATGACCGCCTTCATGGGTTTTTCCAGACTGGCCCACAGCCGCTTGGCCACCGGTTTGGGAACGGCAGTCGGGTGTCGGGGAACCAGCCGTAGCGGTGCAAACTGCCGTGCGACGGTGCGGGGACAGCGAATCTGCCGATCCAGGTGATAGATACCCGCTACCGTCGCCATTCGTTTGCGGTTCGCCTTGGCGTGGTGGGAAAAAGGCTCTCTGGTATTTCAAGGGGTAGTAAATTATAATAATATCAATTAGTTGCCAACATCAAGTGAGAATTTTATGACGGATAAATCATTAGACGAGTTGAAGAACGCTTTTAATGTGCTTTTGGATATCCCTCATGTTGAGGTAGATGAGGTAGAAATGGACCGAGAAGGGAACTATCGGGTCACGGTTCATAGTACGGTTCACGGAACGCACTGTCATCAATGTGGAAATGTTATTAATCATTTTTATGGGTATGGTGAGTTTATTACGCTCAGACATTTATCCCTGCTTGGTTGGCAGGTTGAATTGCGTATTCGTCCACAGCGGTACCTATGCACACAATGCGGAGGACAGCCGACGACGACGCAAAAATTAGCGTGGTATGACCATCGAAGTGGACACACTCAAGCGTTCGAGAAACATGTTTTATTGGCCTGTGTGAATAGTACGGTTGTAGATGTCAGCATTAAAGAAGGGATCAGTTATGAAGCGGTGCGGGGGATTATTGATCGCTATATTGCCAAAGGTGTCGATTGGAAGACGATTAACAATCTCAAAGTCATCGGGATTGATGAAATCTCTTTAAAGAAAGGTCACCAAGATTTTGTCACGATTGTGACGGGCCGTATCGGTGAAGAGACGGTGATTCTCGGGGTCTTGGCCGATCGGAAGAAAGAGACGGTCAAAGAATTTTTAATGAGCATTCCCAAGAAGTTACGCCAACAAGTTCGTTTTGTTTGTTCGGATATGTACGCGGGCTTTATCCATGCGGCGAAAGAAGTTTTTGGGAAAAAAGTCCGGATCGTGGTCGATCGATTTCACTTGGCTAAACTCTATGGAAAGGGTCTGGATGAATTGCGCAAAAAAGAGCTGGAACGACTCAGGAAGACCTTATCCAAAGAGCAGTATAAAGAGCTGGAAGGGGTGATGTGGCTTTTGCGTAAAAGGCCGGATGATTTAACCTCAAAAGACCAAGAAACGTTAGACCAGTTATTCCAGTATTCACCGCTTCTGCAACAAGCTTATCAGTTAAAAAACAAGTTAACGGCTCTGTTGGATAGCGACTTGGATCGCCGTCGTGGGAAGCAGAGGATCACGGGATGGATGAACCGGGTTAAAAAGAGTTCGGTGCGTTGTTTTGATACGTTTTTAAAGACCTTGGAGACCTATAAAAATGAGGTCGCGAATTATTTCTTAAATCGACTGACGAGTGGATTCGTTGAGGGGCTTAATAACAAGATCAAAGTCATTAAACGACGCTGTTATGGTTTGAAGAATATTGGGCATCTTTTCCAACATCTTTATCTGGACCTTTGTGGATATGCTTTGTATGCCTATAAAAAATCATAGAGTTACCGAAATTTGCTCCGAATTTATTGAGGCATAAAAAGCGATTTATGATCGACAAGATTCTGTTTTTAAAAACAATTTATACCCCGGCAATTCCCAAAGAGCCGGGAAAAACCGCGGGGCGACCGCGGTGGACTGGCTGCAGCTTTCTGGCGGGTTCCTTCCCGCAAGCCCTCCGGCCGCATCACTACCCCCTTGCCATCAAAGGTCAATACCTGAATCGGCTTGCTCTGCGCTTGCCGTTGGAGTTCTTCCGGCAAGGGCTGGGCATAAAACGCCTCAAAGTCGTGTGCCGCGGTGGCGACGATCTCTTCAACCTGGCGCTGGCCAATGTGCACGCCCGTCTCCGCCTCGATGTCTTTGACGACCTCTTCAAACGACTCTTTGGCCGCCTGACGGGCGACCCGCTTCTGCAACCGATGCGAGTAGCCTTGTGCGGGCAGGTTCAATTGCGCATCCAGCGGAAACAGGCTGGCCACCCCGCGCTGACCATACCCGGTCCGCTCCACCTGAACCCCACCAAACACACTCTGATAACTCCGCTCCAGGTGATCGCGTTTATGCGGGCGAACCACCCCGTCCGCACCGCAAACCGCTTCTCCAACCCGTCCGGAGCCACGGCTCGCTAAATGTTCTTGTAGCAGCAACCGTAGCAGTTCGCGTCCATCCTCCTCCAGATAGGCCTCGACTCCACTATGTGTCTCCGCGGACAACGCCTTACCTCGTAGATGGTTCGTTATCTCGATAAACTTCTCGTAGGCCGAATGACACGGCTGGTCAAACGCTACCGCTTGTGCTTTCATCGTATGGGACCTCTCGTCTCAGAGCCTATACGAAAACTAACATGTTGTTTTAAATAACAAAATAGTGTATAATTTTCGTGAAAACTTCATTTTGAATTGATTTTGAGAGAGAAAACACCCCATGACTGAGAAAAAATATCCGAGTGATTTGACTGATGAAGAGTGGGAAGTGATCAAAGTGATCCTATTAAAAGAAGAGGGTCGCTCAATGGGTAGACCCAGGGAAGTCGATTTGAGGAGAGTATGGGATGCCATCAGTTATATTAACAAAACGGGCTGTCAATGGGATTATTTACCGCATGATTTCCCGCCGCCAACCACCGTGAGTTATCATTATCAAAAATGGATGAAGTCAGGACTTTTCGAGCGAGTGAACCAGGAAATTCGGCGGATGCTCCGAAAAAACAACGGTCGGAACGAAGAACCTACCGCCGGGATCATCGATAGTCAAAGCGTGAAGGGAACTGCAGAATCCGCCCAAGAATCGGGCTTCGATGGTGGGAAAAAAGTCAAGGGCAGGAAACATCATATTGTAGTCGATACCATCGGTTGCGTTCTAGTCGCTCTCGTTCATGCCGCGAATATTCATGATAGCAAGGGGGCAAGGCCGGTATGAGAGCGGGTCTTTGAGGCCGTGCCCACCCTGCGACGGATCTGGGCGGATCAAGGCTATAAAGGCCCCTTGGTCAAGTGGGTTAAAAGCACCTTTACCTGTGAATTGGAGGTCGTCGGTCGCAAAGGCAAGAAGTTTAAAGTGATTCCTCGACGTTGGGTGGTAGAGCGAACCTTTGCCTGGCTCAGCCGTTATCGCAGATTAGTCAGGGAATATGAAAAAAAGCCCGCTTCGAGTATCGCAATGATTTATGTTGCTTCTATCCGGATTATGTTAAAAAAACTGTTCCCTCAAACTAATGAAGAGTGCCCGTCATCAATGTGTACCTTTGAATTTATACTTTTCGTATAGGCTCTCAGAAGGGGGGTGGATAAGATTCTTATCTACCCTTTGAGAGGTCCTTTTTCAAATCCTACACGCTATAACGTGTTGATTTTTGGCAACCCTGTGTCGTAGAAAAAGAGCCGCACCCGTTCTATTTTCCGGTGGTCCACGCCGGAATCGACTGGACGCCGGGCCACACCTTCCTGGACAAGGAATTGCGGAAGGTGGTGCGGGATGCGACCCTGGGGCGACGCTGGGCGGACGCGTTGGCGCGGGTGACCGGGCGGGATGGGGTCGAGGACTAGGGAGGCGTAAATAAATAACTGGCCGTTTTTCTATCCCTGCTGTTGCGGTTTGATGGCGTAGTTCCAATCCTTGCCATGGAACTTTGCCGGCGTAAGGTTGGCTGCCCAAAGGTCTTGATCGCTCACCGCGATCCCGGTCGGATAGCGGTTGTTGTCTGGCTCGGCTTGGATCGTGAGACCGGCAGCCGTGGTGGTATTGCCAATCAAGTGAACGATGACTTCGTGGTTGATCAACGGCCGGCCGCGCCAATTCTCCGTCATGTGGCAGAACATCCGATGTGCGTCTTGTTCCATTTGCTGGTGCCCGGCGGCAAATGGCGCACGTAGAGCGCCAGGCCCGTCTCGTCCGCCAGCTTCTGCAATTCCACCTTCCAGAGCCAATTACGGCTGGCGTTGCTCCCGCCCCCAGCGGTCGCGATCAGGATCGCTCGCGCGGGGGGATAGCACGCGGCGCCCAGGTGCCGCCGCCAGCGCCGGATCGATTCGACCGCAAATTGGGCGGTGTCGCGATCGATCCCGGCACTGACCCAGCCCCGATTATCCGTCAGATCGGACACCCCATCGGGACGCACCTCGCCCAGTTCCTGGTCCGCAATATCGTGGGTACGCACCCGTTCCGGGTGCCCTTGACCTGGTACTCCCGTCCCCGATGGGCAAACGGCCCCACCAGTTCCTTCTTCTTCGCAGCCGCCGAAATCACCGGTTGCCCCGCCCGTTGGAATACTTTGACACAGCGGTTGATGTGGCGAAATTGCGCATTGCGATCCGGATGCGAAATCCCTTCCAGACTCTTGCGGGTGCGCTGTAGGCTATAGTCCAAATCCGCTAACCATGGTGCCACCTTGGTATGGCTCACCGCATGCCCCTGGTCGGCCAGCGCCTTGGCCAACTTCCGCGCGCTCTTGCAGGTCCATCGCAACGGCGACATCGGATCACCTCGCGTGGTCGGTTCCACTCACGCTTCCAACGCCGCGACCAAGTTCGGGTTCCCCGCCGTGAGCGGCTTTCGCCCCCTCCTGGCTGCCGAATCCGCCGCCCGCCCGGACCGCTCGGAGGTCCTGCTTGACGCCACTGTTCACACCCGCGGCGAACGGTTCGTTCGCCCAAGCCCGTCGCCCGCGCCACCGCCTTAATCCCGCCATGCCCAAATTCCAGCGCTTCGCCGGCCGCCCAGCAACGCCATCCTCTTCCGTCCAACTCCGCCTTGATGCGGTTGAACTTCCTCCTGAGGCTATCGATAACAGCAATCTCAATCATGCCTTCATCACGACACAAACGAACAAAAACGGTCGGTTGTTTATTTACGCTGACTTAGCCGTGCCCAACTCCACCGTCAGGTCCAGGATCACAATCCAGTCGTCGCATTGTTGCACCGGTTGTTGGAACACGTAAAGGCCGATCCGAAACAGCCAGGACCGCATGCTGCTGACCGCCGGCGAGCGTTCCCCTTCCCCCAGGCCTCCCTGCTCGCCAAGCATCCGGCAGGTCCCCCGTAAGCTGCCGAGCCCCACCAGCAGCTGCAGGAGAGCCATTTCCACCCACCTCAGATCGTAACCATGCCCCCGTGCCCGCGGCGCAGGTTCCCCACGAGCCAAGCACTCCCCCGCGGGCGCATCCGCCTCGCTGTCCCTTGCTGCACCTCCTCCCGCTCTCTCCGACGGCTTCCCTGCCGTGACCGCCCGCAATGCCTGCTCCGCCTGTTGTGCGCGTTCTCTCCACTTCGACCGACTCCTTTCCAGATCCCGCACACGCGTTTCCAATGCCCGTAGCTTCGTTTGCTTCTCGGCCGCATGGGCGCGCCACCGGTCCCGACTTTTCTGAAAAAAACGCGCCAAGCGGTTGGCTGAACTCTTCGCTCGGAAGAGAGGGCTGGAGCAGGGGCTGGAGCAAGGGATTTCCCGGGGGCAGGCATCGTTGCTGCGGGGGCTATTGACTGGGCGGTTTGGGCCGCTGCCGGAGTGGGTGGAGACCCGGTTGAATCAAGCCGAGCCGGCACAATTGGAAACCTGGGCGCTGCGGGTGCTTGAAGGCGGCCAGCCTGGACGAGGTGTTCGCGGCGGGTGGCGAGCATTGAGGGTGCTTTTCCGGGGTTTCCGGGAGGATTCGATGAGCGAGCTTTCTCGCGATCCTGCTTAACAAGCTCTCATAGGGGATACGGAGGCCGTCGTGCAGGCGTTTCACCATGCGCAGGCTCAAGGGCATCTTGCGGTTAAGCACTTCGGACACCCGCCCGCTGGAGCCGATATATTGCTCGAGATCGCGGGGCGTGAGGCCCTGTTGTTCCATGCGGAATTTGATGGCCTCGACCGGATCCGCCGGGCCGATGGGGTAATGCCGGTTTTCGTAGGCTTCGATCAGCGTTACCAGTAGTTCCATTTCTTCCGCTTCCGGCGTGCCTTCCTCCGCTTGAAAGATCGTTTCAAGACGATGGAACGCTGCCCGCAAGTCGTCGTCGTTGCGAATGGGTTTAATAGTCATTCACGCTCTCCACGTCGATATGGTCATATTGCGCGTGGGCGTCGAGGAATTTGACCCACGCAATACCCGCTCGGTACTGCATTTCGACCACCAGGCGGTACTTGTGCCCACCGATATTGAACACAACGCGATTGTTACCGCAGACGCTGGCGCTGCTGTATTGGGACTTTACCGCTTGCGGTGAAGTCCATGCTGATTGGATGGCTTCCTGATACCAACTCTCGAGTGGACCTTGGGCATCGCGGTAAGCGGGCTGTTCCCAGAATTTCCTCAACGTACGCTTGGCGATAGCCTGCATGATTAAAGATTGGCTCAATATGGATTCCAGTCAGTTCGGTGCGTTATGCGACCAGCAACGTTAAGAGGGGGCTGAGCAGGCCTTTACCCCGGATGCGAACGTTATGCACGAACTGAAAGAAGCCCAAGTACAGCGGCAGTTTCTCCTGCGAGAGGCCGCGATGCGGTCGCAACCAGGAACGGAGTAAGGACCAAAAGCCCTCCATGGTGTTGACATGAATTTCATGGAAGCCATCCCCATCCTCGTCACGGGCGTATTCACCCCGGCTATGACACACCGTATGATGATCAAAGCCCCAGTCCTTCAACGGGTTATAGATGGCCTATTCATCGGTATGGACGCGCGTTCCCGGCGCGACGAACGTCTGGATGAGGGGGCGAATCGTGGCCTGCTGGACGTTCTCGACCATCCGGATGACCACCGCGCCACCCCGTTGAATCATGCCGAAAATCGGTGGCTTTTCGGTCGCCAAGGTTCCCCGACCCCGCGCCCCCTTCAACCGGCGCCGCCGACCCCGCCGGCCAGCGCGTCGCACCGCTTCCGGCTGTCCTTTGTGGCCGGCGATGACGTAAACCTCGTCGCATTCCACGTCCCCCGACAGGACCGGTTCGGGTTGGCGTATCACGACCCCGTCCCGCAGCGGCTCGGTCATCCGCTGCGTATCGCTGGGGTCCAACCCCAATTCCTGGGCGATCTGGGCGTTCGAGAGGTTCAACCCCATGAAATACAGACACAAAATCCACACCGAGAGCGGTTGATGATGCCCCGCGAATACCGTCCCCGTCAGATCGTCAAAGTAGCGCTCGCATCCCTGACAGCGATATTTCTGCCGCGCCGGTTGCGTCGTATCCCGCCCCTGCTTCGTCACGGCGGCCGCGCTGCAGTGGGGACAACGGACCCCGTCGGGCCACCGCAGCTGGCGAATCACCTCATAGCATTTGTGGTCGTCCAGCAGGTTTTGAAGGGGGATCATCATCGGGGACCTTCGGTCAAAGGGGTTCGGTACCCGTTCAGTGTACCCGCCAACCTCCGCCGGCGCGATCCGTCCTCAACAGTCTGGAATCCATATTGAGCCTAAAGATTTTCTCGTATTTTGGGAGGATTGTAGTCTTGGAATCCGGCTATAGCAGGGGGCTTAGGGATATGGACGGGAAGCAGAATATTCATGCGGATACCAGACATCTCTGCTGGGGGACAAGTTCTAGCCCGTCAATAATCTGGCTTTTGCCCGAACGCTCCGGTTTTGTCCGAGCGTCGGAATTTCGACGGAATCATATCTGGTGCAATTCAGAACAATAGGGTCTGTTATTAATATTTTCTTTGTTTTTAAAGGCATATGTTTTTTGGCCTGTAATATGCTTTATCAAGTTTGGAACGGGCTTATATTCCACTCGGTCTGCTGTGCAACTGAGTTTCGCTCATTTTTTTGTAAGCTATTGAATTTTAAAGGCATAAATTTTACCTTATTTGAAAATGCATCTACATAACTATTTGAATATAATTATGATTTTGTGGAGCTAGCCATTGTACAGGACAAAAATAACTTACTGAAAATTAAAATAAAAAATTGTAACTATTTTGAGAGCAGCAGGATCGCAAGGTTTGTGTTATCATAATGCATTGATTAATAACATTAATTTCCCAACAGGCGAGGTTAATTCCGTGAATCCCCCCCTTTTTAATACCCGGCACTTTGCAGAAATGCTTCATCATCATTTTCACTGGAACCGAGCTCGTCTCTATTGCATTATCTATTTGACCATCGGAATCATCCAGATGGGAACAGGCAATCTCGCCAAGATCGCCACCACTTTTCCTGGAAATGCACAACCCTCCTCTCATTACAAACGCCTGCAGCGGCTTTTTGGTCAATTTTCTCTAGATCTGAATCAGGTCGCTCGGTTTATTGCCGGTCTCATTCCTTTGCTTCAGTTCAAATTGACGCTCGATAGAACGAATTGGAAATGCGGTGATGCGACTATCAATTATCTCGTTTTGGGAATCGTCTATCGCGGATCCGCTTTTCCTCTATTATGGGTCGCTTTAGATAAAAAAGGCAACTCAAATACCCAAGAAAGAATCGAAATAATCAACCGATTTCTCACGATCTTTGGCGCCCAAACGATCGCCTGCTTATTGGCAGATCGTGAGTTTGTCGGGATCAAATGGTTTGGCTATCTTATTGAAAATAATATTAAATTCGTCATACGCATCAAGAAGAACACGCAAATCTCCAATTCTCGAGGCGTCCCCGTTCCCGCAGAAAATCTCTTTCGAGGCCTGCCCCGCGGCGGCGCGCTCATTTTATCGGGCAAACGCACCGTGTGGGGGCACTCTCTTTATGTCATTGGCCTGAAAATGGCCGACGGTGAATTTGTCATTATCGCTACGCCAGAACAACCGGAAACCGCCTTAGAAAATTATAAGGAACGCTGGCCCATCGAAACGCTGTTCATTTGCTTGAAAACCCGGGGTTTCGATCTGGAATCCACCCAGATGACCGACCCTCAGCGACTTGAAAAGTTGATGGCTTTTCTCGCGATTGCATTTAGTTGGGCGCACATTATTGGTGAATGGCGCCATGAAGTTAAACCGATTAAGATCAAAAAACATGGCCGTCCCGCCCAAAGTCTTTTTCGGTATGGATTAGATTACTTAAGAGGCTGTTTATTCCACCACCAAGCATCTACCCGGCAATCCGCTTTTCATCAGGCACTGGAGTCGCTCTTTAAACGGGTGGGATGGAACCCGCAAAATCGCTGTTCTCCACCTCTAATGAGTCCGCTGCCTGGTAAAGATTTAACATTTAATTCATTGGGTTGGCGGATTTTGTCCTGTACAATGGGAGCTAGCAAAAATACATTTAAAGAGCAAGTTCAATGATTATTATCTCTCATCGTGGTTGGTGGATAGATCCTAGCGAAAAAAACAGCGAAGGTGCATTTCGACGTTCATTTGCTTCAGGTTTTGGAATTGAGACTGATCTTCGAGATAAATCTGGGGAGATTGTCATATCCCATGACATGCCGGGTCCTGAGGCGTTACCCTTGAATAATTTCTTAAAGCTATATCATTTGTATGGTAACGATTTGCCACTAGCATTTAACGTCAAGGCCGATGGCCTTCAAACAATGTTAGCGAAGATTCTTGCTGATAATGAAGTGCATAATTTTTTCTTTTTTGATGCATCCATACCGGACAGTTTGGGTTATCTATCTCATGATTTACCTTTTTTTACTCGCCTAAGTGAATATGAGACAATACCTATCTTGTTAGAAAAGGCTTCTGGTGTTTGGATTGATTGCTTTGAAAGGATTTGGTTTGAAACTAGCTTACTTGAAAGCTTGCTAGTAGCAGGGAAACGTATTTGTCTTGTTTCGCCAGAACTGCACAATCGCCCATATCAGGAGTTTTGGCAACTTTTAAGTAATTGGAGCCTTTATCACTTACCTAATGTAATGCTGTGTACTGACCATCCTGGTGAAGCTGCAAAGGTGTTTTTATGAATAAGATTAAGGCGATAATTTTTGACATGGATGGTGTTCTGATAGATGCTAAAGAATGGCATTATGAAGCTCTTAATAGAGCGCTTAGTTTGTTTGGTATGGAAATTAGTCGCTATGATCATCTTGTTACATATGATGGATTACCAACAAAAAAGAAATTACAAATGTTATCCTTGGAGCGTGGACTACCTGCCGCATTACATGAATTTATTAATGATATGAAGCAACGATATACCATGGAGTTAATTAACACTCGTTGTAAACCAGTATTTCACCACCAATATGCCCTTTCTAAATTACGTAAGGCTGGATACAAGTTGGCTGTATGTTCTAATTCAGTTCGTAAAACAATTGAATCAATGATGGAACGAGCTGATTTATTAAGATTTTTAAATTTTTTCCTTTCGAATCAAGACGTCAATCAACCTAAACCTGATCCGGAAATTTATTCCAAGGCAATAAATCTTCTTGGGCTTTGTCCAAGTGAATGTTTGGTAGTTGAAGATAACCCCAATGGTGTAAAAGCTGCTATTGGCTCAGGAGCTTATCTGTTTCAGATTGAGAAAACGGATGATGTTACATTCGACAATATAACTAGATGTATCAAACAAATTGAGGTGGGTCATGATTAATGTAATTTTACCTCTAGCAGGAGGATCTGCATTTTTTGAGGAAGCTGGATATCAATTTCCAAAACCTTTAATTGAGGTTACTGGAAAACCAATGATTGAACTTATAATTAATAACCTCCTACAAATCCGTAGGGATTTATGTTTTATTTTTATTTTAAGAAAGGAGGATTGCATCAGATATCACTTAGATTATACTTTAAATCTTCTTACTAATGGTCAATGTATAATGATAAGGATTGATAAAGAAACAAAAGGCGCTATATGTAGTTGCTTGCTTGCTGTTGAACAGATAAATAATTCGGATCCTTTGATAATCTGTAATAGTGATCAACTTTTCGAAGATAATCCCGAATGTTTTATTATGGACTTTGAAAAGCAACAAGCTGATGCAGGTATTGTTTTCTTTGAATCTGTTCATCCAAGATGGTCTTTCATTCGTTTACAAGGTGATCAAATTGTTGAAGCTGCAGAAAAAAAGCCAATTAGTCGTTATGCGATTGCAGGTTTTTATTATTTTCGTTGTGGTCAGTTTTTTGTTGAAGCGGCAATGGAATCAATACGAAAAGATGCCCATGTAAATAATATTTTTTATACAGCGCCTGTATTAAATGAGCTTGTACTCAATAATTATAATCTTGTTGGCATACCTGTTGCTGCAGAGCAATACCATACCTTTTACTCTCCTCAGCGCATTGAAGAATACGAGAAGAGATATTTTCGATGCTGAAAAATTACTTCTCCTGTAAATTTTCCTGTGATGGTGCTGATTCGCAGCACGAGCCAGATCATCGACAATAATTTAACTCATTGGTCCTGCTGAGCTATATACACAATGCTCGCCCGACCCATAGTTCGGATCACAGGAAAATTTACAGGAGGAAATTACTCGGGATTTTCATGGTTAAATCATGTTTACGGATATCTCGGAATAGGATTTATAGGGTCATGAATATTTATAAGCTTGTTAATATGACGCGTGGCTGGTTTATTGGAAATTTTTCACCTACTGCCCTTGTAACTGAAGCGGTTGAAGTTGCGGTTAAATATTATAACGCTGGCACATGTGAGGAACGGCATTTCCATAAAATTGCTACTGAAGTTACTTTGATTCTTCAAGGCGAGGTGAAAATGAATGAACGACATTTGATGTCAGGAGATATTATTGTTATTGATCCTGGTCAGAGTACAGATTTTATTGCACTTGAAAATACAATTACTGTTGTTGTTAAGATTCCTGGTGTGCCAAATGACAAGTATGTGGGGTAATAAAATGTTGAATATCGTTATTCCTATGGCTGGCCGTGGAAGCAGGTTTTTTCAAGCTGGATACACCCTGCCAAAACCACTTATTCATGTAAGAGGAAAACCGATGATTTCCATTGTTATTAATAACCTCCGGCCAGTAACCCCACATCGTTTCATATTTATATGTTTGAAAGAGCATGTATACCAGTATGGTTTGGATAATTACTTAAAGAAATGGGCTCCAGAGTGTCAAATCCTAACAGTATCAGATGTAACTGAAGGCGCTGCGTGTACTGTTCTTACAGCGAAAGAATTGATTGATAATGATTCGCCTCTGATGATTGCTAATTGCGATCAGTTGGTAAATATAGATATAAATGTTTATCTTAGTGCGATGGAGTATGAAGGTTTTGATGGTTTCATCATGACTATGAGGGCTAATCATCCTAAATGGTCTTATATACGATTTGATAATAATCACAAAATTGCTGAAGTTGTGGAGAAAAAAGTTGTGTCAAATGAAGCAACTGTGGGTATATACAATTTTCGGTATGGTAGACAATTTGTTGCATCTGCCCAAGAGATGATCGAGCAAGGCGCACGAGTAAACAATGAATATTATGTTGCTCCTTGCTATAATTATATGCTTGCTGCTAGGTATAAAATTGGTTATTACGATATTGGTAGTGATAGGGATGGCATGCATGGGATAGGCGTTCCAGATGACTTAGAATCATTTGAAACAATTAACTTAGAAAGAATGCCATGTCTTAATAATTTATTTATTAGAGATGTTCCTACCGACATTCCGCACCCCCTAACGGCGAAAAGTGAAATTATGTTAGAATAATGATAAATATGAACATAATCAAGGAGAAAACAACGGCTGTCCATGTTGAGACGGGCACGATGCGCGGACCGATCACCTATCAGAGCTACAATCTGGACCACCTGGGTCTGGTCGCGGCGATGGTGGATGAACTGGGCATCGTCAATCTCATCGATACGGTCATCGTGCAAGATCACGAACAGCGTATGGTTTCCGTCGGACAAGCGGTCAAAGCCATGATTTTGAACGGTCTGGGCTTTAGTCATCGTGCTTTGTATTTAACGCCGCATTTTTTCGAGAAAAAACCGGTTGCTCGTTTACTCGGAACGGGGATTGAAGCTCGGCACTTGAATGATGATACTTTAGGTAAAGCTTTGGACCGTATCTACAGCTATGGTGTGGAGGATTTATATACACTGACCGCGGCGGCGTCCGTGGAAAAGCTGCAGCTTCAGTGTCGTTTTGGTCATTTGGATTCGACGAGTTTGCCTGTGGATGGACAGTACAACAGCGATCAACCGGTCCAAGACGGCGTGATTAAAATCACCCAAGGCTACAGCCGCGATCATCGTCCCGATCTGAATCGGTGGGTGATTCAGTTTATTTGTGAAAATCAAGCCGGTATTCCGTTATTCATGAAACCCCTCAGTGGGAATAGCGAAGACAAAACCAGTTTTCGTGAGACGCTCGCTGTCCATCTTGAGCAACTGAATCGAGACTTTAAAGTTCAATACTATGTCTTTGATAGTGCTGGATTTGTCCGGGAGACCTTGCTTCGTCTCGGTGAGACCCGGTGGATTACTCGGGTCCCGGAGACCATGACGCTGGCCCGGCACATCAGCGACGCCGTGGCGGCCGAACTCACCACCACGGACACGCCCATCCGTTCGCGCAGTCTCGGAGTCGAGTATGCGGGTATGCGTCAGCGCTGGATCGTGATTTGCACGGCTTCGTCGCGCCAGCGTGCCCAGCAAAGTGTCCAGCGCGAATACGTGAAACAAGGCCAACAAGAAGTCAAAGCCTTTCACTTATTAAGTAAGCAATCCTTTTTTTGCGCTGCGGATGCGCAAGCCGCTCTCGATCAATGTAAAGCGACCCTGTCTTATACCGCCCTCTTCGACGAAAAAGTGATGGAAGTCGCGACCTATGAGCAACGCGGTCGGCCGGCGGCCCATCAACCTCCGAGCAAAATCACCTATCAGATTGCTGGCCAGATGGGTTCGTTCATTCATGATCCGCGCCGGCCACAAAAAATCGACCGAAAAAGTTGTTTTATTGTGGCCAGTAATGAATTAGACGAGGCGGCGTCATCCGATGAAGCATTAATGGAAGCGTATCTGAAAAAGCAACAAAAAGTGGAGCGGGGGTTTCGTTTCCTCAAGGATCCGTTGTTCATGGCCTCGACCGTGTTTCTAAAGTCTGCCCAGCGGATCATGGCCCTCGCCATGATCATGACCTTGTCCCTATTGGTCTACAGCGCCTTGGAACACCGCATTCGTGAATCCTTAAAAGCTCATCAACATACCTTTCCCGATCAAAAAGGTCACCCCACCGATCATCCCACCGCCCGCTGGGTCTTTCAATTTTTTACCGGGATTCATCTCTTGGTGATCCAGTCGGTCCACGAGGTCATTTTGAATCTTAAGGAAGCTCATGAGACCTTGTTGGCCTTGCTCGGCGCACGCTTTGTCGCTCTATATGCGAATTCCGGGTAAGGGGGTGCGGAATGTCGGTTCCTATATAATTTTATTTATTATATTCAATATTTTAAGAATAAGTTATAAAAAATTATTCTTTTTATCAATAAGTTGAGATTTATTTAAAAGGAATATATTGTGCAAAGTAATCAAATATCTTTTGTTGTGCAAGGTCCAATAAGCCATGCACAAAAAGGTGGAATATCTGATGTTACCGTCAGCATTCGTAGATACTTTACAGATGCAGAAATTATTATTTCCACATGGCAAAGCGAGGATGTTTCTGATGTTGATTTTGACTATCTGATCAGAAGTGATGATCCAGGTCCAGTAGGCCCTTTGAGTAATATTAATCGATTGGTTGTGGGATCTTACGCTGGCGTTGAGGCGGCAACTCGGCCATTTATTTGTAAAATTCGATCTGATACTGCTTTTGTTAATTCTTGTTTATTACAGTATTTTGGAAAATGGAAAGCTAGAAATAATCGTTTTAGTTTATTCCGCGAAAGAGTTCTTGTTCCAAGTGTTTTCTTCAGAAAACCTACATGTTTTTCTCCATATCCTTTTCATCCATCTGACTGGTGTTTTTTTGGATTAGCAGATGATATTAGGGATTTGTTTAATGTACCTTTGGCTACTGAAAAGGATCTTTATAGCTGGTTTGCACCTGATGTAGTTTACCAATTCATTGGTTCTCGTCATCTTTTAGTTACACCAGAACAGTATTTAATGATTTCACTAATAAAAAATAAAACCGGTATCAACTATAAAGAAATATTATATCCAATGAATGTTGAAGTATTATCTGCATCTAACAGATTTATTGTTGATAATTTTGTAATTCTGGATGCTGAGTTACAATTTGGAGTTATTAATTCCAAATATCCTTATGAAAAAATTAATAATGCCAGCATTTATTTGCATGAAGAATGGAAAACACTATATAAAGCGTATTATGAGCCAAATCGTTTCTCTATGAAACCAAAGGAAGTACTGAAACTGCTCTCTGATCCAAGAAAACTCAATCGGAATTGCAATGCTCTAGGATATTTACATGCAGCCAATTTGGATTGGTTTGCGATGATAGCTGATTCCTTGATTGGATTAAGAAACTCAACTCGTGATAGTAACTTGGGGGGGATGAACCTTGTTGTCCGACATTGGGATAGTTTGCTCTTTCGCAAAATCTGGAGGAATTATTTTTTCGAGTACGAGAAATTGAAGCTGTTATTAGCAAATGATTATTTACCTTTGATGGAAGAGTGGGAAGAAATTCGAACTGAAGATAATGCTAGTGTACGTATTTATCCATATTCCCGCTATTTAAATTTGAAAAATAGGCCTTCTCAGCTATTTGTTGGGGTGCCTGTTTATAATGCAAGCCAGAACTTAATCAGGTGTCTCGATAGCCTTCTCAGGCAGACTGATGTGGATATTGCAGTTGCTATTGTAGATAATGCCTCCACAGATAATACTCTGGATATTGCGATTGAGTATGCCAATTTAGATGAAAGAGTGGTGGTTTTTCGCAATGCTGTGAATGTCGGACGAATTGAAAATTGGAATCGCTGTTTAAGTTATGCTGTTGGAGAGTATTTTAAGCTGGTCATGGTCAATGACGAACTTATCACAAATTGTTGTTCCAGCCTTGTTGCAGGGTTAAATGCGGACCAAAATTTAGTTATGGTTGCATGTGGTGCATATTTTATTACCAATGATGAAAAGTGTAGACTTGATCTTATTTCTCAAACAGATATAAACTTATCTTCTTCTGATACAGTTTCTACATTGATCGAGCAATCTAATATTTGTGGAGGCCCAACTGCGCAAATGTTCCGCTTGGCTCTGATTCGTTCGTATAATCTTGAATATGATCTTCGCTTTGATTGGGCGGCTGACTATGATTTCTCACTTAGATATATAGAAACTACTCGTGGTAATTTTTATTATATTGCCCGCCCACTATATCGATTTTATGCTAATTTAGTACGTAATTTTTCCAATACGCCGATGTCAGTACGATATATGGAAGAGTGGAATGTACGCTTTGCTGCGCTCCTTGAACGTTCTTACAAAAGTGACGACAAATTGCTGAATCGAATCGAAAATCGATTTATTGAACTTCATAATTATTGTCAGCATCAAGCTTTCGATTGTAGCGATTCTATCCGCCTGTATACACTTCTTGAGTTTGTGATACAACAGCTTGCGTTAATGAAGAATAAATATCTCCTTCCTGGTGGTTTAGGTAATAGTTTTGATCTTCAGTTATTAAGTGAGATTGCGTTGAAGGAATCACCGGTATCATATGAACCGGCTCCCGACAAGTTTAGTTACCACGATTGGCTAGCGCGTCAACGTTGGTCACAGTCCGCAGTGGCACGACTCGCAGCGAGGGTTGAAACTGCAGGACCAACGCCAAGCGTGCACTTGCTGATGATCGCTGATCCCGCAGATGGTGAGGCGATGGCTATTACTCTAGACAGTCTCGGTGTGCAGATACTCGTTAACTGGCACCTGACGGTGCTATCACCGGCCCCGTGCCCCGACCCTTTGTTCGAAACCCTGCCAGTATTGAGCTGGATGCAGTTCGCCGATGCCAATGCCTTGCCGGCTACGCTCGAGGCTGTAATTGCTTCGGTGGATGCTGATTGGCGTTGTATGTGCTTGCCAGGCATGGTATTTGAGACAAGCTTCACATTGCTTCTCGCCGCTATGACCCAGCGCCATCCCCAATGGCAGTTCATATATTTTGATGAGGATAGAATTGGTAAAAATGGTCAATTTACCGAACCCATGTTGAAGCCGGAACCTAGCATTGATTTGCTTCGTTCGACCTGTTATGTCGGTAATTCATGTCTGATTTATCGTGATCTCTGGAAGCGAATAAATAGTATAAAAACTCAACCTACTTTGCTTTTTAATTATGTGATGGCCCTTTCCTGCTATGAAATTTTTGGTGAAAAGGCCATTGGTCATGTTGACGAGATTATGTTTCATCAGCCGTCTGCACCGTCAATTAACTTAGAAGAATATGAAATGGCAGCGATGGTGTTATTGCGTGAACATTTACGACAGCAAGGAATTAAAGCGGAGGTCAGTCTTGGTCTTGTTGAAGGTAGCTTTTTCGTTGATTATCCACTGCTCTGTACTCCATTAGTTTCGATTATTATCCCAACCAAAGACCGCCTTGAATTGCTCCAGCCTTGTGTTGAAAGTTTGCTAGAAAAAACAGGGTATTCTAATTATGAAGTTATAATAATTGATAATTGTAGTACCGATTCTGAAACTCTCAAATACTTTGCACAATTACCGACTATAGATTCAAGAATTAGGGTTTTATCTTATCCACAACAATATAATTATGCAGCGATCAATAATTTTGCCACTAATCATGCATTGGGTGACTATTTATTATTGCTTAATAATGACACGGTAATTTTGCAGGAAAATTGGCTTGATCGACTTGTCGCAATTGGATTACGGGATGACGTTGGCGCAGTAGGTTGCCGACTGTTATATGCTGATCAGAGAGTACAACATGCCGGCGTTATCCTTGGTCTTAACGGAATTGCAGAACACATTGGCATTGGTTTACCAATGACTGAGCCAGGTTATTTGAACCGGGGGCAGCTAACGCAAAATTTTTCGGCGGTAACCGCTGCCTGTATGCTGGTGCGCAAGGACTTATTCCTTGAAGTAGGCGGCTTGGATGAAAAAGATTTTGCTATTCTTTACAATGACATTGATCTTTGCCTCAAGATTCGAGAGCGGGGTTACCGGATTGTCTGGACGCCTTTTGTAACACTGGTGCACCATGGCAATAGTAGTCTCAAAGCTGAGCATGATGCTATTAGAGAAAAACGCAACCAGCATTCTCGCAAAGCATTCATAAAAAAATGGCTTCATCGTCTGGGAAATGATCCCGCCTACAATCGCCATTTAAGTTTACGGCAACGCGAATGGATGATCAACGGTGAGTTCGATGTGTCGTGGCATCCTGATTTTGAATCATTACCTCGCATTGTCGCTCACCCCCCCGACGAGATGGGGGTGGGCCAGTATCGGGTTATCGGGCCTATTAAGGAACTGACTCAGGGTGAAATGATATGCAGTTTTATGCTGCCTGCCTTGAATAGCGACAAGCGGTTCCTGCCATCCGTTCCAGAACTCGCCAGGGCAAAACCCACGGTGTTATTTCTCCAAAATGCCTTTACGGAATTCCATATAGAGCATCTGGAGGATTATGCTGAATTTTTGCCGGATGTTTTTCGGGTATTTGGCCAGGACGACATCGTGTTTTCCGTTCCGCAGAAAAGCGCGGCGCGCAAACATTTCGGCAAGGACACCAAGGCCCGGGTGCGTAAAGCCGTTTCGCTCTGCCATCGGGCCATCGTGACCACCGAACCTATCGCCGAGGCGATGCGCGGCATGGTGGACGACATCCGGGTGATGCCGAATTACCTGGAGCGCTCCCGCTGGGGCGACCTGCAACCGCCAAGGAACGAACGGCGCAAGCTTCGGGTCGGGTGGGCCGGCGCGCAGCAGCATCAGGGCGATCTGGAATTCATCCTGCCGGTGGTTGAGGCGACCGCCAACGAGGTGGACTGGATTTTCATGGGGATGTGTCCGCCCAAACTCCGATACCACGTTGCCGAAGCGCATCCGGCGGTCGCGTTCGACGAATATCCGGCCGAGCTGGCAAAGCTCGATCTCGACCTCGCGATAGCGCCGCTCGAACTCAACCGCTTCAACGCGGCCAAGAGCAATCTGCGGCTGTTGGAGTACGGCGCGGTGGGTTATCCGGTGATCGCCACCGATATCCTGCCGTACCAGGGCGCCCCGGTGACTCGCGTTCCCAACAACCCGCAAGCGTGGATTAAGGCGATTCGCGAGCACATCCACGAGTTGGAGGCTACCCGGACGGCGGGCGAACGATTGCGTCAGTGGGTGTTATCCGACTGGATGCTGGATCAGCACCTGGGTGAATGGCTGCGGGCGTTGCTGCCGGATTGAGCCGAGCATATCGGCTGGTTTATCAATACAATACGATTTATCAAGGATAATACAGTGCCATCGAAAACGACGCGCAAACGCGGTGGTCCCGGCCGCCGCTCCACGTCTTCGCCAGCGCCGCGCAATGCGGCTGTGGCGTTGCTGCAAAGCTTGCTCGGCGGTAACAGCCAACTGGTGGTGCGGATCGACGGCCAGCCGCTCGCGCTGGCGCAAGCGACGGCTCTGGCCGAGCGGCGCGAGAAAGCGGGTCAAGCGCGCGAAGCCGATCAGGTCTTCGACCAGCTTCTGACCCAGGCCGCCGAGTGGCACCGCGAGAAGCGACTGGACGATGCCGAAGCCGTTTACCGTCAAGTGTTCGAGGCGCGGCCCGAATATATCGATGCCTTGCATCTGCTGGGGGTGATTTACTCGCAGCGCGGCGATCACCAGACCGCCGAACGGCTGATCCGCCAGGCGTTGCGGGAAAATCCATCGGCGGATACCTACCACAACAACCTGGGCAAGGCGTTGCAAGGGCTGGGGCGTCTGGAGGATGCCGCATCCAGCTACCAGCGCGCTCTGGAGTTGAATCCCAGGCACGCCATGGCCTGCAACAACCTGGGCAAGGTGTTCTTGGAACTGGGTCGCCAGCCCGAGGCCATCGCCAGTTTCCGCCGCGCGGTCGTGCTCAGACCTGATTACACCGAGGCGCGCGATAACCTGGCGCGGGCGTTGCGTCAGCAAAATTTTCGACCTGTACGATTAACCTAAGCCGCTTTAACCGCTTTAGCCGCTTTAACCACCCACGTAAAAGGGATAGTGCGGTTTTCTATCCATTGCCGCGTTGCGTTGTTGAGGGTGACCGCCGCTAATGAGGTCAATGCATACGACCCCTTTTCAGACCCACTCATCCCGTGGTGTTTTTGACGCCTGGCGGTCACCCAGTTATTGCACCGTTCCACTGGATTGCTGGAATTCGGCAACCCCAGCTTGCTCCGCATGGCGTAGCACGGAATCCATTGGCGGTTGCGTTCCAAGTAAGCAATGAGCCGGGCGATGGCCTGGTCGTCTTTGATGTCCGTTGCGGTCATGGCCACCAAATACGCCTGGGCCTTGTCGATCAAACCAAACCACAGCAGCGTCAGTAGGTTCTTGAGATGGCGGTTGCGGATTTCCCGCCCCTTACACGCCAGACTCAAGTCCTCCTTGAATTTCTTGACCACATGGAACCAGTCCAGCAACAAGGTCAAATGGGGGTGCCATGAAAAAAAGCGGAGGATCGCATCTTGAAGGCTACGCTGACCATCGATGCAGACCTTGAGATTCAGGCCCAGCAAGGCGTTGTTCAGCAAGAACCCCAAGACGAACCGTAAAACCTCGGCGACGCTTCGGCCCGTCAAGGTAAAGCTTTTGTTGGCATTTTGAATGTGCGCGACCGTGTTTTGGACCGTCGGGCGGTTACCCTTTGCCGTATCCTTTTGATCTGCAACAGGTTCTTGGGCCGCACCCGGTTTATTCCGGTGCGGTTTTTGTTCCTTGACCCCCACGTCGTCGAGGTGGATGTAGACGCAGCGCACGGCTAGTTCATAGGGTTTCTTGGCGCCGAGGGTTTCCCGCGCTTGTTCGATGTCCGCCGCGGAAAAGCCTTTTTTACCCATGTCCTTGCAAACGGCGGCCAGCGCCGGTTGCAGCGCCTTTGCTTCAACATTGGCCGGTTCCTTGATCTGCTGGAGGGCCGCGCATTCCGACCCCGGCACCCCGCGCGGATCAAATCCGTGTTCCTTGAGTATGCTTTGGCTTTTTCTGGTCAGAAAATCAATGACCTTCAGCCCTTCCACCTGTGCGCCATCGCGTAACGTGTTCAGAGGTGTGCCACCAGATTCTTGATGGCGGCTGCGGTTGAACCCTTGGGTGGTTTGTCGGTAACTGCGTTGCGCGGCCCCACACAACAACGCGATCTCTTTGAATCCATGGGTCTGGTACCACTGCCGTCCGTGGCATGGGGGAAACAGCTCGATGCCCTCAAATCGAGGCTTTCCATCTTCGCCTTCTACGTCGTAGGTCTTGAAGGTGAACCGCCCGACCTCCCCATCCACCTGGTAAAGATTGGGATGTTCTTCAACGCGGCCGCTCCCAGCGAGGCTGATCATTTCGCAGGCTTTTTTTTAGAGGCCCGTTCGAGATGGTCGGACAAGGCCTTCCGTAACGCCGGGTAGCTGGTTTGCAGCAGCGCGTTTTCCAAGCGGTCGATATTGAATTCGGCTTGATGGTCAAGAACCATTCTAAATGACCCGTCATCCATTCTTTCAACGCCATCGCTTTCCGTGGCAAGATTTTCTATTTCCCTAAACCCCACGTTGATGCTGACTATGATATTGCGCATGCTGGCTACCTCTGGCGGTAAGACTATAGTCTTTGATTATGCTGATTTTTTTTCTAATCGTACAGGTCGAAAATTTTTCCGATGGTACCTAAAGCTGTGCGAGCTGCTGCCGATACCTGAGATCAAGCGTGGAGTTCAAGCTTGATACAAAAAGACGCGAACTCCCAATCCAAACATAGTCTTTGATCTCAATACGCGGAGAACGCAATCATGGCACTCGGAATCAACACCAACATCCCTTCTATGAACGCCCAGCGCAGCTTGGTGGGCAGTCAGGACAAGCTGAATACCGCCATGCAGCGCTTGACCAGCGGCCTGCGCATCAATTCAGCCAAGGACGACGCGGCGGGCCTGGCGATTGCCGACCGCATGACAGCACAGATCAAGGGTCTGAACCAGGCCGTGCGAAATGCCAACGACGGTATCTCCCTGGCGCAGACGGCGGAAGGCGCCCTGCAAGAATCCACCAACATTTTGCAGCGGATGCGGGAATTGGCTGTGCAGTCGGCCAACGACACCAACACCGGTACCGACCGGACCTCATTGCAGAAAGAGGTGGGGCAGTTGCAGCAGGAACTGAACCGCATCGCCAATACCACCTCGTTTAATGGCAAAAAGCTGTTGGATGGCACGTTTAGCGCCCAGAAATTCCAGGTCGGCGCCAATGCTGATCAAACGATTTCGGTTAGCATGGGTAACGCGCAGGCGTCGAAGATCGGCGCGCAGCAAATGAATACCGCTAGTGCCGCTTTCGGCGTGACCGCCAGCGGCAGCACTAACGCCGTAACCTCTGGCAGCCTGGTTATCAACGGTTCGGTTGGCAGTAAGACCATCGATGTCACCGCTGGCATGGAAGCGCGCGATCTGGCCGCCAAGGTTAACGAGGTCACCGCGGAAACGGGTGTCACGGCGCGGGCCAAGACGGATGCCTATCTTGAAGTGAGCGCCACTGGCGCAGTCAGTTTCGATTTGTCGGGTCAGAATTCTACTGGCGTGACGATCTCCACCAGCGTGAGCGATAAAAACGATCTGACGGACTTGGCCGCCGCGATCAACGATGTGGCTGGCAAAACCGGGGTGACCGCCAGGCTGGCCGAAGGTGACAAGAGCAAAATTATTCTTGAAAATTCAGAAGGCTACGATATTTCACTGGCGGGCAAAGCGAGTTCAACCGCTGATATCAAGATATCTGCCGCTAAGGTTAATGGCTCTATTGAAACGACAAGTCCCCAAACGATATCCTCCGGCAGTACCAGTGGTGCCACGGTAGGTGGCAAGGTGACTTACGAGTCGGGCAAGAGCTTTTCGATCGTGGCAAGTGGCAGCACTAATGCGGTCACTGCCGGCGCGTCAACCCTGAGCGATGTGGGAAGCATTGACATTTCCACGCAGAAGGGTTCCAACAGCGCCATGAGCGTGCTCGACAAAGCTCTAGCGTTCGTGGATGATTTGCGCGCCGACCTTGGTGCAGTTCAGAACCGCTTCACTTCGACGATCAGCAACTTGCAGAACGTCTCAGAGAATGTGACCGGCGCCCGCTCCCGCATCCAGGACGCCGACTTCGCGTCGGAAACCGCGAATCTGAGCAAGTCCCAGATTCTGCAACAGGCCGGTATCGCGATGCTGTCGCAGGCCAACCAGTCGCAGCAGAACGTACTCTCACTGCTCCGGTAATCCAGTACGCAGTAAAGCGCAGGGCTTGAGCAAGAAGGAGACTCAAGCCCCGCTTTCGGCTCTCTTTAAGGAGGGACTGCCATGAGCGACATCGGCAATATCAGCAACCTCGCGGGCACCAACCCCGCGTTGGTCAGGGCCGCTCCCGGCGCGCGTTCAACGCCGCCCGAGCCGGCCACGGTCCAAAGCGCGGTGGCTCAACCCCTCACCACGCCGCAAGCGGCCGTCACCCAATCCCCCACCGCCGGCAACGCCGAATGGAAACGGAATACTGATACCGACGGCCAGCAGAAGAATCCGCAACCCGGTATGGCGCCGGATCGCCAGCAACTGAGAGATACCATGAAGCATCTCAATCAGCGGCTGCGTGACTACAACACCAACCTGCAATTCGAAGTGGACGACAAATACCAGGAAATGGTCGTCCGCATCGTGGATCGGGAAACCAAGGAGGTAGTGCGGCAGATTCCATCGGAGAAAGCTTTGGCGCTTGCCAAATTCTTCGAGGAGATGGAAGCCGAACAGGGCAAGGGGCCACCCGGCGGTAGCCCGTCCAACAGCAAGGAGAGCGGACAGTTGCGGGCGGAAGGTTGGTTGCTCCAGGCCACGGCTTAGGGGGCTGCGACCTTACTTGTTTTACGGAACGAGATCCGATAGGGAGGAGATATGGCGAGCATCACGGCATCCGGCATGGGTTCCGGCATGGATATCAACGGTCTGGTTTCGCAACTGGTGGCCGCCGAGCGCCAACCAGTCGAGAGCCGGCTGAACCGGCGCGAAGCCGCCCTGCAAACGCGAATTTCCGCGATCGGTAACTTCAAAAGCGCCCTGTCTACATTTCAATCCGCATTATCCGGTCTGAGGAACGCCAGCACCTTTGAGAGCAGCGCCAAGGCGACGGTCACCAACGACAAATTATTGACAGCCAGCGCCAGTAAGGGTGCTCCAGTGGGCTCCTATAGCGTCAAGGCAGAGCAATTGGCGCAGGCGCAAAGGCTGGCCACCTCGGCCGACCACCGTTTCAAGAATCTGACCGACGTGGTTGGGACCGGAACGCTTACCTTCCAGTTTGGAACTTATGGCGGGACCGCAGGCAATCCCACCTTCACGGCCAACCCGGACCAGTCGGTCAAGACCCTCACCATCGATGCCTCCAACAACACCCTGAGCGGAGTGATGAAGGCGATCAACGACGCCAAGGTCGGCGTCCAGGCCAGCATCGTCAATGATGGCGGCGGCTACCGGCTAGTATTGGGTTCCACCGCCACCGGCTCGGCCAACAGCCTGAAAATCACCGCCGCCGACGGCGACGGCAACCACACCGACCTCGCTGGCCTGTCGCTGCTGGCACACGATCCGACCCTGGCTACCGCCGGGTCTGGCAAAAACATGATCCAGACCATGGCCGGTCTGGATGCCCGCGCCATCATCGACGGGCTGACTGTCACCAGCGCCAGCAACACTCTGAAAGAGGCGATCCCCGGGGTCACGCTCGATCTCAAGGGTACCGATAGCGCGGCGACCACCCTCTCAGTGGCGCAGGACAACGGTGCCATCAGCAACGGCGTGCAATCCTTCGTCAAGGCGTTCAACGAACTGGCCAGCACGGTCAAATCCTTGACCAGTTACAATGCCGAAACCAAGCAGGCTGGGGCGTTGCAGGGCGATTTCAGCGTCCGTTCCATCTTCGGCCAACTACGCGGCGAATTGAACAAGATAGTGAGCGGCGCTTCGCCGCAACTGGATTCGCTGGCCGATCTGGGCATCACCACCGAGCGCGACGGCACGCTCAAACTCGACAGCAGCAAGCTGCAAAAAGCTATTGCAGTCGATCCGCAAGGCGTCGCCGGCCTGTTCGCCCGCGCCGGTCGCACCACCGATCCGCTGGTCAACTACATCGGCGCGACCAGCGCGAGCAAAACCGGCAGTTACGCAATTCAGGTTACGCAACTGGCGATGCAGGGCAGCTACACCGCCGCTGCCTTGGCCGCTGATCCGCTGACCATCAATGGCAACAACAACACCTTTGCCCTCAAGGTCAACGGCACGCAATCCGGCACGATTACCCTGACTCAGGGAACCTTTAGCTCGACTCAGTTGGCCGCCGAACTGCAAAGTCGGATCAACGGCGATTCCGCACTCCAGGCAGCCGGTGCTTCGGTCAGCGTCAGCTTCAGCGGCGGTAAGTTTACCTTAACTTCGGCAAGCTACGGCGCCAGTTCCAGTATCGAATTCACTATGGCGAACGCTACATTGGGCTTCAACACTGGGGCTACCGGAAGCACACCAGGAAAGGATGTTCAGGGCATGATCGGCGGTGTCGAAGCCACTGGGGCTGGGCGGAAGCTGACCGGGACCGGCGGCGCGACAGGTATTTCGGTCGAGGTATTGGGGGGCACCACCGGCGAGCGCGGCAAGGTCTCGCTGTCGGACGGGCTCGCCCAGCGGCTGGATAATCTGTTGAGCGATGTTCTCGGCGGCGACGGCCCCCTCAGTGGTCGCACCGAGAGCCTCAACAAACAGGTGGATCGGCTCGGCGACGAGCGGGAGAAGCTCAACACCCGAATGGCGTCTCTGGAAGAACGTTACCGTGCTCAGTTCATGGCGATGGACAAACTGGTGAGTCAATTGACCGCTACCGGCAATTATTTGTCGCAGCAGTTGAACAGCACCAACAACAACAAGTAGGGGCGACCCTTATGGCCGCCATAGGAACGCCGGCATCCATTTTGCAAACCTGCTAGGACTATTCCCAATAACTGCCGAGGATTCGACATGGCCATCCCAAACTTCAACAACGCCCTGCGCCAATATCAGCAGATGAATGCGCAAACCGGTGTCGCCTACGCCAGCCCGCATCGGCTCATTCAGATGCTCATGGAGGGCGCCCTGGAAAGGATCGCCGTCGCCAAGGGCTGTATCCAGCGCCAGGATATCGCCGCCAAGGGCGAGCAGATCGGCAAAGCCATCGACATCATCGGCGGCTTGCGCGAGGGCCTGAATCCTGAAGCTGGCGCAGACATCGCGACCAATCTCGATGCGCTGTACGACTACCTGCAACGGCGGCTCTTGGAAGCCAACCTGCACTCCGACGCCGCCGTTCTGGACGAAGTCGCTGAACTGCTGCGTCCGGTCAAGGAAGCCTGGGACGCCATCAGCGGCGCGCCGAACACCGAAGAGGCACCCGCCGTCGAGGACGCTCCGGCGTGATCGCCACGGCCGGCGACTGGGAGCAGCGAATCAAACTGCTGCGGCTGATGAGCGTCGAAATGCTCGAACTGGCCGAGGCCGGCGGGTGGGACGAAGTGACCGAGTGGGAAGCAAAGCGGCGCACCTTACTGGACGAGCTGTTCCAGCAGGCGCCGCCGAACGATCTCGCGCCGCTGCTGGAAGAGGCCATCCGCACCGCCCTGGCCAGCGATGCCAAGTTACTGGAACTGGCGCATGGGGAAAAGGACAAGCTGGGCGAATATCTCAAATCGTTCGGCCAGGGCCGCCGCGCTCGCCACGCCTACCAGAGCCTCTGAAACCATTTTCCCTTTCCTTGCATCGCCAGTAGATACAATTGTTGAAACATCGACGACGATGGGCTAGGCTATTCGTATCGCTGGGCAAGAACAGGGGAGGGAGATAACCATGCCGCTGCAAATCATCAAAAAATGCGACCTGTACGATTAACCTAAGCCGCTTTAACCGCTTTAGCCGCTTTAACCACCCACGTAAAAGGGATAGTGCGGTTTTCTATCCATTGCCGCGTTGCGTTGTTGAGGGTGACCGCCGCTAATGAGGTCAATGCATACGACCCCTTTTCAGACCCACTCATCCCGTGGTGTTTTTGACGCCTGGCGGTCACCCAGTTATTGCACCGTTCCACTGGATTGCTGGAATTCGGCAACCCCAGCTTGCTCCGCATGGCGTAGCACGGAATCCATTGGCGGTTGCGTTCCAAGTAAGCAATGAGCCGGGCGATGGCCTGGTCGTCTTTGATGTCCGTTGCGGTCATGGCCACCAAATACGCCTGGGCCTTGTCGATCAAACCAAACCACAGCAGCGTCAGTAGGTTCTTGAGATGGCGGTTGCGGATTTCCCGCCCCTTACACGCCAGACTCAAGTCCTCCTTGAATTTCTTGACCACATGGAACCAGTCCAGCAACAAGGTCAAATGGGGGTGCCATGAAAAAAAGCGGAGGATCGCATCTTGAAGGCTACGCTGACCATCGATGCAGACCTTGAGATTCAGGCCCAGCAAGGCGTTGTTCAGCAAGAACCCCAAGACGAACCGTAAAACCTCGGCGACGCTTCGGCCCGTCAAGGTAAAGCTTTTGTTGGCATTTTGAATGTGCGCAACCGTGTTTTGGACCGTCGGGCGGTTACCCTTTGCCGTATCCTTTTGATCTGCAACAGGTTCTTGGGCCGCACCCGGTTTATTCCGGTGCGGTTTTTGTTCCTTGACCCCCACGTCGTCGAGGTGGATGTAGACGCAGCGCACGGCTAGTTCATAGGGTTTCTTGGCGCCGAGGGTTTCCCGCGCTTGTTCGATGTCCGCCGCGGAAAAGCCTTTTTTACCCATGTCCTTGCAAACGGCGGCCAGCGCCGGTTGCAGCGCCTTTGCTTCAACATTGGCCGGTTCCTTGATCTGCTGGAGGGCCGCGCATTCCGACCCCGGCACCCCGCGCGGATCAAATCCGTGTTCCTTGAGTATGCTTTGGCTTTTTCTGGTCAGAAAATCAATGACCTTCAGCCCTTCCACCTGTGCGCCATCGCGTAACGTGTTCAGAGGTGTGCCACCAGATTCTTGATGGCGGCTGCGGTTGAACCCTTGGGTGGTTTGTCGGTAACTGCGTTGCGCGGCCCCACACAACAACGCGATCTCTTTGAATCCATGGGTCTGGTACCACTGCCGTCCGTGGCATGGGGGAAACAGCTCGATGCCCTCAAATCGAGGCTTTCCATCTTCGCCTTCTACGTCGTAGGTCTTGAAGGTGAACCGCCCGACCTCCCCATCCACCTGGTAAAGATTGGGATGTTCTTCAACGCGGCCGCTCCCAGCGAGGCTGATCATTTCGCAGGCTTTTTTTAGAGGCCCGTTCGAGATGGTCGGACAAGGCCTTCCGTAACGCCGGGTAGCTGGTTTGCAGCAGCGCGTTTTCCAAGCGGTCGATATTGAATTCGGCTTGATGGTCAAGAACCATTCTAAATGACCCGTCATCCATTCTTTCAACGCCATCGCTTTCCGTGGCAAGATTTTCTATTTCCCTAAACCCCACGTTGATGCTGACTATGATATTGCGCATGCTGGCTACCTCTGGCGGTAAGACTATAGTCTTTGATTATGCTGATTTTTTTTCTAATCGTACAGGTCGAAAAAATGGGGCAACAGCCCGGCCGTGCGCATTCCGGCGGCCGTCATGGAAGCCGCCAGCCTGCGGCTCGATCAGGCCGTTCAAGTGCGGGCGGAACACGGGTGCGTCATCATCGAACCGGCGGCGCCCGCGTTCACGCTCGATGCCTTGCTGGCCGGCATCACGCCGGAAAACCGGCACGAAGAGGTCGATATCGGCGCGCCCGTGGGGCGTGAGTTGGCTTGATGCCGGCTCGCTACGTTCCAGACACGGGGGATATCGTGTGGCTGGATTTCAACCCCCAGCGCGGCCACGAACAGGCTGGCCGTCGGCCCGCCGTGGTGCTCTCACCCAAGGCGTACAACGCCAAGGCTGGGCTTTTGGTCTGCGTCCCGGTTACCAACCAGCTCAAGGGGTATCCCTTCGAGGTGGTTCTGGGCGGCGCGGGCGCTACCGGCGCGGCTTTGGCCGATCAGCTCAAAAGCCTGGATTGGCAGACCCGCAATGTAGAGCGCAAGGGCAAGGCAACGCTGGCCGAACTGGCGGAGATCAAGGCAAAAATTCGCGCTCTGCTCGAGCTTGGCTAAACCTCCAGCTACTCCTGACCCGACCATGACCACCAACACCACCGACCCAGCCGCCCCCGGTCTGGTCTTCACCGGCCGCCTGCCGCTGGCCTGGCGCGAATTGCCGGCCCTGCCGGATGAT
This sequence comes from uncultured Gammaproteobacteria bacterium, assembly GCA_963715845.1. GTDB lineage: Bacteria > Pseudomonadota > Gammaproteobacteria > Competibacterales > Competibacteraceae > Competibacter_A. The sequence goes on along the minus strand of CAVQSJ010000017.1, from coordinate 28,410 downwards.
ATTGAAATCCGGGCACTGGAGCGGGCCAACCTCACCATCCTGCACACCCTGTTCGCGCTGGACATCCACGCTGGTGATGTTGGCGACGACCCCATCGCCCTGGTCAACGCCACCGAACTCAAGCGATTGGATTTTAAGGTGGGTCTCCTGCTCGAACTGGTCGGGCAACTGTTCGCCCGCCAGCAGGCTATTCCCCCGGAACGCACGCTGACCCTGACGGTGAACGGCCTGGACTGGCAGGCGGACGTCGCTCCTCCGATCGACAGTCTGCTGCGGCTGGAACTGTATTGCAACCTCAGCTATCCCCGCCCCCTCATCCTCCACGCCCGGGTGGCCGAAACGATTCCCAATCCGGGCGGCTGGCAAATCCGAACTGGCTTGCACGACCCCGGCCAACCCCTCCAGGAAGCCCTGGAACGCTATATCTTCCTCCAGCACCGCCACGCGGTCGCCCACAGCCGGCGCGGCAGCAGCCATCGTTAAAACTTTGATACGCGCGCGGCCTTCACTACAATTCCCTCGATAACGCAGCGGCAGCCGACGCAGGCTCCGACGGCGGACGAGAGCGTGGCGTGGTGGTGGTGGTGGGCAATTCGCCGATTTCACCCATCGACCCGCGGCCATGCTTCATCCATTCAGGGATAATAAGACTGATGAAGACCGCTTTGCTCGTGATCGACGACGACTCTGCCCGGGCCGACGAACTGTGCCTGTTGCTGCGATTCCTGGAGGAAACCCAGGTCACGCGGGCGGAATCCACCAACTGGCGGGCTCACGCGGAAAACAACGTCGATTTGCGCGGCATTTTCCTGGGACGCTACGGCGCCGCCGGCGATGAGCCGCCCATCGACGCCATCTACGCCATTCGTGCCCTGGCGCCCCGGGTGACCCTGATCCTGATCGAGGCAGCCGACCAGCCCCGCCGCCTGCCGGCGACGCTGGAAACCAGTTGTGGCGGCCGTTTGTCCCACCCTTTCCGCTACTCGCAACTCAACCCGATCCTGGCCAGGTTGCAATCGAGCGCCAGTCGCGACAGCCGGAGCGCGCCAACCCGCCGCAACACCGAGCTGTTTCGCAGCCTGATCGGACACAGCCCGGCCATCGTCCGGGTGCGCGAACTGATCCAGCGCGTCGCCCCGTCCGAATCCACCGTGATGATCCTGGGCGAATCCGGCACCGGCAAGGAAGTGGTGGCCCGCAATATTCATTACTTCTCCAACCGGAGCCAGGGCCCCTTCGTCCCGGTCAATTGCGGCGCCATTCCCGACAATCTGTTGGAAAGCGAACTGTTCGGTCACGAAAAGGGCTCGTTTACCGGCGCCATTTCCGCCCGGCGCGGCCGGTTCGAACTGGCGCGGGGCGGTACCCTGTTTCTCGACGAAATCGGCGACATGCCGCTGAACATGCAGGTCAAGCTGCTGCGGGTGCTGCAGGAGCGCAGCTTCGAACGGGTCGGTAGCGACCGCAGCCTGGAAGCCGATGTCCGCGTCGTCGCGGCCACACATCGCGATCTCGAAGATCTGATCAGAACTGGCGGGTTCCGCGAGGACCTCTATTACCGGCTGAACGTCTTTCCCATCGAAATGCCCGCCCTGCGCGAACGTATCGAGGATTTGCCGCTGCTGGTCGATGAATTGATCGAGCGCATGACCCACGAGCAGGGGGTCCGGGTCAACCTGGGTCCGGCGGCGCTGCGTTGCCTGAGCCACTATCCGTGGCCCGGCAACGTCCGCGAACTGGCCAATTTGATGGAACGCCTGACCGTGCTCAAACCGGGCAGCCAGGTGGAACTGAATGATCTGCCGACTAAATTCCGCGCGCATGCCCCGGCGGAACCGGTCGCGGCGGAACCGGTCGCGGTGCGGGAAATCGCCGCTACCAGCGTCTCCTCCAAGCCCCTGCCGGTCAGTCGAACCCGTCGGCTTGCCGCCCGATGGCCTCGATTTGCGGCAGTACATCATGGATCTCGAAACCTCACTGATCCAAACGGCCCTGGAAGACGCCAACGGCGTGGTCGCCCACGCCGCCTCTCTGTTGAAGATGCGCCGCACCACCCTGGTCGAAAAGATGCGCAAGTACAACATCAGGCGCGGCGACGACGATGCCGATGAATGACGGCGGATCACCGGCGGACGGGTTCCCGCCGCGCGCGCCAAAAAATTGGCGCTCCATGTCCAGTCGCCGGGTTATGGCTTCCCCTCCTCGGTTAAGGAGGGGTGGCGCGTAGCGCCGGGGTGATTCGAGCGCCATAACGAGTGTCTGACCGAAAGCCCCGAAACCCCGTAGGTTGAGCTGAGCTTGCGAAGCCCAACGTCATGATCCTTCAAACTGATTTCCGGAATGTTGGGCAACGCTGCGCTTATGCTCAACCTCCACCATAAGGTTTCGGTCAGACACTAACTACCTGATTATTCCCTGATATTCACGGCCACTTGATGAGGAAATTTAGGGCACGGTTTTTGCTAGTAGCGGATTGACCACCGCCGTCAAGGCGGCTTAACCGATCAGGCAGCAGAAACCGATGAACTCGATCAACACCCCCCATCCGCTGGCCAACGGCCTACGCGACCTGAGAGCGCCAGCCAGCATCGCTTCTCTCCAGACCGGTACCGCCCCAGACATCCAGGCCGCCGATGATTTCGCCAGCGTGTTCAAAACCGTGCTGGCCGGGGTCAGTCAGTCCCAGCAGCAGGCGATCCGCGTGGCCGCATCCTTCGAGGAAGGCAAAACCCAGGATCTGGTGGGCGTGATGATTGCCCAGCAGAAAGCCCGGCTGGCCTTCCAGACCACTTTGCAGGTTCGCAACAAAGTGGTTTCCGCCTATCAAGACATCATGAACATGCCGATCTGAGCGCGCGGATATGCGTCATTGCATAGGGAGCCCGCGCCGTGGCTGAGGCAAACAACGGTTCGTCGGCGAATCCGCCCACCCGTTTCGACTGGCGGAGCGAACTGGCGAAATTCCGCCGGCCGGGGCCAATCCAGATCGGTATCCTGGCCGGCGTCGCGGCGCTGCTGGCGCTCCTGGTGGCGGGAGCACTGTGGGTCAACACGCCGACTTACGATGTGTTGTATCGGGGCCTGGCCGAGGCGGACGCCGGCCAGATCATGGAAGCCCTGCAGAAATCGAATATTCCCTTAAAGCTCGATCCGCGCAGCGGGGCATTGCTGGTGCCGGCCGATCAGGTCCACGAGGCGCGCCTGAAACTGGCCAGCCAAGGTTTACCGCGCGGTACCGTCAACGGACTGGAGGCGCTGGAGCAGAAGAACAGCTTCGGCGTCAGCCAGTTCATGGAAACCGCCCGCTACCAGCACGCGCTGGAAGGGGAACTGGCCCGTTCGATCATGACGATCGGTTCGGTGGAAGCCGCCCGGATCCATCTGGCGTTTCCCAAGGAAACCGTGTTCGCCCGCCAGCAACAACCTCCCACCGCCTCGGTCCTGGTAAGGTTGCATCCGGGCCGGGTGCTGGACCCGGGTCAGGTGGCGGCCATCGTCCATCTGATCGCGTCGAGCGTTCCCAAGCTCAGACCCGACCAGGTATCGGTGATCGATCAAGCCGGTAACCTGTTGACCAGAACCCGAGCGGGAAGGGGGCAACGACCTGAATCTGGATCAACTGGAATACGCGCGACGCCTGGAAGAACGCTATGCCCGGCGTATCGAGGATCTGCTCACGCCGGTGTGGGGTTCGGGCCGCGTCCGCGCGCAGGTTTCGCTCGATCTGGATTTCACCGCCAGCGAGGAAACGGCGGAGCGTTACGAACCCCGGCAGGAGCCGCGCCCCGTGCGCAGCGAGCAATTGCTGGAGGAAACCAATCCCCGGCTGAATCCGGCGGGCATTCCGGGCGCGCTGTCCAACCAGCCGCCCGGCGTGGCGACGGTGCCGGAGATCGACGGCCCAGAGTCAGGCGTAACAACCAATCAGAACCCGCAAAATCCCCAGAATCCCCGCCCCCGCCGCCGGGCGCGGCTCCGACCGGCCCGACCCCGCAGAACGCCCGTGGTCACCCCCACCCGCAAGGAAGTCACCCGCAACTACGAACTGGACAAGCGGATCACTCACAGCCGCGGCGTGCCGGGCCGGATCGTGCGGGTATCCGCGGCGGTGGTGGTGGACGACCGCACCGCCCTCGAAGCAGGGCAGCCGGTGCGCAAGCCGCTCAGCCCGGAAGAAATCGAACGGATAACCACCCTGGTCAAGCAGGCGGTCGGCTTCAACGCCGAACGGGGCGACAGCGTGAACGTGCTGAACACCACCTTTGCGCCGTCACCGTTCGAGGAGCCACCGCTGCCGATGTGGCAGCAGGCCTGGTTCCTGGAACTGGTGAAATGGGGCGTGGTGGCGGTGCTGTCCCTGGCGGTGCTGTTGCTGGTGGTGCGGCCGGTGCTGCGCCGCCTGCTGCCGCTGCCGGCCGCCGAGGCCAAGAAAGATGGCGCAAGGGAGATCACGGCGCCTGCCCGCTCCCGAGGAGGGCGTCGAAGGCTTGCTGGAAGATCAGGTCGAATCAGCGGTGCCCTGGCAAACGGCCGGCCCAGGGCGTTGCTGGACAATCCCGCCGAACAACTGGACAAGCGCATGGATCTGGCCCGTTCCCTGGTGGCCGAGGATCCGAAACGGGCGGTCCAGGTGATTCGCAACTGGCTGACCAGCGAGGTGTAGGCCATGCCGGAACTGACCACTTTCAAGGGCGTCGAGCGGGCGGCCGTGGTGCTGATGGCGCTCGGCGAAAATCACGCCGCCGAAATTCTCCGGCACCTGGACCCGCGCGAACTGCACAAGCTCGGTGTTGCCATGGCCAATCTGGCGAACGTCAACCGCGACCAGCTCAGCGAGATCGTCCACGCCTTCAACGAGGAAGTCAGCAGCCAGAACTCCCTGATGCTGGACGGCGAAAACTATATTCGCGGCGTGCTGACCCGCGCGCTGGGGCGCGAAAAGGCCAGGGGTATTCTGGAGCACATATTCGATGGTGAAGACCAGTCCGGCGTGGATTCCCTGAAATGGATGGATGCGGGCTCCATCGCCGGCGGTCTGCGCGAGGAGCACCCGCAGGTCGTCGCGCTGGTGCTGTCTTCCCTGCGATCCGAACAGGCCGCCGAGGTGGTCAATCTGTTGCCGTCGCCATTGCGCGACGAGGCCCTGTTGCGGGTGGCGATCCTGGACGAAATCCCCTCGGGCGCGCTGGCGGAATTGAACGAGCTGATCGAGAAGCAGGTCATGCGCAATATCAGCGCCGCCGCCACCTCCAAGATCGGTGGTCCCAAGCGGGCCGCCGAAATTCTCGGTCGCCTGGATGCCGCTATCGAGGGCCAGATTCTCGACAAGATCAAGGAAGTGGACGCCGATCTCGGCGGCAAGATCGAGGACTTGATGGTCGTGTTCGAGAACCTGCTCGGTCTCAGCGACCGCGATATTCAGACGCTGCTGCGCGAGGTTTCGTCCGAAATGCTGCTGGTGGCGTTGCGTGGCGCGGACGAGGCGGTACGCCAGAAGATCATGGGCAATATGTCCCGGCGTGCCGCCGATCTGCTGCGCGACGATCTGGAAGCCATGCCGCCGGTCAAGCTCAGCGATGTGGAGACCGCCCAGAAAGAGATCATGTCTGCCGCCAAGCGACTGGCGGAAGCCGGCGAAATCACCTTGAGCGCCAAGGGAGACCAGCTTGTCTAAAATTATCCCGGGCGACCATTTGACGGCGTATCCAGCGCTGGGAAATGCCCAGCGTGGATCAGCTGCCCGAACCGGAACCGGCGCCGGCTGCGCGCCGCCACGCCCATCGAGGTCCATGACGGTCCCCGCGCGCCGAAATCCTCCAAAGTCCGCCGAAACTTCCGATCGGCGTTGCCCACCCTGGAGGAAATCGAGGCTATCCAGCGCGAGGCGCACGAGGAAGGATTCGCCACCGGCTATCAGGAAGGCCGCCGGGAAGGCCGCGAGCAGGGTTACAAGAAGGGCCAGCAGGAGGGACACGCGGAAGGCTACCAGCGGGGCTACGCCGAAGGGCTTGGCCGGCGGGCGCGACGAAGTGCTGTTGCGGATCCAGAAGCTCGATCAAATCCTGGGATTCATCGCCGGCCGCTGGAAAATCTCGATGCGACGGTCGAGGAGGAGCTGACCTGGCTGGCCACCGAAATCGCCCGCCGGCTGGTGCGGCGGGAACTGCGCGGCTCGCCCGGCGAGATTGTAGCGGTGATGCGGGAAGCGGTGGGTTTGCTGCCCGTGGCCAGTACCGACGTACAGGTGCGCCTGCATCCCGACGATGCCCGGCTGATCCGCGAAGTCGCTCTCGCTGGGCCGCGACGATCAGCCGGTCTGGCGGATCGTCGAGGATCAGACCCTGAGCCGCGGCGGTTGCCTGGTCAATACCGAATTGTCGCGGATCGATGCAACGGTGGAAAAACGGTTGGGCGCGGTGATCGCGACCGTGCTGGGTGACGAGCGTGAGCAAAATGCCAAGCGCGCCTGAGATCGAATCGTTCCCCCGTCTGGGGGCTACGGCTGGCCCAGCGCCGGTCGCGGATCGCCGAAACGCCGGGCCTGGTGGTGGAAGGGCAACTGACCCGGCTGGTCGGCCTGACGCTGGAGGCCGCCGGTTGCGTGGCGCCGGTCGGCGCCCGCTGCCTGGTGGTGAATCCCGATAGCAGCCAGTTCGAGGCCGAAGTGGTCGGTTTCGCCGGCGGCAAGTTGTTCCTGATGCCCAGCAGCAACATTCACGGCTTGATGCCGAACGCCCGGGTCATTCCCACCCATGGCGTCAGTCAGGTGCCGGTCGGCGAGGGGTTGCTCGGCCGGGTGCTGGACGGCTCCGGCCGGTTCCTGGACGGTCTGCCGCCACCGCAGCAAACCGGTTGGGTGTCGCTGAGCGGCAAGACCATCAATCCGCTGCTGCGCAAGCCCATCCGCGAACCGCTGGATGTCGGCGTGCGCGCCATCAATGCCCTGCTGTCGGTGGGGCGCGGCCAGCGCATGGGCCTGTTCGCCGGCTCCGGCGTCGGCAAGAGCGTGTTGCTCGGCATGATGACCCGCTTCACCAACGCCGAGGTGGTGGTGGTCGGGCTGATCGGCGAGCGCGGCCGCGAAGTGCAGGAATTCATTCAGGACATTCTCGGTCCACAGGGCATGGCCCGCGCGGTGGTGGTGGCCGCGCCGGCGGACGATCCGCCGCTCAAGCGCCTGCACGGCGCGGCGCTGGCGACCCGCATCGCCGAATATTTCCGCGATTCCGGCCGGCAGGTGTTGCTGCTGATGGATTCGCTGACCCGCTACGCCCAGGCCCAGCGCGAGATCGCGCTGGCCATCGGCGAGCCGCCGGCCACCAAGGGTTATCCGCCATCGGTGTTCGCCAAGCTGCCGCAACTGGTGGAGCGGGCCGGCAACGACACGGTGGCGGTTCCATCACCGCTTTTTACACCGTGCTGGCCGAAGGCGACGATCAGCAGGATCCGATCGCCGACGCGGCTCGCGCCATCCTCGACGGTCATGTGGTGCTGTCGCGGCGGCTGGCCGAGGCCGGCCACTATCCGGCCATCGACATCGAGGCCTCGATCAGCCGGGTGATGCCGCAGATCAGCGATCCCCGCCACCAGCAACTGGCGCGGCGGTTCAAGCACGTCTATTCGACCTACGAGCAGCACCGCGACCTGATCAACGTCGGGGCCTATGTTGCCGGCAGCGATCCGGCGGTGGACGAGGCCCGGGAGTACCATCCGCGGCTCAAGCAGTTTCTGATGCAGGGGATCGACGAGCAGGTGACGCTGGCGGACAGCCTGCAGGCGCTGGAGGCGGTTCTGCAACCCAAGGTCAAGGAAGGCAAGGGAAAATAAAGGTAAGCGCGGTGGCGAACAAACCCCATCCCTTACAGGCGGCGGCGCAGGTGGCGCAATCCCGCGAGGACGAAGCGGTCAAGCTGCTGGCGGAATCGCAGCAGCGCCTGGTCGAGCAGCAGAACCGCCTGCGGCAGTTGTTGCTGTTCCGGGGCGAATACGCGACCCAGTTTCAAAACGAAGGCGGAGCGGCGGTATTTCCGCGCGCCGGTTTCAGGATTACGCCACGTTTCTGAACAGTCTGGATCAGGGCATCGCCCAGTCGCGGCAGCAACTGGAGTCGGTTGCAACAGGAGCTTCAGCGCAAGCGCCAGGACTGGGTTCGGATGCACGCCAAGACCAGGGCGCTCGGGGAGGTCATGGAACGCGACCGGAAGGTCCGGTTGCGACAGGAGGATCAACGCGAACAACGGGATAGCGACGAGCGCAATCTGCGTGATCCGGGTGGCCGGCAACGGTCCCCGGATGGAGAGGGCAGGTAATTGTTAGGTGAATCATCCAGAATCACTGGAGAGGACGACACCATGGCTCAGCTTGAACTCGCCAACTTTTCGTTGGCCAACGGCACGGCCGCTCTCGTCGTTACGGCGGGAACCGCGCTTGAAGTGGACGGGCGGGCCGTCGCGCAGTCCTCGTCCTTCAACCGGTTGTTGCAAGCCGGCACCGCGGAGGATCCAATCGGACTTCCGATGAGTCCCGTGGTAGAAGGCGCCACACCCGCTACCGTAAACCTGCAAGCCTTGCAACCCAATCGGGCGTCTGTCGATCCAGCGGGTCCCGGCCAGGCTGGGGCCGGCCAGCAGCTTGCGGTTGCGGCGTTGGCCGTGGGAATAACGCCGGCGACTGGCGAGAGCGAACCGGGTGAGTCGGAGGGGACGGCGACCGAGATCGGCGCCAGCGATGATACCGATGCCACGGCTGGAGAGACCCCGGCGGGAGTGCCTTGGCTCGGCTTGCCCTTGGTCATGGATGCGCGGGCAGCGTTGCGCGATGCCGGATCTTCGGGTATTGAACCGTCGTCGCCGTCCGGTGTTCCGGCGGCTGCCGATTCGATGGACTCCGCGCGGTTGCAATTGATTTTGCGCGCGACTTCCACGCCGAGCCAGATGGCGGATGGTGGTCGCGGGTCGATGCGGCTGGCCGGCGATCCGATGGCCGGAACCCTGGGCGGAGGGTTGCCACCCACCGCCCGGGCGGCGACCGAGAAAGCCGGAGGGTTACCGCCGCCGATGATGGATTCGACCGTTGGAGCTGCGTCCGACGATGCCGTATCCATGCCGTCGAATGGTTCGGCGGTGAGTTTGGTGGAAGGTTTGAAAACGCCAGTTGCGCGACCGGCGGATTCCCAACCGCAATCCGGGTCAGCCGCGACCGGGGTGGCATCCCTGACGCCAGCAGGCGTGGCGATGGTTGCTGGGGTTGAGGAAGCAACTGCCGTGGGGGGAGGGGTGAGACTGTGCCGCGGTCGGATGCGCTGAGTGTTGGACCCTTGACGACGGCATCGGTCCACGCCGCGCCCGCCGCGGCGGCGACCGCCGAGGCTGAGCGTGTCGCTGCTGATCGAGCTGGCGTCGCCAGCGATCCACAATCAGCGCAACCGGTGAGCGGGCGGCCATTTCAGTGGTATCCGCGCCTGGCCGAATCTTTCGCCCGGACCGGCTCCGAGCCGCTGGCGGGAGACCAGTCGGTATCCGCCGGAAACGCGGTGCCGGTCGATGAGGTCCCGCTGCCAGCTGTCGCTGCCGGAGTCAAGATCGTTAGCGAGGCAGACCGGCCATTATCGCCAGCCGATCCGGACTTGTCCTCGCTCGTGACCTCCGTCCAAGCCTACCGGCGGTCGGTTGATACGGTCGCGATCTCCGCGACTTTGCGTTCGGCCGAGGCTTTCCAGGACGCAGCGGCCATCCGCGCCAACGAGCCGACAGCGCCAGCGACTGGTGGAACGTTAACCCAGGCGGGTCCGTCATCCCCTTCGCCAGCGCGTCCGGAGGCGGGGGCCGTCCCGGTCTCTCCCCCGACTGCTCCGGATGTATTGAATCTGCAGCAAAAGAATTGGGAGCGGACGCTGGGCCACCAGTTGAACTGGATGGTGAACAACCGGTTGCAGGAAGCGGAAATCAAGGTCAATCCGCCCGATCTGGGGCCGCTCGAAGTGCGGGTGTCGCTGCACCACAATCAGACCAACGTGACCTTCTTCAGCCACGAGGCCGCGGTACGGGAAGCGATCGAAAGCGCCTTGCCGCGGCTGCGGGAAATGCTGGACGGGCAGGGCATCAACCTGAACCAGGCTCAGGTGTCCGATCAATCGCTGGCTCGCCAGCAAGCGGGTACCGGGGAACAGCCATCATCTGGCCAGCGCGACGGCAGGTTGCCAACAACGGCTCCGGCTCCGGAGATAGCCGAGAAGGTGGCGGAATCCCGGCCGCGTTCCCGCGGCCCGCTGGGGACGGTGGACGATTACGCCTGAGAGGCTGTTGTAAACGAACCCATGGATTGTAGAAGCCGGTTTGCCGGCGATAACGGGCGATTGGTCGCCCGCAAGCTGGCTTCCTACCTGTAAGAAATGTGGTTTTGGCTAAGGTCTCAGTTCGACCGTTCTTGTTCGATTGCTCAGCCGGAGCGGTGAGGATTGCCGTTCGCGGCACCCTCGCTATCGCCACCCTCGCGCAGTCCGGCGACGCGGGAGGCCAATTGCTGGATCGAATCGCGGGCAATGCTGCTGGGGCTGACTTGGTTGCTGGCGTGCAACATGCAGATCAACTCCGCCTCGCCACGGGTGAGTCCGCAGAGTTCCATGATCTCGTCCGCGCTGGCGCCCTGCAAGGCCAGTTTGGTGGCGACCTTGAAGAATTTCTGGTCGGCCTCCCGGTTGAGCGGTAGCCCCGGTTGTCCGCCTTGGTCCCTGAGTTGTCCGATTTGAACCTCCAGTTTCACCAGCCGCTCACCGAGCGCCACCAGCGACAGCGTGACCCCTTTCAAGTCCTGATGCAGGTTGGGCAGTTCCTCCCGCCCGGCTTCCGCTTCCGGCGTGGCGGAGTAGAGCCGGGCCGCCAGGAAGCCCAGCGTGATCAGCAGCGCGTTACCGACCAACAGGGCGATGATCGCTATACCGTGAAACAAAACATCGTGCATGGGTCAGGCCCCGGCATGCTGGTGGAAGGTGGGATCAGGGTATTTTATTGGGAGCTTTCCCGGTCGCGAGCGATGCCTCGGCCAGCGTGGCGGCGGGATTCGTCGTGGGCGGGGCGCTGTTCGCCTGCTTGAAATCGGCCGGGTAACGGACATCGGTATTGCCCATGATGACCAGGACCACCCGCCGGTTTTGCATGCGGCCCTGCTCGGTTTTGTTATCGGCGATCGGCTGGTACTCGCCATAGCCAATCGCCGACATGCGCTCGGGTCGTACCCCACTGTTCATCAGGACGTGGACCACGTTGGCGGCGCGCGAAGCCGACAGTTCCCAGTTCGACGGATAGACCGGCGTGTTGATCGGCCGGTTGTCGGTAAAACCCTCGACCTGAATGCGATTGGGAATTTCCCGCAGAATGTCCGCGATCTTGGTCAGGGGCTCCAGCGCTTCCGGGTTGACCAGGGCGCTGCCACTGGCGAACAGAACACTGTTTTTGATTTCCACCTCCACCCAAAACTCGCTGCGCCGGAGATTCACCATATCGGTGCGAATCAGGTCCGACAAGTACTGCTGCAGCTTGTCCACGACCTTGGCCAGATTCGGGTCGCCCCGCGCTTCGCCGTCGGCGATGTCGGTGGTGAGGAGCGGGGCGGTGGGTTTGCTGGCTGGCCCATCGCTTTTTGCCTGCTTCAGGAAGGCGCGTGGGACACGTTGGAAGATTGCCGTGGGCAGTGGCCGCAGATCCGGGGCTACCCCGGGGTTCAGGTTGGGTTGGCCGACCGCTTGCGGGGCCGGCGTGCCGACCATGCCGCCCAACTGGATCGGTTTCATGCTGTTCGGAATGGTGGATCGAAAAGCCAAAATCATCGAGTCGGACAAGACCCGGAATTTACCCTCGTTGACCGAGGACACCGAATACATCACCACGAAGAAAGCAAACAGCAGGGTGATGAAATCGGCGTAGGAAACCAGCCAGCGTTCGTGGTTCTCGTGGGCTCTCGGCGTGCTTCTTGCGGCTCATGGCGGCGTCCTCAGTTCTGGGTGAAGCCCTGCAGGCGCGATTCGATGTTGCGCGGATTTTCGCCGTGGGCGATGGCGATGATGCCTTCGATCATCAACTCGCACAGGCGGGTCTGTTTCTTGATGGCGCTTTTGATTTTGTTGCCCATCGGCAAGGCGAACACATTGGCCAGGACCAGGCCATAGATGGTGGCGACGAATGCGGCGGCGATACCGCCGCCCAGCTTGCTGGGGTCGGCCAGGTTGCCCATGACGTGAATCAACCCCAACACCGCGCCGATAATGCCGATGGTGGGAGCGTAACCGCCGAGCGCCTTCATAAAAAGTCACCGCCTGCAAGTCGTTTTCCTCGATGATCGTCATGTCCATTTCCAGGATATGGCGGATTTCCTCGGGCTCCTTGCCGTCCACCAGCAATTGCAGGGCCTTGGAGGCGAAGGGATCGGGTTCCTGCTGGATGTAATCCTCCAGCCGCAGCAAGCCTTCCTTGCGGGCGATGTTGCTCCATTCGACGATTTTTTCGATGGCGGCCTGCATGGCGACGGTGGGCGGCATAAAGGCCCATTTGGCCCGGCCGAGCGCCCGCTTGAACACATCCATCGGCATCTGAACCAGAACCGCGCCAATGGTGCCGCCGACCACGATGAGGAACGCCGGGCCATTGATCAGCGAACCGATGTGGCCGCCTTCGATCAGCATGCCGCCGATGATGCCACCAAACGCAACGATCAGGCCAGCAAGGGTTAGGATATCCATGAATTCCGCTCCAATAGAGATCATGGGCTCAGACTGCTCCGCCCGCGACCCGGGCCCGCAGACGGGCCAGCGCCTGGCTGTGCAACTGGCTGACCCGGGATTCGCTGACGCCTAGCACGGCGCCGATTTCCTTCAAGTGCAGCTCTTCGTCGTAATAGAGCGACAACACCAGTTTCTCCCGTTCCGGCAACAGATCGATGGCCGAGGCCAGCAGCTTGAGCAGGTGTTCCCGATTGACGGTTTCGGCCGGATCGCCGTCGGGCGCGGGAACGCGATGGGCTTCGCTCTCCTCGTCCGGTCCGGCTTCGTCGAGCGACAGCAATTTCTGGCCGCGCAAATCGGCCAGCGCTTCGTGATACTCGGCCAAAGTGATCCCCAGTTGCGCGGCGATGTCCGGGTCGTGGGCCTCGCGGCCGGTGGCGGTTTCGACGGCGCTGAATGGCCGTTGCCACCTCGCGGGCCTTGCGATGCACCGAGCGGGGCGTCCAGTCGCCCTTGCGGATTTCATCGAGCATGGCGCCGCGAATGCGCGGTTCGGCGAAGGTGGCGAAACTCGCGCCCTGCGCCGGATCGTAGCGGCGCGCGGCTTCCAGCAGACCCAACATGCCGGCCTGGATCAGATCGTCCACCTGCACCGATGCCGGCAACCGCGCCAGCAGGTGGTAGGCAATGCGCTTGACCTGCGGCGCGCGCCGGGCGATGAGATCGTCCGCCGTGTCGCCGCCGAGACTGGCGTACAGGGCAAGACCTTTCATCCGGCCCATTCCTCGAGCGAAGAGGCCGGATTGATCAGGCGTTCGATGAAAAACTGCAGATAGCCGCTGGCGCCTCGAGGCATCGGCCAGCGTCCGATGATCTGGGCGGCCAGGCGATGAAAGGCTTCCGTCGAACGACTGCCCGGAAAGGCTTCGCACCACGGCGCGTTGCGCCTGCACGGCCTTGCGCAATTGCGCGTCTTCGGGAACGAACCCGAAAAATTCAGGGTGACATCCAGGAATCGGTCGGTTACCCTGACCAGCTTGGCGATACAGTTCGCGGCCTTCCTGCATGGTCGCGACCCGGTTGGCCAGAATGTGGAAGCGCGATCCACGCCGTAATCCTGGCTGAGCAGCTTGATCAAGGCATAGGCGTCGGTGATCGAGGCGGGCTCGTCGCAGACCACGACGATCACTTCATGGGAAGCCCGGCTGAACGTGACGACGCTGTCGGAAATGCCGGCGGCGGAGTCGATCAGCATGATATCCAGCGAATCGTTCAATTCGCTGAACGCATGGATAATGCCCGCGTTTTCGGCCGGCGTGAGTTCCGCCATGCGCTTGATGCCGGAACTGGCCGGAATGATCCGAATACCGTTCGGTCCGGTCAGGATGACTTCATCCAGCGTCCGTTCCTGACTGATGACATGGGAAAGATTGTAGAGCGGGTGCAGCCCCAGGATCACATCGACGTTGGCCAGCCCCAAATCGGCGTCCAACAGCATGACGCGTTGGTTTTGGAAGACTCAGGGCCAAGGCCAGATTGACCGTGATATTGGTTTTACCCACGCCGCCCTTGCCGCTGGTCACGCAGATCACCCGCACCGGCCGGTGCGGGTTCGGCTGTTGCAGGCGGGTGGCCTGATTACGGAGCTTCAGCAGCGGAGCATTAGCGGTCAGCCTCTTGCCAAAGGTCAGCGCGAGGGTATCGTTTGCGGGCGCCGCGCCGTACAGCCCGGCGAATTCCTCAGCCAGGCGGATCAAGGCATCGACCCGCGCTGCCTGGATATCCTCCGGCACCCGCTGGCCGTTGCAGATATAGGCCAGCGGCAGGGTTTGCTCGTGCACGGCCGAGAGCGCCGCGCCCAACCGGGTGGTTTCATCCACCTTGGTCAAAATGGCGCCGCTCAGGGGTACGCGGGCAAACGCCGTCAAACTTTCCTGCAACACGGCATGTTGGGCGTTGGCCGCCAGCACCAGATAACTGCGGATGTGGGAGGCGATCGTTCAGCAGAGCGAATTGCTGCGACAGGCGCAGGTCGCGCTGGCTCATGCCGGCGGTGTCGATCAAAATCAATGACTTGTCGGCAAACACCTTGATCGCGTCCTGCAGTTCCTGAGTCGTGCGGACCAGCCGCACCGGCGCGTCCAGAATCATGCCGAAGGTGGAAAGCTGCTCGAAGGCGCCGATCCGGTAGCTGTCGGTAGTGATCAACGCGACGCGATTCGGGCCATGGCGCAAGTTATAGCGCGCCGCCAGCTTGGCGATGGTGGTGGTTTTGCCGACCCCGGTCGGGCCGATCAGGGCGGCGACGCCACCCCGGCTCAGGATATCGTCCTGAGTGACCGACAAGCCGCGTCCCAGGGTTTCCAGCGCCAGCCCGCCACGCCTGGCCGGGAGCGTGCTCGCCAGCGGCGGCGTCGGCCAGTCGCAGGCACAGGCTGGGGTGCAACCGAAATCCAGCAATTGGCTCAGCAGTTCGGCCCGATGAGGCTGCCGTCGTGCCAGCTCGCCCCAGGCCAAACCCGAAAGCTGCTGCTCCAGCAGGTTGTGCATGATCTGGAGTTCGTGACGCATTTCGACCAGCAGTGGATCCTGCGACCAGACGATGCGCGATGTGCTGGGTCGCGCGGGCGGGGCTGAATCGGGAGCTGCCGTCGGCGCGGTCGGACACCGGCGGGATGGTCGAGGGGCTGGGCCGGGCGGCGGAACCCGCCGGCGGGTTCTCCGTCCGCGCCGCGTCGCCGGAGTGCCGGCCTCGCGTCGGCCAGCGCCGAGTCCGTTTCGCGCGCCGCGACGCCCGCCGGGCAGCCGCTTCGGTCGCCGGCTGTTGCATGCCCTGCAACAGCCTTTCGTCATAGTCGACCGCCGCGATGATTTCGAAAGCCGGCTGCGGACGCTGGTTGGAGAGGATCACGGCATCCGGACCCAGTTCCTCTCGTATTTTACGCATGGCCTCACGGATGTTGGCGGCATTCAGTCGTTTGATCTTCATGGTTTTCATTCCCGCTGTTGTCGCGACTTCCGCGTCCGGGGCGAAAGCCGCGCCTGGTTCGCTTACTTACCCACTGTGGCGATGACCTTGAGTTTCTTGTCCTCGGGAATTTCGCTGAAGGCGAGGACATGGAGGTTGGGTATCCCGTGCCGCGCGAAGCGCGCCAGCATGACGCGGATCGCGTCCGGAACCAGCAATACCGCCGGTTGACCCACCAATTCCTGTTTCTGGGCGGTTTCCAGCAGCGCCTTGTGCAGACGTTCGGCCAGTCCCGGTTCCAGGGGAGCCTGCTCGTCCCGGCCCATCTGCAAGGTACGCAGCAATATCTGTTCCAATTCCGCAGCCAGGGTGATAACGGGCAAGTTCTTCTTCCAAGTTATTGATATTTTGAATAATCATCCGACCCAAGGCGACCCGGACGGCAGCGGTCAAGCACGTCGGGGTCCTGACCCCGGGAGCCGTGCTCCGCCAAAGTTTCGGCGATAGTCCGCATGTCCCGGATCGGCACCTGCTCGGCCAGCAGATTCTGCAGCACGCGCGCCACGACCCGCAGCGTTAGAGTCTTCGGGCACCAAATCCTGTACCAGGCGCGGCGCGTTGCTGGCCAGCCGATCCAGCAATTGCTGGGTTTCCTCGTGGCCCAGCAGTTCGTGGGCGTGGCCGAGCAGAATCTGGTTCAGATGGGTGGCGATGACGGTGCTGGCGTCCACGACGGTATAACCCAGCGTCTGGGCCTGTTCGCGCAGATTGGATTCGATCCATACCGCCGGCAGCTTGAACGCCGGGTCCTGGGTAGCGATGCCGGGCAGGGGGCTGTGGACCTGGCCGGGATTGATGGCGAGTTGCCGGTCGGGAAATGCCTCGGATTCGGCGGCCGTCACCCCCAGCAGGGTGATTCGGTAGGTGGTCGGCGCCAGATCGAGGTTGTCGCGGATATGGACCGGCGGGATCAGGAATCCCAGCTCCTGGGAGAGCTTCTTGCGGACGCCCTTGATCCGGCCCAGCAACTGGCCGTTCTGATTGCGATCCACCAGGGCGATCAAGCGGTAGCCGACTTCCATGCCGATGGTATCCAGCGGGGGTACGTCGTCCCAGCCGACTTCGCGCGTTTCGGTGCTTTCGGCGGAGCCCTGATCGGCGGGTCCGCCGTGGCCAGCCGTCGGGGGAGCGGTTTGCCGCCGGCGATAGAGCCGCCAGGCCAGATAACCGGCGCCGACGGACGAGACTCAGAAACACCAGGTTGGGCATGCCTGGAATCAGCCCCAGCATGCCGATGATCCCGGCTGTGACCGCGAGGGTTTGTGGGCTGCCGAACAACTGTTGGGTGACCTGTTGCCCGATGTCCTGCGTGCCGGAGGCCCGGGTGACGATGATGGCGGCGGCAGTGGACAACAGCAGCGAGGGAAGCTGCGCCACCAGGCCGTCGCCGATGGTCAGCAGCGTGTAGAACTGAGAAGCCTCGGCCAACGGCAGATTGTGTTGCAGGGTACCGACCGCAATACCACCCAGCATGTTGATGAACAGGATCAGGATGCCGGCGATAGCGTCGCCGCGCACGAACTTGCTGGCACCGTCCATGGAGCCGTAGAAGTCGGCTTCCTGTACCACCTCGGAGCGCCGGCGCTTGGCCTCGGCCTGATCGATGATTCCCGCGTTGAGGTCGGCGTCGATGGCCATCTGCTTGCCGGGCATGGCGTCCAGGGTGAACCGGGCGCTCACTTCGGACACGCGGCCGGCGCCCTTGGTCACCACCACGAAGTTGATGATGGTCAGGATGGCGAAGACCACCAGGCCGACGGCATAATTGCCGCCGACCACGAAATGCCCGAACGCCTCGATCACCTTGCCAGCGGCATCCCCTCCGGCGTGACCGTGCAGCAGCACCACCCGGGTCGAGGCCACGTTGAGGGCCAGCCGCAGCAGGGTGGTGACCAGCAGCACGGTGGGAAACACCGCGAAATCCAGCGGTCGTTCGCTGTAGACCGTCGCCAGCAGCACCACCAGCGACAAGGCGATGTTGAAGGTGAAAAAGACGTCCAGCGCGAAGGGTGGCAGCGGCACGACCACCATCATCAGGATGACGATGAGGAGGAGCGGCGCGCCCAGGCCGGCCCGGGCCATGCCGCCCAAGGTCGCGGTCAGGCTCATCGTTTGCTCCCTTCACCCATTGGCGGGAGAGGGATCAGGCGCGAGGATTCGAGGAACAGGGACTGAAGGCTGCGGTTCATGCGGATCGTTCCTACTCGGTACGCAACTCGGGAGGTACCGGTACATCGGCCATGACGATCGGGTTACCGTCGAGTTGCTCGTCCCGGCGCAAGCGGTAAACGTAGGCCAGCACCTGGGCGACCGCCAGGTACAGGCCGGACGGAATGGGTTTGTCGAACGCACCGTTGAAGTACAGGGCGCGAGCCAGCAACGGCGATTCCACCCGTGGTATCCGATGCTGGTTGGCCAGCTCGCGGATGCGCAGCGCCATCCGTTCGACACCCAAGGCGACGATGACAGGTGCTTTCATGGTGTCCGGCCGGTACCGCAAGGCCACGGCGTAGTGACTCGGATTAGTGATGATGATGTCGGCGGTGGGAACTTTTTCCATCATCCGGCGCTGGGCGAATTCCTGTTGCAGGCGGCGGATGCGGCCCTTGACCTCGGGTTTGCCTTCGGTGTCCTTCATTTCGTCGCGCACTTCCTGGCGGGTCATGCGCAGGTTGCTGAAGTACGAGAACAACTGAAAGGGCACGTCCACGCCGGCGATCAGCAGCATCGGCAGGGTCAGGATCAGAAAGGTCCAGCCCAGGGTGTGGGCCGTGTGGGCCAGGGCCGGCAGCAACGGCTCCTGGCCCAGATGCAGCAACTCCGCCTGGCCTTGCCACAGCAGGACGACCGCGACCCCGCCGACGACCAGAAACTTGATGAGCGCCTTGAGCAGTTCCATCAGTGCCTGCCAGGAAAACAGGCGGGCCATGCCCTGAATGGGGTCGAGGTGGTTCCATTTGAACCCCAGGCTAAAGGTCCAGCCACCGAGCGCCAGCGGGGCCAGCAGGGCGATCACCAGCATCAATCCGAGGAAGGGCGCCAGCAACAATAGCAAGTCGACGAAGGCTTGGCCCAGCACGGCTGGTATCTGGCCGGCATCCGTGATTTTTTTCGGATCGAGCGCCAACCCGGCGCGCATCTGCGTGGCAAGACCCTCGATCAGCGCGGGTCCCAGGACCAGCAGGGCGGCGGCGGCAACCAGCAGCATTGCCAGGGTGGTCAGCTCGCGGGAACGAACGACCTGACCCTTGTCGGCGGCTTCCTGCAGGCGGCGGGGTGTCGCCTGTTCCGTGCGTTCCTGACCGTCTTCGTGGCCGGCCATCAACCAGTTCCTCCCGTGAGTTGGCCGATGCCCCCAAACGCCTCGGCGAACAGACTGTCCAGTTGGTGCAGAAGAGTGGGCAGGCTGTAGAGCACGATCAGTAACCCCAATATCAGCCCGATGGGGAATCCAACCGCGAAAATGTTGAGTTGCGGCGCGGCGCGGGTCATGACGCCGAAGGCGAGATTGACCACCAGCAGCGAAGCGATGGCCGGCAAGGAGATCAATACCGCCCCGCCAAACATCCGACCAGCCCAGTTGGCCACTGTCCACAGGAGATCGCGATCGGCCCCGGTCGCCGCCACCGGCAGGGCCGCGAAGCTATCCACCAATAACCGAACCAGCAAGAGATGGCCGTTCAAGCCCAGAAAGACCAGGGTGCCGAGCAGGGTGTAGAACTGGCTCAGCAGCGGGCTCTGGGCGCCGCTTTGCGGATCCACCAGGCTGGCGAAGCCCAGCCCCATCTGGGTGGCGATCATCTGCCCGCCGAGTTCCAGTGCCCCGAATACCAGCCGCAGCAGGAAACCCATGCTCAGGCCAATCAGTACTTGCTGGGCCACCACTAGCAGGCCGGTCGGACCGAGCGGCTCGACGACCGGTACCGGTGGTACGAACGGCAGAATCGCCCAGGTCAAGGCCAACGCCACCATCAGCCGAAGCCGGCGCGGCATGACGCGCGAACCGAGTACGGGTGCCACGCTGACCAGGGCGGCGACCCGGGTCAGCGGCCACAGGAAGGTGCCAACCCAGGCGGCGATTTCGGCGCTGCTGAATTGCATGGCTCAGCCGATCAGGTTGGGGATGTCCTTCATCAGGTTCCGGGTGAAGTCGATGAGCAGTTCCAGCATCCACGGCCCGGCCAGGAGCAGAACCACCACCAGCACCAGCAACTTGGGGACAAAGCTCAGGGTCATTTCGTTGATCTGGGTCGCGGCCTGGAACAGACTGATCAGTACGCCGACGATCAGGGCCGACAGCAGCAGTGGGGCCGACAGCAGAGCCGTCATTTCCAGGGCCCGCTGGCCAAGCGTGATAATCGTTTCCGGCGTCACGACGGTCTCCGGGAATCAGGGAAGGTAGAAGCTGGAGGCCAGCGTGTTCATGAGCAGGCCCCAGCCATCCACCAACACGAACAGCATGAGTTTGAACGGGAAGGAAATCATCATCGGCGACAGCATCATCATGCCCATCGCCATCAGCACGCTGGCCACCACCAGATCGATGATCAGGAACGGAATGAACAGCATGAAGCCGATCTGGAAGGCCGTTTTGAGTTCGCTGGTGATATAGGCGGGTACCAGCAGCGAGAACGGGACCCGATCGGCCGATTCCAAGGATTCCCGGCCGGACAGTTGCGTGAACAGGGCCAGGTCACTCTCGCGGGTCTGGGCGAGCATGAATGTCTGTAGCGGTTGCTGGCCTTCTTGCAAGGCTTGTTGAAAGGTAATCGTGTCGTTCAGATAGGGAGCGAGCGCCCGTTCGTTGATGCGTTCGAACACCGGCGCCATGATGAAAAAGGTCAGGAACAGGGCCAGGCCGATCAGAATCTGGTTGGACGGAGTCTGCATGGTGCCCAGCGCCTGGCGCAACATGGCCAGCACGATAATGATGCGGGTAAACGCGGTCATCATCAGCAACGCCGACGGCAACAGAGTCAGCGCCGTCATCAGCGCGAGGATTTGCAGGCTCAGCGACCAGGTTTCGCCCCCGCCCGCCGCCGGGAGGACGGTCACCGCCGGCAGGCCCACGGGTGCGGCCAGCACCGCCGGCGCGCCGGCCAGCAGGACCAGCACCGCCAGCGGGGCGCTGGCGTAGCGGAGACGGTGGCGCTCAGGATTGCGAGGTTGCATGGGGCGGTTCCAAGGACGGTGGCGGCGCTACGACCCGGAAGGGAGCCGTGCTGGCCGGTAGAGCTGGCGCCGGGGCGAAGACGTGCAGGGTCTGAATCTGGCTGGGCGTGATCCCAAGCAGCAGGCGGGCCTCGTCCACCTCGACCAGCAACAGGCGTTCCCGGCTGCCCAGCGGCAGGCCGCCCAGCACCCGAATGGCTCCGCCGCGAGGTAGCGCGTAGCGGCGCAGCAGCCAGCTCAGTCCGACCGCCAGGGCGAGAACGATGACGAGTCCCAGTGTCAGTTGCGCCAGCATGCCGCCACCGGGCACGGCGGGCACAGCGGATTCGACGCGCCCCGGATCGGTGCCGACCGCCCGCGCCAGTCCCGGCAGCGCCAGCAGCGCTATTCCTGTCGCGTGCATGGCGCTCATCGTAGCCGGCGGATCCTGTCTTCCGGACTGACGATATCGGTGATCCGCACGCCGAAGCGTTCGTTGATCACCACCACCTCGCCGCGCGCCACCAGGCAGCCGTTGACCAGAATGTCGAGCGGATCGCCGCCCGGCCGGTCCAGTTTGACCACCGAGCCTTGGGTCAGTCGTAGCAGCTCGCGGATGCTCATTCGGGTGTGACCCAGTTCCAGGGACAGGGTGATGGGGATATCCATCACCATGTCCAGATTTTGCCCGGTTTTGCTACCGTGCAAGCCCGTGTCACCATCGAGAGCGGTTTGCTCTTGGTCCAGGGTATCGGCTTGATAATTCATGGCTTGGTGCTCTGTTGATGGCGGTGCATGGCTTCAGCGGCGGTGCGGCGGAACGACAGGCTCAGGACTGGGCCGCGAACGGCGCGAAATCCTGCGAGGGCGCCGAGCGCTCCGCCCACTCGCCCGGTGAGCCAAGCGATTGTTCGATCTTGAGCGCGCGCCACCCCTGCGCGACGCCGTAGTGACCGCTGTAGATCGGTACATCCTCGACCCGCAGGACAGCGTTGGACGGTATGTTGACCGGAATGACATCGCCGATCCTGAGCGCCAGCAATTCGCTGAGCGTGAGTTCGAATCCAGCCAGGGCGCAGCGTACTTCGACTTGACTGTCCCGGACACCCTCGCGCAACCTTTCGGTGAATCGCTCGCTGGGATTCGGATGCTCCTTGCAGAAGCTGTTCAGTAGGGTTTCCCGAATCGGTTCCAAAATGGAGTAAGGCAGTGCCAGGTGCAGGGCACCGGCGATGTTGTCGCGACTGACGTGAACGCTGCTGACGGTCATCGGTTCATTCTGATTGAGCGAGGTGATGAATTGCGGCTTGTTTTCGGAATTGAGGTGAGTGCATTTCAGCGTGGTATAGGGTTCCCAGGCTTCTTCCAGGCAACTGAAGGACAATTGGAGCAGGCGCTGGATAAAACGGGTTTCGGTGGTAGTGAAGTCTTTGATACTGGAAGATTTATACAGGCGTCCGGTCCCACCGAAAAAGGTATCCACGATCATGAAGATCAATTCCAGGTCGAAGATCAGCAGGGCCGGGCCGCTCAGCGGCGACATGCCGATGATGTTGACGCTGCAGGGAACGCTGAGGGACGTGGTCAAATCGGTATAGCTGCGTTTCTCGATGGAACCGACGGTCACGACCAAATCCCGCCGTACCAGTTCGAACAGGCTGATCCGCAAGCGATGGGCGAACCGCTCTTGAATGGTATCCAGCACTGGCAGCAGGCTGCTGATGGCATAATCCTGGCTGGCCAGGTCGTAGGGCAGGGCGCCTTCCTTGAAGATGCCCGCTCCAGCGTCGGTCTCCCGGGCCTTGCCGGAGACTACTTCCATGAGCGCGTCGCGCTCGTCCCTGGTGAGGAGTTCGTCGGTGGACATGGGCGTTATTGCATCACGAATGCGGTGTAATACACGGCCTCGATGCCGGGCTCGCCGATTTCCCTGTGCAGCACGGCCTGAACCTGTTCCAAGGCCTGGGTACGCAGTTTTTCCTTGCCTTCGTTGGAGGTCAGGGTCTCCAGTTTCTGATTCGCGAACAGCAGGATCAGGTTATTGCGAATCTGAGGCATGTTGTTGTTGACGGCGTCGATCACCAGCTTGTCCCTGGACATGACCGACAGGCCGATCTGCAGGTAACGCAACATCCCCTGATCTTCGAAGTTGATGATAAAGGGCGGATCGAGTGGCTGATACACCGGTAGTCCGGACCCATCCGGCGCGCCGTGTGCCCCGCCGCGTCCTTTGCCATGCGCTGCATTTGCTTTGGCGACCGGTTTTTCGTCGCCGGTGGTGTCGGTGCTTTTGTGCAATGCCCCGGTGACAAAAAGAGTCGCGCCCACGGCCCCACCCACTAGCAGGATGGCGCCCATCAGGATGAGCAGAATTTTGATTGCACCGGATCCCTTGTTGGCCGGTGTCTTGGCGTCGTCTTTCTGAGCCATGTGTGTTCCCGAAACTTGGAAGCTGATCTGGTGCTCGCAAAGCAAATAGCGCGCCACTGTGTATTAGTGGCATTTTTCAATGGTAGAGCTGTATTGGACAGTGGTCGACGCTCCGAAAATGGATTAAAGGCGATAACAAGGGGTGCAGCGACGAAAGGTTGACTCTGCGTGTGGCACGGGTCGCCAAAATATTGGCATCTCCAGACTACCGATGATGCTTAAACCCGCATGGAATCGGTTACTATAGTCGTGTGCGGGGGTTTAATAGGCTGGCATTAATATTGCCTTTCCCGCGCCATGGCTGGTCATAATCGGCTGGCGTGGTAATTTTCCCTAACGTGGAGTGAGCGATAATACCATGAACATTGGCAACTATTTGAGTTCAATCAAGGATCAGGGTAACGGTTCCAACAACCGTCGAATCGAGAGGCTCGAGCAGCGACGGGAATACCTGGATCAGACTTTCGATGAGATGCAGCAAGAGGCTATCGAGCAAGGTGATTCTGAAGAAGCCCAAAAAATCTTCGAGATGTCGGAAGCGATGGAGAACAGGCTGGATCAAAAATTGGATAGCTTTGAGAAAATAACCGGGGAGTTTAACTGGGATCGTCATCTGGATAATGCTTTCGATAAGCTGCAGGCAGAGGCTTATGCAAACGATGACGCCAAGATGGCTGAAAAAATTTTCAGCCTGTCTCAATTGATAGGGGGTGGATCCAATCCTCAGAATATATTGTTACTACAGAAGTTGCTGGCGGATTCGAGTGATAAGGTTGCCCAAATAACAGATAAGGGTTCCCAAATACCAGTCACGGAACAGACGCAAAATAGTGCTACGAACGTCAATACCAATACAAGTACTCCAGCCATCAGTCAAGGTGAGATCAGGACTTTCGGATAAATAATTCCTCGTGTAAATTTTCCCGTGATCGGAACTATGGGGCGCGCAGGTGAGACGAACATCGCTTAGCAGGATCAAGGGGTTGGATGAGGTTGACGCCCTAGCCCCGCGCTGCCAGCCCTGGCCATCACGGGAAAATTTACAGGACCAACTTTTTGGTCCAGTTGGGTTGCGCACTGTGCGCTCATCCAACTTGCGATACTGTAGGGAGAGGGCTGTCTTGTCGAATGAATGCCGTGTTTGGGCCGGCGCCGTATTGTTGGGTAGTCTGACGCTGCCCGGTGTCCCGGTCTGGGCCGGTACGGCGGGTGAAGTGCCCGAGTTTGGTTCGAATCCGGGCCATTTGCGCATGTATTACTATCGGCCCGACCCGCCGCGCGCGCCCGCGCCGCTGGTGGTCGCGCTGCACGGCTGTGGGCAGGCGGCGCTGGATTACGCCCGGCAGACGGGTTGGACACAGCAGGCCGACCGCTGGGGCTTCACGCTGTTGCTGCCCGAACAGCAGGTGGCCAACAACCGGCAGCGCTGTTTCAACTGGTTCCGGCCCGAACTCACCGGCCGCGATCAGGGCGAAGCCGGCTCGATCCGGCAAATGATCGCCCGAATGCAGGCGGACTTCGCCATCGATCCCCAGCGCATCTACGTCGCCGGCCTGTCGGCGGGTGGCGCCATGACCGCCGTTCTGTTGGCCGACTATCCCGACGTATTCGCGGGTGGCGCGATCATTGCCGGGATTCCCTTCGGCTGCGCCACTGGCCTGCCCAGTGCCCTACGCTGCCAAATGTGGGGCCGCGATCTGGCTCCTGCGGACTGGAGTGATCTGGTCCGCCTGGCGACCGCCGGGGTCGGCCTGAACTTGCAACACTGGCCGAAGGTGTCGATCTGGCAGGGCGAGTCGGACTGGGTGGTTGATCCGGACAACGCCCGCGAACTGCTGGAGCAGTGGACCGCATTACAGGGCCTCGACCCGCGCCTCGCCGGGGAGGAGGCCGGCCAGGGATACTCCCGTCGGGTTTATCGCGACGCCGCCGGCCAGCCGCGAGTCGAAATCCATCTAATCGCGGGCATGGGTCACGGTCAGCCCATCGACCCGGGACCGGGCGAGACCCAGTGCGGCACCCCGGCCGATTATGTCCTCCCCGCCGGGATTTGCGCGAGTGACCGCATCGTCCGATTTTGGGGGCTGACGCCCTGAGAGGCTGGCGGTTCGACGAGCTATCACCCGCGAGCGGATTTCCACATTATCGGGATTGGGGATAACTCGCGCCGCCGCCCCGGGGCAATCAACTGACTTTTTGATTTACGCAACGGTTATACTGCGCAACAATATTGTTGTGCAAAAAATCTGTTGCTAGAATAAGGCCATCGTTATTGTTCAGAGAATGACACGATGGCCAATCCCATGCGACTCATCCTTGGCGCTCCCGTCACGGGCGATGATTTCTTCCCGCGCGACGATGTGATCGCCGCCCTCCAGCGAGGTCTGGATGCCGAACACGTCCTGTTCCTCGCGCCGCGCCGTACCGGCAAGACCAGCCTGCTGAAGCAGGTGGCCAAACAGCCGCCGTCCGGGGCGAAAGCCATCTACATCAACCTGGAGCGGTTCAGTCATCCCAAGGACTGGATCGCCCAGATGGCGAAAGAATTGGCCAAACACAAGGGGTGGTTCGAGGCGAAGAAGAGAGTCGGTGGTTTTCTTTCCCGTTTCGAATCGGAGTTCTTCAAGCTGACGGAAACCGGCTGGACCGACTCGGCCGGCGAATTTCTGGAAGAACTGAACCGTCTCGACCAGGCGGTGTTGTTCCTGCTGGATGAGTTCCCGATCATGATCAACCTTTTTGCCAAAAGGCACGGCGAGTTGGAAGCGGAAAGCGCCTTGCGCTGGTTTCGCGCCTGGCGGCAGGAGAACCTCGGCGGCAATGTGCGGTTTCTGTTGACCGGCTCGATTGGCTTGGACAGCGTGGTGCGGCGTCTGGGTTTTCCCGACGCCATCAACGATCTGCGCCGGCAGGAATTGTGGCCGCTGCAAGACGCCGAGGCCATCGCGCTGACCCAGCGCTTGGCCTGCGACAATTGCGGCTTGGACGCGCCGCTCGCCGCTGAGATGGCAGGGGAATTCCTGCGGCTCGCAGGTACGGCCTGGCCGTATTTTCTGCAATTGCTCGTCGCCGAATTGCAGGAGGCCAATCCCCGCCCGGTAACGCGCGCGGGTGTCAAGTTGATTTACGACAAGGTCGTTTTCGGCAAACGCAACCAGTACGCCGAGCACATGTGGAAGCGTCTGAACGATGTGTTTCCGGCTCCACTGGCCGATGCGGCGCGCGCCGTGCTCAAGCTCGTCGCCGATTCCAGCAATGGCGTCGAGAGACAGGAATTGCGGGCCAGAACGCCCGTCATCGAGCCGGAAGATTTCAATTACGTGCTCGACGTGTTGGGACACGATGGTTACCTGCGCGAAACCGACGATGGACGCTTCTTCTTTTTCTCCAATCTGCTGCGCGACTACTGGCGACGCAAGGGGCGGGTATGAGCGCGGCGGGTGAGTCCTACCTGAATCTTTACAATCCGGCCACTCTGAGCGCCGAACAACTGCTGCGGGAATTTATCGACCGCAAGGGGCTGCTCGAACGCATCCTGGACATCGTCCGCCAGAACACCCCGGACAAGCCGCAACAACACCTGATCGTCATCGGTCCGCGCGGCATGGGTAAAACCATGCTGTTGTGCGCGATCCGCCACCGGGTCAATGGCGATGCGACGCTGAACGCCGAGTGGCTGCCGGTCAGCTTTCACGAGGAACAGTACGGTATCGGCGATCTGGCTGACTTCTGGCTGGAGGGGATCCGGCACCTGGAATCGACCTTGAACCGTCCGCCGCAAGCCGCTGATGCATTGCTCGATCATCCCGGCGATGACTTGGCGGAACGTGCCGAAGCCCGGTTTTTCGAACTGCTGGCGGAGTCGGGCAAGCGGGCCTTGCTGCTGGTGGACAACCTGAACGACATCTTCGCCGCCATCCACGCCGAGGAAGCGCTGCATCAACTGCGCGCCCTGCTGATGGAAGACGCGCGGCTCATGCTCGTCGGCACCGCCGCCAGCTACTTCGCCGAGATTACCGACGTCAACCAGCCTTTTCACGATTTCTTCCGCACGTTCGCGCTGGAAAGGCTCAACCAGGAAGAATTGGAAACGGTTCTTCGCGCTCTGGCGGCGGCCAACGATGACCCAACCGTGCCGGAAATCCTGGAGAAAGCGCCGGAGCGGGTACAGGCGTTGCGCATTCTCGCCGGCGGCAACCCGCGCTTGGCGAAACTGGGCTATCGCATCCTGCGAGAAGGCTTGGCCGGTGACGTGCGGCGTGATTTGGAACGATTGCTGGATGAGTGCACGCCATTTTTCAAACACCGCATCGAGGGGCTAGCCAAAGAGGGACGCCGTGTGTTCGACGCTATAGCCCGCCGTTGGGACCCGGTAACAGTGGATGATCTGAAAAAGGAGTTACGCAGGCCATCCAACTACATCAGCGCCCAGATCAAGCGGTTGGTGGACGAAGATTTCATTGAGGAAGCGAGCGGCACCGAAAAGAAAAAGCGCTATCAGGTGGCTGAACGTTTCTACAACATCTATTACCTGGTGCGTTACAGCCGCGAAGGCCGGGAAAAGCTGTGCTGGCTGTTGGCGTTTATGAAGGCATTTTACACCTCGCGGGATTATCGAAATTGGCCTGAAAGCCTGGAAAATGAATTGAGCGGCCCGTTGTTAACACCTGCCGCACAGGTTGAAAAGCTGGCCCATATGGTTGCGCCGACAACGACGGCTCCTTTGGTCGAACAAGACCGACTATACGGATTCGTTCTGGCTAAATTCCACGCGCTGGCTTCCTCGGGACACTACGACGAGATATTGAGAGCCTTGCTCGCTCTGGACGAATGCTGGCAACAACCCTTCGAACCTTTAATCCTGGCATTAAGAGCGCTTCAGGATCGGACGGTGCTCTATCAAATCGCCCGGGAGAAACGGGACCTAGTGTTGGATGTTATGGTTCGGATCGAAAAGCGCGATACAACCGCGGTGGGTCGGTAGGCATCATTTCGCCGTTTATGGGGAGGAATGAAAGCCGCTCCGACTACGCCCATCAGTCCGGATCGAGCCGACCGTCCACGATGGCGATTTCTGATACGCGGG
>CAVQSJ010000016.1:0-72497 GCA_963715845.1 uncultured Gammaproteobacteria bacterium | reverse complement strand
TATGTTTTTGCGTATTTACTGGTTCAGCGTATTGCTGTATCCGGTGGATTTCCGGATTTCGGCCGCCGGTCTGACGCCGGTTCCGGGAGCGGTGGCCGAGGAACCGGGGCCGGAGGAGGGCATTTATCAGGCCCTGGTGCTGGGGGTGCGGGATACGTCGAAAAGAACGGTTTTCCCGGCGCGGTGCTGGGCCTGTCCGGCGGCATCGACTCGGCGCTCACGCTGGCGATTGCGGTGGACGCGCTGGGGCCGGAACGGGTCGAGCCGCGCTGATGCCCTCGCGCTATACCGCCGATATGAGCAACACCGATGCCGAACTGGAGGCCAAGGCATTGGGTGTCAAAATCGCATCTCCTGCCGATCGAACCGGCGTTTCAAGCCTTTTTGCAGGTATTGCAACCGGTGTTCGCCGGTTTGCCGCCGGATATCACCGAGGAAAACATTCAGGCCCGTTGCCGGGGCGTGCTGCTGATGGCGATTTCCAACAAGACCGGCAAGCTGGTGCTGACCACCGGCAACAAGAGCGAAACGGCGGTCGGCTATTCCACCCTGTACGGCGACATGGCCGGCGGCTTCGCGCCGATCAAGGATGTGCTCAAAACGATGGTTTATCGGCTGGCCGCTTGGCGTAACCGCCAGTCGCCGGTGATTCCGCAACGGGTGTTCGACCGGCCACCGTCGGCGGAACTGCGCCCGGACCAGACCGATCAAGACAGCCTGCCGCCTTACGAGGTGTTGGACGCCATTCTCCACGGTTACGTGGAGGAAGACCGCTCGGTGGAAGAGTTGATCGCCGGCGGGTTTCGACCGGGCGACGGTGGAGCGGGTGGCGCGGCTGGTGATTCTCAACGAGTACAAACGCCGGCAGGCCGCGCCGGGCGTGCGCATCACCCCGCGCGCCTTCGGCCGCGATCGGCGCTATCCGATCACCTCGGGATTTCGCCGTTAGCGGGCCAGCGCCGGCGTCAGATGCGGCTGCATCTGCTGTAGCAGCGCCTTGAACACCTTGGGATTGCCGGCGACGATGTTGCCGGTTTTCATGAAGTCGTTGCCGCCACCGAAATCGCTGATCAGCCCGCCGGCTTCCTGCACCAGCAGCACGCCGGCGGCGATATCCCACTCCTTCAAACCGGTCTCCCAAAAGGCATCCAGCCGGCCAGACGCCACGTAGGCCAAGTCCAGCGAGGCCGCGCCGGCGCGGCGGATTTCCACGCACTTGCCGAACAGGCTGTTGAAGAAACTCAGGTAGGCTGGCTGGTGCTGGGGATGGCGAAACGGAAAGCCGGTGCCGAGCAGGGCATTTTCCAGGTTGGATGATGCCGCTGACCCGCATGCGCCGGTCGTTCACCTGCGCGCTTTCGCCGCGCGAGGCGGTGAACATCTCCTGCCGGATTGGATCGTAGACCAGCGCCGCTTCCAGTCGGTCTTGTGGCGGAAGGCGATGGAAATGGCGAAGTGTGGAATGCCGTGCAGGAAGTTGGTGGTGCCGTCCAGCGGATCGATCACCCATTGATATTCGTCCTGCCCCGGTTTTCGCCGCTTTCCTCGGCCAGGACGCCATGGTTGGGATAGGTCTTGCGCAGGATCTGGATAATGTCCCGTTCGGCCTGCACGTCCGCTTCGCTGACGAAGTCGTTGCGCTGCTTGGCGGTGACGTTCAACCGTTCGAGGTGGTCGAAATGGTGGAGCAGGATGCGGCTGGCGCTCAGGGCGGCGCGCTTGGCGATGGTCAGGACTGGGTGCATGGCGGGTCGGATCGGTGAACGAACGTGGGGCGGCCGGGGTGTCCGGCGGGGCGCGCTATATAGCAGAAGTCGCCAGACCGCTTGCGGGGGAACAATCCCGCCCGTTGCCCTCGCCCATTACGCTTCCAGCAATTCGACCTTGTCGTAAATCTCCGCCAGCGCCAGTTCGCAGTCGATGGAATGCAGCCGCAACTTACCGTCCAGACCACTGCATTCCGTCAGCAGCCACTGCTGGTCCGGTTGCCGCCGGTAGGATTCGACGTGCGGGCGATGCTGGGCGATCAGGACATACTCGGCCAGCGATTCCAGCTTGCGGTAATGCTCGAACTTGCGGCCCCGGTCGTAGGCTTCGGTGGAGTCCGACAGCACTTCGACGATCAGAGTCGGATTCAGCAAAGTGTCGAGGTGCGCATCTTCTAACTGGGCTTTGCCGCAAACCACCACCAAGTCCGGGTAAGTGTACAGTCCGGTCGGATCGACCTTGACGCGCATGTCGTTGGAATAAGCGGTACAGGGCCGGTTTTTGAGTTGTCGCCGGATTTCGGAACCGACATTGAGAGTGATGATGTTGTGCTCCGCGCTGGCGCCGGTCATGGCGAAGATTTCGCCGTCGAAATATTCGCTCTTGAAATCGGCGCTGCGTTCGAGAGCGAGGTAATCTTCGGGGGTCAGGCGGGGTTTGGGTTGCAAGGGCATGGCGGCACCTCGGCTGTTCGATTGCGCGAAACCATTGTGCCACAAACCAAGGGTGGAGGTTCTCCGTCGCCATCCGGATGTTGGCGACGGAGAACCGAGTGTTCAATCGGAATAAAATGATCGTTGTTCCCGAGCCATTCGCGCCAGAATCTCCGCCGGCCGGAAGCGTTCGCCCAAGCGCTGGCGGTACTGCTCCAGTTTCGTCGACCAGTTCCGCGATGCCCAGGCTGTCGGCGTAGCGGAACGGGCCGCCCAGGAACGGCGGGAAGCCGATGCCGAACACCGCGCCGATGTCGCCGTCGCGCGGGCTGCGGATCACGCCTTCGTCCCAGCACAGCGCCGCTTCGTTGAGCATCGGCAGCACGCAGCGTTCGACAATCTCCTTGGCGTCCATGGCCTTGTCGCCGGCGACGCCCAGCACCGGGTAGACGCTCTTGTCCACCGGTTTCTCGCCCTTCTTGACGCCTTCGTAGCGATAAAAGCCCTTCTTGCTCTTGCGCCCGTAGCGGCCATCGGCCAGCAACTTGTCTGCCACACCGGCCGGCTTCATCCGCTCGCCGAACGCCTCGTACAGAATCGGCCCGACCTTGGAACCGACGTCGATGCCGACCTCATCCAGCAGGGTGAAGGGCCCGACCGGGAAGCCGAACTGCACCAGCGCCTGGTCGATGGCGTCGATGGCCACGCCCTCGTTAAGCAGATAGCCGGCCTCATTGATATAAGGAGCGAGGATGCGGTTGACGTAGAACCCGGCGCCGTCCTGGACCACGATCACGGTCTTGCCCTGCTTGCGGCCGAATTCGACTGCGGTGGCGATCACCTCCGGCGCCGTTTGCGGGGTGGCGATGATCTCCAGCAGCGGCATTTTCTCCACCGGCGAGAAGTAGTGCATCCCGATGACGTTTTCAGGACGTTGCGCCGCTTCGGCGATTTTGGCGATGGGAATCGACGAGGTGTTGGTGGCGAAAATCGTGGCCGGCGGGCAGTTCGCCTCCACGTCGGCGACCATTTGATGCTTGAGTTTGCAGGTCTTCGAACACCGCCTCGATCACCAGATCCACGTTTTGGAAGCCGGAGAAATCCAGCGTCGGGGTGACCCGCCGCCGCTCCTGCCCGGCTTCGAACGCGGTGATGGATCGCCGTTGCAGGCGCTTGTGGATCAGCCGGTCGATGTAGGCCATGCCGCGATTCAGACCGGCGGGGTCCTTGTCCTTGAGCCGCACCGGGATTTGAGCCTTGTTGGTGGTGACGTAGCTGATGCCGGCGCCCATCAGCCCGGCGCCGAGTACGCCCGATTTTGTGGATCGGACGGGGTCGAACGCTGGCGTCGGCA
Organism: uncultured Gammaproteobacteria bacterium; assembly: GCA_963715845.1. GTDB lineage: Bacteria > Pseudomonadota > Gammaproteobacteria > Competibacterales > Competibacteraceae > Competibacter_A. Next base: position 68,723 of record CAVQSJ010000016.1, on the reverse strand, counting down.
ACGCCGGTGTCCTTTTTCATCGCCGTGGTGGCGAAGTACAGATTCATCAACTGCCGCGCCTGGGGCGTCGACCGCCAGTTCGCCGAAGCCGACCGCTTCCGCTCTCCAGACCCTTTCTTGAAGCCCTGGCCGGCGCCGGTTTCCACGCAGTCGATGATCCGCAACGGCGCGGGATAGTTGCCCTTGGTCTTGCCCAGTACCTGCTCGCGGGCTTTCTGGAACAGGACCCGCCGGCCCAGCGGATTGTCCTCCAGCGCCAGCTTGGTCAGGCCCTTGACCGAGAGCAGGCTGCCGGTCTTGCGGGTGGCGGCGCGGTGGTGCTGGAGTTTCTGCACCAGTGCGATGGCGGTTGGCGAGCAGGATAGTGGCCGGCGCCACTTCGTCCACCAGCCCCAATCGGCGAGCCTTCTGCGCGTTCAGGTGCTTGCCGGTCAGCATCAGATCCAGCGCGGCGGGAATGCCGATCAGCCGGGGCAGGCGCTGGGTGCCGCCGCTGCCGGGTAGCACGCCCAGCATCACTTCCGGCAGGCCGAGCGCGGTCTTGGGGTGGTCGGTGCAGACCCGGCCGTGACAGGCCAGCGCCAGCTCCAGCCCGCCGCCCAGACAGGCGCCGTCAATCGCCGCGACGACTGGCGTCTTGAAATTCTCCAGCCGGTCGAAGAAGCGTTGGCCGGCTTTGGAGAGTTCCGCTGCTTCGGCGGCGGTCCGGCAGGCTTTCAACATATTGATGTCGGCCCCGGCGATAAAGGAGCCGGGTTTGCCGCTGATCAACACCACGCCCCGGACGTTGGGGTCCTGCTCCAGTCGGTCCAGCAGGGCGTTGGCCTCGTCGACGAATTCGGCTTTCAAGGTATTCTGGCTTTCGCCCGGCAGGTCGATGGTCACCACGGCGATGCCGTCCTCCCGCAGCGCCGGTTGGAAAACGGTCAGATTCGATGCGGTCGTCATCACGCTGCCTCCAGCACCATGGCCGCGCCCAGGCCACCAGCGGTACAGGCGGTCGCCAGTCCCAGCCCACCGCCGCGCCGGCGCAGTTCGTTAAGCACCTGCATGATCATCCGCCCGCCAGTGGCGGCGAACGGGTGGCCGTAGGCCAGTGAGCCTCCCAGCACGTTGAGCTTTTCCATATCCACCTCGCCAATCGGCTCATCCCGGCCGAGTTGCTCCCGCGCGAACCTCCGCGAAGGCCAGTTCTTCAAATTGGCCAGGGTTTGCGCGGCGAAGGCTTCGTGAATGTCGATCAGCGCCAGATCGCTCAGCTTGATCCCAGCCCGGTCGAGAGCGATGGGCGTGGCGTAGGACGGCCCCATCAGCCCGTCGTTGAACGGGTCGATGGCGGCGAAGGCGTAGGAGCGGATGAAGCCCAGCGGCTCGAAGCCCAAATGCCGGGCGCGCTGTTCCTTCATCAGGATCAGTGAGGAAGCGCCGTCGGTTAGCGGCGTGGAGTTAGCGGCTGTCACCGTGCCGTGCTTGCGGTCGAAAGCCGGCTTCAGCTTGGCCAATTGCTCCAGACTGGAATCGCCCCGGATGTTGTTGTCCCGTTCGACGCACTCCTTGAACGGCGGCACGAAAGCGCGCATCACTTCGCCATCGAGCTTGCCGCTATCCCAGGCTTGCTGGGCCAGTTGATGGGAACGCAGGGTAAAGCGGTCCTGCTCTTCGCGGCTGATGCCGTGGTTCTTGGCCATCTGTTCGGCGATGTCGCCCATGCCCAGGTTGGTGGAGTAGTCCTTGACCGCCGGCGAGACCGGGATCAGATCCGCTGGACGGATTTCCTTGAACAGTGTCAGCTTTTCGCCGATGGTCTTGGCTTTGCTGGAATGGATCAGCGCTCGTGACAGCTTCTTCGAGGTCTGGATCGGCAATACCGAAGTGGAATCGCAGCCGCCGGCCAGCCCAATTTCGATATCGCCCAGCAGGATAGCCTGGGCGATATCCACGGCCGACTGGAAACTGGTGGCGCAGGCGCGGGTGACGGTGTAAGCGTCGGTGCGCGGATTCATGCCCGCGCCCAGCAACACCTCGCGGGCGACATTGGGTGCTTCCGGGATCAGACCGACGCAGCCGTACACGACCCGCTCGATCAGGGCCGGGTCCAAATCCAGCCGGTTGAGCAGTTCGTTGGTGACCAGAACGCCGAGGTCGATGGCGTTCAGATCCTTATACGCCGTCAGTTGCCGGGCAAACGGCGTGCGCAGGCCGGCGACGATAGCGACGCGCTCGCCGGGTATATTCATGTGGTTCACAGTGGCCACGGGGATTCTCCTGAAGTTCCGGGTAACGCGCGGGGGCTGGTTTCAGGAAATCCCCGCGCTTTGGCCTACAGTTCATCAAATATTTGAATGGCTTGCTTGTACGATATGGCGACACTGCGCAGGGGATGCGTAGGTCCGCACATGATCGGGAGGCGAAGGGCAACAGATGGCTACACCGAACGCTGTCGTTTGATGGAGTTTTAATTAAACACTGTTCAAGTTATTTTTTTCTGGCTATACTTAAGTCATCCTTTCCACAATAGTGACAGTTCGGAGGCAATCATGGCCAATTTGTTCAAACGCATCAGCGACGTCATCACCGCCAATCTCAACGATCTGGTGGATCGGGTCGAAGATCCGGAGCGGATGATCAAGCAGCTCATCCGCGAGATGGAGGAGAACATCAACAGTGCCCGTGAGGGGGTGATCGACGCCGTGGCCAGCGAGAAGCAGTTGGCCAAGGAGTTGGACAACCAGCGCCGGCAGGCCGGGGAATGGCATGATCGCGCTCGCCGGGCGCTGGAGTCCGGCAATGAAGCGCTGGCGCGGGAGGCGCTGATGCGCAAGAAGGAGCACGACGGCATCGTCGCCAACCTGGAAATGTCCTGGGAGTCGGCCCGGCGCACCAGCGAACGGCTCAAGACCCAGTTGCGGGCGCTGGAGGCAAAGCTGGAGGAGGCTCGGCTGAAAAAGGGCAGTCTGGTAGCCCGGCAGCGCGCCGCGCAGGCGCGCGAACAGATGGATCAGGTGAGTGACCGGTTCAAGACCGGCCTCGATCTCAACAACTCCTTCGGCCGCATGGCGGACAGGGTGGGGGAGATGGAAGCCCGGATGGAAGCGCGCGAGGAGTTGTACGGCGAGTACAGCCAGATCGAACGAGAATTTCTGAAACTGGAAGTAAACAACGAGGTCGAGGCGGAACTGGCGGCCCTGAAGCGGGAAGCGCGGAAGGAATAAGGCGCAAGGTAAAAGGCTAAAGGCATTAGGCAAAAGGCATTTCCCCTTTTGCCTTGGCTGGAGAGCAGAGGATGGACTGGACATTTTTAATACTGTTGGCGGTATTGTGGCTGGTTTCACCGCTTATTCTCCTGATCGCGCTCATCGTCGCGCGCCGCCAGGTCAGGGAGCTACGCGAGCAACTGGCAAACCGGCGCGCGGCTGAACCACCGCCAACGGCACCTGGTCCGGCGCTGCCGGGAGCCGTGATGGGGGGCGGCGCCGGTCGATACGCGCCGGTCGATCTGGAAAATCTGCTGCTGCTGCGGTTGGAGTTGCGGCGACTGGTCGGCGCCGGCACCCTGTCGGAAGAACGGCATCGGCAACTGGCTGGCGAGCTGGATCAGTTGTGGGAGCGGCATCTGCGCGAAGGCGGCGCGCAGCCGGGAAATGATGTCTGGCAACGCCGGCGCGCCCTGGCCTGGAGCCTGTTGGCGCAATCGGCGGATACGCCGCCAGGATTACCCCCCTGGGTGCCTGTCGTACCGAAACCGGTCGCCTCGCCTGCTCCCGCGCCGATACCACCGGCAAAGATGTCCCTCGGTCCGCCGCCGCTGGCGTTGGAGCCGCTAGAGCCTCCGCCAGCCGCTCCACCGGAACCCGAGCGTCCACCATCGCCAGCACCGCCGATTCCCGCCGTCCGCCGCGAGACCGTGCTGCGTCCCGCCCCGCAACCGGTCCCGGAGAGCGTCACGGTCAGCGACGCCGACTGGCGGCCGGCGGCACCGAGCCCGTTGGAAAAAGCACTGCACGCTTTATCCGGCTGGCCGAAACTGATCGCGCCGTTTCTGGCGCAGAACATCGGCTGGTTCATCGGCGGCTTCTGCTTCGTGGCCGGCGCGTTGTTCCTGATCGCCAACACCTCGGGTTTCGTCAATGCCCTGGTGGTGTTTGCCAGTTTGTTCGGCGCCAGCGCATTCCTGCTCTGGGCCGGTTATCAGTTTCGCCGCCAGCGACCGGAATTGGTGGTTGCCAGTAGCATGTTGCTGACGCTGGGCATGTTACTGGCGCCGCTGGTTCTGGCGGTTGCCGTGCGCCTTCTGGTCGCCAGCAACGACGATAGGTTGTTGCTGGTCATCAGCCTGCTGATTACGGCGGGCACGCTGGCGGCATTCGCCTGGGCGGCTGCCTTGACCAGCGCGCTCGTGGATCGGGCGCTGCAAGGTCGCTATGGCCAATTGCTGACGGCGCTGGCAGCGGTGCAACTGGCTGTGCCGCTGGCCCGGTTCGCGCCGGACTGGCAAGTGTTGGCAGCGTGGCACGCCCTGTTGCTGGGACTGCTGGGTTATGGGCTGTGGAGCTTTTCGGGTGAGTGGCTGCGGCGGTTGTTCGTGGATCGGCGGCTGACGACGTACTACGCCGCCGGGCTGCTGGTCTACACCGCGACAGTGTCGTTCGTCCACCTGAGCTGGCTGTGGCCGGAAACCTTACCGGCCGGTTATGCGGGACCGTTCCTGATGGCATTGTGCGGGCTGTTGTTCCCGGTGGACGCCGCCTTCAAGGAATGGGTGAACAAGTACCCGTTTCTATCCCGGTTCAGCTTCGCGCTCTATGGCCTGTCGGCGGTGGCGGTGGCTGTGGCGATTCGAGCCACGCCGACGACGTTGCTGACATTGGCCATGGGTGCGTTGCTGTACGGCTGGATGACGTGGCGCTACCGGACTCTGCCGCCGCTGTATCTGCTGTTCGGCTGCGTCGCCGGGCTGTACGGATTCGGCCTGTTGCATTTCCTGCCGCCGGCCTGGCATGGATTTGCCAGCCTGCCGGGATTGCTCGCCTTGTTGGGCTGTGGCCGCTGGGCGAGTTCGCGCTCGCGGGCTATCGCTCTGCAGTGCCTACTCGTGTTGGGTTTGCTGTTGATCGGGCTGACGGGTTGGAGTCTGGTCTGGGTCGCGCCGGGCTGGCTGGGGTTCGCCACCGCCGCAGCGGCGGCGTTGCTGGGGTATGCGGCGGTACGAGTAACGCTCGCGCTGCCGAAGGTGGATCCGTGCTGGGCCTATGCCGATTTTGGCGTGGTGGCGCTAGCCACGGGGGCGGTTGCGTATGCGCCGAGCTGGACGCTACTCGGCTGGGGAATACAGACCAGTTGTGGATGGCTGATGCTGGCAGCGCTGTGGACCGTGCTGGGCCTGCACGACCACCGGCAATCTCCCATCAGTCGTTTCGTGTGGGTCACCGGCGCGCTGTCGAACGTGGCGCTGGCGCTGGCGCTCGGCGGGATGACGCTGTGGCCGACGCTGCTCGGTCGCTTGGAGCCGATCCTGTTGCTGGCGCTGGCGGGCGCGTTGCTGCTGTGGCTCAGTCTGGGTTTGCGCCAGCGGGTGTTGTTCTATGGCGTGCTGGCCTGCGCCGCCGCATTGGGCGTGCTGGTCAAGCGCGGCTATTTTCCCGGTCCGAGTACCGGATTGGGCGAATTCACGCTGGTTCTAACGCTATGGTCGTTCCTGTGGTGGTTGGATCGGCGCTTCCAGATCCGTCATGCGCTGTTGGCGAATGCAAAGGGCGAAACGCAGGGGCTTCCAACTCTTGCGGCCTTGATCCGTCCGCCGCTGGAGCAGGCCATGGCCTTGCTGTGGGCGATCGGGTTGGCGCATCTCAGTTTGCGGCTGCTGGATGGCGCGATGTCGGTAAAATGGCCGGCAACGGCGGGGCTGGGGGTGCTGACTGGATTGCTGCTGATCGGTCATTTTCACCTGTTTCGCTGGATTGCATTACCGTTTTTACTGGGGCTGGCTGAACTGCTGGTCGAATTGGCCCGGGCCGGTTTGACCCTGCCGTGGCTCGGCGCGGTGGCCGTGCTGTATGCGTTGCTAGTTTGGCGGATGGCAATCGCGTTGCTTGCCAAGCCAACGGTTTGGCGGCTGGCGCGGATGATGGGCTTCACCGTGCCCGGGGGTGCTGGTGGGCGTCGCCAGGTGGAAGAGAGCCTACACGTTTGCGCGCTGTTGGTCGCGGCGGTGCCGGTGGCGGCCAGTCCGGCCTTGGCGCTGTTGGGGGCGCCGGCGCCAGAACTGCTACCAGCGCTGTTGCTCGGCTTGCTGCTGTTCGTGCTGGCGGGCTGGCATTACCGGTCCACGCCACACGCCTACGCTGCTCTGGGCGCGCTGACGGTTGGGGTCTGGTTGACGGGGGCATGGCTGGCGTCACCCGAGTTGCTCGTCCTGGGGCAGCCGTTGCTCAACGCGGTATTGAGTTTGCTCATGGCGGTGGCGGGTATCGGACTGGAAACCGAAAAGGCCAAGCCGCTGGCGTACTGGCGCGCGCCGCTGCACGGAATGAGCGGACTGCTGTACGGGCTGGCGCTGGCGGGCGCGATTCTGGCGGTTTTGACTGGCGATCCACGCTTGCCGGGGTTGCTGGCGTTGCTCTGTGTCGCGCTGTTCCCGGTGGCCCGGCCATGGCTGAATGCCGCGGTCTGGCGCGGTCTTGGGTTCGCGTTGTTGCTGAGCGGGCTGGTCTGGAGTTTGGCGGCGCGAATGGGCTTCGATTTGCAAGATGGGGCCTGGATCGTCTGCGCCTGGGGTTATGCACTCTGGTTCGGCGGCAATTTGTTGCTGCCGCGTTGGAACGCCCGCTGGCCGGGTTGGGCGGTCGCGCCGGAATTCTGGCCGCTGCTAGGGTTGGTCTGCGTTTTGGGTGGGGGGACGGTCGGATTGATGACCGGCGCTTTCTCGCCCGCCGCCGCATTCGCGAGATTGACGCCTTACCTGTTCCTGCTGCTGCGAAATACGGCTTGGCCGGGCCTGGCCTGGCTGGCGGTCGCGACGCTGACAGCCAGCGGTCTGCTGGCCAGCCTTGCCCTGGAGGGGGAGTGTTTGACAGGCGGTCGCGGCATGGCCGCTGTATCGGGTGAAAACATCGCCGCGCTGGTCTGGCTGAATCTGCTGTTCCTGCTGATGCCGCTGTGGCGGCGCCATGGTCGGGTGCTGGCGCGCTGGCTGGGTTGGCGGCAGGACGATTTGGCAACACCGCTGTTCTGGCTGCCTTTTGCGGCGCTGGTGCTGCTGCTGATGCGCCTGTGGTGGGTGGAAAGCGCCTTGCTGTGGGCTGGGATGTCGCCATCGGAACAGTCCCCATGGGCGCTCACTGGAATCGCGTTGCTGCTGGCGGCGACGGCCGGCCATGCCTGCAAGATCCGCCCGGAATGGCCACAAGCGCAGATATTGTTGCTGGCCTTGCCTGCGGTAGTTGTCGCTGTCCTGCTGGATCTGGCCCTGCCGTCGGCTTGGCTGCCGCTGGCGGTCGCGCTGTGGGACGGCATATTGCTGCTGGCATGGCGGATGGGACCAGATCGGCCGGAGGTTTGGCGCTCGGCGCTGAAAATATGGCTGGCGTTGCTACCCGGGGCGAGCATCGCACTGCTATTCGTCGTGCCCGGCCTCGGGTGGGCGAGTGTTACCGTGACCCTGTTGGTGCTGGCGGCGGTGACGCTGGCGCAAGGCTGGTGGCAGGGACAGCCGCTCCGGCTCAAGCTGGGTTTGCTGCTGGCGCTGGTCGGCGGTTATGCGATCTGGCTGGCCGATACGGGATCGTTTTCGCCCCTGGCGCCGATCGGTTTGGCACCCTGGTACGCCGTGCAGACCGGGTTGCTGCTGCTGGCGTTCATGACCGTCCAGCGTCGACTGGAAACCTGGCTGAATGCCACCGATATCCAAAAGGATGAGGAACAGGTCGGCCGGCTGTACGAGCTGGAGCAGGCGCTCAGCGGCTCGATACCCTGGCTGTTGCTGCTGAGCCTGCTGTGGCTGGGACTGCACGGTTATGCCGTGCTCGGGTATCGGGCTGGTTGGGGGCCGGCGCCGTGGCATTTTGGCATGGCCATCGATCCAATGGCGGCGGGCGTGGCGTTGCTGTTGCTGGCGGGTTTGGCCGGGATCAGAGCATGGCATCGGCCGGACGAGCCGAACTGGGTCTACGCGACCGCGCTGCTGCTGGGCCTGCTGGCCGGTTACGGTCGGTTGGTTGTGCTGGGATTGGCGCCGTTCGCGGTCGGCGACACCGTCGCGCTCATGGTCGCCGCCTACGCCATTTTTCTGTTGCACCAGTTCAGCGGTTCCCGGCCGCTGTACCATCTCGCCCTGCTGTTGCCGTTGCTGGCGCTGGCGACCGCGCCGCTGCAACTCGCCTCGCCGTGGACCGGCGGGACGTTGCTGGCCGCCGCCGTGCTGTACCTGTCGCTGGCCGGCACGTTGCGCAATCCGTTACCGTTGTATCTGGGCGTGCTGGCGCTGAACGGGGCGATCTACCTGTGGGCGCCGCTGTGGGCGGATCGCTACGGGTTGTGGCAGTTCTACATCGTACCGGCGGCGGTGACGGTGCTGGTGCTTTTACACCTGCACCGGCGGGAGCTGCGGCCGAACGTGTTGAGCGGAGCCCGTCTGGCGGCGTTGAGCGCGCTCTACGCCGGGGCGGGCCTGGACGTATTCCTGCGGCCAGAGTTGAGCGTGTTCGTGCTGGCGCTGGCGCTGGCGCTGGCCGGCGTGATCGTCGGTATCGCCTTGCGTGTTCGCGCGTTTCTGTATGCCGGCGTGGCGTTTCTGTTGCTGAACGTGGCGGGGCAACTGATTCGATTCTATCCCGACCAGGGTTTGAGCCGGGCGTTGATTCTCATCGGCCTGGGAACGGTGATTACCGTTGGCATGGTGGTGTTCAACCTCAAGCGAGAGGCGATGCTGCAACGAATTCGGATCATGCGCGCCGATTTGGCGGCGTGGGAGTAGGAGACGAGACGGATTGTTACCGCTCTCCGTTCCCTCACTCCCGATCCCTCTCCAACGGGGAGAGGGGATTTTTGGCGACTTCTCAAACGCTGAAACTCTCCCCGCAGCCGCAACTCTCCTTGACGTTGGGGTTATTGAAGCGGAAACCTTCGTTGAGCCCCGACTTGGCATAATCCACCTCCATGCCATCCAGGTAGGGCAGATTCTTGGCGCTGACCACGACCTTGACGCCTTGCGATTCGAATACCTGATCGTCGGGATTGATCGTGTCGGCGAGTCCGACAGTGTACATGTGGCCGGAACAGCCGGTGTTGCGCACGCCCAGCCGCAGGCCCTGGGCTTGTGTTTTGCTGGCCAGATAGGTGCGGGCGCGGGCGGCAGCTTGCTCGGTTAAGGTGATCGACATGGGGATGTCCTCCTGAAAAATATCAAGATTGAAAATCGGTTTGGGTGATGGTCGCTGGGGTCTGTTGCGCGGCATACGCGCGCAGCGCCGCCTTGAGCGCGGTTTCGGCTAGCACGGCGCAGTGCAGTTTCGCCGGCGGTACTTCCAGCTTTTCGACCAGTTCGTGGTGCCGGAAGTGCCCGGCTTCCAGCAACGTCCGGCCCTCGATACACTCGGTCAGCAAGGAGCCGCAGGCAATCGTCCAGCCGCAGCCATATGCCTTGAATCGGGCGGCGGTGATCACCCCCTGTTCGCTCACCCGTAAATGTAGTTGCAGGACATCGCCGCTGACCGGTTCGCCCACCCGCGCCACGATCACGTCCGGGGCGTTCGGGTTCAGATCGCCGGCGTTGCGCGGATGCTCGAAATGGTCCTGCGCTGGCGCGCTCAATTCCAGCATATCAGACCGAAGCCCGGGTTTTCCGCTCAACATTGGCCGTGTTCTGGCCCGCGTCGCTTTGCCCGGGCCAATCCTCCGGACAGGCGGCCGAGTGCAACTCGCAGCCGTTCAAATCGGGCAAGTGCAATTCGCCGGGTTCGATCCCGGCATCCCGCAGCGCCTGACAGAGTTGGCGGACGGTGCGGTCGAGGGCGTGAATGTGATCCAGCATCTGGTTGATGGCGTGCGCCTCGGGGTCGGGCATGTCCGGTGTGGCGCCGTAAGTATTGAAACCCAGCTTGCGGGCGATTTCCCGCCGTACCTCATCGCCGCCGCCGGCTTCGACCACCCGGCCCGGCACGCCGACCACCGTGGCGTTGGCCGGCACTTCCTTGACCACCACCGAATTCGAACCGATGCGGGCGTTGTCGCCGACCTTGAACGGTCCCAGCACCTTGGCGCCGGCGCCTATCACGACGTTGTTACCGAGCGTGGGGTGGCGCTTGCCCTTGTTCCAACTGGTACCGCCCAGGGTGACACCCTGATACAGCGTGCAGTCGTCGCCGATTTCGGCGGTTTCGCCAATCACCACGCCCATGCCGTGATCGATGAAGAAACGTCGGCCGATTTTCGCGCCCGGATGGATTTCGATCCCGGTCAGCCAGCGGGTGATGGCCGACAGGAAGCGTGCCAGCCATTTCAAACCGAGGTTCCACAGCAGGTGATGGACGCGGTGAAACAGCACGGCATGGATGCCGGGATAGGCCGTGAGAATCTCAAATACGGTGCGCGCGGCCGGATCGCGGTCGAATACGCAGGTGAGGTCTTCCCGCAGACGTTGCCAAAACGCCATAGCCGAATCTCTGTCCAGAAAGAGGGTGAAGGGGCCGCGCGCGCCAGGCGGCGGCAAGGGCGGGCAATTATAGCAATGACCACGCGCGGGCAGGGTGTCATTCTCGAACGACCGATCAACAAGGGGGGCGCGGTATTCTGGGACAGGCCGCTCACAAACGAAGTTGGCTTTGATCGGTGCGCGGACCTAAGATTGCTTTAGTAACGCTGTCCGCGGCCCAGAATGATGGTTCGGGGTTGGCGGCTGAATGATGGGTTGAGAGTGGAGGGTAGCGATGGTGAAGCCGTGGATCAATGAAGATATCTTCAAAACCTGGACCGATGCTCAGAAACGTCTTTGGGACAGTCTGTGCTCGGCTGTGCCGTTCCAGCCCCCGGCTGGAGTTGAAGCCTGGCGGGAAACCTATCTCAAAAACCTGGCGACCTGGGAAGCGGCGGTCAGGCAAACCCTGGCGCAGGAAGCTTCCTGGGTGCAACAGTGGGTGCAGCGGGTCGCCCAGGAAAAGGGCACGCCCGAATTGATGGCCACTTGGGTACGGCAGATGGAGGAAGTGCTGCAACGCTGGGTTCAGACCCAGAACCAGTGGTGGGATGAGTATTTCGCGGTGCTGCGCAGTGGTGGGTTCGCCTATCCCGAGCGGGGCGGGGCGGAACCGGTCCAGCCGGCCGAACCGGTCGAGGCGGTGGAACCGGCCTCGGCTGCTCGCGGGCCGACGGTCGTTTCCCCAAAGCCCGCGGTCGAGGTAGCGGAGCCGGCGCCAGCCGCGCCGGAAGCCGCGAATGAGGCCGCAGTCGAACCGGTGGCGGTCGCCCCCGCGGCCGCTGCGCTCGCCGAAACGCAAACGGCGCCTGCCGTCGCGCCGGCTCCAGACCAGCCGGACGACCTCAAGCTGATCGTCGGTATCGGGCCGGCCCTGGAGAAGAAGCTGCACGCCCACGGTATCCTCAGCTACCGGCAACTGGCCGTCTTGGGCGATGAGGGCATCGACCGGCTCGAAACCGCCATCAAAGCGGCTGGCCGCATCCGTCGCGACGACTGGATCGGTCAAGCCAAAGCGCAACATTTTCAGAAATATGGGGAGCAAATCTAGCCATTTTGACGCCGGGTCCGCGCGGCCCGGCCATTACCGGGAGCAGACCGTTCGATGTCCGTTCATGCCATCGCCGCCGTACTTGGCGGCCAAATCCCGCTAGGCCACCGGGTGACCGTGCAGGGCTGGGTGCGTACCCGCCGCGATTCCAAGGCTGGCTTATCTTTCGTGGCCGTCCATGATGGTTCCGGCTTCGAACCGTTACAGGTGATCGCTCCAGTCGAATTGCCGAACTATCAGAGCGAGGTTTTGCATCTGACCGCCGGCTGCGCGGTCCGCGTCACCGGCGAGTTGCTCGCTTCGGCGGGAAAGGGTCAGAACGTGGAACTGAGGGCCGAAACGGTCGAAGTGGTGGGTAGGGTCGAGGATCCGGAAACCTATCCCATCGCTCCCAAGTCGCACAGCTTCGAATACCTGCGGACGGTGGCGCATCTGCGACCGCGCACCAACAGCATTGGCGCGGTGGCGCGGGTGCGCCACTGTCTGGCCCAGGCCATCAACCGCTTTTTCCACGAGCAGGGCTATTTCTGGGTCCACACTCCGATTATCACCGCCAGCGACTGCGAGGGCGCCGGCGCGCTGTTTCGAGTCAGCACGCTGGACCTGGTCAATCCACCGCGCACGCCCGAGGGCGGCGTCGACTTCGACCAGGATTTCTTCGGCCGCGAGACCTTCCTGACCGTTTCCGGCCAGCTCAATGTCGAAGCTTATTGTCTGGCGCTGTCGAAGGTTTACACTTTTGGTCCGACGTTTCGCGCCGAGAACTCCAACACCAGCCGCCATTTGGCCGAATTTTGGATGGTGGAGCCAGAAACCGCCTTCGCGGACCTGCATGCCAACGCCGATCTGGCCGAGGCATTGCTGAAATCCATCTTCCGGGCTTTGCTGGACGAGCGCGCCGACGACATGGTCTTTTTTACCCAGCGGATCGACAAGACCTGTATCCAGCGGCTGGAACAGGTGATCCATTCGCCGTTCGAGCGTCTGGATTACGGCGAGGCGATCCGCATTCTGGAACAGGCCGCCCGACCTTTCGAGTTTCCCATTCGCTGGGGCATGGATCTTCAGTCCGAACACGAGCGCTATCTGGCCGAGGACTACGTTGGTCGGCCGCTGGTGCTGATGAATTATCCAAAGGAAATTAAGAGCTTCTACATGCGCTTGAACGATGATGGCCGCACGGTGGCGGCGATGGACGTGCTGGCGCCGGGCATCGGCGAGATCGTCGGCGGCAGCCAGCGCGAAGAACGCCTGGAGGTGCTGGACGCGCGCCTCGACGAGTTGGGCATGAACAGGACGGCCTATAATTGGTATCGTGATCTGCGCCGCTACGGCAGCGTACCACATGCCGGTTTTGGGTTGGGATTCGAACGCACCATCAGCTACGTGACTGGTATGAATAATGTACGAGATGTCATCCCCTTCCCGCGCACACCCCGCAGCGCGGATTATTAAGGGATTGTTCCGCGCCACCATTGGTTCGCCCTGATGACTCATACCGCCAATCCGATTACGCCCAACAGGAGTGGCATCCGCCAAGCCGACCTGGCCTCCGGTGGTATGCTGGACCAGAATCGCGTCGATACCCTGTTGGGATCCAAGGACCTCGTTACCACCACTCCTCATTTGACCACGCTCTTAAAAAGTGAGACCCACCACTGGGCCAACGCCTTGGCCTCTGGCTGCATGCTGGACGAATACCGGATCGACTCCATTTTGGGCGCTGGTGGTTTCGGGGTGACCTACAAGGCGTGGGATAGCCATCTGGAAACCTGGGTGGCCATCAAGGAATACTTTCCGGTGGAATGGTCGTTCCGCGACGGCGACGGGGTGACGGTCCACCCGAACACCCAGGGCAGTGCGGTCAGCGGCAACGAGGAACAGGTATCGGATTATCTCTGGGGACTGGAGCGGTTTCTCGACGAGGCGCGGGTTCTGGCCCGGATCCAGCATCCCTTCGTGGTCCGGGTGAAGCGGTATTTTCAGGCGCACGGCACCGCCTACATCGTCATGGAGTATGAGGAAGGCGAGCCGCTGAGCGCGATTTTGCAGGATGGCGAAACGCTGGGCGAGGACGAGGTGCGCGGGTTGCTGGAAGACGTGCTGCCGGCGCTGCAGGCGGTTCACGAGCAGGGCTACCTGCACCGCGACATCAAGCCCTCCAATCTGTACGTGCGGTCCAGCGATCACCGGGTGATCCTCATCGACTTCGGCGCGGCCCGAGCGGCGGTCGGCCGCCACAGCAAGAGCGTGACCAGTCTGGTCACGCCCGGCTATTCGCCGCCGGAGCAGTACACCACGCGCAACGACCGCTACGGCGGTTGGACCGATCTGTACGCCCTCGGCGCCGTGTTATATCGCTGCGTGACCGGCCATGCCCCGACGGAAGCGGCCGAACGGTTGCTGGAGGACCATCAGGACCCGGCGGTCCGGGCGTGTGCCGGCCGCTACGGCACCCCGTTGCTGCAGGTGATCGACCGGGCGCTGGCGGTGCGGCCGGAACAGCGGTTTCAGACGGTGGCCGAGATGCAGGCCGCGTTGTGCGAGGCGGGGGATGAAAGCAGCGACGAAATGGTGATTTTGCTGCCTCCGACTCAATCGGCCCGGGGGTCGGAGACGCCTCGGCCGACCGGGCCGCCACTCGTGTCGGTGGTGGAGCGGATGGCCGACCGGAACCGCTTGGAAGTCCCGCCACCTCGCGCCGCAAACCGACAGCAAACCGACCAGGGATGGGATGCGATGCGTCCGTCGCCAGACGCCGACCCGTCTGTCCGACGCAGCTGGCTGGAAGCGCTGACCAGTGGTGGCTTGTTGGCGCTGGCGGCGCTGACGGCGGCGGCGGTCATCTGGTTTTGGCCGTCCGCGCCCGCGCCGGAAGAGCAATCGCCGCCCGACTACAGTCTGGGCCGGTCGGAGCAGCCGCCTGCAACGATTATTGTGCGGAGGGCTGGGCCAAGCGTTTGGCCCTACAGCTCGGGCCAGCGGGCGCAACCGACTGCGACACCAGACGCGAGTCCTCCGATGCCCGCCAGGCCGCCGGTTCCGGCTGCGATATCACCCACGGTCCCGGCGCCAGATTCGCTAGCGTCCGGAGCACCGCCGGTGGTGCTGGAGCCGGCCGCGCCCCTGCCGATTCCCGCGGTCGAGCCGCCGGGGCCACCGAACGAACCACCGGTCGCGGCAACGGTGGTTACGGAACCGCCGTCCCTGATGGATCCGGCCCCGCCAGCACAATCTGTCGGGTCGGGCGCGGAGTCACCGTCGGAAGCGGGGGACTTGACCGCGCCGTCATTCCCGACGCAGACGTCCGCTGCCGGGAGTTCGCCGGAATCCGCAGACGGGACCGCCGACGTACTTCCGCCGCCGGGCGCGGTTCCCACCGCCAAACCACCAGGCGATTCGGCGGCTGGGCCTGCCGCCACGAGTCCGACCGTGGACAATACCCGTCCCCGGCAACGCAGCGCTTCGCCAGCCCGGTCCCGGGATTCCGCGCAGCAAGCCGGTCGCGCCCAGTCTCAGTCCCGCACCGCCAATCGCCGATTCGACTTCAAGTTCTGGCGAGGATGGAGGAGGACCGTTCGTAATCCTTGGGAGCCGCCTGCCCGGACAGGTTTTAATCAGAAAAGATGAATATCGCTCCGTGGCCTTTTTTACACTGGCGGCGTAGCCAGCCGGAAACTGTGTTCGTCCAGGCACGGTTTATCCGTACCGCTGTGCTGGGCGGGGGCGATCCACGGCCATGTTTCCCCTTGTGCCGACCAGGGCAAAGTGTCGGGCAAAGATGTCTGCTTCAATTTCGAGCACACTATCAGCTATATGATTGGCATGAATAATGTAAAAAAATTGTAGTCCCGGTCCCGCGCATGCCCCGCGGCGCGGATTATTAGCGGCCCGTTCTGCGCCACCATTGGTTCGCCCTGATGACCCATATCGCCAATCCAACCATGCCCTCCAAGCATGGTACCCGCCGTGCTAACGCGCTCTCGTCAGGTTACATGCTGGACGAGTACCGGATCGAACTCCATTTTGGGCGCTGGTGGTTTCGGGGTGACCTACAAGGCGTGGGATAGCCATCTGGAAACCTGGGTGGCCATCAAGGAATACTTTCCGGTGGAATGGTCGTTCCGCGACGGCGACGGGGTGACGGTCCACCCGAACACCCAGGGCAGTGCGGTCAGCGGCAACGAGGAACAGGTATCGGATTATCTCTGGGGACTGGAGCGGTTTCTCGACGAGGCGCGGGTTCTGGCCCGGATCCAGCATCCCTTCGTGGTCCGGGTGAAGCGGTATTTTCAGGCGCACGGCACCGCCTACATCGTCATGGAGTATGAGGAAGGCGAGCCGCTGAGCGCGATTTTGCAGGATGGCGAAACGCTGGGCGAGGACGAGGTGCGCGGGTTGCTGGAAGACGTGCTGCCGGCGCTGCAGGCGGTTCACGAGCAGGGCTACCTGCACCGCGACATCAAGCCCTCCAATCTGTACGTGCGGTCCAGCGATCACCGGGTGATCCTCATCGACTTCGGCGCGGCCCGAGCGGCGGTCGGCCGCCACAGCAAGAGCGTGACCAGTCTGGTCACGCCCGGCTATTCGCCGCCGGAGCAGTACACCACGCGCAACGACCGCTACGGCGGTTGGACCGATCTGTACGCCCTCGGCGCCGTGTTATATCGCTGCGTGACCGGCCATGCCCCGACGGAAGCGGCCGAACGGTTGCTGGAG
Source organism: uncultured Gammaproteobacteria bacterium (assembly GCA_963715845.1). GTDB lineage: Bacteria > Pseudomonadota > Gammaproteobacteria > Competibacterales > Competibacteraceae > Competibacter_A. The sequence continues at coordinate 52,266 of CAVQSJ010000016.1, read as the reverse complement.
GACCATCAGGACCCGGCGGTCCGGGCGTGTGCCGGCCGCTACGGCACCCCGCTGCTGCAGGTGATCGACCGGGCGCTGGCGGTGCGGCCGGAACAGCGGTTTCAGACGGTGGCCGAGATGCAGGCCGCGTTGTGCGAGGCGGGGGATGAGGACGACGACGAGACGGTGATCCTGGGACCGCAGGTAAAGCCCGGCGGCAAACCGGTCCGTGGCTTCGATACGCCACGTCCGACCGGACCGCCATCGGTTCCAGTGGTGGAGGGGATGCCCGACTGGAACTACCTGGAAATCACGCAACCTTCCGCGGCGAGCCGACAGCCGGTCGGCCAACACTTGGATGCGTTACGGTCGTCGCCGAACGACGGCGCGCCCCGTCCCCGGCGACCGTTGGGAGCCCTGGTTGGCGGTGGTTTGGCGCTGGCGGCGCTGCTGGCGGTGGCGGTCATCTGGTTTTGGCCGTCCACGCCCGTGGAGGAAGAGCAATCGCCGCCCAGCTACAACCTGGGCCAGCGGGAGCAACCACCTGTAACAGCGGACGTGAGTCCCCCGATCCCGCTGGCCGGGCCGCCAGTTCCGGCAACGGCACCACCCGTGGTCCCGGTTCCAGATTCCATGGGGTCCGGGACGCCGCCGGTGGTGATGGAACCGGTCGTGCCCCCGCCGGTCTCCCCAGCCGAGCCGCCGGTGCCACCGAAGGATGTGCCGGTCGCGGAGACGGTGATAACGGGACAACCAGCCGTGACGGAACTGGCCGCGCCACCGCTACCCGACCGAGATCAGGTCGACGTGACGCCCGTGCCACCGTCGGAAATCCGTGACCTGACTGGGCAGCCAACTCCCGTCGGGGAGCCGGCCACCGGAGGTCCGCCGGAAACGGCTACCGTCGGAGGCCCAGCGGAAACCGAGGACGGAAGTACGCCAGAACCATCCGCTGGAACTGACGGCGTGCCTGCGATACCCGGCAGGGCTCCCACCGCCACCGGCCTTCAGGCCGGCACATCGCCCGGGCAGAGAGTAAAGCCAACCACGAATCAGAAACCGCAGGCGCGCGAAGCGATAACGGTCCCGCCACGGACCACCCGACAGAGAACCGACCGGAGGCGGAAGGCCCAACCTGCTGTTGTGGCGCCCGCCGAGCCCGTTCAGGTCCGGCCGGCCCCCGTGGCGCCGAGACGACCCAATCCCTGGGACGCACCTGCCGACATGGGATTCAACCAGAAATGAAATTCACTCTGTGGCCTTTTGTTCGCCGGCGGCAGAGCCAGCCGGAAACCGTGTTCGTCCAGGCGCGGTTTATCCGTACCGATGCGCTTGGCAAGGGCGATCTGCGGCTACGCTCGCCCTTGTGCCGACTGGGCCGGGCACCCGGCAACGACATCTGCTTCGACAACGATTCGGTTTCGGGCCATCACGCCGAAATCTATCATTTGCCCGATGGCACGTTCCAGATTTGCGACCTCGATTCCACCAACGGCACCTGGGTCAACGGGCAACGGGTTCGCGCCCGGATTCTCAATAACAGTGACGTGGTGGAGTTGGGCGAAGTGCGTTTGCACTTTCGGACAGGCGACGACTGAATGTTGCTCCACCACTGACCGCCTCTTGATTGGAGAATGAGTCATGCCCTTGTATCGTGGCTTGCATAAGGGTTCGTCCACCCCGCCAGCGGTCGAGCCCACCCGTCGCGTCGCCCGCGCGGAGCCGGCGGTCAAGTCGCGTTCGCGGGCGTCGCAAGCCGCCAGTCCGGCCAAGCCGGCGCCGGCAGCCACGGCCGCTCGCGATCCTCTGCTCGGTCCGGTCGTCGGTTGGCTGGCGGTTATCGCCGGTCCAGGACGGGGCGAAGTGTTACCGCTGAATTACGGTGTCAACGATATCGGTCGTGGGGCAAAAGCCCGGGTCCGGCTGGATTTCGGCGATGCGATGATCGCGACCGACAATCAGGCGGCCATCATTTATACCGCGCGTTCCCGTCGCTTCTATCTGCAGTCGGTCGCCGGGGAAGCCTGGTTGAACGGCCGGCTCGTTCGAGTCACCGAGGAATTGGCAGGCGGCGAAGTCCTGCAACTGGGACAGACCCGCCTGCGGTTTGTGCCGTTGTGCGGGCCGGATTTCGACTGGCACGACAGCGAATAAGGCCGGGAGGGTAACATGGTGGCGTGGATGCACGACGAAGGTATGGCGCAAGGCAGCCGTCCCCGGCAGGAAGACGACTACGGGGTGTTCGAACTGCCGCCGGAACTGGAGGCGGGGGATCTACTGCTGGTTCTGGCCGATGGCATGGGTGGAGAGCAAGCCGGTGCGCTGGCCAGCGCCCTGGCGGTTCGCGGCTTCATCGAAACCTACGATGCCGTGCCGGCTGCCACCATTCCAGAGCGGCTCGAACGCACGCTGAGCCACGTGAACGGGCGGATGGCACTGGAGGTGGCGACCGACCCGGATAATCTGCGCGGAATGGGTTGTACGCTGCTGGCGGTGGTGCTGACGGCGGAAGGCTTGTACTGGATCAGCGTCGGCGACTCGCCGCTGTGGCTGTGGCGGCGGGGACGCTTGCGCCGCCTGAATCAGGATCATGCCTACCGCAGTGTCCTGGCCGAGCAGGTGAGCGCGGGGGAGATCAGCGCCGTGGAGGCCGCTTCTCATCCCGACCGCAACGCGCTCATCAGCGCCGTTACCGGCGAAGACCTGGAACTGGTGGACTTGTCACGCCAGCCCTGTAAGCTCAAACCCAGCGATCAGATCCTACTGGCGAGCGATGGTGTGTTAACCTTGAGCGAGCAGGAAATTGCCGCCGTATTAAAAAGTCCCCGACTTGCCGAGTCGCCCTGCCCGCAGTTATTGACGGCGGTGGCGTCTCGCCAGAATCCGCAGCAGGATAACGTCACCGTGTTGTGGGCCCGGCCTGCTGCGACCGCGTCGGCCGAGCCGTTGTGGTGGCGCCCGTGGGTGCGGACCTCGTTGCTGGCGGGCTTACTGGCGTTGCTGGTATCCGGTGGCGCCTGGTGGTGGCAGGCCCACAGCGATGTGCTGAGGTTAGCCATCGCGTCCATGGCGCCCTAACCGCGCTGTTGGGCCGGAACCGCCGCGCCCAGCCAATCGAACAGATCGCTGGGTCGCTCCAGAAAGCCGTCGGCGCCCCATTCCTCCGGTCGGTCATCGGCGCTCAAATAACCGAAGCCGGCCACCAGTGTGCGCATGCCGGCCTGGTTACCGGCCAACATGTCGCGCTCGGCATCGCCCACGTACAACGAGCGCGCGGGCGCCGCACCCACCCGCTCGCAGGCATACAGCAACGGTTCCGGATCGGGTTTGCGCTTGCCGAGAGTATCACCGCTGACCACGCAGGCCGCCCGCGGCCAGAGATCGAGTGCTGTTAACAGCGGCTCGGTCAGCCAGCCCGGTTTGTTGGTGACCACGCCCCAGCGAATGGCGTTGGTCTCCAGATACGCCAGTATGTCGGCCATGCCGGGGAAAAGTACGGTCTCGACGGCGATGGCTTCGCGATACAGCTCCAGGAAGCGTTGGTTGAGTTCGGCGTAGAGCGGATCCTCGGGGGTCAAGCCGAAACAGACCTTCAGCATTCCTGGCGAGCCGTGGGAAACTGTCGGACGGATGAACTCGAACGGCAGGTCGGCGCTGCCGCGTTCGCGGCGCAGCCGATTCAGCGCCGCCGCCAGATCCGGGGCGGTATCCAGCAGGGTGCCATCCAAGTCGAACAGCACGCAGGCGGGCGGCCCGGTGGCGCTGGTCGAGCGTGCGGTCATACCAGGGTGTCCGGCTGGCAATGGGCTGTGTAGTTGACCGATACACCCGGCCCCAGCCAGTAGTTGCGCAACAGCGGGTTGTAGTGCAGGCCGATGAGATGTCGGATCGCCAGTCCGGCGGCCCGCGCCCAGCCGTCGAGTTCCGAGGGGCGGACGAACTTGCGAAAGTCGTGGGTACCCTTGGGCAGCAGGCGCAACACGTATTCCACGCCGATGATGACGAATAGATAGGATTTCGGATTGCGGTTGATGGTGGAAAAAAATACGTGGCCATCGGGCTTGACCAGCCGGGCGCAGGCCCGGATCGTCGAGGCCGGGTCGGGCACGTGCTCCAGCAGTTCCATGCAAGTGACGATGTCGAAGCTGGCCGGTTCGTGCTCGGCCAGCTCCTCGGCGGTGATACGCCGGTAGTCCAGGACCGCACCGGATTCCAACTGGTGCAACCGCGCGACCGCCAGTGGCGCGTCGCCCATGTCGATGCCGGTCACCTGAGCGCCGCGCAGGGCCATGCTCTCGGCCAGGATGCCGCCGCCGCAGCCGACATCGAGTACCCGCTTGCCAGCCAGCCCGTCGGCCCGCTCATCGATGTAGTTCAGACGCAACGGGTTGATATCGTGCAGGGGCTTGAACTCGCTATCCGGGTCCCACCAGCGGCTGGCGAGTTCCTCGAATTTGGCGATTTCCTGAAAGTCCACGTTCGGCTTGGCGGTTGTCATGTCCTGTTCCACTGGGCTGCTGAAGATCAAGGGACGGGATGCTGCTGGCGGGTTTGACCGATGGACACCGCGTTTTACGCTCCGGGACCCGCGCTGATTTTTTGCCGCCAGTCCCGCGCTCGCTGGACAAGGTCCGTGGTATCCAGCGTGGTCAACTGGCGGTTGGCCAGCAACCGCTGGCCGGCGACCCAGACATCGCTGACCTGATGGCGGCCGGTGGCATAGACCAACTGCGAGATCGGGTGGTAAACCGGTTCGCTTTCCGGCAAGCTGAGATTCACGGCGACGATGTCGGCGGCCTTGCCGGGTTCCAGCGAGCCGGTTTCGCCGGCCAGACCCAGCGCCCGGGCGCCGTTGAGCGTGGCCATGCGCAGCATCCGAGCCGCCGGCAGAACGGTGGCGTCGCCGGCCACGCCCTTGCCGAGCAGGGCGGCGGTGCGCAGTTCGCCGAACAGGTCGAGATCGTTGTTGCTGGCCGCGCCGTCGGTGCCGATGGCGACATTGACGCCAGCGGCGTCGAGTCGGGCGGTCGGGCAGAAGCCGCTGGCCAGCTTGAGATTGGATTCCGGGCAGTGGGCGACGTGGGCGCCGGCCCGCGCTATCTGTTCGATCTCGGCGGTTTCCAGTTGGGTCATGTGCACCGCCAACAGTCGCGGTGACAGCAGGCCAATCTGTTCCAGCCGTTCCAGTGGTCGGCACCCATGCTGGGCCTGAAACTGGGCGACCTCGGCTGCGGTTTCGTGGACGTGGATATGGATGGGAATGTTCAGTTCATCAGCCAGCCGACCGATCCGCTCCAGCGCCGGCGCCGCTACGGTGTAGGGCGCGTGCGGGGCGAAAGCGGCGCGAACCAGGGGATCGGTTTGCAAGCGGGCATGCAGGTCCAGTCCCTTGCTCAGGTACGCGTCCAGATCGCGGGCGTAGGCGGTCGGAAAGTCCAGTGCGATCAGGCCCACGCAAGCGCGCATTCCGCATTCCCGCGCCACGGCGGCGGTGACCTCCGGGAAGAAGTACATGTCGTTGAAGCAGGTGGTGCCGCCGCGCAGCATTTCCGCGATGGCCAGCCGGGTTCCATCGCGGACGAACTCGGGATTCACCCAGCGCGCTTCCGCCGGCCAGATATGCTCCTGCAACCAGGTCATCAGCGGCAGATCGTCGGCCAGCCCGCGCAGCAGAGTCATGCTGGCGTGGGTATGGACGTTGATCAACCCAGGCATCAGGACGTGCCCGTCGAGGTTTAGACAGGTTTCAGCGCTAAATTGGGCCACAGCTTCCTCGCGCGGCAGTATGGCGAGGATGCGACCGTCCTGGATGGCCAGCGCGTGGTGTTCGAGAATCAGCCCTTCCGGTTCGATCGGCACGATCCAGCGGGCGTTGAGCAGGGTGGCGACGGGCTGCGACATTGAACGACTCTCCAGGCGAAGGCGCCTGGATTATAGCGGTGGACCATGACGGCGCAAAAAAACGCCCCGGAAGACCGGGGCGCGGGGTAGACAGGATAAGCAGCGACCTACTACTCGCGGCACTTCTCCGTGATGGTGGTGACATCCACGCGGCGGTTCAGCGCACGTCCTTCCGGGTTATCCTTGCCGTTGGGCAGGGTGTTGGGCGCGACCGGATTGAGTTCGCCATCGCTCTTGACCACCTCCTGGGCACGTGGCACGCCCCTTTCGGCCAGATAATTGGCCACGGTCTCGGCGCGGCGCAGGCCCAGACGGTAGTTGTAGGCCTCGGTACCCTTGCTGTCGGTGTTGCCGACAATCTTGATGCTGGTGACCTTCTCGGTCTGACGAATGTCGGACGACAATTGGTTGAGCTTGGCAGTACCCGCCGGCTTCAGATTGGCGCGGTCGAAGTCGAACAGCGTGTCGGTGCCCAGCGTGACTGTTTCACACTGCGGCACAGCGGGCTCGACCGCCACGGGGGCGCCGCATTCCGGAACGTCTTTCTCGGGCGTCCAGTATGGGGTGCGAATGCAACGACCGTAAGGATCCTTGACGATCTTGCCATAGGGGTCCACGGCATAGATGCAGCCGTATTTGTTGACCTGCGCTTGCGCGGGAAGCGCGGCGAACAGCAGCATCGAGGCAGCCAAGCCCAAGCCAAGCTTATGCAGTTTCACTTTCATCGGTATACTCTCCCAGATAGGCACGAAAATTTCTGTGCGCGGCACGTTATCAATCTCAGGTCGCGGGGACCGGGGTCGGTTAAACCGCGATCATCCACTTGGCCAGTATACCCGACCGATAAACGCTGCAAGCAGCAAATCGGCCGGCCATGGTGTGTAATGATACAACTTTGTGTCAGAAATGCAAAAAATGTTGTGCCAACAATAAATGCCCTAATTTTGCGCGTTATCTCGGCATTTTGGCAAGAATTTTTTGCAATGACCGGTTGTGATTCCCGCCTGTCGTAAGATCGCAACACACAATTTTTTTCGCTGTCTCCCCTATTTCGCCGTCTCCCCGAACTTTTCTCGAATCGAGTTCACCATGTCGTATGAACATGATCGTGTGCGCGCCGTCGTCTGGCGGGAAGATGCTCTCGAACTGCTGGATCAGCGCCTGCTGCCCGGAACGGTGCGCTATCGACGGCTGACCAGCGCCGCGGATGTAGCCCAGGCCATCCACGACATGGTGGTGCGCGGCGCGCCAGCCATCGGTATCGCCGCTGCTTATGGCGTGGTGCTGGCGGCCCGGATCCGCCATGCCGAGGCTCCAGACCGCTGGCGGACTCTGATCGGTGAGGATCTGGCTCTGCTGGCCGCGGCCCGACCGACCGCCGTTAATCTGTGTTGGGCGCTGCGACGGATGGAACTCGTAATCGCGGCAACCGAGGGTGAGCCAGTAGGCAGGCTGCTGGCCGAAGCACTGGCGATTCACCAGGAGGATATCGCCGCCAACCGGCGGATGGCGCAACTGGGCGTGGCGTTGCTGGGCGAGCGGGGAGCGGTGCTGACCCATTGCAATACCGGCTCGCTGGCGACCGGCGGTTATGGCACGGCGCTGGGTGTGATCCGCGCGGGGTACGCGGCGGGGTTGATCGAGCGGGTCTATGCCGACGAAACCCGGCCGTGGCTGCAAGGGGCGCGGTTGACCGCCTGGGAGCTGGTGCGGGACGGAATCCCGGTGACACTGCTGGCGGATGCGGCGGCGGCGGCGTTGATGCGGCAGGGCGGGATACGCTGGGCAATCGTCGGAGCGGACCGGATCGCTGCCAACGGCGATGTCGCCAACAAGATTGGCACCTATCATCTGGCGGTGGCCGCCCGCCATCACGGCGTGCGATTCATGGTGGTGGCGCCAATCTCGACGGTGGATGTCGGCATTTCCAGCGGAGCGGCCATTCCCATCGAACAACGCGCCGCCGAGGAACTGCTGACGCTGGGGGGGCAATCGGTCGCGGCGGCTGGAGCCGAAGTCTGGAATCCATCGTTCGACGTGACGCCGGCGGCGCTGGTGGATGCCTTGGTGACGGAACGGGGTGTGGTGCTGATGCCGGATACGGAGAAAATTGCGCGGTTGATGGGGGAAGAAACGCGCCATCAACCGCTTTTCGGTGCGACCGGCAAAGCGTAGGAGGGCGAGCGCCCAGAGCGTCTCCCCCCGCCTTGCCATCAGCGCTCTCTTATAGAGCCAGCGACTTGCCCTTCGAACCCAAATCCTCGAAGGCTTCGTTCAGCCGCGCCACCATGTTCTGTTCCGCCAGGCGCAGATACTTGCGCGGATCGTAGAATTTCTTGTAGGGCTTGTCGGTTTCCGGATCGATCTGGTACAGGAAGGCCTTGGGGTTCTCGCTGACGAACTTGCCGATCGCCTCCGAGTAGGCAAACTGCAAATCGGTGTCGATATTCATCTTGAATACCCCGTAGCTGACCGCCTGGGTAATCTTTTCCTTTTCCGAGCCGGAGCCGCCGTGGAACACCAGATTCAGCGGCTTTGCGGCGGTCTTATGCCGTTGCTCGATGAGCGCCTGGGAGTTTTTAAGGATTTCCGGGCGCAGTTGGACGTTGCCGGGCTTGTAGACGCCGTGCACGTTGCCGAAGGAGGCGGCGACCGAGAAGTGGCCGATCGGGGACAGCCGCTCGTAAGCCTGCAACACGTCTTCCGGTTGGGTGTAGAGATGGGAGTTGTCGGCGCTTTCCTCAAGCTCGCTGCCGATGCCGTCTTCCTCGCCGCCGGTCACGCCCAGTTCGATCTCCAGGCTCATGTGCAAGGGAGCCATGCGTTTGAGAACGCGGGCGCACTCGTTCAGGTTGAACTCCATCGACTCTTCGGACAGGTCCAGCATGTGCGAGCTGAACAGGGGTTTGCCATGCTGTTTGTAGAAGGCCTCGCCGTGATCGAGCAACGCATCTACCCAGGGAATCAGGCTCTTATTGGCATGGTCGGTGTGCAGTACCACGCACACCCCGTAATGTTCGGCCAGCAAATGAACGTGCTGCGCCGCCGATACCGCGCCCAGGATCTTAGCCTTGGTGCCATCCTTCATCCCCTGTCCGGCGTAGAACTGGGCGCCGCCGTTGGAAAGTTGGATGATGACGTCTGCTTGGTTCTTGGCAGCCGCTTCCAGCACCGCGTTGATGGTGCTGCTGCTGCTGACGTTGACGGCGGGCAGGGCGTAGCCGCCCGCCTTCGCGGCGGCGACCAGGGCCAGATAGTCTTTGCCAGTAACGACACCGGGTTTGAGTTGCGCCATGAAAGAATCCTCTATTGCGGATAATTATTGAAGTGAAGAACAACTGATCGCAGGGTCAGTATAGCCTCTGCGCAGCCACCATCATAGCCGCAATAATAGCCGCGCCGCGCGCGATCGTCGCCCAAGGCATAATGACATCGGGCCTGGCTCGGGCAGTCGGTCATGAGCGCTGGATTGATACCTTGCGGGCGCTGGTTCAAAATAAACCATCAAAAAACAGTCGTTCGCATTGTTCAATCACCCCAACCCCAAGGAGGCTCGTCATCATGAGTAAAGTCGCTGAACTTCTGGGCGCCAATGGCGAATACCTATTAAGTCATGTCTGCAAGACCATCCCCAAGGAATCCCTGCACCTGCCCGGCCCGGATTTCGTGGACCGCATCTTTGCGGCGTCTGACCGCAACAACCGCGTGCTGGGCAACCTGCAGCGCATGTTTGGCGGTGGCCGGCTGGCGGGGACTGGTTTCCTGTCCATCCTGCCGGTCGATCAGGGCATCGAGCACTCGGGTGGCGCCAGCTTCGCCAAGAACCCGATCTACTTTGACCCGGAGAATATCGTCAAGCTGGCCATCGAAGGCGGTTGTAACGCGGTGGCTTCAACCTTCGGCGTGCTCGGGATGGTGGCGCGCAAGTATGCCCACAAGATCCCGTTCATGGCCAAGATCAACCATAACGAGCTGCTGACCTTTCCCAACAAGGCCGATCAGATCATGTGGGGCACCATCAAGGAAGCCCACGACATGGGTTGCGCCGCCGTGGGCGCCACCATCTACTTCGGTTCGCCGGAAAGCGGCCGCCAGATTGTCGAGGTCGCGCAAGCTTTTCACATGGCCCACGAACTCGGCATGGCGACCGTGTTGTGGTGCTATCTGCGTAACAACGCCTTCAAGACCAAGGAAAAGGACTACCATGTCGCAGCCGACCTGACCGGCCAGGCCAATCACCTTGGCGTTACCATCGAGGCCGACATCATCAAGCAGAAACTGCCCGAGAATAATGGCGGCTTTGAGGCCCTCAACATGGGCGGTTCCAGCTACGGCAAGTTCGACAAAAAGATCTACACCGATCTGGCCAGCGATCACCCGATTGATCTATGCCGCTATCAAATCGCCAATTGCTACATGGGCCGTGCCGGCTTGATCAACTCTGGCGGCGAGTCCAAGGGCGCGGGCGACCTGGAGGCGGCGGTTATGACGGCGGTGGTCAACAAGCGCGCCGGCGGCATGGGTCTGATTTCCGGCCGCAAGGCCTTCCAGCGGCCGATGAAGGACGGTGTCGCCATTCTGAATGCCATTCAGGATGTCTATCTCGACGCCAGCGTGACCGTGGCTTGAACGCGGTTCGGCGTTGAATTTCCGAAGCCCCGTGCTTGCGGGGCTTTTTCATTTTTCCATGCTTGTTCCATGATCGCTCCATCCACGCCGAACGATGCCGTCGCCATCGCTATCATGGGCAGCGGTGGCGCCGGTGCCATCACCACCGGTAACCTGTTGCTCGAAGCCGCTGGCCGAATCGGCTGGTACGGCCTGATGACGCGTTCGGTGGGACCGCAAATTCGCGGTGGTGAGGCGCTGGCGCTGGTGCGGCTGGCGCCGGCTCCGGTGTTGGGACATGGCGACCGTTTCGATGTCCTGCTGGCGCTGGACTGGCATAACGCGGAGCGTTTCGTGGACGAAGTGCCCCTGGATGCCGAAAGCTTGATCGTCGCCGATGCCAAGGCGGGCGAACCACCCGCCGCCATTCTCGCCAGCGGCGCGCGCTTGGTAACGCTGCCACTGACCGCTTTGGCGGATGAGGTGCCAGGGGGGCGATCCAATATCGTCGCACTCGGCGTATTGGCGCGCTTGCTGGCCTTGCCGCTGGCACCACTGGTCGCGGTGGCCGGGCGCGCTCTGAAGCAGAAGGGGCTCGATCCGGCGCGTTTGCAGCAAGCACTGGCCGCCGGTCATGGCGCCACCGCCGCGCTGGACGGTTCGATCCGGTTGCCACGGATGGCCGCGGATGGTGGGACGCGCTGGTTGCTGACCGGCAACGAGGCGGCGGCACTCGGCGCTCTGCGTGGTGGTGTGCGTTTCGTGGCGGTTTATCCCATTACTCCCGCTACGGACTTGTCGGAATGGCTGGCTCCACGGCTGCAGCAGATCGGCGGTCATCTGATCCAGGCCGAGGACGAGATCGCCGCCCTGAACATGGTGCTGGGCGCTGCTTATGGCGGTGTGCCGGCGCTGACCGCCACCTCCGGTCCCGGGCTCGCGCTGATGAGCGAGACCCTGGGCCTGGCGGTGGCGGCCGAGATCCCCGCGGTGGTGGTCAACGTGATGCGCGGTGGTCCGTCCACTGGAATCCCGACCAAGTCCGAACAATCCGACCTTAATATCGCCCTGTACGGCTTGCACGGCGATGCGCCGCATCTGGTGCTGGCGCCGAATTCGGTCAGCGATTGCCTGGCCATCACCCACTGGGCGGTGCAATTGGCCGAGGCGCTGCAATGCCCGGCTATCGTGCTGTCCGATCAATTTCTGGGGCAGAGCCAGGCAGTGTGCGACCGGCCGTCCACCGAGAGGGCGGGGGAGTCACCGCGCCAGACCGCCAAGGCCGTCACCAACCGTTACGACCGCTATGCGGTGACCGCCGACGGCATTTCGCCCATGGCCTTGCCCGGCACTCCGGGCGGGCAGTACACGGCCGACGGTTTGGAGCACAACGCGCACGGCACCCCCTCCAGCCGTGCCATCGATCATCGAGTCCAATTGGACAAGCGTCGCGACAAACTGCTGCGTTTCGATTATGGTCCGGCTTGGGCCGAGGTAGATGGGGACGGCGAGGTAGCGGTGCTCACCTGGGGGTCGGCCGCCGCGCCCGCGTGGGAAGCAGCGGCGCGCGCCCGGGCGCAAGGGCTGGCGGTCAAGGTGCTGGTGCTGCGACTGCTGTCACCCGCGCAGCCCGCCCGGCTGGCGCGGTTGCTGGAGGGAGTGCGCCGGGTGCTGGTGGTCGAGCAGAGTCATTCCCAGCAATTCCATGGTTATCTGAAAGCGCATTACGCGTTGCCGGCGGCGGTTCGGGTCCTCAATCAAGCGGGTCCTCTGCCGATCCGGCCGGCGGCGGTGCTCGCGCAACTGCTACAGTGGAGGTGAACGGATGGGTAAGCCCGAACCGATGATTACCAGCCATTCCGCCAAGGACTACAAGTCCGAGGTCAAGCCGATCTGGTGTCCCGGCTGCGGCCATTTTGGCGTCCAGGCGGCCTTGTTTCGTGCCCTGGCCCATCTCGATTTGCCGCCGGAACAAGTGGCGATCATCTCGGGCATCGGCTGTTCGTCACGGCTGCCGGCTTATACCAAGTGTTATGGCTTTCACGGCATCCATGGCCGGGCGCTGCCGCTCGCGACCGGGTTGAAGCTGGCCCGGCCCGAACTGACGGTGATCGTGGCCAGCGGCGACGGCGACGCCTTTTCCATCGGTGGTAATCACTTTTTGCACGCCTGCCGGCGCAATGTGGATCTGACCTGCATCGTCATGGACAATGAGGTGTACGGCATGACCAAGGGCCAGCCGTCACCGACCACCGCGCCCGACTGGGACAGCAAGCTCGCGCCGGGCGGTACCAGAATCAATCCGTTGCAACCGCTGGCGGTGGCACTGGCCGCCGGGGCGGGGTTTATCGCCCGGGGATTTTCCGGCGATCCGAATGGTATTGCCCAGTTATTGGTCGAGGCGATCCGTCATCCTGGTTTCGCCCTGGTGCAGGTATTGAGTCCCTGCGTGACCTATTGCCCTGAGGCAAAGCTATGGAAACAGCAGGTCCATGGCGCCGGGATGGAGCCGGCCACCGAACTGGCCGATGCCGCCCGTCGGCTGTTCGCCGCCGACGGTCTGACGACCGGAATTTTCTATCGGGCCGCGCTGCCGCCGTATCCCGCAACGGTCCGGGCCGGGAGCAACGATCTGACCGCTATCGAAGCGGGGTTCGCGTTATGACCGCGATAGCCACCCTGGACGAACTGCTGGCGCACGCCCATGGATTGGAGCAGGAGGCGATGGAACGCTACCAGGAATTGGCCGATCAGATGTGCGTCCACAACCAGCCGGAACTGGCGGGGCTATTCCAGGCCATGGTCCAGGTGGAAAGTCTGCACGTGGACAAGGTGCGGGATTTGACCGCCAACCGGGAGTTGCCGCGCGTGGCGCCGTGGGAATATCGCTGGCCGACGCTGGAAGCACCGGAGAGCGTGCCGATTGGTCAGGAACGCTACCGGATGAGTCCCCGGCGGGCACTCGAACTGGTATTGGCTGGCGAGGAAAGGGCTCATGACTTTTTTGCGGAGGTGGCCAGCTCCAGCCCCGACCCAGCCGCGCGTCGGACGGCGGCCGAATTGGCCGAGGAGGAACGGCAACATGCCGTGCTACTGCGCGAGTGGCTGACCCGCTATCCCGCCGGGACGGGTTCGGACGAACCTCCGGATCTGGACGAGCCCGCGGCGCAGGACTGAACGAAGGGAACCGACGGGATCTCCAGGGCGGGACACTACTTGCGGGTATCGCTGGAATGGCGAACAATCAACCACGCATGTCGTCTTCGTCCGCAACCAAGGAGAACAACCGTGTCAATAGGCCAGTACTGTAATCGCCATGTCGTCACAACCGGCAAAACCACCGAGATCGACGAGGTGGCGCGGTTGATGCGCCAGCACCACGTGGGTACTGTCGTCGTGGTGGAACGGCGTGAAGATGCGGAATTCCCGATGGGTATTGTCACCGACCGCGACTTGGTGGTCGAGGTGCTTGCCCAGAATCTCTCGCCCAACACCGTCACCGTCGGTGATGTCATGAGCAGCGGTTTGGTGACCGCGCGGGAAGATGACAATTTCTGGCACACCCTGGACCGCATGAGCGCCAAGGGCGTGCGGCGGCTGCTGGTCGTGGATGAGAAGGGTGCCTTGGTGGGCATCCTGACCGTGGAGGACGTGTTGACTGCGCTGGCGGTGGGGTTGTCGGACGTAACCAGATTGGTGCAGCGTGGGATTGCCAGGGAAGCCCGGCAGCGACAATAGAGCGGCGAGAAAGAGCAAGGGGTGAATGTGCTGGATCGCTCTGAAGGCTGCTTGGAGGGATTGTCATGCTGATCGGTGTGCCGAAGGAAATCAAAACCCACGAATACCGGGTCGGAATGACGCCGGGCGGCGTGCGCGAGGCGGTGCGGCACGGACACACCGTCTGGGTGGAAACCGGCGCGGGGGCGGGCATCGGCTTGGACGACACGGCTTACGAGAAAGCGGGTGCCAGTATCGCCGCCTCGGCCGCCGAGGTATTCGCCCAGGCGGAGTTGATCGTGAAGGTCAAGGAACCGCAACCGGTCGAGTGTCCACGATTGCGCAGTGGTCAGACGTTGTTCACCTATCTGCACCTCGCGCCCGATCCCGAACAGGCCAGGGGCTTGCTGGCTTCCGGTTGCACTGCTGTCGCCTACGAGACCGTGACTGACCCGCACGGCCGCTTGCCGCTGTTGGCGCCGATGAGCGAGGTTGCTGGACGGATGGCGATCCAGGCCGGCGCGCACTGTCTGGAGAAATCCCAGGGCGGCAGCGGCACTCTCCTGGGCGGAGTGCCGGGCGTATTGCCGGGCCGGGTAGCGATTCTGGGCGGCGGCGTGGTTGGAACCAGCGCGGCGCGGATGGCGGTCGGGCTGGGCGCGCAGGTCACGGTGCTCGACCGCTCGCTGGCGCGATTGCGGGAACTGGACGATCTGTTTCAGGGTCGCTTGCTGACCCGCTTCGCCACGCTGGAGGCAGTGGAGGAGGAGGTGTTGGCGGCCGATCTGACGGTCGGTGCGGTGCTGGTTCCTGGCGCGGCGGCGCCGAAGCTGGTGCCGCGCGCGATGCTGGCGGCGATGAGGCCGGGCTCGGTGCTGGTAGATGTGTCCATCGATCAGGGCGGCTGCTTCGAAACCTCGCGGCCGACCACCCATGCCGATCCCACCTATGTCGTCGACGGAGTGGTGCACTACTGCGTGGCCAACATGCCCGGCGCGGTGGCGCGCACTTCCACCTTCGCCCTCAACAATGCGACTTTGCCTTACGTGCTGCAACTGGCCGACCGGGATACCATCGCGGCGCTGCGGGAAGATCCCTACCTGCGCGCCGGATTGAACGTCCATCGCGGCCGGATCACCCATCCGGCGGTGGCGGCGGCGCTGGGCTACGACCACCATCCGGCAGCGACGGTCCTGGCGGAGGGTTAACCCCCATATGCGCCAACATAAGGGGATAAGGGGTTGAAAATGCTGTAAAAGAATGGCAGACTCAAGGTTTCTCACACAAACCTTGTCATCGGAGGACCGATCACGATGAACCTGCCATTCGGTAGTGTTGATACGACCTTTGAACGTTTCTTACAAGAATTGCCGGCGGACTACCGGGAGCTGGCGATCGAGTTCAAAGCGTTCTGCCGGGGCCGCAAGATCAAGACCCCGGAGCAGTTGCTCCAAGTGGTGCTGTGCTACTGTGGCATCGACCAGGTGCTGCGGGAGACGGCGGGGACCTTCACGCTGTTGGAGGAACGCATCAGCGACACGGCGATCCACCAGCGGCTGAAGGCGTGTCTGCCGTGGGTGAAGGCACTGCTGAGCCGGCTGCTGGGGGCGGCGGGGGCGCCGCTCATCGAGGGTCACCTGCGGTTTGTGGTGATTGATGGCTCGACGGTGCAAGGGCCGGGCGCGAAGGGGACCTGGTATCGGCTGCACTTGGCGGTGGATTTGGTGAGGCTGCACCTGATTGATGTCAAGGTGACTGACGCCCACCAGGGTGAGTGCCTGGGGCACTACCCGCTGCAAGATGGCGACGTGGTGGTGGGGGATCGCGGGTACAACCAGGCGCTGGGGTTGATCGCGTGCGCCGACCAAGGCGTGGGCGTGGTGGTGCGCTATAACCCGCACGGCCTGAATCTGTATGATGCGGCGGGGGCCAAGATCGACTGGTACGAGGACCTCAAGGCGACGGCGGAGACCGAGCGGTGTGTGCCGGTGCGGGTCCAGGTCAAGGGCCAGTTTATTGAGGGCTATGTCCATGCTTACCGGCTGCCGCCGGCGCCGGCGGCTGAAGCCCGGCGGCGGGTGCAAGCCCAGGCGAAGAAAAAAGGCCGGCAGGTGCAACAGCGGACGCTGGCCCTGGCCGAGTGGGTGTTGGTGTTCACCACCGTACCACCGGCGGTGTTGCCGACCGCAACCGTCCTGGCGTTCTACCGGGTCCGCTGGCAAGTGGAACTGGTGATTAAGCGATTGAAAAGTATTGTAAATATCGACCATCTCCGCGCCCGCAAGGACAGCGCGCTGGCCGAATTATACCTCCACGGCAAGCTGCTCTATGCCTGGGTACTGGAGCAGTGGGCCCGCCGGCGCTGTGGTGACGACTGGAATCGCCTGGACCGCCCGCGCCGCGCGACCCCCTGGCGAGTGTGGAAACTGCTGCGCCACGAAGCGGTCGTCGCCATCAGCGGCGTCCTGCGGTGGAACCTGAACCGCTGGTCCGCCTGCCTGGCGGTGATGCAGGAACGGCCGCGCCGCCGCCCACTCCAAACCCTACCCGATCGGGTCAATCGCCTGATCGCGTACTGCCAAGCCCAGGGACTCAGTAACATATGAGAAACACCGCTTAAGTTGGCGCATATGGGGTTAACCCCCCGCATGGGCTTCAATTGCAGTGAATCTGGCGGGCCTTGGCGAACAGTTGCCGGAACTGTTCGCCGCTGACCCGCACCGCGATTTCATGGTCGCCGGCTTCGAAGTAAATCTCATCTTCACTAGCCAGGGCGCTGTCCCATACCGTATCCAGCCCGTACGGCTCGCCCAGTGCCGGGATGGCGCCGGGCCGGCAATCCGGGAACAGAGCATTCAGTTCCGCTTCCGGAACCAATTGCAGGCGACGGTCGAGTTGGGCATTCAGCGTATCCGTGTTGACATGTTTAGCGGCCGGCAGCACCACCAGCACATAACCGCGCTCGTCCCTGACCACCACGCCCTTGGCCAGCTTCCGACCCTTGATGTGAGCGGCCTGGGCGGTTTCCATGCTGGAGTGGGTGAGGGGATGAACCAGGACTTCGTGGTCGATATTCCGCAAGTTGAGATAGTTCTTAAGCTTTTCAGCGACAGGCATGGCAAATTCTCCTGGGGACGGTGCCAAAAAAATTCCTCCTGTAAATTTTTCCGTGATCGCTTACGAATTTGCAGCAAATCGTAATTGTTCCGAATCGTTAGCCGCTTCAGTAGGAAACCAGAAACGCTTCCATTGATGATTGAGTTCTACAACTCTTAAAATACCTAGGCCACGACTTCCAGCTTCACGCCAGCTCATCCCTTTCTTCTTCTGACGATGCCCAACGACTTGATCACAACCTTTCTCGATATGCCCAGAACCAATAATCTTACCGGCCTTTTTCCGGCGTCGATAATCAATGATTTCATCACGATGTTTGTTAATATAGTTAATCAGTTCGCGATGTTTTTCTTCATTTCTTGGCTGAACTTTTGTCTTTAAGTAATCGATAACTGTATCAACTTCTCCACGCCATAAATGGTAAAAAATGAACTTTAAATGAAGATTTTTCTCGTCTTTATTTCGCGCAATCATACTCATTAATTCTCGTACTTTCTTACCCAAGTGGTACCAATCTAAGATAATAATGAGCACCACTCCAAAGACCGAATGCAAATGCTGGCGAATCACTTGAGCCCCATCTGTAATTGCAATTACGGGTACTGGCCTTGCTTCCGACCCATACTCTTTAATTACTCGACTTTTAAGCACGTCAGGCAGGGAAACTATTTCTTGACCTGTTTCATCAACTGGCGCAGCAATATATTCAAATTCCTGGTTTTTCTTTTGGAGCATCACCACATTGGTAAACACCGGTGGCGCTTTCTCTTTTGCTACCGTTTGGGCTGGTCTTTCTTCATTATCTTTCTGTTTTTGAACACGATTTTTCTTCTGGCCACGCACTTGAATCGCATCTTCAAACACGATCACTTCTCGACTTTCGCTGTTGTAAATATCAATTTTATCCTGAATCTTTGGGAATGATAATGCTTTATTGCCAAGCGTTTGTTCTACTTCAATTTGCCAAGCCTGGCTAATTTCTACGGTTTTGTGATGGACAATCTGCCAAATCTTCTGATCGCTGAGTTGCCGATCTCCGGTCACCCGCGCCACTAAATTTTCGACTTCTTTATAACTTAGGCGATTACTGTAGTAGGCGGATAACTCCTGTAATCTCAGGCTAATATAAGCTTCTTGAAATTGACCGGTTAAATCAAAGTAAGTTTGCTCTTTTTCGTCAGGCCGTGTTGCATCTTTAAATCTCTGAACCTGAAAAATAATTTGGCCATAGAGTGTTTTAATTGTCACCGGTGTTTTACCATTACAAATCAGGTCTTTTTTTTATTTTCAATAAAAGCGCGTTGCGTTGCTTCCAGCAAAGCCAGTTCAATATCAGGTAATGCAAGGTTTTTAAAGTTCTCAACCGCCCCTTCGATGTCATGAAAGCTTTGACTTTTCCAATCGAGTGAATATTTCTTGACCGATTGACGACCCATAATCTGGTTATTATCATCTCGCAGAGCTAATTCAATAGTAGGCATTCGTCGTTCCCTAAGTTAGGTTGATATAGTTCTGTGTATTAGTATAAGCTAATATTCCATCACGGAAAAATTTACAGGAGGAAAAAATTCGCGCGAGTGGGCAACACTCACTTGGATTTCAAGCATAGTCGAAGCCCGGGTGACTTGAACTGCCGCCGCCTATACAATTCAGCCCCTTTTAATTGGTTTGGAGCCGCGCCATGCAGGAACTCAACCCCTATTTCAACCAGATTAGCGACCTTCGGGGGCGCTGCGCGTCTCTGAGGGGGTATCTTTGACTTCGAGACCAAGCGCGAGCGGCTGGACGAGGTCAACCGGGAATTGCAGGAGCCGGATGTCTGGAACAACCCGGAGCGGGCGCAGGCGCTGGGCAAGGAACGCGCCCAACTGGAAGCGGTGGTCAACCGGCTGGAAAGCCTGGACCGGGGCCTGAACGAAGTCGCCGAACTGCTTGCCCTGGCGGGCGAGGAGGGCGACGAAGCGGCGGTAACCGAGGTGGTGCGAGACCTGGCGAATCACGGCCGGGTGGTGGCCGATCTGGAATTCCAGCGGATGTTCTCTGGCGAACTGGATGCCAACAACGCTTTCGTCGATATCCAGGCTGGTTCCGGCGGCACCGAGGCGCAGGACTGGGCGGAGATGCTGCTGCGGATGTATTTGCGCTGGGGCGAGCGGCGAAGCTTCAAGACCGAACTGCTGGAAGTGTCGCCGGGCGAAGTGGCGGGCATCAAGAGCGCCAGCGTCAGTTTCGAGGGTAGCTATGCCTTTGGCTGGCTGCGCACCGAGACCGGCGTGCACCGGCTGGTGCGCAAGTCGCCGTTCGATTCCGGCAACCGCCGCCATACCTCGTTTGCCGCCGTGTTCGTGTCGCCGGAAATCGACGACAGCATCGAAGTGGACATCAATCCGGCGGATTTGCGCGTGGACGTGTACCGCGCCTCCGGGGCCGGTGGCCAGCACGTCAACCGTACCGAATCGGCGGTGCGCATCACCCATCTGCCGACCAATATCGTGGTGCAATGCCAGAACGACCGTTCCCAGCATAAGAACCGCTCCACCGCCATGAAGCAGCTCAAGGCCAAGTTGTACGAGTTGGAGTTGCAGAAGCGCAATGCCAAGGCTCAGGCGGTGGAAGACACCAAATCCGATATCGGATGGGGTAGTCAGATTCGCTCCTACGTGCTGGATCAGTCGCGCATTAAGGATTTGCGTACCGGCGTTGAGACTGGCAATACCCAGGCGGTATTGGATGGAGATCTGGATGATTTTATTGAGGCCAGTTTGAAGAGTGGCCTGTAGTCCTCCTTGGGATCATCCAACTGGCCCTGTCAGGTGCGCTGGCTGAATGAGACTGGTTGAAGTGAGTAACTGATGAGCGAAGCGATCGACTCCCCCGAAGAACCCCTCGACGAAAACAAGCTGATTGCCCTGCGCCGGCAGAAGCTCGCCGAGCTGCGCCAGCGTGGCAACGCCTATCCTACCGATTTCCGCCGCGACGCTTTGGCGGCGGACCTGCACGCCGCTTATGACGACAAGGATAGCGTCGCGCTGGACACCGAACACCGGCGGGTCCGCATCGCCGGGCGGATGCTGGCCAAGCGGATCATGGGCAAAGCCAGCTTCGTCCGGCTGCGGGATATGTCCGGCGACATCCAACTGTTCGTCCAGAAGAACGCCTTGCCGGACGGCCTGTACGAGGACTTCAAGAGCTGGGATCTGGGGGACATCCTGGGCGCCGAGGGGACGATGTTTAAAACCAAGACCGGCGAACTGTCGGTCAAGGTCGACACCCTGCGGTTGCTGACAAAGTCGCTGCGGCCGCTGCCGGAGAAGTTCCACGGGCTGGCCGATCAGGAAACCCGCTATCGCCAGCGCTACGTGGACCTGATCATGAACGAGTCCACCCGCGCTACCTTCAAATTGCGCTCGGCCATGGTCGCCTACATCCGTGATTTCTTTAACCGGCGGGATTTCCTGGAAGTCGAGACGCCGATGATGCAGCCGATTCCCGGCGGCGCGACGGCCCGGCCGTTCATCACCCACCATAACGCGCTCGACATGCAACTGTACCTGCGCATCGCCCCGGAACTGTATCTGAAGCGGCTGGTGGTGGGCGGTTTCGAAAAGGTTTATGAGATCAACCGCAATTTCCGCAACGAGGGGCTATCCACCCGCCACAACCCCGAGTTCACCATGCTGGAGTTCTATCAGGCTTATGCCGACTACAGCGACCTGATGGATTTGACCGAGGAATTGCTGCGGGGCATGGCACAAGCTCTGCTGGACAACATGATCGTTGAGTATCAGGGCGAGACTTTCGATTTCGGCCAGCCGTTCCAGCGGCTGACGGTGCGGGAAGCCGTCCTGCGGTTCAATCCGGCCATTGCCGCCGCCGAACTGGACGATCTCGAATCCGCCCGGCGGATCGCCACAGGCCTGGGGGTGGACGTGCGGCCGGAGCACGGGCTGGGCCGGGTGCAACTGGCTATTTTCGAGCAGACGGTCGAGCATCAGTTGCGCGATCCGACCTTCATCACCGCCTATCCGACCGAGGTGTCGCCGCTGGCCCGGCGCAACGACGCCGATCCCACCGTCACCGACCGTTTCGAGCTGTTCGTGGGCGGGCGGGAAATCGCCAACGGCTTTACCGAGTTGAACGACCCCGAGGATCAGGCCGAGCGCTTCCGCAAGCAGGCGGAAGCCAAGGCCACGGGCGACCACGAAGCGATGCACTACGACGCCGACTACATCCGGGCGTTGGAGTATGGCCTGCCGCCGACGGCGGGCGAGGGCATCGGCATCGACCGGCTGGTGATGCTGTTCGCCGACGCGCCTTCCATCCGCGACGTGCTGCTGTTTCCGCACCTGCGGCCGGAGTGACCGGAAACCACGCTTTGAGGACAACGGCCAGGGCTTTGGGTGGATTTCTTCCCTCGCTGCGAGTATCTCGGCAAAGCCTCCAAGGTCTGTGCCGCTGATGGTCCGCAGGCTTGGCTGGACGGGCAAAAAGGCCGGCTGAAGGCGAACCAATCCGCTGCCGTACTGGATGCGTTGGCGCCGTTCGTCGAGGTCGATAGCGATGACCCGGTGACCGCCTGCGATCGCTATCTCCGCAGCCGCCCGGATCAACTGGACGATCAAGGCGCGATCCAGCGGGGCCTACCGATTTCCCACGGCGAGGGGGTGGAGCGGGTGTTTCAGACCTATAGCCTGGCCATCGCCGACATCAGCGTCAAGCGCCGGGGTGACGCGCGCCGCGCCAAGCTGTACTACCTGCGCGGTCTGGAAGGCAAGGCAGCCCGCATTAAGGAAAAGCTGTTATAAGCTTGGACGATATGGGGAGCGGTGGGGGTGATCATTTCAGAATCGCTCCTTTTGGTTTGAATTCCCCTCTCCACTTGAGGGAGAGGGGTTGGGGATGAGGGGGTAGCTTGGGCGACCCATGGTTGAACTGGTTGGAGCCGGTCCGGACGCTGGCGGCGGAGGCCAGCGAGCGGATTCTGGCAATTTACGCCACGGCGTTCGGAGTCACCGCGAAGGAGGACAACAGTCCCCTGACCGCCGCTGATCTGGCCGCGCATCACACCATCGTCGCCGGCTTGCAACGGTTGACGCCGGATATCCCGGTTC
The DNA here is from genome assembly GCA_963715845.1 of uncultured Gammaproteobacteria bacterium. GTDB lineage: Bacteria > Pseudomonadota > Gammaproteobacteria > Competibacterales > Competibacteraceae > Competibacter_A. Next base: position 29,833 of record CAVQSJ010000016.1, on the reverse strand, counting down.
TGTCCGAGGAATCCGCCAGCGTGCCGTTTGTTGAACGGTCGTGCTGGCGGCGTTATTGGCTGGTGGACCCCCTGGACGGCACCGAGGAATTCATCCAGCGCAACGGTCAGTTCACCGTCAACATCGCCCTGATCGAGGATCGCGAACCGGTGCTCGGCGTCGTGCGGGTGCCGGTGACCGGCGTGTGCTACTTCGCCGCTCGAGGTCGTGGCGCGTTCCGCGAGGGACCGGGCCAGCCACCGCGCCGGATCGCGGTCAAACCGTTACAGTCCGGTGAACCGGTGCGGGTGGTGGGCAGCCGGTCGCACGGCGGGCCGGGCTTGCAGGCGTTCGTCGCCAAGCTGGGCACGCATGAACTGGTGACCATCGGCAGTTCGCTCAAGTTCTGTCAGGTGGCGGAGGGTGCGGCCGACGTCTACCCTCGTCTCGGCCCGACCTCGGAATGGGACACCGCCGCCGCGCAGTGCATCGTCGAAGTGGCCGGCGGCCGGGTGGTGTCGGCGCGGACCGGCGAGCCATTGCGCTACAACACCCGCGAGTCGCTGCTGAATCCGCATTTCATCGTCTACGGCGACGCCAGCCGCGACTGGCTGGCCTGTGTTTCGCGCGAGGGTTAACCATGACGACGATTGCTCCTTATCAGGCGGTTATCGCCACGCCGCTGGGCCGGATAGGCATCCGCATGGCCGGCGACGCGGTGAGCGCGCTGGATTATCTGCCCGCCGACGCGCCCCAGCAGTCGCCGTTGGACGAGGCGACGCGAACAGTGGTCGAGCAACTGGAAGCCTATTTCCGCGATCCGCGCTCTCGGTTCACCGCGCCGCTGGCGCCGGCGAAGACGGCGTTCCAGCAACGGGTGCGGGCGGCGTTGCAGGAAATTCCGCCGGGAACCGTGCTGACCTACGCGGCACTGGCGCGGCAACTTGATAGCGCCGCCCGCGCCGTCGGCGGCGCCTGCCGAAACAATCCGATACCGATTTTGATTCCCTGCCATCGGGTGGTGGGCCGGCAAGGTCTGGGCGGTTACTCCGGCGAGGTGACCGGCGATCCGCTGGCGATCAAACGCTGGCTATTGCGGCATGAAGGCGTGGTGATCGAGCGGGAATAGCCGTCTGTTCAATTCGTATCCCCTTGGGATCAGCGCCAGTTCAGGCGTGGGAGCAGCAAACCGATAGACTTGCCCCTGAACCATCTCCCTTGGTGAAGGAAACGCTACTGTCAACGCGGTAGCGGTGGTGCGAGGCGAGATGAAAAGAGGATCATGAAGGCCGGCGAAACATCAGCTACGCTGTTCATATCAACAACAAGCTCAGCCGCCGGCGTCAGCCGGTCAGCTGGAGCGCTTGGTTAGGCAACTTTCGGCTGTCGCTTGGACAAGTCTGCTCGGTGCTTTTCGATGACTTGGAGTAGTTCCGCATCTTCTATATCCCATAGCGTTCGATCATATAGGTCTTCGGCTAAGAACCCCAGGTTCGCAAGCAATTGACCGAACCGTACATTAGGAGATAATTCGCAAAGGGTAGTCAGACTACGCAGGATGTTCTGTTGCGTTGGCTGGATCATGGCAGAAGGTCTCCGATCTTTGGGTAGTGGCCGTAGGCCCGGTGTAGCTTTCCGATCACTTCCACACGAACCAACGTGCCGGGCACCAGCTTGGCTACTCGGGTGGCGCGAGTAACCCCATCGTAAACCACCAGCGCGCCATCTGCCGCTTCGTAGACCCACAGCGGGGACATCCCGACGACGGATGCTCCAAACTGGATAATCTGTCTTTGAAGTTTGGCCGGATCAGCCCCGCTGGGTCGAGAGGGTGGAACCCGTAAGTCGTTGGGATCAACATCACGAAAGTCAGATGACATGGCAAATAGTATATCAGGGTTACCATTGGTAAAAACCGGCATGGTTCAACCGGCCAAGCGGGAGGGTAACACTTCTCTCGGCTCTTGAAAGGCTCAAGGCCTCTTGAAACAAAGGCTTGAGCCTTGGGTGCTTGGCCGAAAGTGTAACCCTTGTTTGAACCACGCCTAAAAACCTACCTGCCAAGGTGCCTCTTGCGGTAGGAACGCCGGTTACCCGGCGCCCCCCGCACGGACCCGGACGTGCCGTTTTCCCGCATCCGGTTCTTCGGTTGTACTCGCTTGCGCGTCGAGCAAAAATCGCTCGAATGCCATTGCCCGCAGTGAGGTTGGCCCGTGTGGTGCCAGCCCGACCTGTCCGGCACGAGTTTCCTTTATGGGCTACGTACTTCCGTCAGGTCCTTCCCCCTGGAGTGGGCTTTCCCCACCGCCGCGTACTCTGCCGGATAAGACACCCCAAGGACATAGAGCCGCTTTCGGCCTACCTGGGTCGGGGTTCTCCGACCAGGCGTTAGATTCCAGTTTGGCGTTGTTTCCGAGTTTCCCCGTCATGGCCTCAAGACCTGTATATCATAACCTTGTTGTCCCCACGGCGTTGGATTCCCGCCTAACTGGATGCTGTACCGGAGACCGCGCCATTGACGGGTATTGGTGATGCCAAGGACAGCAAGGCGCGGCCCCGGTGAGCGCAGACGTTATCGCGCCGAGCAAAGCTCGGCATTTCTTGCAGGGTGCAAGTCCCTGCCGGGCAAGGGCTAGCCACCCACCCGTATCGAGTCTTGGGTCCGTGGCCGAGTCGCCTTTGGGCGGCGAACAAGACGGGCTAAGCGTAGACAGAGAATCCCATAGGCCGTAGGGGCGGCGCGCGCGCCCTGAAGTGCGGGTACAGCTTCGAGATGAGTTTGTTGCGGACGCCGAGGGTTTTAACGTACACCGAGGGCAATACAAGAGATACCCAGTATGGCGAGGGTAGGGAAGGTCCGCCGGAGTCCTCAGGCCATGGCATGTGGGAAGAGAAATGTCGGAGAACTCGGGAAGCCTCAAGGGGCTCCTGACGTGGGGACAACACGGAAAGGATATATCGCTATCGAGGCACTGATGGGGAAACCCGGAACCAGTTAGGCAGGTTTACACTGCGCTAACCCGTCCTACCGTGCTTTAAACCAAAATATGGAGCAACAACATAGCGTACTCGGTTACTTTTCTTCACGTAGTTGATCTTTTTCTTTTTGCAAACGATCAATTTCTTTTTGCTGGCGCTCAATCTGATTTTGGCTGCTTTGGATAAGTGCATCGTATTTTTGCGAGACTACACTCATCTCGCTTGAAATGCTTTGCTCCCAAGTTGCACCGGCTAAGTTGTTCTTAGCTAGTTGCTTTTTTTCTTTTAGTTCAGTCAATTCACGATCCATCGCTTTACGATATTCAGTGATCTTTTTTTCAATTCCATCAATCTGTTCTTCAATACTCCCAATCATACGATCAATTTCCTTCATTTTCCGCTCACGTTCCATTTTATTACCTGTCTGACGAATTCGATTCAGTTCTTCTATGTCAGCTTGGGGAGGAACATAGGAAGGGGATGCTTTCTGGATGGTAAGCTCACTGCCTTTTGTCGTCGCTGGACAAGGTGCACTTTGATAAACTACTTTACCGGTGTCATCGACACATTTATTAACAGCCATTGCAGGTGAGGCTAAAAAAGCTATTGATATTGATAACCAGAATTTAAACATTCAATAATCTCCTGATTTTCATGCCTAACGCCATGCTTCACCTGCCCCGCGTAGCGGGGTCAGGTGCAAGCCACAGTTAGGCCACACTAGGAATACGCTTTGTCGATTTACAACTTAAAGAAACAACATATCTTCAAATTTTCCATAATTAAGTTACTCACGGTTCGCTTAAACGAAGATCGACTTTTGAGAATTGAAAGTGTCAGGTAATATTGACATCCGGTAAACGTTCCGCGGCCCCTCCCCGATGACGAGGAGAGCGGAGCAGGCTGGAAGTAAGCCATTGAATCGATTGGATTCCTCACCGAACCCGCCGCCAGCGGGCCACAACGATCACCGGTACCCCCGATGCTGGACGAGATGATCCGCCTGCTTAACGTCGAACGCGTCGACGACCTCCCTGTGGTATTGGCCCAAGTCTACCAAATGCAGCTTCCAGCCCTGCTGGATCAATTCTATCCGACCCATGGTCACTGGAAAGGCAACTTGAGTTTGGGCGACGTGGTGGCGGTGTGGCTGACGTTTATCGTTTCGGAGGGCGATCACTGCCTGTCCCATGTCCAGCCTTGGGTGGAGGCGCACCGCGACACGTTGACCGCCTGTTTGGGCAAGCCGGTGCGCCCGCTGGATCTGAGCGACGATCGGTTGGCCGATATTTTGGATCGGCTGGCTGACGCCGCAACCTGGGCCGAGCTGGAAACCGCGCTGAACGGAACGGTGCTGCGGGTTTATGAGGTGGACGGCGACCGGGTGCGGCTCGACAGCACTTCGGCCAAGACTTACGCCGGGGTCAGTGAGGGGGGGCTGTTTCAGTTCGGGCATAGTAAAGATCATCGGCCGGACTTGCCCCAAGTCAAGATCAGCCTGTCGGCGCTCGACACCCTGGGCTTGCCCTTGACTACGACGGTCGTCAGTGGGAACGGCGCCGATGACCCGCTGTACGTGCCTGAGATTCAGCGGGTCCAGGCCACCTTGGGGGCTGGCGGCAAGACCTACATCGGCGACTGCAAAATGGGGGCCCTGGCGACTCGCGCCTGGATCGCCCAGAGTGGCGACTATTATTTGTGCCCCCTGGGGGGCAAACAGATGCCGGAGGACACCTTAGGTAACTCGCAATAAATACCCTCCATTTTTTACCATCAAACCTGTGGCTGAATGGTCATGAAGTACTTTCGCAGTGATACATCGCGTGTCACTCTGTCAGCAAAGGTTTTAAACGCTTTCTTTGCCATTCGTATACCTTTTTTATAAGTGGTTTCCACAAGCTTTACGACTGGATGAAGTCCTTTCCAAGTCATTGTTTTTGCCCATTCTAAACTCGTTTCGATAGTATTTAAAAGCGTTCCACTCCAATGATGCTCAAGAATACCCCAACACCGTTCGATGGGATTATATTTACTATGATACGGGGGATAATAGGCTAATACGATCTCAATGTTATTTTTATCCGCAAATTCGACCATCCGTTTTATGAACTGCGTCCTATGGCTAGCATTGTGTGGGCCGTTGTCCAAATTAATGACCAATTGTTTAATATGAGGATGTCGGATTTTGTTCGCATCCCACCACTGTTGGAGGCAGTCGACAATAAAATCACTGGTTTCGAACGAAACCCCAAAGATAATGGTGAGCAATCCGGTCATAACCTCTAAAATACCAAAAGGCGTTAATTTATCTTTAATTCCCATATCATGATCGTCAGCTTGCACGGCTTTACGACAGCGTGAGGTACCACCTCGTGATGAATTGCACAGATCAATTTTCGCTTTGGTGTCAATCGATATTCTTAACGAATCCTCGCGTAAATCCGATTCTTGATTGATTTTATGAAGGTTATCGAAGATCGCATCGGTCTCCAACACTTTTTTCAAGGGCTTGGCCTTCTGGACCCTGCGTAGGCGAAAACCTAGGCGGTTCAAGATGTTGCTGATCGTCTTTTCGCACGGTAACTCTTCATGGTTCCAGCCTTTTTCAGTGATAAGCGCTTGGCGCATGGCTTTGGCGGTCATGCGCGTGTATTGAAACCTTGTTTGGAATTTCGGGTCAACTTGGCTTTCCGGTTCAGCTAAAGAAACGATGTCGCGTTCCAGTGGTGGGTTTTTGGCTTCGGTTCTTTTGTTGCCGCGCGCTTTAAAATGATCCACGCAGACGATCCCCGTGCGTAACTCATTTAATCCAAGAGTCACTGCCTTTCGATCCCAGCCAAACACTTTTTCAGCGAGATAAGCTTTTGAATTTAAATAATCAATACACACTTGCGCTTGAAACGCCCGCTTTTTTGAACGGGTTAATTTTCTTGCTGCATCTTTAATCGTAGCAATATGTTGTTTTGATAAGTTGGTCATGAGTTGCAGATCCATAGGGTCATATCAATTTTATTAGAATACGCTTATCTAGTGGGCTGCCCCAAAACTTTTGATCGGTTCAAACCAGCGTAGGGGATGAGCGAAGCGCAATCCACCCTACAGATCCAGATCATGACCTGTCAGAATTGATGCGGTAAGCCACTCGGGGGAGTCGAGCAAACATTCGGGTAGTGTCCCTCAGTATCCGTGATGGAGATACCCTGTGCTGGGGACCGGTTGGCATTCTCGAGCGTTTTCCCGGTCATGGAATGCTAACCTAATGGATTTTTTATATTTTTCAATATCAAAAGAAGAAAAATTCATCTGGTGCTAAAGAGGCATGTGAAGATCAATAGTGACGTAATCGTCTTGGGTTTGGTCATAAGCAAAGCCCGGATGCTCATCACGGATACTCGGAGACACTACCAAAATTTGCGGGAATATTTTTTGCGAGTTACCTTAGACGCCCTGCTGGCGCCGGTGTTCGGCGGCGCCCAGCCCCTGGAACCGGTCTATGATCCGGCCCCGGCGGACCCGACCGTCCCCCCGGCCCTGATCGCGGAGGGGTATGTGCTGGCCGTCGACCTGGCGGCCACGGTCGAAGGTCAGCCGGTGACGTGGCAGGAACGGCAACTGGTGGTGCGGTCGGTGGCCCAGGCGGCGCGGCAAACCCAGGCGCTCGACGCCCGCCTGCAGCAGGCGGTGGCGGCCATTCACCGCCTCAACGAGCGCAAACAAGGCAAGAAAATTCTGGAGGCCCCCGCGCTGACCGCCGCCGCCGAGCAGATTCTGGCCCAGCAGCGCGTGGTGGGTTTGGTCCAACTGGACCTGGAAACCACCACCCAGGTGATTCCCCAGCGCCGCTATGGCGCGCGCCCGGCCACCCATCGGGTGCAGCGCCAGAGCACGATTCGGGCGTGGATCGACCCGCTGGCTGTCGCCGCAGCCCGGCAGCGGCTGGGCTGGCGAGTCTATGCCACCAACCACGCGACCCTGACGGTGGCGACCGCGGTCCAGGCCTATCGCGGGCAGTATCTGATCGAGCGGAGTTTTGGCCGCCTCAAGGGCCGGGCGCTGGCGATCACGCCCTTGTTCCTGCAAACCGACGCGCGGGTGGAGGGCTTGATCCGGCTGTTGAGCCTGGCCTTGCGGGTGTTGGTCCTGGTGGAATTCGTGGCGCGCCGGTGCCTCGCCACCACCCAGGAGCCGATCGCCGGCCTCTATCCGGGGCAGGCCACGCGGGCCACGGCGTCGCCCACCGCCGAATTGCTGTTGCGCGCCTTTCGGGGCATCAGCTTGAGCGTCGTCGAAATCGCCGGCCAGGCGCGGGGGCTGCTGTCGCCGCTGAGCGCACTGCATCACCGCGTCCTGGCACTGCTCGGCTGGTCGGCAGGAATCTACGAGCGACTGATGACGCATTTTCCAAAACCAGCTCTCATTTTGAGCGAACCGTGAGAAGTTAGTTAGTTGATTTTAAGTTTTTATTCGATTTTTTCCCGATTAATTTTTTTTAAAATATCAGTTAGTTTTATCAAAGAAGCCATATTTGGCTCATCATCATTAATTACATCAGTAATCTTTTTATCTTCTAAAATACAATAGATTGATTTTGCTCCAGCGTAAGCACCATAACTATTTTTAGCATTAATACTTAGACTTACCACCCTCGGATTTTTTTCTGTGTAAACTGTGGAGCTTTCAATTCTTAAACTTTCTGGATCTTTGTAACTGATTTGTTTACGGGCTGCTTCCAAACACGAATCTATTAAATATATTGTTGAATTGGTTAATTTAAGTATTGAAAATATTGATATTGCTACCACTACCATAGTCGAGATTAGAATAACTATAGTCTGCTTTTTATTATTTCTTTGGTTAAATCTTGATATTAGTTTTTTTATCTTTTTTGATTTTTTTACCATTAATAATATTTGACTGATTTTTGTTTTCAGATTAACAAATTTTATTTCTCTTTTTTCTAAACGCTCGTTATGTAAATCTTGCTGCGCTCTCTGAATTTTAAGGTAATTTTCAGGAATTATCCCACATTTCGGACATTCTCCAATACCGTCATGTTTACTAACTAAAGGATCGTCAATACATTTTGCTTGATAGCTAGTGTCTGAACGAAAACCTTTCTCGTTAAAAAATGGGTAAGGATTTTTGGATTATTTTTAGTCATTTTTTCTATTTTATCTTTTTATATCCAAATTCTTTAAACATTTTTCCTGTAGAAATAGCTTTGGATTGATAACGTTCTGCAAATTTTCATTATTGAAAAAGTAGTTATGGTTGGAGAACAAAATCTCCAGATTCATCTCAAGTTATTCGCTTTTTCTACGCTGCTTTTTTACATCGCTCCTGTTCTATATCTTGTTCTTGTTGTTGCAGGTAGCGACCCAAAATTTGCAAGTTTCGCGCCACGATGGCTAACGCCACATACCGCTTGAATGCTGGTAATTCATCATCAGGACAGCGATCCAAACCATGGACCTCTAACGCATGAATCGCCGATTCGACCGCAGCATGTTGGCATCGCCCCTCAATAAAAACAACTTCTTGTTGTCGCGCTTGATCGGTTTTCGAAAGTCGGCCCTTTTTCGGTAGAATCACGGTCTCGAGTAGATCTGATAACTCACGCTGGTTGCCAGGCGAATGAAAACCTTGGTCAAAACTACAGGATGATAATTGAGGATACCGCTGCTGCGTTTCCTGGACCATACGGACCGCTACATCCACATCGACTTCCTGTTGCATAACCCGGTGATGAAGAATAAAGCGATGTTGATCTTCAATAATGCCCACCATAACACCCAGTTCCACCGGCACCCCCGCTTTTCCTTTACTAATCCATTCGGTATAAGGTTTAAAAATTGAAAATACTTTTTCTTGATGAGGAATCTTTTTGCCTTGAATAACCCGGCGGTCAATTTGATCGATTTGTCGCCGGGCATGATTGACAAAATCCTTTATTTTCAATATCTTATCTTTATCCATTCCGTCTATTTTCTCAAGTTCTTCTAATTGGCGATGGGCGCGTTCTACTAACTCTGTAGCCCAATCGAGATAGGCTTGATGCGCGTCGATGATTTCTTTCTGACGCGACGCTTGTTTGGATTCACCTTTCGAGGTCGAGGGCTTGAGTTTTTGGAGACGACGCCATAGTTTTTTTAATTTTTTAATGCCGTCTACCCCCCCTATTGGCTCTTCGACCTGTTGGCGTCGGCATAACCGGATGAGGAGTTGAATCACTTTCCGTACCGAATCAAACAACAAACGGGTATCCGTTGGATATTCAACATTGGTTTCTACCACGAATGAATCACAACGGCCGCGGAGTGGGTCTTCCGCACCCCGGTCGGGCAACGGCTCATCGCCTAATCCTTTTTTTTTAATCAACGCATGACCGGCGTTCACCACGACTTGATTAATTTGATCAAGAATTTCAGGTGTTAATAAGCTGACATTATCTTTGAGCGTCTGTAAGTAATAACAGTCTTGATCGTCAACCACGCCATGGCCGAGAATTTGGCGAATCGTTTTATGATTATTGACTAAATTATGCAGTCGATCATAGTCACAATTCAAGTTTAACCGAAGGACTCCCAGGACTAAAATACTCCACATATCCATACCCGGTCGTCCGTTATTAAGATCGATGTCCTTAGGAAATATGCCATCTAAAATCTTGAGGGCCTGTTCGAGCAAAATCGGATTGAGAAAAATATATTGTAATCCCTTAAGCAGTTGAGGAATATCATCACGAGAATTGGCGTCTAATTGGACTTGATCTACTTGCATTTCGTCAATCGGTTTTCGGGTTTTTTGGCGCATGTTCTTTCTCGATATTAGATAAGGAACCATTTAAATTTTGAAAAAGTATAGCATGGAATTATAAATATAAACAAATCAATAAGATAAACATCGTATCAGAAATCAGAACAGGCACATAACTTCTTGATAAGCAAATGATTTAATTGATAAATATGGTTTCCGGTCAGACACTAGCTACATTTTGGACATTTAGGTAGTTTAGATGATACTGATGAAATCTCATCCTGAATAACATTTGTAGTTAATGGTTCAGGTACATCAGCAACGATCTCAAATTCTACTCCAGTTTTATTAAGCGCATGTTGGTATTGATCTATATACTCAGTAGTTAAATTTCTTTTTATTGTAGTTGGATGACCCTGTAAGAGAAGCTGTATTTTCGTAAGTTCGATACGAAAAAGCTTACTCAAATTTTGTTCTGCTTCCTGCACGGATACTCCAGGTTTTAGGAATCCTGTTAAAACTATCTTAAAATTAGTTTTATCACTGTTTTGCATATCTTTATTCTCAAATTTCCCTAACGCCGTGCTCAACGGCAGTTTGTAAGTTGTGGTTTTGTGGAATACTTTTGCGCAGCAAAACCACAAAACTGCGACTTACAAACTGTCCAGCGCACGAAGTGCGCGGGTTGCAGCACTTTGCTATGCGCTTTTTATTTTAATAAGCATTAACAGCTTATATGCTCAAGTATTTTAGTGTATTGACTATGAAATATTGATTTCGTCCTGGCATCATAAATTCTATAGTCGGCTACATGCTGATGCTTACCTTTAAGAGATTTATGCCATTTGGAATTAGATGAAACAATAACCTTTTCAGAAACCACTGGAAATTGATCTGCAGTTATGTCAACAACAATAGAGCCTGATTGAAGCCAAGCGTGCGAGCACCAATTTCCTTTTTTATGACTACCTAAACTGCCGAGTGCATACATAAATGTGCCAAGCTCTAGGTCGATTAAGTAAGTACCCAATAAAGGAGTCGCGTCACCGCAAGAACCTTTTGGGAATTTTTCAAAACCTACACCCAATGAATTATAGCACTTTTCTATTGCTTCTCTAAAACTGATAGAAGCTTTAAGTATTTCATCGATATTCATAATTTCTACGGATTGCATAACGCCGGCGCTCACCTGCTGCCGGAAGCGGGAGCGAGGAACGAGCGGACGCTGTAGGCAGTCAGGTGCAGTGCTTTGTTCGGCCTTCACAGGGTGGGGCGGTATCTCAGGCGTGCCCCATATACCAATTCACGTCATCATGAAGCCCGAGGCGGCTCGTCAGAGGGAAGAGAATAGACCGTGCTTCTTCCAGAACTGCCTCGACTTGATCGCGAGTCGGTCGATAAGCGTGCTTATGAACAACGTGATTCCTCAGGGTGTGAACAGTCGTGGTCTTCAGGGCCTTGAGAAGTGAAACCAACTCCGCATCACTCAGCGCTTCGATTGCACTGTCCTTCGGCTCTCCCGGATAGGCCGGAAAGGCTGCGATGATTGCGGCAGCTTCGCCAAGATTTGCCGGCGAGTGTCGCGCAGTGATCTGCTGGAGGAAGAGCGCTCGCATGCGACTAAAAGTGTGCTCTTTGATCTTCTCTCCGAGTTCCTCCGACAGGCGGTTGAGGTCGGCAAGATCGTGATCAGGGGCAGCAGCAAACGGCTTGTAAAGAAGTTCTACGCGCAGGAAAAGGCTGAAAAACACCTCATACGCTTGAGCCAGGCTGAGAATACAGTTCATGTAGTGTTTGCGTTCTAAAAGTTCATAGCAGTTGTAAATGAGCATCTCGTGCGGTTCGTTCACGGTATCGCTGACGAGACGGAAAGGCTTGCCACAACTTTGGTTCAAACACGACACGTCGAGTCCTCCAATAGGCTCAAACGTGCGAAGATCGGACGCGCGGTTGAATATACATTCGTAACCACACGAAGGGCATTCCGCCACGAAGTTCTCGTAGCTGGGGCGCCTCTTCTTGGCTATGGGAATGACATCTTCCATGTTTTCTCAATTTCTCAGGGCGCATTTTACCCGCCGAACGACCAAGCTCACCGGCGGCTTTGGAGCGCAGCGGAAAAGCCGTCCGGTGCAGCGTCTTGTTAGGCAATATTATTGTGGTTCTATTTGACAATGAGGATACCAGAAACCCGCTATCATCATATCTGTATGATTTTTTAAGATTTAAAATCGTTAAAGTAGATTCTAGCACCCTCATAATAGATGAAACATCTATACTCATAACTGTCGTGCTGTTAGCCAAAAAAGGCCGCAGATACTTTGGCTCCATTCTCTTTTATGGTGCTCACTATTTTCTTTATTTGCTCAAATTCTTCTTTAACTTCAAAGTTCACAACAAGCCTGGCTGTTGGCCTAGTAAACAAGACATATAGATGCTTGCGATACCAATTCACATGAATAGACTGCATTCTTTTAAACTTCGGAATGTGAACATAAAGACTTTCCACCTCCCGAGAAATTAACTCATAAGCTGAAAGGATGTAATTAGGCATAATTTCCTCATTACAGAAATAGGGAAATTTATAAGCGAAGTTTTCCTTCTCGTGGTCTTTCAAGGGAATGATGGGATTTTCCCTGTGACAAGTATCTATTTGGATTATTTCTTCGTACTCAAGCCAATCGTAATCCATTGGTGATGCAAGATGTTTTTTATTTGATCTATCTTCATCTAGAAACGCGATAAGCTGATTAACATTTCGTTCAATAAAAATTAATTCGAAGTCTCTTTCCTTTTCCCAATTTCTTACTACCGTATCAATCGCGACTTCTTGAGGATTTGTCAGGCATTTCATTAAGATGCCAATTTCTGCTGGCACACCAACTGATTCAGGAAGCGTATATTTGGTAAGAGATTGTCCTTTTTCTTGAATTGCATTACTTATTCTTTCAATACCTTGATCATACTTTGAATTAAGCATTTGGAAGTTATCGCCAGTAAAAAATGATTGGCTGGAATGCATTAAGACCTGCTTAACTTCGTCAAATTCATCATAATTTTTATACTCGTGAATCAGACCAAGTCTTTGCACTTCATCACATATTATCAACTGCGGCTGATAATTTTCTGTCCAAATTTTGGAAATTGTTGGATTTTCTCGCTTAATCCAGCAGCCATCTTTTACTTTAGAAGATATGTTATTATTAATATTATGATGAAAAAATCTCTGCCGCGAATTCCTGATTAGCTCTTCAATAGTCTTAAGTATTATTTTTTGCAAATTTCTTAGGGCGTCATATTTTCCTGACAGCAGCCCATCTATCATATCTCGGAGTTTTAAGAGACCATCTTTATTAATGTGAACAAATGGCTTTTCATTATCTGTATTAATCAGCTTCGAGTTTAAATTTATTAATGATTTCAAAACAAAAAGGTCTTTTTGTTCAAAGCCAAGCTTTTCAACGCTGTCGATAAATTCCGAAACATTCTCCATTAGATATTTTTTTGTTTTTGATTCACTTCTTGGTCTATCACACTCCTGAATCGCAAAATCTAGGTTTTTGTTTATATTTTTTAGTAACCTAGGCATAACATCCTTTAAACTTAAAATTAAATCAAGTTCTGGATTTTTCACGAGTGCTTCGATTTCTTCTCCGCTCCATCCAGATAATGCATGAAGTCCATCAACGATTGCTTGATAGAAAAAGTAATTCATTAGTAGAAACTTGGAGTCTTTGTATTCTCCTAACAGAGTTGCTGCAATGATTGTTTTTCCGCTTCTTGCCGGTCCCTCCAGTATAATTCGCGCTCTGGTATCCTCTTCAAACTTAGCACGAACAACATCTAACATTGCACTAGTTTGCTCTAGCAATTCAAGATCGCCTGTAAAAGCCCTGATGCAATCAACTGCATCAGAATTTGCTGCTTCTATGCGTTGTAATTCAGAATCAGGGTTTGCCAAATATATGTAATCGTCAATCATTTCATTTTCATCAAGAGTTATACCAAAAAGGTTTGTTCTCTTTGTCTCTTCCTGTAACTCATATTTTGAATTAAAAAGCCATATTTTATAATCTTTTGTTTCTATTTTTTTATACGATTCGCTCAGGAGTGATGATTGTTTTTCCTTTGAAATATTAACAAAGACAAAGTATACATATGAACGAATAAACAGAAACGGGTAGCGCTTCTTGGTTACTGCAACCTTATCTTTGTAAACTTTTGAAGGATCAATTTCATTACTATGAAAAATAAAGTAACAGTTACTCCAAACCCTAACTCGAAGCTTCCCGCTTTTTCGTATAAGTCTATCGACTTTATCCATTGCTATTGCCAAGAACTCGTTATCGATTTGACCTATCGAAGCATACTTGACCTCTTGCCTCTTAAAACCAACAATTCTCGAAAAAAAGTAGCCTATATATTCACTAACAATCTCGTTATTCAGCTCCATCTTATTATACCCTACACATTGAATGTCCTAACAGTATAATAGACAGAATGGGCTGATAGGGTGCTAGGCAGAATCTGCTTATTACCGATAGACTTTCTGTGTAGCATCTTAATCATGATGGCAAGAGCGAAATACTTCTGCGGAAGGGGTTAACAGGAGGTCAACCCACCGGCGCGTTCCAAGTCCGACGTACACAGTTCACAGCCTGCAAGCTTGCTCGTCGCGCACGAGCTTCCCGCGTTCCCTTAGCAGCCAATCTTAGTGATCGGCAATCAGCAGCAAGACTTTAGGGCGATAAAAAATTTTTTGGTGGTCCTTTTGTCGCTGCCAGGAGGCAGAGGATTGGCCAGCCTGGTTGCAGCGGCGAGCCTGGGAACGGACAACCCGCCTCGCCGAACCCGAAAAGTTGGCAAACGCACCGGCTTGAAATCCCGCCGCTTGCCCGCATATCGAGTTTCAACCCGTGAACCCCATCCAGGAGTCCGTCACCCATGACCGTCGAAGCCCATAAGGAAACCCTTGGTTTTCAGGCCGAGGTGCAGCAACTGCTGCGCCTGGTCGCACATTCCCTGTATTCCCACAAGGAAGTCTTCCTCCGCGAACTGATCTCCAACGCCTCCGACGCCTGCGACAAGCTACGTTTCGAGGCCTTGACCGACAGCGCCCTGTACGAGAACGACCCCGAACTGAAAATCCGGATCAGCTTCGAAAAGGACGCCCGCACGATCACGGTGTCAGACAACGGCATTGGCATGGACCGGCAGGAAGTCATCGACAATATCGGCACCATCGCCCGTTCCGGCACCCGCCAGTTCATGCAGAAACTGACCGGCGACCAGGCCAAGGACGCTCATCTAATTGGCCAGTTCGGCGTCGGCTTCTATTCCAGCTTCATCGTCGCCGACAAGGTGACGCTGCTGACCCGCCGCGCCGGCATGGGACCGGAACACGGGGTTCGCTGGGAGTCGAACGGCGAGGGCGAATACACGCTGGAAACGGTCGACAAGCCCGCGCGCGGCACCGAGGTGATCCTGCATTTGCGCGAAGACGAGACGGACTTGCTGACCGAATGGCAGTTGCGCTCGATCATCACCAAATATTCCGACCATATCACTCTGCCGGTCATCATGCCGGTGCAGAAATTCAGCGAGGACAAGGACGCACCGCCAACGGTCGTGGAGGAGCGGATCAACCAGGCGGCGGCACTGTGGGCCCGGCCCAAACAGGACATCAAGGAGGAAGAATACAAGGAGTTCTACAAGCACGTTGGTCACGATTTCGAAGACCCGCTGGCCTGGACCCACAACCGGGTGGAGGGCAAACTGGAATATACTTCGCTGCTGTTCGTGCCGGCCCGCGCGCCCTTCGACCTGTGGGATCGCGAACAGCGCCATGGCGTGAAGCTGTACGTGCAACGGGTGTTCATCATGGACGATGCCGAACACCTGATGCCCCGCTATCTGCGCTTCGTGCGCGGCGTCATCGACTCCAACGACCTGCCGCTGAACATCTCCCGCGAAATCCTGCAAAGCAGCAAGGTGGTGGACGGCATCCGCGCCGGTTCGGTCAAGAAGGTGCTGGGCTTGCTGGAAGATCTGGCCAGTAACGACGCCGAGAAGTACGGCAAGTTCTGGAAGGAGTTCGGGCGGGTGCTCAAGGAAGGTCCGGCGGAGGATTATGGCAACCGCGAGCAGATTGCCAAACTACTGCGGTTCGCCTCGACCCATACCGACAGCGCCGAACAGACGGTCTCGCTGGCCGACTACGTCGGGCGGATCAAGGATGGGCAGGACAAGATTTACTACATCGTGGCCGAAAGTTTCGCCGCCGCCAAGCACAGCCCGCATCTGGAAATCTTCCGTAAGAAAGGGCTGGAAGTGCTGCTGCTGACCGACCGGGTGGACGAGTGGCTGATGTCACATCTGACCGAATTCGAGGGCAAGCATTTACAGTCGGTGGCCAAGGGCGCGCTGGACCTGGACAAGATCGCCTCCGAGGAGGAAAAGCAGGAGCAAAAGCAGGCCGAGGACCAGTTCAAGGACTTGTTGGCGCGGGTCAAGGACGTGCTGGGCGACAAGGTCAAGGAAGTGCGGATTTCCTCGCGCCTGACCGATTCGCCGGCCTGCCTGGTGGTGGATGAATACGCCCTCAGCGCCCACCTGGAGCGGATGTTGCGCGATGCCGGTCAGAACGTGCCGATGAGCAAGCCCTATCTGGAGCTGAACCCCCAGCATCCGCTGGTGGCGCGCCTGAAGGATGAGCCAGATGTTAACCGCTTTGGTGACTGGACCAATTTGCTGTTCGAACAGGCGGTGCTGGCTGAGGGCGGGCAGTTGGAAGATCCGGCCAGCTTCGTGAAGCGGTTGAACGGCTTGTTGCTGGCGATGGGCCACTGAATCGCTTGTCCCGAACGCGGACGGAGTTCGCGGGGTCTGTCGCGACGACGCGAACTCACTGCATCGAATGCGAACAGACTCTGTCAACCGGAATCGATATTCAGCCTTAACTTGAAAACAACGGGTTACGGCTTGAGTCGGTAACCCATGATAGACTGGATACACGGCGCCTGGATGTCGGGTTCTGGCCGCCAGGATGCTCCATCATGCTGCTGGAAGCCGAAAATCTGCATGTCCGCTACGGTAATGTCGAGGCGCTGCACGGAATCAACCTGAGCGTCCGCCAAGGCGAGATCGTCACCATTCTCGGCGCGAACGGCGCCGGCAAGACCACCACCCTGCGCGCCATCAGCGGTCTGCTGCGGCCGTCGCAGGGGGAAATCCGCTTCGAGTCCCGACCGATCCACCAACTGCCCGCTCATCGTCTGGTGGCGCTGGGCATCGCCCAGGCCCCGGAAGGCCGCCGCGTTTTCGGCACGCTCACCGTGCGGGAAAACCTGAATCTGGGCGCTTTCACCCGCGATGACAAGGCGCAAGTGGCCAGGACCCTGCAATGGATTCATGAACTGTTCCCGGTGTTGGAGCAACGCCGCGATCAACTGGCCGGGACCCTGAGCGGCGGCGAGCAGCAGATGCTGGCCATCGGCCGGGCGCTGATGGCGAATCCGCGGATTCTACTACTGGACGAACCGAGCCTTGGGTTGGCACCGCTACTGGTCAAGGCGATCTTCCAGACCCTGTGGGAAATCAATGAAGCGGGCGTGACCATCGTCCTGGTCGAGCAGAACGCCCGCGCCGCGCTGAAACTGGCGCATCGCGGCTATGTGATGGAAGTCGGCCGAATCGTGCTGGAAGACCGCGCCGAAGCGCTGCTGGCTAACCCAGAAGTCCGCAACGCCTATCTGGGCGGCGGCGAATGAACGCGGAGTCCGACGCCGCCCCGCAGCCATCGATGGTCGTGACCGATCCCGCCCACCGCCGCGCCGTGCTGATGCTGTTGGCGACGGCGATCCTGTGGAGCCTGGGTGGCCTGTTGATCAAATGGGTCGAATGGAATCCGTTAGCCATCGCCGGTATGCGCAGCCTGATCGGCGCGGCGGTCATCGCGCTGGTCTTCCGCAAGGAACTGCGTTTTACTGGATCTTTCGAGCAAATCGGTGCGGCGGTGGCTTATGCCGGAACGGTGGTGCTGTTCGTCGTCGCCAACAAGCTGACCACCGCCGCCAACGCCATCCTGCTGCAATATACCGCTCCAGTTTACGTCGCGCTGTTCAGTCCGTGGTTTCTGGGCGAGCGGGCGCGGGGCAACGACTGGCTGAATTTGGCGGTGATCCTGGTCGGGATGTTGCTGTTCTTCGGCGACGAACTCAGCCTGGACGGCTATCTCGGCAATGGGGTGGCGCTGGCCAGCGGGTTCTGCTTTGCCTGGCTGACCCTGTTCCTGCGCCGCCACCGCGAGGAATCGGCGATGTCGGCGCTGGTGCTGGGCAATCTGCTGGCCGGTTTGATCGGCCTGCCGTTCATGTTTCAATCCATGCCGGACACCATGGGCTGGGTCGGGTTGCTGCTGCTGGGGGTGGTGCAACTGGGTCTGCCTTATGTCATGTACGCGCTGGCGTTGCGCCATGTCCGGGCGGTCGAGGGAATTCTGATCCCGATGATCGAGCCGGTGCTCAATCCGGTCTGGGTGTTCCTGCTGCTGGGGGAAACGCCGGGGCCATTGGCGCTGCTCGGCGGGACGATCATTCTGGGGGCGGTGCTGTTCCGGGCGGTACGGTAGAACATCTCGTCAGTCGTAAGTTCTTTCCCTGAAGCCCCTTGACTTTGCTGCTCAAGGGCAGCATGGATTTCCCTGAGCGACGCGCGCCTCAACAACCCGGTCGCCCGAGGAGAATCCATGCTGACCTATGTATACCAGGCTTTAGAAGGTTTTCGCAGCGCCTTTGCTCGGCGGCGCAGCTGGGTGCTGTTCTGCGCGGTGGTGTTGAGTTTTTTGGCGGCACCGGAGACGATCGGCGTAACCTCGATGTGCCGGTTCTGGCAGGGGAATGAAGCGGTTTATCACCGTTTTCTGCATTTCTTTCGCTCGAAAGCCTATGATTTTGAAACGCTGTTGGCGGCATGGCAAGGCTACGTGTGGCGTCAGGCGGTTGCGGTTCAGGTCGCTGGGCGTTGTCTGTTGCTGGGCGATCATACCCTGGTGGTCAAAGATGGGGGGCGCATGCCGGGAGTGGTGTCGTTACATGACCATTCGGAAACCCAGCACAAGCCGTCGTATTTCCGGGGGCAATGTTGGGGGGCGATCGGTTTAGTCGTGGGAACGCTCGGCGCCTGTTTTTGTTTGCCCCTAGAACTACGGATTCATCAGGGTTTCCGCCAGTTAGGCCAGGCGGAACCAGCGTCACCCACCGACCCGAGCCTGCCGGAGCGGGTGGTCCAGATGGCCTTGACGTTCGCCCTCGGTCATGACGCCCCGGCCTTTTTGGTGTTGGATGCGTTTTTCGCCACCGCCGGGGTCTTCCGGTTGGCCCACTCGGTCTACTCGATCGCCTTGCGGCAACCCTATCTGATGATCCTGACCCGGGCGAAGAAAAATTACGTCGCGTATTTCCCGGCCGCCCCGAAGCCCGCCGACCGGCCCGGACCCCCACCGCGCTATGGCGAGAAAGTCCACCTGATGGAGTGTTTTGATCATCCCCAAGGCTTTGATCTCGTCGAATGCTGCGTCTATGGCCAGCGGGAACTCGTGCGGCTGATGAGCCTCCCGTTATTGTGGAAACCGCTCGGCGACTCCCTCCTGTTCGTTTTCGCCATCACCTCGCGTGGTCCCTTGGTCCTGATGTGTTCCGATCTGACCCTCTCGCCGGTCACCGCGCTCGAACTGTATTGTATCCGCACCCGCATTGAAATCTTGTTCGCCGTCTTGAAAAATCTCCTCGGCGCGTTTCGTTTTCACTTCTGGACCCCGCACTTGCCGCGCCACGCCCGCCGTCCTACCCCGAATCGGTCCTTGAAGACCCCAACGGCCGAACACCAACCCCCCGTCGCCGCCTGCTGGCAAGCCTATGAAGTCTTCGTCTTCTGCGCCCTGGTCGCCCAGGGGTTGTTGCAACTGATCGCCCTGCGGTTCGGTGCCGAGATCTGGCAACAGCATCAACTCTATCTGCGGACCCGCTCCCGCGCGCTGCCTTCGGAAAAAACGGTCCGCCAGGTCTTGGCCGCGCTGGTCCTCAAACAACTCCTCGATCTCCCACAAAACAGTATCATCACGAAGATCCGACGCGCTTTCCAGGACCCCAAAGAAGAGGAACCGGTCCATTCGCCCCCGGTCTCCTGAATCATCGCTTAAATCACCCGGTTAAGCGGCATTTGACTGGCTGGTTCCATGATCAGCCGCGGGCCGTCTTGTCCCACGATCAGACCGAGAAGTTGCGACTGAGGAGGTAGAACATGTACAGCCCAACGATTCCAATGCAATATTGCCATTACCCATCATGCCCGCAAGCGCATGAACGAACGGGCTATCGATGATGTGCTTCTACTGGATTTGATCGAAACGGGCACGTTCAAATCCAGCGAACTTGGCCACGGTTGGATTTACAAGGACTATCCTAGCCGTATTGACAACCATCTCTGCGTTGCCGTGTTATTTGGGCAGGCGCTGATCGTTAAAACCGTCATGCATCATTTCATTCCGGAGTGATCATCATGCGCACGACTTATTACCCCGATGACGATATTCTGGAACTGCGTTTTTCCGATGAGCCGATCATTCGGGAAGTTTCGCAGAATTGGAACATTCACATCAGTTACGATGCCCAGGGCCGGATTGTGGAAATGGTGGTGCTGGATGCACGAGCAATAGGGCTGTATCCGGCGCTGGTCGAATCCAAACAGGCTGCGTAGTCAATTTTAGGATCCCCCATGGAACTCACCACTCTAACCGCCATTTCCCCCATCGATGGCCGTTACGCCGACAAGACCGCCGACCTGCGGCCAATCTTCAGCGAATACGGCTTGATCCGCCACCGGGTACTGGTGGAGGTGTGCTGGCTGCAAGCGCTGGCCCAACATCCCGGCATTCCCGAAGTGCCGCCCTTGAGCGAGCACGCCATTCACATTCTCGATGGGCTGGTCGAGAACTTCAGCCTCGCCGACGCCCAGCGGGTCAAAAATATCGAACGCACGACTAATCACGACGTGAAAGCAGTGGAATACCTGCTCAAGGAGAAAATCGCTGGCAACGCCGAACTGGAAGCAGTCAGCGAATTCATCCACTTCGCCTGCACTTCGGATGACATCAACAATCTAGCCTACGCGCTGATTTTACGGGAGGCGCGTACCCAGGCGTTGTTGCCGCAACTGGATGGATTGAGCGACGCCATCACTCGGCTGGCCCACCAGCACGCCGACCAGCCGATGCTGGCGCGCACCCACGGCCAACCCGCCTCGCCGACCACGCTCGGCAAGGAAATGGCGAATGTTGTCTACCGGCTGAAGCGACAACGGGCACATCTGGCGGCGGTGCCGCTGCTGGGCAAGATCAACGGCGCGGTCGGCAACTACAACGCCCATCTGGCCGCTTATCCGGAGGTGGATTGGGAAGACTTCGCCCGTCGTTTCGTTACCGAGGAGCTGGGGCTGGACTGGAATCCTTACACCATCCAGATCGAGCCGCACGACTACATGGCGGAATTCTTTCATGCCGTCATGCGCGCCAATACCGTGCTGCTGGATTTCTGCCGCGACGTGTGGAGCTACACCGCCATCGGCTATTTCCGGCAGAAAACCGTGGCCGGCGAGGTCGGTTCCTCGACCATGCCGCACAAGGTCAACCCGATCGATTTCGAGAACGCCGAGGGCAATCTGGGCGTGGCTAACGCGTTGCTGGATCATCTGGCCGCCAAGCTGCCGGTATCGCGCTGGCAGCGGGATTTGACCGACTCGACCGTGCTACGCACGCTGGGTGTCGGGCTGGCGCATTCGCTGGTGGCCTATCAGTCCTGCCTGAAAGGGATCGGCAAGCTGGAGGTGAACGCGGCGGCGCTGGACGCCGATCTGGACGACAATTGGGAAGTACTGGCCGAACCGATCCAAACCGTGATGCGCCGCTACGGTATCGAACAACCCTACGAGCAGCTCAAGGCGTTGACGCGCGGCCAGCGGGTGGATCGCGAGACGCTGCGGGCATTCGTCACCGGTCTGGCGATTCCCGAGGAGGTGAAACAGCGGTTGCTGGCCCTGACGCCGGCGACTTATACCGGTAACGCCGCCGTCCAGGCGCGCAAGGTGTGAGGTCACGCAAGGTTCTGGCCAGTAAGCCGTTACGGGTTACTGGCCCTTGGCGCTGCTCGGGCGCGATCGTTAGGTTGCCTTGGAAGGATCGAGCCGCGCCGCCGCTTCGGCCGCGGTTTCGTAAAGCTGGGGCGCCAGATCGCGTTCGCGCAGGGCGCCGCCCAACTGGGCGCGCAGGAACGCACTGGTGGTATAGCGGGTGACGCCGACGTAGTAGCGCTGCACCACGTCGCGCACCATGTCCATGTACTCCCGCAGCAGTTCCGGCGTGATCGAGAAATTGTCGTAGTTGACGATGGCGAACACCCGTTGGCCGAGCGGCTCGAGCATGTCGCTGACCGCCGCCCGGATCCGGTCGATGTCCGCGCGGTTGCGCACCGCCAGACCCTCGAAATTGACGAAGAACAGGTTTTTGGCCGGGTCGTAGGACAGCCGCTGAGCGAGCGGGCGCACCAATAGCTCGTCGCGCAGCCCCATCGGCCCGTCGCCGAAGATGCGGGCGTCCATCAGCCGAAGGTGGGAGCTGATGGAGGGCCGGAATCCCATCCGCCCCAGCACGTCGTGCTCCAGATCGATACCAGGCGCGATCTCGATCAATTCCGGTCCGTCCGCCGTCAACCGGAACACCGCCCGCTCGGTGACGTAGAGCACCGGCTGATTCCGGCGGCTGGCGACCTCGCCGCTGAAGGTCCGCTGTTCGACCTCCGCCACGAACTTGAGGGTGTCGCCCTCGTGCCGGATGCACAACTGACCCTGTTCCACCGCGATCTCCAGCCCGCCGGCGGTGAACGCGCCGGCAAACACCACCTTGCGGGAATTCTGGCTGATATTGATGAAGCCGCCGGCGCCGGCAATGCGCGGCCCGAATTTTGAGACGTTGAGGTTGCCGTGCCGATCCACTTCGGCCAGTCCCAACACCGCGATGTCCAGGCCGCCGCCGTCGTAGAAGTCGAACTGGTTGGGCTGGTCGATGATCGCCTGCACGTTGGTGGACGCGCCAAAATCCAGCCCGCCGGCCGGGATGCCGCCGACCACGCCCGGTTCGGCGGTGAGGGTGAGCAGATCGATGATCTTTTCCTCGGCGGCGACGTTTGCCACGCTTTCCGGCACGCCGATGCCCAGATTGACGATGGCGTTGGGAGTCAGTTCCAGGGCCGCCCGGCGGGCGATGATCTTGCGTTCGCTCATCGGCATCGGCGGAATCGAGGCCAGCGGGACCTTGATTTCGCCGGAAAAGGCCGGGTTGTAAGGGGTGGCGAAGGTTTGCCAGTGGTGTTCGGGGGGCGAGACCGCGATGCAATCCACCAGGATGCCAGGCACCCGCACGTCCTTGGGCCGCAGGATGCCGCGCTCGGCGACCCGTTCCACCTGGGCGATGACGATGCCGCCCGAGTTGCGGACCGCCGTGGCGATGGCCAGCGACTCCAAGGTCAGGGCTTCTTTTTCCATGGTCAGATTGCCGTCGATGTCGGCGGTGGTGGCGCGGATGATGCCGACCTGGATCGGGAAGGCTTTGTAGAACAGATACTCCTGGCCGCCGATGGTCATGACCTCGACCAGGTCTGCTTGGGTGATGGCGTTGAGCTTACCCCCGCCGTGGCGCGGATCGACGAAGGTACCCAGCCCGACCCGGGTCAGGGTTCCCGGCTTGCCGGCGGCGATGTCGCGGTACAAATGGGTGATGACGCCCTGCGGCAAGTTGTAAGCCTCGATTTTGTTCGCTACCGCGAGCGCTTGCAGTTTCGGCACCAAGCCCCAGTGCCCGCCGATAACCCGTTTGACCAACCCCTCGTGGCCCAGGT
Organism: uncultured Gammaproteobacteria bacterium; assembly: GCA_963715845.1. GTDB lineage: Bacteria > Pseudomonadota > Gammaproteobacteria > Competibacterales > Competibacteraceae > Competibacter_A. Next base: position 6,173 of record CAVQSJ010000016.1, on the reverse strand, counting down.
GGTTCAGCCCCCGGTTTTTACCGTCGCCCTGACCCGCGGCATAGACCAGCGTCAGGTCGCATGGCTTGTCGAGTCCGGGGGCGTTCGGGTCGGTCTCTGGCGCGAGATACAGTTCCTCCAGGGCGATGGCGATGTCCTCGGCGAAGCCGGTGCCGACGAAGCCGCTGGTGGCGACCGTGTCGCCGGGGCGGATCAGGCTGACGGCCTCGCGGGCGCTGACGACCTTGCCACGTTCGGGGATGTGCAACAAAGCCAGCAGGGGATGCTGCATGATGATGTCCCTCGTCATTATGTTAATCTGCCGCCCAAGGTGGCAGGCGGCAGGCCACGATTAGAACAAGTGCAGGTTGTTTTGTCGCCCATGCGGCGGGTCACCGCAACTCCTTCGGCAACGCGAACACCACGTTTTCCTCCCGCCCAGCGCTTTCCATGACCTGGGTGGCACCCAGTTCCCGCAAGCGGTCGATCACCTGTCGTACCAGTACCTCGGGGGCCGAGGCGCCGGCGGTCACACCGATGGCGGTCTTGTCTGCCAGCCAAGCCGGCTCGATGTCCGCCGGCCCGTCGATCAGATAGGCCGGCGTACCTTCTTTCTCCGCCAGTTCCCGCAGCCGGTTGGAATTGGAACTGCTGCGCGAGCCGACCACCAGCAACAGTTCGCAACGTCCCGACAATTCCTTGACCGCGTCCTGGCGATTTTGGGTGGCGTAGCAGATATCGTCCTTGCGTGGCCCCTGGATGGCTGGAAACCGTTCGCGCAGGGCGGCGACGATCCGGGCGGTGTCGTCCATCGACAGAGTGGTTTGCGTGACGTAAGCCAGTTCGGCGGGATCGCGCACCGCCAGGGCCCAGACATCCTCGACCTTCTCCACCAGATACATCTGCCCGCCCTGGCTTTCGTCGTACTGACCCATGGTACCCTCGACTTCCGGATGCCCCGCATGACCGATCAGGATCACCTCGCGACCGGCACGGGCATGGCGGCTGACTTCCATGTGCACCTTGGTCACCAGCGGACAGGTGGCATCGAACACCTTGAGACCGCGTTGCGCCGCCTGTTCCTGCACCGTCCGCGCTACCCCATGAGCGCTGAAGATCACCGTTGCGTCGTCCGGCACCTCGTCCAGTTCCTCGACGAACACCGCCCCGCGCTCGCGCAGGTTGTCCACCACGAAACGGTTATGGACCACCTCATGGCGCACGTAGATCGGCGCGCCGAACAACTCCAGCGCCCGCTCGACGATGCCGATGGCTCGATCCACGCCGGCGCAGAAACCACGGGGATTGGCGAGATGGATGTGGGTGCTCATGCGGGTCTCCCGGAAGGCGGTGTCGCGGCTCAGGAGCCGTCAGCCGGATTTTTCAAAGGGCCGGTGTCCTTGGCCAGCAGGCTATCCACCACCAGCAACGCCGCGCCGACGGTGATGGCCGAATCGGCGACGTTGAAGGTCGGCCAGTACCAGCGGTCGTAATATAACTGAATAAAGTCGATCACCTGCCCCAGCCAGGCCCGGTCGATCAGGTTGCCGACCGCCCCGCCCAGAATCAGCGCCAGCGCCGCCGCCAGCCATTTATCCCCCGGCTTGAGCCGTCGCAGCCAGACGATCAGGCCGATGCTGACCGCCGCGCCCAAGCCCAGGAAAAACCAGCGCGGCCAACCGCCGGCGTCGGCCAGGAAGTTGAAAGCCGCGCCGGTGTTGTAGGTCAGCATCAGATTGAACGACGGCAGCACCGGCACCGGCTGATGCATCACCAGCAGCGTCTCGGCGAGGTATTTGGTGGCTTGATCCAGCCCCACGACCGATCCGCTCAACCACCAGCACCACTTGAGCGTCGCCATCAGGCGAAACGCCGGCTTTCGCCGCCGCCGGCGACATTTTCCACACACCGCCCGCACAGTTCCGGGTGCTCGGCGTGGTGGCCCACGTCCGCGCGGTGATGCCAGCAGCGCACGCATTTCGCGTGGCCACTGGGCGCGACTCGAACAACCAGCGACTGACCGTTGACTTGGGAGGGGACGCCCTCGGCGGGTGCTTCGCCCAGCGGGTGGACGCGGGCATAGGACGTGATCAGGAAGAACCGCAGTTCATCCCCGATCCGCCCTAAATCGTCAGCCAAATCGCCATCGCAGTACAAATCCACTTCCGCATCCAGCGCCGAGCCGATGCCACCGGCCACCCGCAGCTTCTCCAGCTCCTTGCTGACCGCCTCGCGGACGTTGAGCAGCCGTTCCCAGTAAGCGGCATCGAGCGGATCATCGTCGCCGACCGCGAACAGGTCCGGGTACCAGGTGGTCAGGAAAACCGACGGGCCGCGTTCGCCGGGCAGATTGCGCCAGATTTCCTCGGCGGTGAAACTCAAGATCGGCGCCAGCCAGCGCGTCATCGCTTCCAGGATGTGATACAGCGCGGTCTGCGCGGAGCGGCGAGCAACGCTGTCGCACTGAGTGGTGTACTGGCGGTCCTTGATGATGTCCAGATACAGGCTGCCCATGTCCACCGAGCAGAAGTTGTGGATCTTCTGGTAGATGAGGTGGAACAGATATTGATCGTAAGCCTCCAGAATCTCCTCCTGCAAGCATCGGGTGCGATCCACCGCCCAGCGGTCCAGCGCCAGCATTCGTTCCGGCGGCACAAGATGTTGAGCGGGATCGAAGCCGTTAAGATTGGCCAGCAGGAAGCGGGCGGTGTTGCGCATCCGCCGATAGGAATCGGCCATGCGCTTGAGAATCTCGTCGGAGACCCCCATTTCGCCGCGATAGTCGGTCGCCGCCACCCACAGCCGCAGCACGTCGGCGCCCAGCGAGTTGACCACCTTCTGCGGCGGGATTACGTTGCCCAGCGACTTCGCCATCTTGCGGCCCTGGGCGTCCACGGTGAAGCCGTGGGTCAGCAGACCCTTGTAGGGCGCGACGCCGCGCATCGCCACCGAAGCCAGCAGCGAGGACTGGAACCAGCCGCGGTGCTGGTCGGAGCCTTCCAGATACAATTCGGCGGGGAAGTGTAGTTCCGGGCGGCGTTCCAGCACCGAGAGGTGGGTGGTGCCGGAATCGAACCACACATCCAGCGTGTCCTCGATTTTGTCGTAATTCGCCGCTTCCGCGCCCAGCAGTTCCGCCGGGTCGAGTTCGAACCAGGCGTCGATGCCGCCCTGTTCGATGCGTTGCGCTGCCCGTTCCATCAGTTCCAGGGTGTTCGGGTGTAATTCACCGGTCCGCTTGTGAGTAAACAGGGTGATCGGCACGCCCCAGTAACGCTGTCGGGAGATGCACCAGTCGGGGCGGTTTTCCACCATGCCCTGAATCCGCGCCTCGCCCCAGTCCGGGGTGAAGCGGAGTTTCTTGATTTCGGCCAGGGCGCGGGCACGCAAGCCGTGCGGGTGATCCATGCCGATGAACCATTGCGGCGTGGCGCGGAAAATGATCGGAGTCTTGTGCCGCCAGCAGTGTGGATAGCTGTGTTTGAGGCGGGCCACTCGCAGCAACATGCCGTGGGCCTTGAGCGCGTCGATCACCCGCTCGTTGGCGGCGAAGACGTGCAGGCCGGCAAAGAGCGGGGTGTCGGGCAGAAACTTGCCGTCCGGTCCCACTGGATTGTCGACCGGCAAGCCGTAGCGCGAGCCGACCACGTAGTCTTCCTGACCGTGGGCGGGCGCGGTATGCACCAGCCCGGTGCCGGCTTCGGTGGTGACGTGATCGCCGAGAATAACCGGTACCTCGCGGTCGTAGAACGGATGGCGCAACGCCAATCCTTCCAAATCCGCGCCCGGCCCATAGGCGACCACCTGATAAGCATCGATCTGCCAGCGGGCCAGCGAGTCCTTGAGCAACGGTTCGGCGACGATCAGCCGTTCCTGACCATGGTCGGTTTCGACCTGCACCACCACGTACTCGAACCCCGGATTGACCGCCACCGCCCGGTTGGCCGGCAGCGTCCACGGCGTGGTGGTCCAGATGACCACGGACAGCGGCCCCTTGCCTTCGTGGCCCTCGACATGGCGGCAGCGGGCCAGCAACGCTTCGGAGTTCGCCACCGGAAACCGCACGTCGATGGCCGGGGAATCGCGGTCCTCATACTCGACCTCGGCCTCGGCCAAGGCTGAACCGCAATCGATGCACCAGTACACCGGCTTGGAGCCGCGGTACAGATGACCATTGGCGACAATCCGCGCCAGCGAACGCACGATGTCGGCCTCGACGCGGAAATCCATGGTCAGATAAGGCTTCTCCCAGTCGCCCAGCACGCCCAGCCGCTGGAAATCAGCGCTTTGACTGGCCACCTGTTCGGCGGCGAAAGCCCGGCAGGCGGCGCGGAACTCGCGGGCGTCCACCTTGACCCCGACCTTGCCCAGCTTCTTTTCCACCACCTGCTCGATGGGTAAACCGTGACAGTCCCAGCCGGGCACGTAAGGGGCATCGAAACCGTTCAACGTGCGGGATTTGACGATGATGTCCTTGAGGACCTTGTTGACGGCGTGGCCGATGTGAATCACCCCGTTGGCGTAGGGCGGACCGTCGTGCAGCACGAACTTGGGCCGCCCGGTGAATTCCGCACGCTGCCGCTGGTACAAACCCAGTTCCCGCCAACAGCGCAGCAAATCCGGCTCGCGTTTGGCGAGATCGGCCTTCATCGGGAAGGCGGTCTGGGGAAGATTGAGAGTGTCTTTGTAATCAGCCACGGTAAGCCTCTAAAAACCGGTACGAAAACTCCCCTCGCCTGGTGGGAGAGGGGCTGGGGGTGAGGGAGATCGGGATTGCTGGATGCCCCGCGCGGCGAAATAAGCCCGGGCGGCGTACTCGTCCTGCTGGATTTGCCGCCGCAGCGCGTCCAGTGACTCGAAGCGCTGCTCCGGGCGGAGATAGTGCAGAAAATCGACCTTGACATGCTTGCCGTAGAGATCGGCCTGGAAATCCAGCAGGTGTACCTCGAGCTGGTCGCGAGTACCTTGCACGGTGGGACGGCGGCCGACGTTGGCGATGCCGGGCCAGGGCCGCAGAGCGGGGCCGCTCAGCAGCACGGCATAGACACCATAAACCGGGGTGACGCGGCGGTGCAGGTGGATATTGGCGGTCGGGAAGCCGATGGTGCGCCCGCGGCGGTCGCCGTGTGCCACTCGCCCGCACATGTCGTAGGGTCGCCCCAGTAACCGCGCCGCCAGTTCCAGATCGCCCTGGCCGAGCGCCTGCCGGATGCGAGTGCTGCTGACCCGCTCTCCGTTTAGGATGTAACTGTGGTTGTCCGCAACCTCGAACCCATGACGCTGGCCGGCTTCGACCAGCAGGGCGAAATCGCCGGCGCGGCGATGGCCGAAGCGGAAGTCGTCGCCGACGACCAGATAGCGGATGCCCAGGCGGTTGACCAGCAACTCGTCGATGAACGTCGGGGCCGGCATGGCCGCCAGCCGGTGATCGAATTCCAGGCACAGCACCCGTTCGATGCCCAGTCCGTCCAACGCCAACAATTTTTCCCGCAAGCGCATCAACCGGGCCGGTGGCGCCGTGGGACCGGCGAAGAATTCCTGCGGTTGCGGTTCGAAAGTGATAACCAGCCGCGGCAAGCGCAGCCGCGTGGCCTCCTCAGCCAGTTGGTTGAGGATCGCCTGATGGCCGAGATGCACCCCGTCGAAGTTGCCGATGGTGGCGACGCAACCCCGGTGGCGGGGCCGCAGATTGTGCTGACCGCGAATTAATTCCATTCTGGCTGTCGGGTAGTAAAGTCGGGTTGCGGGCGAAGGAAGGCATTATAGGGACAATCGCCGGATTCTTAACACACTGGCCACAGCTCCTTCCCGCCAGTGATCGGACCTTGCTCGATCCCGTCGCCCCGCGCGGCGCTGTCAGGCGGACCGCCTGACCCACATTCCGCTCCCCTAACGGCGAAAAGTGAAATTATGTTAAAATAATCAAAAAATTGATTATAATCAAGGAGAAGCCATGGCTATCCATGTTGATACGGGAACGATGCGCGGACCGATCACCTATCAGAGCTACAATCTGGACCACCTGGGTCTCGTCGCGGCGATGATTGACGAGTTAGGGCGGGTCGAGATCATCGATTCGGTCATCGTTCAAGATCACGAGCAGCGCGTCGTTTCCGTAGGACGAGCGGTGAAAGCGATGATTTTAAATGGTCTTGGATTCAGTCATCGGGCTTTGTACTTAACGCCGCATTTTT
>CAVQSJ010000015.1:0-217025 GCA_963715845.1 uncultured Gammaproteobacteria bacterium | reverse complement strand
GTGCTGGCGCGACTGGCCAGCGCCGGGCTGGGCGAATGCAGCCACGTCATTGGTGCGCCGAACGGGCGAGGATCGGTTGGTGTTGCGCCACGCCGGCGAAACCGTGTTCGCCGCTTCCCGCGCCGAACTGCGGCGGTTGTGGTCGGAAACCAGTTACCGGATGCAAGCCTTGCGCGATCATCCCGACTGCGCCCGCGAAGCATTCGACGTGGCTTGCGATCCCGCCGATCCGGGTTTGAACGTCCGACTGACCTTCGATCCCGCAGAGGATGTGGCGGCACCGTTCATCGTCAACGGCGCGCGGCCACGTGTGGCCATCCTGCGCGAGCAGGGCGTCAACGGCCAAGTGGAAATGGCGGCGGCCTTCGACCGAGCCGGGTTCGCGGCGGTGGATGTCCACATGAGCGACATTATCGCCGGCCGGATCACGCTGGCTGGGTTCCACGGCATCGCTGCCTGCGGCGGCTTCTCCTACGGCGACGTGCTGGGGGCCGGGGAAGGCTGGGCCAAGTCGATCCTGTTCAATCCCCGCGCCCGCGACGAATTCGCGGCGTTCTTCGCGCGATCCGACAGCTTCGGGCTGGGGGTCTGCAACGGCTGCCAGATGTTGTCCAACCTGCACGAACTGATCGCCGGGACCGAGTTGTGGCCGCGTTTCGTGCGCAACCGGGTCGAGCAGTTCGAGGCGCGATTGAGCCTGGTGGAGGTGCTGCCGTCGCCGTCGCTGTTCCTGCGCGGTATGGAAGGTTCGCGCTTGCCGATTGCCGTGGCCCACGGCGAGGGCCGGGTGGAGTTTCGCGCGGACAGCGGACCCGATGCGGTGTTGGCGGCGGGTGTGGCGGCGCTGCGGTTCGTGGACAACTGCGGGCAGCCAGCGGAAACCTATCCGGCCAATCCCAACGGCTCGCCGGGCGGCATCACCGGCCTGACCAGCCGCGACGGGCGTTTTACCATCCTGATGCCGCACCCGGAACGGGTGTTCCGCACGGCGCAGTATTCCTGGCATCCCGACGGCTGGGGCGAGGACGGGCCGTGGCTGCGGCTGTTCTGCAATGCCCGGCGGTGGCTGGGGTGATTGGGATTCCGCGCTTTGGTTTGTGATCCTCGGTGGGTGGCAAGCAGAGCGGTCATGAGGTCGTTATCGGCAATGCGAAAGAACAACTCGAACAAGGCGAACGCCACCACCGCCAACCTCGGTTACGAGGCGCGACTTTGGCAAATGGCCGATGCCCTGCGCAACAGCATGGACGCGGCCGAGTACAAGCACGTCGTCCTCGGCCTGATCTTCCTGAAGTACATCTCCGATGCGTTCGAGGCCAAGCACGCGGAACTCGACGCCGAGCGCGGCCAAGGCGCCGATCCCGAAGATCCCGATGAATATCGCGCCGCCAGCATCTTCTGGGTGCCGAAGGAGGCGCGCTGGTCGCACCTGAAGGCCAGCGCCCCGCAGCCCACCATCGGCACGCTGGTGGACGATGCGATGGCCGTGATCGAACGCGACAACCCAACGCTGAAGGGCGTGCTGCCGAAAGACTTTGGCCGCGTCGGTCTCGACAAGCAGCGGTTCGGTCAAATCATCAACTTGGTGAGCGATATTGCCTTTAGCTCACCTCTCCCTCTGGGAAAGGGGTCTGGGGTGAGGGCGTTTGTGACCTGTTCGGGGAGATGCTCTTTATCGGTGCTCGTAAACTCGGCACCATATACAGCGGTGCAAACTGCGAACTAATCGATGGGGTATTTGCGGAAACGTACAAAATTCCCGAAGCGGCGTGATAAGGGAGGATTCCATGCTGCGACTCAACCATGTCGATGACACCCACTGTCAGGGGATAGTATTCGAGGTCACCGACATCGACGCCTTAGCAAGGACAATCGCCTTCGTCCTGGTTCAAGAGTACGAACTGGCTCGCCAATTGGTCACCGGAGATTCTCCCCCTACAGGGGCGATCACGCTTGAAAACGGTGATATCGAGGACATCATCCAACGTCGCCTGCATCCAACAGTTGATTACCACCGCGATGGATTCCTATTTCAACTCATGATGTGGCTCGCAGCGCATCTCGACTTAGAGGATGGAGATATTGTGGCACTCCCGCATTCGCAAGGCTCTGCGAAAGGTCAGGATAGCATCATCGTTCACCGATCAGAGCGTGCGGTAGTCGCGCTCACCATTTGTGAGGACAAAGCTACCGAGAATCCTCGCGATACAGTCCGAGAAGAGGTTTGGCCAGAGATTGAGGATTACGAAAAGGGTGAACGACACGATGAACTCCGATCAAACATAATCGCAACGTTGGGTACAAGTGGTATTCCAATGACCGAAGCTGTTGACCTGATCCGAGGCATATCTTGGGCAGGTAAGCGCCGTTACCGAGTGCGTGTTACGGTCGAGCCAAATAGGCGTACACCAAAGCTCTTCAATGGCTTCGACGAAATCGTCAGTGGCGGCAGCGAAATGCGCCGAGGTGAGGCTGTGCCGCTGCCATCACTGCGCACTTGGATGACGACGCTTGCCGGAAAAATAGAGAGCGAACTTCGCCGTTTCGGCCCTGGATCGTAATCATGTTCGACACCGAAACTACAACCTTGATTCAGTCGGCCACCCCACTCGACGGTTTGGATTTACAGAGACTCCCCCAAGACCTCACTGAAGCCTATGCACTTGTGGTTTCCGCACGCCTTGGGATGATCGACGGCGCTGGGCGTGTTCCCGCCAATTGGCAGGACACGATTCGACTACTCCGAAGGCTCGCCGAGACCTACGAGGGTCTCACGATATTTCTGCCCTACGACGACAATCATCGGTCTGCTTGTGCTTTCGTAGCGGGGTCTGCTCATTTCACACTGCACCAAGCACGCCGAGTGCAGACACGGCAATCAGCCAATGAGACTACTCCACCCCCGTTATCTCCAAATGCAGTAGCGCCGGAAGTTGCGGCGGCCTTAGAGGCTGTACAAAAACTAACCTATTGAAATTGTTATGGTAATTTCGGTAAAATGAGCCAAAAATCCGGCGATTATTTTAATTTCAGAGCTTCTATTCGAGGTGCTGTATGGCTTGGCCAAAAGAAATTCCTTGTAAGAGGTACCCCAGCGATCTGACGGATGAAGAATGGGAGATCTTGGAGCCGATTTTAGAAAAAGCCGATCCTTATACGACCGGTCGGCCACGGCAAGTCGATCTCCGTGAGGTGCTAAATGCCATTTTTTACCTGAACAAGACGGGCTGTCAATGGCGGTATTTGCCTAAAGACTTTCCCCACTATACCTTAGTGAGCTACTATTATCACAAATGGGTCGACAACAATGTTATGGAGCAAATCAATACAGCGATCCATCGGCAACTCCGAAAGGAAATGGGTCGAAATGAGAATCCGAGTGCAGGGATTATCGATAGCCAAGCCGTTAAGGGGACACCGGAATCAGCCCGGGAATCAGGGTTCGACGGTGGTAAGTTGATTAAGGGTCGCAAGCGACATATTATAGTAGATACAATAGGTTATCTTATTGTTGCCCTGGTTCATGCGGCAAATATCTACGATGGTCATGCGGCTCGCCAAGTCTTGACTGCCTTGTTTTCAATCGTGGATAGCGTCAAAAAAATCTGGGCGGATGGTGGTTATAGAGATGAAGAGTTTATTCAATGGGTCAAAGAGCAATTTGACTGTGTACTGGAAGTCGTTGAGAAGAAAAAAACCGGCGAAGGGTTTCACGTGTTACCTCGACGCTGGGTCGTGGAACGAACCTTTGCCTGGCTCGGTCGATCCCGACGGTTGAGCAAAGACTACGAGCGGAAACCTACATCGAGTACCGGTCATGTTTATATGGCCTCAATTCGACTCATGCTGCGAAGAATTTGTAAAGAGCGAGCATTATTACAAGGGGCCGCTTTAGAAGCGGCTTAGGTAATTGAGTTTTTGCACAGCTTCTTACTATTCTTGATCGGCGGGCACCAAGCTGATGCGGCAGAGACCACGAAGGCGTTTACACCGACCGGCACCAGCCAGGCAGCAAGCCAGTTGTTGGATTTCATCGCAGCGCTTGCGTCCGGTAACGGGCAGGAATTGCGACGAATCGCGGACACGCTTCTCGTCATGGTACATCGGGCAGATGTTGACTACCTTGACGCGGCTGCGGACGCGATGTGGCTTGAGCTTGCTCGTGCGATTCAATCGATTGCGCGTACCGTGCTCGGGCTTGCGGCAGACGACCCTCTCGCCGTGCTCAATCGAGTGCTTGAACGGCTGTCTCGCGCTAACAAAGAGGTACAGTTGGGCAACTCGACCGTTTGGTTGCACCTACCGCTGGCAGGACCATACCATCTCGCGAGATTGCTACACGCTGCCACAGAAGTTTTGCTCACTTCAACCGTGACAGCAACTCGACCTCCCGGCGGTATCAATGGCCCATTGTGGTCAAAATTCACCAGCCACTTCGCGGCGCAACGCCCGTTTCTTTGGCGTAATCACACGAAAGCCATCGACGAGGGGTTTCTTGAGGCTGGTTCGTCGTTTGTCCTGACGTTTCCAACTGGGGCTGGTAAGACAGCTATTACCGAACTCCGCATCGCTGCTGAGTTGATGAGGGATCGAGCGGTCGTCTACTTGGCACCTACAAGAGCCCTCGTGGACCAGGTAGCTACGGAAGTTTCGAGTACCGTCCGCCCTATCGCGCAAGATGTCGTACGTGGGCGGTTCCTGGAAGATTTCGGCGAGAAAGCTGGAGCCAGAGTATTCGTACAGACACCGGAGCAGTGCTTGGCGTATCTCTCGTACGAACCAGAAGGTCACTGCGATATTGGCCTTATCGTTGTGGATGAGTGCCATCAGCTATCTGGCGAACGATACAACCCTGATAGTCCGGTTCGACTGCCTGGCCGCAGAGCAATCGACGCGATGTGGACGCTACTGTCGCTGCTTCAGCGCTCACCCAAGACCGATCTCGTCTTGATTTCCGCGATGGTGCGTAATGGCGTGGAACTGGCCCGTTGGTTGGAAGTTGCAACTGGGAGGCCAGCGCGACTCCTCGACCTCGTATGGAAACCTACACGTCAAGTGCGCGGTGTTGTGGCCTATGAAGCTTTCGATATTGATTCGCTCAACAAAGAACTTAAAAAACGAAAGGCGAAACGCAATCCTGATAAAAAGCTAAGAGCCGAAGATAGAAGGGGCCTTATAGCGACGCCAATCGGACTTTTCTGCCATACGCAGGTGTGGAATACGACAAGCACCTTTGCAAGGTTTCCTCTGCTTGCCGAAAAGGTTCCTCTCGAGGTAAATAAACACTGGAACCTCACAGCGAACCGCAATGAAGTGGGAGGCAAACTCCTCGGGGCGATGGCACGAGCTGGCATGAGGCCCATAGTATTCAGTCAGCAAATTGGTTGGGCCAGTCATATAGCAAAACATGGGGCCACCGATCTGGAGAGGGCGAGTATTCCTCCAGTAGCTTTGCAGCAGCATGAAGAGGATCTGTTTGTCGCAGCCGCCTTGGAATTGGGAGGCGCCGACTTTGTGGAACGTCCTGTCCTGCAGCGTGTGGGTATCCATCACGGCCTACTTCTGTTGTCTGAGCGAATTGCTATGGAATCGGCATTTCGGCGAGATGATGGGCTGTTGGCGTTAGTCGCTACGCCCACAGTGGCGCAAGGAATCAACCTTCCTGCGGAAGCGGTCATCATCGCTGGCGACGACAGGTGGGTGGCGGACGCCGAGGAAGCCGGCCCAGAAACGCTTGCCGTTCATGAGCTTCTCAACGCTGCTGGTCGGGCGGGACGGGCTGGGCATTACGCTCATGGAATTGTGATCGATCTTCCCGGTAAGGTGTTTTCGGTCGGTCAGAACCAGACCGGGATCATCTTTAGCGGCCTGGACCATGTCATGAGCTTGTTTGGAACACCGGATCAATGCCTTGATGTAGTCGATCCGCTGACCCAGATGATTGACCGAATTGAGAGCGCGGGCGCAGATACGGATATCAGTCGGTACTTTGTACGTCGAGCTGGTGGTCTTGATGAGAGTGTTCTCCGTGCGGTGCTCGGGGCGGCTCTTGGCAACGCTTTGCAAGCCGAGCGCCATCAACGCGCGGAGGCGCAAGCTGCTCTCCTCAAGTCCATAGCAACCGCCCTTGACGATATGACTGATACCGAGGAACTAAACACGGAGGATTGGCGCGAGCTAGCCTGTCAAACAGGAATATCTCCAGTAGCCGTTGCGACTGTTGCGGCATCTCTACCCGAGGCAGATGTTCTCCATGCGTGGTCGTTCGAAGAATTGCTTAAGTATCATACCGAGTTCCTTCTCGGACACCCTGGAATGCTCTTCGGCCTCGTGGACCCCGGTTCATCCGACCTTATTCGCATCATGCCAAGACGCAGCCAGAAGCGAGACGAGCTAATCGAGCACACGGAGGGTGTACCTAACTGGGAGCGACGTTGGCAGGATGCGCTACGGGAGGTTCTGCCTCAATGGCTATCAGGCACGCCCCTAAACGCAATTGGTGAAGGCTTTGATCGCCGTTGCGGAGCCAGAGGCCGTGTCAAGGCCATAAAGTTGGGGCGCAGGTTTGCACTGCAGACTGCGGGTGGGCTAGGCCACGGTGTGTCACTCGTGGCTCGTGTAATTGAGCGGCGTTACCGCGATCAGGTTTCTGAGATGCTGCTGTCGTGGCTCCGACTAATGGCCGGTTGTGTGCGGGAAGGCTTCGACGACCCGGACAAGCTGCTCCTCTTCTGGTATCTGCGACGCTACGCCGGCCTTTACCCACGGGTGAAAGTCCATAAGGTCTTCGACGACATGGTTCGTGGGCAGCTTCCGACTTGGCAACACTTGCCCGGTATCGATGCGCGCAGAAATGCCATTCGCGACTTGGTCCGTGAGGTCGCGCCATGACGGGTACGGGTCAGTCAGCCCATCCGTCTCTTCCTCAACGCGATGTTCCGCGCCGCCGTCTCGTCTATACCGACCTCGGCTTGGCCAGTTCGCCAACCGCTTCCGCGATCCGAAGGATCCCTTCCAGATCGTCATCGTCCGCGATATGTGGCTCACCGGTTTCGACGCGCCGAGCCTACACACGATGTGCGCGGACAAGCCGATGCGCGGACACGGGCTGATGCAGGCCATCGCGCGAGTGAGCCGCGTATTCAAGGACAAACCCGGCGGGCTGGTGGGTGGATTACTTGGACCTCGCGGACTAGTGGGTCACTTGCCTTGAACACTGCTATTTAATGAGTATAAATTTCAATATTATCAAAAAATTAACCAAAAACTGAGGGGCAATAATGGCGATGAGCAAGGCAAGTGACCCACTAGTGTTTCACCCGTCCTGAATTGACGGGTAGAGGCGCTTGAGCTTGATGCGAGCATCGGGGGTGGTGAAGCGCCAGTTCACCGGCCGGGGGTCGGCGTTACGGGCCTGTTCCCAGGCGGCGACCTCGCGGGTCAAGGTCTCAAGGTCGGGGATGCGGCGGTCCAGGCACTGCCGGCTCAGGACGCTCAGTTCGATCTCGGCCATGTTCAACCAACTGCCGTGTTTGGGGGTGTGATGAATCTCCAGCCGTTCGATCAGCGCGCGGGCCACGGCCGGCTCGAAGGCCTCGTACAGGGCGGCGGGTTTGTGCGTGTTCAGATTGTCCATCACCAGGACCACCTGCTCGGCGTGCGGATAGCGGACCTCCAGCAGGTCGCGCACCTCGTGGGCGAAATCGACGGCGGTGCGGTGCGCGGTCACGGTGACGTGGCGGCGCCCGGCCAGGGGTTCGCCGGTCAGGAACAGGTTGGCGGTTCCGCAACGTTCGTATTCGTAGTCCACCCGTTCGGGCTGACCCGGTTCGGCCGGCAAGGGCACGCGGGTCTCCGCCACCAGCTGCTTGCTGAGTTCGTCCAGACACACCACCGGCCGGGCCGGGTCGTAGGGCCGGGTGTAGACTTCCAGCACGTCCTCCATGGCGCACACGAACTCGGCGTTGGCCTGCGGGGGGATCACCCACTGCTGGCGCAACCACGGCTTGAGTTCGTTTTTTTGAGCGTCGTCCGCACGCATTCCGGGCTGATCGAGTCGACCACCTCCAGTTCGACCAGCCGATCGGCCAGCAGCCGCAGGGTCCAGGTCGCCCGCCCTTCGGGGGGCGCGCCGCAGGCCAGCGCGATCAGGTGGGCCTCTTGGGCGCCATCCAGCTTGCGGTACTGCCGGCCGGTGGGCTTCTTGCGGAACAGCGCCGCCGGGAGGCCCTCCTCCACGAACGCCTGGCGCACCCGGTACACCGTGGAGGCCCCACACTCGACCGCCTCGGCAATCCGTTCGTCGTCCCAGCCCGGCCCGCCTTCGCCGACATCGGCCTTGAGCAAAATGCGGGCATGAATCAACACCGATGCGGCCCGCTTCCCGGTATGAATCAGGTCTTCCAGTTCGGTGCGTTCCTCGGCGGTCAGGCGGACGATGTATTTCGGCAGCGGCATGATCGGACTCCAGGTCGGGGGTACCCTTCCAGGAAAACTCATGTGCCGCTTAAAGTCAACTCAGGTCGGGTGAAGCACTAGTGGGTCACTTGCCTTGAACACTGCTATTTAATGAGTATAAATTTCAATATTATCAAAAAATTAACCAAAAACTGAGGGGCAATAATGGCGATGAGCAAGGCAAGTGACCCACTAGCTGAAGCGGGCACCGGTGACCTACGACTGGACGATCCGCGACAACGTCCGGGCGCAACTGCGCGTCTACGTGAAGCGTATCCTGCGCAAGTACGGCTACCCGCCGGACCAGCAGGAGAAGGCGACGCGGACGGTGCTGGAGCAGGCGGAGGTGCTATCGGAGGCGTGGGCGGTCGTATGAAGCGGCGCGGGCAGATGCCCGACAACAGCATACGGCTCCTGGCCGCGTTTGTTCCGCAATGCCCGGCGGTGGCTGGGCTGAAGCGGTCCCCCTGTCCCTTGTCTGGTCGCTCGCCTAGACTTGAAGGACGTCATAACCCACGCTCGAAGGAGAACACCATGTCCAAAGCCATTCGCATCCATGAGTACGGCGGTCCCGAAATCCTGCGCTGGGAAGAAGTCGAGGTGGGCGAACCCGCCCCCGGCCAGCTTCGAGTGCGCCAGGTCGCTGTTGGCCTCAACTATATCGACGTCTATCACCGCACCGGTTTGTACCCGCTGCCGTCGCTGCCCTGGACGCTGGGCATGGAGGGAGCGGGGCAGGTCGAAGCGGTCGGGGAGGGCGTGGCGGAATTCAAGGTCGGCGACCGGGTCGCGTATGCCAGCCCACCGGTCGGCGCCTACGCCGAAGTCCGGCTGATTCCCGCCGACCGGGTGGTGGCCCTGCCCGACGTCATCGACGACCGCACCGCCGCCGCCATGATGTTGCAAGGCATGACCGCCCAATATCTGCTACGGCGCACCTACCGGGTGCAAGCCGGCGACACGATTTTGCTGCACGCCGCCGCCGGCGGGGTCGGGCTGATCGCCAGCCAGTGGGCGCGACATCTGGGTGCGACGGTCATCGGCACGGTGGGCAGCGACGAGAAGGCCGAACTGGCCCGCGCTCACGGTTGCCACCACGTTATCGTCTACAGCCGCGAGAATTTCGTCGAACGAGTCCGCGAGATCACCGGCGGCCAAGGCGTGGCGGTGGTCTATGACTCGGTCGGTCAGGCGACCTTCATGGGTTCGCTAGACTGTTTGCGCCCGTTGGGCATGATGGTCAGTTTCGGCAATGCTTCAGGCGCGGTGCCGCCGTTCGAGCCAGGGATTTTGGCGGCCAAGGGTTCGCTATTCCTGACCCGCCCGACCCTGATGACTTATACCGCCAAGCGTGCGGACCTGCTGGCCAGCGCCGCCGAACTGTTCGATGTGGTCGGCGGCGGCGCGGTGAAGATCGAGGTCCGGCAAACTTATCCGCTGGCGGAAACCGCCCGGGCGCACCGCGATCTGGAAGCGCGCAAGACGACCGGCTCTACCGTCCTGTTGCCCTGAAACGGTGGTCCAAGTGGTGGGCAACAGCGATCATCTCGCGGAGCGGCCATGAAATACAGCAAGTTCAAACGCTGGCTGGAGCAACAGGGCGCAAGTTTTAGCCCCGGCAAAGGCAGTCACTTGCATGTAGCCCTGAATGGCAAGACCTCCATCTTTCCGTATCACGCCTCGAAAGAGATTGGTAACGGTCTGGTGCACAAGATCAAAAAGGATTTGGGCCTGAAATAACAGACGGACAGGAGATTAATATGCTGATTTATCCAGTTGAGCTGGTGCCCGACGATAACGGGACGCTCTTAGTGACATGCCCGGACCTGCCCGAAGTGGCCTCGGTGGGCGATGACGAGGATGAGGCGTTATTGAACGTGGTGGATGCCATCGAAACCGCACTGGATATTTATTTGGAGGAACGCCGACCGATTCCGCTCCCTTCGGAACCGCCGACAGACGCCCGAGCGGTGACCCTGCCCGCACAAGTATCCCTCAAGGTTTTGTTGCACAACGAGATGTTGAAACAGGGCGTGCGCAAGGCGGAGTTGGCGCGGCGGCTGGACTGGCGTCTGCCGCAGGTGGAAAGATTGCTGAGCCTGAATCATGCCTCGCGCCTGGATCAATTGGAGCGAGCAGCCCGGGTGCTAGGCAAGCAGGTCGAAGTCAGGGTAGTTTAGCCGCCGTCCCTGGCGGTGGTATCGTTCGGGAGCCGATGCGCTTTTGCGTCGGTTTTTTGTCGTTCCAAAATACACCCCTGTCCAGCAACCGCTAGGGTTTTCACGGCCCCTCCATCAACGCCTTGACGTGAGCGGCCACGCTGGCGGCGAGCGCCGGTAGGTTATAACCACCCTCCAGCACCGAAATCACCCGGCCTTCGCAGAATTCTCCCACAACTCCCAAAATCTGCTGGGTCAACCAACTGTAATCGTCTTCGATGAAGTTGAGTTCCGCCAGCGGGTCCATATGATGCGCGTCGAAACCCGCCGAGATCAGGATTAATTGCGGTTGGAATCGCTGAAGTGCGGGTTCGATATCCCGCAGCCAAGCTTGGCGCAGGTCGGTCGAGCCGCTGTTGGCCAGCAGCGGGACGTTGACGATATTGCCGACCCCACGCTCGTCGCGGCGGCCCGTGCCCGGGTAGATATAAGCCTGATGGGTGGAGATGTAGAGATAGGCCGGATCGTGCTCGAAAGCGGTTTGGGTGCCGTTGCCGTGATGCACGTCGAAATCGATGACCGCCACTCGTTCCAGTCGGTGAACGGCGCGGGCGTGGGCGGCACCGATCGCGGCGTTGTCGAACAGGCAAAAGCCCATCGCCTGGTTCGGCTCTGCGTGATGGCCCGGTGGCCGGACGGCGCAGAAGGCGTTGTCGGCCTCGCCTCGCAGAATCGCGTCCACGGCCGCGCACACCGCGCCCGCCGCTCGCAGTGCCGCCTCGCCGGATCGCGGCGAAACGATGGTGTCGCCGTCGATGGCGTGATAGCCGTGCTTCGGGATGCGGGCCAGCGTGCGCTCGACGTGGCTGGGGGTGTGGATCCGGGTCAACTGCTCCACCGTGGCCAAGGGCGCGTCCCGCCACTCCAGCGCGGCGAACGGGGTGGTCTTAAGGGTGTTGAGAATCGCAGTCAGCCGGGCCGCGCATTCGGGGTGACCGTAGCCGGTGTCGTGTTCCAGGCAGACGGGATGCGTGTAGAGCAGCGTGGTCATGGCCGCGAGTCCTCGGGAACGGGGATTTCGTGCCGGATCGTGGCACGCCGCAGCGCCTTTAGCACGTCCTCGCGGGCGATGATGCCGACCAGCCGGCCGTTCTCCACCACCGGCAGGCTCTTGGTCCGCATTTCCAGCAACTTTTGCAACAACCGGCTCAGCGGCCATTGCGGAGCGACGGCAACCGGATCGCGGGTCATCACCGTTTCGACCAGTTGCTCCATGATTTCGTCGTAATGCGGGGCAATCGCTTGCGAACCCAGGCCGAACGCCTTGAGCAAATCGAATTTGGTCAGAATCCCGAGCAGGTGGAGTTGATCGTCCACCACGGGGACGCCGTTGAAATCGTGGGTCTCGAACAGTTCCTCCGCCTCGCGGAGTTTGGCTTTGGGGCTGATCGCGATGGGATCGGCGGTCATCGCGTCGCGGACTTGGTATTGCAAAAATTCGTACATCGGGAGCGATCCTCGGGCAAAGGCGGGTTGGCGCTGTCGCTTGCCCGCACGTTGAAGGTCAATCGTATTGTAGGTTGGCCCGCGCGGATCGTCCGGGCAGTTCGAGCCCCGCCGCCCCCGCCGGCGCCGCGACCGGTTCCGGCACCAGCCGCAGCGCGGCTTCCAGCACCGCCGCGCCCGCTCCTGGCCGGTGCGCGTTCTCGCTCAGATAGCGTCGCCAGGCCCGCGCGCCCGGCACGCCCTGGAACAACCCGTACAAGTGGCGGGTCATGCAGTGCAGCGGCGTTCCCCGCCGTAAGAGTTCCACGTAGGGTAGCAAGTCCCGGATGATTTCGTGGCGGCTTGGCGCCCGCCGCGTGGAACCCAAAAAGCGCCGGTCCACCTCGGCTAGCAGATAAGAATTCTCGTACGCGGCACGGCCGATCATCACGCCGTCCACGTGGCGCAGTTGCTCCGCGATCTGATCCAGACGGGTTAATCCGCCGTTGAGGACGATGATGAGGTCGGGAAAATCCCGCTTGAGCCGGTGGACGATGTCGTAACGCAGTGGCGGGATTTCCCGGTTTTCCCTGGGACTGAGTCCGGTCAGCCAGGCCTTGCGGGCATGAACGATGAAGATTTGGCAACCACCCTCGGCGACCCGGCCGACGAACTCAACCAATTCTGCATAGGAATCGCGGTCGTCGATGCCGATGCGGGTTTTGACCGTGATCGGCAGCGCGACCGCCGCGCGCATGGCCGCCACGCAGTCGGCGACCAGCCCCGGCTCGGCCATCAGGCAGGCGCCGAACCGGCCCGATTGTACCCGGTCGCTGGGACAACCGACGTTCAGATTTACCTCGTCGTAGCCGAACTCGGCGGCGACGCGGGTGGATTGGGCCAGTTCGGACGGATCGCTGCCGCCCAGTTGCAGCGCTAGCGGATGCTCGGCGGGATCGTGGGCCAGCAAGCGTTCCCGGTCGCCGCGCAACATGGCGCCGGTCGTCACCATTTCGGTGTAGAGCAGGGTGCGCCGGGTCAGCAGCCGCAGGAAAAACCGACAGTGCCGGTCGGTCCAGTCCATCATTGGCGCCACGCTTACCCGGCGGTCGAGCATTTCATCCTCCGGCGACGAGGGGTTAGCGCGGACGCAAGTCGTGCTGGCGTTGCCGTCCGAGATTCCCGGCTTGCTTCATTTCGCCTTGGCGAACAGTTCGTTGAAGAATTGCTGCATCGCTACCCAGGAGCGGGCATCGGCCGAGGCGTTGTAGGCGGCGCCCTTGCTGTTGTCGGAACCGCTGGCCGGATTGGTGAAGCTGTGAACCGCGCCGCCGTAAGCGACCAGTTGCCAGTCCACGCCGGTTTTGCGCATTTCGTTCTCGAACGCCGCAACCTGATCGGGGGGTACATAGGGATCGTCGGCCCCGTGCAGCGCCAGCACCTTGGCGCGAATGTTCCTGGCATCCTCGGGCGTGGGGGTATCGAGAACGCCGTGGAAACTGACCACGCCGGCGAGATCGGCGCCGCTGCGCGCCAGTTCCAGCACGGCCATACCGCCGAAGCAGTAACCGATGGCGGCGATTTTATCTGCCGCCACGCCCGGCTGCGCCTTGAGCGTCGCCAACCCGGCGGCGGTTCGCGCCCGCAACAGCGCCCGATCCTTCTTGTACGAACTGGACAGCGCGCCCGCTTCCTTGGGATCGGCAGCGATCTTGCCATCGCCGTAGATGTCGGCGGCGAAGGCGATGTAGCCCAGTTCGGCCAGTTGTGCGGTGCGGCGCTTGGCGTAGTCGTCCAGCCCCATCCATGCGTGAACGACCAGGATGCCGGGCAGTGGACCTTTCGCGTCCTTGGGATAAGCGAGATACCCCACCAGCCGGGTATCGCCCTGCCGGTATTCGACGGACTTGGTTTCGATGGCGGCTTGACTCAAAGCGGGCAACAGCAGGGCCAGCAACAGCAGCAACACTTTCGGCATAGCGACTCTCCTTTAGGGCTGGTGGTGAGTTGTGGTGCCGATGTAGACCACGAGATCGCGGCGATTGGTTCCCGCTTGGGCGCCACGCTCAACGCAAGGCCGCCACCGCTTCGCACACCAGCTCGGGTCCACGGTAGATGAAACCCGTGTACAACTGCACCAAGCTGGCGCCGGCGGCGATCTTGGCGGCGGCGTCGGCCCCGCTCAGGATGCCGCCGACGGCGATGATCGGCATTTTGCCACCCAGAATATCGGCCAGTTGCCGGACCACGGCGGTGGAACAGTCCCTCAACGGCGCTCCACTGAGACCACCAGCTTCGTCGGCATGGGGCAGACCCTCGACTCCGGCCCGCGAAAAGGTGGTGTTGGTCGCGATGACGGCGTCGATTTCATGCCGTAGCAGTGCTAGACCCACGGTCGATAGGTCGTCATCGGTGAGATCCGGGGCTATCTTGACCGCCAGCGGTACGTAGCGACCCTGTTCGCCGGCCAGTCGCCCCCGTTCGGTTTTTAGCGCCTCCAGCAATCGATCCAACGCCGCGCCGTATTGCAGGTCGCGCAATCCCGGCGTATTGGGCGAAGAGATGTTCACGGCGACGTAACTGGCCCAGGGATAAACCTTGCGCAGGCCGATCAGGTAATCGTCGGCCGCCCGCTCGACCGGGGTGTCGGCATTCTTGCCGATGTTGATGCCCAACACGCCTTTGAAACCGCTCCGCCGCACCTGCTCGATCAGGTAATCGACGCCTCTGTTATTGAAGCCCATCCGGTTGATCAGCGCCTGGGCCGCCGGCAACCGGAACATCCGGGGTTTGGGATTGCCCGGCTGGGGACGAGGGGTCACGGTACCGATCTCGATGAATCCGAAACCCATCGCTTCCCACGCTCCGATGCATTCACCGTTCTTGTCGAGACCGGCCGCCAGTCCGACCGGGTTGGGAAAATCGAGGCCCATAACCCGCCGCGGCGCGGTTGGCCGAGGAATCGGGAGCAACCTGCCCAGCTTGCCCAGCGGACTGTCGAAAGTCTGTCGTAGAAACAGCAAGGTCCAGTCGTGGGCGGTTTCGGGGTCGAGCTGGAAAAGCAGGGCGCGTAACGTGGGATAGAGCATGGGGATCATCTTTCTGAGGAGTACGTCACCATGACGGGGTTCGAGTGGAGGGCGGCGCAAGGAGGGTTGGAATCCATCGTCCAGCGGCAAGACAGTTGCCGCGAACAATGGGCTGGATCCGGTGGATATTATCCATATTACTGCTATTCTCATCTCATGGATGGTAAGTGAAGAGGCTTAAATGCTGCCATCCCCGTAACCACGAGCGCCAATTATGAGATTGTCAAGTAAGTTCATTTGCTTGATAAGCAACGGCAAAGCAGCGAATACAGATATTTTAGGTTGCAACCGAAACGTTTTTAAGGCATAATTCCGCCTGGCCTCAGTGTGGTGTCAAAGCGGATACGGTGGGCGACTAAGTTCAGAGTGACGATTAAGGATGACCGAGTAACGAATCGGAAGATGTCGGTGACCAACTCCAGCCCGGGTGCATGAAGCAGGGTGCCCACGGTGGTATGTTGTGCGAGTCACCGGTTCAGGTACGGTTCAGTGCCCTTTTGGCCTGATCTTTCTGGGGCTGATAACAGCATACGAGAATAATCCCGAGGTGGATGAGTCTCGGTGTCCTATTAAGTCGACAGTGGGTAAATCCGATGCGCAAGCTTCTGATTCTGAGCACAGCAGCAGTCGAGGAGACATTACTCCAGACCATCGCGGCGGCTGACTGGGAGGTTTACGGGGCGCAAGAGGCGGTTCTCGCCAGAGCCCTGTTGACCGAGCATTCCTTCGAAGTGGGTTTGGCCATCTTGTTCAGTTGCGAGTCCGAGCGATCTATCCAGTGGTTGGTGGATCTCGTCCTGGCACGTCGAAAAATGCAATGGGTCATGGTGCTATCCCGCCAGTGCCTCGAACGCAAGATGCTGTCCACCCTCATCGCCGAGCATTGCTATGATTACCACACGCTGCCGATCGAGCCCCAGCGCTTGGCGGTGACGCTCGGACATGCCTACGGGATGGCCGCGCTGACCGAGAATACCCTCCGCCAGCAGCGCGAACTGGAGTCGCAGTATGGGATGATCGGCAACAGCCTGGTCATGCAGACCTTGTTTCGAGGGATTCAGAAAGCGGCGGAGGTGGATGTACCGGTCCTGATCACCGGCGAGAGCGGAACCGGCAAGGAACAGTCGGCGCGCGCCATTCATGAGTACTCCACTCGAGCGGCGGCGGGGTTCGTCACCATGAACTGCGCGGCCTTGCCCGTCAACCTGATTCAGTCCGAACTGTTCGGGCACGAGAAGGGGGCGTTCGCGGGCGCCAACGATCGCCGCGTCGGCCTGATCGAATCCACGAGTGGTGGTACGCTGTTTCTGGACGAGATCGGCGATCTTCCCTCCGAGGTGCAAGCCAATCTGCTCCGGTATCTGGAGGAAAAGAAGATTCACCGTATAGGTGGCACCAAGCCGATTCCCACTAATGTCCGGGTGATCGCCTCGACCAATACCAATCTCGAACAAGCCGTGCGGGATGGCCGGTTCCGCGAGGATTTGTACTATCGGCTCAACGTATTGCACCTGCGGACGCCGAGCCTGCGCGAGCGCAAGGGCGATGTCGAACTGTTGGCCCGATACTTTTTCACCAAATTCGCCGCCGAAACCAAGACCTCGGCCAAGGGTTTCAGTCGCGATGCGCTGGAGGTGATCAATCGCTACGACTGGCCCGGCAACGTCCGGGAATTGATGAATCGCACCCGCCGGGCGGTGTTGTTGAGCGAAGGGCCGCACATCACGCCCAACGATCTGGAATTGGAGCGGCGCTCGCTTGGCCGGGGTTTCGTCACCTTGGACGAGGCGCGAATGGCGGCCGATCGCGAAGCGATTCAAGCCACGCTGTTGCGGACCCGTTTCAATATCGCCCGCGCGGCCCAGGAACTGGGCGTTTCGCGCATGACGCTATATCGGTTGATGGAGAAATACGATATCCGGCGGGATAATACCTGAGCCGGTACGTTTGGCGAAGAAGAAGCACAACTCCCTGGCGAGTGGTGTTTCTTCTTTCAAGTTTTCTGCCTTGCCGATGAGGGTCTACCGATAGAGTTGCTCTAAAGGGTCCGGATGGAGCAACGGGCCGCAACGTCGCGACGCGAACATGGCTGTTACTCCATCACCTTTCGATTTCAAATCCTTCCTAAAGTCCCTCACCGCGCGGCCCGGCGTCTACCGGATGCTGGACGAGCGCGCTGAAGTGCTGTATGTGGGTAAGGCGCGCAATCTCAGGCAGCGCGTTGCCAGCTACTTCCGGGAAAACCACGCCTCTGCCAAGACGCGCAGCCTGGTCGCTCACATCCACGCCATCGAAGTCACGGTTACCCATACCGAGGCCGAGGCGCTGATTCTGGAAAGCACGCTGATCAAGGAGTATAAGCCGCGCTACAATATCTTGTTGCGCGATGACAAGGGCTATCCCTACATCCATGTGTCCGACGGCGATTTCCCCCGACTGTCGCTGCATCGCGGCGCCAAGCGCGCGCCGGGGCGCTATTTCGGACCCTACCCCAACGCCAACGCCGTCCGCGACACGTTGAACCTGCTGCAGAAGGTGTTTCGGCTGCGCCCGTGCGAGGATAGCTTTTTTCGCGGCCGCAGCCGCCCTTGCTTGCAGTACCAGATCAAGCGTTGCACCGCGCCCTGTGTCGGCTTGATCGGTCGCGAGAGGTACCGGCAGCAACTGCATGATGCCGTCCTGTTCCTGGAAGGCAAAAGCGGACAGGTTATCGCCGCATTGGTGCAGCGAATGGAAGCGGCGGCGGCGGCATTGAATTTCGAGGATGCGGCGGTTTGCCGCGACCAGATCGTCGAACTGCGCCAGATTCAGCAGCGCCAGCATGTCGAGGGGGAGAACGGCGATCTCGATGTGGTTGCTTGCGCCGTGCGCGGTGGGGTGGCCTGCGTGCAGGTGTTTGTGTTTCGCGGCGGTCGGCTGCTCGGCAACAAGGCTTTTTTCCCGCGCCTGCCCGAAGACGAGGATGCAGCTACCGTGCAAGATGCTTTTCTAGCGCAATACTATCTTGACAAAGATGTTCCGGCCGAGATTCTCATCAGCCACGAACCGGTGGATGCCGCGCTGCTGGCCCGGGCGTTCTCGGAGCGTGCTGGCCGACGCGTCGCCATCACGGCCCACGTGCGTGGTGAACGGGCGCGTTGGTTGGAAATGGCGCAACGCAATGCCGAGCACACGCTGACCGCGCAACTGTCCAGCCAGGCCGGAATGCGACACCGTCTGGAGGCCTTGCGGGAGGCGCTGGGATTGGAATTCGAGCCATCGCGCCTGGAGTGTTTCGACATCAGTCACACGCGGGGCGAGGCGACCGTCGCCGCTTGCGTGGTCTTCGGCGGGGAGGGGCCGATTAAGTCGGATTATCGCCGCTACAACGTTGAAGGTATAACGCCGGGGGATGACTATGCCGCGCTGCATCAGGCACTCCTTCGGCGCTACACCCGCCTGCAGCAGGAAAGTGGGCGGCTGCCCGATATTCTGTTCGTCGATGGAGGCAAAGGGCAACTGGCTCAAGCCAGCGACGTACTGGCGGAGTTGCGGGTTGCCGGGGTCACGATCATCGGCATCGCCAAGGGTCCCGAGCGCAAGCCGGGGCTGGAGACGCTTTACTTGTTCGAGGAAAACCGCCCCATTATACTGCCCGCCGATTCGGCTGCCCTGCATTTGGTGCAGCAGATCCGCGACGAGGCGCATCGCTTCGCTATTACCGGCCATCGCCAGCGCCGGGCCAAGGCGCGCACGATTTCCGCGCTGGACAGTATTCCCGGTATCGGCCCCAAGCGTCGGCAGGCGCTGCTCAGTCAGTTCGGTGGCTTGAAACAGTTGGCGCGAGTGGGCGTCGAGGATATTTCCCAAGTGGAGGGGATCAACGCCGAACTGGCGCAACGGATTTACGATGCCTTCCATGGCGAAGGTTGAGCACGCCTCGAATCATGCAACTGAATTTGCCCACTTGGCTGACCCTGCTGCGGATCGCGCTGATTCCGGTTTTCGTGGGCGTATTCTTTCTCTCGTTCCGCAGCGCCAATCTGCTGTGTAGCGCGCTGTTCGGGCTGGCGGCGCTTACCGACTGGCTGGACGGCTATCTGGCACGGCGGCTCGGTCAGACTTCGGCGTTCGGTGCGTTTCTGGACCCGGTCGCCGATAAGCTGATGGTCGCGGCGGCCTTGGTGCTGTTGGTGCAGGCGATTCCCACCCCGCTGATGGCGGTGGCCGCGGTGATCATCATCGGCCGCGAAATCGCCATTTCGGCGCTGCGGGAGTGGATGGCGCAAATTGGCAAGCACGGATGCGTGGCGGTGTCCATGGTTGGCAAAATCAAGACCACCGCTCAGATGGTTGCCGTGCTGCTACTGCTGTACCGGGAACCGCTTGGTTTTTTTCCGACCCTGGAAGTGGGTCTGGGGCTGTTGGTGGTCGCGGCGGGACTGACGCTCTGGTCCATGCTGCATTACCTGGCGGCGGCGTGGTCGGTGCTTCGGTATGGATAAAGGCTTGACGGACTGCTTTTTCGCACTAAAATACCAAATTCGCGCGGCGGGAATAGCTCAGTTGGTAGAGCACAACCTTGCCAAGGTTGGGGTCGCGAGTTCGAGTCTCGTTTCCCGCTCCAAAACGTCCCAAGCCTCGAATTCTCGGGGCTTTTTTGTATCACCGGCGGGCTTGACGGCCGGAATCTTCAGCACAGGGCTAGGTGGCAGAGTGGTCATGCAGCGGCCTGCAAAGCCGTGGACGCCGGTTCGATTCCGACCCTAGCCTCCATATCCTTTATTCTTGCTGGTGTGGTGGAATGGTATACACACAGGACTTAAAATCCTGCGCCGTTAGCCCGGCTTGTGGGTTCGAGTCCCACCACCAGCACCATCGTTTTTCCTCGCTTGCGATATCTCGATCTGAGATTGACGCTGTAATCGCAATACCTTACAAGTCCTTGGTGTAGAAGTAGCTCGTCGGGTCGGTCAGGGCAATTCAACTCGTGGCGCTTCGGCATTGCGACGGAACAGGATGGCTATATGCCCGACCCGCTGGACCAGCACTGCATCGGATGCCGCGCAAATAGCCGCAATCATCGTTTCCCGCGTTGCGCGATCCTCGGCGTTGACCCGGATTTTGATCAATTCGTGATGATCAAGCGCCAGCAGGATTTCGTGCATGACCGCCGGCGTGACGCCGCCATCGCCGATGATGACGACCGGCTTGCGGTGATGGGCCAGGGTTTTGAGATGACGCTTCTGCGGATTGGTAAGAGTGAGCACGGGAAGACCGGACATAGTGAAAGATTTAAACAGTGTAACTGGCGGCAAGGGTCTGACGGTAGCCCCGAGCCCGCTGAACGAGGTCAAGCTGGACCTGGGAATCATTCTGGCGGTCGGCGTGTTGCTGCTGCTCGTGCAGGGGCGAGTGGTGGACAGCCTGCCGCTGCAACTGCTACTGCTGCTTAGCTATGGATTGCTGGGCATGAGTTGGATCATCGTTCGCGTTCGCCGCGTGATGGCCAAACTCAACCACAAACGGGAACAGTCTTCGCATGACCCGCAGTAAGAGCAGTGCCCGCTGGCTGCGAGAACATTTCACCGATGAATACGTCCGGCGCGCCCAGGAGGAGGGCTACCGGTCCCGCGCGGTGTACAAGCTGCTGGAGATTCACGAAAAGGATCGATTGCTGCGGCCCGGCATGACGGTGGTCGACTTGGGCGCGGCTCCAGGCGGCTGGTCGCAACTAACGGCCCGGTTGGTGGGCCGGCAAGGCACCATCATCGCCCTGGACGTGCTGCCGATGGAGCCGTTGCTGGGAGTCGAGTTCATTCAGGGCGATTTCCGCGAGGCGACGGTACTGGATCGGTTGCTGGATGTGCTGAGCGGCCGGCCGGTGGACCTTGTAATATCCGACATGGCCCCCAATACCAGTGGTATCAAGGCGGTGGATCAGCCGCGCGGCATGTATTTGGCCGAACTGGCGCTGGATTTTGCCCGCCAATGCTTGCGGCCCGGCGGAGATTTGCTGGCCAAGGTTTTTCAGGGCGAGGGCTTCGATTCATTTTTGCAGGATCTGCGCGCCGCGTTCGCCACGGTCGCGCCGCGCAAGCCCAAAGCCTCGCGTGCCCGCAGCCCCGAGCAGTATTTGCTGGCCAGGAACTATCACGGGGGGACGGGTCTAAAAATTTCGCCTTGATAACCGATTTTCTAAATCTAAAGAACGGTACAGGTTACCCATTTCAGTCTTGCAGTGTTGAGGTACATGCCTTGAACGACATGGTTAAAAACATCCTCTTGTGGGTGGTCATCGCGGTCGTATTGATGTCCGTGTTCAACAGTTTTGGACCCAAGGTGGCGCCGTCCGCCCAGATGGCCTACTCGCAATTCCTGCAGGACGCCAAACAGGGGCGAATCGCGCAAGTGACCATTGATGGTCGCGCCATCCAGGGCCGAAATAGCAGTGGCGAACGTTTCACCACCTACAGCCCGGAAACCGATAACAGCGCCATGATCGGCGAGTTGCTCAACCACGGCGTGGAAATCGAAGGGCAGCCGCCGGAGAAGCAAGGACTGCTGATGCAAATCTTCATCAGTTGGTTCCCGATGCTGCTGCTGATCGGCATTTGGGTGTTTTTCCTGCGTCAGATGCAGGGCGGCGGCGCTGGCCGGGGAGCGATGTCGTTCGGCAAGTCGCGCGCCCGCATGATGAGTGAGGATCAGATCAAAATCACGTTCGCCGATGTCGCCGGCGTGGACGAGGCCAAGGAAGAGGTTGCGGAGCTGGTGGAGTTCCTGCGCGATCCCGGCAAGTTCCAGAAGCTCGGCGGCAAGATTCCGCGCGGCGTGCTGATGGTCGGCTCGCCGGGCACCGGCAAGACCCTGCTCGCCAAAGCCATCGCCGGCGAGGCGAAAGTACCGTTCTTCTCGATTTCCGGCTCCGACTTCGTCGAAATGTTCGTCGGCGTCGGCGCCTCGCGGGTGCGCGACATGTTCGAGCAGGCCAAGAAGCACGCGCCCTGCATCATCTTCATCGACGAAATCGATGCCGTGGGCCGCCATCGCGGCGCGGGACTGGGCGGTGGCCACGACGAACGCGAGCAGACCTTGAACCAGTTGCTGGTCGAGATGGACGGCTTCGAGGGCAACGAGGGTATCATTGTCATCGCTGCCACCAACCGGCCGGACGTGCTCGATCCGGCGCTACTGCGGCCCGGCCGCTTCGACCGGCAGGTGGTGGTGCCGTTGCCCGACGTGCGTGGCCGCGAGCAGATTCTCAAGGTCCACATGCGCAAGGTGCCGCTGTCCGAAAACGTCAAGCCGGCGGTGATCGCCCGCGGCACGCCGGGCTTTTCCGGCGCCGATCTGGCCAATCTGGTCAACGAAGCCGCCCTGTTCGCCGCCCGCGCCAACAAGCGCGATGTGGACATGGACGATTTCGAGAAGGCCAAGGACAAGATCATGATGGGCGCCGAGCGCAAGTCCATGGTGATGAGCGAGGAGGAAAAGAAACTCACCGCCTATCACGAGGCCGGCCATGCCATCGTCGGCCGGACGGTGCCCGCGCACGATCCGGTCTACAAGGTCAGCATTATCCCGCGGGGGCGGGCGCTGGGCGTGACCATGTTCCTGCCGGAAGGCGACCGTTACAGCTTTAGCAAGCAGCGGTTGGAAAGCCAGATTTCCAGTCTGTTTGGCGGTCGGATCGCCGAGGCGCTGATCTTCGGACCGGATTTCGTCACCACCGGCGCCCAGAACGACATCGAGCGGTCCACCGACATCGCCCGCAACATGGTGACCAAGTGGGGCCTGTCCGAGCGCCTGGGGCCGTTGACCTACAGCGAGGACGACGGCGAAGTGTTCCTGGGCCGCAGCGTGACCCGGCACAAGAATGTCTCGGACGAAACCGCTCACGTGATCGACGAGGAAATTCGCACGATCATCAACCGCAATTACCTGCGCTCCGAGCAGTTGCTGCGGGATAATCTCGATAAACTGCATGCCATGGCCGAGGCCCTGATCAAGTACGAGACGATCGACTCCGAGCAGATCGACGACATCATGGCGGGTCGACCACCGCGCGAGCCGGTTGAACCCAGCGCCGATCAGGAACCCCCATCGACCGGTTCGCCGGTCAGCCTGGATAAGGACCGGGTTGGCGGAGGGAAGATCGGAGGGCCCGCCCAGCAGCATTGAGCCATGCGACTCGACTGCGCCGGCAAGATTCTTGACCTGAGTCAGCCCGTCGTGATGGGGGTGCTGAATGTCACCCCCGATTCTTTTTCCGACGGCGGGCATTATCTGCGACTCACCGACGCTCTGCGCCGCGCCGAAGCCATGACGGTGGAAGGCGCGGCGATCATCGATATCGGCGGTGAGTCCACCCGACCGGGCGCGCCGCCGGTGTCGTTTCAGGAGGAAATGGACCGGGTGCTGCCGGTGGTGGAGCGGTTGGCGCGCGATCTGCCGATTCCCATCTCGGTGGATACCAGCAAACCCGAGGTTATGCGCGAGGCCACGCGCCTTGGAGCTGGGCTGATCAACGATGTGCGGGCGTTGCGTTTGCCGGGAGCGCTGGAGACCGCAGCGATCTGCGGCGTGCCAATCTGTCTGATGCACATGCGGGGCGAACCCGCGACCATGCAGCAGGAACCGCGCTATACCGACGTAGTGGCCGAGGTTCATGCCTTTCTGGCCGAGCGGGTTCGCGCATGTGCAGACGTAGGTATTCCGCGTGACCGGATTCTGGTCGATCCTGGCTTCGGTTTTGGCAAGACGTTGGCTCACAACCTATCCCTGCTTCGACACCTGGGCTGCTTTGTTGAATTGGCGGCCGGCGTGGTGGCGGGCATCTCTCGCAAGAGTATGATCGGTTTGCTGTTGGATGCGCCGGTCGGCGAGCGGCTGAGCGGCAGTCTGGCTGCGGCGGTCATCGCCGTTTGGCAGGGCGCGCGCTTCATCCGCGCTCATGAGGTCCGGGAAACGGTTCAGGCCCTGCGGGTTTGCGCCAGCGTACTGGCGGCCAACTGATCCTGGTCCGGTTCGTATCCCCTCTCCACCTCTTCGGCTGCTTCCGGGACGCGCTGTGTGCGCGGCTTCCCCATCCCCGCTATAATGATCCGTCATGCTGATTTTGGGAGAATATTATGATGGGAAGGCGTTACTTTGGTACGGATGGCATTCGCGGGCGCGTGGGCGAGCATCCGATTACGGCGGAATTCGTGTTGAAGTTGGGCTGGGCAGTCGGCCGGGTGTTGCAGACCCGGGGCTTCAACAAGGTCGTCATCGGCAAGGACACCCGGATTTCCGGTTACATGTTCGAATCGGCCCTGGAAGCTGGTTTGTCGGCGGCCGGCGTCAATATCGCCTTGCTGGGACCCATGCCGACGCCCGGCATCGCCTACCTGACCCGTACCTTGCACGCCTGTGCCGGCATCGTGGTCAGCGCTTCCCACAATCCCTATTACGATAACGGCATCAAGTTTTTTTCCCGCGATGGCCAAAAGCTGGCCGATGAGGCCGAGGAACACATCGAGGAACTGCTGGAGCGGCCGATGGAAACCGTCGGGCCGGACGCTTTGGGCAAGGCCGAGCGCATCGTCGATGCCGCTGGCCGCTATATCGAGTTCTGCAAGAGCACGGTTCCCTCCTTCACCAGTCTGGCGAGCCTGAAAATTGTAGTGGACTGCGCCCACGGCGCGACCTATCACGTTGCACCCAGCGTGTTTAACGAACTGGGCGCGACCGTGATTCCCCTCGGTGTCTCCCCCGATGGTTTGAACATCAATCAGGACTGCGGCTCCACCAAGCCGGCGGCGTTATGCGAAACGGTCAAGGAACAGGGCGCCGACCTGGGAATTGCTTTCGATGGCGACGGTGATCGGGTCATCATGGTCGATCACCGGGGCGAGATTTTGGATGGCGACGAACTGATGTTCATCATTGCCCGCGACCGCCTGCGCACCGGCAGCCGATTCAACGCCGTGGTCGGCACGCTGATGACCAACCTGGGGTTGGAAGTTGCGCTGCGGGCGTTGGGGCTCGAATTACACCGTGTCAAGGTTGGCGACCGTTACATCATGGAACGGTTGCTGGCCGAAAAGCTGATTCTGGGCGGCGAAAACTCCGGGCACATCATTTGTCTGGACCGGACTTCGACTGGCGATGGGATCATCTCAGCTCTGCAGGTCTTGGCGGCAATGCTGCAATCCGGCAAAAGCCTGCACGACCTCAAGGCCGGCATGACCAAGTATCCACAGATTCTGATCAATGTGTCGGTCACCGGCGGGGTGGATCTACAACGAGCGCCGATTCTGGAAGCGGTTCGGGCTGCGGAAAACCAGTTGGGCGACCGTGGCCGGGTGCTGTTGCGCCCGTCCGGCACCGAACCGGTCGTCCGGGTCATGGTGGAAGGCGCCGATGCCGGAGTCGTCGAGCGCCATGCCCGGGAGTTGGCCAGCGTGGTGCGGGATACCCTGTCAGTGTGATTGATTTCTAAAAGCGAAATCCGTAAGCTTGCTCAGTTTTTTTAAGCCGGAGAGATAACAACATGCGCCGTAAACTCGTGGCTGGAAATTGGAAAATGAATGGTTCGGCGGATAGTATCCGCGGATTGCTGCAGGGGATCCGTGAGGGCGCCGCCGGGGTTGCGGCCGTCGAGTTGGCCGTGTTCCCACCGTTCGTCTACCTGGGATTGGTGGAACAGCAATTATCCGGCACCACTATCGTCTGGGGGACGCAAAATCTCTCCGAGCACGCCTCGGGAGCCCATACCGGCGAGGTGGCCGGTCCGATGCTGCGGGATTTCCACTGTACCTATGTCATCGTCGGCCATTCGGAGCGGCGCACGCTGTACGGCGAAACCGACCAGGTCGTCGCCCGCAAGTTTGCGGCGGCCCGCAAGGTCGGACTCAAGCCTGTCCTCTGCGTGGGTGAAACCCTGGAGGAGCGCGAGCAGGGGGTGACCGAGGCCGTGGTCGAACGGCAACTTAAGGCGGTGCTCGACCTGGAAGGCATCGGCGCTTTCGCCGACGCGGTGATTGCTTACGAGCCAGTGTGGGCGATCGGTACCGGGCGGAACGCCACTCCCGGGCAGGCTCAAGACGTTCACGCCTTCATCCGCTCCAAGCTGGCCGCCCTCGATCCGACCTTGGTGAGCCAGGTTCGTATTCTCTACGGCGGCAGCATGAAGGCCGCCAACGCGGCCGAACTGCTCGTCCAGCCGGACATCGACGGGGGACTCGTGGGCGGTGCCTCGCTTGAGGCCAAGGAGTTTCTGGCGATTGCCAAGGCGGGCTGTTAAACTGTCGCCATGCTTCATACCCTGATTCTCGTGGCGCACGTCGTCGTCGCCGTTGCCTTGATCGCGCTGGTGCTGGTGCAACAGGGCAAGGGTGCCGACGCGGGTGCGGCGTTTGGCAGCGGTGCGTCCGCGACCATGTTCGGATCGCGGGGGTCCGCATCCTTTCTGAGCCGAACGACCGCCATTCTGGCAACGGCGTTCTTTCTAACCAGTCTGACGCTCGCTTATTTCGCAACCCAGACTTCCGTGCCGAAAAGCGTTGTCGAACGGGTGCAAGTCGAGAAGCCCGCCGAGGAACCCAAGAGTGGCGGTGGCCCCACCGACGTGCCACAGTTGCCGCGGAACTAGCGGAAAAACCGATTTTTAACTGGCCATGCCGATGTGGTGGAACTGGTAGACACGCTAGCTTGAGGGGTTAGTGGCGCAAGCCGTGCCGGTTCGAGTCCGGCCATCGGTACCAAATAATACCGAGCATCTTAGGATCACCATAAGATGCCATGCATTTCCCGGATACCTCGGTTTGATGTTGTTTCGCAACGGGGAATCGAATTGCAGACCATTAATGAGGTTCCATGTTTATGTGGCGTACTAATTACAACAAGCAATTCGCCTCAATCGTCATTCCCGGCTCGTCCCTAATCAGGTTTTCCAATCCAGTCGCTAGGCTAACTGAAAAGTCCGTACGCCAGTACAAGACCTAGCCACCGAAGCGCTTTCTCCCGGTTCGCCATGTCGAAGGTGCGCTCTGATGCTGTCTAATTACCTGCCAGTCCTGATTTTTGTGATCATCGCCCTCGCGATGGCCGCGATTGTCATCAGCCTCGGTTTTTTTCTTGGTCCCCGCCGCCCGGATGGTGAGAAATTGTCACCTTACGAGTGCGGTTTCGAATCGTTTGAAGATGCCCGAATGAAATTCGATGTCCGCTATTATTTGGTGGCCATCCTCTTCATCATCTTCGACTTGGAAATCGCCTTTCTGTTTCCCTGGGCGATCGTGCTCGACAAAATCGGCTTGTTCGGTTTCGCGTCAATGGCGGTTTTTCTCGGCATCCTGATCATCGGCTTCATCTACGAGTGGAAGAAAGGGGCCTTGGAATGGGAATAGAAGGCATTCTTGAAAAAGGCGTGGTGACAACCACGGCCGATAAACTGATTAACTGGGCGCGCACCGGGTCGATGTGGCCGATGACCTTTGGTTTGGCCTGCTGTGCGGTGGAGATGATGCACGCGGGCGCGTCCCGCTACGATCTGGACCGGTTCGGCATTGTCTTCCGGCCCAGCCCCCGCCAGTCCGACGTGGTGATCGTTGCCGGCACCCTGTGCAACAAGATGGGACCGGCGTTCCGCAAGGTCTACGATCAGATGGCCGAACCGCGCTGGGTGATCTCCATGGGTTCCTGCGCCAACGGCGGCGGCTATTACCACTATTCCTACGCCGTCGTGCGCGGCTGCGACCGCATCGTACCGGTGGATATCTACGTGCCCGGTTGCCCGCCGACGGCGGAAGCGCTGATCTACGGCATTCTCCAGCTCCAGAACAAGATTCGACGCACCAACACCATAGCCCGTTGAGAGCATACTCCATGGCTGACGCGCTTCAGACCCTCGTGGAAAAACTTCAGACGCGATTCGGCGATACGCTGCTGGAATGCAAGCTGGATCGTGATGAAGTCACCATCGAAATTCCCCCGGCCCGGGCACTTGAAGTATTCACGGCGCTGCGCGATGAACCGGATTTTGCTTTCGAGCAGGTCATGGACGTTTGCGGAGTGGATTACTCGGCCTACGGCGAAGTGGAATGGGCGACCAGCGAATCCACCGACAAGGGGTTCAGTCGCGGGGTCGTGGAGCGGGCGACCGGCCACGGTCCGGCGGCGATCCAGTATGCCGCCGGCAAAACTGTTGCCGGCAAGGGCCGTTTCGCCGCCGTCTATCAATTACTATCGGTGTCTCGCAACCAGCGGGTGCGGGTGCGGGTGTTCGCGCCGGATGGCGAGTTGCCGGTGGTGCCTTCGGTGGTGGGGGTGTGGGCATCGGCCAACTGGTTCGAGCGCGAGGCCTTCGACCTGTTCGGGATCGTGTTCGAAGGCCATCCGGATCTGCGCCGCCTCCTGACCGATTACGGGTTCATCGGTCATCCGTTCCGCAAGGATTTCCCGTTGATCGGCCAGGTCGAGATGCGCTACGACCCCGCGCGTGGCCGCGTGGTGTACGAACCGGTGAGCATCGAGCCGCGCGTGCTGGTGCCCCGTGTCATCCGCAAGGACAATCGCTACCTGTCCGAGTCTCACTGAAGGAAAGTCGCCGATGCCCGAGATTCGCAATTACACCCTGAACTTCGGACCGCAGCATCCCGCCGCCCACGGCGTGCTCCGTCTGGTGCTGGAACTGGACGGCGAGGTGGTCCAACGCGCCGATCCCCATATTGGCCTGCTGCATCGCGCCACCGAAAAGCTGGCCGAGAGCAAGCCGTTCAATCAGAGCATCGGCTACATGGACCGGCTCGACTATATGTCGGCGATGTGCAACGAGCACGCCTATGTGCTGGCCATCGAAAAATTGCTTGGGATCGAGCCGCCGTTGCGCGCCCAGTATATCCGGGTAATGTTCGCCGAAATCACCCGGATTTTGAATCACCTGCTATGGATCGGCGCGCACGGCCTGGATGTCGGCGCCATGACCGTGTTTCTTTACGCCTTCCGCGAACGTGAGGATCTGCTGGATTGCTACGAGGCGGTCTCCGGCGCGCGGTTTCATGCGGCCTATTTCCGCCCCGGCGGCGTCTATCGGGACCTGCCGAACTCGATGGCGAAGTACGATTATCAGAATTCGCCGCGCCACAGTACAAAAGAGGTGGACGAGCTGAACGCCACCCGACAGGGTTCGTTGCTCGATTTCATCGAGGCCTTCACGGAGCGGTTTCCGCAGCGGGTGGATGAATACGAAACCCTGTTGACCGACAATCGCATCTGGAAACAGCGGCTGGTCGGCATCGGCGTGGTTTCGCCCGAGCGGGCGTTGCAGATGGGCTTTTCCGGTCCGATGCTGCGCGGTTCCGGCATCGCCTGGGACCTGCGCAAGAAGCAACCCTACGAAGTCTACGACCAACTGGATTTCGACATTCCGGTCGGAGTCGAGGGCGACTGCTACGATCGCTACCTGGTCCGGGTCGAGGAGATGCGCCAGTCCAACCGCATCATCCGGCAATGCGTGCAATGGCTGAAGGAAAATCCCGGTCCCGTGATCATCGACGACTACAAGATCGCGCCGCCGCCGCGTGAAAAGATGAAGGGGGACATGGAAGCCCTGATCCACCATTTCAAGTTGTTCACGGAAGGTTACTGCGTGCCCGAGGGCGAGGTTTATGTGGTTACCGAACACCCCAAGGGCGAATACGGGATTTATCTGATTTCCGATGGCGCCAATAAACCGTACCGCGTCAAGATCCGGGCGGCGGGTTTCGTGCATCTGTCGTCCATGGACGAGATGACTCGCGGCCACATGCTGGCCGATGTGGTGGCCGTCATCGGCACCCAGGATATCGTCTTCGGAGAGGTTGACCGCTAATGAGTTCACGCAAGAGCGATCTGCTGTCCGCCCACGCCCGCGCGGAGATCGATCATTGGCTTACCCGCTATCCCGCCGACCGGAAACAATCCGCCGTGCTGGCCGCCCTGCGCGAAGTGCAGCACGAGAACGGTGGTTATCTCACCACGGAACTGATGGATGCGGTGGCCGATTATCTGGATATGCCACCGATAGCCGTTTACGAGGTGGCTTCCTTTTACTCGATGTACGAATTGAAGCCGGTAGGCCGACACAACATCGCCGTTTGCACCAACATTTCCTGCATGTTGCGCGGTAGCGATACCGTATTGGCTTATATCGAGAAGAAACTTGGCATCAAGCTGGGCGAGAGCACGCCGGACGGTAAGTTCTATCTGAAGCGGGAAGAAGAATGCCTCGCCGCCTGCTGTGGGGCGCCGATGATGCAGGTGGATCACGTCTACTACGAACATCTGACCCCCGAAAAAGTGGATCAGGTGCTCGATAGCCTGGAGTAAACCGCGATGGCCAACGAAGTTTGTTACCGGACGCTGGGTCTGGACCGGCCGTGGTCGATCGACACGTACACGAGCGTGGGTGGTTACGAGGCTTGGAAGAAAATTCTGACCGGGCAACTGACTCCCGATCAGG
This sequence comes from uncultured Gammaproteobacteria bacterium, assembly GCA_963715845.1. Classification (GTDB taxonomy): domain Bacteria; phylum Pseudomonadota; class Gammaproteobacteria; order Competibacterales; family Competibacteraceae; genus Competibacter_A. Next base: position 186,369 of record CAVQSJ010000015.1, on the reverse strand, counting down.
TGATCGACGAGGTCAAGAAATCCGGTCTGCGCGGTCGTGGTGGCGCCGGCTTCCCGGCTGGCCTGAAATGGACGTTCATGCCGCGCAACGCCCCGGTGCAAAAGTACATGGTCTGCAATTCCGACGAATCCGAACCGGGCACTTGCAAGGATCGCGACATCCTGCGTTTCAACCCGCACGCCCTGGTCGAGGGCATGGCCATCGCCGGCTTCGCGACCGGATCCACGGTCGGGTACAACTACATGCGCGGCGAGTTCATGGACGAGCCCTACCAGCGGTTCGAGAACGCGGTCAAGGAAGCCTACGCCGCCGGCCTGCTGGGCAAAAACATCATGGGTTCGGGCATCGACTTCGACCTGTACCCGACCTTGGGCGCCGGCGCCTACATTTGCGGCGAGGAAACCGCGCTGCTGGAGTCGCTGGAGGGCAAGAAAGGCCAGCCGCGCTTCAAGCCGCCCTTCCCCGCCAGCTTTGGCCTGTACGGCCGGCCGACCACGATCAATAACACCGAATCGTTCTCCTCGGTACCCTCGATCATCCGCAACGGCGGAGAATGGTTCGCCAATCTCGGCACCACCAACGCCGGCGGCACCAAGATCTTCTCGGTTTCCGGGCACGTTGAGAAGCCAGGCAATTTCGAAATCTCGCTGGGAACACCCTTCGCCGAGTTGTTGGCCATGGCCGGTGGGGTTTGGCAGGGTCGCCAGCTCAAGGCCGTCATTCCGGGCGGATCCTCGGTGCCGGTAGTGCCGGGCGAGATCATGCTGAAAGCCAACATGGACTACGATTCAGTCGTCAAGGCTGGCTCGATGCTGGGCTCGGGGGCGGTGATCGTGATGGATGAAACCACCGACATGGTCAAGGTGCTGCAGCGCATCTCCCGGTTCTATTTTTCCGAATCCTGCGGCCAATGCACGCCGTGCCGCGAAGGCACCGGCTGGTTGTACCGGATGGTCAGCCGCATCGTCGAAGGCAAGGGGCGACCCGAGGATCTGGACCTGCTGGACAGCGTGGCCAGTCGCATCGAAGGGCGGACCATCTGCGCGTTGGGCGATGCCGCTGCCATGCCGGTCCGCAGCTTCGTCAAGCACTACCGCCACGAGTTCGCCTATTACATCGAGCACAAGCGCAGCTTGGTCGCCGGCGCGCCGGCGCTGGCCGCCTAAGGCCGCGAAACCACCAACACGGTCGCAGTGGGTAAAAGATGAGCGAGGAATTGGTCAATATCGAAGTCAACGGTATCCCGCTGAAGGCGCGCAAGGGCGCGATGCTCATCGAGATCACCGACGCGGCTGGCATCGCGATCCCCCGTTTCTGTTATCACAAGAAACTGTCGGTTGCCGCCAGTTGCCGGATGTGTCTAGTCGAGGTCGAAAAAACGCCCAAGCCGTTGCCCGCCTGCGCGACTCCGGTGATGGAGGGCATGAAGGTTTTTACCGAATCGCCCAAGGCGCTCGCCGCCCAGAAAGGAACCATGGAGTTCCTGCTGATCAACCATCCGCTGGACTGTCCGATTTGCGACCAGGGGGGCGAATGCGAGTTGCAGGATGTGGCGCTGGGCTACGGCGGTGACGTGTCGCGGTTCGCCGAGCGCAAGCGGGTGGTCCGGGACAAGGACATCGGGCCGTTGATCGCCACCGAAATGACCCGCTGCATTCACTGCACCCGCTGCGTGCGTTTCGGCGAGGAAATCGCTGGCCTGCGCGAGCTGGGCGCGACCGGTCGCGGCGAAAACATGGAAATCGGCACCTACGTGGCGCACAGCGTGGCTTCGGAACTGTCGGGCAACGTCATCGACCTCTGTCCGGTGGGCGCTTTGACCGCCAAGCCGTCCCGCTACAAGGGCCGTTCCTGGGAATACGTGCAACACCCCGCCGTCGCTCCGCATGATTCGATCGGTTCCAACATCTTCATCCACACCCTGCGCGGTCAGGTGATGCGCGTGGTGCCGCGTGAGAACGAATCGGTCAACGAAACCTGGATTTCGGATCGCGACCGGTTCAGCTACGAAGGCATCTACAGCGACGACCGATTGGCCAAACCGCTGCTCAAGGGTATGGAAACCGATTGGGAAGTCGCGTTGGAAGCCGCCGCCAAGGGCCTGAAGGACGTGATCGCCCAACACGGTGCCGAGTCGGTGGGCTTTCTGGTTTCGCCGACCGCAACCGTTGAAGAGCTGTATCTGGCGCAGAAACTGGCGCGCGATCTGGGCGTGACCAATCTCGATCACCGGCTGCGGCAGGCCGATTTCAGCGACCAGGACACGGCGCCGGTATTTCCTTGGCTGGGGCAGTCGCTGGAGGATCTGGAAAAGGTCCGGGCGGCGTTGCTCATCGGCTCCAACGTGCGGATGGAACAACCGCTGGCCGGCCACCGGTTGCGCAAGGCAGCGTTGGCGGGCGGCCAGATCATGTTCATCAACCCGCGCGATTTCGAATTCCGCTTCCCGGTCGCGGCCAAAATCGCCGCCGCTCCGGCCGGGATGGTGACAGCCCTGGCCGGCGTGGCCCAGGCCGTTGTGGAGTTGAAAGGCGAGACGCTACCGGCGAGCCTGGCGGGTCTGGTCGCGGGTGCTCCGGGTGAAACCGAGCGCGCCATCGCCTCCAATCTCGTCGACAACGCCCCAGCCACCGTATTGCTGGGCAATCTGGCGGTAGCCCACCCGGCTTTCGCGCAACTGCGGGCGTTGGCGGGTTTCGTGGCCCTGCGCAGCGGGGCCCTGTTAGGTTATTTGCCGGAGGCGGTCAATTCGGCGGGCGGTTGGCTGGCCGGCGCGGTGCCGTATCGCCTGCCGGGCGGCAAGCAGGCCTCGACGGTGGGACTGGATGCGCGGGCGATGCTGGAATCGCCGCGCAAAGCCTACGTACTGCTCGGGGTCGAGCCCGAACTCGATTGCTGGGATGGCGCCGCGGCGCTGAAGGCCATGCAGGGCGCGGAGTTCGTGGTTTCACTCAGTCCTTACGCCAGCGCCGCCAGCAAGAGCTTTTCTCAAGTGATTTTGCCGGTGGCGACCTTTGCCGAGACTTCCGGCACCTATGTCAACGCCGAGGGTCGCTGGCAGAGTTTCCAGGGTGCCAGCAAGCCGTTCGGCGAGACGCGGCCAGCCTGGAAGGTGCTGCGGGTGCTGGGCAACCTGTGCGGTTTGAGCGGTTTCGAGTATGTGAGTTCCGAGGAGGTGCTCGCCGAAATTCAGGGTATCTGCGGCGGCGTCAAGCCGGACAACACCACGGATTTGGGCAAATCGCTGGTGCCGTTGCGAGTCGAAGGATTGGTTCGGGTGGCGGAAGTACCGATCTACGCGCTGGATTCGCTGGTGCGACGCGCCCGCTCGTTGCAGTCGAGCCCGCTGGCGCGACCCGCCGAGGTGCGGTTGCATCCGGACGTGGCCCGGGAACTGGGCGTGACCGGACGGGAGCAAGTCCAAGTGCGCCAGAACGGTGCGGCGGTCGATTTGCCGCTGGTGCTGGATGACAGCGTGCCCAAGGGCTGCGCCTGGATTCCGGCCGGGTTGAGCGCCAGCGTGGCGCTCGGGCCGTCGGTGGGGCCGGTGACCATCCAATAACGACAAGGACCCTGGATCGTGGAAACGCTGCTGACGCTCGTCATTATTCTCCTGAAAATCGTTGCCATCCTGGTTCCCCTGTTGGTGGGAGTGGCGTATCTGACCTTTGCCGAACGCAAGATCATCGGCTACATGCAGGTCCGGATCGGTCCGAATCGAGTCGGCCCCAAGGGTTGGTTGCAGCCCATCGCGGACGCCATGAAGCTCATGTTCAAGGAAATTATCATTCCGACTCGGGCTAGCCGCTTCCTGTTCGTACTGGCGCCGGTTGTCTCCTTCGGGCCCGCGCTGGCGGCGTGGGCGGTGATCCCGTTCGGCGACGGCATGATGGTTTCCAAGCTGGACGCCGGATTGCTGTACCTGCTGGCGCTGACTTCGCTGGGCGTCTACGGCGTGATCATCGCCGGCTGGTCCTCCAATTCCAAGTATGCCTTTCTCGGGGCGATGCGTTCGGCGGCGCAGATCGTGGCTTATGAGATTGCCATGGGGTTCGCCCTGGTGGGTGTGCTGATGGCCGCCGGCAGCCTTAATCTGAATCAGATCGTGCTGGCCCAACAGGGCAGCCTGCTGCACTGGTTCTGGTTGCCGCTGCTGCCGTTGTTCCTGGTGTATTTCATCTCCGGCGTCGCCGAAACCAACCGCGCCCCTTTCGACGTGGCCGAGGGTGAATCGGAAATCGTCGCCGGATTCCACGTCGATTACTCCGGCATGGCGTTCGCGGTATTCTTTTTGGCGGAATACGCCAACATGATCCTGGTGTCGGCGCTGGCGGCCACGATGTTCCTGGGCGGCTGGTTGTCGCCGTTCGAAGGCATTCCGGTACTGGGCGGGCTGTTTGCCTTCGTGCCCGGCGCGATCTGGTTGGTGATCAAGATTTCGTTCCTGCTGCTGTTTTTCCTGTGGTTCCGTGCCACCTTCCCGCGCTATCGCTACGATCAGATCATGCGGCTGGGCTGGAAGGTCTTTATCCCGGTGACGCTGGTCTGGATTCTGGTGATCGGCCTGGGCGTGCTGGCGCAAGTCGGTCCGTGGTTCGATTGAGGCGAAATGCGATGAATACCCTGAACGCTCTGCGGCACTACTTCAAGAGCTTCCTGCTTTGGGAGTTGTTGCTTGGCCTGCGGATTACCGGTCGATACCTGTTCGCCAGAAAGATCACGGTGCAATTCCCGGAGGAGCGCACCCCGCTGTCGCCCCGGTTTCGTGGTCTGCACGCCTTGCGTCGTTACCCGAACGGCGAAGAGCGTTGCATCGCCTGCAAGTTGTGCGAGGCGGTCTGCCCGGCGCTGGCGATTACCATCGAGTCCGAACAGCGGGCCGACGGTTCCCGCCGCACCGTCCGCTACGAGATCGACCTGTTCAAGTGTATTTACTGCGGATTCTGTGAGGAGTCCTGTCCGGTGGATTCGATCGTGGAGACCCGGACGTTCGATTATCATTTCGAAAAGCGCGGCGAGCAGATCATGACCAAGGACAAACTGCTCGCTCACGGCGACCGCTGCGAGGCGCAGATCGCCGCCGACCGGGCCGCTGATGCCGCCTATCGCTAGCCTCCATTCCCAGAATAACGAAAACAGGTCCACTCATGGGATTTGAAAAGTTTTTGTTCTACGTCTTCGCCCTCATCCTGGTGTTTGCGGCGGTACGGGTGATCACGGTCCGCAACCCGGTGCATGCCGCGTTGTTTCTGGTCTTGGCGTTTTTCACCAGCGCCGCGCTCTGGCTGCTGATCGAGGCCGAGTTTCTGGCCATCACCCTGGTACTGGTTTACGTGGGCGCGGTGATGGTGCTGTTCCTGTTCGTGGTGATGATGCTGGATATTAATGTTGCTCCAGTACGGGAAGGGTTCATCAAGTACCTGCCGGTTGGAGTGGCGATCGCGCTGCTCATCGTCATCGAAATGGTGCTGGTGGTGGGGGCCGGCTATTTCGGCGCGGATCAGTACAGCCTGATCTCGCATGCGGCCGATTACAGCAATACCAAGGAACTGGGCAGCGTCCTGTACACCTTCTATGTCTATCCGTTCGAAATCGCTTCGGTGATTCTGCTGGTGGCGATCGTCGCTGCGATTTCGCTGACGATGCGGCGGCGGGAAGGCACCAAGTCCCAGAATCCGGCCCGGCAGGTGCGGGTATCACGGGACGACCGGGTGCGGCTGGTGCGCTTGGCGGCGGAAAAGAAGAAGTAAGGCAGCATCGCCCCGGGCGGATGCCGGTTTTGCTGGCGCCCGTCTAGTCGGCAAAATGATTTCAAATATTCCAAAAAGTAAAGGCGGGGGATAGATGATCGCGCTTACTGATTATCTCGTGCTCGGAGCGATCCTCTTTTGTCTCAGCGTGGCCGGCATTTTTCTGAATCGGAAAAACGTCATTATCCTGCTGATGTCGATCGAGCTCATGCTGCTGGCGGTGAATTTCAACTTTATCGCCTTTTCGCGGTTTCTCGACGACACCGTCGGGCAGGTTTTTGTCTTTTTCATCCTGACTGTGGCGGCGGCCGAGTCGGCCATCGGCCTGGCCATCCTGGTGGTGCTATTCCGTAACCGGCGCACCATCAACGTCGCCGACCTCGACACGCTGAAGGGTTAGCCGCATGCAAAACGTCTATCTCGGGATTGTGCTCGCGCCGCTGCTCGGCGCCATTATCGCCGGTCTGTTCGGCCGCAAGATCGGTCGGGCCGGCGCCCACTGGGTGACTATCATCGGTGTGGCGATCTCCTTCCTGCTGTCGCTGGCGGTGCTCCAGCATCACGTTCTGGGTGGAGCCGAGCCCTACAATGGCACGGTCTACACCTGGATGATGATCGAGGGCATTCGCCTGGAGATCGGTTTCCTGGTCGACAATCTGACCGCAGTGATGATCGCTACGGTAACGTTCGTGTCCTTGATGGTGCATATCTACACCATCGGTTACATGCACGACGACGACGGTTACCAGCGGTTCTTCAGCTATATCGCCCTGTTCACCTTCGCGATGCTGATGCTGGTGATGTCCAACAACTTCCTGCAGCTCTTCTTCGGCTGGGAAGGCGTGGGCCTGGTGTCCTACCTGCTGATCGGTTTCTGGTACAAACGCGAGAGCGCCATTTTCGCCGGTCTGAAAGCCTTCTTGGTCAACCGGGTGGGCGATTTCGGCTTTCTGCTGGGTATCGCCGCCGTGCTGATGGCTTTCAACAGCCTCGATTACGCCGACGTGTTCGCGGCTGCCCCACTGATGGCTAACGTGACCGTCCAGATCGTTCCCGGCGTGGAATGGTCGCTGATGACGGTGATCTGCATCCTGCTGTTCATCGGCGCGATGGGCAAGTCTGCCCAGGTGCCACTACACGTCTGGCTGCCGGATTCGATGGAAGGTCCGACCCCGATCTCCGCCCTGATCCACGCCGCCACCATGGTGACGGCGGGCATCTTCATGGTGGCCCGGATGTCGCCGCTGTTCGAGCTATCGCCGACCGCGCTGAGCGTGGTGCTGGTCATCGGGTCCATCACTGCCCTGTTCATGGGCTTCCTCGGCATCGTCCAGAACGACATCAAGCGGGTGATCGCCTATTCGACGCTGTCGCAGCTCGGCTACATGACGGTGGCGTTGGGCGTGTCCGCCTATTCGGCGGCTATTTTCCACCTGATGACCCACGCCTTCTTCAAGGCGCTGCTGTTCCTGGGCGCCGGCTCGGTGATCATCGCCCTGCACCACGAGCAGGATATCCGCAAGATGGGCGGGCTGTGGAAGTACATGCCGATCACCTGGTTCACCTTCCTGCTGGGCACCCTGGCGCTGATCGGCACTCCCGGCTTCGCCGGCTTCTACTCCAAGGACAGCATTTTGGAGGCGGTGCATTACTCGCACATCGCTGGCGCCGGCTTCGCCTACGCGGCGGTGATGCTGGGCGTGTTCGTGACCTCGTTCTATTCGTTCCGCCTGTATTTCATCGTGTTCCACGGCAAGGAGCGGATGGACCACCACACCCAGGAACACCTGCACGAGACGCCGGCGGTTGTGACCGTGCCGTTGATCCTGCTCGCCATTCCCTCGGTCATCATCGGCGCCATGACCATCGAGCCCTTGCTGTTCGGCGATGGATTCGGGGGCAGCATCTTCGTGGCGCCCGAGCACAACGTGCTGGCGCATCTCAAGGAACATTTCCACGGCGCGATGAGCTTCGCCCTGCATGGCGTGACCGGCCTGCCGTTCGTCCTGGTGCTCGCCGGATTCGGCTCGGCGTTCTATTTGTACATGGTCAAGCCGGATCTGCCCGAACGGATACAGCAAATTTTCGCGCCGCTGTACAACATTCTGGACAACAAATACTACTTCGACCAGTTCTATCAGCGGTTCTTCGCCAAGGGTAGTTGCGAGACTGGAACGGCGCTGTGGAAGTACGCCGACGCCGGATTGATCGATGGGTTGCTGGTCAATGGCACGGCCCGGCTGGTGGGCTGGTTCGCCGCCGTGACTCGGCATCTGCAGACGGGTTACCTGTATACCTACGCGTTCGCGATGATCATCGGCCTGCTGATCCTGTTGACCTGGTTCGTCACCCGCTAACCTGGAAGAAGAAAAACCATGCTGTCGGAACTGCCTCTGCTGAGTCTTGTCATCTGGTTCCCGATTCTCGGTGGCGTCGCGGTGCTGTTCGTGGGTGACGACAACCCCGTGCGCGCCAGGGCGCTGGCCCTGACCGTGGCGATCCTGACCTTCCTGATGGGTATCCCGCTGTATTCGTCGTTCGATCCCGCGACGGCGGCGATGCAGTTCCAGGAGTTCGTTCCCTGGATCCCGGCGTTTAGCGCCAACTACCATCTGGGCGTGGACGGGTTTTCGATGCCGTTGATTCTGCTCACCGCGTTCATGACCGTGCTGGTGGTGATCGCTGGCTGGGAAGTGATTGAGTACCGGGTAGCCCAGTACATGGCCGCTTTCCTGATCATGGAAGGGCTGATGATCGGGGTGTTCGCCGCGCTGGACGCCATCCTGTTCTACGTGTTCTTCGAGGCGATGCTGATCCCGATGTTCCTGATCATCGGCATCTGGGGCGGACCGCGCCGGGTCTACGCCACCCTCAAATTCTTCCTGTACACCTTCCTCGGCTCGGTGTTCATGCTAATCGCCCTGATCTACATGTACAACCAGGCGAACAGTTTCGAGATCCTGGATTTCCATAAGCTGCCGCTGAGTCTGACCGAGCAGGTACTGATCTTCTTCGCCTTCATGCTGGGCTTCTCGGTCAAGGTGCCGATGTGGCCGGTCCACACCTGGTTGCCGGACGCCCATGTCGAGGCTCCCACCGGCGGTTCGGTGATCCTGGCGGCCATCACCCTGAAGATCGGCGGCTACGGTTTTCTGCGTTTCGCCCTGCCGATCACTCCGGACGCCTCCGCCATGCTGGACTGGTTCATCATTACCCTGTCGCTGGTGGCGGTGGTCTATATCGGCTTGGTGGCCCTCATCCAGCAGGACATGAAGAAGTTGATCGCCTATTCCTCGATCGCCCACATGGGTTTCGTCACCCTGGGTTTCTTCATCGTGTTCGGCATCCATCGCCATACCGGCAGCTTGAGCGGCGCCGCCATGGGTATCGAGGGCGGCATGGTGCAAATGGTGTCGCACGGCTTCATCTCGGGCGCGCTGTTCCTCTGCGTGGGCGTGCTGTACGACCGGGTCCATTCCCGTCAGATCAAGGACTACGGCGGGGTGGTCAACACCATGCCGATCTTCGCGGCGTTCATGGTGTTGTTCGGCATGGCCAACGCTGGTCTACCCGGCACCTCCGGGTTCGTCGGCGAGTTCCTGGTGATCCTGAGCAGCTTCAAGGCCAGTTTCTGGATCGCCTTCCTGGCCTCCACCACCCTGATCCTGGGCGCGGCCTACACTCTGTGGCTGGTCAAGCGGGTCATCTTCGGCGACATCGGCAACAGCCACGTCGCCGAGTTGGAGGATGTCAACACCCGCGAGATCATCATGCTGAGTCTGCTGGCTGCGGCGGTGCTGCTGCTCGGCGTCTGGCCCGACCCGTTGACCTCGGTGATGCACGCCTCGGTGGATAACCTGTTGCAGCACGTCACCCTGTCCAAGCTGTAAGGGCTCCTGTCGCAGAGAAGATTTCGGAGAATAGGGAAACCCAATGAACTTCGTCGCCCCTGACTTCATGCCGGTACTGCCGGAACTGTTCGTGCTGACCCTGACCTGCGCGGTGCTGGTCATCGACGTGTTCCTGGAGCAGCGGCAGCGCCACATCACTTACGGGCTGGCGCAGCTCACCCTTCTGGGCGCGGCTCTGCTGACCCTGCTGACCTACGCCCAGGCGCCGGTGACCACCATGTTCGGTCACTACATCAAGGATGCCATGGGCGATCTGCTCAAGCTCTTTATCTATCTCGCCGCCGCCGTCGCGTTCCTCTATTCCCGCGATTACCTGCGGCAACGCAATCTGTTCAAGGGCGAGTACTACGTGCTGGGCCTGTTCGGCGTGCTGGGGATGATGGTCATGGTCTCGGCGCACAGCCTGCTCAGCGTGTACCTGGGGCTGGAGTTGCTGTCGCTGTCGTTGTATGCGCTGGTGGCGATCGACCGGGATTCGCCGGTGGCCTCCGAGGCCGCCATGAAATACTTCGTTTTGGGTTCGCTCGCCTCCGGCATGTTGCTGTACGGGATTTCGATGATCTACGGTGCGACCGGCAGCGTGGATCTCCAGGTGGTGGCTGATACGGTCGCCAAGCAGGGCACGAATAATCTGGTGCTGGTGTTCGGACTGGTGTTTCTGGTGGTTGGGCTGTCCTTCAAGTTGGGCGCCGTCCCTTTCCACATGTGGTTGCCGGATGTCTACCAAGGTGCGCCCACTTCGGTGACGCTATATATCGGCTCGGCCCCCAAGCTGGCCGCGTTTGCCCTGGTGATGCGTATTTTGGTGGATGGCCTCGGCTCGCTGCAGAACGATTGGCAGCAGATGCTCATCATCCTGGCGGTCCTGTCCATGGCGCTGGGCAATCTGGTAGCCATCGTCCAATCTAACATCAAGCGCATGTTGGCCTACTCGACCATTTCCCATATCGGTTTTCTGCTGCTTGGGATTCTGGCGGGTACGCCCGAAGGTTACGCGGCGGCAATGTTCTATACCATTGTTTATGTGCTTATGGCGGTTGGCGCTTTCGGCGTGGTGATCATGCTGAGCCGCGTCGGCTTTGACGCCGAGAACATCGATGACTTCAAGGGCCTGAATGATCGTAGTCCGTGGCTGGCCTTTCTGATGATGGTTATCATGATGTCCATGGCCGGCATTCCGTTCTTGGTTGGCTTTTACGCCAAGTGGGTGGTGTTGCAGGCGGTCGTCAATATTGGGCTGGTTTGGCTGGCGATTGTCGGCGTGCTGTTCTCCGTCATTGGGGCGTTCTACTATCTGCGGGTGGTCAAGTGCATGTATTTCGACAAACCCGAACAGAACGAGCCGATCACGCTCAGTCGGGATACCGAAATCGCGATTAGCGCCAATGGCCTGTTGCTGGTGGTGCTGGGTTTATATCCGACCGCGTTGATGACGTGGTGCGCCACTGCGTTGCTGAACTAAGCAATTGTCCCAGGGAATCATCGTGGGTCTTTGGCTGGGGCTGGCTGTGGCGGCCGCCAACCTGCCTTGGCTGAGCGAGCGGTGGCTGTTCGTGATCGCCCGTCGGAATGGACGGGTCAAACCTTTCTGGTTGCGGCTGTTCGAGTGGGGATTGCTTTACGGACTGGTCGTGGGTATGGGGTTCGGGTTCGAGTATCAAGCGGCCGGAACCAACCACGTGCAGGATTGGGAGTTCTATACCGTGACCCTGTGCCTGTTCGCGGTTAGCGCGCTGCCGGGATTTGTCTATTGTTACCAGTTGCGGCGCCTGCTGGAGCAAGCTGGTCGGTAGACAGGTCGCGAGGGCGTGGAAGGGTCGGGGCGGCGGGAATCCAATTCCCGCCGCCCTTATCATTTGCGCCAGCTTATCATTGAGGGTGGCGCTGTCGTGCGCTCGCGTGTCCGCTCCGTACCTCGTCGCTTCGAACCGATCCAGGGGATGGTCGCAAACCAATTTTGCTGCACTGCAATATAAGCTCGGCTATAATAGCTTTGCCTGCAGTTCACCGCGCGGAGCGGTCATGTCGAAACAGCATCCGATTATTGCCATTACCGGTTCGTCCGGAGCCGGTACCTCGACGGTTCGAGTCGCGGTGGAGCATATCTTCCGGCGCGACGGGATCAATGCCGCCCTCGTCGAGGGAGACAGCTTTCATCGTTACGACCGGCTGGAAATGCAACGGCAGATCGAGCAAGCATATGCTGAGGGTCGCAACCTGAGTCACTTCGGTCCCGAGGGGAATCTGTTCGACCGGCTGGAAGCGCTGTTCATGGAATACAGCGAGCGGGGTACCGGGCTACGGCGTTACTACCTGCACAATTGGCAGGAAGCCAAGCGTGATGGTCAGGAACCCGGCACATTCACGCCATGGGAGCAGGTACCGCAGGAAACCGACCTATTGTTTTACGAGGGCTTGCACGGTGGGGTGGTGACCGACAAAGTCAATGTTGCCCGCTATGTGGACCTGCTGATCGGGGTGGTGCCGATCGTCAATCTGGAATGGATCCAGAAGGTTCATCGTGATACCGCCGAGCGTGGTTACAGTCCCGAGGCGGTAACCGATACCATCCTGCGGCGGATGTACGATTACACCCATTACATCGTGCCGCAATTCTCCCGCACCGACATCAACTTTCAGCGAGTGCCGACGGTGGATACGTCCAATCCGTTCACGGCTCGCGACATTCCCACGCTGGACGAAAGTTTCGTGGTAATCCGCTTCAAGGACGCTCGCAAGACGCAGCCGGATTTTATCCATTTGCTGCACGTGATCCACGATTCGTTCATGTCGCGCCGCAACACCATCGTGGTGCCGGGAGGTAAGATGGGATTCGCCATGGAGATCATTTTGCAACCCCTGATTGAACGTTTGGTCCGCCGGGAATTATGAGACCTGGCAGGGATTGCTAGCCGGAAGGAGCGGCGCGGTGGCGCGGTGCGGGCAGGTTGATGACGACGATGCCGGCCAGGGTCATGCCGCCGCCCAGGATCAGCTTCCAAGTCAGGACATCACCCCACAGCAACACGCCAAACGCGACCGCCAGGACGGGCGATAGCAACATGAGCGGCGTGGTGACGCTGACCGGGTAACGGCCGAGCAGGTAGTAGACGATGCCGTGCCCGATCAGGGACGCACCCAGGGCGGAGTAGACCGGTGCCGCCAGTTCCAGCGCAGTCGCCGAGCGCACGGCGGCCTCTTGTCCGTGTTCGAACAACAGCGAGAGCAGCGCCAGCGCCGGGGTGGCGCATAAGGCGATCCAGACCTGCAGCGCGAATACGCCGACGCCGCGCAACTGGCGCATCTGGATGGTGGCGACCGCCATCGCCAGCGCGCCGGCGGTGATCAGCAGCAGGGCGTCGAGATGGTGGAACACCCCCGGGTCGAAGCCGATCACCAGTACGCCGCCAAAAGCGGAGGCGATACCGAGCAGTCGCCGTGGATCCAACCTCTCACCGAGCATGACAACCGCCAGCAGAGCCGAGAAGGGGACGTACAACTGGCTGGCGATAGCGACCGAGGCAATATCGCCGCTGGCTTCCAGGCCGGCGAAGACCAAGCTGAAATGCAGCACGCCCTGCACCAGTGCGATTCCCAGCACGCCACCCATCTGGCCGGGAATCCAGCGCAGGAAGGGCAGCAGCACCAGCAGCAGGACGGCAAAGCGCAGGCTGGTGAACAGAAAAGGCTGGAATTGGGTGACGCCGGTTTTGCCGGCGATGAAGTTGAAGGCCCAGGCGGTGTTGGCCAGCAACGCCAGTAGCAGATCGCCGGACTTCATGCCGCGCGAGTGTCGCTGTCGAGCGGTTTCAGGCGTCTTCTCGCTGCCACCAGGTCCGCAAGGCGTGCAGGAAGCGGATATCCAGCTCCGCCGCCGCCTCGGCGGGCAGCGCCCCGGTCAGACACCACTGCTCCTGCAGCAGGCGGGGATCGTACAGGGAATCGATCTTGGCGGCGGCGCCGGCCAGCGAGGCCGACAAGCGAGCGACCTGGTACTCCATGCGCAGTTGCGCGAATTCTGGTGGCGATTCCACCCCGGCGACGATTTCCATGCAGACGCACCAAATCCGCTTGCGCTCCAGATTCCGCTCCAGGTTGGCCAGGAGTTCCAGGGACTGTTCGGGCAGGCCGGTCAAGGATTGAACGACGGTGTCGAAACGTTGCTGAATCGGTTCCAGGAGCGCCGACGGCAATCCTGGCAAGGTCCGCCAGGTTTCCCGAGCCTGGTCAAGCGTGCCGGCATCGACCGGCGCGGCGGCGAGCAGCGCCTCCAGCCGGGCGCACAACCGGGACCGCTCGCACAGATGCTGAAAGGTCTCCCGACCGCTGGTCTGGCGCAGAAAGCGTTCGTGGCGGGAAAATTGACGAATGGCCGTCTCGAAGCGTTGGCCGAGCGCGCGTTGTTCGGTTTTGGAGGTCGGACCCAGCGTATCCCACTCGTGCTGGGCAGCCTGCAGCCGTGCCCGTGCCTGCGTCAGTTGTTCGTGGTCGATGGTGCATAGCGCTTCGATTTCGGCGCAAAGGTCCAGCTTGCGCGTCAGATTGGTCTGCCGTTCGGTATCGGCTGCTTGCTGTTCAAGTTGGCGGCGGGCGAACACCGCGTCGCAGGCAGCGCGAAATTCCTTCCACAGTGTTTGTTCCTGCCGGGGCGATGCCTGCACGGTCGGGTGCCATTCGGCTTGGGCGTGCTTGGCGGCCTCGATGGCGGTGCGCAGGTCGGGACCTTCGATCATGGACTGGAGACGGTGGATGAGTTGCTGGCGGCGTTGGACCTCGCGGTCGCGTTCGGCGTCCAGGCGCCCGTCCAATCGTTGCAGAATCTGGTGAAAGTGGCGATCCAGGTTCTTGTGATCGGATCGGTTGACCGGTCCGAGTTTGAACCATTGCTCCTGGGCGCGGCGGCGCAGCCGATCCGCCTCGCGCCAGTCCACCTGCTGCCAGTCGGTCGTGGCTTCGAACTGTTCCAGTTGATCGCAGAGCGCCTGTTTCTTTTCGAGGTTCTGTCGGCGTTCGCGGTTTTGCGCTTCGAAATAGACCTGACAGGGCGCATAGGCGCGTTCGCAGGCCTCGTTGAAACGTTTCCACAGCGTCTTGGGGGCAGCGCCTTCGTGGTGGTCCAGCGCTTTCCAGGCTTCGCGGGTTTGCTGGATGCGTTGGGCGATATCCGTCGGATCGGCCTCCAGGCCGATCAGGCTTTCAGCGGTGACGCAGAGTTGTTCCCGGGCCTGATGGGTACCCCAGCGGCGCCAGTCGCGCAGGGTGCCGATGCGGCTGGAACAGTGTTGCAGGCGTTCCTCAATCGTCGCCATTTGCGCGCGGGTCAGGCCAATGTTGTGTTTCAGCCGGTGGCGGGTCTGCTCTTGCAGATGCGTGGCCTGTTGTAACTCGCCGTTGTCGAGCGCCGTTTCGAGCTGGCAGGCCAGGTCCTGGAGTTCCTGCCATTCCTGGTCCCGCTGCTGGACTTGCCGTTGCAGGCGGGCGCGCAGCTTGTCGAACAAACCGTCGAGGCGGGCTTGCAGGTCGTTGGCCAGCTCGCGGGACTCGGGTCGTTCCAGTCCTTCCCACCGCTGCCGCAGGTGCTTGAGGTCGATGTCGCGTACCTCGCTGGGCTGTTCGAGCAGGGCTTCGGCCTGGCGCAATACTTCGCGCAGGCGCTCGGCGCGAACGTGATTGCGGTGCAGGATGCGCTCCTGTTCGCGAATGTCCTGACCGAGTTGCTGGAAGCGCTGATCCAGCCGCCGGCTCTCGGCATCCTGGGCTGGGCCGAGGTGGTTCCAGGCGGCCGGGGCTTCGCGGGTAGCGTATTGAATGGCCGCATTGAATTCGGCGCTGGGTTCGAATTCGCGCTGAAGCCGTTCCAGCAGGGTTTCCAGCGCAGCGACCAGTTCCAGCCGCTGGGTCCGGCGGCCGGCGCTGGCTTGCCGCTCGGCCAGGAAACGGGCGCGCGCCTGGGCGTAGCGTTCCCGCAGTTCGATCGGGGCGACAGCTTCCTGATTGCGCCATTCCTGCTCCAGTCGCGGGAACCGGCCGGCGTTGGGACCGCTCTCGCCATCCCAGGGCAAATTTTCCATTTCGGTGCACAACCGTTCCAGATGGGCGGCGTGGGCTTGCGCTGCGACCAGGGTGTCCAGCCGCTCCCGGGCCCGGCGATGTAGCCGCTTGTCGCGGTTACGGCTCTGGCGGACGATCTGGTTGAGCAACTCGGCGGCGTGAACCCGTTCCAGTGCGGCCAGCCGCAGGTCCGGGTGTGGGTTCTGCACTGCAATCCCGGCCAGCACCGCTTCCGAGTCGATCCGCTCCAGGGCCGCCAGCCGCAGTTCCGGTTCGATGGCCTGTTGGAGCAGGAACTCGGCCAGCCCGGGGTCCGGGCTGTGGCGCAGTCGTTCCAGCCGGCTGGCCAGCGGTGGACTGTCGGGGGCCTTGCCGGTCAGCAGGGATCGCTGGCGGTCATGGGCGGCGGCCCGCACGCCCGGGTCGGCATCCGCGCTGGCGATGCCTTGCAGCAGGTCGAGGTCGCCCAGACGTTCCAGCGCAGCGCGGCGGACGGCTGGATTGGGGTCCTGCCGGGCCAGTTCGATGAGCGTCGGGTCGTTATTATCCAGTTCCTGCAAAGCCTGTTTACGGCTCTCGGGATCGGCGTGTTGCCACTTGGGCTTCAGGAAACGGCTTAGGATCATGGGATGATCGGCATGGTTCTGGGTGAGGCACGATCCGGCGAATCGCGGTGGCCTGACCGAATCGAGAATTTTATGAACTACTTTATCATAGCAGCAAGCCTGGGGAGGGACGTTCGGCCGCGCACGCGGCCAGCCAGAGCACGGTACGGGTACGAGTCGGGTTTAGGGTGTTTGCACTAGCATTGATTGATAGAGTTAATCAAAGTGATCTACCGGAACACAGGCGAAAGCCAAGAGGAGTGCGACATGAACGACGATACCGAACCAAAAGTCCCTGAATCGATGGCTGACCAGATCAAGGCCGTGGTGGGCAAGGCGCAGGAGGAAACCGGCAGGCTGATGGATTCTCTCGTCAAGGAGGGCGGAAAAATCCGGGACCAGACCTTGAAATTGGCCGAGGAAAAAGTCGGTGAAGTGAAGGAGCGGGTGGATGAGGTCCGCGGCATGGTCGAGGATGTCAGGACCAGGGCGGCCGATACGCTGGAAAATTTAGAGCAATTGTTTGAGGAACGAGTATCACGCGCCCTGAAGCGGCTGGGCGTGCCGACCCGCGACGACTTGCACGGCATTGCCAAGCGGTTGGAAGAGCTGAACGGCCTGATCAAGACCTTGGCCAACGAGCAGCAAGCCGCCGCCTCAACTGTCCCGCCGGCGGAGCAGGATGACCTGAAGCTGATCAACGGGATCGGGCCGGTGCTGGAGGGCAAGCTGAATGCTGACGGC
This sequence comes from uncultured Gammaproteobacteria bacterium, assembly GCA_963715845.1. Lineage (GTDB taxonomy): Bacteria > Pseudomonadota > Gammaproteobacteria > Competibacterales > Competibacteraceae > Competibacter_A. The sequence continues at coordinate 169,308 of CAVQSJ010000015.1, read as the reverse complement.
ATTCGCAGCTATCGGCGCCTTGCTACCCTGACCGATGCCGATATCGACCGTCTGGAGTCGGAAGTCATCCATTTCAGTGGTCGGGTTCGCCGTGAAGACTGGATCGGCCAAGCCAAGGCTTTGCACCATAAGAAATACGGCGAGCAGCTATAATCCACCCCCCAGGGTAATGGGAGGTGCAGGGGGCCGTCGCGGTCCGCAAGGCCGGGCGGCCCCACTCTTTATGGATCGGGTCAGGCGTTGAGGTCGGGAATCAGCTTGCTTTCCAGATGCGCGATCATATCCTTGAGCATGAGCTTGCGCTTTTTCAGTCGCTTCAGTTCAAGCTCGTCGACCAGGGGGTCCCTGGCAAGGCGGGCGATCACATCGTCCAGGTCGCGGTGCTCGACGCGCAATTCGACGAGCCGGTGTTTGTAATGTTCGATGTCGCTGATCTCCATGGTGGGGTTCTCCGAGGAATGACGGTTTGTCTACCCGGTGCAGCAGGCTGGGACCGGGCAGGTTCCCGACGCGCGGTGCGAACCGTGGTCATGACCGGGGAGTCTAGCCTCCCGGCTGGCGTCCGGCAAGGTATGGAATTTGGCGCAACCGGGCCGGATTTCGGGTAAAGTTTCCCGCCGCGCGAGCGGTTCCCGAGGTGGTGGCGATAACGGTGGCGATCAGGAAACAACAGGTCAATTTTAACAAGCTCCAGAAGCGCCTGCGGCGGAACGTGGGCCGCGCCATCCAGGATTTCAACATGATCGAAGAGGGCGACCGGGTGATGGTCTGCCTGTCCGGCGGCAAGGATTCCTTCGCCCTGCTGGATATCCTGCGCAACTTGCAAGCGCGGGCGCCGGTACGGTTCGAACTGGTGGCGGTCAATCTCGACCAGAAGCAACCCGGTTTTCCCGAACACGTGCTGCCGGATTATCTGCGGAGCATCGGCGTCCCCTTCCACATCATCGAGCAGGATACCTACCGCATCGTCAGGCGTGTGATCCCCGAGGGCAAAACCACCTGCGGGCTGTGTTCGCGATTGCGGCGCGGGATTCTATACACGTTCGCCACCGAGCATGACGTGACCAAGATCGCGCTGGGCCATCACCGCGACGACATCCTCGAAACCCTGTTTCTGAATCTGTTCCACGGCGGCAAGCTCAAGGCCATGCCGCCGAAGTTATTGAGCGACGATGGCCGCCATGTGGTGATCCGGCCGCTGGCCTACTGTCGGGAACGCGACCTCGCCGCCTATGCCGAGGTCCGGCAATTCCCGATCATTCCCTGCAACCTGTGCGGCTCGCAGCCGAACCTGCAACGGCAGGCGATCAAGGCGATGCTGCGGCAATGGGAGCAGCAGTTTCCGGGGCGGGTGGAAAATATCTTTGCCGCGCTCCAGAACGTGGTGCCCGCCCATCTGGCCGATACCGCGCTGTTCGATTTCACCGGGTTGGGTGCGCGCAACGGTGGTCCGGCGCCGGCCTGGCTGCCGGGCGGAGATGAAGGTGCGGAAGAAGCGGACGAGGATGAGGCCAACGCACTGCTTGCCGCTGCGCCGCTGGCGGAAATCAGAGTGCCTGTTCCATCAGTTCGGCGGGTTTGACGCTGTTTGAAATTCGCTGCTATCGTTGCCCCTTCCCAAATTCTGCCAGGAGGATGTCACCGCATGAAAAAGCAACTGTTGACCTTGGTCGCGGCGGTCGGTTTGGCGCTGGGCGGCGGAATGGCCCAGGCGGACACGGTCAAGATCGGCCTGATGGCGCCCTTGACCGGTTCCTGGGCCAGCGAGGGCCAGGGTATGAAGAAGATCGTCGAACTGCTGGCTGAACAGCAGAACACCAAGGGGGGTGTGCTGGGCAAGCAGATCGAGGTGGTGACCGAGGACGATGGCGGCGACCCGCGTACCGCCTCGCTGGCCGCGCAGCGCCTGACCACCCGGGGTGTGGTGGCGGTCATCGGCACCTACGGCTCCTCGGTAACCGAAGCCAGCCAGGCGATTTACGATGAAGCCAAGATCCCTCAGATCGCCAACGGTTCCACCGCCATCCGCCTGACCGAGAAGGGCTTCAAGCATTTCTTCCGCACCGCGCCACGCGACGACGAGCAGGGCCGCATGGCGGCGCAGACCATCGGCAAGCTGGGCTTCAAGAAGGTCGCCATCCTGCACGACAGTACCTCCTACGCCAAGGGCCTGGCCGACGAAGCCAGTGCCCTGCTGAAGAAAAAGGGTACGGAAATAGTGTTTTTCGATGCGCTGACTCCCGGCGAGCGCGACTACACCGCTATTCTGACCAAGCTGAAAGGTGCCAATCCCGACGTAGTGCTGTTTACCGGCTACTATCCTGAAGCTGGTCTGCTGCTGCGGCAGAAGAAGGATATGAACTGGAAAGTGCCATTCATCGGCGGCGACGCTACCAACAATGTTGATTTGGTCAAGATTGCCGGCAAGGAGGCTGCCGAGGGCTTCTATTTCCTCAGCCCCCCACAGCCGCAGGATCTGGATACGCCGGACGCCAGGGCGTTTCTGGCCGATTACCAGAAGAAATATAACGAGTTGCCTCCCTCGATCTGGGCGGTGCTGGCCGGCGACGGTTTCCGGGTGATGGTGGCCGGTATCGCGGGCGCCAAATCCACCGACGGCGGCAGGATTGCTGAATACCTGCACAAGGATCTCAAGAACTACTCCGGTCTGAGCGGTCCGATCTCTTTCGACGCCAAGGGCGACCGCGAGGGCGAGGTGTATCGGGTTTACAAGGTGGACGGCGAAGGGAGATTCGTGTTGCAGAAGCTGTAAGCTAACCCAGCGGCTCCCTTTCATACGGACGGGGGCCGTCGCAACTTTGTGGGCTGACCATGCTGACTTACGAAGCGATGTATAAATTTGTTGATAGCGGTGTTCGTGCCGAGGTGCTGGATTTCCCCGGCACGGTAACCTGCGCTCAAAATCTGCCGGAAACAAAGCGGCTATTGGCCAGTGCATTGGTGGACATGGCGGAAACCTGCCTGCTGCAAGGTGAACCACTGCCACGCCCCAATCCGTCTTGTACTCATCCCGAAGCCGATTTGGAAGAACCGATTCACCTGCTGCTGATGGCGGCTCCCCGTGTGACTGTTATTCTGGAAGCGACGGCCGCATGAAACGGCGTGATTTGCTGCGCCATTTGAATCAGTATGGCTGTCGGTTGTTGCGAGAGGGTGGCGAATATTCCATTTGGGAGAATCCAGCGAATAGCCGCCGCACCTCCATTCCTCGTCATCGCGAGATCGCGGATTTCACGGTGGCGAGTATGTGCCGTCATCTCGACGCTCCCTTCTCTCCAGCCTGAGTCCCGGCGACCTCATGGAAGAATTTCTCCAGCAACTCACCAACGGTCTCGCCGTGGGCGGTATCTACGCCCTGATCGCCTTGGGCTACACCATGGTCTACGGCGTGCTCAAGCTCATCAACTTTGCCCACGGCGATCTGTTCACCTACGGGGCCTATCTCGGCCTGACCCTGCTGACCTCGCTGGCGCTGACCGACCGGTTGGGCTTCGCCTTGGGCGTGCTGGTGCTGGTGCTGATGGTGATGGGGCTGGTGGCGATTCTGGGCGCGATTCTGGAGCGGGCGGCCTATCGGCCTTTGCGCGAATCGCCGCGGCTGTCGGCGGTGGTGTCGGCGCTGGGCGCGTCGATCTTTCTGCAAAATACGTTGATGCTGATTTACGGCGCCCGCTTTCAGGTCTATCCCGATAACATCCTGCCCGCCGCGACGCTCGACCTTTTCGGCCTCTATCTGCCGCTGATGCGGGTGTTGATCGTGCTGGCCTCGGTGCTGATGATGGTGGCCCTGTACCTGTTCATCCAGAAAACCAAAATCGGCACGGCCATCCGCGCGGCAGCGATTGACCAGGGCGCGGCGCGGTTGATGGGTATCGATGTAAATCGGGTCATCCTGCTGGTATTCCTGCTGGGGCCAGCGTTGGGCGGGGTTGCCGGGCTAATGGTGGGGCTGTACTACGGTCAAATCAACTTCACCATGGGTTGGGTCTACGGCATGAAAGCCTTCACCGCTGCCATCCTCGGCGGCATTGGCAACATCCCCGGCGCGATGGTGGGCGGGTTGCTGCTCGGCGTCATCGAGGCGCTCGGTGCGGCCTACATCTCCATCGCCTGGAAGGATGCCATCGCGTTCTGCGTGTTGATCCTGATTTTGATCGTCCGGCCCACTGGGCTGCTGGGCGAGCGGGTTGCGGATAAGATATGAACCGCGCCAAGCTGCTTGCAGTGGGGCTGTCCGCCGCGATTATGGTCGTCGCGCCGCTCTTCCTCAACGCTTATCAAGTGGACGTGCTCAACAGCATCGGCCTGTACGCACTGCTGGCGTTGAGCCTCAACCTGATCCTGGGGGAGGCCGGGCTATTCAACATGGGCCACGCCGCTTTCTACGCGATGGGGGCCTACACCGCCGCCATCCTCAACACCCGCTATCAAATTCCGATTCTATGGACCTTGCCACTGAGCGGACTGGTCGCCGGGCTGTTCGCGCTGGCGGTGGCGCGGCCCGTGGTCCATCTGCGCGGCGATTACCTGCTGATCGTCACCATCGGCGTCGGCGAAATCGTCCGCATCGCCCTGGTCAACGATGTGTTCGGTATCACCGGCGGCGCCAACGGCATCTTCGGCATCAGCCGCCCGAAGCTGTTCGGCCTCACCATCCGCCAGCCGCAGGAGTTCTTCTATCTGATCTGGGGCTTCGTCGCGCTGACCATTTTCCTGTTCCTGCGGCTCAAAAGGTCGCGGTTCGGGCGGGCGCTCAACTATCTGCGCGAGGATGAAGTGGCGGCGGAGGGCAGCGGCATCAATACCGATTACTACAAGCTGGCGGCGTTCGGGCTGGGCGCGGCCTGGGCCGGCATGGTCGGCACCTTGTTCGCCGCCAAGATGACCATTATTTCGCCGGAGTCGTTCAGCTTTTGGGAGTCGGTGGTGTTGTTCATGATCGTGATTCTCGGCGGGGCGGGCAGCATCCTCGGCGTGCTGCTGGCGGCGTTCCTGGTCATTGGCCTGCCGGAACTGTTCCGGGAATTCGCCGGCGCCCGAATGCTGGTGTTCGGGCTGGTGATGATGGTGATGATGGTGGTCCGGCCGCAGGGGTTGTTGCCGGCACGGGGGCGGTATTGAAAAAACGATGTCCGGAATGGCGGGATTTTGCAGACTCCACAAAAGAGCAAGGCGCAGTCTTCGCCAACGAATAACAGGCATCCCGACCATGGCATTACTCAGCCTGCAAAACCTGACCAAGGCTTTCGGTGGTCTGACCGCCGTCAACGACGTATCGTTCGCGGTCGAAGCGGGCTCGGTGATGGGCTTGATCGGACCCAACGGCGCCGGCAAGACCACGGTGTTCAATCTGATTACCGGTAACTACCAGTCGGATCGAGGGCAAATCGTATTCGCAGGTACGCCGCTGAACGGGTTGCGCACCCATCGTATTATCATGCTGGGTATTGCCCGGACATTTCAAAATATCCGCCTGTTTCAGCAGTTGACCGCGCTGGAGAACGTGCTGGCGGGCTGTCACTATCGAATGCGCGGGGGGATTTTCGCCGCCATGCTGCGCCTGCCGGCCCAGCAGCGATCAGAGGAGGAAGCTGTCGGCCGGGCCTTGCGGGAACTGGAATTTGTTGGCTTGGGCGGGCAGGCGTTGACGGTGGGGAAAAACCTCTCCTACGGCGACCAGCGACGACTGGAAATCGCCCGCGCGTTGGCGACTCAGCCACGCCTGCTGATTCTGGACGAGCCGGCCGGTGGCATGAACGAGCAGGAAACCGAGGCGCTGATTGGATTGATCGAACAAATCCGGGCGCGCGGCGTCACCATTCTGCTGATCGAGCACGACATGCGGCTGGTAATGCGGGCCTGCGAAAAGCTGGTGGTGCTGGAATATGGCGGCAAAATCGCCGAGGGAGCACCCGAGCAGGTACGCCGCGATCCCCGGGTGATCGAGGCCTATCTGGGGACGGAGGATGAGGCGTAACGCGAACCCGTGGAGGATCCTGACCATGCCCGCAACCGCTAGCAAATTTGCGACTTACGAGGATTTGTTCGACTTGCCTGGTAATCTGGTGGGCGAGATCATTCACGGTCAATTGATCACCCATCCCCGCCCCGCGCCCCAACACGTCGTGGCCAGTTCAGCTATTGGCGATGAACTGGTCGGTCCGTTTCAAAAAGGACGAGGCGGTCCGGGTGGCTGGTGGATTTTGGATGAGCCGGAATTGCATCTCGGTGCCGACATCCTGGTTCCCGATCTGGCCGGCTGGCGGCGGGAGCGCTTGCCGGTCATGCCGGAAACCGCCTATTTCACCCTGCCCCCCGATTGGGTGTGTGAGGTGTTGTCACCGGGTACGGCGCGGGTCGACCGGGCCGATAAAATGCCGATTTACGCCGAACACAGTGTGTCGTTCTTGTGGCTGATCGATCCCGCGCCACGCACTTTGGAAGTGTTCATACTGAGAGAGGGGCATTGGTTGCTGGAGCATGTTTATCAGCAGGATGAAGAGGTTTGCGCCGTGCCTTTTGAGGCGGTGGCGTTCTCTCTGGAAGTGTTGTGGGCATGAACGGCGCCAGCCAGGCGCAAGTGTAAATCAGCCATGAACGACATGATTGAAAACAAGACCTTCGATGAAATTCAGGTGGGCGATCGGGCCAGCCTGACGCGGGCGCTGGATCAGGACGGCGTCGAAGCGCTGGCGATCATCACCGGCAACTTCAATTTGATCGACCTGGATCCGGGGCCGGCGGACACCTCGATGTATGGGCAGGGCGGCGGGCAGGCCGGCTGGTCGGCGGCGCTGTTCGCGACGCTGGCCGGCACCCGTCTGCCCGGTTTGGGCTCGGTGGCCCAGCACATCGACGTCCGCCTGCACCGGCCGGTGGTCATCGGCGTGCCGGTGACCGCGACCGCGACGGTCCAGGAAAAACGGCCGGAAACCGGCACCGTGCTGCTCGAGTGCCGGGCGGTCGATCCGACGGGTGAGGAAGTCGCCAGCGGTTTCGTCGAAGTCCTGGCGCCCAGGGAGAAAATGCGGCATGAACTGTTGGACTTGCCGAAGGTGCAGCTACGCCGCGACAACCGCTACCTGGAGTTGCTGAAAGCCTGTGAAGACCTCCCCGCCCTGTCTTGTGCGGTCGTCCATCCCTGTAGTGCGGATTCGCTGCGCGGCGCAGTCGAGGCGGCCGAGCACGGGCTGATCGACCCGATCCTAATTGGGCCGGAGGACAAGATTCGGGCTGTGGCCGATCAGGAAGGTCTGGACATTCGGCCCTACCGGTTGGTGCCGGCCGAGCACAGTCACCACGCCGCCGAACTCGCGGTCGCCCTGGTGCTTGCCGGTGAGGCGCAGACCCTGATGAAGGGCAGCCTGCACACCGACGAACTGCTGGCCGAGGTGGTGAAAAAAGTGGGGGGTCTGCGCACCGAGCGGCGGATCAGCCATTGCTTTCTGCTGTCGGTCCCCACCTTCCCCCGCCCGATCATCATCACCGACGCCGCCATCAACATCGCGCCGACCCTGGAGGACAAGCACGACATCATCCAGAACGCCATCGACCTGGCCCACGCCATCGGCATTGCGGAACCCAAGGTGGCCATTCTGTCGGCGGTGGAGACGGTCACCGTGAAAATTCCGTCCACTTTGGAAGCGGGCGCGCTGTGCAAGATGGCGGATCGCGGCCAGATTACCGGCGGCATCCTGGACGGCCCGCTGGCGTTCGACAACGCCATCGACGAGCAGGCGGCGCGGACCAAGGGCATCCAGTCCCCGGTGGCTGGCAAGGCCGACATCCTGGTGGTGCCCGATCTGGAAGCCGGCAACATGCTGGCCAAGCAACTGACCTTCATGGCCGGCGCCGAGGCGGCCGGCATCGTGCTCGGCGCCCGCGCGCCCATCGTGCTGACCAGCCGCGCCGACAGCGCCCAAACCCGGCTGGCGTCCTGCGCGGTGGCCGTGCTGTTCGCCGAAGCACAGCGCCGTGGCGCAGCACTCAGGAAGTCAGCGGGGTAAGCGTCATGGATCAAGGGATTCTGGTGATCAACGCCGGTTCGTCCAGCCTCAAGTTCGCCGTCTTCAGAGCTATATCAACAAAATTTTCGCGGCACTCTTTCTTCGTCATACCGACGGAAGCCAGTATCCAGCTTTGTCAACGGCTTACTGGATTTCGGCTTGCGCCGGAATGACGAACAAGCAAAGATCCTAATCGGTTAATTAGTGTCTGACCGAAAACCCCGAAACCCCGTAGGTTGCCATGAAAGTAGGGTAGCTGAAGGCCAAAACCACCCCCCGCCGCCCCAGCGACGTTTTTTAAACCTCAGTCGATGCGAACTCAGGCCATCTTCGGCAGATAGCCGAATTTCCGCAACTGCCTGATCCAGCGCGGCGCGTGGCGTTGCACCGCGAGGGCTTCGTAATCGACTGTGGAATCCTGGTAAGGCACCTGGCGCGACAGCAACACGAACACCGTCTTGAGGACTTTATGGCCGATGGCGATGATCGCCCGCTTGGTCCCCCGACGACCGACCAAGCTCTGAAAACGGCCCTTGAATTGACTGGTGGTTCGGACCGCGGCCCAAGCGATTTGGCATAATAGCCGACATTCCGCTCCCCTAACGGCGAAAAGTGAAATTATGTTAAAATAATCAAAAAATTGATTATAATCAAGGAGAAGCCATGGCTATCCATGTTGATACGGGAACGATGCGCGGACCGATCACCTATCAGAGCTACAATCTGGACCACCTGGGTCTCGTCGCGGCGATGATTGACGAGCTCTGTACGGGACAAAAATTTTTGTGATAAAAATCATATATATATTTTAGGTCGATATTGATGGGTAGCATGATTTTGGTGGGCATGATATGATAACTTACTGATTTAGATCGTTATAATTTATACAGGCGAGTCTATTAACATGAATTCCTTACCTGATAATACCCGATATTTAATCGAAATGTTCCATAGTTTTTTTGGATGGAACCGAGCTCGTATTCAATGTATTGTGTTCATGATCCTCGGTATCATTCAACTAGGAACCGTCAATCTTACTAAAATATCTTGCACGTTTCCTGGAAAATCCAAACCGGATTCTTCTTATAAAAGACTGCAAAGGTTATTTCGTTATTTTAATTTAGACTTTGATGTGCTCGGCCAATTTATCGCGCATCTTACCGGCTTGGAGCGATGGAAAATTACCCTGGACCGAACGAGTTGGAAATTGGGAGTTTTCGATGTCAATTACCTGGTAATCGGGATCGCTCACACTAAAATATCCTTTCCAATCATCTGGGTTTGTCTCGCAAAGAAAGGGAATTCAAACACCCAAGAAAGAATTGATTTGTGTGATCGATGCATCAAGATATTGGGAATTTCTCGGATTGATTGTCTCTTGGCGGATCGCGAGTTTATTGGAAAATCTTGGCTCTCTGGTATTTCAAGGGGTAGTAAATTATAATAATATCAATTAGTTGCCAACATCAAGTGAGAATTTTATGACGGATAAATCATTAGACGAGTTGAAGAACGCTTTTAATGTGCTTTTGGATATCCCTCATGTTGAGGTAGATGAGGTAGAAATGGACCGAGAAGGGAACTATCGGGTCACGGTTCATAGTACGGTTCACGGAACGCACTGTCATCAATGTGGAAATGTTATTAATCATTTTTATGGGTATGGTGAGTTTATTACGCTCAGACATTTATCCCTGCTTGGTTGGCAGGTTGAATTACGTATTCGTCCACAGCGGTACCTATGCACACAATGCGGAGGACAGCCGACGACGACGCAAAAATTAGCGTGGTATGACCATCGAAGTGGACACACTCAAGCGTTCGAGAAACATGTTTTATTGGCCTGTGTGAATAGTACGGTTGTAGATGTCAGCATTAAAGAAGGGATCGGTTATGAAGCGGTGCGGGGGATTATTGATCGCTATATTGCCAAAGGTGTCGATTGGAAGACGATTAACAATCTCAAAGTCATCGGGATTGATGAAATCTCTTTAAAGAAAGGTCACCAAGATTTTGTCACGATTGTGACGGGCCGTATCGGTGAAGAGACGGTGATTCTCGGGGTCTTGGCCGATCGGAAGAAAGAGACGGTCAAAGAATTTTTAATGAGCATTCCCAAGAAGTTACGCCAACAAGTTCGTTTTGTTTGTTCGGATATGTACGCGGGCTTTATCCATGCGGCGAAAGAAGTTTTTGGGAAAAAAGTCCGGATCGTGGTCGATCGATTTCACTTGGCTAAACTCTATGGAAAGGGTCTGGATGAATTGCGCAAAAAAGAGCTGGAACGACTCAGGAAGACCTTATCCAAAGAGCAGTATAAAGAGCTGGAAGGGGTGATGTGGCTTTTGCGTAAAAGGCCGGATGATTTAACCTCAAAAGACCAAGAAACGTTAGACCAGTTATTCCAGTATTCACCGCTTCTGCAACAAGCTTATCAGTTAAAAAACAAGTTAACGGCTCTGTTGGATAGCGACTTGGATCGCCGTCGTGGGAAGCAGAGGATCACGGGATGGATGAACCGGGTTAAAAAGAGTTCGGTGCGTTGTTTTGATACGTTTTTAAAGACCTTGGAGACCTATAAAAATGAGGTCGCGAATTATTTCTTAAATCGACTGACGAGTGGATTCGTTGAGGGGCTTAATAACAAGATCAAAGTCATTAAACGACGCTGTTATGGTTTGAAGAATATCGGGCATCTTTTCCAACATCTTTATCTGGACCTTTGTGGATATGCTTTGTATGCCTATAAAAAATCATAGAGTTACCGAAATTTGCTCCGAATTTATTGAGGCATAAAAAGCGATTTATGATCGACAAGATTCTGTTTTTAAAAACAATTTATACCCCGGCAATTCCCAAAGAGCCAAAATCTTGGTTTAACTATTTGATAGATAAAAATATTCTTTTCAGAATAAGAATTAAAAGCAATACCAAAGTCGGCAATTCCAGAGGGGCTCTCGTCCCCGTCCGTCATTGGTTCCGGCATCTGCCAAGAGGGCGGTACTGTATCTTATCCGGCCCGCGTCGCCTCTGGGGACACTCTCTGTATGTTATTGGCGGTAAAAGGTCCGATGGGACCTTGGTGATTATCGCCACTCCAGCTCAACCCGAAACCGCTTTAGAGGATTATAAAGAGCGCTGGCAAATCGAAACGCTGTTTGAATGCCTGAAAACCCGAGGATTTGATCTGGAGGCCACTCCTATGACCGATCCCCAACGACTGGAAAAATTGTGGCTCTTTGGGAATTGCCGGGGCATAAATTCTGTTTAAAAACAGAATGTTGTCGATCATCAATCACTTTTTATGCCTCAATAAATTCGGAGTAAATTTCGGTAACTCTATGATTTTTGGTGGGCATACAAAGAATATCCACAAAGGTCCAGATAAAGATGTTGGAAAAGATGCCCGATATTCTTCAAACCATAGCACCGTCGCTTAATGACTTTGATCTTGTTATTAAGCCCCTCAACAAATCCACTGGTCAGTCGATCTAAAAAATAATTGACAACTTCATTTTTATAGGTTTCCAACGTCTTTAAGAAAGTATCAAAGCAACGGACTGAACTCTTTTTAACTCGGTTCATCCATCCCGTGATCCGCTGCTTCCCACGACGGCGATTTAGGTCACTATCCAACAGAGCCGTTAACTCGTTTTTTAACTGATAAGCTTGTTGTAAAAGTGGTGAATACTGGAATAACTGGTCTAACGTTTCTTGGTCTTTTGGTGTTAAATCATCCAGCCGTTTACGCAAAATCCACAGCACGCCTTCCAGCTCTTGATACTGCTCTTTTGGTAAGGTCTTCCGCAGGCGTGCCAACTCTTTTTTGCGTAACTCATCCAGCCCCTTTCCATATAACTTAGCCACATGAAATCGATCGACGATGATCTGGACCTTTTTCCCAAAAACTTCTTTCGCGGCATTGATAAAGCCGACGTACATATCCGAACAAACGAAACCCACTTGTTTGCGTAACCTCTTGGGAATACTCATGAAAAATTCCTTGACGGTCTCTTTCTTCCGATCGGCCAACATCCCCAGAATCACCGTTTCGTCACCCATACGACCCGTCACAATCGTCACAAAATCTTGGTGTCCTTTTTTTAAAGAGATTTCATCAATCCCAATAATTTTCAGATTTTTAATCGCCTGCCAATCCACTTCCTTCGCAATATGGCGATCAATAATTCCGCGCACTGTTTCGTAGCCGATTCCCTCTTTAATGCTCACATCCCACACGGTACTATTCACACAAGCTAGCAATATATGATGCTCGAAGGCTTTCGTACAGCGACTTCGAGCGTCATACCAAGTCGCCCTTTGCGTGGTCGTCGGCTGCCCTTGGCATCGTTGACATTGATACCGTGGTGGACGAAGACGCAGTTCAACCTGCCGACCGAACAGCGCTAAATGTCTTAGCGTAATGAACTCACCATGTCCATAAAAATGATCGATAAAATGACCGCACTGATGACAACGCGTTCCGCGCTCTGTACTATGGATCGTGACCCGATAATTCCCTTCTCGATCAATTTCCACCTCATCGACTTCAATATTAGGAAGATCCAAAAGCACATTAAAAGCGCTCTTCAACTCGTCTAATGACTTATCCGTCATGGAATTCTCACTTGATGTTGGCAACTAATTGATAGTATTATACTTTGCAACCCCTTGAAATACCAGAGAGCCAAAATTGTTAGCATTTGCCGCCCTCGCTTTTAGTTGGGCGCACCTCGTCGGTCAACGGCGTAATGCGGTTGAACCGATCAAAATAAAGAAACATGAGCGTCCCGCACGAAGTATTTTTCGGCATGGATTAGATTACTTAAAAAGCTGCTTATCCCACCATCAAGAACCTCATCGTCAGCACGCTTTTCATCGGGCCCTCGAATTGCTCTTCAAACCCTTGGGTTGGAGTCCCCAGCCATCCGGTTTTTTTGAAAATTTATGCTTGAATTCAATTGGTTGAAATTTTTGTCCTGTACAGAGATTGACGAGTTAGGGCGGGTCGAGATCATCGATTCGGTCATCGTTCAAGATCACGAGCAGCGCGTCGTTTCCGTAGGACGAGCGGTGAAAGCGATGATTTTAAATGGTCTTGGATTCAGTCATCGGGCTTTGTACTTAACGCCGCATTTTTTTGAGAATAAGCCGGTGGCTCGTTTACTCGGAACCGGGATTGAAGCTCGGCATTTAAATGATGATACTTTGGGTAAAGCTTTGGACCGTCTTTACGCCTATGGTGTGGAGGATCTCTATGGACTCATCGCGGCGGTATCGGTCAGAAAACCGCACCTTTATTGTCGCTTTGGTCATTTAGATTCGACGAGTTTGCATGTGGATGGAACCTACAATAGCGAGCGAAATCCACCCGACGGCGTGATTCAAATCACCCGAGGCTACAGTCGAGATCACCGGCCCGATCTGAATCAGTGGGTCATTCAGTTTATTTGTGAAAACCAAGCCGGCATTCCCCTATTAATGAAACCGCTGAGTGGGAACAGCGAAGACAAAACCGGTTTTCGCGAGACGCTCGATGCCCATCTCAATCAACTGAATCAAGACGTTGCGATCCAATACTACGTTTTTGATAGCGCCGGCTTCGTCCGGGAGACCCTCATCCATTTAGGCGATACGCGCTGGATCAGTCGGGTCCCGGAGACCATTACGCTGGCCCGGCAGATCGTGGACGCCGTGGCGCCAGACCTGGCGATGACGGGTAACCCCTTGAGTTATCGGAGTCTCGGCGTGGAGCATGCCGGGATCCGTCAGCGATGGGTGGTCGTGAGGACCGCCTCCGCGCGACAGCGCGCCCAGAACAGCGTCCAGCGCGAGTATTTGAAAAAAGGCGGGCAGGAATGCAAAGCGTTCCACTCGTTGCGCAAACAAACGTTTTGTTGTGAAGCGGATGCCCGAGCGGCTTTAGAGCAGTTTAAAACGACCCTGTCTTATACCGCACTCTTCGAAGAAAAAGTCCTGGCGGTCGCGACCCATGCGAAACGAGGTCGACCCACCGCCGATCAAAAACCCGGCACCCTCCTTTATCGGATTGAGGGCCAGGTCGCTTCGTTGATCGACGACGGTCGCCGGCAACAAAAAATTGACCGCAAGAGCTGTTTTATGGTGGCCACCAATGAATTAGATCCGGCGGCGTTATCGGACGAGGAATTGATTGAAACGTACACCCAAAAACAACAAAAAGTCGAGCGGGGTTTTCGTTTCCTCAAAGATCCCCTGTTCATGGCCTCGACGGTGTTTCTCAAGTCAGCCGAACGAATCATGGCGCTGGCGATGATCACGACCTTGTCTCTTTTAGTCTACAGCGCCTTGGAGCACCGGATTCGTGAATCATTAAAAATGCATCAAAAAACCTTTCCTAATCAAAAAGGTCAGCCCATCCATCATCCGACCGCCCGCTGGGTCTTTCAATTTTTTACCGGGATTCATCTGCTCGTGATGGCGTCGATGGGCGAGATCGTTTTGAATCTTAAGGCAGCCCATCAGACCTTGTTAGCATTGCTCGGTGAACACTTTGTTGCCCTATATGCGGATTCCGGATGAGGGGGGGCGGAATGTCGGTAATAGGGCACGGACATAGCGATTGCCCGGCGCGGTATTGCCCCGCCGGCGTTTGCCGGCGCTCTCGTCATTGCCGGGACACACGCCGGCCCATTTGCAGAGACGACCCGCCGTGCCGAACGCGGCCATGTCGATCCCGATTTCGACGATCAATTTGGCCGCCGCCAACCGATCGATCCCGGGAATGGTCAGTAAAAATTGCATCGCTGCCTCATGGGGTTGGAGGGCCTCCAACAGATGACCTTCGAGGTCAGCCAACTGCGCATCCAGATAGTGGATATGGTGGCGAATCGTTTGGGCTACGAAGCGATGTTCCGCGCTCAGTTCGCCCTGCAATGACGCGAGCAAGGTTTCGGGTGCAGCCTGGAGGCGACCGGCATGAGTCAACGCCTGTTCCGGGGTGCCACCCGCCAACAGGCAATTGATGATGGCCGTCGCCGCGACGCCATGCGCATCGGAAACGACCGCGGTGATACGGATCCCGGCATCGCTCAAGACTTTGAGCAAGCGATTTTTTTCCATGGCCCGCATGGCGGTGATTTTTTGATGATGCCGGCTGACTTGGCGCAGGTTACGCAACTGCGCCGGCGGGATGAAACTGCCGCGCAACAAACCAGCGCGCGCCAACATGGCCAGCCACTCGGCGTCGCTGGTATCGGTTTTGCGGCCCGGCACCTTTTTGACCTGCTGGGCGTTCACCACCTGGGCCTGAATCCCGACTTTTTCCTTGCTGTAAATTTTCCAGTGATAAATAGAAGTATGCTATTTTGCAGAAAAACATACATCCTTAGAGCCTATACGAAAACTAACATGTTGTTTTAAATAACGATTTAGTGTATAATTTTCGTTAAAATTTCATTGTGAATTGATTTTGAGAGAGAGGAAACATCCCATGACTGAAAAAAAATATCCGAGTGATTTGACTGATGAAGAGTGGGAAGTGATCAAAGTGATCCTATTAAAAGAAGAGGGTCGCTCAATGGGTAGGCCCAGGGAAGTCGATTTGAGGAGAGTATGGGATGCCATCAGTTATATTAACAAAACGGGCTGTCAATGGGATTATTTACCGCATGATTTCCCGCCACCAACCACCGTGAGTTATCATTATCAAAAATGGCTGAGGTCAGGACTTTTCGAGCGAGTGAACCAGGAAATTCGGCGGATGCTCCGAAAAAACAACGGTCGGAACGAAGAACCTACCGCCGGGATCATCGATAGTCAAAGCGTGAAGGGAACTGCAGAATCCGCCCAAGAATCGGGCTTCGATGGTGGGAAAAAAGTCAAGGGTAGGAAACATCATATTGTTGTAGATACAATAGGTTGCGTGCTTGTTGCCCTCGTTCATGCCGCGAATATTCATGATAGCAAGGGAGCCAAGTCGGTATTAGAGCGGGTCTTTGAAGCAGTACCCACCCTGCGACGAATCTGGGCCGATCAAGGCTATAAAGGCCCCTTGGTCAAGTGGGTTAAAAGCACCTTTACCTGTGAATTAGAGGTCGTCGGTCGCAAAGGCAAGAAGTTTAAAGTGATTCCTCGACGTTGGGTGGTAGAGCGAACCTTTGCTTGGCTCAGCCGTTATCGCAGATTAGTCAGGGAATATGAAAAAAAGCCCGCTTCGAGTATCGCAATGATTTATGTTGCTTCTATCCGGATTATGTTAAAAAAACTGTTCCCTCAAACTAATGAAGAGTGCCCGTCATCAATGTGTACCTTTGAATTTATACTTTTCGTATAGGCTCTTAATCTTTTTTCAAAATAAGAGGCTATCGATATGGCAATAATAGAAATCACGATCCGAGATGACCATGGCAACCGCATAGAAGGTCAAGCACGGAGAACCTATCAGTTAGAATTGGGTAATCAAAGCTTTAATGCGATAGAAACGGCCGTGGGTACATTAAAAAATATCGCCTTACCTGACCTGAAGGCTGATCTTTTAAAGAAAGCCCAAGATAATTTTATAAAAAAACGGGCAATTAACGCGGAATGGTCAGAATCCGGTGACGATCAAGACCCTAGACGGTGGCTTTGAATTTAAGGTGCAACGGTTTATCCTTGATGAGGCCGGTCAAGAACGGCAAGTCGATTACTTTGAGTTAACCGACCAGTTTCAGACGGGTTATTTCAGCGACCGTCTCAAGGAGTTTGCGGCCTATTATAGTAATCGACTCAGTTACGAAGACAATGAAGAATTAATTAGGAAGCTAGCCGGTAGTCAGCAGATCAGCGATCAAAAAATCCACCAACTGGTGGTCGGAAAAGCCCTCGAAGTCAGTCAAGCGCTGACGGAAGAGACCCAGCGGATCCTGGGAGACCCGACCCAGCAGTTACCGCCCATCAACGAGCAAGTGAACATTTATGAGGCGACGGAAAAAGAGATTCTGTGCATGGACGATGCGATTCAAGTCAAGGGTCAGAAGGCGACGCGAGAACGAATAAAAGATCAGGAGGATCAAAAAGTTGCAGTCGATCCCCTGAATAACGAGGGCTCTTTGGGAATTGCCGGGGTATAAATTGTTTTTAAAAACAGAATCTTGTCGATCATAAATCGCTTTTTATGCCTCAATAAATTCGGAGCAAATTTCGGTAACTCTATGATTTTTTATAGGCATACAAAGCATATCCACAAAGGTCCAGATAAAGATGTTGGAAAAGATGCCCGATATTCTTCAAACCATAACAGCGTCGTTTAATGACTTTGATCTTGTTATTAAGCCCCTCAACGAATCCACTCGTCAGTCGATTTAAGAAATAATTCGCGACCTCATTTTTATAGGTCTCCAAGGTCTTTAAAAACGTATCAAAACAACGCACCGAACTCTTTTTAACCCGGTTCATCCATCCCGTGATCCTCTGCTTCCCACGACGGCGATCCAAGTCGCTATCCAACAGAGCCGTTAACTTGTTTTTTAACTGATAAGCTTGTTGCAGAAGCGGTGAATACTGGAATAACTGGTCTAACGTTTCTTGGTCTTTTGAGGTTAAATCATCCGGCCTTTTACGCAAAAGCCACATCACCCCTTCCAGCTCTTTATACTGCTCTTTGGATAAGGTCTTCCTGAGTCGTTCCAGCTCTTTTTTGCGCAATTCATCCAGACCCTTTCCATAGAGTTTAGCCAAGTGAAATCGATCGACCACGATCCGGACTTTTTTCCCAAAAACTTCTTTCGCCGCATGGATAAAGCCCGCGTACATATCCGAACAAACAAAACGAACTTGTTGGCGTAACTTCTTGGGAATGCTCATTAAAAATTCTTTGACCGTCTCTTTCTTCCGATCGGCCAAGACCCCGAGAATCACCGTCTCTTCACCGATACGGCCCGTCACAATCGTGACAAAATCTTGGTGACCTTTCTTTAAAGAGATTTCATCAATCCCGATGACTTTGAGATTGTTAATCGTCTTCCAATCGACACCTTTGGCAATATAGCGATCAATAATCCCCCGCACCGCTTCATAACCGATCCCTTCTTTAATGCTGACATCTACAACCGTACTATTCACACAGGCCAATAAAACATGTTTCTCGAACGCTTGAGTGTGTCCACTTCGATGGTCATACCACGCTAATTTTTGCGTCGTCGTCGGCTGTCCTCCGCATTGTGTGCATAGGTACCGCTGTGGACGAATACGTAATTCAACCTGCCAACCAAGCAGGGATAAATGTCTGAGCGTAATAAACTCACCATACCCATAAAAATGATTAATAACATTTCCACATTGATGACAGTGCGTTCCGTGAACCGTACTATGAACCGTGACCCGATAGTTCCCTTCTCGGTCCATTTCTACCTCATCTACCTCAACATGAGGGATATCCAAAAGCACATTAAAAGCGTTCTTCAACTCGTCTAATGATTTATCCGTCATAAAATTCTCACTTGATGTTGGCAACTAATTGATATTATTATAATTTACTACCCCTTGAAATACCAGAGAGCCATAACGAGGCGGCGGGGAACCGGGTGTGGGGGCGGACGGAGGTGGTCGTGTTGGAAAAGAAGCAGGGCGGCTTTGAGTACCTCACCGGAGTGATCGATGAGGCGGGTAACGAACCCGTGCCCTTGGCGGCCCTTGTCAAAAGTAAAGTCATCCAAGAATACGGTGACGAGCGAAAACCACTAAATATCGTCGCGATCACCGATGGAGCGAAAGACATTCGCGGCCGGTTACTCGCGATTTTTGGAGTCACGGTAGTGATTATTTTAGATTGGTTTCATCTCGGTAAAAAGGTCAAGCAGCTGATGAGTATGATTGCCCCGACCCAAGCGGACAAGGAGACGTACTTAAAGTTTATATTTTGTCAGCTATGGCAGGGTCAGACGGAAGCCGTTTTAAACTATCTAAGAACGGGGATAAAAACCAAGAATCCGGAAAAACTATCCGAACTGATCGGCTATCTAGAAAGGCATCAATCAGAGATCATTGACTACCAGCGTCGTCAGCAATCCGGTAAAGTGATTGGGAGTGGTCGAATAGAGAAATGCTGTGATCAAGTGATTGGTCATCGTCAGAAAAAAAAGGGGATGAGTTGGAGTACAATAGGGAGTAGAAGTTTGGGTATTTTGAAAGTGGCAGAGCTGAACAATCAGTGGCGGAAACTCTGGTTTTCTAACGAGGCCGCCAATGATCCAGATATAAATAGCCCTCGTCTTGTCTTAGCCCTAGCGGGTTAATCTGAATCTTATCACTGGAAAATTTACAGGAACACTTTTTCCAAGGCCGCATAGGGGCTTTTCCAGTAGATCCCGGTGCTTTCCATGACCACCACGTCGGGTTTGAAACTCGCGATCCAATCGGCCATGGCGCGTCGGTCCCGTTGAAAGCCGCCGAATTCGCGGCGATGCACGACCGGTTCGAGGCCGGGTTCGGCGACGATGACGCACACACAAATCAGGGCCAATGCACGTCGATGCCTACCGCGCACCGGAAAATCGGTTGAATGTCCATGGGAACCTCCCATCGTACGCGTGGAAAGAGGGAACCGGATGGGAGGTTCACCGCGGCTCCGCGTCTTCCTGACCTACCGGGGCCGACTTCCGGGGAAATCGGTTCGTATAGGCCGGCCAGGTTGCCATGCGTGCTCGAAGGCGACAGTCGGGGGTGCGCTGCGGAGCCACCGGCTCATGTTGGGAGCGAAGTTGAACTATCATTCCTACTACGTCCTGGGGTGTGAACCTCCCGTGCTTACCCTACTTTCATCGTCGGGGGTGTCAAGCCCCGATTGACATGACTGTTGGGCTGAGCTTGCGAAGCCCAACATCATGATCCCTGGGGCTGATTCCTCGAATGTTGGGCAACGCTTCGCTTATGCCCAACCTAGTGTGCCCGACATGGGCATGTACTTGTTACCTGAGAGGAGGTAACCGCGAAGAGTGACGAGAAGCGTAGCGAAACCCAAGGTGGAAGCCGCGAGGCCAAGCTGAAAGAAGGGCGTAGCCAAGACACGACCGCAGGAACACGAACAGGCAGTGAGGCCGGGTACGGGCGATGAGCGTGCTAGGGAACGCGAAATCCAACCGTCACCGAAAGACGTATCCGGTAGAGCCTGGCGGCACGGGTCGAAAGTATCTGTTCTTACTCGGGGAGACCTGACGCGTGAGAGCGTGCCAGGAGTCAGCAGAGGCCGTAGTAGTGTGGACACCGGCCGAAAGGCCGGTCGAGCGAAGGGCCGAAGAGTCACGAGAGGACCACAGTCTGCATCCGTTCCCAGCGGCACGGAGACGGGCGACACGGGTTCGGAGCGGCAACTGCGGCAGCTCCCGGACCGGCGGGCCAAGCCGAGCAGGTGGATTCCTGCGGAGGGGCGGCACGTGCCCATCGAGTCGCGGCGGACAGCGAGCACAGACGTCAGAAGAGGTTCAATGAGCAACACGGTAGACATCAGTAATTCACTCTACCGTGGGTGCTCGCGGGCTAAGCCCGCTGGGCTCAACCGCCGGATGCGGAAAACCGCATGTCCGGTGGTGTGGGAGGGCTGACGGGCGCAATCCCGTCAGCCCGACCCGATCATCATAGGTTTTCGGTCAGACACTAATTATCGCCCGCGGCAGGTTTCCACACGGTCGTGCTTTGGTGTTATCCGGCCTTGGGTGGAAGGTCAGCGCACCACGACGTGATACACGCCCTCGGTGTAGGCCGCCACATTATCCCAATTGAATTTCTCCTCCACCGCCTGGCGGCCGTTGGCTCCGAGCGCCCTGCAGTGGTCGTGATCGGCCAGCAGCGAGCCGATGCCGTGCGCCATGCCGCCCGCGTTGGCGTCCACCAGGAAGCCGTTCACGTCGTGCCAGACAAATTCCCGTGGCCCGCCGGCGGTGGTGGCGACCACAGGTTTGCCGGCCGCCCAAGCCTCCAGCACCACGATGCCGAACGGCTCGTTGCGGCTCGGCACCGCCACGATGTCGCAGGCGCGCATCAGGTCGATATATTGCCAGCGGGGCAAGGTGCCGAGAAAAACAATCGCGCCGGCCGCCCCGACTTCGTAGGCGCGACGCACGACCATGTCCTTATCGGGTCCCTCGCCGGAAATGACGAACCGGGTTTCCGGATAGGATTCCAGAATCATCGGCACGGCCTCGACCAGCATGTCCATGCCTTTTTGCACCGTCATCCGGCCCGGCGAGAAGATGGTGGGCGCCAGCGGGGCGATGCCGTAGCGGCCCTTAACCTCGGCCGGATTGATGTAGCCGTCGAAGGCGTGATAGTTGACGCCGTTGGGGACGACGTGAATTTTCTCGTTCGGGACCTGATAAATGCGGCGCAGCTCATCGGCGAGGAAGTGGCTGACCGCGATCACCAGATTGGCGTTGTGGCAGCCGGCGGCCTCGGCGTCGCGGACCCAGCGGGCGAAGCCCTCATAGAACACGTTGCCGTCGCGACCGTACTCCGTGGAATGCATCGTCAGTATGCCCGGTGTGCCGAAACCATCCATCGCGTATTTCATGGCGTTGGCGGTGAGCCAATCGTGGGCATGCACGATTTCGAATTTCCCGACCATGGAGGTCACTTCGTGGAAGCGATGGGCCATGGCCTTGCACATGTAATCCATGCATTCGACATCGTTCTCGCTCAGACCGTGATCGACCCGGTGGTAGTGGACGCCGTCGATGCAGTCATAGTAGTTTTGATCCTCCTTGCGCCGGGTGATGACGTGCAGGTCGTGTCCCCGGCGTTGCAGGCCGGCGGCAAGCTCTGTCACATGCACGCCGAGGCCGCCAGAAGAGATGGAGTGCAGGGATTCCGAAGAAAACATGGCGATACGCATTGGGTTGACTCCCATCAATTACCCGCGAAGCGGGCTTGTTGTAATGTAGGGCCGGCACCGCGCGGCTTTCATCCGAATCGGAGGGTGGAGAGCACCTTTCCCAAGCGAAGTTGGCCGCCGTGTCTGGAGGTGATTTTAATCGCTTTGCTGCATTGCAATACAAAACGATCATACGCCTGGATGGCTTCAAAAAAAAGAAGGGTTTTCAGCGCCTCGATAAAAACTTCCCTCTCCAAGTGTGAGGGGTGGGGGAAGAGGGCTTTTTTTTCAATCGCTTAAAGCTCTAGAGGCTAGAGAAAACGCCTCTAAGCTGGATCGCTTCCCGCGACGAGAAATCCGGAAGCGGCGCGTTGTTCACCGGCGACCGCTCGGGTGGTGGCCAACCCCAGTGTTCGAGCCACAAGAATTGAACAGCAATGCTGCGGGGCAAAACCCGCGCGGGATGCCTGCCGGATGGCCGCGCGGTGTTATCCGTGGACGAGGGATGAGTTCGCGACCTGCTATGTTTCCCCCACCGTCCGTGGTTCGTCCAGCCCCCGTTCCGCCAGTGCCGCCGCCCGGAACAGCGCCCGGCCCTTATTCATGGTTTCTTCCCATTCATTGGCCGGGATGGAATCGGCCACGACGCCACCCCCGGCCTGAATATGCAGCATCCCGTCCTTGAGCACGGCAGTACGGATGGCGATGGCGGTGTCCATGTTGCCGGACCAGGACAGATAACCAACCGCTCCCGCGTAAATACCGCGCTTGACCGGCTCCAGTTCATCGATGATCTCCATGGCGCGAATCTTGGGCGCGCCGCTGACGGTGCCCGCCGGGAAAGTGGCGCGCAGGGCGTCTATCGCGGTCAGACCGGGCCGCAACCGACCGACCACGTTGGAGACGATGTGCATGACGTGCGAGTAACGCTCGACCACCATCTTCTCGGTCAGCCGGACGCTGCCGATCTCGCTGACCCGGCCCACGTCGTTGCGCCCCAGATCGATCAGCATCAGATGTTCGGCCAACTCCTTGGGATCGGCCAGTAGTTCCGCCTCCAGCGCTTGATCCTGCTCCTCGGTGGCGCCACGCCAGCGAGTGCCGGCGATGGGTCGCACCGTCAGCACGCCATCCTCCAGCCGCGCCAGGATTTCCGGCGAGGAACCGACGATGTGGAAGTCGCCCAGATGCAGGAAGTACATGTAGGGCGAGGGATTCAGGCCGCGCAGCGCCCGATACAAATCCAGCGGCGCGGCCCGGAATGGCGCCGTTAGCCGCTGCGAGGGCACCACCTGCATACAATCGCCGGCCAGGATGTACTCCTTGATCCGCTCCACCGCGTTTTCGTAACCCTGTTGGGTGAAGCCGGAGACGAATTCGATCTCGCTGGCGACTGAGTTGGGACAGCGCGGCGCATAGAGCGAGCGTCCGGCGCGCAGCCGGTCCACCCACTCGTCCAGCCGCTGTTGGGCGCGGGCGTAGGCGCGTTCCACCGCTGGGTCCACCAGAGTGATGAGGTACAGTCGCCCGGCCAGATTGTCGAACACCACCATGTCCTCGGATACCAGCAGCAGGATGTCCGGATTGTTCAGCGGATCGGGGTTGGGGCAATGGGCCAGCTTGGGTTCGATGTAGCGAATGGTGTCGTAGCCGAAGTAGCCGACCAGGCCGCCGATGAAACGCGGCAGCCCTTCCCCGGTCGCCGGTACCCGGTAGCGGTTCTGGAACTCCTGCAGCCAGCTCAACGGATCGGGGCAGGTGGTCGACTCGACGATTTCGCCGGCGTGTTCGACGGTCACGCGGTGGCCGCGCACGCGGATGATCTTGCGGCAGGGCAGGCCGATGATGGAGTAGCGGCCCCATTTTTCGCCGCCCTGAACCGATTCCAGCAGATAGCTGTACGGTGCATCGGCTAGCTTGAGATAGGTGCTAAGCGGAGTGTCGAGGTCGGCCAGCACTTCGCGGGCGACGGGAATACGGTTAAAGCCTTGTTCGACCAGGCGTTGAAAGTTGTTCTGATTCATAAGATTGCGGACTGTCCTGAACAACGGGAACGGAGGGGTGGCGCGAATCGGGAAGCTTCGATTCTAGCCGCGCCATCGGAAGTCCGGGGCTGGTTTCGCGCGCGTGAGGCGGGGAGCGAGATGAGGGGGCATCAGATAGCCTTGCGCAACAGGGGAGGCAGTTCCGAGATGGAGTCGATCACGGCATCCGGCCGGGCTTCGCGGATGTCGCGGCCATGATTGTAGCCGTAGGGCACGCACACTACCGGACAGCCGGCGTTGCGAGCGGCGCCCACATCGTTCAGCGAATCGCCGACCATCAAGCCATGGCTGATGGACACGTCCAATCGTTCCGCGCACAGCAGCAGAGCGTCGGGAGCCGGCTTGGGATGAGGGATACACTCGCCGCCCACTACGGTGGTAAAGAAATGGCCGATGCCGAGCCGATCCAGCAACGGCAGCGCGAACTCAGCGGCTTTGTTGGTGACGCAGGCCAGTGGAAATCCGGCGGCATGCAGTTCGGCCAGACCCTCGTGCGCGCCGGGGTAAAGTTCGCTATAGACGCTGATGTGGTCGGCGTAGGCGGCCTTGTACAGCGGGCGGGCGCGGGCGAACAGGTCGGGTTCCACCTGTCCGGCCATGTCGTTGGCCAAGGCGCGGCGAATCAGCTTGTCCATGCCGTTGCCGACCCAGGTGCGTACCTGCGCCTCCTCGCGCGCGGGCAGATCCAATTGTCGGAGCATGAGGTTCACCGCCGCGGTCAGATCGGGCACGCTGTCCACCAGGGTGCCATCCAGATCGAAGAAAATCGCCGTCACGTTCTCGAACATGGCTAACAATCCGCCTTGGCCAACTCCGCTCGCATGGCGGCGATGGTGGTGCGGTAATCGGGCGTGTTGAAAATGGCCGAGCCGGCGACGAAGGTGTCGGCGCCCGCCTCGGCGATCATCCGAATGTTGTCGATCTTGATCCCGCCATCGACTTCCAGCCGGATCGGGTAACCGTTGTCGTCGATCATCCGCCGGACCTCGCGCAGTTTTTTCAGCGTGCCGTTGATGAAGCTCTGGCCGCCGAAGCCGGGATTGACCGCCATCAGCAGCACCATGTCCACTTTGTCCATCACGTATTTGAGGTATTCCAGCGGGGTGGCGGGGTTGAACACCAAGCCGGACTTGCAGCCGTGATCGCGGATGATTTGCAGGCTGCGGTCGATGTGTTCGCTGGCTTCCGGATGGAAGGTGATGTAGCTGGCACCGGCCTGGGCGAAGTCGGGAATGATGCGGTCCACCGGTTTGACCATCAGGTGGGCGTCGATCGGGGCGGTGACGCCGTGCTTGCGCAGCGCCTCGCACACGATGGGCCCGACCGTCAGATTGGGGACATAGTGGTTGTCCATCACGTCGAAATGGACCAGATCCGCGCCCGCCGCCAGCACGGCGTCCACTTCCTCGCCAAGCCGAGCGAAGTCGGCGGACAGGATCGAAGGCGCGATCAGGTAATCCCGCATGGCGTGCAACACCTCAGGCAAAATCCCCGACAGCGGTGCCGGGGATGGTCGTCGTGAGCGGTAACTTTACCCGAATCGCGCCGGATTTGGCATTATCCGCTCAGCCCAGCAGGCTCCGCAGCATCCAGGCGGTCTTCTCGTGAATCTGCATCCGCTGGGTCAGCAGATCGGCGGTCGGTTCGTCGCTGGCCTTCTCGACCACCGGGAAGATCGAACGGGCGGTGCGCACCACCGCTTCCTGATCCTTGACCAGTTGCCGGATCATCTCTTCGGCCGCCGGCACGCCGGTTTCCTCCTGGATGCAGGTCAGCCTGGCGAACTGGCTGTAGCTGCCCGGCGCCGGCAGGCCCAGCGCGCGGATGCGTTCGGCGATCAGATCCACCGCCAGCGCCAGTTCGGTGTACTGGGTCTCGAACATGAGGTGCAAGGTGTTGAACAAGGGTCCGGTGACGTTCCAGTGAAAGTTGTGGGTCTTCAAATACAGGGTGTAGGTGTCGGCGAGCAGCCGGGACAGTCCCGCGCCGATTTCCTGACGCAGTTCCTCGCTGATGCCGATGTCGATTTGCATGTTCATGACGGTCCTCCTTCAGGTCCGTGGTATGGCTGGATCACAGGGCTGCAAGGATAAGGGCGGACTTCTGATTGTGCTAATTGACTCGTCAGTCGTAAGTTCTTTCCCTGAAGCCCCTTGACTTTGCTGCTCAAGGGCAGCATGGATTTCCCTGAGCGACGCGCGCCTCAACAACCCGGTCGCCCGAGGAGAATCCATGCTGACCTATGTATACCAGGCTTTAGAAGGTTTTCGCAGCGCCTTTGCTCGGCGGCGCAGCTGGGTGCTGTTCTGCGCGGTGGTGTTGAGTTTTTTGGCGGCACCGGAGACGATCGGCGTAACCTCGATGTGCCGGTTCTGGCAGGGGAATGAAGCGGTTTATCACCGTTTTCTGCATTTCTTTCGCTCGAAAGCCTATGATTTTGAAACGCTGTTGGCGGCATGGCAAGGCTACGTGTGGCGTCAGGCGGTTGCGGTTCAGGTCGCTGGGCGTTGTCTGTTGCTGGGCGATCATACCCTGGTGGTCAAAGATGGGGGGCGCATGCCGGGAGTGGTGTCGTTACATGACCATTCGGAAACCCAGCACAAGCCGTCGTATTTCCGGGGGCAATGTTGGGGGGCGATCGGTTTAGTCGTGGGAACGCTCGGCGCCTGTTTTTGTTTGCCCCTAGAACTACGGATTCATCAGGGTTTCCGCCAGTTAGGCCAGGCGGAACCAGCGTCACCCACCGACCCGAGCCTGCCGGAGCGGGTGGTCCAGATGGCCTTGACGTTCGCCCTCGGTCATGACGCCCCGGCCTTTTTGGTGTTGGATGCGTTTTTCGCCACCGCCGGGGTCTTCCGGTTGGCCCACTCGGTCTACTCGATCGCCTTGCGGCAACCCTATCTGATGATCCTGACCCGGGCGAAGAAAAATTACGTCGCGTATTTCCCGGCCGCCCCGAAGCCCGCCGACCGGCCCGGACCCCCACCGCGCTATGGCGAGAAAGTCCACCTGATGGAGTGTTTTGATCATCCCCAAGGCTTTGATCTCGTCGAATGCTGCGTCTATGGCCAGCGGGAACTCGTGCGGCTGATGAGCCTCCCGTTATTGTGGAAACCGCTCGGCGACTCCCTCCTGTTCGTTTTCGCCATCACCTCGCGTGGTCCCTTGGTCCTGATGTGTTCCGATCTGACCCTCTCGCCGGTCACCGCGCTCGAACTGTATTGTATCCGCACCCGCATTGAAATCTTGTTCGCCGTCTTGAAAAATCTCCTCGGCGCGTTTCGTTTTCACTTCTGGACCCCGCACTTGCCGCGCCACGCCCGCCGTCCTACCCCGAATCGGTCCTTGAAGACCCCAACGGCCGAACACCAACCCCCCGTCGCCGCCTGCTGGCAAGCCTATGAAGTCTTCGTCTTCTGCGCCCTGGTCGCCCAGGGGTTGTTGCAACTGATCGCCCTGCGGTTCGGTGCCGAGATCTGGCAACAGCATCAACTCTATCTGCGGACCCGCTCCCGCGCGCTGCCTTCGGAAAAAACGGTCCGCCAGGTCTTGGCCGCGCTGGTCCTCAAACAACTCCTCGATCTCCCACAAAACAGTATCATCACGAAGATCCGACGCGCTTTCCAGGACCCCAAAGAAGAGGAACCGGTCCATTCGCCCCCGGTCTCCTGAATCATCGCTTAAATCACCCGGTTAAGCGGCATTTGACTGGCTGGTTCCATGATCAGCCGCGGGCCGTCTTGTCCCACGATCAGACCGAGAAGTTGCGACTGAGGAGTAATTGATTAAAAGTAATTATTCAATAGCAATTAGCTATTCTGGCGCGAGCTTAGGTGACGCGGCCGGCCGCGAAGAACGGCGCCAGCAGGCGGGCGCAGGGTTCGGGATCTTCCAGATGGGGATGATGTCCGCCGGGCAGGATTTTCACCGTCAGGTCGGCGATGCGGGCATAGCGTTCCTGCATGTGGGCCCGCTTGACCAAATAGCCGTCCGCGCCGCAGATCAGCAGCGCGGGTGCCTCGATGCACTCCATGTAGGCGAGGATTTGCGGTTCGCTGAGATACAGGGGCGAGACGAACCGCAGTCGGGGATCGGTGCGCCAGCCGTAACCCTCGCCGATCGATTGGATGCTGCGGCCGACCAGGATCGCCGCGGCCGTCCACGACAGACGGCTGGCCTCGCAGCGCGCCTGAATCGCGGCTTCGAGATTCGGATAAAGCGGTGCGCGCTTGCGGGGGAGTCCGTTCATCTGCTCGATGGTTTTGCGCAGGTTGGCCGGACCGTCGACGGGGTTGCTGGTCGGCGGCCCCAAACCTTCGATCATCGCCACTCGGGTGATTCGCTCCGGCAGGATTGCGGCCACAAAACTGACGATGCCGCCGCCCAGGGAATGGCCGAGCAGGGCGAAGCGTTCCCAGCCCAGTGCATCGGCGGCGGCGACCACGTCGGGAATGAAATCGACAAAATGGTAGTGAACCCCCGGCGGTCGGGGGTCGGAATGACCGTGCCCCGGTAGATCCAACGCCACCAGCCGCGTCTCGGGCAACAGCGGCGCCAAGGCGTCGAAACTGGCGGCGTTGTCGAGCCAGCCGTGCAACGCCAGTACCGGAATGCCATCCGGCGGTCCCCAGACCCGCGCGGTTAGCCGCAGGTACGGCGTCAGCAATTCCAGTTCCGCCGACATCGGCGCTGTGTCTCAAACGCCCGGCGAATAATCCCAGCCCGTATCGGCCGGGAACAGGTTGGTGTATTTCACACTGGAACGCGGTTCGGCCATCATCTCGGCCACGGTATCGCGCCATTGGGCGTAATGGGCGGTTTCCTTGTGCTGGGCGGTGGCCTCGACCGTGCGGTAGACCTCGACCAGCACGAAGCGGGTCGGGTCATCGGCTTGCTGGATCACGTCGAAGCGGGCGATACCGGGTTCCCGGACACTGTGGCGAGCGTTTTCCAGCGAGGCGGTTTTGAACGCTTCGACACAGTCCGGTTTGACGTGGACGAAGACATGGACGATCAGCATGGTGTACTCCTTCCTCGAGGTTGAACGGCGTTTCAGGTCGAGCCCGCCGGCAGGAAATCCAGCAACAGGCTGCAGAAGATGACCAGTCCGACCCCGTTATTGTTGAGAAACGCCTTGAAGCATTCGGCCGGCTCGCGGTCGCGGATCAGGTATTGCTGGTACAGCGCAAACCAGGCCGCCACGAACAGACCGAGATAGTAAATCCAGCCGCGGCCGGTCAACAGTCCGACGACGGCGAGCACGCCCAGCAGCAGCAGTTGCAGGGAGCCGATGAGGCGTTTGTCCCATTGGCCAAACAGGATGGCGGTGGATTTGATCCCGATCTTGCGGTCGTCTTCCCGATCCACCATCGCGTATTGGGTATCGTAGATCACCGACCACAGCACGTTGCCGAAAAACAGCAGCCAGCAGACCGGGGGTAATGCACCGGTCACCGCCGCGTAGGCCATCGGAATCGCCCAGCCGAAGGCGGCGCCCAGATGGAACTGGGGCAAGGAATGGAACCGTTTCATGAACGGATAGCTGACCGCCAGCGCCAGGCCGGCGAAGGACAGCTTGACGGTTAGGGCGTTCTGCGTCAGCACCAGGGCAAAGGCCAGCAGACACAGCACGGTCATCAGGCTCACCGCCTCGCCCAGGCTGACCCGGCCGGCGGCCAGTGGCCGGTCGCGGGTGCGGGCGACGTGCGGGTCGTATTTGCGGTCGGCGATATCGTTCATAACGCAGCCGGCCGAGCGCATCAGCGCCACGCCCAGCACAAAGACGAGCACGACGCCGCGCGAGGGTTGGCCATTGCCGGCCAGCCACAGCGCCCACAGCGTCGGCCATAGCAACAGGTAGATGCCGATGGGGCGATGCAGGCGCATCAGCAGGGCGTATTCGCGCAGGCGATCTTCAAAGCGTTCGATAGTCATGGTGAAAGGGATTGGGTCGACGACAGGCGGGAAATACCGGCAGATCGGGTAGAAAAATCTCGCAAACCAGCAGCGGGCGGTCGTCGATCCAGAATACCGAACGGCGCCCCCAGATGGCTGCCGGCGGTTCGACAAAGCCGGCGAACGCGCGCTGATGCAGGCGTTGGCCGGCTGCGATGCGGGCAATTTCGACGGGGCCACGACGGACGCGAGGGTCGGTGAACAACACTTCCCCCAGGGGTTTGGTGCCCAGCCGGGTCAAGCGGAGACCACGGCCGCGCAGGGTGATGGCCGGAATCAGGGTTCGGGCGAAAACCCAGGGTTGCTCGCAACAGAGCAATTGAACCTCGCGGGTCCACGCCCAGGCCTCCAGCCGCAAGCGCAGGGCGCGTGCCTCGTCGCGGCCGGGGCGGGTCCAACCCTGGTGTAGCACGCGCACGCGAAAGCGGCCTCCGCAAATACCCCGCAGCCGTCGGGTCAGAGACCCGGTGTCTAACAGCCAGTCGGCCAGTTCCGCCGGCAGGTCGCGCGCATGTGGTCGCGAGCGCGAGGACCAAAGCGGCGGAGTATTGGACAGGATAGAGCGATCGACATGCACGGTCGTTGTTCGAATATTATTTCGGGTCGATGCCGGTTCAGCGTGGTAAGTAATTATGCATGGTTGCCGGGTATCGGGGGAGTGTCGGACGGCATCTTACGTGGATGCGACCTCAAACACGGTATTTTGCCGAAGCGATCAACGGGTGACAGTGGATGAAAACAGGCTCGTTCATGCTGGATTCAGTCCTCGTTTGCTTCAATTTTTATGCAAACCTTGGACGACAAGGTCCTTATGGGCGATTCAAGCACTTGCTAATAGATTTTCTGACGCGGCGTTGCGCCCGGTTGCCGTTTCAAATCGATACGCAGCAGCGCGAGTGGTTATGGGCGAGGTGTCGCATGAAAACAAGAGTATTGCTGGCGCTGGTCACCGCCGCGCTGTTGATGAACGTCGGCCTGAATCCGGCCGATTCGCCTCGCCTGACGATGTTGGGCGGGGTTGCGGCTCAGGCCGGGGTCCGCGTCGACTTCGGCTTTTTCTACAACGAGCTGGCGCCTTACGGCGACTGGCGCCAGCAGGAACCCTATGGCTGGGTTTGGCACCCGGACGTGGCGGAGGATTGGCGCCCCTATACGTTCGGCTACTGGGTGTTCACCGATGATTATGGCTGGACCTGGATTTCCACTGATCCTTGGGGCTCGATTCCTTTTCACTACGGCCGCTGGTTTTACGATGATGACTACGGCGGCTGGGCCTGGATGCCCGGCACGGAGTGGGGACCGGCCTGGGTCGGTTGGCGCAGCGGAGGCGGTTACATCGGTTGGGCCCCGCTGCCGCCCTCGGTCGAGTTTGAGCCGGGTGTCGGCTTTTCCCCTTCCGATCGGGATTTCGGCGTCAGTTGGAATTCCTGGTGTTTCGTGCCGACACCTCAGTTTCTGAGTCCCCGCCTGGAACGGATCATCGTGCCACGCCCCCGCAATGTTACCCTGATCAACAATACGGCGAACGTTACTCGTTACACCGTGATCGACCGGCGGGTGTTCAATCGTAGTATCGACCTCGGCCGCTTCGAAGGGGAAACCCGGACCCGAGTGGTGCGTTACCGGGTCGATGAAGCCGACCGGCCGGTAATGCGGGAGACCCCGGTGCGCAATGGACGGGTGAGTCTGTTTCGACCCCAGGTCGTCAGGACAGCGGTAGCCCCGCCGCCAGCGGTCCGGCCACCCCGCTCGGGCGCCTCGCGCGACTACCGCCCCGAGCGCCGGGTTCCGGGTACGATCCCGTGGGAGCATCGGACGGGTGATTGGGACCAGGACCGACGGGACCGCGGGGAATCGCCGGGAGCGG
This sequence comes from uncultured Gammaproteobacteria bacterium, assembly GCA_963715845.1. Taxonomy (GTDB): domain Bacteria; phylum Pseudomonadota; class Gammaproteobacteria; order Competibacterales; family Competibacteraceae; genus Competibacter_A. The sequence goes on along the minus strand of CAVQSJ010000015.1, from coordinate 137,589 downwards.
ATCGCCACCCCCGGAATGGTCCTCGCTCTGTTGAGTTCGAGGAGCGGAACGGGCAGCGCCCGCCGGTGGAACAGGATCGCCTGAGACAGCGACCCGCAACGGAACGACAAACGGGGGAAGAGCAACATCAGGAAGCCGAGAGGGAACGGACCAGGCGATGGGCCGAACGGGAGCAACGACAGCAAGCGGAGCAGGACCAAGCCCGGCAACGAACCGAGCAGGAACGCGCCCAGCGGCAAGCGGAGCGGGAGCAGGCTCGCCAGCAGCAGGCCGACCAGGAACGCGCCCAGCGGCAAGCGGAACGGGAGCAGGCCCGCCAGCAGGCCATCCAACAGCGGCAACAAGCGGAGCAGGACCAAGTCCGGCAACGAACCGACCAGGAACGCGCCCAGCGGCAAGCGGAACGGGAGCAGGCCCGCCAGCAGGCCATCCAACAGCGGCAACAAGCGGAGCAGGACCAAGTCCGGCAACGAACCGACCAGGAACGCGCCCAGCGGCAAGCGGAACGGGAGCAGGCCCGCCAGCAGGCCATCCAACAGCGGCAACAAGCGGAGCAGGACCAAGCCCGGCAACGAACCGACCAGGAACGCGCCCAGCGGCAAGCGGAACGGGAGCAGGCCCGCCAGCAAGCCATCCAACAGCGGCAACAAGCGGAGCAGGACCAAGCCCGGCAACGAGCCGACCAGGAACGCGCCCAGTGGCAAGCGGAACGGGAGCAGGCCCGCCAGCAGGCCGTCCAACAGCGGCAACAAGCGGAGCAGGACCAAGCCCGGCAACGGGCCGAGCAGGAACGCGCCCAGCGGCAAGCCGAACGGGAGCAGGCCCGCCAGCAGGCCGTCCAACAGCGGCAACAGATGGAGCAGGAACAAGCCCGGCAAGCCGAACGGGAACAGGTCCGGCAGCAGGCCATCCAACAACGGCAGCAGCAGCAACAGCAACAACAGCAACAGGCGCAGCAGGAGCGTCAGAGACAGCGGCGCCTACCGGAGTGAAGAAGCTTGCCGCCAGGGTAGCAGCAGGACTGTCGATAAAGGATCTTTGCGCTGGGCGACTTCTTCAATGAACCGTCCAGCGTGGCCGACTCGGAGCCTTCCTCTCAGTTGGGTAGCCATGCCTCAATCGGATAGCGCCAAGGCGCGGATTTCGGCATCATTGTTGGCGATCCGACTGAAATCAGGCCCTTTCGCCACAGGCTTCGAGAATGCCCCTCTCCTATCAGGAATTACGCCAGCGCGCGGCTGACTCACGCGCTAAGGCGGCAGCCGAGGCCAAGGCGCTACAGGACGCCGCCAATAGCGCTTCCCAGAAGGCGGCGGCCGAGGCCAAGGCGCTGCTGGATGCCGCCAATAGCGCTTCCCAGAATGTCGCCGTTCTTCACGTTGCGTTCATGGCGGTGTGCGCCTACGTGCTGGTGATCGTGTTTGGCACCACCGATCTGGACCTCCTCATGGGCGGTAATAATGTCAAGCTGCCGGTAATCGACGTGGTGGTGCCCATCGTCGGTTTCTATGCCGTTGCGCCCTATCTCGTGGTGCTGATGCACCTCAACTTGTTGCTACAACTGCAACTGCTGTCGCGAAAGCTCTTTGCCTTCGATGCCGTGACGCCAGCCGAAGAAAGCGTCGGGGGGCTGCGTGAGCGGTTGCACATCTTTCCCTATACCTACTATCTGGTGGGTCGTCCCGGCGTGGTGGTCGGCGGTCTGCTCGGGCTGGTGGTGTCCGTCAGCCTGATCGTGCTGCCGCTCGCCACCCTGCTCGCGTTGCAACTCAAGTTCCTGGCTTACCAAGCGGAAGGTATCACCTGGGCACAGCGCCTTGCGGTGTTTCTGGATGTGGGGTTTCTGGTTGCGCTGTGGCCGGTGATCCTGCACCCGCGCGACGACTGGAAAGCGTGGTGGCGCGAAACGCTCGCCGCGCATCTGCCAAGAAAATGGGCTTGGCTGGCGGTGATCGTGCTGTTCATCAGCGTGGCACTCGTCCTGTTCGCGGCCACGCCAGACCTTTTCGCTGTGGGATTGATTCTCGGCGCGGCTGCGCCCCTGTTGCTGGTCGTGCTTAATTGCAGTTTCCCACGCGAGTGGCTGCGCCGCACGATCATTTTGATCGCGGTGCTCCTGGTTTTTACCGCGGTGCTCTGGGTGCTGATGTGGGACCCCAAGGACTCATTGTCATCCATAGAACCCGCAATACCGATTGCGTTGTTTCTGGGCGCGCTGCTGCTGGCGTTCTTTTGGCACCCGGCGGCACCGCGCGGCAGTCTGGCGCTGCTCTCAGCGTTGGTGCTGGCACCGCTACTGTCGCTGGGGCTGATGGTGGATGGTGAGAATTGGGAAACGGCAACGGTTGCGACGCAGAAGCCGCTACGCACTGGGTGGATGCAAAAAAGGCAACGCCAAGCACTTGCTAGACGATTCGAGACCAATAATTGCCAAAACATCGGCCATACCGTGCTGTCCTGCGTCATCCTCGCCGAACAACGGCGTCTCGACCTCAATGAGCAGGCGCTGTTCGCCAAACCGCCGAACCCAGAACTTCTTGCTGCTCTGCGGGCGGGCAAAGGGCTGGAAAATAAAGATAAGCTTGAACCTATTTCTCTTGTAGAACGTAGCCTTCGCCGCGCACAAATGAGATCGGCAATGCTGGTCGGGACTGATTTGCGCGGAGCCCAGTTTCAGGGCGCGGACTTGAAATGGGCGGAGCTTCAGGGTGCGAACTTGTCTTTGGCGCAGCTTCAGGGCGCGAGCTTGTTTGAGGCGCAACTTCAGGGCGCAAACTTTTCTAGGGCGCAGCTTCAGGGCGCAAACTTTTCTAGGGCGCAGCTTCAGGGCGCAAACTTTTCTAGGGCGCAGCTTCAGGGCGCGAACTTGTCTTTGGCGCAGCTTCAGGGTGCGAACTTGTCTTTGGCGCAGCTTCAGGGCGCGAGCTTGTTTGAGGCGCAACTTCAGGGCGCGAAATTGTTGCAGACGAAGCTTCAGGGCACGGTCTTGTCAGGGGGGCGGCTTGAAGGCGCGATATTATTGGGGGCGAAGCTTCAGGGCACGGTCTTGTCAAGGGGGCGGCTTGAACGCGCGAATTTGTTTGGGGCGCAACTTCAAGGCGCGGTCCTGCGAAATTCGACGCTTAATCGGAATGGCGATCCTGCGCAATCTGATCTACTGGATGTACGTGGGACGAGCGTAATGCCGCTCTCGCGAGAGTGGTTCTCAGAAATCCAGACGGTGCTCAAATCCATTCCCTTCGACGGTCAAGCAAACAGCTTGCAACGTCTGGAAGCGGCAGCCGAGCCCGGCAACGCAGCACCGACGTTCGCCTCTTGTCTCACGGATGGAAAAAGCCAGCCGAGGTGTCAGCAGGCTTATGATGCAACCAACCTCGACCAGCGGCATGAGTTTTTGGTGCGCTTGCACGAGGCGCTGGCGACGCTGTCTTGCGAAGATTCTCACATCGCAAGCGGCATTCTTGAACAAATATCGAGTGCTGAGGGAGATTCGACCCGTGTTGGCTTGGCAACAGTCCTGCTCGCCAGAATGAAAGCTAACGAGCCCTGCCCTGGCTTGGCCAGTTTGTCTGCGGAGGATAAGACAAAGCTGGAGGAACTGGCCAGGAAGGAAGCCGAACGACAGCAAGCGACAAAAGCAGCCGGCACGGACCAGCAGTGAAGGCGTCGGCGGCCTCTATCAATCGTCAGCTTGCCTTGGGGCTTAACCGCGAGTTCCGAATCTCCAGAACTTCGACGACCCTTACCCCTTGAGGGGGTCTCTCAACGGCCCGCACCAACGCGGCCACTATCTGATTCAGCATCACCAGCCCCAGGCGGCGAGCTCGTTCCCGCGTCGCTGGCAACGCTTCGAGGACGCGGTAGATAGGCGCCAACAGGTAAGGCCATCGATGGCCCGGCCCCAGCACGCACCAAGGTCGCAGAATCGTTGCCGCCAAGCCGCTGGCCCGCACCAACGCCTCTCCCTCCGTTCGCACCGCGATGAACGCCTTCATCACCGGCGCCGGGTGGGCCACGCTCACATAGATCAAGTGACGCACCGTCGAGTTTTCCACCGCCGAAACGGCGGCGCGAATCGAAGCAAGGTCCACATCCCGGAACTGCCGCGCCTTGAGCGGACTCGGGTGGGGCGTCCCCACCAGATGAACCAAAGTATCGGCCGGTGGAATCAGGGCCGCGAAACTGGCCGCGTCCAGCGCATTCCCGATGACCACCTCCGCGCCCGCCGGCAGTTTGCCCGCCGAACCGGGGCGGACGAGGGCGCGGACGGAATGCCCGCGCGCCAGCAATTCCTGGATCAAGGGTCGACCCATGTAGCCGGTCCCGCCGGTGACGAAAACAGAGTGCGTGCCCATGGCTGGATTCTAACGGTTAACCAGGCTGTGGAAGATCAATTCGAGTATAGGTGGTCAGGGACGGCGCTGGGCGTCGTAGCCGCCTGCGGCGTCGCCGAATGCTGATATAGTTGCAGCCTGTTGGCGGTGAATTTGGTGCGCTATCGCCGATGTGTGGCCGGGAATCAAGTAAGAATGCACGAAGCCCAAAACCCCATCATTTTTTCGCTGTTCCTGATTTTCACCGGCGCGGCGCTGTTCGCCACGCTGGCGCTGTATGCTCGCCAGGCTTTGCCGATTGCTTATATTGTGTTGGGCATTTTTATTGGACCCTACGGTTTCAAGTTGATCGGCAATGCCTCGGCCATCGAAGAGATGGCCCAGATCGGCATCATGTTTCTGCTGTTCCTGCTCGGGCTGGACCTGTCGCCGCAGCGGTTGTTGCAGATGTTGCGCAAGGCCACCCTGATCACCCTCGGCACCTCGCTGGTATTCGCACTGATGGGCGGGTGGGTGGCGTGGCTGTTCGGTTACACCCCCGGCGAGAGCCTGCTGGTCGGCGCGGCGATGACCTTCTCCAGCACCATCATCGGCCTCAAACTGCTGCCGACTCGCACCCTGCACCATCAGCACACTGGCGAAGTCATCATCAGCATCCTGCTGTTGCAGGATCTGCTGGCGATTGCTGTTTTACTGCTGCTCGAAGGCTTGGGCGGGCGCGGATCGTCTTTGCAGGGGCTGGGCCTGTTGATCGTCACCTTGCCGATGCTGTTGGGATTCGCCTTTCTGGCCGCGCGCTACGTGCTGGTTCCGCTGATCCAAAAGTTCGACAAGATTCGCGAATACATTTTCCTGACCGCCATCGGTTGGTGTCTGTGCATCTCGCAGATAGCGGCGCTGTTGGGGCTGTCCTACGCTATCGGTGCCTTCATCGGCGGGGTGGCGCTGGCTACCAGCCCGATCGCGATGTACATCGCCGAGAGCCTCAAGCCCTTGCGCGATTTCTTCCTGGTGCTGTTCTTCTTTTCGCTGGGCGCGGGCTTCGACCTGGGAATGCTGGGCGCGGTGTTTCTACCTACTTTGCTGTTGGGCGGACTGCTGATGGTCGCCAAGCCCTGGGTGTTTCGCGGTTTCCTGCAGTGGGCTGGAGAACGGCCGCGCATCGCAATGGAAGTCGGCGTGCGCCTGGGACAAGTGAGCGAGTTCGCCCTGTTGATCGCGGTGCTGGCCGAGCAGAGTCAATTGATCGGCCGGGAGGCGTCCTATCTGGTGCAGGCGACCACCTTGCTGACTTTCATCGCCTCCACCTATTACTTGGTGCTCAAGTATCCGACCCCAGTCGCGATTTCCGACAGTTTGCGCCGGGATTGAGCGCGCCAAACCGGTTGAGCGATGCGCGTCGCCACCAGGATGTACTGTGGGAATCGGTGGCCCGTTGGGCGCTGTCAGAATAATTGATTGGCGTACACCGCGTTTTTTCCTATAATCGCCGCCATTTTTCGGCCGAACCGAATCCCAAAGGGGGTTTTGGCGCGACCGGACATCCCTCGTGGTCTCTCCGGTGAACGTCCCAGCAAGAGCGACGCGCGCGGCCGGGTAGCGGTGTGCCCGTTGGTTGGCCTCGGCTTTTCACCCGGTTCCATCTCTGGCTTTTTGAGCTGCTGAGCACTGTTTTTAGGAGAGAGTTGATGCCCTCGCGTAGCGAATTGGCTGCCCGTCACATGGCGGACGAGATAACTGCATCGCCGGCCGCTTCCGGCCTCCCCCTTCGGGAAACCGTCACTCCATCGCGCAGGGAACTGGCCAATGCCATCCGTGCCCTCAGCATGGACGCCGTACAAAGGGCGGAATCCGGTCATCCCGGCGCGCCGATGGGAATGGCGGATTTAGGCATGGTGTTGTGGAACGAGTTTCTGCGGCACAATCCCGCCAATCCCCAATGGTTCAACCGCGACCGCCTGATTCTGTCCAATGGCCACGGTTCGATGCTGCTGTACTCCCTGCTGCATCTGAGCGGCTACGACCTGACCATGCAGGACCTGCGCGATTTCCGGCAGTTGGGTTCGCGGACGCCGGGGCATCCCGAATACGGCCGCACGCCGGGCGTGGAAACCACCACCGGGCCGCTGGGACAAGGTCTGGCCAATGGCGTCGGTATGGCCCTGGCCGAGCGGGCGCTGGCGACCCGCTTCAATCGTCCCCGGTTTTCCATCGTCGACCATTTCACCTACGTCATCGTGGGTGACGGCTGCCTGATGGAAGGGATTTCCTACGAAGCCTGTTCCCTGGCCGGCCTTTGGGGCCTGGGCAAGTTGATCTGCCTGTACGACGACAACGGCATTTCCATCGATGGACCGGTGCGCGGCTGGTTCAACGAGGACATGGTCCAGCGCTTCCAGTCCTGCGGCTGGCACGTGATTCCCAACGTGGACGGCCACGACGCCGAGGCGGTCCACGAGGCCATCGCGCAGGCGCGGGCCTACTCCGAAAGCCCGACCCTGATTTGCTGCAAGACCACCATCGCCTGGGGTTCGCCCGGCAAGGGCGGCAGCGAGAAATCGCACGGCGCTCCTCTCGGCGCCGCCGAGGTGGCCGCGACCCGCGCCAATATCGGCTGGCACCACGAGCCTTTTGTCATCCCGCCCGAGTATTATCGCGCCTTCGACGCCCGAGCCAAGGGCGCGGCGTGGGAAGCCGAATGGAACGAACTGTTCGCCCGCTATCGGGCGGAATATCCGGGACCGGCGGCGGAGTTCGAGCGGCGGCTGGCCTGCGGTTTTCCCCCGACTGGGAGGAGCTGGCCTGGAACTTCATTCAAGCCACCCAGGAACGGCGCGAGGATCTCGCCACCCGGGCTGCCTCCCAGCGCGCGCTCGAGGTTTACGGTCCCCATTTTCCCAGCCTGGTCGGCGGTTCCGCCGATCTCACCGAATCCACCGGTATTCCCTGGGTGGGATGCCGGCCGGTCGACTTCGAACATCCCGACGGCAACCTGATCTTCTACGGCGCGCGCGAATTCGCGATGAACGCCATCATGAACGGGCTGGCGCTGCACGGCGGCTACGTGCCCTTCGGCGGCACCTTCCTGATGTTCGCCGACTACTGTCGCAGCGCCATTCGCATGTCGGCGCTGATGAAGGTGCGCTGTATCTTCATTCTCGACTCACGACTCCATCGGAGTCGGCGGCGATGGTCCGACCCATCAGCCGGTCGAACAGGTCGCCAGCCTGCGGATCATTCCCGACCTGTCGGTCTGGCGGACCTGCGACACGGCGGAAACCGCCGTCGCCTGGAAAGCGGCGCTGGAGCGGGTCAACGGCCCGACCTGCCTGATTTTCACCCGCCAAAAGCTGCCCCATCAGGACCGCACCCCCGAGCAGGTGCGCGCCATCGCCCGGGGTGGCTACGTGCTGTTGGACTGCGGGGACGATCCGGAAGCGATCATCATCGCCACCGGTTCCGAGGTCCAGTTGGCGGTGGAAGCTGCTCGGCAATTGAACAGTCAAGGCCGGCGGGTTCGAGTCGTCTCCATGCCATCGGTGGACGTTTTCGATGCGCAAGACGCCGCCTACCGCGAGTCGGTGCTGCCGGCGGCGGTGACCCGGCGAGTGGTGGTGGAGGCTGGCGTGACTGCGCCCTGGTACAAGTATGCCGGTCCGAAGGGTGTGGTGATCGGCATCGACTGCTTTGGCGAGTCGGGTCCGCCGGAAATCATCTTCCAGCATTTTGGCTTCACCGCCGAACGGGTGGCCGCCACGGTGGCGGCGTTGTTTGAGTCCGATGCTACTTTTTAATGAATAAGGTTTAAACTTGATCGTGTTGGGTGGGCGGCGACGCCCGCCTGTCTTTTGCTGAAAACCACTCTGATGGAGGAAAACATGGCTATAAAGGTTGGCATCAATGGGTTTGGCCGCATCGGCCGCATGGTGTTCCGCGCCGCGGTGAAGCACTTCCCGGACGTCGAGATCGTCGGCATCAACGACCTGCTCGAGCCCGACTATCTGGCCTACATGCTGCAGTACGATTCCGTTCACGGCGGTTTCAAGGGCGACGTTGCGGTCGATGGCAACACCCTGGTCGTCAACGGCAAGAAGATCCGCCTGACCGCCGTCAAGGATCCGGCCGATCTGAAATGGAACGAAGTGGGCGCCGACATCGTCGTCGAATCCACCGGCCTGTTCCTGACCAAGGAAACCTGCCAGAAGCACATCGCCGCCGGCGCCAAGAAGGTCATCCAGAGCGCTCCCAGCAAGGATGACACCCCGATGTTCGTGTACGGCGTGAACGACAAGACCTACGCCGGCCAGACCATCATCTCCAACGCGTCCTGCACCACCAACTGCCTCGCTCCCGTCGCCAAGGTGCTGAACGACACCTGGGGCATCAAGCGCGGCCTGATGACCACCGTCCACGCTGCCACCGCCACCCAGAAGACCGTCGACGGTCCGTCCAACAAGGATTGGCGCGGCGGCCGCGGCATCCTGGAAAACATCATTCCGTCCTCGACCGGCGCCGCCAAGGCCGTGGGCGTGGTCATCCCCGAGCTGAACAAAAAGCTCACCGGGATGGCCTTCCGCGTCCCCACCTCCGACGTATCGGTGGTCGACCTGACCGTCGAGCTGAACAAACCCGCGACCTACAAGGACATCTGCGCCGCGATGAAGGCCGCCTCCGAAGGCGCGATGAAGGGCGTGCTGGGCTATACCGAGGACAAAGTGGTCGCCACCGACTTCCGCGGCGAGATCTGCACCTCCACGTTCGACGCCGATGCGGGCATCGCTCTGGATGATACCTTCGTCAAGGTCGTGGCCTGGTACGACAACGAGTGGGGCTACTCCTGCAAAGTTCTGGAGATGGTCCGCGTCATGGCCAAGTAAGCGGCTGCCACGCCGTGGCGCCTCGTTTCTAAGTTCAACCCGGCCCCCGCCGTCTCGCGCCTCGCGCCAAGCCGGACGGGGGTTTTGTTTGGAGGGAAAGAAGCATGAATTTCAAGCGTATGACCGATCTGGATCTCGCCGGCAAGCGGGTGTTCATCCGCGCCGACCTGAATGTTCCCGTCAAGGATGGCAAGGTCACTTCCGACGCCCGCATCACCGCCTCGATGCCGACCATCGAACACGCCATGAAGGCCGGCGCCAAGGTGATGGTGACTTCTCACCTGGGGCGTCCGACCGAAGGCCAGTTCAACGAGGAAGACTCGCTCAAGCCGGTGGCCGACGTGATGGCCGCCAAGCTGGGCAAGCCGGTGCGGGTGATCCGCGACTGGGTCGACGGCGGCTTCGAAGTCGCCAACGGCGAAGTGGTATTGCTGGAAAACTGCCGTGTCAACAAGGGCGAAAAGAAAAACAACGACGAAACGGCCAAAAAGTACGCGGCCTTGTGCGACATCTTCGTCATGGACGCCTTCGGCACCGCCCATCGCGCCGAAGCCTCGACCCACGGCGTCGCCAAATACGCGCCCGTGGCTTGTGCCGGCATCCTGCTGACCGAGGAACTCGACGCCCTGACCAAGGCGCTGGCCAAGCCGGCCCGGCCGCTGGTCGCCATCGTCGGCGGCTCCAAGGTCTCGACCAAGCTGACCGTGCTGGAGAGCCTGTCGGAGAAGGTCGATCAACTGGTGGTCGGCGGCGGCATCGCCAATACTTTCCTCGAAGCGGTCGGTAAGAACGTCGGCAAGTCGTTGTCCGAACATGATCTGGTGCCCACCGCCCAAGGGCTGATCGAAAAGATGAACAAGCGCGGCGCGCATATTCCGATCGCAGTCGACGTGGTCTGCGGCAAGAAGTTCGACGCGGCGGAACCGGCGGTGCAAAAGGACGCCGGCGCGGTGGCCGACGACGACATGATCTTCGACATCGGCCCGAAGAGCGCCCAGGAGCTGGCCGACATCATCATGAAGGCCGGCACGGTGGTGTGGAACGGCCCGGTCGGCGTGTTCGAGTTCGACCAGTTCGGCGAGGGCACCAAGACCGTCGCCATGGCGATCGCCAACACCAAGGCGTTTACCCTGGCCGGCGGCGGCGACACCATCGCCGCCATCCAGAAGTACGACATCTACGACAAGGTGTCCTACATTTCCACCGCCGGCGGGGCGTTCCTGGAATTCCTGGAAGGCAAGGTGCTGCCCGCCGTCGAGATTCTGGAGCAGCGGGCGAACGGCTAAGGCCGGCGCTTTGAGTGAAGGAAAACGAGACGGGCGACCAAAAGGTCGCCCGTTTTTGTTTTTACCGATGGGTTACCCTCCCCCGGAGGGAAAGGGAACAGGTTGGCCCGATCCTGTTCGCATGAAGGAAGTTCATTCAACAAGTTGTTTTATACGGGCTCTCAGGGAGCCAACTGGCAAACGGCTCAGGTGCCGGCGCGTTTTGTCGAATGTGTGCTAGTTGCGGTTACCCGCGTGAGGAGTCTCCTTGGTCGCTGAACGATTGAACGTATGGGCAGATGTATTTCAGTAGCGACGTCCGCCGCCCCCGCCCCCGCCATAACCACCACCCCCGCGTTTTCCACCACCGTAGCCGCCACCCCCACCGCCACCGGGACCTTGCTGGGGACGAGCCTCGTTGACCGTCAAACTCCGGCCCTCCACTTCCTTGCCGTTGAGGGCGGCGATGGCTGCCTGGGCTTCCTGGTCGCTGCTCATCTCGACAAAGCCAAACCCTTTGGATCGTCCCGTGTCCCGATCCGTAATAACCTGAGCGGAACGTACCGCGCCATGCGCCGTGAACATGCGTTCCAAGTCGCTGTTGCTGACGCTGTAGCTCAGGTTGCCGACGTATAGTTTCTTGCCCAATTCACAAGCTCCTCAGTAGGATTATCGCAAAATTACATACCAGACACGCCAAGCGCAGGTCTGATTAATTAGTTTCACATGAGCCTCATGCCGAGTCAATGACTTGCTTGCCAACCTCGTCCGGACTTCGTTCGGTCGTCTGGCGTAGTGGTGTTGATTTAAATGATCGGTTTTTAGCGGTGCTTCATTGTAAAACGCTTTGAACCTCCTCCTCTGGATGGATGTTATTGTGAGATACCGGCTTTGTTGATGAAGTGCTTTCTGTTTGGAGTATCGATTAAATTGAGATAAACAGGTGATTGATATTGATTGGTTTATCAAACAATGTGTTCGTTTGCTCGGTATCTGATTCCATGGTAACTGACACGGTGGAGCCATATTATTGATATCAATTCATTGCGACGCTCAAATGCTTTCCCGGCCGTTTCCTAATCGGTTAAGCCTATTGGATTGCTTGATTCTTGGTCTGATATATATTAACCAGAGAACTGGCGTCGTGAATTGCAGTCAGGGTAGCCGCAATAAATTATCCTGGCCTGACGCCTTCGGTTCGCGGGGGTGTTCATGCAGGCGGTTGCCACACGAACACCTGGTTTTTGCCAGCGTTCTTGGCGACATACATCGCCATGTCGGCGTATTTGACCAGCATTTCCGCGGATTCGGCGTGCGGGGGGTACAGCGCCACGCCGATGCTGGCAGAAATCAAACCGGTGCCGCTCGCGAGTGGGAAGGGCTCCGCCAGGCGCGCCGTCAGATCCTCCGCCACCTGCGCCGCCGCATCCTGATCCGCAATGTCGGGCAGAATCACGGTGAATTCGTCGCCGCCCATGCGAGCAACGGTGTCGCTGTCGCGGGTTCGGCTGTTCAGCCGGCTGGCGACCTGTTGCAGCAATTCGTCGCCGGCAGCGTGTCCCAGTTGATCGTTGATGGCCTTGAAGCCGTCGAGATCGATCCATAGTAATCCTACTTGCTGGTCACCGCGCTTGGCCCGGCGCAGACTTTGATCGAGCCGCTCCCAAAACAGATTGCGGTTGGGCAACTCGGTCAGAGCGTCGTAATTGGCCTGCGTCCAGATTTGCTCGTCCTTGCGCCGTTGCTCGGTGATGTCGGTCAGGATGACGATGGAGCCCGACAGCGGCGGGCCGGCCGGTTCCATCAGGTTAATCCAGTGGGCGGATACCCAGATGTCACTGTCTTGCAGGCGGAATTCGAGCCAGTTGATCTTTCGCTCGGCGATGTTGGTTTGCCACATGAACTCGACGTAATCGCGGTCGTCGGGATGGACGAAAGCGAGGAAATGACGCCCCCGCGCGGTCTCCTCGGTGCAGGCGGTCAGGGTACAGCCGACGGTGTTGAGATAGCAACATTGTCCCTGTGCGTCGAATTGGGCGATACCCACGGGCGCGGCGCCGACGAGCGCGCGCAGATAGCTTTCCTTAAGCGCCAGTTCCTGGTTAGTTGCCCGCAGTGCTTGCGTCTTGGTAGTCACCTCCTGTTCCAGTTGTCCCGCGTGAGCTTGCAACGCCGCTTGCGCCTGATTGCGCCCCTCTACCGCCCCGCCTAGAAATAACCCGGTCAGAGCGATGGCGATCATCACCAACTGGTATTGGAAGACATCGACACCCTGACCGAGGAGGGCGACCAGCAGAACCAGCCCGGCATCAAGCACTGCCGCACCCAGCACCGCGCCGCGCAGACCACCGCGCAACGCCATCCAGGTCAGCGGTAGTACAGCAATTCCCGGTCTCTTGAAAAGTTCTATATAATCAATATATTATAAAGGGTACTTCTTAACCTCGATTTTGAGTTTTTAGAGGTTTTGGATTTAAAATTTATCAGGTATGGTTTGATCATGAAGAAATTAACTTCTCCCCCTTCACTAACCTCTTTAAATAAATACGTATCCGCGCCTGCCCTGCTCAATCAGGTTCGGCGGTCTTTTGAAAAGATCCCTGATCCACGCCGTTATGGTCAGCAATTTTCATTACCCGATGTCCTCATGTCAGGTTTGGCCATCTTTGGCTTGAAATATCCCTCCTTGTTGAAGTTTGATGAACAACGTAATGAGGAGCGAATTCGAGCGAATCTAAAATCATTATATGGTGTTGAACAAGCCCCCTGTGATACGCAACTTCGATCCGTCCTTGATCGGGTCAATCCGGCAGAACTTCGGGCACCCTTCATTCAAATTCACCAGCAATTGTATCATCAAAATTTTTCCTCCTGTAAATTTTTCCGTGATGGAATATTAGCTTATACTAATACACAGAACTATATCAACCTAACTTAGGGAACGACGAATGCCTACTATTGAATTAGCTCTGCGAGAATGATAATAACCAGATTATGGGTCGTCAATCGGTCAAGAAATATTCACTCGATTGGAAAAGTCAAAGCTTTCATGACATCGAAGGGGCGGTTGAGAACTTTAAAAACCTTGCATTACCTGATATTGAACTGGCTTTGCTGGAAGCAACGCAACGCGCTTTTATTGAAAATAAAAAAAAGACCTGATTTGTAATGGTAAAACACCGGTGACAATTAAAACACTCTATGGCCAAATTATTTTTCAGGTTCAGAGATTTAAAGATGCAACACGGCCTGACGAAAAAGAGCAAACTTACTTTGATTTAACCGGTCAATTTCAAGAAGCTTATATTAGCCTGAGATTACAGGAGTTATCCGCCTACTACAGTAATCGCCTAAGTTATAAAGAAGTCGAAAATTTAGTGGCGCGGGTGACCGGAGATCGGCAACTCAGCGATCAGAAGATTTGGCAGATTGTCCATCACAAAACCGTAGAAATTAGCCAGGCTTGGCAAATTGAAGTAGAACAAACGCTTGGCAATAAAGCATTATCATTCCCAAAGATTCAGGATAAAATTGATATTTACAACAGCGAAAGTCGAGAAGTGATCGTGTTTGAAGATGCGATTCAAGTGCGTGGCCAGAAGAAAAATCGTGTTCAAAAACAGAAAGATAATGAAGAAAGACCAGCCCAAACGGTAGCAAAAGAGAAAGCGCCACCGGTGTTTACCAATGTGGTGATGCTCCAAAAGAAAAACCAGGAATTTGAATATATTGCTGCGCCAGTTGATGAAACAGGTCAAGAAATAGTTTCCCTGCCTGACGTGCTTAAAAGTCGAGTAATTAAAGAGTATGGGTCGGAAGCAAGGCCAGTACCCGTAATTGCAATTACAGATGGGGCTCAAGTGATTCGCCAGCATTTGCATTCGGTCTTTGGAGTGGTGCTCATTATTATCTTAGATTGGTACCACTTGGGTAAGAAAGTACGAGAATTAATGAGTATGATTGCGCGAAATAAAGACGAGAAAAATCTTCATTTAAAGTTCATTTTTTACCATTTATGGCGTGGAGAAGTTGATACAGTTATCGATTACTTAAAGACAAAAGTTCAGCCAAGAAATGAAGAAAAACATCGCGAACTGATTAACTATATTAACAAACATCGTGATGAAATCATTGATTATCGACGCCGGAAAAAGGCCGGTAAGATTATTGGTTCTGGGCATATCGAGAAAGGTTGTGATCAAGTCGTTGGGCATCGTCAGAAGAAGAAAGGGATGAGCTGGCGTGAAGCTGGAAGTCGTGGCCTAGGTATTTTAAGAGTTGTAGAACTCAATCATCAATGGAAGCGTTTCTGGTTTCCTACTGAAGCGGCTAACGATTCGGAACAATTACGATTTGCTGCAAATTCGTAAGCGATCACGGAAAAATTTACAGGAGGAAATTTTTTGGAAGGTTTCCATTATTTAGATGGTTTTTTAGTCAGTGTGGATGGGACGGGGCAATTCTCTTCATCACTCATCAGTTGCCCAGAATGTTGTGTTCGTCATCATAAAAATGGCCAAGTGAGCTATTATCATCAATTATTAGGGGCGGTTATCGTTCATCCGGATCGGGATCAAGTCTTACCTCTCTTTCCTGAAGCGATTACGCATCAAGATGGCGCGACCAAGAATGACTGTGAAGCGAATGCGAGTAAACGCCTCTTGAAACAGCTTCGCGAAGCCTTGCCTACCTGGCCTTTGCGCGTGGTCGAAGATAGCTTATCGGCGAACGGTCCTCACATTAACTTATTGAAAGAATTGAATATTGGTTATATTATTTGGCTCTTTGGGAATTGCCGGGGCATAAATTCTGTTTAAAAACAGAATGTTGTCGATCATCAATCACTTTTTATGCCTCAATAAATTCGGAGTAAATTTCGGTAACTCTATGATTTTTGGTGGGCATACAAAGAATATCCACAAAGGTCCAGATAAAGATGTTGGAAAAGATGCCCGATATTTTTCAAACCATAGCACCGTCGCTTAATGACTTTGATCTTGTTATTAAGCCCCTCAACAAATCCACTGGTCAGTCGATCTAAAAAATAATTGACAACTTCATTTTTATAGGTTTCCAACGTCTTTAAGAAAGTATCAAAGCAACGGACTGAACTCTTTTTAACTCGGTTCATCCATCCCGTGATCCGCTGCTTCCCACGACGGCGATTTAGGTCACTATCCAACAGAGCCGTTAACTCGTTTTTTAACTGATAAGCTTGTTGTAAAAGTGGTGAATACTGGAATAACTGGTCTAACGTTTCTTGGTCTTTTGGTGTTAAATCATCCAGCCGTTTACGCAAAATCCACAGCACGCCTTCCAGCTCTTGATACTGCTCTTTTGGTAAGGTCTTCCGCAGGCGTGCCAACTCTTTTTTGCGTAACTCATCCAGCCCCTTTCCATATAACTTAGCCACATGAAATCGATCGACGATGATCTGGACCTTTTTCCCAAAAACTTCTTTCGCGGCATTGATAAAGCCGACGTACATATCCGAACAAACGAAACCCACTTGTTTGCGTAACCTCTTGGGAATACTCATGAAAAATTCCTTGACGGTCTCTTTCTTCCGATCGGCCAACATCCCCAGAATCACCGTTTCGTCACCCATACGACCCGTCACAATCGTCACAAAATCTTGGTGTCCTTTTTTTAAAGAGATTTCATCAATCCCAATAATTTTCAGATTTTTAATCGCCTGCCAATCCACTTCCTTCGCAATATGGCGATCAATAATTCCGCGCACTGTTTCGTAGCCGATTCCCTCTTTAATGCTCACATCCCACACGGTACTATTCACACAAGCTAGCAATATATGATGCTCGAAGGCTTTCGTACAGCGACTTCGAGCGTCATACCAAGTCGCCCTTTGCGTGGTCGTCGGCTGCCCTTGGCATCGTTGACATTGATACCGTGGTGGACGAAGACGCAGTTCAACCTGCCGACCGAACAGCGCTAAATGTCTTAGCGTAATGAACTCACCATGTCCATAAAAATGATCGATAAAATGACCGCACTGATGACAACGCGTTCCGCGCTCTGTACTATGGATCGTGACCCGATAATTCCCTTCTCGATCAATTTCCACCTCATCGACTTCAATATTAGGAAGATCCAAAAGCACATTAAAAGCGCTCTTCAACTCGTCTAATGACTTATCCGTCATGGAATTCTCACTTGATGTTGGCAACTAATTGATAGTATTATACTTTGCAACCCCTTGAAATACCAGAGAGCCTATTATTTCGGTAAAGCCCGAGGGTCAGGAATCGCTATTTCTCGCGGTTAGAAATCGCGTCCTGAAGGGTCAAAGCGAAGCATTTGAGGTGTTGGGAGAGGATAAGATTCTCCGTGGTTATCGGTGGATTAACGAGATTCCTTTGAATAAATCGCATCCCGATCTGCTGGTCAATTTTCTCGACTATTGGGAGATTCGCGATGGCAAAGAATTTAACTTTTCGTGGATTACCGAAATAAAACTCACGGCCGGTAATGTCCACTTCGTGATGAAAGGAGGTCGCAGTCGCTGGCATATTGAAAACCAGACGTTTAACACTCTGAAGCATCAAGACTATGAGTTTGAGCACAACTACGGACATGGGGAACAACATTTAGCGACGGTTTTCGCGATGTTGATGATGCTGGCTTTTCTAATCGATCAAGTGCAGGAATACGGCTGTGCTTTTTTCCAAGCAGCTCGTCAGCGTTTTCATTCGCGCACCTCGTTATGGATCAAAATCAAAGGACTCTTTAAAGAGTTCTTTATTAAAAATTGGGAGTCACTATGGTGTGCAATTATTTATGGACATGGTGGTGGATTCTTACAGCCCAACACTTCTTAGTCTCTCGATGGTCTGTAGGCTGTGTTCTCTTTCTTTAGTCTGAAAAGCAGGGTGATGTTTATTAGAGTTGATTGGGCGTTTCTGAACGCTAAGGGTGTTTTTTGTCTTTATTATTGGATTGTTTTATAATCACCAACGGCCTTATTAAAAAGCAGGCATAAATAAAGAGAGCGGGAATTGCTGGCGGTAGTAGCAGGAATAGGGCGGCGAAGGGGAAATACCGGTTCAGTCCCAGGCTCCAGGGAACGCCGAATATCCCCAGTAGCACCAATACCAGCAGCAGACAGTCGGCCAAATCCTGACGGCCAGACCGCTCCTGACCAGCCACCGCGCGCCAGGGCGACCGCCGCCATTGGACTGGTTGCAGGTAGTGATCCAGACTGGGCAGCAGCAGAACCAACAACAGCGGTGCGATGGTGATGACCCCGATGAGATCGCCGACCAGCCAGGACCGGAAGATGGCCCATTCCTGCCCGGGTTGGAGCAGGCCTTCGTAAACCCACAAGAGCGTGCCGGCCAGGGCCGCCAGCGCGCTGGCGCCCAAGGCAGCGACAAAAAACAAGGCGCTGTACCGGGCGCTGGCGAAGTCCCTGATGTCGGGAGCCCAGCGCCGCAACGGGAAGGTGAACGCAGCATAGGCGCTGAGTAGGGAGACGCCCATCCATAACGCCCTCAGTGGCTGGAAAGGCATGACCGGACTCAAATCCAATAGTGGCAGCAACCCTTCCAGCAACACCACCTGAGTGACCAGGTCCAGCAGCGCACCGGCCCAGCCAAACGCCAGCAGCAGGAAGAAGCGCAGCCCGGCCGGGGGATACCACAGACTGACAATCTTGAGATCGAAGACATCGGCGACCAGGGCGCTGAACCAGGTCGCGCAGGACAGCGCGATATAAATCCCGCTGACGATCAGCCAGCGCCGACGCTTGCCCGGCGCGGACGAGATGAGAGGGTGTTCAGTCGCGGATGAGGGGATTACGGCATGTTTGTCCAATGCCGAAATTTCTCCATAATTTCCCCTGATGTTAGCACATCGCGACTGGGCGATATTCGCGCCCACCGTGCGCCGCTCTGGACGGCATCCCGCCGTTTCGCTAGGGTAGGCGCCCAAATTCAATCCTGATTACCTCACGCATGAACGCCACCAGTTACGACGCCTCCGCGATTGAAGTCCTCAGCGGCCTGGATCCGGTTCGCAAGCGGCCGGGCATGTATACCGACACCACCCGGCCCAACCATCTGGCGCAGGAAGTGATCGACAACAGCGTCGACGAGGCCATCGCCGGCCACGCGAGCACGGTAACGGTGATCCTGCACGCCGATGGCTCGCTTTCGGTCGAGGACGACGGCCGCGGGATGCCGGTGGACATTCATCCCGAGGAGGGTATCCCCGGTGTCGAATTGATTCTGACCCGCCTGCACGCCGGCGGCAAGTTCTCGGACCGCAACTACCGCTTCTCCGGCGGCCTGCACGGGGTGGGTGTGTCGGTGGTGAACGCGCTGTCCAGTCATCTGGAGGTCTGGGTCAAACGCGGCGGCAGGGAATTCAACATGGCCTTCGCCGGCGGCGACAAGGTGTCCGATCTGGAAGAGGTCGGCACGGTTGCCCGGCGCACAACAGGTACCACCGTGCGGTTCTGGCCCGACCCACGCTATTTCGACTCGCCCAAATTCTCCGTGCCCAGACTCAAGCACGTGCTGCGCGCCAAGGCAGTGCTGTGTCCGGGGCTGAAGGTCGCTTTCACCGACGAGGCAACCGGCGAGCAGGTCATCTGGCATTACGAAGACGGGTTTACCGACTACCTGAAGGAAGCGCTGGGCCAGACGCCACTGCTACCCGACCCCCCCTTCGTCGGCCATGTCAGCAGCGAGCGCGAGGCCGCCGACTGGGCGCTAGCCTGGTTGCCGGAGGGCGGCGAGCCGGTGGCCGAGAGTTACGTCAACCTGATTCCCACGCCGCAGGGCGGTACCCACGTCAACGGCCTGCGGGGAGGACTGACCGACGCCGTGCGCGAGTTTTGCGAATTCCGCAACCTGGTGCCGCGCGGGTTGCGCATCGCTCCGGAGGATGTCTGGGAAGACTGCTGTTACGTGCTGTCGGTCAAGATGCAGGACCCGCAGTTCTCCGGCCAGACCAAGGAACGGCTATCCTCGCGCGAGTGCGCGGTGTTCGTGGCCGGGGTGGTGAAGGATACCCTGAGTCTGTGGCTGAACCAGCATTCCGAAACCGGCGAGCGCATCGCCCAACTGGCGCTGGCCAACGCGCAAAAACGGTTGCGGGCCAGCCGCAAGGTGGTGCGCAAGCAGGTGACCAGCGGCCCGGCGTTGCCTGGCAAGCTGACCGACTGCACCGCGCAGGATCTGGCGCGCACCGAATTGTTCCTGGTGGAGGGCGATTCCGCCGGCGGTTCCGCCAAGCAGGCCCGCAACCGCGAATTCCAGGCAGTGATGCCGCTGCGCGGCAAGATTCTGAACACCTGGGAGGTGGATTCCGCCGAAGTGATGGCCTCGCAGGAAGTGCACGATATTGCCGTGGCGATTGGCGTCGATCCGGGTTCTCACGATTTTGCGGGGCTGCGCTACGGCAAGATCTGCATTCTCGCCGACGCCGATTCCGACGGACTGCACATCGCCACCTTGCTGTGTGCGCTGTTCGTGCGACATTTTCGCCCGCTGGTCGAAGCCGGCCACGTTCACGTCGCCATGCCCCCGCTGTTTCGCGTCGATGTCGGCAAGGAGGTGTTCTACGCCCTGGACGAGGCGGAGAAGCAGGGCATTCTCGACCGCATCGCCGCCGAGAAGAAGAAGGGCAAGGTCAACGTCACCCGCTTCAAAGGCTTGGGCGAGATGAACCCGCTACAACTGCGGGAGACGACGATGGATCCCGCCACTCGCCGCCTTGTGCAACTGACCCTTAAAGCGGGCGACGATACCCTGGCGCTGATGGATATGCTGCTGGCCAGGAAGCGCGCGGGGGACCGCAAGAACTGGCTGGAGGAAAAAGGCAATCTGGCGGAGGTGTGAGAAGCCGCCTGATGAGGGTTAGCCGGGGGAAATCCGGCGCTCCGGGGATCCCAGTTCCGCCGGCTTACGGTACCGCCCGCAGCCAGAACGTCACTGGGCCGTCGTTGGTCAGGCTGACCCGCATATGGGCACCGAACCGGCCGGTTGCGACCGGGGCGTGTTTTCGGCGGGCCTGTTCGACCAGGTAGTCGAACAGCCGTTCGCCCTCGGCCGGTGGCGCGGCCGGCGTGAAGCTGGGCCGCATCCCCTTGCGGGTGTCCGCCGCCAGGGTGAACTGCGGTACCAGCAGCAGGCCGCCGCCAAGGTCGCGCACGCTCAGGTTCATTTTGCCTTCGGGGTCGGTGAACACCCGATAACCCAGCAGCCGATCCAGCAGTCGGTCGGCCTGCGGCTCGGCATCGCCGCGCTCGACGCCCACCAGGACCAGTAGGCCGGTTTCGATGGCGCCGACGGTTTCCTTGCCGACTTCGACCCGCGCCGCGCTGACTCGCTGCAACAGCCCGATCATTTCAGCCGGTCGGCGAAGGTCTGGGTGGCGGTGATCAACGCATCCACGATGCCTGGCTCCCCGGCGGCATGACCGGCGGGCGTGACGATCCGCAGTTCCGCCTCTGGCCAGGCCTGGTGCAGCGCCCAGGCGTTATCCAGCGGACAGACCACATCGTAGCGGCCATGGACGATGATGCCGGGAATGCCGTGCAATCGGTCGGCGGCGCGTAGCAGTTGATCGGGTTCCATGAAGCAGTGGTTGACGAAATAGTGGCACTCGATGCGAGCCAGGCTGAGTGCCCGACGAGCCTCACCGAACTGTTCGACCAGAGCCGGGTTGCTTTCCAGCGTCAAGGTGGCGCCCTCCCATATCGACCAGGCTTTCGCCGCCCGCAGCCGCTCCAATTCGTTGGCGCCGGTCAGGCGGCGGTGGTAGGCGTGCATCAGATCGGCCCGTTCCGCCGGCGGAATCGGGGCGAGGAAATGCTCCCACAGATCGGGAAACAGGCGGTTGGCGCCGGCCTGGTAGAACCAGTGGAGGTCCTGGTCGCGGCACAGGAAGATGCCGCGCAGGATCAGGCCCAGTACCCGTTCAGGATGCGTCTCGGCATAGGCCAGCGCCAGGGTCGAGCCCCAGGAACCGCCGAAGACCACCCAGCGATCGATGCCCAGCCGCTCGCGCAGTTGCTCGATGTCCGCCACCAGATGCCAGGTGGTGTTGTCGCGTAGTTCGGCGTGCGGGGTGGACTGGCCGCAGCCGCGCTGGTCGAACAATACGATGCGATAGCGTTCGGGGTCGAAGAACCGTCGATGCATCGACTCGCATCCGGCTCCGGGGCCGCCGTGCAGGAACAGCACCGGCAAACCTTTCGAGTTGCCGCATTCCTCGACGTACAGGGCATGCAGGTCGTCCACGGCGAAACGCTGGGTGGTGTAGGGCTTGATGTCGGGGAATAGCACGCGCATGGGAACTCCGAATGGGATGCGGAAGGAGGCTGTGGCCGGGCACTGATCGGGCGGATTCTACCCGCAATCCACGCGAGCCCGACACCTCGCCGCGCTTGCCTCAGAGAATGTAATCCACCACCGCGTCGAGATCGTCGAACACCCGCCCGCCATGGGGCTCGACCTTGGCTTCGTCGCCAGGGCGGTATTTACCGGTTCGCACCAGCACGCCGCGCAATCCGGCGGCCAGCGCGCCGCGCACGTCCATCTCGGCGTCGTCGCCCACCATCACCACGTCCTGCGGCGGCAGGTCGAGGCTGTTGACCGCGGCCAGGAAAAAGCCGGAAGCCGGTTTGCCCAGTACCACCGCCTCCAGTTCGGCGGCGTACTCCAGCGCCGCCATGAACGGCCCGATATCCAGGTTCAGCCCGCCGTCGTCGCGAAAGTAGCGGTTGGAACCCATAGCCAGCAGCGGCAGTCCGTCCAGCAGCAGTCGGAAGCACTGGTTGAGCGCATCGTAGCTGAACGCCGGACCGGCGTCGCCGAGCAGCACCGCGTCCGGCGACGGTCCGAGCAAATCGGCGAATTCGCCCCGAATGTTGGGATGCACCAGCAGGTGCGGCGTCAGCTTGCGGGCAATCAGATAGTTGCGAGCGGCGACCACGGGGGTAAACAGGTGTTGGAGCGACACCTCCAGTCCCATGCGCGCCAGCCGGTTGATGATCGCGCCCCGCGTCAGCCGGGTGCTGTTGGTGATAAAGCGCATTGGAATGCCGGCGGCATGCAGGCTGAGCAGCGCTTCCCGGGTGCCGGGCAAGGGATAATCGCCGACGTAAAACACGCCTTCCAGGTCGAACAGAACACCGTGGATCATGCTTCCCTCGCCAGATCGGATTTGGAACCGCGTTGGCGCGCGGACCAGTGGTGGCCATTGCTGTCGGTCACCACCGTTCCAGTGAGTATAGAAGGCGCGTTAGTAAAGAGGACCGGGATTGTCCTGCTTGCCGGATTGATGAAAAACAGCCCTGTTTTTTCACCTTCAGTCCAACTGGTCCAAAGCGGCTCCCGGCCGATGGGTCAAGCCGTGGCGCCCAAGGCCAGCGCCCGATCTCGACGGGTAATGCGTTCGACAGCAACGTCAGCCGGATCATAACCGGGGTCGAATTCCGGCCAGCCGGCGGTATGGCGGCCGATCAAGTCGGTCAAGGCCGCGATGTGGGCGGGAGCATCGTTCAGGGCCGGGAGATAACGATAGCGTTCGCCGCCGGCCTCCAGAAAGATCCGCCGGTTTTCGATGGCGATTTCCTCCAGCGTTTCCAGACAGTCCGCCGCGAAGCCGGGACAGACCACGTCCACGCTCTTGACTCCGGTTTTCGCCCAGTCGGCCAACAGCGTGCTGGTATAGGGTTGCAGCCATTCGGCGCGGCCGAAGCGCGACTGGAATGCCACCGCCCACTCGCCGGCTTGGAGTCCCAACCGTTCGGCGACCAGCCGGGCGGTTTTTTGACATTGGCAATGGTAGGGATCGCCGGCTAATAAATTACGCTTGGGCAGACCGTGGAAGGAAAATAGCAGCCGCTCCCCCGGCTGCTCGGCGCGGGCGGTTCGGATACTGTCCGCCAGCGCGTTCAGATAGCCGGGGTCGTCGTGGTACTGAGCGATGAAGCGCAGTTCCGGCAACCAGCGCCAGGTCCGCAGTTCGGCGGCGATGGCGTCGAAAGTCGAGGCGGCCGTGGCGGCGGAGTATTGCGGATACAGCGGCAGCGCCAGCAGCCGGTGGACTCCGGCGGCCCGCAGCTCGGCCAAGGCCGCCGCGATGGAGGGATTGCCGTAGCGCATTCCGACCGCCACCCGAACCGGACCCGGATAGCGTTCGGCCAGCGCCGCCGCGACCGCCGCTGCCTGCCGCCGGCTGATGGCCAGCAGCGGCGAACCCTCCGCTGTCCAAATGGCTTGGTACTTGCGCGCCGACCGGGCCGGCCGAACCCGCAGGATGATGCCGTGCAGGATCAGCCACCATAGCGGCCGGGGGATTTCCACCACCCGCGGATCCCAGAGAAATTCGGCCAGATAGCGGCGCACCGCAACGGGAGTCGGCGCGTCGGGCGTGCCGAGATTGGCCAGCAGCACTCCGGTACAGGCGGGCCGATCGTGCGCGAAGGCGGGTTGAGCGGTTGATTTCATGATGGGGCTGGTTTCCGGGCGGCTGCAAAGGTTTCGGGCGCGGGCCGGGTCGGAATTCTGGCCGAGGCGCGGTTGTGCCTATAATGAGATGAATCTTCCATCGGAGGTTCCCTCGCCATGCTGGGTGTGTTTCTCGACCGTGATTCACTGGATCGCGGCGATCTCGATTTCACCCGTCTCGACCGCATCCTGCCGGACTTGCGCTATTACCCGGCCACCATGCCCGATCAGGTCGTCGCGCGCGTCGCGGAGGCGGAGGTGGTGATCAGCAACAAGGTCGTGCTGGATGCCAACGCGCTCCAACAGGCTGGCCGGTTGCAACTAATCTGCGTCGCCGCCACCGGCGTCAACAACATCGATCTCGAGGCGGCGGCGGTGCAGGGTATCACCGTCTGCAACTGCCGGGGCTACGCCACCCCGGCGGTGGTCCAGCACGTATTCGCGTTGTTGCTGGCGCTATGTGCCCGATTGCCGGAGTATCGACAGGCGGTGCGCGACGGTCGCTGGCAACGGGCCAGCCAGTTTTGCCTGCTGGATTTCCCGATTCGCGAGCTGGCCGACAAGACGCTGGGCATCGTCGGTTATGGCGAACTGGGTCGGGGCGTGGCCCGGGTGGCCGAGGCATTCGGGATGCGGGTGCTGCTCGCCCAGCGTCCCGGCATGGTGGAGCCGGAAGAAGGGCGGGTGCCGCTGCCGATTCTGTTGCCGCAGGTGGACGTGCTCAGCCTGCACTGCCCGCTCACGCCGGACACCCGTGGTCTGATCGGTCCGTGGGAGCTGGCGTTGATGCGGCGCGACGCCATTCTGATCAACACCGCCCGCGGCGGACTGGTGGACGAGGCGCTGCTGGCCGGCGCGCTCCGACGGGGCGCGCTGGGCGGGGCGGGGGTGGACGTGCTGAGTCTGGAACCGCCGATAGTCGGCAATCCGTTGCTGGCGCCCGATATTCCCAACCTGATCGTTACCCCACACTGTGCCTGGGGTAGCCGCGAATCCCGCCAACGGTTGGTCGGCCAGTTAGCGGAAAATATCCAGGGGTGGCTGGACGGCGCGCCACCGCGGTTGGTGGGTTGAACTCTACGGCAAATGCGGCCGTTCCAGGTACTCGTGCGACTGCATCTCCTGCAGGCGGCTGACGGTGCGCTGGAACTCGAACTTCAGCTTCACGCCGGTGTAGAGTTCCAGCACCGGCGCGGCGGCGGACAGGATCAGCTTGACGCCGCGGTCGTAGAACTCGTCCACTAGGTTGACGAAGCGCCGCGCCTGATTCTCCATCTGCCAGTCCAGTATCGGCACGTTGGAAATCAGGACGGTGTGGAAGCGGCGGGCGATTTCGATGTAGTCGGCGGTGCCGCGCGGCCCGTCGCAAATCGCCCGGAAATTGAACCAGACGATGCCGTCGGCCTCGCGCAGGGTGGGGATGAAACGGCCCTCGATTTCCAGGTCGCCGCCGCGATGGCCGGGTTCGGGCGCGATGTGGTCGAAAACATCGTTCAGGATCTGTTCCGCCCGCTCGTCCAGCGGAGAATGATAAATCTCCGCCTTTTCCAGATAGCGCAGCCGGTAATCCACCCCGCCGTCCACGTTCAGCACCTCCAGATGCTGCTTGATCAACTCGATCGCCGGCAGGAAACGGGCGCGTTGCAGACCGTCCTTGTACAGGCCATCGGGCTCGATGTTGGAGGTGGTGATCAGGGTGACGCCGTTGGCGAACAATTCCTTCAGCAAACCGTACAGCAGCATCGCGTCGGTGATGTCGGCGACGAAGAACTCGTCCAGACAGATCACCCGGGCCTGCTCGGCGAAGCGGCGGGCGACGACCCGCAGCGGTTCCTGTTGTTGCTTCAGTTCTTTCAGTTCGGCGTGGACCTCCCGCATAAAGCTGTGGAAGTGAATGCGCTTTTTGCGCTCCAGCGGCAGGGCATCGACGAAGGTGTCCACCAGATAGGTTTTGCCGCGGCCCACGCCGCCCCAAAGATACAGCCCGCGCACGGCCGGAACGCCGGTGGCGCCTGCCGGTTTGTCGCGGCCGGCCAGGCGGGCGAACAACCCGGTTTTCCTGGCGGAGACTGGTTCCGGTTGCGCCATCAGTTGGTCGTAGACTCTTTGCAGGTGCTGGATGGCCCGTTCCTGGGCAGGGTCGTGCTGAAAACCTTCCCGTTGCAAATCGCGGCGATAGCGTTCGTATGGCATGGCGGGACTCGAAACCTTGTCGTTCTGATGGCTGGAGGGTTAGGCCGGCCACCCGTGCGGGTGGCGCTGCGGTAAATATTGGGACCAGTCGCGGGTGGCGTCGCCGAACACGAAGAAATCCGGGTTGATCAGCACCGGCCGGGCGTTGTAGCGCAGCGGCCGCAACTGCATGTCGGTCATGTAGCCGCCGGCTTGCTCCACGATCACCTGGGCGGCGGCGGTGTCCCATTCGCCGGTCGGGCCGAAGCGGGGGTAAAGATCGGCTTCGCCCTCGGCGACGAGACAGGATTTCAGGGCGCCGCCCAGACCCAAATGCCGGTGCGGACCGAGGTGGCCGAGATAGTCCTGCAAGCGGCGGGTGCGGTAGGATTCCTGGCTGCTGATGACGCGAACTGGATAGTGGCAGACCCGCGCGGCCTGGATGCGTTGAGCCGGCCGTTCGAAGGGTTGCTTGTAGGCGTGGCCGCCGCGCCAGGCGAAATAGCAGGTCCCACCGACCGGCGGCAGGATCAGCCCGAATACCGCTTCGTGGCGGTGGATCAGGGCGATGTTGACCGAGAACTGATCGTTGCGCTTGATGAATTCGCGGGTGCCGTCGAGCGGGTCCACCAGCCACAGCCATTCCCATTCACTCCGTTCGGCGAAGCTGACGTCGGGCGCCTCCTCGGACAGCACTGGGATATTGGGGGTCAGCTCCGCCAGTCCGCGCAGGATGCAGTCGTGGGCGGCGAGGTCGGCGGCGGTGACCGGACTCTGGTCGGCTTTCTCGGTGACGCTGAAAGATCCGGCGTACACCTCCAGAATACGACGCCCCGCCTCCCGGGCGATGGCCTGAACCGGCTCCACCAGGGCGGACAAGTCGATATCGGGGGCGTCGGTCATGACGCGGGCAACCTCGCGGGTCGGGGTGATAATGCGCGAACGGTTTACGGTCAGAGCCTCCAGCTTTCCGTCATTCCCGCGCCAGCAGGCGGGTCGCGAAACGCCTCCCCGCGCCAGCGGGAAACTGGGTTCTGCGCAAACCCTGACAATCTGCTTTAATTCTACACAAGTTTGACCACAGCCAAGCCGTTTGCCGGCGGAGCCTCAGCCATGACCGTGCGGTTGCCCTGGCCGCGGATTCGGACCGTCCTGCTCGATATGGACGGTACCCTGCTGGATTTGCGTTTCGACAATCATTTCTGGCGGGAACTGGTCCCGGAGCGTTATGCTGCCCGGCATGGAATGTCGCTGGAACGGGCACGTGCCGAGGTGGCGGGGCGTACCCGGGCGGTGGAGGGAACGCTGAATTGGTATTGCCTGGATTACTGGACCCAGGAACTGGCGCTGGATATCGTGACCCTCAAGCGCGAAATCGAGCACCTGATCGCCGTGCATCCACACGTGCTGGATTTTCTGGATGCGCTGCGCGCCGCGGGCAAGGAGGTGGCGCTGGTGACCAACGCCCATCCGCAAAGCCTGGCGCTGAAGATGGAAAAAACCCGGCTGACCGGGCATTTCGACACTATCGTCTGCGCGCACGAGTTGGGACTGGTGAAGGAGCAACCGGAATTCTGGCCGCGCCTGCGCGAGCAGGAACCGTTCGAGCCGGCGACGACGCTGCTGGTGGACGATAATCTATCGATTTTGCGCACGGCGCGGGCGTATGGCATCGCGCATCTGGTGTCGGTGCTGCGGCCGGATTCCGCCCATCCGGCCAAGTTACCGGGCGAGTTCCCGGCGATTCACGATTTTTCCGAACTGTTGCCAATCGGCTGAGCCGAGAGGCTGGCGAGGGTGGGAGCGCGGTCATGCAGGAACTGCAACCTGGACAGAATCGCCCGATCGGTGGTGGTCGGGTCGTGGTCGGGGTGAGCGGCGAACCCGCTGAGGAGTTCATCGCCCGATTGCAAGCCGGTGCGGTACTGCTGGGCACCGATGGGCGGATTGGCGATCCTGGCGATTTGGTGAGCGCCGAGCAACCGCGTTCCCGCGATGGGTCGGTGGTGTTCGCCGGTGCACCGGGCGAATTTCAGGTCGATTTGGCGGCCGTGCCGGCGATGGTCGCCCGTATTGCGATCGTGCTGGCGGTCAAGCCGGGCCTGCCGCGCGGCACCACCTTCGGGGTGTTTGCCGCGATCCGCGCCTGGTTGGCCGACGCGACGGGTCAGCCGCTGTTGCTGTTTCCCTTGCCGCTGGCCAGCCGCGGCGAGACGACCATGATTCTTTCCGAGTTGTACCGCCATCAGGGGCAGTGGAAATTCCGGGCGGTGGGCCAGGGTTTCGCGGCGGGTTTGCCGGCGCTGGCCGCGCATTTCGGCCTGCGCCTGCCGGAGCCGGCGCCCGGGTGCCCCGCCGCTGGTGGGTCGGACGCGCGGCGGGAGGCGGGACCGGGCGGCGGAACGTTCAGCGGTACTGGTTTCTGCGTCCATCCGGACGGTTATGTGCTGACCAATCAACACGTTATAGAGGATGCCCGCGAAATTCTGGCCCGTTCACCCCGTCACCGCTGCTCGCTGGAGTTGGTGTTCGCCGATCCCACCAACGATCTGGCGTTGCTGCGGGCTGATGTGGCACCGCCCGGCGTGGCGGTGTTCCGCGACGGACCGCAGGCGCGGTTGGGCGAAACCGTGATCGTGGTCGGCTATCCCTTGGGCGGTCTGCTCGGCTCCGGGCCAC
The DNA here is from genome assembly GCA_963715845.1 of uncultured Gammaproteobacteria bacterium. Lineage (GTDB taxonomy): Bacteria > Pseudomonadota > Gammaproteobacteria > Competibacterales > Competibacteraceae > Competibacter_A. Next base: position 108,781 of record CAVQSJ010000015.1, on the reverse strand, counting down.
AGGTGACCACCGGCAACGTCAGTTCGCTAATCGGTCCGGGTGATGATACGCGTTCCCTGCAATTCACTGCGCCGACTCAGGTCGGCAACAGCGGCGGCCCGTTGCTTGATGGCGATGGCGCGGTGGTGGGCGTGGTCAGCGCCAAGCTGAACGCCGTCCGCGTCCACGAAATGACGGGGGACGTGCCGCAGAACGTGAACTTCGCCATCAAGGCCGCGTTGGCGCGCGGTTTCCTGGAGGCGGCCGGAGTGGACTACCAGAGTCGTGCGCCCGGCGTTGTCCGCGCCGCCACCGTCATCGCCGCCGAGGCCCGTGATTTCGTGATGAAGATTGAGTGTAGGGGGTAATTGGATAGATATGCTTGATCGCATAGCGCAGGACGAGAGGGAAAACTTGTTGGATACGCAGAGCAACCTTATTGATTTGTTCAACAAATATTTCGAAGTGGTTCCGGCGGATACGCCGGAAAAGCTGCGGGAGTCTTATCGACTGCGATATGAGGTCTATTACAAAGAAGGGCTTTTCCCTGGAATGAACGTTGATGACTGCCCGGAGGAGTTGGAGTACGACCAGTATGATGAGCAATCCGCGCACTGTCTGCTAATGCACAAACCGAGTGGAGTTATCGCCGGAACGGTCAGGGTAATACCAACTGATCGACAAAATCCCGACGCAAGACTTCCACTGGAAATAATCGCCGGCGATTTGTTCTTCCCGGACGCCATACCTCACGAAAATATCTCCCGCGCTCATCTCGGCGAGATTTCGCGGTTTATTCTCGCACCGCGATTCCGTGCCCGAAGGGGAGAAAATCGACAGCCTTACGGTATTCCAGAGGATCCCGATAACTCTTTTCAAAAGAACGAATGGTGTCAATCCAGCGTTTCTTGGCAAAGTCTGGACTGCCGCGGGAATGCCCAGCGACGATCTTTTCTCCACGCTATTCTTGGTTTATTCGTAGCCATCGTGCGGATGAGTGTCGAGCAAAATTTGACTTTCTGGTACTGTAATATGAATCCGGTTTGCGCGAGGCTCCTACGGTCGTTTGGCATCGATTTCAAGCCCATTACCCCAGTCATTGACTATCATGGTCCGCGTCAGGGTCACTTTGGATATATTCCAGACATCATGGAAAATATTTATCGGACCAAGTCACAAATATGGACACTTTTGACTAACAATGGCGCGCTTTTCCCGCACCAAAAATAATTTTTTCGACTGTCCTGACATATCGTTTTCAGTTCTGGAGCGAAGATTGATCTGACGCTAGAAATACCTATTGGGAGAATGACTACGCGTCACATAATAAATCTGCTCGGTGCTCTGGCTCTTTGCTTTACCAGCATGGTGCCAGCAGAAAATTATCCCGTTGTTGTTGTCAATTCGACGACCAACCCAAAGACTTTTTTATCGCAAAGTACGCTTAGCGCAATATTTGGAATGCGACTGAGAAAATGGGAGGATGGTTCGCCGATTAAGGTCTTTGTTTTGCCCGATGAAAATCCTTTACATATCGCATTCTCAAAATATGTTCTTCGTGTTTTTCCCTATCAGTTACGCTTAGCATGGGACCGCTTGGTTTTTTCGGGTACGGGAGAAGAGCCCATTAAAGTCAAAACGGAGCAACAAATGCGTGCGATTGTTGGTTCCACGCCTGGGGCCATAGGGTATTTGAGTCGGGAAATGGTTGATAACACTGTCAAAGTTCTTCCTTTGGAGTAACACATATTTGCGATACTGCGGACAGTTTTGGTCGGCATGAATCAAGAGTTTAGCGTTCACAGCCCGGATAAAACCCAACTTAGGGAGTTACCCTGAGTTGGAAAAAATAGCTAAGCGATTGATTTTTTATGGGGATATCCCCTAAATGCCCCTAAAAACTGTCCGAACCGTTGATTTGATAAAAAATTTCTAATTCCAGCGTGGAAAAAAAGTTGTCTGTCTACTATTCTGGACCAGAAGCCGCACGAAATTGCAATGATTTCCCAACTTGCTTTCCGCAAGTCCAGCACGGTAACCTTTGTCGTGGCTGCTAGAATACCCAGTTGGGTATTGTTTGGAATCTTGTTTGTCACGCTTTGTTGGCATCTGCCTGAACGGGCGCAGGCTATTGAATTGGTGGAAGATATCCAAGCACATGGATTCTTGACCCAAGGGTACTTTCTGACGTCAGATAACAAGTTTTTTGGAACGAGCGACTCGGGGGGCAGTTTCGACTTCACTGAAGTCGGATTAAACGCTTCTTGGACGCCTTTTACTGATCTTCGATTGGCAGGACAAGTGTTGTTCCGACGCGCTGGCGCTGGCCACGAGCATGACTTGGAGCTCGATTTTGGTTTGCTCGATTATACTATTCTTTCAACGGCTGACTACCGTTTCGGAACACGTCTTGGACGCTTCAAAAATCCATACGGATTCTACAATGATACCCGTGACGTCCTGTTTACCAAACCAACGATATTGTTGCCTCAATCCATTTATTTCGAGCGCACCCGTGAATTGTCTGTTTCGGCGGATGGAGGTCTGCTATATGGCGAATATCGTGGAGAAGAGGGAAATCTGTTCCTGGATTTTGGAATAGGAATTCCGAGGGGCAACAATTTGGATAGCGAGCTTGGCTTGCTTGGAGCCGATTATCCAGGACAAACCTATTCTGAACTGTCATGTATCGGACGGCTGCTCTATGATCTCGAAGGTGGAAAATATCGCATGGCCATCAGCTCCATGTGGGTGGATACCCGTTACGATCCAAAGTTTCTTCCCCCTATCGATTTGCCCTCCTTGAAATTTGTATTCAAGCCAGTGATTTTTTCGGCGCAATACAATGGTGATAAATTAAGTCTTACTTCGGAATACGCAATTCGGCCTTTTGAACAAACAATTCTTGATAATCAATCCCGCAGAAGCGTTATCGGTCAAAGCTATTATTTACAGGCTCAGTATCGTTTCAAAGAGGATTGGGAGGCTGTTGTCCGATATGATGTTCTTTACAATAACCGCAATGATAAAAGTGGCCAGAAGTATCATTCTTTGACTAGGAAACCAAATTACACACAATTCGCCAAGGATTGGACATTCGGGCTTCGCTACTACGTCAATCCATCTTTTTTGATTGCCGCCGAATACCATTATACTAATGGTACAGCTTGGTTGCCGATTCAGGATAATCCTGATCCTAATAGCTTGGAGCAACGATGGCATCTGTTTTCCCTTGCGGCTAGTTATCAATTTTAACCCTTTGCTCCATTAAGGTCTGGGGATGAGGTATTGCTTTTTTATCCGATAGCCCAGACCGGTTAAGGTATTGTTGCAAATGATCCCGCTATCACGCCCCGGTTTTTTCCTCAGTCTCAAGTGGAAAGCGCTGCTGCTGAGCAGCATCGCCCTCATTGTGGTGACCGGCACGCTGGTGACCACCAACTATATCGAATTGCGCAACCAGCTCGAGCAGCGCCGCGCGGAACTGCAGAACCAATACGCCCATCAAGTGCAAGGGCTGCTGGACCAATCGGACAAGCGGTTGCGGCAGTGGAGTACGACGGTCGCTTCCCTGCTCGGTCTCCAGGCCGCTGCGAATAAGCCTGCGGAGGGGATGCTCGCCGAATTTGAGCGGCTGGCGGCGATTCTGGAACTGGACATGGGCGTGGAAAGCATCGTGCTCATCGCCGCGAACGGTCAGCGGCTGGCCGCGCACGGTCTGGATGCGAATTCCGACAGTCGGGTTACTCTGGCCGAAGCGACCCGGCGGGTCTTGGCCACGGAGAGTCCGACCAGCCTGATCGACTGCTTCAACACTTGCCTGCAGTACGCCATCACTCCTGTTCTAGGCACCGGCGACGCGTTGGTTTTGGGTGTGTCCCTGGCGGATGTCGTGCTCGATTTTCAGCGGGTCTCCGGTACGGACCTCGGCTTGCTCGTCGGACAGGCCAGAACGACCCCCAGGAACGGCGATGGCGAACGCAGGCTCCAGCAATGGGGCGCCCAGGTGGCGGCGCTCAGCAACGCGCGTACCAACATGGAAATTCTGCGCGCCGCGGCCCAGGGGAGAACGTTGTCCGACAACGCCCGGAAATCGATTTATGTCAACCTTAACGGACGCGAGTACGAGGTGCGGTTGTTTCCGCTGGCCGGTTTCGATGAGCGGGAAGGGGCCTACCTGGTGATCATCGCGGATATCAGCGACTCGATAGCGAAAATCCGCACCGCGCTTCGGCGCAACATCATCCTGGGAGCTGTCGGCTTGGTGCTTTCGGAACTCCTGCTGCTGGCGATATTGTGGGCGCCCATGTCCCGATTGCGGCGCGCGGCCACCAACCTGCCCTGGCTCGCCGAAGGTGCTTTCGCCAAAATTCGCGCGGCGATATCGGAGTCGCGGCTCACGCATTTCTTCCGGGACGAAGTGGATGTCCTCAACGATACCGCAATCGCCCTGTCCTTCCAACTCGAAGCGCTGAACGTCGAAGTGGCGAATCGGACGCAGGATCTCTCCGAACGAATGGACGAGATCACCCAGCAGCGAAATTTCGTTACCCACGTGCTGGAAACCGCCCAGGCCATCATTTTGACCCAAGACAAGAACAATCAAATCCTGATGATCAATCCCTATGGCCAGACCATTACCGGTTACTCGTTACCGGAGTTGCTGGGGCGGCCTTTCGTCACTCTGCTGGCGGGGGAAGAAAACGTCGATAAGGTGAGGAATCACCTGGCGGACCTGGGATCCGGCGCACGGGAGCACGTTGAGGAAGAGTACGAGATCCGTTGCAAGGACCGCGGTTCGCTCAGCGTCGTCTGGCAACATTCCCGTCTCAGGGGCCAAGGGGACAATGCTCCTGTGATCCTGTCGGTGGGGATGGACATCACCGCCAGGAAAAAAGCCGAGGTGCGGCTTGCGTGGCTGGCGGACCACGATCCGCTGACCGGTCTTTACAACCGGCGCCGCTTCACCCAGGAACTGAACGATGCAGTCGCGGCGGCCAGACGGTATCGCCGCCCGGGTGCGTTGTTGTTTCTCGATCTGGATCAATTCAAATATATCAACGACACCAGTGGTCATCATGCGGGGGATCGTCTGCTCCAGCGGCTCGGCGAGCTGTTCCCTTCCATCCTGCGCGAAGTCGATGTGGTCGGTCGTCTGGGGGGCGACGAATTCGCGGTCATTCTCAACCAGGCCACGGCCGACGAAGCGATTCAAGTGACCAAAAAGATTCTGGCCCACATCTGCGAAATTGAATTTCCGGTGGGCGAGCAAATCCACAAGTTGTCGGCCAGCATCGGCATCGCCCTGTTTCCGGAACACGGCATCAACATCGAAGATCTGCTGGCCCGGGCCGATCTTGCCATGTATCAGGTCAAGGACAGCGGGCGCGGTGGATGGTATCTGCTGTCGGGCCAGGACCAGAGTCAACAGCTCATGCGCGAGCGCGTGTTTTGGAAACAGCGGGTGGAACATGCGCTGAAGGACAAGCGGTTTCTGTTGTACGCACAGCCGATCATCGGCATGCGGGACCAGACGATTTCGCATTACGAGGTTCTGCTCAGAATGCAGGGCAACGACGGGGAAATTATCGGACCCACCCAGTTTATCGAGGTTGCGGAACGGTCCGGACTCATCCACTCCATCGACCGCATGGTGATGTCCGAAGCCATCCGTTACCAAATCCTGGCCATGGCGCAGGGCTTGCGGATCACCCTGACGGTGAATCTGTCCGCCCATGCGTTCAACAACCCCGATCTGCTGAACCAACTCAAACAACTCTTGCAGGAAACCGGGCTTGATCCCCAGCAGCTCATTTTCGAAATGACCGAAACGGCCGCGCTTGCCGACATGGTGGCCGCCCGCCACCTGATGGAGACCATCAACACCATCGGTTGCCAGTTCGCGCTCGACGATTTCGGGACCGGTTTTGCCTCCTTTTACTATTTGAAAACACTGCCGTTCAAGTTCATCAAGATCGATGGATCGTTCATCAACAGGCTCGGGGAGGACGCGGACGACCAGGTTCTGGTCAAGGCCATGGCGGAAATCGCCCGGGCGTTCGGTAAAAAGACCATCGCCGAACAGGTGGAGGACGAGAGAGCCCTGGCTCTGCTGGCCGAATACGGGATCGACTATGCCCAGGGCTATTACATCGGGCGGCCCCTCCCGATCACGACCATCCTGGAAGGACGGGCCGCGAACGCTCTCGCCGCAGCAATGGTCCATTGATTTCGCGGGAAAACCCAAAGCTCGGGCCGAGCGCTCCCAGGTGGTGCGAGTGCGGCGGCAGGTCTGGCTTTCCAGAGCGGGGATGCTATCTTACTCAACGCCGGTAAGGGGTGTGGGTACCGACAGGCGGTTACCCCCGCATCAGCATCGCGTCAACCGCTTGCCATGTCCCTGACGCTTCATCAGCAACGCATTCAACCCATCCTTGAGAAATGTCCATGAATACTTCAGCAATTCTTTCCCACCCGGCACCGCGCACGCAGCCACCGATCCACCCCGCGCCGGTCTGGACCGTCGACGCCGTGCTGGCGCTGTTCGAGCTGCCCTTCGCCGATTTGCTGTTCCGGGCGCAGGAAGTGCTGCGTGCCCACTTCGATCCCAACGCGGTACAGCGTTCCACGCTGCTGTCGATCAAGACCGGCAACTGCTCGGAGGATTGCGGCTATTGCTCGCAGTCCAAGCGCTACCAGACCGGACTGGAGGCGCAGCGCCTGCTGTCGACCGACGAAGTGCTGGCGGCGGCCAGAGCGGCCAAGGAGCAGGGCGCCGGCCGGTTCTGCATGGGCGCCGCCTGGCGCGGCCCCAAGGAGAAGGATATGGCCGCCGTCACGGAGATGGTGCGTGCCGTCAAGGCTCTGGGGCTGGAAACCTGCGTCACGCTGGGCATTCTCAAGGACGGCCAAGCCGAGCAGTTGCGGGAAGCCGGGCTGGATTACTACAACCATAACCTCGATACCGCCCCGGAGTTTTATGGCGATGTTGTCACCACCCACACCTATCAGGATCGGCTCGACACCTTGCGCAACGTGCGCGCGGCGGGGCTCAAGGTGTGCAGCGGCGGTATTGTCGGCATGGGCGAAACACGCCGGCATCGCGCCGGGCTGATCGCGAAACTGGCCAACCTCGACCCGCCGCCGGAATCGGTGCCCATCAACAATCTGGTGCCGATTCCCGGCACGCCGCTGGCGGGCAGCGACCCGGTGGACATTTTTGAGTTCGCGCGGACCATCGCCGCCGCCCGCATCACCATGCCGGGCAGCTACGTGCGCCTGTCCGCCGGCCGGGAGCAGATGAGCGCAGCCGAACAGGCGCTATGTTTTCTGGCTGGTGCCAACTCGATTTTTTACGGCGACCATTTGCTGACCACCCGCAATCCGCAGATGGAACGCGATAGGGCACTGTTCGAACAATTGGGGCTGCACGGCGTTTGAACCCGCCGTCGCTCATGAGCAACTTCGACTGGCTCGACCGCAGCCGCGCGGCCGTCTGGCATCCTTGCACCCAGATGAAGTACCACGACACCGGCGCGTTGCCGCTGGTGCCGGTCGCTCGCGGCGAGGGCGCGTGGCTGTACGATTTCGATGGCCGGCGCTATCTGGACGCCATCAGTTCGTGGTGGGTGAATCTGTTCGGCCATGCCAACCCGCGCATCAACGCCGCTCTCAAGGACCAACTGGACCGGCTGGAACACGTCATTTTGGCCGGTTTCACCCACGCGCCCGTGGTCGAGCTGTCCGAGCGGCTGTCGGCGCTGACCCGGGGCACGTTGGGCCATTGCTTCTATGCCTCGGACGGTTCGTCGGCGGTGGAAATCGCGCTCAAGATGTCCTTTCACTACTGGCGCAACCAAGGTCGGCCCAATAAGAATCAATTTCTTTGCGTGGCCGGCAGCTATCACGGCGAAACCCTGGGCACCCTGGGGGTGGGCGATGTCGCGCTGTACAAGGATGCCTACGCGCCCCTGCTGCGCCAGGCTGCCACCGTGTCCTCGCCGGATGCCCGCTTGGCGGCACCGGGGGAAACAGCGACCGACGTGGCTGGCCGGGCGGCCGCGGCGCTGGAGGCATATCTGGCCGAGCATCACGAATCCATCGCCGCTTTCATCGTCGAACCGTTGGTGCAGGGCGCCGGTGGGATGGTCATGCACGATTCGCACTATCTGCGACTGGCCCGCGAGCTGTGCGACCGTTACGCCGTCCACCTGATCTGCGACGAGATCATGGTCGGCTTCGGTCGCACCGGTACCTTCTTCGCCCACGAACAGGCCGGCATCCGGCCCGATTTTCTTTGTCTGTCCAAGGGATTGACCGGCGGTTATTTACCGCTGTCGGTGGTGATGACCACGGAGGAGGTGTACGCCGCCTTCTACGACGACACGGTCGCGCGCGGTTTTCTCCACTCCCATTCCTACACCGGCAATCCGCTGGCTTGCCGCGCGGCGCTGGCGACTCTGGACATCTTCGCCGAGGACGATGTGTTGGCGCGCAACCGGCGTTTCGCCAAACGGTTCACCGCGTTGCTGGCACCTTTGGCCAAGCATCCGCTGGTGCGGAACTTCCGCCAATGCGGGATGATCTGGGCGGTCGACATCGACACCAAGGACCCCGATTTCCGATTGCGGTTCTATCGCGAATCTTTGCGACACGAAGTGCTGTTGCGTCCGTTGGGCACCACGGTGTATTTCATGCCACCTTATATTCTCGATGATGGGGAAGCCGTCCTGCTGGCCGAGCGCGCGTTTGCGGCGCTGGACGCGACGCTGCCATGATCTGGGACGAACTGGAAACCGGCCTCGCCCAACTGGCGGCCGACGGCCTGCTGCGTCGGCGCCGTACCCTGGATACGCCGTGCGGTCCCGACGCGCTGGTCGATGGTCGGCGCGTGGTCGCGTTTTGCAGCAACGACTACCTCGGTCTGGCCAATCATCCCGCCATCGTCGCGGCGAGCCAGGAAGGGGCGGCCCGCTGGGGCGTGGGTAGCGGCGCCTCGCATGTGGTGAGCGGTCACCTGCGACCGCACGAGAAGTTGGAAGAACGGCTAGCCGCCTTCGTCGGGCGGGAGCGGGTGCTGTATTTCACGACCGGCTACATGGCGAATCTGGCCATCGTGCCGACGCTGGTGGAACGCAACGACGCCATTTTCGCCGACCGGCTCAACCATGCCTCGCTGATCGACGCTGCCCTGCTGACGCGCGCCGAACACGTCCGCTTTCCGCACGGCGATCTGGACGCGCTCGCCGGCCGTTTGGAGCAAAGTCGCGTCCGCCGCAAGCTGATACTCACCGACGCGGTGTTCAGCATGGACGGCGATCTGGCACCGCTACCTGAGCTGTTCGCTCTGGCCGAGCGCTTTGATGCCTGGCTGGTCGTCGATGACGCCCACGGTTTCGGCGTGCTCGGTCCTGGCGGCCAGGGCAGCATCGCGCATTTCGAACTGCCAGCTTCGCCACGCTTGATTTTAATGGGAACGCTCGGCAAAGCGGCTGGCGTATCCGGCGCCTTCGTCGCTGGTGACTCGCGGGTGATCGAATGGCTGGTACAGCGGGCGCGGCCGTACATTTTTACCACCGCTCCCAGCCCGCTGCTCGCTGCCGCCTTGCTCGCCAGTCTGGATCTGATCGCGGCTGGCGAGGAGCGGCGGGCGCATCTGCGCCACCTGATCGCGCGCCTGCGGTCGGGGCTCAACGGTTTGCCGTGGCGCTTGTTGCCTTCACAAACCGCTATTCAACCCCTGCTGATCGGCGGTAACGACGCCACCGTGCGGTTGGCCGAGCGGTTGTTCGCGCGCGGTCTCTGGGTACCCGCCATTCGACCGCCCACGGTGCCGGCGGGTACCGCCCGCTTGCGTATTTCCCTTTCAGCGGCTCATAGCGAAGCTCAGATTGATGCGCTCATCGCGGCTCTCCATGACTGCGCCGATGATCACCGGGACTAATCCACCCGCCGTGTCGCTGGCCAAACAGCGTATTCGCCAGGCATTCGATCAGGCCGCGCCGACTTACGATGCCGCCGCGGATGTCCAGCGGGAGGTTTCTGACCGGCTGGCCGCCTACCTTGTTCGGACCGGCATCGACCTCGATCCAGACGCCATTCTGGATGCCGGCTGCGGCACGGGCCACGGCGCGCGGTGGCTGGAGGAATGCTGGCCGCAGGCCCGTCTCGCCTTGATCGATTTCGCGCCCGGCATGTTGGCCGCTGCCCGCGCCCGGTGCGTCGGGGTGGAGTTGATCTGCGCCGATATCGAAGCGTTGCCGGTTCCCGAGCATCGTTTCGATCTTTACTGGTCCAGTCTGGCCTGGCAATGGAACGACTCCCGACGGTGTCTGACGGAAGCCGGACGGGTACTCCGGCCGGGCGGCGTGCTGGCGGTCACCACCTTGGGCGCGGATAACTTTCCCGAACTGCGCCAAGCCTTCGCGGAAGTCGATGATTACAACCATGTATTGGCCATCCCCTCTCCGGAACGGCTGCTGGTGGATTGCCGGGCCGCCGGGTGGCAGGTGCGAACTTGGGAGCGGCGGCCGGTGCGTCGCCATTATCCCGATCTGCGAACCCTGCTCCGCAGCGTCAAGGCGGTCGGGGCGCGCGAAGTCGAGCAGCGCCGCCCCGCGCCGTTCAGCCGTTCCGCGTGGCAGGCTATCATCGCGCGCTACGAGCAGTTACGGGAACCGGCGGGATTACCGCTGACCTATGACGTAGTCTGGCTGATCGCTACAAAATAGCGGCGTCGCTATCGAACTGAGCCATGCAACAGGCATTTTTCGTCACCGGCACCGATACTGGCGTCGGAAAAACCCATGTCACCTGTGCCTTGTTGCACGCTACGCGCCGGCATGGTCGAACCGCCGTCGGCATGAAGCCGGTCGCGGCGGGCGTCGAAGACGACGGCCGCAACAGCGATGTCGCGCAATTGTTAGCAGCCAGTTCCATCCAACCGCCGAACGCATGGGTCAATCCGTTCCTGTATGCTCCGGCCATCGCGCCGCATATCGCCGCCCGCGAAGTTGGCCGCTCCATCGATATCACGTTGATTTGCGAGGCGTTTGCGCAGTTGCAGGCGCTGGCGGATGTGGTCTGGGTGGAAGGTGTGGGTGGATTTCGGGTACCGCTCGACGAACGGTATGACACGGCGGATTTGGCGCAAGCCCTGGCTTTGCCGGTCATTTTGGTGGTGGGGATGCGCTTGGGCTGCCTCAATCATGCTCTGCTCACCGCCGAGGCGATCGACGCGCCGAGATTTGATCCTGACCGGCTGGGTCGCCAACCGGATCGACCCGGCCATGGCCCGCTTCGAGGCGAATCTCGAAACTCTCCGTTCCCGCTTGAACGCTCCGTTATTGGGCGTGGTGCCTCACGGCGCGAATCCTGAACAGGCTGCTCGAACGTTCCGGTTGTCGGTCTTGCCGGGATTCGGGACCGGCCTTTCAGCCGCCTGAGCCGGGATCGCTATCGCCATTATGCCTGACATGGTCGCAGCTCTGCCGTTGCAAAAGCGATGTTCGCCGGTCGAATCCTCGGGTTATTTTTTTCGTCGGTGGAAAGGAGGGCTGGAAATGAAAAAAGCCCGGCGGGACCGGGCTTTTGGGGAAAAACGAGGCCCAGACTCAGCTTTGGTCTAATGGGCGAATATTGGTCGCCTGCTTGCCTTTGGGGCCTGTCGTTACATCGAAGGAAACCTTCTGATTTTCTCTGAGCGTCTTGAAACCGCGTGCCTGAATGGCGGAAAAATGCGCGAACAAATCATCGCCGCCGCTGTCGGGCGTGATGAAACCGAAACCCTTCGATTCGTTAAACCATTTGACGGTACCAGTGACCATAAACTTGAATATTTCCTGAGAACTAAAAACGTTGGAACAGTTGGGTTGAAACCCAGGTAAGCCGCACGAGAATCAAGGCAGGGAATATGACGAACTGAATTACCGACTTGCGGAGGGTGTTACAGCGGACGAGCAAATTCACCAACCTGAAGGTCACACGTGCCAGGCACTATATGCGAAGTGCGTGGTGAGAGCAAGCATAATCGTTCGGTCTCTTCTCCCCTGGATTGCCGCACCGTCATAGCTCCCTGGCCAGCACCAGCGCATCTTCCCTGCCCTTGGCGGCGGGATAATAGCCCCGCCGTATTCCGACCTCGCAGAAGCCGGCGGCGGCATAAAGCCGCACGGCGCGGTGGTTGGAGATACGAACCTCCAGGAACACGGTCCGCACCTGGAGGGGGTAGGCCAGTTCCAACAGATGGTCCAGCATCTGCCGGGATAGCCCACACCCTTGCAGTTCCGGTCGCACGCAGAGGTTGAGGATGTGCGCCTCACCGACCGCCACCGACATCACCCCGTAGGCCTGGATGAAACTGTGCGGGGTTTCCAGTACCCGACACTGATAACCGACCCGGATACAATCGCGGAAAATGCCCTCGGTCCAGGCGAATTCGTAGGCCCGTTTCTCGATCGAAAGGATCTCTTTCAAATCGGCGTAGAGCATCCGCCGGAACCGGCCGATGCAGGGTTCCCGCAAGGCACTCATGGAGTCGGCGGAATCCCCGCACGGGCTGGATGATGCGGCGGCCAGGGCGCGCCGCGCCAGCCGCAGGTCGTCCCAGGATTTGCGCTTCTCGCGCGGCGAGCGCAGCAGGTAGGCGGGGTGGTAGGTGACGACCAGCGGAATGCGTGCTGGCCCGAAGCCGTGCACCCGGCCGCGCAGCTTGCCGATTTGCGTGTCGGTGGCCAGCAGGTTCTGCGCGGCGATACGGCCGACGGCCAGGATGATGCGCGGCCCGATCAGCGCGATCTGCCGTTCCAGGAGCGGGCGGCAACTCGCCGCCTCGGCGGGCGCCGGATCGCGATTTTCCGGCGGGCGGCATTTTAAAATATTCGCGATGTACACCTGCTCGCGTTTGAGGCCGATGGCTTGCAGCATCGGGTTCAGCAGCTTGCCGGCCCGGCCGACGAACGGTTCCCCAAGCCGGTCCTCGTCGGCGCCAGGCGCTTCGCCGATCACCAGCCACTCCGCCTGGCGGTTGCCGACGCCGAACACGGCCTGAGTGCGGGAGGCACACAACGCGCAGGCGGTACATTGGCGAGCCTCCGCCGTCAGTTCCTCCCAGTCCAGGCCGGCAATGCGCGCCTCGCGACTGCCGGCGGGTGGAGCGGAAGCGAGAGTGATGGCATCGGTTTCGCATGATCGGTTCCCAGTCGTCATCCATGGGCGGCGTCCAATCGGCGGGGGGTAGCGGTTCGGGTTCCTCCCCATCAATGATCGGAGCCGACAGGGGCCGGTCTTGAATATTCCCCTCCTTGGATAAGGAGAAGTGGCGCGGAGCGCCGGGGTGGTTTGAAGGTTCCGCCAGCAACTGGTTGCGGATGCCCGGCCAGCGGTCGGCGTGGCAGCCACAGTGGAATACCGAGCGCGGCCAGATACTGGCGCTGGCGGTCATCGGCCATCGCGGTGCCTGGTAGCTTACAGCAGTTGCGGATGCGCCCGCTCGGTCGGTTGCAGCACCTTATTGAGCGCGTTCACATACGCCTTGGCCGAGGCGATCACGATGTCGGTATCGGCGCCCTGACCGTTGACGATCCGTCCGCCCTTGGCCACCCGCACCGTGACCTCGCCCTGCGCGTCGGTACCGCTGGTGATGTTGTTGACCGAGTACAGCAGCAGGTCGGTGCCGGTTTGCAAAATGCTCTCGATGGCCTTGAACGAGGCGTCCACCGGGCCGCCGCCATCGGCGGTCGCGCTGTGTTCCACGCCATCCACCGCCAGCGTCACCTGGGCATGCGGAGTTTCGCCGGTTTCCGAGCAGACCCGCAGATAGCGCAGCTTCACCCGCTCGTTCGCCGTCAGATTGGCGTCGGTGACCAGCGCCTGCAAATCCTCGTCGTAGATTTCGTGTTTCTTGTCGGCCAGTTCCTTGAAGCGGGCGAAGGCGGCGTTCAGTTCCTCCTCGGAGGCGAAACTGACGCCCAGTTCCTCCAGCCGGGTGCGGAAGGCGTTGCGGCCGGAATGCTTGCCCAGCACCATGCGGTTGGCGGTCCAGCCCACGTCCTCGGCGCGCATGATCTCGTAGGTTTCGCGATGCTTGAGCACGCCGTCCTGATGGATGCCGGATTCGTGGGCGAAGGCGTTGGCGCCGACGATGGCCTTGTTGGGCTGCACCGGGAAGCCGGTGATGTTGGACACCAGCCGCGAGGCCGGCACGATCTGGGTCGTGTCGATGCCGGTTTCCAGGTGGAACACGTCGCGGCGGGTACGCACCGCCATCACGATTTCTTCCAGCGAGGCATTGCCGGCCCGCTCGCCCAGACCGTTGATGGTGCATTCCACCTGCCGTGCCCCGGCCAGCACCGCCGCCAGCGAGTTGGCGACCGCCAGCCCCAGGTCGTTGTGGCAATGCACCGAGAAGATGGCCTTGTCGGCGTTCGGCACCCGTTCGATCAGCCCGCGGATGGTGTGGGCGAACTGGTCGGGGACGTTGTAGCCGACCGTGTCGGGAATGTTGATGGTGCGCGCGCCGGCCTCGATCACCGCCTCGGTAATCCGGCACAGGAAATCCAGTTCCGAACGGCCGGCGTCCTCGGCGGAGAATTCCACGTCGTCGGTCCAGCGCCGGGCACGACGCACGGCCTCGACCGCCCGTTCCAATACCTGGTCCGGTTCCAGCCGCAGTTTCATCTTCATGTGGATCGGCGAGGTGGCGATGAAGGTGTGAATGCGGCAGGCCGCCGCATCGCGTCAGTGCTTCGCCGGCCCGGTCGATGTCGGCGTCGGCGGCGCGCGCCAGCCCGCAGACCACGCTGTCCTTGACCACCCGCGCCACCGCTCGCACCGCCTCGAAATCGCCGGGACTGGCGATGGGGAAGCCGGCCTCGATCACGTCCACCCGCATCCGCTCCAACATCTTGGCGATGCGAACCTTTTCGTCCTTGGTCATGGATGCGCCGGGGCTTTGCTCACCGTCGCGCAAGGTAGTGTCGAAGATCATGAGTTTATTCATCGCGCCACTTTCTCCAGTGATGGGTTCGCCCGCCGCGCTGGCGGTGGGGAGAGCCGGTGGGCCGTAACGATTGATTATGAGGATTTTGAGAGGTTTGTCATCGCGCCGGTTCCGGGCGGAACCGGTGCGCGTCGTTCAGTGGGGCGGGGGTGGGGCGTCGCGGTCGGGTACGGGTTTGGTCTCGGAAAACTCACCGAGGCCTTGCGCGCGGCGGCGGGCACGCTGGCGCAGCCGGATCACAAACAGCGCGGGTCCCGACAGGCCGTACAGCAGAAAGCCGACGAACAGCACCTTGGGTGGGTCTATCGAGATGAGCACGAGGGTGAGCACCACCAGCAGAGCGGAAATAAAAGGCACCCGGCCGCGTAAATCCACCTGCTTGAAGCTGAAGTACAGGATATTGCTGAACATCAGCCCCCCGGCACCGATGGTGATAACCAGCGCCGGCCATAGCATGTCCACCCCGCTCAGCCCCAGGTCGTGGCTGAACCAGACCAGTCCAGTCACGATGGCAGCGGCCGAGGGGCTGGGCAGGCCGATGAAATAGCGCTTGTCGGTGTTGCCGAGCTGCACGTTGAAGCGGGCCAGTCGCAATGCCGCCATCACCGTATAGAAGAAGGCCGCCAGCCAGCCGAGCTTGGACAGGAACGGTCCCATACTAGCCATGGTGCCAAGCGCCCATTCGTACATGATCAGGGCCGGCGCCAAGCCGAACGATACCAGATCCGCCATGCTGTCGTATTGGGCACCGAACTCGCTTTCGGTGTGGGTCAGTCGGGCGACCCGACCGTCCAGTCCGTCCAGCACCATGGCAATGAATACCGCGACGGCGGCGGGTTCGAAGCGGCCCTGCAAGGCGGCGATGATGGCGTAGAAACCGCAGAACAGCGCGGCGGTGGTGAACAGATTGGGCAGCAAATAGAGGCCGCGCGAGCGGCGGACTTCGGGGGTGTCTGGGGTCATGGGGGAATGCTAAGCCGCTATCGTCTCGATGTATTCGACAATGGAAGTCGCCGAAGGGACGGCAAGGTTATCTTCAAGCAGTCCCTTGACATGTAATTCGATGGCGGACTTGATTTCAGCCTCGACTTCGGCCAGGGTTTGTCCGGTTGCCACGCAACCAGGCAGATCCGGGACATAGGCAGAGTAGTTGATTTCAGTTTTTTCGATCACCACCGCGTATTTCATGAGGGCCTCAGTTTTTCCAGCCAGCTTGTTTGGCAATGCTGTTGAATGTTCCTGGCGCCAAGTCGTCGCTGGGCTTGCCCGCAACAGTGACTCGACCCGGAATGATCGGGTGTTTGTACTGGCGATGGCTGCCGCGCTGTGTGACGAGAAACCACCCTTCGGCGGCAAGACGCTCGATCACTTCGCTGACTTTCACAATGGCGGTATATGTTTCAGGCTTGGATTTTGTTGCGTTTATCCCGGATGTAAACAGTGCCCTGGGATCGTCTGTCGATCTCGAATGGACTAGTGACCGATACGAGGCCTCCGTTAAAAACACAAAAAGCAGGACGCGATCACTGGATGAATGTCACGCCCTGCTTCGTTGCTTTACCGCCTCAATTTTTACTGGTATCCACCAGCCGATTGGCCTTGATCCACGGCATCATGCCGCGCAGCTTCTCGCCGACCTGCTCGACCGGATGTTCGCGGCTGATGCGGCGGTTGGCCCGCAGCACCGGGGCGCCAGCCTGATTCTCCAGAATAAATTCGCGGGCAAACTGGCCGGTCTGGATTTCCTTGAGAATCTTGCGCATCTCGGCCTTGGTCTGTTCGGTGATGATGCGCGGGCCGCGGGTGAAATCGCCGTACTCGGCGGTATTGGAAATCGAGTAGCGCATGTTGGCGATGCCGCCTTCGTAGATCAAGTCCACGATCAGCTTCACCTCGTGTAGGCATTCGAAATAGGCCATCTCCGGCGCGTAGCCCGCTTCGACCAGCGTCTCGAACCCGGCTTGAATCAGCGAGGTGAGCCCGCCGCACAATACTACCTGCTCGCCGAACAGGTCGGTTTCGCACTCCTCGCGGAAGGTGGTCTCGATCACGCCGGCCCGGCCGCCGCCGTTGGCGGAGGCGTAGGACAGCGCGAGTTCCTTGGCTTGGCCGGAAGCGTCCTGCGCCACCGCGATCAGGCTGGGCACGCCGCCGCCCTGGGTATAGGTCGAGCGGACCAAGTGGCCCGGACCCTTGGGCGCGATCATGATCACGTCGAGATCGGCGCGCGGCACGATCCCGCCGAAGTGGATGTTGAAACCGTGAGCGAAGGCCAGCGCGGCGCCCTGCTTCAGCTTCGGTTCGATGTCCCGGTAAATCTGGCTCTGGTGCTCGTCGGGGGCGAGAATCATCACCACGTCCGCCGCCGTCGTCGCGTCCCCGACCGGCTTGACCGCCAGGCCGGCCTTCTCGGCCTTGACCGCCGAGGCGGAGCCGGTCCGTAGGCCAACGATGACCTCGACCCCGGAATCGCGCAGGTTGAGCGCGTGAGCATGGCCCTGGGAGCCGTAGCCGATGATGGCCACGGTTTTACCCTTGATCAGGGACAGATCGGCGTCTTTGTCGTAATAAATGTTCATGGACGATTTCCTGAAAAGGTTAACAACAAGCCGCCCCCGACCGGAACGCACGGCGGGGACGGCGTGGATTCACGGCAAAGACGTCAGGCGTGCAGCGCCTTCTGCCCGAGCGCGATGCCAGTGGCCCCCGAACGCACCACTTCGAGGATGGCGTCCTTCTCGATCGCGCGCAGGAAGTTGTCCAGCTTGCTGCCGGTGCCGGTCAGCTCGATGGTGTAGGTCGCATCGGTGACGTCGAGAACGTGACCGCCGAAAATGTCGGCCAGCCGCTTCATCTCGGCCCGCTGTTCGCCCGTGGCCTTGGTCTTGACCAGCATCAACTCGCGCTCGATGGCGTCGGTCTCGCTCAGGTCGATCAGTTTGACCACATCGATTAATTTATTGAGCTGCTTGACGATTTGCTCGATGATCTGTTCGTTGCCATAGGTGACCAGGGTCAACCGCGACAAGGTCGGATCGTCGGTGGGCGCCACCGTCAGGCTTTCGATGTTGTAGCCGCGCGCCGAGAACAGATTGGCCACCCGCGACAGAGCGCCGGATTCGTTCTCCATCAGGATTGAAATGACGTGACGATTGTTGTTGTTCACAGCAGCACCATCCCTTCGTCATGGGTCGAAACCATCTCGTCGCGTTCGGCCAGCAGCATTTCGTTTTGTCCGCCGCCAGAGGGAATCATCGGGAACACGTTTTCGCCCTGATCCGTGAGAAAATCGAGGAACACCAGACTGTCTTTGAGAGCGAAGGCTTCACGCAACGCCCCTTCCACATCGGCCGGTTTCTCGATCCGCATCCCGACGTGACCGTAGGCTTCCGCCAGCTTGACAAAATCTGGCAGAGACTCGAAGTAGGTCATGCAGTAGCGTTTCTGATAAAAGAATTCTTGCCACTGCCGCACCATGCCGAGATAGTGATTGTTCAGGTTCACGATCTTGACCGGAGTGTGATACTGCTTCATGGTCGACAGCTCCTGCAACATCATCTGGATGCTGCCATCGCCGGTGACGCAGGCCACGTCCTCGTCGGGGAAGGCCAGCTTGGCGCCCATCGCCGCCGGCAGGCCAAAGCCCATGGTGCCCAGCCCACCGGAATTGATCCACTGGCGCGGCCGGTCGAAGTGATAATACTGGGCTGCCCACATCTGATGCTGGCCGACATCGGAGGTGATGATGGCCTTGCCCTCGGTGACCTGGTACAGCTTCTGGATCACGAACTGCGGCTTGATCACCTCGTCGCTCGGGCGATAGCTCAGCGATTTGATGGCCCGCCATTCGTCGATTCGCCGCCACCACCGCGCCAGCGCTTCGGTATCGGGGCGCAGTTTCTCGTCGCGGATCACGTTGATCATCGCCCTTAGCACGTTTGGCACCGAACCGACGATGGGAATATCGACCTGGACGTTCTTGGAGATCGAGGAGGGGTCGATGTCCACATGGACGATCCGGGCGGTCGGACAGAATTTGTCCAGCTTGCCGGTCACCCGGTCGTCGAAGCGGGCGCCGATAGCGATCAGCACGTCGCACTCGTGCATCGCCATGTTGGCTTCATACGTGCCGTGCATGCCCAACATGCCAACGAACTGCTTGTCAGTGGCGGGATAAGCGCCCAGTCCCATCAGGGTATTGGTGATCGGATAGCCGAGCAGTTGGGTGAGTTCGACCAGCTCCGGCGAACCGTCGCTCAGGATTACCCCGCCCCCGGTGTAGATCATGGGGCGCTTGGCGGACAGAATCAGGTCGACGGCCTTGCGGATCTGGCCGGCGTGGCCCTTGATGGTCGGGTTGTAGGACCGCAGCTTGACTTTCTTGGGGTAGTGGTACTCGGCTTTGGCGATGGTGATGTCCTTCGGCAAGTCCACCAGTACCGGGCCGGGCCGGCCGGTGGTGGCGATGTAGAAGGCTTTCTTGACGGTTTCGGCCAGCTTGGTGACGTCCTTGACCAGGAAATTGTGCTTGACGCAGGGCCGGGTGATGCCCACCGAATCCACTTCCTGGAAGGCATCGTTGCCGATCAGGGCGGTGGGCACCTGGCCGGAGAAGATCACCAGCGGAATGGAATCCATGTAGGCGGTGGCGATGCCGGTGACGGCGTTGGTCACGCCGGGGCCAGAAGTGACCAGGACCACGCCGGGTTTGCCGCTGGCGCGGGAATAGCCGTCGGCGGCATGCGCGGCAGCCTGTTCGTGGCGGACCAGCACGTGCTTGACATCGTCCTGAATGTAGAGTGCGTCATAGATGTGCAGTACGGAGCCGCCAGGATAACCGAACAGATATTCGACGCCTTCTTCCTTTAAACAGCGGACCAGAATTTCAGCACCCGTGATGAGTTCCATAAGCGTTGATTCCTCATGGCGATTGGGGTTGGGGAAACGTGAACCAGCAAGACGAACAGTCGCCGAAGTACGGGCGTATCATGGGCCGGGTCCGTGAGGTGGCATGGCCGGGGCCGCGACTGAGCGGGATAACCGCCGTGCGGTGGGGGTAGCGCCGGCGGGCGCAACCCGTCCTGATAGCCGCCGGTACTCGCTGGGCGAGAAGCTTGCGGGCCGGTTATACTACACGACATTCATTTCGAGCAAAATCCCAATCCCGGGGGAGTATCCGTCGCGTGGCATACCTTCTCCGGAAGTCAAGGCGATTTGGAGATAGATCATGCTGAAACGAACGCTGTGGTTCATGCTGGTGACAAGTTTTTGCGGGGTTACCGTAACGACCCAGGCCCAGCAATACATCTACAAGTGGACCGACCCGCAGGGCCAGGTCCAGTATTCCGAACTGGCGCCGCCTCCGGGAGTGCAATATGAAATGGTACGCAAGCCGGCTGTAGTGGGACAGGAAACCGGACCTCAAGCACGCGATCTGGCCAAGGAACAGGAGGAACTGGCCCGGCAGGTGGCCGAGCAGGAACAGAAGGAGAAGCAACAGGCCGACCAGGCGCAGAAGGAAGCCGAGGATGTGCGCGCCAAGAACTGCGAGGTCGCCAAGAAGAACGTTCAGGTATTGCAGGGCGACAGCCCGGTGGTGAAGACCGACGCCAAGGGTAACAAGGTCGCGCTCGATGTCCAGCAGCGCGAGGCGGAATTGAAGAAGGCGCAAAAAGACCAGGATTATTTCTGCAACCCTTGATCTGTTGACGCTGCCCAGGGCCGATTCATGCGCGTTTCCCGTTTTCCGCTGTTCACCGTCAAGGAAACCCCGGCCGACGCCGAGGTCGTCAGTCACCAACTTATGCTGCGGGCGGGGCTGATTCGAAAGCTCGCCGCCGGTATCTATACCTGGCTGCCGTTGGGGCTGCGCGTGCTGCGCAAGGTCGAGGCGGTGGTGCGGGAGGAGATGAACCGAGCCGGCGCCCTGGAATTGTTCATGCCCGCCGTGCAGCCGGCCGAGTTGTGGCAGGAATCCAGCCGCTGGCAACAGTACGGCCCGGAACTGCTACGGATCAAGGATCGGCACGAGCGCGATTTCTGTTTCGGCCCGACTCACGAGGAAGTCATCACCGAGCTGTTTCGCCGCGAGATCAAGAGTTACAAGCAGTTGCCGGTCAGCTTCTATCAGATTCAGACCAAATTCCGCGACGAGATCCGGCCACGCTTCGGGGTGATGCGGGCGCGGGAATTCCTGATGAAGGACGCCTATTCCTTCCACCTCGATCCGGCGTCGCTGCGGGAAACCTACGACGCGATGTATGAGGCCTATTCGCGCATCTTCAGCCGGCTGGGCCTGAAGTTTCGCGCGGTGCTGGCGGATACCGGCAGCATTGGTGGCGCGCATTCGCACGAGTTCCACGTTCTGGCCGAGTCCGGCGAAGATGCCATCGCCTTCTCCACGGACAGCGACTATGCCGCCAACGTCGAACTGGCCGAGGCGCTGGCGCCCACCGGCGAACGGCCAGCGCCGGGCGGAGCGCTGACGCGCGTGCATACCCCGGGAATCAAGACCATCGCCGAGCTGTGCGACTTCCTGAACATCCCGGCCGAGCGGACGGTAAAGGCCATCGTGGTCGAGGGCGTGGACGAACGGCCGGTGCTCCTTATGGTCCGTGGCGATCACGAGTTGAACGCGATCAAGGCCGAAAAGCTGCCCCAGATCAAGTTGCCGCTGACCTTCGCCAGCACCGACGCCATCCGCGCGGCGTTTGGTGCCAGTCCCGGCTCGCTCGGGCCAGTCGGCTTTGACGGTGCGATCATCGCCGACCGCACCGTCGCTAAAATGGCCGACATGGCGGTCGGAGCGAACGCCGACGACTGGCATCTGACCGGTGTCAACTTTGGCCGCGACTGCCCGGAACCCGAAGTCGCCGATATCCGCAAAGTGGTCGATGGCGATCCCAGCCCGGACGGTTGCGGCGCGCTGGCCATCGCCCGTGGTATTGAGGTCGGTCACGTTTTTCAACTGGGCCAGAAATATAGCGCCGCCATGAGCGCCGTGGTGCTCGGCGAGGACGGCCAACCAGCGACCGTGACCATGGGCTGCTACGGTATCGGCGTGTCGCGGGTGGTGGCCGCCGCCATCGAGCAGAATCACGACGAGCGCGGCATCGTTTGGCCGGCGGCGATGGCGCCGTTCCAAGTGGCGGTGTTGCCGGTCGGGGCCAGCCGTTCCGCCGCCGTGCGCGAGGCCACCGAGTCGCTTTATCAGGAATTGCTGGCCGCCGGGATCGAAGTGTTACTGGATGATCGCGATGCACGGCCCGGGGTGATGTTCGCCGATATGGAACTGATTGGCATCCCGCACCGGGTGGTGATTGGCGACCGTAATTTGGCCGCCGGCCAACTGGAATATCGCGGCCGCTGCGATTCGGACAACACCTTGGTGGCGCGGGAACGGTTGCTAGAGTGGTTGCTACGGCGGCTGGCGGGCGAGCAGTGCTAGTTCCTTCGTTCGACACTTAGGGAAAGTTATCCACAATACCTGTGGATAACTCTGTGGATAACTTTCATCCGTAGTGTATAACTACGTGTTGTCGCTAACAGAATGACAATTTGATGATTTATTGATCACTTCCATTTTTTTATATTTATCAAAATGTTGTATATAAATACTGGAATCTTGCCAAGATTTTGCGCCGGGACGAAGGATTAAAGTCTCATAAATGAGATAGGGCACAAGCCTGTGGATAAATCAAGTGTCCTTGGAGAAATTTTGTAATAACGCCATCACTCGATCCGGAAGTCGCGGTAATCCTGATAGGGCAGCGTGTCATAGCGAACATCGCTCACCCGGGCGAGTTGCGGTCCTTGCCAGAGCCAGTTACGCAGGGCGGTAACCGCTTTTTCCTCGCCGCAGATGAGTATTTCCACCCGCCGGTCGGGCAGGTTGCGGACATAACCGGTAACTCCCAGTGCGTAGGCTTTTTCGGCGGTGGCGTAACGGAAGCCGACGCCCTGAACGCGGCCGGTGACATAACAGCGCAGGCAGAGGGTTTTCACGAAACTTCCTCAAGAATAGAGGGATGGAGCGGAATGTCCGTTCGATACCGCCGATCGGGTTAACGCGGTGAGTTGTCCGTTTTTTCCAGTTCGGCCAGCCGCTCCGCCAGCATGGCGGCGTTCACGGTGCCCAAGTGGGTATCGACCAGTTCGCCGGCGGGCGAAACCAGGAACGTAGTCGGCAGACCTTTCAGTTCGAAACCGGGGATCGGTTTGTCGCCGCCCAGCACGATGGGAAACGTGATGGCCAGCCGCTCGGCGAAGGCGCGAACCTCGCTGGGGGCGAGGTCTTCGAAATTGACGCCGAGGACCGTGGCGCGGTTGCGGTGCGCCTCGTGGAAAGCTTGCAGTTCGGGCATTTCCAGCAGACAGGGCGCGCACCAGGAGGCCCAGAAGTTGACGATGACCCAGCGGCCACGGAAATCGGTCAGCCTTACCGGTTGGTCGTCGAGACCGGGTAGCGCGAAATCCGGATTTTGGGCGCTGGCCAAGTGAGTTGTCGCCATCAGCAGCGTCAACAGGAGCACCGGGCGGAAATGAATCGGGCATAAGGAACGTGGAACGATGGTGAGCATGTCGGGCGTCTTGGCCGTGCGCGAGATCCGCGGGGTAGCCGGTAGCTAGGGAGGTACCGACCGGGCCGCGGTACTTTGCGTGGCTTCCTCTCGAGCTTTGATGGCTTCGTCGCGCGCATCCAGGGCGAAACGCCGGGCATCGTGGTAAGCGCCAGCTTCCAGACGCGTTTGCGCTTCCCGCAGCAGGCGATGGGCCGCTGACAAGGTGTCGGGCGAGCGCTGCCCCGCGCCGGCTGCCTCGGCCGAGCGGATGGCTTGCCGGGCGTCGCTCATCTCTTGCACGGGGGCGGTCGCGCAAGCCGCCAACGACAGAATCGCAACGGCAAATAGCGTGAGTTTGATGGTCAAGGCTTTGAGAAAGCGGCGAAACCGCTGGACGAATAGTCGATAACTCTCGTTGCAAGCTAGCACCGGTTGCCGGGGCAGTCAAGCCAGGTTGGCGGGTATTGCACCGGACGGGTGTCACGACCATGCGGTCCGGAAATCCAAAAGCGGATGATTGTGGAGAGGGCGCTGTATCCCCATGTCGGAAATACTAATTCTGTACTATAGC
The DNA here is from genome assembly GCA_963715845.1 of uncultured Gammaproteobacteria bacterium. Taxonomy (GTDB): domain Bacteria; phylum Pseudomonadota; class Gammaproteobacteria; order Competibacterales; family Competibacteraceae; genus Competibacter_A. The sequence goes on along the minus strand of CAVQSJ010000015.1, from coordinate 84,672 downwards.
CGTACCGGAGGTACCGCCGAGATGGCGCGGCAGGTGGCCCGAGGCGTGGAGGAAGTGGCGGGCATGGCGGCGCGGTTGCGTACCGTGCCGCCGGTCTCGGCCGTCTGCGAGGCGGTCGAAGACGACATTCCGAGCGTTGGCCCGCCCTATGTCGGCCTGGACGATCTGCGGGAGTGCGTCGGCCTGGCCTTGGGCAGCCCTACCCGTTTTGGCAACATGGCCTCGCCGCTCAAGTACTTTCTGGATTCCACGGGGGGCCTCTGGCTGGCGGGGACGCTTTCCGGTAAACCGGCGGCGGTTTTTACCTCGGCCTCGACCCTGCATGGTGGCCACGAATCCACGCTGTTGAGCATGATGTTGCCGTTGCTGCACCACGGGATGCTGCTGGTTGGCATTCCTTTTACCGAGGTGGCGCTGAGTGAAACCCGCAGTGGCGGTACGCCCTACGGTCCGAGCCACTGGTCGGGACCGGAGTCCAGGGCAATGCTCGCTGCCGAAGAGAAGCAGTTATGCCGGGCTTTGGGTCGCCGGCTGGCGGAAGTCGCTTGGCGGCTGGGGCGCGCATGAGCCAATTCTGGCATGCTGTCGCCCTAACGGGCTATTTCGGTTTGTTCGGGTTGCTGCTGCTCTGGTTCAGTTGGCTGGAACCACCGCGGCAGCTACCGGTCGCGCTGGGGCTGATCCTGCTGGTGGGACCGTTGTTGCCGCCTTTGCGCGGCCTGTTGCACGGCCGAGCTTATACCCATGCCTGGGCCAGCTTTCTCGCGCTGTTCTACTTCATCTCCTCAGTCGCAACTTCTCGGTCTGATCGTGGGACAAGACGGCCCGCGGCTGATCATGGAACCAGCCAGTCAAATGCCGCTTAACCGGGTGATTTAAGCGATGATTCAGGAGACCGGGGGCGAATGGACCGGTTCCTCTTCTTTGGGGTCCTGGAAAGCGCGTCGGATCTTCGTGATGATACTGTTTTGTGGGAGATCGAGGAGTTGTTTGAGGACCAGCGCGGCCAAGACCTGGCGGACCGTTTTTTCCGAAGGCAGCGCGCGGGAGCGGGTCCGCAGATAGAGTTGATGCTGTTGCCAGATCTCGGCACCGAACCGCAGGGCGATCAGTTGCAACAACCCCTGGGCGACCAGGGCGCAGAAGACGAAGACTTCATAGGCTTGCCAGCAGGCGGCGACGGGGGGTTGGTGTTCGGCCGTTGGGGTCTTCAAGGACCGATTCGGGGTAGGACGGCGGGCGTGGCGCGGCAAGTGCGGGGTCCAGAAGTGAAAACGAAACGCGCCGAGGAGATTTTTCAAGACGGCGAACAAGATTTCAATGCGGGTGCGGATACAATACAGTTCGAGCGCGGTGACCGGCGAGAGGGTCAGATCGGAACACATCAGGACCAAGGGACCACGCGAGGTGATGGCGAAAACGAACAGGAGGGAGTCGCCGAGCGGTTTCCACAATAACGGGAGGCTCATCAGCCGCACGAGTTCCCGCTGGCCATAGACGCAGCATTCGACGAGATCAAAGCCTTGGGGATGATCAAAACACTCCATCAGGTGGACTTTCTCGCCATAGCGCGGTGGGGGTCCGGGCCGGTCGGCGGGCTTCGGGGCGGCCGGGAAATACGCGACGTAATTTTTCTTCGCCCGGGTCAGGATCATCAGATAGGGTTGCCGCAAGGCGATCGAGTAGACCGAGTGGGCCAACCGGAAGACCCCGGCGGTGGCGAAAAACGCATCCAACACCAAAAAGGCCGGGGCGTCATGACCGAGGGCGAACGTCAAGGCCATCTGGACCACCCGCTCCGGCAGGCTCGGGTCGGTGGGTGACGCTGGTTCCGCCTGGCCTAACTGGCGGAAACCCTGATGAATCCGTAGTTCTAGGGGCAAACAAAAACAGGCGCCGAGCGTTCCCACGACTAAACCGATCGCCCCCCAACATTGCCCCCGGAAATACGACGGCTTGTGCTGGGTTTCCGAATGGTCATGTAACGACACCACTCCCGGCATGCGCCCCCCATCTTTGACCACCAGGGTATGATCGCCCAGCAACAGACAACGCCCAGCGACCTGAACCGCAACCGCCTGACGCCACACGTAGCCTTGCCATGCCGCCAACAGCGTTTCAAAATCATAGGCTTTCGAGCGAAAGAAATGCAGAAAACGGTGATAAACCGCTTCATTCCCCTGCCAGAACCGGCACATCGAGGTTACGCCGATCGTCTCCGGTGCCGCCAAAAAACTCAACACCACCGCGCAGAACAGCACCCAGCTGCGCCGCCGAGCAAAGGCGCTGCGAAAACCTTCTAAAGCCTGGTATACATAGGTCAGCATGGATTCTCCTCGGGCGACCGGGTTGTTGAGGCGCGCGTCGCTCAGGGAAATCCATGCTGCCCTTGAGCAGCAAAGTCAAGGGGCTTCAGGGAAAGAACTTACGACTGACGAGTACTTCATCGTCGCGATTTTCAACGCTGCGGGACCGATGGAACGGCCTTGGCTGGCCTGGCTGGCAATGGGTTTCAGCTTCCTGCTGTTTCTGGGCACGATCCTGTTTGCGCGCGCCCGCACGCGGGAACCGCGCCTGCGTCGGGAAGACGGCCGGGAAGAGGGCGTTGTTCCGAATTCCAGGTCCGCCGCCGCGAATGAACGGGCTGGGATAAACAGCAAACGACAATGTTGATGCTGCTTGCAAGAATTTTATAATAAATGTTATTCTAAATATCTTAGATGCGGGGTGGAGCAGTCCGGTAGCTCGTCGGGCTCATAACCCGAAGGTCGTAGGTTCAAATCCTGCCCCCGCTACCATTTTCCAAGGAAGCCCGTCAAGGGCTTTTTTTATGTGGTCGCTTCCAGTGCTATTCTAATTGATGCCGCGCCGGATTAGCCGGCGTCGATGGGATGATGTTCGGTGGACGGGCGCCTATGAGTGGGCGGACAACCTGCCACGGGTGGTCAGGTATCCTGTATTTGGATACTGTTTTACCGCACTGGGGATCAACCAGATTGGGCGAACGAGTGGGCCGCAGGCCCATTTTTTGTTTCCGGTGGTCAAATGCGTCAGGATCTGCAGAAGCTTAAACGGGTGTTAGCGGCCGTGGTGGAAACCATGGGTTATGAACTGGTCGGAGTGGAATTCCACACCGGCCGCGCCAGCCCCCTGCTGCGGGTCTATATCGATGGCGAAAACGGCATTACCCTGGACGACTGCCAGCGGGTCAGCCATCAGTTGGGTGGGGTGCTGGATGTCGAGGATCCGATCAGCGGGCGGTATACCCTGGAAATCTCTTCGCCCGGACTGGATCGTCCGCTGTTCGAGGCCAGGCACTTTGTCCGCTTCGCCGGCTCGGAGGTGCGGCTCCAGTTGCGGGAACCGCTGGAGGGGCGCCGAAAATTGATTGGACGACTGCTCGGGATGCGCGACGACGATGTGGTGATCGTCGACAGCGAGGAGCGGGAATGGCGGGTGCCACTGGAGCGAATTGAGAAGGCTCGGTTGGTACCCGAACTTTAAGGCGGGATGGCAGCGTGCGGATCCGGCTGGGAGGCAGAACGACATGCGCGTTAAAGACAGCAAAGACAGCAAAGACAGCAAAGACAGCAAAGACAGCAAAGAAGGTAACAAGGAGATTCTGCTGGTAGTGGACGCCGTTTCCAACGAGAAGGGCGTCAGCAAGGAGATCATTTTCGGCGCCCTGGAAGTGGCGTTGGCCTCGGCGGCAAAAAAGCGCTACGAGGGCGATCCCGACGTGCGGGTGGCGATCAACCGGCGTACCGGTAATTACGAAACCTTCCGGCGCTGGCAGGTCGTGGCCGATGCCGCGCAGATCGAAACCCCGGACCGGCAAATGGTCTTGGCCGAAGCCCGCCGGATACAAGCGGATGTCCAGGTTGGCGGATATGCCGAACTGCCGTTGGAAAACGCCGACTTCGGCGGTCGCATCGCCGCCCAGACCGCCAAGCAGGTGATTGTCCAGAAAGTCCGGGACGCCGAACGCGCGCAGATCGTCGAAGCCTATCTGCATCGCAAGGGCGAACTGATCAGCGGCATGGTCAAGCGGTTGGAGCGCGGCGATGTCATCATTGATGTGGGCGGAAACGTCGAGGCCAAGATCGCCCGTGAGGACTTGCATCCGCGCGAGTTGTTCCGAATCGGCGAGCGGGTACGCGGCTATCTGAAGGACGTGCGCATCGAAAGCCGCGGCCCTCAGTTGTTTGTCAGCCGGGTGGCGCCGGAATTCCTGGTCGCCCTGTTTACCTTGGAAGTGCCTGAAATCAATCAGGGCATCATCGAGATCAAGGGGGCTACCCGCGATCCCGGTTCGCGGGCCAAAATCGCGGTCAAGAGCAAGGATACCCGCATCGATCCCATCGGGGCCTGTGTGGGCATGCGCGGCGCGCGGGTGCAAAGCGTGACCAATGAACTGGCCGGCGAGCGGATCGACATCGTGCAGTGGGACGACGATCCAATCCGCTTTGTCATGAATGCCATGTCGCCGGCGGAGGTTGAATCCATCATCGTCGACGAGGATACCCACAGCATGGACATTATCGTCGCCGATGAAAAGCAACTGGCGCAGGCCATCGGCAAGGGCGGCCAAAACGTGCAACTGGCCAGCCGGCTGACCGGCTGGACCCTGAACGTGATGACCAGGACCCAGTCCCAAGCCAAACGCGGCCAAGAAGACGAAGCCCTGCAGCGGATGTTCGTGGAGCTGTTGGGGGTAGACGATGAAATCGCAACAATTTTGGTGCGCGAAGGGTTTGCCGGTCTGGAAGAAGTGGCCTACGTGCCGGTTCATGAAATGCTGGAGATTGCCGAATTTGACGAAGAGATCGTCGAGGAACTGCGCGGGCGGGCACGCGATGCGCTACTGACCCGGGCAATTGCCGCAGAGGAGCGACTCGACGATACCGGTCCGTCCGAAGAGTTGTTACGGATGGAGGGCATGGACGAGGCATTGGCCTTTTTGCTGGCAAGCCGCGGGATTACGACGATGGACGACCTGGCCGAACTGTCGGTGGACGACCTCAACGAAATCGCCGGGTTGGATGATGAACGGGCCGCGAAACTGATCATGACGGCGCGGGCGCCTTGGTTTTCGAAGAATGAGCGGTAGGACCGGCTTGTCCTGGGGGTGGTAAATGACGGATGTAACGGTCAAGCAGTTTGCGACGGTTGTCGGTATACCAGTGGATCGTCTGTTGGAACAATTCACCGAAGCCGGTATAGCGGTCATCGGCGCGGACGCTACGATCACGGAAAAGCAGAAGGTGGATTTGCTGACGCACCTGCGTAAGAGTCATGGGAGCCGGGTTGCCCAGGGAGTGGCCGAGCCTAAAAAGATCACGCTCAAGCGCAAGACCCATAGCGAAATCAAAATGACTGGCGGTATGGCCGGGCAGGTCAAGACGGTCAGCATCGAGGTGCGCAAGAGGCGCACCTATGTCAAACGCAGCCTGGTGGAAGAGGAAGCTCCCCGCCCCCGCGAGCCGGAGATGCGGCCAGAAGCGCCGGTGCTGGCCGTCCCGGTGGAGGAGGTAGAGGAGGTAGAGGAGCGCCTCCAGGAAGAGTCGCTGCAGCTTCAGAAAGCTGAAGAAGCCCGCCGCCAGGCCGAAGCCGAGGAAGAAGCCCGCCGCCAGGCCGAGGAAGAGGCTCGTCGCCAAGCCGCGGCCGAGGAAGAAGCCCGCCGCCAGGCCGAGGAAGAAGCCCGCCGCCAGGCCGAGGAAGAAGCCCGCCGCCAGGCCGAGGAAGCGGCTCGTCGCCAGGCCGAGCAGGAGACTCGCCGGCGACCAGAGCCGGACCATCGTCGCAGGCCGCTGGAACGCCCGGCCCTCTCCCGACCGGTCGGGATCGCGGCGCGCGGAACCGCCGAAGCCGGACCGGCAATGGTCCAGCCTCGCATCGAGGCGGGCGAACCCGTCCCGGCGGAAGCCAGGGCCAGAAAACATCCCGGGCCGGTACTGGAGGCCAAGGCCAGCAAAAAGCGCGTCGAACCGCAGGCTCGGGCTGTCGGCAAGGCACGTGCTGAAACCGGAGCCGCGAATATACCGGTCCCGCGCCGGGATGAGGAACAGGAAGAGGAGCGGTTTCCGCAGCAAAGACGCGGCGATTTGCAGCAGGTCTTGGACAAGGCCGACCGCCGCAAGCCAAAAAAAGGCAAGGGAGCCAAATCCCCGGCGCCGGCATTGTTGCCGCGGCATGGCTTCGCCAAGCCCACCGCGCCGATGGTGCGCGAAGTGATCATTCCCGAAACCATCAGCGTCGCCGACCTGGCCCAGAAAATGTCGGTCAAGGCAACCGAGGTCATCAAGAACGTTCCTGAAGATGGGATTGATGGTGACCATCAATCAGATGATCGATCAGGATACCGCCGCGCTGGCTGTCACTGAAATGGGGCATTCTTATAAAATGCTCAAGGAAAACGCGCTGGAGGAGGAACTGACCGCCGAGACCAGTCGCGGTGAAGCGCTGCCGCGCCCGCCGGTGGTGACCATCATGGGCCATGTGGACCACGGCAAGACCTCGCTGCTCGACTACATCCGCCGCACCCGCGTGGCGGCCGGTGAGGCCGGCGGCATCACCCAGCACATCGGCGCCTATCATGTCCGCACGCCGAAAGGCGTGATTACCTTTCTCGATACGCCGGGTCACGCTGCCTTCACCGCCATGCGCGCCCGCGGCGCCAAGGCCACCGATGTCGTGGTGCTGGTGGTGGCGGCCGACGATGGCGTGATGCCGCAGACGCTGGAGGCGATCCAGCATGCCCGCGCCGCCGGCGTGCCGCTCGTGGTGGCGGTCAACAAGATGGACAAATCCAGCGCCGATCCGGAGCGGGTCAAGAGCGAGTTGTCGGTGCAGGGCGTCATCTCCGAGGAGTGGGGTGGCGATACGCTGTTCGCCTACGTTTCGGCCAAGTCCGGCCTGGGCGTGGACGAGCTGCTGGATCAGATCCTGGTGCAGGCCGAGGTGCTGGAACTGAAAGCACCGGTGGACGGCCCCGCCAAGGGCGTGGTGATCGAATCGCGGCTGGACAAGGGGCGCGGCCCGGTGGCAACCGTGCTGGTGCAGAACGGTACCCTGCGCAAGGGCGACGTGATTCTGAGCGGTCTCGAATATGGGCGGGTGCGCGCCATGCTCAACGAGACCGGGCAGAATGTGAGCGAAGCCGGACCGTCGATCCCGGTCGAAGTGCTCGGTTTGTCCGGCACGCCCAAGGCCGGCGACGAGGTGATCGCGGTCGCCGACGAGCGCAAGGCCCGCGAGATTGCGCTGTTCCGGCAGGGCAAGCTCCGCGAGGAACAGGCCAAGAAACCCGCGGTCAGCCTGGACGATATCTCCAAGCAGTTCGAAGCCGGGCAGATCAACATCCTCAACGTGGTGCTCAAGGCCGACGTGCAGGGTTCCGCCGAAGCCATCGTGGACGCGCTGACCCGGTTGTCCACCGACGAGGTACGGGTCAAGATCATTGCTAGCGGCGTCGGCGGCATCAACGAGTCGGACGTGAACCTGGCCAGGAACGCCAAAGCGATCATCATCGGCTTCAACGTGCGTGCCGACGGCGTCGCCAAGAAACTGGCGGAAGAAGAAGGACTGAAGCTGCACTACTACAGCGTCATCTACGAACTGATCGACGACGTGAAACGGGCGATGGTGGGCATGCTCAAGCCCGAGTTCAAGGAAGAGATCGTCGGGTTGGCCGAGGTGCGCGGGGTGTTCCGCTCGCCCAAGTTCGGGGTGGTAGCCGGCTGCATGGTGGTGGATGGAGTCGTGCGGCGTAACAATCCCATCCGGGTGTTGCGCAACAACGTGGTCATCTTTGAAGGTGCGCTGGATTCGCTGCGGCGGTTCAAGGACGATGTCAGCGAAGTGCGCGCCGGCGTGGAGTGCGGCATGGGCGTGCGCAATTACAACGACATCCGCGAAGGCGACCATATCGAGGTTTTCGAGCGGGTGCAGGTGGAGCGCACCCTGTAGCAACGGCCATGGAGTCAAGCTGAGCGATGATGAAGGCATTCCCGCGCACCCGCCGGGTCGGTGAGCAGATTCGCCGCGAACTGGCAGAATTGATCCGCGACGAACTGCGCGACCCGCGCCTGGCGTTGATTTCCATGACCAGCGTCGAGGTCAGTCGCGATCTGGCTTACGCCCGGATTTACGTGACCCTGATGGGCGATCCGGCCGAGCGGACCGAGCGAGTGGCCGAACTCAACCGCGCCGCGCCGCTGCTGCGGCGGGAGCTGGGCCGGCGGATGCGCATCCGCAGCGTACCGAAACTGGAGTTCCGCTACGACGAAGTGGTGGAGCACGGCGCACGACTGTCGGCGCTGATCGACGCCGCGGTGGCCGCCGATGCTGGCCGGCATCATGATGAAGACGCGGCGGCGAGCGGGTCCGGACCGGAGGACGAGGTGTGACCGGTCGCCACCGCCGCCCGGTCAGCGGAGTGGTACTGTTGGACAAACCGGTCGGCTGGACGTCGAACGCGGCGCTGCAGGCGGTCAAGCGGTTGTATCAGGCACAAAAGGCCGGCCACACCGGCAGCCTCGACCCGCTGGCCAGTGGCCTGTTGCCGATCTGTCTGGGCGAGGCCACCAAGCTGTCCGGTTTGTTGTTGAACGCCGACAAGGCCTATCGTTTCACCTGTCGGCTGGGCGTGACGACCGCCACCGGCGATGCCGAGGGCGAAGTCCTCGCCACCCGGTCGGTCGGTCCGCTGAGCCGCGAGCAGGTCGAGGCTGTGTTGCGCCGGTTCACTGGCGTGATCCAGCAGATCCCCCCCATGTACTCCGCCGTGAAGCGCGCCGGCCAGCCGTTGTACAAGCTGGCGCGCCAGGGCATCGAAGTCGAACGCGCGCCGCGCCCGGTAACCGTTCACGAGCTGCGGCTGCTGCGCCTGGAAGCTGGGGAACTGGAGTGCGAGCTGCGCTGCTCCAAAGGGACCTACGTCCGGACGCTGGCCGCCGATCTCGGCGAACTGCTGGGCTGCGGTGCCCATGTCGCGACGCTGCGCCGCACGGCGGTGGAACCGTATGACGCCGCGCGCATGGTGACGCTCGAGGCCTTGCGCGAACGGGCCGAACAGGGACTTGCGGCTCTGGACGAATGGCTGTTGCCCCTGGACAGCGCCGTGGCGCACTGGCCGGCGGTATACGTGCTGGGCGATGCCGCCTTCTATCTGCGGCAAGGCCAGCCGGTGCTGGTGCCGCGCGCGCCCACCCAGGGCTGGGTGCGTTTGTACCAGAGCGAACAGCAGTTCCTGGGTATCGGCGAGATCCTGGACGATGGCCGGGTCGCGCCGCGCCGGTTGCTGGGAAGCTGAGCCTGGTCGATGGTGATCCAGCAATTCTCATTTTGACGATGACCGGCTAAAGTAGCCCCTTCTCCCTGATCGGAAGTTCCACCATGAGCGTACCCTTTGGCCCCGTGGCGTTGACGTTAGAGGAGATCACGCGGGAACTCCGCAGCACCTTTGGCCAGTTTACCGACCCCCGTCGAGGGAAGAATACCCGCTACACCCTGGTCGATGCCGGGTTGAGCGCTTTCTCGGTGTTCTTCATGCAAAGCCCGTCCTTTCTCAACTATCAACGGTGCTTGGAGCAGGTGCAAGGGCGCAGTAATGCCCAGACCCTGTTTGGCATGCATCAGATTCCGACCGACAATCAGATTCGCATCCTGCTCGACCCGACCGATCCGATGCGGTTGCGGTCCTTATTTTTCTATTTGTTCAATGGATTAAATGAGGCCGGCATCATCGATGCGTACCGTTGTGTGAATCAGACGATCCTGATCGCCTTCGATGGCACGGAGTATTTTTCGTCGTCGGCGATTCATTGCCCGCATTGTTCGACCCGGACCCACGCGAATGGCCAGGTGACCTATTTCCATACCGTCCTGACCCCGGTGGTGGTGAAACCGGGGGAGGACAAAGTGATCCCGCTGCCCCCGGAGTTCGTGCGTCCCCACGATGGCGCGGCGAAACAAGATTGCGAAATCCATGCCGCGAAGCGCTGGCTGGCGGCGTGTGGCGGCCAGTATGGCCCCTTGGGGGCGACGATCCTGGGCGATGATCTGTACAGCCATGAACCGTTCTGCCGCGCCGTCTTGGATGCAAACCTGAACTTCATCTTGGTTTGCAAGCCCACCTCGCATGCCATCACCTACGAATGGGTCGAGTTTCTCGAACGCAGTGGTGCCGTCCGCACGGTGGTCCGGACCCGCTGGACCGGTCGCCGGCGCGAAACCGATACCTATCGCTATGCGCAAACCGTCCCGTTACGCGACCACGATGACGCGCTCATGGTGAACTGGTGTGAACTCACCACCACCGATGAAGACGGTCACATCCTGTATCAAAACGCCTTTGTCACCCCTTTCGCGATCGACGACCAAAACGTGGTCGAGATCGTCGCCGCCGGGCGCAGTCGGTGGAAAATCGAGAATGAAAACAACAATACGCTGAAAACCAAAGGCTACCATTTTGAGCATAACTACGGTCATGGCCAGCAGCATCTGTCCGCGGTGTTAGCCAGCTTGATCATCTTGGCCCTGCTCGTCCATACGGTGTTGGAGTGGATGGATGACCAATATCAACTCCTGCGCCAGAAAGTCCCCTCCCGGCAGCAGTTGTTTGATGATCTGCGTACCTTAACCCGTTACTTGTGCTTTGACAGTTGGGACGACTTAATGGCCTTTATGCTCGACAGCTTCAAGCCCGGTCGGGTGGTGCCGGTTCGACTCCCACAGGCTGGAGAGACGTTCATCCCCCAGATCGACCCCGCTCCTGCGTAGCCCAAAATGGGCGAAATTGCCAAAATGAGAATTGCTGATGGTGATCCGGGTTGCTTGTTGATTGCTCCCGGTGAGGTTAACATCCACCATTTGACTTAACTGATTGATCGAATCCGAATTGGAGTTTTACCCGATGCCGCTCAATACCGAACAGAAGACTCAGGTCGTGCGGGATTTTCAACGTGGCCCCGCCGACACCGGTTCGCCGGAGGTCCAGGTCGCGTTGCTGACCAACCGCATCAACGGCCTGCAATCGCATTTCAGCGATCACAAGAAGGACCACCATTCCCGGCGCGGGTTGCTGAAAATGGTCAACCAGCGCCGCAAGCTGCTGGATTATATAAAGAAAAAGGATCTGCAACGCTATCAGGACTTGATTAGCCGCCTCGGCCTGCGCCGCTGAGGTTTTCCGACGGTTTTCGCTGCAAAGGACGCTCTCGTGACGCCCATCAAGAAGACATTTCAGTACGGTCAGCACACGGTAACCCTGGAAACCGGCGAAATCGCCCGGCAGACCAGCGGCGCGGTGCTGGTGAATATGGCCGATACCGTGGTGCTGGTCACCGTGGTCGCCGCCCGGGAAACCCAGGAAGGCCGGGACTTTCTGCCGCTGCGGGTGGACTATCAGGAACGCAGCTACGCGGCGGGCCGCATTCCCGGAGGCTTCTTCCGCCGCGAGGGCCGCCCTTCCGAGAGCGAAACCCTGATCGCCCGGTTGATGGACCGGCCACTGCGCCCGCTGTTTCCCGATGGTTTCACCCACGAGGTGCAGATCATCGCCACGGTGCTGTCGCTGAATAACCAGGTGGACCCGGATATCCCGGCGCTGATCGGTGCCTCGGCGGCGGTGGCGTTGTCCGGCGTTCCGTTCAACGGCCCGATCGGCGCGGCCCGGGTCGGCTACCGCGACGGTCAGTACCTGCTCAATCCATCCCGCAGCGAGATCAAGACCTCGCAACTGGACTTGGTGGTGGCCGGCACCGAGCGTGCGGTGCTGATGGTGGAATCCGAGGCCGCAGAACTGTCCGAGGAGGTCATGCTCGGCGCGGTGGTGTTCGGCCACGAGCAGATGCAAGTGGCGATCCGTGCCATCCACGATCTGGTGGCGGAAGCGGGCGCGCCGCGCTGGAACTGGCAGCCGCCGGCCAGCGACGAGATGTTGGCCAACGCGACCCGCGCCGCCGCCGGAACCGCGCTGGCCGAGGCTTATCAGATCCCCGAGAAGCTGGCCCGCCAGCAGCGGGTGCGCGAGATCCGCGATCAACTGGTCGTGCAGTTGACCGCCCAGGAACCGGAACGCTGGACCGCGCAGGCGATTGAAAATGCCTTTTCGAGCTTGGAAAAGCAGGTCGTGCGCGGACGCGTCCTGTCCGGCCAGCCCCGCATCGACGGCCGGGACACCCGCACGGTGCGGCCGATCACCGTTCGGGTCGGGGTGTTGCCGCGCACCCACGGCTCGGCGCTGTTCACCCGTGGCGAGACCCAGGCGCTGGTGGTGACCACCCTCGGCACCGACCGGGATGCCCAGATCATCGACGCCATCGAGGGCGAATACCGCCAGCCGTTTTTGCTGCACTACAACTTCCCGCCCTACTCGGTCGGGGAGATCGGCATGGTCGGCAGTCCCAAGCGCCGGGAGGTCGGCCACGGCCGGCTGGCCAAGCGCGGCGTGCAGGCGGTGATGCCCAGGCCCGAGCAGTTCCCGTACACGGTGCGGGTTGTGTCGGAGATCACCGAATCCAACGGCTCCAGCTCCATGGCCTCGGTCTGCGGCACCAGCTTGTCGCTGATGGACGCCGGGGTACCGATCAAAGCGCCGGTGGCCGGTATTGCCATGGGCCTGATCAAGGACGCCGACCGCTTCGCGGTGCTGACCGACATCATCGGCGACGAGGACCATCTGGGCGATATGGACTTCAAGGTGGCGGGCACCGGCGACGGCGTCACCGCTTTGCAGATGGACATCAAGATCGATGGCATCACCCGCGAAATCATGGAACAGGCGCTGGCCCAGGCCCGCGAGGGGCGGTTGCACATTCTCGGCAAGATGGGCCAGGTCATTACCCGGCCGAGCCAGGAACTGTCCGAGTACGCGCCACGCTACACCACCCTGCGCATCAATCCCGAGAAGATCCGCGACGTGATCGGCAAGGGTGGCGTGACCATCCGCGCCATCACCGAGGAGACCGGCGCCACCATCGACATCAACGATGACGGCACGATCAAGATCGCCGCGGTGGACAAAGCCGCCGGCGACGAGGCCCGCCGCCGCATCGAGCAGATCACCGCCGACGTGGAAGTGGGCCAGATCTACGAGGGCAAGGTGGTCCGGATCATGGACTTCGGCGCCTTCGTGGCGATTCTGCCCGGCCGCGACGGCATGGTGCACATCTCGCAGATTTGCGAAGAGCGCGTGCAAAACGTCGGTGACAAGCTGGCGGTGGGCGACGTGGTCAAGGTCAAGGTACTGGAGATCGACAAGCAGGGTCGCGTCCGCTTGAGCATGAAGGGCCTGAGCTGAGACCGGGGGGCGGCCTGCCGTGTTCGCTTGCCTCGGTACGGCCGCTTCAGGTAGTCTTACCCACCTTGCCGCGAGGGAAGCGGCGACATCCCGGAGAGATGGCCGAGCGGTCGAAGGCGCAGCACTGGAAATGCTGTTTAGGGGTAACTCTAACGAGGGTTCGAATCCCTCTCTCTCCGCCAAATCCGCAATCCGTCTGTTCTCCGTCGGTAGCCGTTTGCCCCGACCGTTTCAGCAATCGGTTTCAATGGCGGCCCGTATCGGTCCCCCCGCGACGACAAGCTGTGAACCCCGTCAGGCCCGGAAGGGAGCAGCGGCAGCAGTGGCCTCGGGCGCCGGGGTGTGGCTGGTAGGGGTCGCCGCCCTCTCCCAAGTCAAGAAGGCCAGGCCTTCCCACCCTGCCGGGTTGCCGCATGAGCTATCAGGTTCTGGCCCGCAAATGGCGGCCCCGCACCTTCCATGAACTGGTCGGCCAGGAGCATGTGGTCCGCGCCCTGACCAACGCGCTCGACCAGCAGCGGCTGCACCATGCCTTCCTGTTTACCGGCACCCGCGGCGTGGGCAAGACCACTATCGCCCGGATTTTCGCCAAGTCGCTGAATTGCGAAACCGGCGTTTCCTCCACACCCTGCGGCGAATGCGCCGCCTGCCGGGAAATCGACGACGGCCGGTTCATGGATCTGATCGAAGTGGATGCCGCCTCCCGCACCAAGGTCGAGGACACCCGCGAACTGCTGGAAAACGTGCAGTACGCACCCAGCCGGGGCCGCTTCAAGGTGTACCTGATCGACGAGGTGCACATGCTTTCCACCCATAGCTTCAACGCCCTGCTGAAGACCCTGGAGGAACCACCGCCGCACGTGAAATTCCTGCTGGCGACCACCGATCCCCAGAAACTGCCGGTGACGATTCTGTCGCGCTGTCTCCAGTTCAACCTGAAACGGTTGCCGGCCGGCATGATCGCCGCACTATCTGGACCAGGTGCTGGCGCGAGAGGATATCCCGCGCGAGGACGCGGCGCTGCGGCTGATCGCCCGCGCCGGCGACGGCAGCATGCGCGATGCCCTGAGCCTGCTGGATCAGGCCATCGCCTTCGGCGGTGGCCGGGTCGAGCAGGCGGCGGTCAGCGCCATGCTGGGCAGCATCGACCGGCGCCAGGTGGTGGGCCTGCTGGAGGCGCTGGCGGCCAACGATGCGCCGGCGCTGCTGCGGCAGGTGGCGGAGCTGGACGAGACCGCGCCGGATTATGCGGCGGTGCTGGCCGAATTGCTGTCGCTGTTGCAACAGGTGGCGCTGGTCCAGGTCGTACCCGGAGCGGCGCCGGACGACGGCGTGGCCGAGCCCGGGGATTGCGGCGGCTGGCCGAACGGTTGCCGCCGGAGGATGTCCAGTTGTTTTATCAGATCGCCCTGCTGGGCCGGCGCGATTTGCCGCTGGCGCCCGATCCGCGCGGCGGTTTCGAGATGGTGCTGCTGCGGATGCTATGCTTCCGGCCGGCGGCGCTTGGAAACAGCGGTGTCCACGGCGCCCGCGTCGGTGGTGGCCACGCGCGTTCCCGCGCCTGCCCCAACCCCGCCTGTTGGCGTCGCGCAGCCATCCGCTCCGTCGCCGGCCGCGGTTCCGGCGCAACCGGTTTCGGCGTGGGGCAGCTTGGTCGAGCAATTGGATCTGGGCGGAATGGCCAAGCAATTGGCCTTGAATTGCGCTCTGGTCGCGCGCGAGGGCAACGATTTCTGGCTGGGCCTGGAGCCGGCTTATGCCCAGATGTTGACCATAACACCACGGAAGAGCGGCTGAAGGCGGCTCTGGAGCAGTATGTCGGCGAGCCGGTCGGTTTGCGCTTTCAAGTGGGAAAGGTGACGGCGGCGACGCCCGCCGACCAGCGGAGCAACAGCAGGATGCGGAACGGCATCAGGCCGCCGCCGAGCGGGCCAGCCAGGACCCGCATGTGCGGGATATGCAGGAAAGTTCGATGCGCGGATCGCCGCGATTCACCCGCTGGATGAAACCGACGGCTAGGGGCGGGCAGGGCGGCCTGCCTGGCACCTCGCCCGCTGAGAGCGAGGGAGATGAGGCTTGATAACCGAGGAGGAGAAACGATGAAAGGCGGTTTGGGCAATATCATGAAGCAGGCGCAGAAGATGCAGGAGAACCTGCAGAAGGCGCAGGCGGAAATCGCGGCGATGGAAATCACCGGCGAGTCCGGCGGCGGGCTGGTCAGCGTGACGATCACCGGCCGCTACGAGGTCAAGCGGCTCCGGATCGACGACAGCCTGGTGGGGACGACAAGGACATGCTGGAGGATCTGGTGGCGGCCGCATTCAACGATGCCGTCCACAAGGTCGAGCGGACCGTGCAGGAGAAAATGTCCGGCCTGACCGCCGGCATGGGGTTGCCGCCGGGAATGCTGGGCGATTTCAAGCTGCCGTTTTGACGCGTTCGCCGTGGCCGCCTCGCCGCTGTTGAATCGGCTGATGACGGCGCTGCGCTGCCTGCCGGGTGTCGGGCCGAAATCCGCCCAACGGATGGCCCTGCACCTGCTGGAGCGGGATCGCGACGGCGCGCGGCGGCTGGTCGAGGCCTTGCGGGCGGCGCTGGACGGTATCGGCCACTGCCGGTTGTGCCGCGATTTGAGCGAAACCGAAATCTGCGCGTTGTGCGCCAACCCGCAGTCGCGATCGCTCGCTGTTGTGCGTGATCGAAACGCCCGGCCGACGTGCTGGCGGTGGAGCAGGCGACCGGCTTTCAGGGTTTGTACTTCGTGCTGATGGGCCATTTGTCGCCCCTGGACGGCATTGGCCCGGCGGAACTGGGACTGGAGATCCTGGAAGCGCGACTGGACGAAGGTGAGGTCCGCGAGATCATTCTCGCCACCAATCCGACCGTGGAAGGCGAGGCGACCGCTTACTACATCGCCGAACTGGCCCGCGAGCGCGGCATCCGCGCCACCCGCATCGCCCATGGGGTACCGCTGGGCGGGGAGTTGGAATACGTGGACGGCGGCACGCTGGCGCACGCCTTCGCGGGTCGCCGGGAATTCTGATCATTTCGCCGCATCGTCCGCCGTACCGGCGTCACCGGTACCGCCCGGGTGTCAAGCGAGCCGCTGGGCGTGGTGCTGGGCCGGCGTCGGCGTCCCGCCGTAGCCGGAATCCCAGCGGTCGAAGCTTCGGGTGGCGAGCCAATGGGTGACGACAATGCGATGCCTGCGGATAGAGCATGTAACCACCTACGAATACGGTGAAGTCGTAACCCTGCTGCCGCATAAATTATTACTGCGACCGCGCGAAGGGCACGATATCCGCGTCGAATCCGCCAGCTTGACGATTTTCCCCGCCCACCATCTGAAGTGGCAGCGCGATGTTTACGGTAATTCCGTGGCGTTGGCGAGCTTTGTCGAGCCGAGTAACCGACTTTCGATTATCAGTCGTCTGCTGCTTCAGCACTATGAAGACCAGCCGCTGGATTTTCTGGTGGCGGATTATGCCGTTTATTTTCCTTTTCGGTACGATCCCGCCGAGCAGGTCGATCTGGGCCCTTATCTCCTGCCGGTTTTCCCGTACGATTCGCTTTCCTTAAGCGAATGGTGGCGGCCGTTCTGGCAGTCCGGCCAAGCGGTGGAAACCTACGTCCTGCTCGATAGGATCAACAAGGCCATCGCCCGCGATTTCAGCTATCAGCGACGGGAGCAACCGGGTGTACAAACACCGGCTACCACCCTGGCGAGAAAAAGCGGTTCCTGCCGGGATTTCGCGACGTTGTTCATCGAGGTCTGCCGCTCCATGGGGCTGGCGGCGCGCTTTGTCAGCGGCTACCTGTATGCGCCCGCTCTGGCGCAAGGCGAGGGTGCGACCCATGCCTGGTCGGAAGTTTATCTGCCCGGCGCGGGTTGGAAGGGGTTCGATTCCACCACCGGCCAAGTGGTCGGTAACGACCACATCGCCGTGGCTGTGAGCCGGCACCCTGAATCGGTACCCCCGGTGTCCGGATCGTTTTTCGCCGCTACCCACCAGTCCCTGATGTATGTAACGGTGCAGGTAATGGCGATCTAATGCTCACCACAGGAGGAACTCGTGTGACCGACTGCATTTTCTGCAAGATCGCCGCCGGCGACATACCCGCCACCAAGCTCTACGATGATGGCGAGGTGCTGGCTTTCCGCGACATCAATCCCGAGGCGCCCGTTCATCTGCTGCTCGTTCCCCGGCGCCATATCGCCACGCTCAACGACCTGACCGCGGCGGACGCGGCATTGATCGGTCGGCTTTATCTGGCCGGCCAACAGGTGGCGGCCGAGTTGGGCGTGGCGGAAAGCGGCTACCGTACCGTGATCAACTGCAACCGCGACGCCGGTCAGATCATCTTTCATGTCCACATGCATCTGCTGGCCGGCCGGGACCTGGGCTGGCCGCCGGGTTGAAGCGGGAATCCGGCTGAGGCGCGCGGCCGGGAACCGCCAGACGATCCGCTCAGGCCGTCTTGAGAAACTGGCGGACCGCCGGGAGATGGCGCCGGCTGACTTCCAGGCGGTCGGGGATGTTGTCGAAAACCAGAGTGACCTCGCCATCAGCGGTTTTCTCCAGGCCGGCGATATGCGCCGCCATCGCCAGGGCGTTGCGGTGGATCCGCATCGCCCGCATTCCCAACTCGGTTTCCAGCGTCTTCAATGATTCCTCGATCAGTGCTTCGCCGTGGCGGTGGCGGACCGTGACGTATTTTTGATCGGCCTGGAAATAGGACACCTCGGCCAGCGGGATCAGTTCCAGCCGCTGGCCCAGCCGGGCGCGGATATGCGTGCGGCCGGTTTCGGCGCGGTCGGCCGTCAGGCTGGCCAGTTGGGCGCGATTGAGGCGGCTGGCGTTGGCCAGGGCCCGCTCCAGTCGTTCCAGCCGGACCGGCTTGAGCAGATAGGCCACCGCGTGGGCATCGAAGGCTTCCAGCGCGTGTTCGCCGTAGGCCGTGACAAAGATGATGGCGGGAGGCTGGGCCAGTGTTGCGAGCCGGCGCGCGGTTTCCAGACCGTCCAGCCCGGGCATCTGGATGTCCAGCAACACGATGTCCGGTGACGCGCTTTCCGCCAGCCTGCAGCGCTTCCGCGCCGTTGCTGGTTTCGCCGCAGGGATGATAGTCGGCCAGCCGGTTGAGCAAATCACGCAACCGGTCGCGGGCGGGCGGTTCATCATCTACGATTAATACCTTCATCTTGAATGCCAAATCTGGATTATTGCTTGACAAGTGTAGCAAATGAAATGCCAGACCTGGTCAAGGGACCACGGCTGACTGCCGTCATCCAGGGGATGGTGAAGCTGATCTGGTAATGCTCCGGCGTCTCGGTGATTTGCCAGGGGATTGGGGGCGTTGTAAGCCAGTTGCAGGCGCTGGCGGATGTTGTGCTGGGCGATGCGCTGGCCCGGTCGGGTGGGTTCGCCGCCGTCGGCCGGGCGTGGATTGGCGACGGTGATTCGTAAGATGCGTGGTTGTTGTTCGATGCGGATGGTCAAGGTCCCACCTGCCGGCAGTCGCTGGATGCCGTGATGGATGGCGTTCTCGACCAGCGGTTGCAGCAGCAGGGCGGGAGTCGGCAGATCGAGCGGCAAGGTCGTCATCCAGTTGCCAGTCCACTCGCAGCCGTTCGCCCAGGCGCAGGCGTTCGATGGCGAGATAGCGGCGGGTAAGTTCGAGTTCCTCGCCCAGGGTAATGCGTTCCTGATAGGCGAGCGCCGAGCGCAGCATGTCGGCCAAGTCGAGGACCGCCTGTTCGGCCCGTTCGGGCTGAGCGGGGATCAGGCTGGCGATGGTGTTGAGTGCGTTGAACAGGAAATGCGGGTGGATGCGCGCCTGCAGGGCTTGCAGGCGGGCGCGCGCTTCGGCTTCGACGTTCCGTTGCCAGTGGTGCTGGACGTAGAAATAGCGCAACGCGATCAGGGTGACGATACCGCCGATGGCCAAATTGCGCACCAGCAGGGCCAGCGGCGGCGCCGGACTGGCGGCGAAATCGGGGCGCGGTTCCAGAAACCACCAGCCGAGGAGCGAAAACAGCAGGGTGATCAGGAGAGTCAGGCCCAGCACGGCGAGGGCCGCGACGAGGGTATCGAGCCGGTCGAGCCAGCGCTTGCAGAAGCACAGGGCGGCGGCGGCGCCCAGCACCACCCATTGCACGAACAGCGAAACCAGCGCCAGTTGGTTCCAGAACGCGCCGGGATTGTCGGTCTCATTCAGCGCCAGGACCAGGGCGAACAGTTCGGCGAGCAGGACCATGACGAAGATGACCCGATTGGCGCAGAAGTCGGGCAGAAAACCCTGCGCGGCTGGACCCTTGCCCCGTTCTCGGATCATCTGGCTCATGCGCTCGCGCATTGCAGGGACGGGGGGTCCGTTCAATGCCGGTCGGGGTCCGGGGGGAGCGCCGTTGCCAGGCGGGCCAGCCAGGCTGCTCGTCGGGGCAATCCAGCACCTGTTCGAAGAGATCTTCGAACACCGTCGGTTGCTGAATTTGTTCCAGGGCCGGGATGCTACGGTCGGCGACCGCTGCGCCGAAGCGGCGGCGGATCAACCGCAGCAAGGCCCGTCGTTCCGAGTGCAGGCCCTGTTGCAGGCCCTGTTGCAGGCCCTGTTGCAGGCCCTGTTGCAGGCCTTCCTGTTTCCATTGCTGGGTCCAGTCGAGTACGCGGTCAGCTAACATGATGCGGATCTCCTCCAGGTCGTTCAGTTCGGGGAAGGCGACAGTCCGGCAGCCGGGTTTGCAGAAATCCTTCGCGCAGCCAGAGTAACAGGGAGCGGCGCAATTCCGCTTGCTCCGGTTCGGCCAGCCAGGCGATCAGCGCGGCCAGCACCTCGCGCACCGTCTCGGGTCCCCGGCTGTTCTCCAGGCGGAACACGGCGGCGACCAGGTTGCGCATGCCGGCCAGTTCGGCGTCGGCGTAGGCGCTTTCGTCGATCAGCAGGTAGCGCAGGCGGGGCCGGTAGGCGTCCAGACCCGCGGCGGACCGGGGTCGATCAATTCGGCCAGGTCGGGGGGGCGGTCCAACGCCGGCGACCGTTGTACAGGACGATGGGCAGGACGAGCGGCAGGCGGCGCGGACACCCGAGCGCCGGCGCCCGAGTTGCCGGCCCCGGATCAGGTCCTGGTAGAGCAGATCGAGATAGGTGGACAGCCGGGCGGCCATGAACGGATGCATGCCGGACTGGAATTCGAGCAGGACGTAGAGGTAGAGCCAGTCCGGCCCGCGGCGCAGCCGCCAGATGACGTCGTTGCGGCGCTGCTGGAGCCGGTCGTCGATGAATTCGCCGGGGTATTTTTCCAGGGTGGCGAAGTCGAGGTCGGCGATCCAGGGTTCGCGGACGAAGCCGGTCAGCAGGTCGCGGACCATTTCCGGATGAGAGAACAGCCGCTTGTAACCGTGGTCGTGGTTCATTCGTTGCTCCGGGAGACACCCTGGTCTTTTTCAAGCAGGGGTAGTTGCTGGATTCGTTGCGTGTGGGTTCCCGCGATCCCGCCGCCGGCTTGGACCGGTTACGCTGGAACTGGTGATCGGTGCCTTTCTGGGCGTTGACCACTTGGCGGAGCCAGGCCCGGATATCGCTCCAGGTGCTGGCAATCGCCCTGTATTCCCCTTCGAGAATGGGCTTTAGCATACTCTGCGCGATGGCGAGGGTGATAGCTCGATCTGACCGACAGGGTATGGGTGTTTTTGACTGGGAAGGACGTTTCATACGGCTGACTCGACTTGCACGAGAGGGTGCGATGAGTCGCGGGAGGGGTTTCAGTTTGCTCGAACCGATCATGACCCTGGCGCTGGCGGTGATCGTGCTGACGGTAGGAGGGTCGTCTTTTCGGTACATGATTCTCAACAATCGGATTGTCGCGCCGACCAACGAGCCAATGCTGGACCGGAAGCGGCTGAGAAGTGGTGTTCAACGCTTTCGCTTGTTCTACACTGGGAAATAATTTCTTGCAGGGGACTCGGACCATGACGAACCAACAACTTCTCAACAGGATCGCGATCGATCCTAAGGTCATGACCGGCAAGCCGGTCATCAAGGGAACGCGCCTGACGGTGGAGTACATCCTCAACCTGTTGGCGCACGGTGCGACGATGGCCGAAATACTTCAGGAATATGAAGGTTTGACCCAGGATGATATCCAGGCTTGCCTGCTGTTCGCCGCGCGCGCTCTGGACAGTACCGTCATGATGCCCTTGGTGGAGGAGGCTTAGTGCGCTTTCTGGTTGATGAGAATGTAGGTCCATCGGTGGCCAACTGGTTGCGCGGTCAGAGTCATGAGGTTTTCTCCGTCTATGAGGCAGCCAGAGGTATGGACGATGATCGGATCATCCAGAAAGCTTTCGCGGATGACTGGATCCTTATCACCAGCGACAAGGATTTCGGTGAAAAGATCTACCGAGAACAATGGCCACATCGGGGTGTGGTGTTGCTTCGACTGAAAGATGAACGGGTGACCAGTAAAATTGCCACCCTCCAGCGACTGCTGGAAAATCATCTGGATCGCTTGGCCGATGCTTTTATGGTAGTGACCGAAAACCGGGTTCGCTTCGCAAGGCGTAGTGAGGTTTTGCACCAATCCTAACCCGCGGCGTTGCTACCGAATTGCGCCAGTCCGAACCAACCGCCCACGTTCAGCGCGAATGGCGCGTATTTAGAAGCCGTATTTGAGCCGGGAAGATAACGATGCGCGGACAGCGGGCTTTTACCCTGATTGAACTACTGATCACCGTGGCTGTGGCGGCGATCGTGCTGACGGTGGGGGTGCCGACTTTTCGGGACACAATGCTCAATAATCGGATCGTCACGCAGACCAACGAACTCATCGGCACGCTCAATCTGGTGCGTTCCGAGGCGATCAAGCGGGGCATGCGGGTAGTGGTCTGCCGGGCGGCGGGTTCTGATTGCGCGACCGATGCCACCAGCATCTGGGAGGCAGGCTGGTTGATCTATGCGGATAACAATGGAAACGGCGCGCGTGATGCGGAGGAGCCCATCCTCCGGGTAATGCAGCGCGCCGAAGGGGAGATCACGATCCGAACCGGCAGCACGTTTACTCGCTGGATCGCTTATCAGCCGAATGGCGTCAGTATCGGGAATACCGGTTTGGGGACGGGGACGTTCAGAATTTGCGACAGTCGCGGCGTGGATCACGCCCGCTTTGTAGTGATCAGTATTACAGGACGAGCGAGAATTCGGCAAAAACAAACCGCAGACACCTGCCCGTGAACAAGCTCCCCACTGGCGGGTGCGGGTCGCAGTGGCCACATGTTCGTGAGCAGGTAACGCCGGTTTGCAATGCCAACAAAAAAGCCGGCGGTTAAGCCGGCTTTAGGTTTTTAACTCGAATGTTCAACGCCAGCATTCGTCCTTTGTCAAGGTGGCGCCTCCAGCGACATCTCTAGCCCCCGTGTTGGTTAAGGTCAGAGTCTTGCACTTGTCGCTGAATTGATCTCCCTTGGGTGCGGCACTCAAGGTAAAGTTATTTTGAGCAATCACCGATAGGGTAAGATCGTAAAACTTCGGCGTACCCTCTCGGGAGACTCTCCGTAAGGAAGGGCAGCCGTGTTAATCGCGGTTCCCGCGCTGTTCTGGTCATACCGGTTGGCTGTGGTGTAATTTCTTTCCATGAACTGGGCCAGATCCAGTAGCGCTGCTTTCGCATCCGCCCGCCGCGACTTGCGCACGCTGTCTTGATAGGACGGGTAGGCAATCGCGGCAAGGATGGCGATAACCGCTACCACGATCATCAGTTCAATTAAGGTGAAGCCCCGTGCTGATAATCTGGACCGCTTCACCTGGTTGCCTTTGATGCCGGTTCTCATTGTTCGAGCTCCAATTGCCGCCACGACAGCCGGCCGGTCAGACCAGCGGCGCTTAGATGGGAGACCCTGACCCTGCCCTCCGAATCGGTTGTATAGATGTTGACGGCATAAGGTGCGTCCATCTTGGTAGGTGCCGATGTGATAACGTCCTGCTGCAAACTCGTGACCGCCGCCGAAACGGTTTGACCATTCTCCGTAATATCAGTCTTAATCGGAGTTGCCGTGAAGCCGCCGGTGCCGTTATCCGTCAAATTCACAAAGCTTTCGGATGCCCGCTTGCCCGTTGTGGTGTCCAGCACGTTCAACCAACTCGTTCCACCGAAATCACAAGGATCGGAACTGGGTGCGAGGCTGGTGAACACCACGTTTTGGCCAACCAGTAGCGGATCGCTAGTAACTCGCTCGGCGGGTCGCAGAGTCAAGCCCGGCAGATCGATGTACCAACCCTTACTGGTCCCCGTAAAGGGGTTTCCGCCCGAATCCGTGCACGTGTCGCCTGCCCAGCAAACGTTGGTGGCGCTGCTGATCCGGAAAGTTTGACCATTGATGAGGTCAGGTAAGGTGGTGATGGTCTGCTGCTGCAAGGTGGTGCGCGTAATGGTTGAAGGGGTCGCACTTGGATCTGGATCCCAAATGCCGTAGAACGTCTGCTTGTCGGTAGTCGTGACATCGGTCGCTCCCAGATAACGGCCCGTGCCGAAAAGAATAACCAATCCTCCATTGGGATGGCGCACGGCCAGTGGTTTGGCAGTAATCGGTTGGGCCTTGGGAGTAGGACTGGCGCCATCATCGGCCGTGAATAGCAAGTTGAACGTCCACGCATTGGGATCGCTGCTAGCCAGGTTGAAACGCCACAGATTGCCCGACAGATCGCCAGCATAAGCGTAATCGGCGATGCCGTCGGCATTGAGATCTATCATGAGCGGCGTGGACAAACCGTTGGGTGTCGTCGTCGAACCAATCCCTGTATCGATTTTTTTCAAGAAGCCGCCCGCAGCGGTATTACCGCCAGTTTTTGCATCAATCAGGTAAAGCATGGCGTGGCCATTACCGGTATTGTTATAGCCGTTGCCGAAAACCGCCGCCCATATTCCGTTGTTCAACCGCACCAGCGAGGGTTGGCTGAAGGTATAGCCCAAATCGGCATCGGTGAACTCCCACAACACCAGATTGGCGGCGTTACTTTCCGTGAAACTGGTAGGATCGGTGATATCCAGGGCGAACAAGCCCGTTCCACCCTTGCGCAAGGAGCCGACCAGAATGGTGTGCCAGTCGTTGCGATCATAGGTGGTATCGCCGACGACGTTGTCCCAATAAACATCGCCGATCTTCGGCGAACCGTCCACGAAAAAGCGGTGCTGCGAGTTGTAACTGGGTTCGGTCAGTTTGGCGAGGTTGGCAAAGACCAAATTCGGTACGTAGGCGATTTTTTCGGTTCCGTCCGCTGCGGCAAAACCATGCAACATACCGTCGTTACTACCCGCATAGACCATTGCGGTACGGCTGCCGTTGGCAATGCGGAAGTCGCTGTAGGCCGCTGCCTCGTTGGTAGTGCCGGTGCCCTTTAGCAAAGCATCGAATCGCATTTGTGGAGCGGCGATATAAGTGGGATTGGAATTGATGATGTCACCCAAGACGAAAGGCACGCGCGCTTCTGTTTGCTCGTCGGTTTCCATGCGAGACCGGAATAATTTCAACCCCTTGTCGCCCTCGTTGGCCGAGCTGCCACGCAGGAATTCCAGTCGCGCTTGGCCGACGCTTGCGGCATCGCTGCCTTTCAGAGCGTTAACTTGCGTGAGGCTGAGATCGGAAGTACCTGGCGCAGCGGGATTGCTTGGCCAGCGGAAAGGGATGCCTTTGTTGACCGTATCGCCGGTTGTGCCGGTGGCTACCCGGTAAGTCAGAATCTTGCGGCCCGTGTCGAAATTCTGGGCGAGCAGTTGGGTGGCCGCATCCCACTCTTTCTGCTTGGGACTTCCATCCGCATTCAAGGAATAGGCGGCAAGATGTCCGCTCCAATCGCCGCTGTGGAATGATGCTTGGTAAACGCGGCTCTGACCAAGATTAAAAGTACCCGTGTTGATGGCAACCGCCGCCGCTGAGCTGCTCTTGGTGATAATTCTTTCAAATGCCTGGGTAAGCTGCTCTTTCAATCTGCTGGCATTAGTAACTAAAAAGTAATTGTCTGGTACGCCGTTGTTATCGGCATCCCATTCTATGTTATTGCCTGCGGCATTAGTTGGCAGATTATTCGCGGTAGCTTTATCCTCGAGAAATCCACCCCACTTGGCCGCATACCAAAGCGGGTCGTGTTTGATGAACACTGCGGAACTGGCGCCGACACTGAAGGTGCGGCCTGATCCAGCCGTTACCGTTGGCAATGCCTGACCGTCATTCCAAACACCACCCGGTAATTGGCCGGGAGGTGTATCCAGGAAATAATCCACATCGCTACCCGCGCCCGTGTCGGAATCTCGCACCTCAAGGTACACTCCGTCCTGGGTGGTGCCGGAGATGAAGTAACCCATGTGCTGGATAATACAGCCAGCCGCATAACCGCTGGTCAACTTGACCGACAATGTATTATCGGCATTGACTGTGAACTCGTACTCAACAATCGCATCCATGTCGTGGTCCGAACCGTACTCGGAGTCTTCGAAGTTAATGCGGAACTTACCATAAGGTCGCCCTCCATTGACTGTCGCATCCGGGGTGGCATTGGGGTCGGTGTTTTTGATGGTATCGACATAAAAATCCACGATCGTGTTAGTTGGCCGATCAGCGCTGTTGTTCAGACAGCCACCCACCGACTTACCGAACGGCACCAGGGTAATATTTTTGGTGGAACCTCCGCTCGTGATCGGTATGATGATTTTAGGCAAGGGCGAAGCCAAAGCCACCGAGAAAGTATCCACTTTTTGTTTCCCAGGACCGAAACCATCGGATTTGGTATGTCCATAGAATGCTACGCTGGCGGCGTAAAAACCGCCTTGGCGAGTGGGTTCTTCCGGGGTTAGGCCACGAATGTTGTTAAAGTTATCAATGGCCTTGGCAGTCGGGGCGCCATCATAAATGGTTTTGGACTGGCCAATGAATACGTTGGTCCCTTCGTTCGCTTTCTCACCATTCCAGATGGTGTTGGCACGAGCAGCGACATCCAGATCGCTGAGAGTATCATTTAGGGTAGCAAGGGAATTACCATCTTTATCCTTGGGATTGTTGGTGTCGCCCAGGAAGTAACTGCCGGGCAACTGGTCGGTGTCGAACGACGGGTTGATATCACTGATCACCAACTCAAACGGCTTGGAGCATTTCGGATAACCGCCGGTGGTAGTGCGGTAAGGGTCCTGCCAAGTCGGCAAAGGAAGACCGAGTACCGCATCGTCGGTGCCGGTACCGCTAGCGGTTACGCCGCTCGTGAATGCGGTGGATCCCGCAGTCTTGCCCGCGAAGTAACGCAAGCCTTCGTACATCATTTCGGTGATCGGATTGCCCCACAGCCGGCAACGGCCTTGTTGCATTGGCCCGGTTTCGGGTACTCTGCAATCAAGGTTGTGATAATAGTTACCTCCAAAACCGTAAATCTTGAGCTTGTCGATCGTTTTGATTACACCCGTGATATCGGTTTTAAATATACCATTGGTGGCGTCGATTTCATTGGTCAACGACGACACGTTTTTACGCAGAACGCCGCCCGACAAATTGTTGGTATACGATCCGGTCAGCAAACCAAACGCCATGCGATCTGGTTCGCCGTATTGCTGTAAAAGACCCGTTGGCTTGTAAGCGGTCGGCGAGTTATTTGGATAACCTTGGCATTCGACCTCCCTCGTAAAGCCACTACCTTCTTCGCAGGCCTTGACGCGGACCACGTAATCTGTCATCGAAGCGCCACTAGAGATTTTGACGTCGTAAACTGTCTGAGTGAGGCTGGTAAATCCACGATTTGTCCCATCGGATTTAGGTAGAATCTGCCATTCTGTTCTATCTGGCCTCATCCAATAGAGATAGTAACTATCATCCCCAGTTCTCTCCTGATGACGAAATTCAATATTATGTATGGTTCCTGCTTCAAGATTAATTGACCCTTTATGATCCTGACAATTACAGCTTCCATGTCCACCATACCAAGAAGCAACCACTTGACCGTCAACAAGCACCTCAACCGCATCATCACCATCGACAGCAAATTGATGAAGCCCTGTTTGCGCACCTGCCCTGAATGTTCCCTTGAAGATAGTTAGATAGTAATCGTCATCTCCAAATGGATTACCACTACCATTAATAGTATCAACATTTTGTGAGCCTTGTTTGTGAGCATCGGTTGCGTAGAGTGCTACCAAGCTTTCATATTCATCGTGGCTGCCTGGATGGCTATCGTAATTATTACTACCACCGCCAGCACAATTTGCTCGGGAGTTATTGCCAACCGCGCACTGGACACCGGCAACCGGCCGTTCGATGGAAAGCCATTCCCAAACTCGGTATGAGGTATTGGTCAAGACGCGCAGCAACGGTAGTCCTTGATTCGCATTGCATCCCGGATCGCTGTTACCGCTCGGGCAGAGCAGGGTCGTGTTGGCGAACAAATGGCGCATGTTTGTGTCGGGTTGTGCAAGAGGGGTATAATCAGAAATGAGATAGCCATCCCTTGCTTGGCTCTCGTATTCCTTACCCCAACTATGCGCATCCTGCGAAATATAGGAGCGTTCAAGCACCGTCAAAGAACTGCTGTCGGTGCTACGTAAGCCGCCGTACAGAACGCGCCGCAAAGCATCCATACGCGAAGTGGTCAGATAGTTAAGAAAATCTCCGCTCCAACTGCCTGAGCACTTCTTAGTAACAGTGGTTGAAAGGGGCTCAAAACGATTGTTGGTGTAGGTGTAGCATTTATGTGAATCAAAGTAGCCGTAGTAATCCAATGGTATGCAATTATTGTTTGCATCTTTCTTGCAGGTACCAGTTGTAATATTCCATTCTTTAAGATCCGGCTTATATCCAACATCCGTTACACCATCACCATTAAGATCGGAAGCATCGTTGTAAGCTTCGTAGTAGAGTTTGTGATCGCGACCCATGACCAGCATCGTCAATGGGGTTCCGTTTCCACCGATAAACAATGGGATATCGGAAATATCCGTCAGGGCGGCCAATGCAGGAACTGCTATTAATCCGCTGAGGTTTACTAAAAAAACCGCCAGAAAAATGAAAAAGCGGTGGTGTATCATCATTGTCGTGCTCCTTCTAAAACTTTCCACGAATTGGATCGCTTCATTAAACTTGAATGCTATCTTTGAACAATAGTTTGCAGCATCGCGCGAGCGTGCGGATTTTGAATAGTTTCATCATTACGAACATCGGTCACTACATTATTGGCGGAAGCGCCGTAACCTTGGGCGGTAACACGATGACGTATGGTCGGTGGTTCTGAGGGATCGAGGGGCGGTATTACAAGTTCCTCGATCATGGTACGAGGTTGTTTGGAAACATAGGGTAAACATTCATCATCAGGCGAGTTTGTCGGCGATCCCGTGCAGGTTTCGGCATCGGGGTTAATGCTACGACGATAACGTCTAGTTTTATCATCATTATTCCAGTAACTCACATTTTTCCATTGTGGCGTACCGTTTGGGGCTGCTGGAAGACAAAAACCATTCGCGCAGCTACTGGAAAAAGTAGGCAATGTGGTAGTAGAAAAAAGCGAATTTTCCGCATCCCGCAAGGCAGATTCCGCCGCTTGGAATGCAATATTGGAATCACGCAGATTTCCCGCCATTTTCTCTTGCAGCGTGGTGCTTTGCATGGCGGAAACGCCAATAATCGTCATCAGCAACAAAATAATCAGGCTGATGGCCAAAACCGCTCCCTGTTGATGCCGAGGTGATGATTTAGATAGAGTGGTCATGGCGAGAAAGCTCAACGAAGTTGATTGCGCAAACCAATGGTGGACGTAAAAACTTGGCGCAGTCTTCGGTCAGCTCCCGTGCCGCTATTGACTGTTCCACCGTTATAAGCTATCGATTGTGTTGTAGGTGTCATATTGTTTTCCAAGCTCCGAAGCAGCAGCCTGATTTGAATACTGCGCACCTTCGGCCAAGCGGCGGCGGTGATTTCATCTGCTCTACGATAACAGTCAATAGCTCCATCGTCGCTACTGCCTGTACCACAGATACCAGCATCATCGACACCAAAGGCAATCTGCATATTCTCCACTCCCTCAACCAGTTCCTGAGGACCGTTGATAGGGGTACGTCGGAATAAAGCCGGTTGCCCGCTAGCACCAGTGCCGATATAATAGGTTTTTGCACTTAGTCTGGTAACCTCAGCACCCGTGAATATCTTATTTAGATTATTGTTGGAATTGCCCGGGCTGCTTCCTGAAGCGTTGGCAATGTGTGCAACATTTATCTGACTTAAATCACCAGAGACAACTGGAGTGGACCCCGAAATTTGGAAAACTACGATATCGGAACAATCGGCAACCATTACAATATCGTTTGACTGGAGATTGAGAGCAGGGGGTTGGCTGACTTGCAAAGCTGCGGTATTACTCGTTTGGGAAACAACAAACCCACTATTGGTGGTATCCGGTCCACGGACAGTGACTACATTGGTTCCGGCTACAACATTCGAAGAGGTGAGATTGGCGTTAGTCAGAGCGGAAGGCCAGCTACTGGAAGGATTATCAAATCCCTGGACAGGTCGGGTACTGAGGAAATCCCAATTAATATCCGATGAGTTATTCAACAGGTTTTTTGCTGTACTTGCTTTGGGACCCGCACAACCCCTATAGTTCGCCATGCGAATATCTTGATTGAGCAGCTCAATTGCATAGCGTCCGTTTTCCTGTATTCGTGAAAGATTATCTTGAACTCGATACGTTAGCTTGTTACCAATGAAAATCTGGATTACCCCTCCTATCAAAACAAGACTAATTACCAAAGCAACTAGAATTTCAACCAGCGACATGCCTGACTGGCTGCAGCGAAAAAGAATTGGATTAAATGATCGGTTCATAATTGCGTGGTCATACGAAAGGTGGCGTATGCTTTGGTGTCGTAATCTGAGTCGGCAGGATCTATATTACGATTGTCGAGCCATCGAACATCTATTGTGCATAAGCCTGTATTGCTACAACTGATTTGGCCATCACCAGATGGTAAACTGGTTGCCAGTGCGTTGAGCCACTCCCGACGATCAAAATTTGGAATTTGATCGCCCGTTGGTGCGGTTGCCGATAATAAAATGTTGTAACCACCACCTATTGCAGTTGCTCGGTTGGCGCGCATTCGATCAGCCATTTCATAAGCGTAAATCGTGGCTTGAGAGCGTAGGTAGCCGCTATGGTTGCTACGCAAGCCACTTGCTTGCAAACTGGCCAAACCCAGCAGACCTATTGAAAGAACAACCAAGGCAACCAAGATTTCGAGCAGGGTAAAGCCGGCTGATCGTTTGCACCATGCCGGTCGGCATTCATTCGTTTGACTGTTTTGTCGATCAACTTGTTTTTTCATGGACAGGAATCTCCGGAATTACTAGATCCATGTTCCCTTACCGTGGGCCTTCCACTCTTGTTGATGACAGTAAAACGTGCTTGGTCGACACCTCGAGAATCGCAAAGGCTAAATGTGCTATTGTCACCGCCAGAAATGTTTCCACTGACAGTCCCATTGCTTGAGTACGTAACTGAGTTCGTGAAATCGGAACCCACACGCAACGTTACGCCCTGACTCAATGCGCCATGCACGTTAACCGTCTCTCCTGCATCCGGGCTGCCGTTCGAGTTTGCATCCGCGAAAATGATCCAGCCTTTTTCCCAGCAATTATCGCCGGTGGATGCATTACAAGCTGTCGTGTTGCAGTTTGTGCCATCGGTCGATTTACACATCGTGACTTGCACTCCGCGCTTGATAGCCTCGGAGCGTGCGATATTCAGCGCGCTGATCATCTCGTTGACTTGGGTAGTTCGCCGGTTATTCTGGATCGCCTCCCGAAAACTCGGCACGCCAATGGTCAGGATGATCGCCGCCAGCGCCACCGTGACGATTAGTTCGATGAGGGTAAAACCTGCATTTCTGTTCATGGCGGTCGGAATCTTTTTTGATACACTTGCTGTATATTCGAAAGGGTAGCCCGTTTCATCTGGCAGCAGCACGAAAGGTCGATTTTTCCTGATGAATGGTTGTCGGCTCCTAACCCGGATATTTCATGAATCAGAGGAAAACTTACTTAACCAAATGATTTATAATGATTATGCTAAAATTTTCTTCGGAAAAACCAGCAATATCATTATGTTAACAAATCAATAGGTTAGCTTCACATATGAATCATCCGGGTTAAATCCTTCACGAAGATGTTCGCTCGGACAACGCCCCATGCTCTGAGTCCACTCATCGCCCATGGACCACGACACCGGCTACAAGCTCCTGTTCTCGCATCCTGACATGGTCGCCGACCTGCTGCGCGGCTTCGTGCGGGAAGACTGGGTGACGGACCTGGATTTCAGCACCCTGGAACGCGTCAACGCCAGCTATGTCAGCGACGATTTGCGCGGGCGGGCGGACGACATCGTCTGGCGCTTGCGCTGGCGGGAACGTTGGCTCTATGTCTATCTGCTGCTGGAGTTCCAGTCCCGGGTGGACCCTTTCATGGCGCTGCGGCTGCTGGTCTACCTCGGGCTGCTCTATCAGGATCTGGTGCGGGGCCAGCAACTGACCCCCACCGGCAAACTTCCGCCCGTGCTCCCGCTGGTGCTCTACAACGGCCGGCCGCGCTGGACCGCCGCCACGGAGTTAGCCGACCTGATCGAAACCCCACCCGGCGATCTGAGCCACTACCGTCCCCGCCTGCGCTACCTGTTGCTGGAAGCAAACCGTTACCCAGATGCCGATCTCGCCCCGCTGCGCAATCTGAGCGCCGCCCTGTTCCAACTGGAGAACAGCCGGGGTCCCGCCGACGTGCAACGCGTGGTGGCGAATCTGGTCGAATGGCTGCAAGCGCCGGAACAGACCAGCCTGCGCCGGGCGTTCGCCGTGTGGCTGCGGCGGGTTCTGCTACCGGCGCGAATGCCGGGGGTGGTACTATCCGAAATCAACGACTTGCAGGAGATGAAAGCCATGTTGGCCGAACGCGTGCTGGAATGGACGGAAGAGTGGAAACAGCAGGGCATGCAGGAGGGCTTGCAGCAGGGCTTGCAGCAGGGCTTGCAGCAGGGCTTGCAGCAGGGCTTGCAGCAGGGCTTGCAGCAGGGCGAAGCGCTGCTGTTGCGGCGCTTGTTGGAACGAAAATTTGGCCCGCTCGACCCGGTCGCGCTGGCGCGGCTGGAGTGGGCGGATCCCGATCTGCTCTTGCGCTGGGGCGAGCGGGTGCTGTCTGCCGCGACGCTGGCCGAAGTCCTCGCCGAGTAACCGCGTCGCTCCGGCCGGGTCTCATCGGACTGGGTCCCACCAACCGTCAGCGGTCTTTGCCCCGCCTATTTCTCGAAGGACGACCTACCGATGACCACGCTGTACCAGCAAGACGTAGTGGCCTGGGCTCGACAACAGGCCGCGCTGTTGCGCGCCGGGCAGTTTTCCGAGCTGGACATCGAACACCTTGCCGAAGAGATCGAAGACGTGGGCAAGAGCGAACAGCGTGAACTGGCGAATCGCATGGCGGTATTGCTGGCACATCTGCTGAAATGGCAATTTCAGCCCGGTTGGCGGGGTAGTGGCTGGCAACGCACCATTGTCGAGCAGCGGCGCGGCATCGAAAAGCGCTTGCGCCGCACCCCAAGCCTACACGCGGTCCTCAACGAGGCGGAATGGTGGGAGGAAATCTGGTCGGATGCCGTGGCCGCCGCTGCCGCCGAAACCGGAGCGTCCAGCTTTCCCGAGGACTGCCCATGGTCGGGGGAGCAAGTCTTGTCTGCCGACTTCTGGCCGGAGGAAGACCAGGGTATCTGAAATCATTCCAAGGGATGTGTTGAGGCGCGAATTGCTCGGCCGAATTCGCGTTGGAGCCGTATCACTCGCCTCGCCCCGCTGCGCAATCTGAGCGCTGCCCTGTTCCAGTTGGAGAACAGCCGTGGTCCCGCCGACGTGCAACGCGTGGTGGCGCATCTGGTCGAATGGTTGCAAGCGCCGGAACAGACCAGCCTGCGCCGGGCGTTCGCCGTGTGGCTGCGGCGGGTTCTGCTGCCGGCGCGAATGCCGGGGGTGGTGCTATCCGAAATCAACGACTTGCAGGAGATGAAAGCCATGTTGGCCGAACGCGTGCTGGAATGGACGGAAGAATGGAAACAGCAGGGCATGCAGGAGGGCTTGCAGCAGGGCTTGCAGCAGGGCTTGCAGCAGGGTGAAGCGCTGCTGTTGCGGCGCTTGTTGGAACGAAAATTTGGCCCGCTCGACCCGGTCGCGCTGGCGCGGCTGGAGCAGGCGGATCCCGATCTGCTCTTGCGCTGGGGCGAGCGGGCGCTGTCTGCCGCGACGCTGGCCGAAGTCCTCGCCGAGTGACCGCGTCGCCCCGGCCGGGTCTCATCGGACTGGGTCCCACCAACCGTCAGCGATCTTTGCCCCGCCTATTTCTCGAAGGACGACACACCGACGACCACGCTGTACCAAGCAAGACATAGCGGCCTGGGCTCGACAACAGGCCGCGCTGTTGCGCGCCGGGCGCAGGCGATCAGACATGAGGCTCACGCCGCCCCAGTCCCTCGGCTAGCAAGGTCAGCACCAGCGTGTTAAGCGACACGCCCTCGGCCTTGGCGCGAATCGCCAGTTGCGCGTGAATGCTCTTGGGCACCCGCGCCACGAATTTGCCGGAGGCCACCCCGCCGCTGTTGGGCGCGGGCACGGGCAGGCCCTTGGCTTCGAGCGCGGCGATGGTGGCCGCGAGCGCGTCATGACCGTTGGCGATAGCCTCCTCAACCGTTTCGCCGTCGGAAATGCACTCCGAAAAATCCGGGTAGGAAATCAAAAACCCGCCACCCTCCGCCTCGGACAGCGGACGAATCTCGAAAGGATAATCGTCGAGGTGGTGGTGCATGCTGCAGGCTCCTTTCACGTTAATTTCAATCCGCGCCCATCACGAAGCGGACAAACTTTTTCACATACACCGGCTTGATCGGACGATGCGCCGGAACTGGAAGCGTCTTGCCATCGGCGTGGACGAACACACAATGGCTGCTACCTTCGTGCCGCCAATCGATGTCGAACTGCCGCGCCACCGTCTGCAACTGGCCGATTTGCCAGTCCAGCGGGTTATCACGCATGGCTTCAAGCAGTTTGGTGGCGGTGTTCATGGTCTTAATAGTATTACCCACAACATCATCGATCAACGGGTACGGAGATTTGGCGACGTGATGAAGCCCGCAACCAGTCCATTCAGCCTCGAACAAACCCTCGATCCGCTACTGGCCGCATCGACGGCTCCGCCGCCGCCGAAACCGGAGAGTCCAACATCCCCGAGACCTGTCCGTAGTCGGGGGCGCAAGTTCTGTCAGCCGACTTCTGACCGAAGGAAGAACAGGCAATCTGAAGTCGTTCCGCAGGAGATGTTGAAGCACGAACGTTTGGCTGGGTTCGCGTTACTCCCTCGGCAGCGCGAACACCACGTTTTCCTCCCGCTCGACGCTTTCCACCACCTTGGTGGCACCCACCCACAGTTACCGCAAGCCATCAATCACCTGCCGCAGCACCGCCGGCGCCGAGGCCCCGATGGTGACGTAGATGACAGTATTACACGTCAACCAGGTCGGCTTCCAAGCCGGCCTTTTGATAGTTGGGACGATTACAAGTACGCTCATCGCCACCGAAGTCCTTCACGAAGATGTTCGCTCGGACAACGCCCCATGCTCTGAGTCCGCTCATCACCCATGGACCACGACACCGGTTACAAACTCCTGTTCTCGCATCCCGACAGGGTGGCCGACCTGCTGCGCGGCTTCGTGCGGGAAGACTGGGTGACGGACCTGAGTTTCAGCACCCTGGAACGTGTCACTGCCAGCGGCCGATGAGTGTTGGCGTTGAAGTGTTGGATCGAAATGCTATGGCCGGCCTAACCGCCAGCCTTTTTGTTGGGGCAGTACCAAATATGCGCATCACCATCCCAACGGACAACCCACTCCGACCGGCGCTAAGCTGTTGAAAGACCGATTACCACCCAGGAATTCACCATGAGCACCCACTTGCACGATACCGACTTCTTCGGCTGGACTCGCCAGCAGGCCCACCTGCTCCGGACCGGGCGCTTCGACCAACTGGACGTATCGAACCTGATCGACGAGATTGAAGACATGGGCAAAAGCCAGATACGGGAACTGGAAAGCCGGCTTGGCGTCCTGCTGGCGCACCTGCTCAAGTGGCGATACCAGCCCGAACAGCGCGGCATCAGTTGGGAAACCACCATCCGGGAACAGCGCCGCCGGCTGACGCGCCTGCTCGCCGACAACCCCAGTCTCAAACCCCGGCTACCGAAA
The DNA here is from genome assembly GCA_963715845.1 of uncultured Gammaproteobacteria bacterium. Lineage (GTDB taxonomy): Bacteria > Pseudomonadota > Gammaproteobacteria > Competibacterales > Competibacteraceae > Competibacter_A. Next base: position 49,085 of record CAVQSJ010000015.1, on the reverse strand, counting down.
GCCCATGACGACGCCTATGGCGACGCTCGCCTGATCGCCCGCCGGGATACCGCGCTGCCGGAAAGGACGTTCCCCGAAACCAGTCCATTCAGTCTCGAACAAACCTTCGATCCGGACTACTGGCCGGATTGACGGCTCCGCCGCCGTCGAAACCGGAGAGTCCAACTTCGCCGAGAGCTGTCCGTGGACGGGGCCGCAAGTGCTGTGCGCATCGGGCCGAGATCGAAGCCCAAATCACCGCCAAACGCACCCTGGCCGGGCAGCATGCCTGAACCATGCCGGCACATCGTGGCGCGGCTCGCCCGGCGCAGGCGATCAGCCATGAGACTCCCGCTGTCCCAGCCCCTCGGCCGGTAAGGTCAACACCAGCGTGTTAAGCGACAAGCCATCGGCCTTGGCGCGAATCGCCAGTTGCGCGTGAATGCTCTTGGGTAGCCGCGCCACGAAATTGCCGGAAACCAACCCCCTTGCTGTTGGGTGCGGGCACGGGCAGGCCCCTTGGCTTCGAGCGCGGCGATGTCCTCAACCGGGGCGGGCGGGGGCGTGGTCAGCTCACTGGGCGCGATCCGATCACTGCTCGGCGGCTGATCCATGGGCGGAGCCGCTCATTCGCAGTTCATTTCGCGGAAAGCGCCTCAGCCTGTTTCAGCACCGTCCGCGTACGCTTTTTCTGCTTGTCCGGCGGATAAGCCTGTTGTGCAAAGGTTGTGGCGCAACTCGGTTGTGCGCCAACCTCCGAAGTTCTATGATGTGTAAAAAGTGGACGAGGGGTACACATCATGCGTACAAATATCGTGATTGATGACAAGCTCATGGAGGAGACGTTGCGCTTGACGGGGTTGAAGACCAAGCGCGAGGCTGTTGAGTTGGGCCTGCGCACCTTGCTGCGCTTACGCCAGCAGGAGGAAATCCGTCGCTTCCGCGGCAAGCTCGACTGGCAAGGCGACCTCGACGCCATGAGAACCGACCCGTGATTCTGGTGGACTCCAGCGTCTGGATCGACTACTTCAGGGGAGCCGTCACCTTGCAGACCGAGCGTCTGGATGCACTGCTGGGCAGCGAGCCCCTGGCGGTGGGAGACCTCAGCCTGACCGAAGTACTGCAAGGATTCAACCACGAACGGGACTTCAACCAGGCTCGCAAGCTGTTGACCGCTTTGGCCGTTGTGGAGGTTGGGGGCCGGGAGGTCGCCATTCAGGCCGCTCATAATTTCCGCACCTTGCGGCTGCTCGGCGTAACGGTGAGGAAAACCATCGACACGTTGATTGCAACGCGCTGTATTGAAAGCGATTTTGCGTTGCTTTACAGCGATCGCGATTTCGAACCGTTCGTTGAACATCTGGGAATGCGCTCCGCGATGGTGCAGAGTTGATCATTCATCTAATGAGGCTTGAAGGGACGCCATGACCGACGCCGTCCTGATTGCCGGCGTGGACGAAGTGGGACGCGGCCCTTTGGCCGGTCCCGTTGTCGCCGCCGCCGTCATCCTCGATCCCGCCCGGCCGATTGCGGGCCTGGCCGATTCCAAGCAACTCAGCGCGAGCCGGCGCGAACAACTGGCGGCGGAAATCCGCGCCAAGGCACTGGCCTGGGCGCTGGGCCGCGCCGAAGTCGTCGAGATCGACCGCATAAACATCCTGCACGCCGCGCTGCTGGCGATGCAGCGGGCGGTAGCGGCTTTGAGCATCGCTCCAGAACGGGCGCTGGTGGACGGCAACCGCTGCCCGACGCTGGCCTGTCCCTGCCAGGCGATCATCAAGGGCGACGCCACCGTGCCGGCCATCAGCGCCGCCTCGATTTTGGCCAAGGTGGTCCGGGATGCCGAACTGCGCCAGTTACACGATCGTTATCCACAGTACGATTTCGCCCGCCACAAGGGCTATCCGACCGCCGCCCATCTCGAGGCCTTGCGCCGCCACGGTCCCTGTCCCGAACACCGCCGCTCCTTCGCGCCCGTCCTCGCCGTGCTGCAAACCGTCATCAAGGAGTGGCCATGACTACGCCGTTCGTACACTTGCGCCTGCATACCGAATACTCGCTGGTGGATGGGCTGATCCGCATCAAGAGTTTGGTCAAGGAGGTCGCCGCCGCCGGGATGCCCGCCGTGGCCGTGACCGACATGAGCAACCTGTTTGCCCTGATCAAGTTCTACAAAGCCGCGCTCGGGGTCGGGATCAAACCTATCGTCGGCGTGGAGGCTTGGGTGCGGCGGAACGAGGAGCCAGCGCGGCTGGTGCTACTGTGCCAGAACCTGAACGGTTACCACAATCTGACTCGGCTGGTCAGCCGCAGCTATCTCGAGGGTCAGCAACGGGGCCTGCCAGTGATCGACCATGCCTGGCTGGCGGGGAATACCGATGGCTTGATCGCCCTGTCTGGCGGGCGCGAGGGCGAACTGGGACGGGCTTTGCTGAACGATCAACTGGAGCAGGCCCGGGTTTGGCTGGCGGACTGGCGGGGGTTATTCCCGGAGCGCTTCTATCTGGAGGTGCAGCGCACCGGCCGACCCCAGGAAGAGGAGTATCTGGAAGCGGCCGTGGCTTTGGCGGCAGCGACCGGTACGCCGGTGGTGGCGACCAACGAGGTGTGCTTTCTCCAGCGCGAAGACTTCGAGGCGCACGAGGCGCGGGTGTGTGTCCACGACGGCGCGACGCTCGACGATCCACGTCGACCACGCCGCTACAGCGAGCAGCAGTATTTGCGCACCCCGGCGGAAATGGCGGAGCTGTTCGCCGACCTGCCTGAGACACTGGACAACAGCGTCGAGATCGCCCGCCGCTGCAATCTGTGCCTGGAACTGGGCAAGAACGTGCTGCCGGATTTCCCGGTACCGGACGGAATGGATACCAACTCCTATTTCTCGCGCCAGGCCCGGACCGGCCTGGAGCAGCGGCTGCTGCGGCTGTTCGATCCCAACGCGCCCGATTTCGCCGGACGGCGCCGACCCTACGACGAGCGCCTGGAGGAGGAACTCGGCGTCATCATTCAGATGGGTTTCCCCGGCTATTTCCTGATCGTCGCCGACTTCATCCAATGGGCGCGCGAGCACGGGGTGCCGGTCGGACCGGGACGCGGTTCCGGCGCCGGTTCCCTGGTTGCCTACGCCCTCGGCATCACCGACCTGGACCCGCTGGCCTACGATCTGCTGTTCGAGCGCTTCCTGAATCCCGAACGGGTCTCGATGCCGGATTTCGACATCGATTTCTGCATGGAAGGCCGCGACCGGGTGATTGAGTACGTCGCCCAGCGTTACGGTCGCGACCGTGTATCGCAGATCGCTACCCACGGCACCATGGCGGCAAAGGCGGTGGTGCGCGATGTGGGGCGGGTGCTGGGTCATCCCTACGGCTTCGTTGACCGTATCGCCAAGCTGATACCCTTCGAGATCGGCATGACGCTCGATAAGGCCATCGAGCAGGAGGCGGAACTGCGCCGGCTGTACGAGAACGACGAGGAAGTGCGGACCCTGATCGAACTGGCCCGCAAGCTGGAGGGGCTGGCGCGCAACGTTGGCAAACACGCGGGGGGTGTGGTGATCGCGCCGTCCACCCTGACCGATTTTTCGCCGCTGTACCGCGAACAGGACGATTCAAGCCTGATTACCCAGTTCGACAAGGACGACGTGGAAGCGGCCGGGCTGGTGAAGTTCGATTTTCTGGGCCTGCGGACGCTGACGATTATCGATTGGGCGGTGCAGACCATCAACCAGCAGCGGGCGGCGACGGGCGAGGCGCCGTTGGATATTGCCGCGATTCCGCTGGACGACGCGGATACCTTCAACCTGCTGAAACGCTATCAGACCACGGCGGTGTTCCAGTTGGAATCCAGCGGCATGAAGGATTTGATTCGCCGCCTGCAACCGGACTGCTTCGAAGAGATCGTGGCGCTGGTGGCGCTGTTCCGGCCGGGCCCGCTGCAATCGGGCATGGTGGACGACTTTATCGACCGCAAGCACGGCCGCGCCCGCATCGAATATCCCCACCCGGCGCTGGCGACCATTCTCAAACCCACCTATGGGGTCATTCTTTATCAGGAACAGGTGATGCAAATCGCCCAGGTGCTGGCGGGCTATACCTTGGGCGGGGCGGATTTACTGCGTCGGGCGATGGGAAAAAAGAAGGCCGAGGAAATGGCCAAACAGCGCGAGATCTTCGTCAAGGGATCGGTCGAGCGCCGGGTCGAATCGGAAACTGCGTCCTATATTTTTGATTTGATGGAGAAATTTGCGGGGTATGGCTTCAACAAGTCGCACTCCGCCGCCTATGCCCTCGTTTCCTATCAGACCGCCTGGCTGAAGGCGCACTATCCAGCGGCGTTCATGGCGGCGGTGCTATCGTCGGACATGGACAAGACCAACAAGGTGGTGGTGTTCATCGAAGAATGTCGCCATATGAACCTCAAGCTCGCACCCCCCGCCATCAATATATCCGAATACCGCTTCACGGTCGGCGAACCCGGCGAAATTCGCTATGGCCTGGGGGCGATCAGGGGCGTGGGGGAGGGTGCCATCGAGGCGCTGGTGCAGGAGCGGGAGCGGGGCGGGCCGTACCGCGACCTGTTCGATCTGTGTCAGCGAGTGGACTTGCGCAAGCTCAACCGCCGGGTGCTGGAATCGCTGATCCGTTCCGGGGCGTTCGATGCGCTCGGCCCTAACCGTGCGACGCTGGCCGCGCAATTGCCGGAAGCATTGCAATTGGCCGAGCAACATTCCCGTAACGACGCCGCTGGCCAGAACGATCTGTTCGGCTTAGCCACCTCCGAGAAAACGCCAGTGCGGCCGATGCATGTCGCCAAGGTGCTAGAGTGGGACGAAGAGGAACGGCTGCGCGGCGAGAAGGAAACACTGGGTATCTATCTGACCGGTCATCCCATCAGTCGGGTGGCGGCGGAACTGGCTGCGCTCAACACGACTCGGTTGCACGATCTGATTGAGAACGGTGGAACTTTGCGCCGCAGCAACGACCGTTCAGTGCTGGTCGCCGGATTGGTGGTCAGCCTGCGCACCCGCAACGCCAATCGGGGCGGGCGGATTGCATTCGTGACCCTGGACGACGGCGGCGGGCGGCTGGAAGTCCGCATCTTCCCGGAAGTGTACGAGCGGCATCGGCAACTGATCGTCGAGGATGCCATTCTGCTGGTGCAGGGCGCGCTGGGCTGGGATGAGTTCAACCAGACCACGCGGTTGAACGTCGAACGGGTGCTGGATTTGGACGGAGCCCGCGTCGAATACGCCCGCCGGCTGGTTCTACGGCTTGATGTCCGGCAGTGCGAAGCAGGCGTGCTGCGGCAACTGGCGAGCGTACTGGCCGAGCATCGCGCCGATGGCCGTTGCGCGGTGTGGGTGGAATACATTGGCGCCGGCGCGCGGGTGGAACTGGCGTTCGGCCAGAACTGGCGGGTCAAGCCCAGCGAGGCGTTGCTCAAACGGTTGCGGGAGTTGGTCGGCGCGGAGGGAGCGGGGTTACTGTATGACCATCCGTCGGCGATGGATCGCAATGGTTTGGGTTGATGGTGAAGCCTAAGAGGCTGTCGAAAAACTGCCCGAGTAAAATCAAAGCCTTGTTGACATAGGAACCCGCTTGCGGACGATTTTGGCCGATCATCGTCGGCAAGTTTGCTCTTACAATCAATAAGTTAGTTTTTAGACAGCTTCTAAGGCCAGTAGGGCGTTGCGCTCGTCATCATCGAGCGCGCGAATCGACGGAAGGGATCGACGGTGCTGATCCTGTTCGAGCGCTGCTAAAGCCCGTAACTTCTCTTCCCACTGGCTTTCCAAATGCCGCGCGACCAGGCGGTTTTTCGGTTCCACGGTGTTATATTGGCGTCCTGCGCGCTCCGCTTCGTAGCGAGCACGCTCGATACGCAATTGCCACTGATGATTGCGCGTTTCGGCTTCTTGTTCGAGCTGCTCAAGCGCAATCAGCGATTAACCCCAAAATCGGTCGCGAGCGTTTATGGTTATACCTGCCACGCTCAACCTGAGGAGGTCGCGACCGATGAACCGAACCCGATGGCTGTATCCGCTCGGCGTCCTGCTGCTGCTGGGAGCCGCGCCGCTGGACGTGCTGGCCCGCATCAAGCTCACCACCCTGCCAGTGCGCGAGCGGGTGGAAATCCAGCTCGACCATCCCCAAATCGCCCTGGTCGAGGAGGAACGCGTCGTTCCCCTGGTCAAGGGTGTCAACCAGGTGGACTTTTCCTGGGCCAATACCCGCATCGACCCCGACACCCTGGTGCTGCGCATCCTGGCGCCGCCGGCCGATCAACTACTGGACGCCAAAGTGCTGTCGGTCAGCTATCCGCCCAACGAAACCGCGCTGGTCTGGGCGGTTTCCGCCAGCGCCTCCGGCGCCGCGCGGGTGCGCATCAGCTACGTGCTGGGCGGGCTCGGCAAGGATTTCCATTACCGCGCCGTGGCCGACCGTGATGAGAAGACTCTGAATCTGGCCCAATTTCTGCGGGTGAACAACAACGCCAACGAAGCCTACGACGCCGCCGAATTCTGGGCTGGAGTCGGCGGACGGTTTGGCAAGCCGCTCGGTCTGAACGAAACCAAGGAAGTGCAATTGAGTCGCTTCGCCAGCGTGCCGGTGCGCAAGACCTACACCTGCGACCCGGTGGAGTTCGGCTATCTCGACCGCGCCCAGGACAAGCTCAACGTGCCGATGCACTACGTGGTCAAGAACGCTGGCGGCACTCTCGGCCAGGAACCGCTGCCGGCAGGCAAGGCGCGCATCTTCCAGGATGACGGCAAGGGCGGCAGCGCTTTTCTCGGCGAGGATCGCGGCAAGTTCACCCCACCCGACGACGAACTCAAGCTCTATCTGGGTTTGGCTCGCGATATCGCGGTGCGGCGCACCGTGGACCGCAACGAACGCCAGCGCATCGCCGGCAATCTGTACCGCTACGACGTAACCCTCAAGTACGAGATCGAGAACTTCAAGGACGCGCCCGCTACGCTCGACATTACCGAAAGCGTCCGCCAGATTCGCGACCAGATTCGCGGCGACAGCGGTCGCGACCCGGAATGGCAACTGGGCGACGGGAGCCTGCGCAATCCCGATCCCGAAAAGAGCGACGCGGACAAGCTGTTGTTCCACGTCGATCTGCCAGCTCGCGCCGCCGACGGCCAGGCGCAAAAGCAGATTCATACCTTGCGGCTGACCCTGAACAACGAGTGGTGAGCGCCATGACCCATAACTGGATTACCCGTCTGCCGTGCCTGTTCGTTCTGGCGCTGCTGCCGCTGCTGGCAATAGCCCGCAACGTCGATCTCGCCACCGTCCCCGAGCGGCGCACGGTGCAACTGACCATCTACAACTCCGAGGATTTGACTCTGGTGCGGGAAAGCCGGGTGGTGACTTTCAAACAGGGCGTCAACCCCCTGCAATTCTCCTGGGCCAACACCTTGATCGACCCGACTTCGGTGGAACTGAAATTCCGCGAGCCGAAGACCGGCCTGGAGGTGCTGGATACCACCTTCCCGCACGACAAGCCGCAAACCCTGTACTGGAACGTGCAAAGCGACGCCAACCGCGAGGCGACCATCGAGATCAGTTATTTCACCTCCGGCATCTCCTGGGCGGCGGATTATCTGGCCATCGCCGATCCCGAGGAGAAGACGCTTCAGTTGGAAAGTTTCGTGCGGGTGCGCAACCACTCCGGCGAGGATTACGAAAACGCCCAGGTGCGGTTGGTGGTAGGCACCATCAATCTCGTGGAAAAGATCGCCGAATTGGCCAAGCTGCCGGTCGGACGCGTTAAGGACGAACTCAAGCAGGAGGAGTATCGAGAACTGCGCCAGAAGGCCGCCCGCAAGATGATGGCGCCCGCGCCGATGGCGGCCATGATGGCGGATATGGCGGTGGGCGCGGCGGAGATGGAGGCACCCAAGGAAATCATCAAGGAAGGGCTGAGCGAGTATTTCATTTACACCATCGAGGGCACCGAAACCGTGCCGAACGGTTGGGCCAAGCGGCTGCGCAGCTTCGAAGCGTCCAATGTGCCGCTGACCGTGCAGTACCGCTACCGGCCGCGCGAGTACGGCGAGCAACTGACCCGGCTGTATCTGCTGAAAAACGACACGGCCTCCAAACTGGGGAGTACGCCGTTGCCGGATGGGATGATTCGAGTCTTTCGCGCCAACGGTCGGGAAGGCTTGAGTTATCTCGCCACCCAGAATCTCAAATACGTGCCCATCGGCGACAAGATCGAACTGAACCTGGGCGTCGATCCGGCGGTGGTGTTCGAACTGCTCAAGCGCAAGGTTTACCGCGACAACTTGTGGTTCCAGATCAAGGGCGGCAATCTCTACCGCAAGCTGGGCGAGGACGGCCTGAAGCTGGAGCTGGACAGCCAGGTGGCGGGCTGGGACGAGCACACGGTCTACCGGCAGCGCATCCGTAACTACACCCGCAAGCCGATCGCGGTACAAATCCGCCGCGAATATCCGGGCGACGTCGTGTTCCGCGGCCGGCTGGATCCGACCCTGCACGATTTCCAGACCGTGCAGTTCAGCACCGATGTTCCCGCCGGCGGCAAAGCGGAACTGGATTACGAGATCGTCGCTCGACAGGGCTACAACCAGAAGCAGAACCGGGTGGAGTTGCAGACCGGAGATCCCGGCCGCTGAGATCGGCCCGCCCGCCACCAGAACCGTTCAGCGCAACATCAGGATCAGCTCCTCCCGACCGCGCAGCAAGTTCAACAACAACTGGTCGCCGCGCGCGACGAGTTGCTTCAGTTCGGCGGTGCTGGTGATGCGCTGACGGTTGACGGCGACGATCAGGTCGTTCTTGCGCAGCCCGGCGCGGGCGGCGGGGCTGCCGGACTCGATGGCTGCGACCAGTACGCCCTGCACCCGTCCGGCCAGCGGTGAGTTGGGTCCGATGTCCTCAAAGGCCGCGCCGGCCAGCCGTGGATCGATATCGTTGCCCTCTGCCTTGGCCGGCACGTACTCGCCGACCTTGGTATCGAGGGTCAGCGGTTTGCCGTCGCGCAGGATCTCCAACTGCACCGCATCGCCGACCTCCAACAAGCCGATGGCGTTGCGCAGGTTGCCACCATCGCGGATCGGCCGACCGTTGACGCTGAGCACCACATCGCCTTCTTTCAGACCGGCGCGGGCGGCGGCGGAACGGGGGCTGACCTGGGCGATGACCGCGCCCTGATTGGCGGGGATGTTGAACGCCCGCGCCAGGTCGGGGGTGAGATCCTGCACCGATACGCCCAACTGGCCGCGCCGCACCGAACCATGGGAAATGATCTGGTTCATCAGCCGCGATACCATGTTGGCTGGAATGGCGAAGCCGATCCCAACGTTGCCGCCGCCCGGGGCGATGATGGCGGTATTGATACCGACCAGCTCGCCGCGCAGGTTGACCAGCGCACCACCGGAATTACCCGGATTGATGGAGGCGTCGGTCTGGATGAAATCCTCATAGCCCTGAATGCCCAACCCAGTGCGGCCCAGGGCGCTGACGATGCCGGACGTGACGGTTTGGCCCAGCCCGAACGGGTTGCCGATGGCCACCACGAAATCGCCGACCCGCAGCGCGTCGGAATCCGCCAGCGGCAGCGCGGTGAGGTTGCCGCTCGGAATCTGGATCACCGCCACGTCGCTTTCCGAGTCGGAGCCGATGGTCTTGGCATTGAGCTTGCGCCCGTCGCGTAAAGTGACGGTGATGGTGCTAGCGCCATCGATGACGTGGTGGTTGGTGATGACGTAGCCGCGGCGGGCATCCACCACCACGCCAGAACCCACGCTTTGCGCCTTGCGCTCGCGTGGCTGGTCGGGAATATTGAAAAAGTGGCGGAAGAATGGATCGTCCAACAGCGGATTGCGCAACGCCACCCGGCTCTCGGTGGCGATGTTGACCACCGCCGGGGTGGCCCGTTCCAGCATCGGCGCCAGGGTAGGCAGTGGCTGGCCGTCCACGGCGGCTGGCAGGGCGGCCTGGACGGGTGATGGAATGGTGATGGCAAGGCCCAGCGCCAACAAGGCGGCTGGCAGCAGAGAGCGTTGGTTGTTCATGTGTGGGAAGACCCTTGATTCTGGAATCGGCTACAACAATTCTAGACACGGCGGCGGCCGGGTAAGTCCCACCCGGCCGCCGAAGTTATGATCACTGATGCCAATGAGCGCGTGGATTGAACGGCAGTTCCCGTTCCATGCGCCGAAACAGTTCGCGCGCCGGTTCGCTGTCGGCCGGCGGATTGACGATGCGCAACACCGCCAGTTGATCGCCGGGCGGCTGGCCGGGCAGGCCGCGACCGCGCAGCCGCAGCGTCTGGCCATTGCGGGCGTTGGCCGGGATGTTGAGCGTGACCGATCCGCCCAGCGTCGGTACCTCGACCTTGCTGCCCAGTGCCGCTTCCCACGGCGCCAGCGGCAGTTCCAGGGTAATGTCGCGTCCCTGGATCTGGTAGAGCGGATGCGGCCGGATCGTTACTTCCAGATAGAGGTTGCCCTTGGGGCCGCCGCCCAAACCGGCCCCTCCCTGGCCGGTCAGCCGGATCTTTTGCCCGGTCGTGACCCCGGCGGGAATCTTGACGTTCAGGGTGCGGGCGCGCGTGGTCGTCTGGCCACCGGGATTTCGTTCGGGTACCTGCAACTGAAGGGCGCGGTTGCCGCCGTGATAGGCTTCTTCCAGACTGATTTCCAGCGGCACGGTCTGGTCCGCGCCGGCGGACTGGAAACCGCGCGCGCCGGCGAAACCGCCAAGCCCGCCCAGATTACCGAACAGCGATTCGAAGAAGTCGCTGAAATCCCCCCCGCCGAAACCACCGGTGAAGGGCTGTCCGTGCCTGCCCTGCCAACCGGGCGGCGGCCGGAATTCCTGCCCGGCCTTCCAGTTGTTGCCGAGCCGGTCGTAAGCGGCGCGTTTGTCGGCGTCGCGCAGTACCTCGTAGGCCTCGGCGACTTCCTTGAAGCGCTCCTCGGCGCCCGGTTCCTTGCTCACGTCCGGGTGATACTTGCGGGCCAGCCGGCGGTAGGCTTTCTTGATGTCCTCCGCCGGGGCGTCGCGGGCAACGCCGAGAATTTGGTAGTAGTCCCGATATTTCATTTAAGAAATCTCCCCTCTCCCTCAGGGAGAGGGGTTGGGGGCGAGGGCGCGCTCAACCTTCGACCTTGATGGTCCGCGACAGGGTATGGGTCAGCTTGGGGATGCCGATTTCCAGCACGCCATGGGCGCTACGGGCGGCGATTTGTGCCAGATCAGCGGTATCCGGCAGGCTGAAGCGGCGATAGAAACTGCCGCAGGGCCGCTCGACCCGGCTGTAGCCGGCGCGGTTTTCGCGAGTTTCGCCGGGGCGGTTACCGCGGATGGTCAGGATGCCATTTTCGGCGATAATCTCGATATCCTTGGGATCGACGCCCGGAATATCGGCGCGCAGGACGTAGCGGTCCTTCTCTTCCTTGATGTCCACCGCCGGAATCCAGTCGCAGGTGGCAACGCTGGACTGATCGTCGCCGGCGCGCGTTGTAGGGTTCGAACAGCCGATCCAGTTCCTTGCGCAGGTGATGGATGTGATGCCAGGGTTCGTAACGGGTCGGATTCATGGCGTAAACCTCGTTTGCATGGGTTGATTGTTACTTTTCAAATAGGGCCGGCGCGCCGGATTTCAAGCGGAGCCGGGCCGTTTTTCCTTGCTTCAACCGACTGGGCATTGACGAATATACGATTATGAACGAACGTGAATTCCTGCCGCTGGCGATCGCGGTACTGACTGTTTCCGATACCCGGACCGAGGCGGACGATGCCTCCGGCCGCACCCTGGTGGAGCGACTGACGGCGGCCGGCCACCGGCTGGCGGACCGGGCCATCGTCCCGGACGATATCTATCGGATCCGGGCGGTGGTGTCGGGCTGGATCGCCGATCCCGGGGTGGCGGTGGTGCTGGTCACCGGTGGCACCGGCATGACCGGCCGCGACAGCACGCCCGAGGCGATCCGGCCGCTGCTGGACAAGGAAATCACTGGCTTCGGCGAGCTGTTCCGGATGCTGTCCTGGGAAGAAATCGGCACCTCGACCCTGCAATCGCGGGCGCTGGGCGGACTGGCCAACGCCACCTTCATTTTCTGTCTGCCAGGATCCACTGGCGCCTGCCGCACCGGCTGGGACCGCATCCTGCAAGCGCAACTGGACGCCCGCACCCAGCCCTGCAATCTGGTTGAATTGCTGCCGCGCCTGCGGGAGTGATGAGGGGGAGCGGTATCATGAAACTGCATAAACCCCGGCTCGGTATCGCTCTCGGCAGTGGCTCGGCGCGCGGTTGGGCGCACATCGGTATCCTGCGGGCGCTGGAGCAGGCGGGCATCGTCCCCGACGTGGTTTCGGGAACCTCGATTGGCGCCCTGGTCGGCGCGGCCTATGCCAGCGACCGGCTGGACCGGCTGGAAGAATGGGTGTTGGAGATCGACTGGTGGGACATCATTCGCTACATGGATCTGCGGCGGGGTGGAGTGGAGGGCGAGCGATTGATGCGCGCCTTCGGCGAGCGGGTGGAGGACGTGTCCATCGAGATGTTGCCCAAGCCGTTCGGTGCGGTGGCCACCGATCTTTTTACCGGGCGCGAGGTGTGGTTTCAGGATGGTTCGCTGTTGGAGGCGGTGCGCGCTTCCATTGCCCTGCCGGGCTTGTTCAGCCCGGTACGGTATCAGGAACGCTGGCTGGTGGACGGCGGCCTGGTGGACCCGTTGCCGGTCTCGCTCTGCCGGGCGCTGGGGGCGGATCGGGTGATCGCGGTCAATCTGAACGGTGATATCGTCGGCAAGCATTTCGGCGGCCGACCGCCGAAGCTGGCCACCCCGAGTCCCTTGCTGACGCGGCTGAGCATCGGTTTGCAGGCGATGCTGGGGAACAATGGCCGCGGGACGGACGAGACGGAGGAGCCGGACGAACCGCCGGGCTTGTTCGATGTCATGGCCGGTTCGATCCACATCATGCAGGACCGCATCACCCGGGCGCGCATGGCCGGTGATCCGCCGGACGTGGTGCTGGCGCCTCGCCTCGCCCATTTGGGTCTGATGGATTTCGATCACGCCGAGGAGGCCATTGCCGCTGGCATGGATTGCGTGCGGTTGCATCTGCCGTTGCTGAGGGATGTGCTGAATTTGCCGGAAGTGGCGAATTAAGATCGAAACATTGGCGATTCGCGCTGCTGACTCCCAAGCTACCTCATCAACTTAAAGACCTGATATGCAAACTCTTCGCTACATTCTGACCATCGCTTGCCCGGACCGGGTGGGTATCGTGGCGGCCGTATCCAACGCGCTGGCCGACCATCGCCGGCAACATCGTCGAATCCAGTCAGTTCAGCGACACCGAATCGGGCCGGTTTTTCATGCGGCTGGTATTCGATCTGGACGAGGCGACCGAGCCGGCGCTGCTGGAGCATTTTGCCCCGCTGGCCCAGCGCTTCGAGATGGACTGGCGCCTGTACGATCCACGCCAGCGGCCGCGGGTGATGATCCTGGTGTCCAAAGCCGAGCATTGCCTGAACGATCTGCTGTACCGGCACCGCACCGGCGCATTGCCGATGGACATCACCGCGATCGTGTCCAACCATCTTGAATTGGCGCATCTGGCGGAATGGCACGCCATTCCATTCCACTGTCTGCCGGTGACGGCGGCGACCAAGCCGGAGCAGGAACGGCAAATTCTGGACCTGATCGAGCAAACCCGCACCGAGCTGGTGGTGCTGGCCCGCTACATGCAAATTTTGTCGCCGGAACTATGTCGGGCGTTGGCGGGACGGGCCATCAACATCCACCATTCCTTCCTGCCGGGTTTCAAGGGTGCCAAGCCTTACCATCAGGCGTATGCGCGCGGAGTGAAGCTGATCGGCGCCACCGCGCATTTTGTGACCGCCAACCTGGACGAGGGACCGATCATCGAACAGGAGGTGGAACGGGTGGACCATGCCCACCCTCCGGAGCAACTGGCGGCGGTCGGCCGCGACATCGAGAACATCGTGTTGGCGCGGGCGATTCATTATCACCTGGAGCGGCGGGTGTTTCTGAACGGCAGCAAGACGGTGGTGCTGCGTTAGGGCGGCGGCGTGGCCCTCGACCTTCCTTACCTCGCCGCCTTCCTGATCGGGCTGACCGGCGGCGTACACTGTTTCGGCATGTGCGGCGGCATCGTCGGGGCATTGGCCCTGGGCCTGCCGCCGGCGCCGGGGCATCCCCTGCTGGCTCGCCTGCCTTATCTGCTGGCTTACAATCTGGGCCGCATCGCCAGCTATGTGACCGCCGGGGCGCTGGCCGGCGGGGTGGGGGCGTGGGCGGCGAATCTGGTGTCGGTTCATCAAGCGCAACTGGCGCTGCAAGTCGTGGCCGGGCTGTTCATGATCCTGCTGGGATTGTATTTGGCCGGCTGGTGGCGGGGTTTGAGTCGGCTGGAGCAAGCCGGCGGCGTGCTGTGGCGGCGGATCGAGCCGCTGGGCCGGAAATTCTTCCCAGTGCGCACCCCGGTGCGGGCGCTGGGGATCGGGCTGGTGTGGGGCTGGCTGCCGTGCGGGCTGGTCTACAGCGTGCTGGTGTGGGCGGTCGGCGCCGGCGGGGCACTGGAGGGGGCTTTGCTGTTACTGAGTTTCGGGCTGGGCACCTTACCGGCGCTGCTGGCGATGGGAACGGCGGCGGCGGCGCTCGCGGGATTCGTGCGCCGGCCGGCGGTGCGGTGGACCGCCGGAGCGCTGGTCATCCTGTTCGGTCTGTACGAGATCGGGCTGGCGGCCCGGATGCTGGGCTGAACGGTAGTCCGATGACAAGTCGTTGGAAGACCATTTCGCCCTCCCAATTCCCATGGGAGCAGGACGCGCTCGACTTCATTCAGCGCGCGCTGCCGAATCGGGAACCCTTCCACGCCTACAGCAATTTTGAGTTCATCGCGGACGATGGGAGCATCAACGAAGTCGATCTGCTGATCATTGCCCGCTACAGCCTCTTCTTGGTGGAGATCAAGAGCCGGTAGTGAGCTACAGGTAATGCTCCCTTATATTGCTTGAGCCTTGGTGAGGTTATAGTGGCAGATAAAATATTTGATCGCACCGATATGGTTTTGTAAGTTTTTGGAAAAGGATAACGCTTGTCTGACCAGTCGAGAAACTCGTTGTCTGAGTGTGCAATTAAAGCGCTCGATGTGATTCGTTTGACCGGTCCCTTTCGGCAGGGGTCGATACTGACTCTCGGGAATGACCCCTGGATAAGAATCATATTCGTCGGTATAAAAAATGGCCTGTTTCCGGTACGCGTTGGGAATCTTTTCCCACCGTTGCTTGGCGCTGTCCTTACGACGGTCCCCGACAGGAAACGCGATGATCTGGCGGGTCTTTCGGTCGAGAGCCAGCCAGACCCACTGTTGGTTAGCCTGGTTGCCCACGAAACTCCACACTTCGTCAATTTCAGATTCAAGCACATGAATTTCCAACGCTTTTCCAGCAAACTTGAGATCGATATCTCTGTACGGGACAAAAATTTTTGTGATAAAAATCATATATATATTTTAGGTCGATATTGATGGGTAGCATGATTTTGGTGGGCATGATATGATAACTTACTGATTTAGATCGTTATAATTTATACAGGCGAGTCTATTAACATGAATTCCTTACCTGATAATACCCGATATTTAATCGAAATGTTCCATAGTTTTTTTGGATGGAACCGAGCTCGTATTCAATGTATTGTGTTCATGATCCTCGGTATCATTCAACTAGGAACCGTCAATCTTACTAAAATATCTTGCACGTTTCCTGGAAAATCCAAACCGGATTCTTCTTATAAAAGACTGCAAAGGTTATTTCGTTATTTTAATTTAGACTTTGATGTGCTCGGCCAATTTATCGCGCATCTTACCGGCTTGGAGCGATGGAAAATTACCCTGGACCGAACGAGTTGGAAATTGGGAGTTTTCGATGTCAATTACCTGGTAATCGGGATCGCTCACACTAAAATATCCTTTCCAATCATCTGGGTTTGTCTCGCAAAGAAAGGGAATTCAAACACCCAAGAAAGAATTGATTTGTGTGATCGGTGCATCAAGATATTGGGAATTTCTCGGATTGATTGTCTCTTGGCGGATCGCGAGTTTATTGGAAAATCTTGGCTCTTTTGCAATTCCCGGAGCATTTAAGTATAATACTATCAATGAGTTGTCACCTTTGAGCGAGAATTTTATGGCGGATAATTTAGCAGGTGTTGTTAAAACCACTTTTGAGGTGAATTTAGACATCCCCAATATCCAAATAGAGCAGGTAGAAGTTGACCGAGAAGGGCATTATCGAATGACCGTCCACAGCACAGAGTGCGGGACATCTTGCCACAAATGTGGTCATTTTATTGATCGTTTTCATAGTCACGGTGAGTTTATAACTCTTAGACATCTGTCGATATTTAATCAACCAGTCAATCTCTATTTCCGGCCAGATCGGTATCAATGTATGGAGTGCGCCGATCGCCCAACAACGACTCAGCAACCCGCTTGGTATGAATATCGGAGCCGGCAAACCCGAGCCTTTGAGAAACATATTTTGCTGGCCTGTGTGAATAGCACCGTGTCCGATGTCAGCATTAAAGAACACCTGGGTTATGAAGCAGTGCGCGGCATCATCGACCGTTATATTGCGAAAGGAGTCGATTGGGCGACGATCAAAAAACTCGAGGTGATTGGGTTGGATGAAATCGCTTTAAAAAAGGGCCACCAAGATTTTGTCACGATAGTGACCAGTCGCATCGGTCAGGAAACGGTGATTCTCGGCGTCTTGAAAGATCGAAAAAAAGAGACGGTCAAACAATTTTTAATGAGTATTCCCAAGCAGTTACGGAAACAGGTTCGCGTGGTTTGTTCGGATCTGTACGACGGATTCATCCATGCGGCGAAAGCAGTGTTCGGGAAGCGCATCCAGATCGTGGTGGATCGGTTTCATGTGGCGAAACTGTATGGGAATGGTCTCGATGAATTACGTAAAAAAGAATGGAAAAGGTTAAAAAAGACGCTCTCGAAAGAGGACTATAAAAAACTCAACGGAGCGATGTGGATTTTGCGAAAGAGGCCCGAAAATTTAACGCCAGAAGATCGGGAAATATTGGAAAAATTATTCGAGCATTCGCCCCAACTGCAACACGCTTATCGATTGAAAAACGAGTTAACGAGTATCTTTGATGCCGATCTGCCGCGTCGCCGTGCCCGGCAGAGAATCACCGGCTGGATGAATCGGGTTAAAGCCAGTTCGGTTCGTTGTTTCGATTCTTTTTTAAAGACATTGGATCACTATAAGAATGAGATTGTAAATTATTTTGTGGATCGACAGACCAGTGGATTTGTTGAAGGACTCAATAATGAGATCAAAGTCATTAAACGGCGCTGCTACGGCCTCACGGATATCGGCCATCTTTTTCAGCACATTTATTTAGATCTTTCAGGATATTCTTTGTATGCATAATAAAAAATCATAGACTTACCGGATTATGCCCGAATTTATTCGACCTGTACGATTAACCTAAGCCGCTTTAACCGCTTTAGCCGCTTTAACCACCCACGTAAAAGGGATAGTGCGGTTTTCTATCCATTGCCGCGTTGCGTTGTTGAGGGTGACCGCCGCTAATGAGGTCAATGCATACGACCCCTTTTCAGACCCACTCATCCCGTGGTGTTTTTGACGCCTGGCGGTCACCCAGTTATTGCACCGTTCCACTGGATTGCTGGAATTCGGCAACCCCAGCTTGCTCCGCATGGCGTAGCACGGAATCCATTGGCGGTTGCGTTCCAAGTAAGCAATGAGCCGGGCGATGGCCTGGTCGTCTTTGATGTCCGTTGCGGTCATGGCCACCAAATACGCCTGGGCCTTGTCGATCAAACCAAACCACAGCAGCGTCAGTAGGTTCTTGAGATGGCGGTTGCGGATTTCCCGCCCCTTACACGCCAGACTCAAGTCCTCCTTGAATTTCTTGACCACATGGAACCAGTCCAGCAACAAGGTCAAATGGGGGTGCCATGAAAAAAAGCGGAGGATCGCATCTTGAAGGCTACGCTGACCATCGATGCAGACCTTGAGATTCAGGCCCAGCAAGGCGTTGTTCAGCAAGAACCCCAAGACGAACCGTAAAACCTCGGCGACGCTTCGGCCCGTCAAGGTAAAGCTTTTGTTGGCATTTTGAATGTGCGCGACCGTGTTTTGGACCGTCGGGCGGTTACCCTTTGCCGTATCCTTTTGATCTGCAACAGGTTCTTGGGCCGCACCCGGTTTATTCCGGTGCGGTTTTTGTTCCTTGACCCCCACGTCGTCGAGGTGGATGTAGACGCAGCGCACGGCTAGTTCATAGGGTTTCTTGGCGCCGAGGGTTTCCCGCGCTTGTTCGATGTCCGCCGCGGAAAAGCCTTTTTTACCCATGTCCTTGCAAACGGCGGCCAGCGCCGGTTGCAGCGCCTTTGCTTCAACATTGGCCGGTTCCTTGATCTGCTGGAGGGCCGCGCATTCCGACCCCGGCACCCCGCGCGGATCAAATCCGTGTTCCTTGAGTATGCTTTGGCTTTTTCTGGTCAGAAAATCAATGACCTTCAGCCCTTCCACCTGTGCGCCATCGCGTAACGTGTTCAGAGGTGTGCCACCAGATTCTTGATGGCGGCTGCGGTTGAACCCTTGGGTGGTTTGTCGGTAACTGCGTTGCGCGGCCCCACACAACAACGCGATCTCTTTGAATCCATGGGTCTGGTACCACTGCCGTCCGTGGCATGGGGGAAACAGCTCGATGCCCTCAAATCGAGGCTTTCCATCTTCGCCTTCTACGTCGTAGGTCTTGAAGGTGAACCGCCCGACCTCCCCATCCACCTGGTAAAGATTGGGATGTTCTTCAACGCGGCCGCTCCCAGCGAGGCTGATCATTTCGCAGGCTTTTTTTTAGAGGCCCGTTCGAGATGGTCGGACAAGGCCTTCCGTAACGCCGGGTAGCTGGTTTGCAGCAGCGCGTTTTCCAAGCGGTCGATATTGAATTCGGCTTGATGGTCAAGAACCATTCTAAATGACCCGTCATCCATTCTTTCAACGCCATCGCTTTCCGTGGCAAGATTTTCTATTTCCCTAAACCCCACGTTGATGCTGACTATGATATTGCGCATGCTGGCTACCTCTGGCGGTAAGACTATAGTCTTTGATTATGCTGATTTTTTTTCTAATCGTACAGGTCGAATTTATTGGGGCATAAAAAATGACTGGCTTCGAATAACTTGATGTTTTTAAATACAATTAATGCCCAGAGATTCCAAAAGAACCAAAATCTTGGTTTAACTAGTGTCTGACCGGAAACCATATTTATCAATTAAATCATTTGCTTATCAAGAAGTTATGTGCCTGTTCTGATTTCTGATACGATGTTTATCTTATTGATTTGTTTATATTTATAATTCCATGCTATACTTTTTCAAAATTTAAATGGTTCCTTATCTAATATCGAGAAAGAACATGCGCCAAAAAACCCGAAAACCGATTGACGAAATGCAAGTAGATCAAGTCCAATTAGACGCCAATTCTCGTGATGATATTCCTCAACTGCTTAAGGGATTACAATATATTTTTCTCAATCCGATTTTGCTCGAACAGGCCCTCAAGATTTTAGATGGCATATTTCCTAAGGACATCGATCTTAATAACGGACGACCGGGTATGGATATGTGGAGTATTTTAGTCCTGGGAGTCCTTCGGTTAAACTTGAATTGTGACTATGATCGACTGCATAATTTAGTCAATAATCATAAAACGATTCGCCAAATTCTCGGCCATGGCGTGGTTGACGATCAAGACTGTTATTACTTACAGACGCTCAAAGATAATGTCAGCTTATTAACACCTGAAATTCTTGATCAAATTAATCAAGTCGTGGTGAACGCCGGTCATGCGTTGATTAAAAAAAAAGGATTAGGCGATGAGCCGTTGCCCGACCGGGGTGCGGAAGACCCACTCCGCGGCCGTTGTGATTCATTCGTGGTAGAAACCAATGTTGAATATCCAACGGATACCCGTTTGTTGTTTGATTCGGTACGGAAAGTGATTCAACTCCTCATCCGGTTATGCCGACGCCAACAGGTCGAAGAGCCAATAGGGGGGGTAGACGGCATTAAAAAATTAAAAAAACTATGGCGTCGTCTCCAAAAACTCAAGCCCTCGACCTCGAAAGGTGAATCCAAACAAGCGTCGCGTCAGAAAGAAATCATCGACGCGCATCAAGCCTATCTCGATTGGGCTACAGAGTTAGTAGAACGCGCCCATCGCCAATTAGAAGAACTTGAGAAAATAGACGGAATGGATAAAGATAAGATATTGAAAATAAAGGATTTTGTCAATCATGCCCGGCGACAAATCGATCAAATTGACCGCCGGGTTATTCAAGGCAAAAAGATTCCTCATCAAGAAAAAGTATTTTCAATTTTTAAACCTTATACCGAATGGATTAGTAAAGGAAAAGCGGGGGTGCCGGTGGAACTGGGTGTTATGGTGGGCATTATTGAAGATCAACATCGCTTTATTCTTCATCACCGGGTTATGCAACAGGAAGTCGATGTGGATGTAGCGGTCCGTATGGTCCAGGAAACGCAGCAGCGGTATCCTCAATTATCATCCTGTAGTTTTGACCAAGGTTTTCATTCGCCTGGCAACCAGCGTGAGTTATCAGATCTACTCGAGACCGTGATTCTACCGAAAAAGGGCCGACTTTCGAAAACCGATCAAGCGCGACAACAAGAAGTTGTTTTTATTGAGGGGCGATGCCAACATGCTGCGGTCGAATCGGCGATTCATGCGTTAGAGGTCCATGGTTTGGATCGCTGTCCTGATGATGAATTACCAGCATTCAAGCGGTATGTGGCGTTAGCCATCGTGGCGCGAAACTTGCAAATTTTGGGTCGCTACCTGCAACAACAAGAACAAGATATAGAACAGGAGCGATGTAAAAAAGCAGCGTAGAAAAAGCGAATAACTTGAGATGAATCTGGAGATTTTGTTCTCCAACCATAACTACTTTTTCAATAATGAAAATTTGCAGAACGTTATCAATCCAAAGCTATTTCTACAGGAAAAATGTTTAAAGAATTTGGATATAAAAAGATAAAATAGAAAAAATGACTAAAAATAATCCAAAAATCCTTACCCATTTTTTAACGAGAAAGGTTTTCGTTCAGACACTAACTATTTGATAGATAAAAATATTCTTTTCAGAATAAGAATTAAAAGCAATACCAAAGTCGGCAATTCCAGAGGGGCTCTCGTCCCCGTCCGTCATTGGTTCCGGCATCTGCCAAGAGGGCGGTACTGTATCTTATCCGGCCCGCGTCGCCTCTGGGGACACTCTCTGTATGTTATTGGCGGTAAAAGGTCCGATGGGACCTTGGTGATTATCGCCACTCCAGCTCAACCCGAAACCGCTTTAGAGGATTATAAAGAGCGCTGGCAAATCGAAACGCTGTTTGAATGCCTGAAAACCCGAGGATTTGATCTGGAGGCCACTCCTATGACCGATCCCCAACGACTGGAAAAATTGTTAGCATTTGCCGCCCTCGCTTTTAGTTGGGCGCACCTCGTCGGTCAACGGCGTAATGCGGTTGAACCGATCAAAATAAAGAAACATGAGCGTCCCGCACGAAGTATTTTTCGGCATGGATTAGATTACTTAAAAAGCTGCTTATCCCACCATCAAGAACCTCATCGTCAGCACGCTTTTCATCGGGCCCTCGAATTGCTCTTCAAACCCTTGGGTTGGAGTCCCCAGCCATCCGGTTTTTTTGAAAATTTATGCTTGAATTCAATTGGTTGAAATTTTTGTCCTGTACAGAGAGTGATTCCTCGACGTTGGGTGGTAGAGCGAACCTTTGCCTGGCTCAGCCGTTATCGCAGATTAGTCAGGGAATATGAAAAAAAGCCCGCTTCGAGTATCGCAATGATTTATGTTGCTTCTATCCGGATTATGTTAAAAAAACTGTTCCCTCAAACTAATGAAGAGTGCCCGTCATAAATGTGTACCTTTGAATTTATACTTTTCGTATAGGCTCTTAATTCTACTTTGTCAGATTACTTATCCGGCCCTACTCGTTAAGCTGCTGCCTGCGGCAGGCGGAGTCGGTCGCTGCTTGGCGCTTGCGATGGCGTCGCTCCATCTGTCGGAGGACCTCGGCCAAGGGGGTATCCCGGCGGGGTAGAAAATGGTTCAGTAAAGCCCGGATGTCGGTGCCACTCAACAACGGTCGGGTCTGGTGATGGAGCCGACGCTCCTCCAGGGTGAACAGCATCGCCATCATCACCAGGGCCATAGGATGGTGCCAGCCCCGCCAACTGCGCACCTGGTAGTCCCCCAGCCCCACGTCCTGTTTGCCCTGCTGCAAGGCGCGCTCGATCCAGTAGCGCTGCCCTTGCAGGAACGCCAGCCGGGGGCACGGGGTGTCGGTCGGCGCGTTGCTGAGGCTATACTTGATCTCGGTCGGGGTATCCACTTCCCGGCGGACGATCAAATGCCACTGCCGTGCTTGGGGTTCGTCGCCATCCCACAGCCACACCCGGCGATGCAGGCTCTCCACGGGCAGCCGGCCGTTGGTGCCGTTGCGCAAGGTCACGCGCTGCCAAGCTTCCGCCGGTTGTTGTGGTACCCAGTGATCGACCCGGATCGCGGGCGTTTGCGCTTGGCGGCGGATCGGGGGACGACCGTGCGGCCTCGCCGGTGGTGGTACGACCGGCGGGGGATCGTCCAGGTAGATGCGCTGGTCTTTGTGAACGTCCCCGACGAAGCACTCGCCTTGGTCATCGAGCGTCCGCAGCAACGCCGGATCGCTGCCATAGAAGCCATCAAAGCCCACCCCGGCAAAGCCGATCCCCTGCTGCCGGGCGTGGGCGATCATCTCCAATGCCAAGTCGTGCTTGCGCTTAAAGCCGCGCTGTGCGGCGGGGATCCCCGCCGCCTGGCCACGCTCTGGGTCGTTCGTCCACCGCTCCGGCAAAAACAAGCGTTCGTCGCTCAAGGTGGCCGTTGTCCCACGGCCGAGCGCGGCAAAGACCCCCACTGGGCAGTTCTCGACCTTGCCCAACTGGCCACACCATGGTCGCGCCACCCCCACAGAATGCTTCCCTTTCTTCGGACAGCCGCTCTCATCAATGATGAGACTACTATCCGGGTGACCTCCCAAGTGCCGACTCACGTCCTGCGCCACTGGGTCCAGCACCGCTCGCTCCTCCCAAGCCGACTCACTCAGCATGTGCTGCAAGGCTTGATGATCCGCCTCCGGGACCACCTCTTCCATCCGTTCCATATGCTTGGTCTCCGCCTGGAGCAGACCGCGGAGGTAATGGTTAACCGAGGTTGTTACCGTTCGAGTCCGACGGTGGAAATGGTGACCGAAGCGATCACAAAAGCGAACGAACCGCTGGCCAATTCCCGCCAGCAGCCCCACCTCGTTGTCGGCAGTAGAGTTTTTTTAACCCCTTCCGGAGCTGTACCTATCATGTTCCACCTTGCTGTGCCTTGTATCTTGATAAAACTGGTATTATCCTTGCTTACTCATAAAAATCAATCAGATAAATTTGACAAAGTAGAATTAAATACTTTGGTTCTTCGTCGGCAGCTCTTTTAATGTGATTCTAACATATTGTAAAATATAGTTTTTAACATAAAGCGAGAGAGTGGGCCATGCTTGGAGTTATTTTGCAGAAGTTTTCGGAGAAGAGTCCTGTCACGGTTATGGTGCATGGTTTATTAGAGCGTCTGTTAGCCAAGGAGAAAATAGATGAGTGGTTTAATACCAACTGCCAAGTACAATATACCCGACATATTCTGTTTTCCTCCTTAGTTTATTTGATGCTGCATGTGGTGTGTCGCATCCGGAACAGTGTCCATGCAGCCTATCGGCATTCGGATTTCATTAGTAATTCGGTGGTTGCGGTTTATAATAAGTTGAAAGGGGTTGAAACCCAAACCTCGGCGGGAATTGTGCGCTATATTGCTGGTGAAGCCGAGAGCATTATCCGCGAGATGAACGGAACCAATCCGCCGTGGGTTCCGGGCTACAAAGTCAGATTATTAGATGGGAATTGTATAGAAAAGACGGAACACCGTCTTCAGGTTCTTCGCGGCACGAAAGCGGGAGCTTTGCCGGGAAAATCGTTAGTGGTTTTTGATCCTGAGGTTGAGCTAGCGATCAATGTTTTTCCGTGTGAGGATGCTTATACGCAAGAGAGGGCATTATTGGATCAAGTCTTAGAAACGGTTCAACCGAAAGAAATTTGGATCGCTGACCGCAATTTTTGTGTGCAGGATTTCCTCTGGGGGATCCACGATAAAGGGGCGTATTTCGTGATTCGCCATCATCAGAATATGCCGTATAAGCCATTGTCTGAAGAGAAATTTGTGGGTAACAGTGCAACCGGGAGGGTGTTTGAACAACCGGTCGAACTGAGTTCGTCTGGGGGGCAAACCTATGAGGCGCGGCGCCTGATTGTTTACCTAAAAAACCCGACCCGAGATGGAGAAAAGACCATCGCGATCTTCACGAACCTTCTCCCAGAAGTTGTCGATGGACTGCAAGTGGCTGAGCTTTACAGACACCGCTGGGGAATTGAAACTGCTTTCCAAAAATTAGAAAAATATTTCCATTCGGAGATCAATACTCTCGGTTATCCAAAAGCGGCTTTATTTGGGTTTTGCTTGGCGCTGGTGGCCTTTAATGTTTATGCAGTGGTGATGGCGGCGTTGCGTGCTGCTTACCCCGATGAAGCCATTAATGATGAGATTTCGGACTATTACATTGCCGAAGAAATCTCAGCGACTTATACCGGCATGGTCCTGATTGTTGAGGATCAGGAATGGACGGTTTTCAGGGATGGAAGTACTCAAGAAGTTAGTCAGCTATTGATTGATTTCGCATTAAAAATAGAACTGTGGAGATTTAAAAAGAGCAAGCGAGGTCCCAAGCAACCGGCGAAACCTAAGAACCAATTTGTTGGAAAACCTCATGTATCTACTGCGAGACTCCTTGCGAGGAAGGATTGAGCGACCTCCTGAAGTTAAGGTCAGTGACTTTAACTAAGTCATTGATTTATAACCACGTTAAAAGGGCTGGTTCTTCGTCGGTTCTTGTGGAGCCGAGCGCGGATGTGTATCATTTAGGTACATAGCATTTTCCTTGACCCGTTTGTAGAATTAGGGATAAAGCGGAATAGAGGAGTAAATTCTGATGACCGAAACTGAGTTTTTTGAGCAGATTTTAGGGATTAAGGAAATCCGAGTTGATCGGGTTGATTGGCAAGAACGCGCTCTCCATATTTATTGCAGTTCTATTTTTGAAGAAGCCCTCTGTCCAACTTGTTTGAAAAAGCGACAGGTATTCAACCAGACCTACGAGCGGCAGTTTCGAGATTTACCGATCACGGGTAAAGAAGTATATTTACATTTAAGTCAGCGGCAGTTTTATTGCCCGGATTGCGACCAGCATTTTAACGAACGTTTTACTTTTGTCGGTCCAAAGCACACGCTGACTCGCCGTTACGAGCGCTACGTGTATGAATGTTGTAAAGCCAGCACGATCCAGAAAATCAGCGCCCAAGAAAACCTGGGTTGGCACACCGTCAACGAACTATGCCAACGCGGGGCGCGTCAAGAGATCGATGAGCGTCCGCTCTCGAAAGTGCGCGTGGTAGGGATGGATGAGTTTGCGATTAAAAAAGGACATCGTAATTATGCAACGGTGATAGTTGATTTAGAACGTGTTGATATTATTGATATTTTAGAATACCGTGACCAAGAAAAACTGATTGAATACTTTAAAAACAAAGGGATCGACTGGTGTGAAGGGATTGAAGTGTTCTGCTCGGATATGTGGCAAGGATTCCTCAATACTGCCAAAGCGGCATTTCCGAATGCAACCTTGGTGGTTGATCGATTCCACTTTTTCGGTGATCTCAATAAAGCCCTCGATAATGAACGCAAAAGTTTGCGCCGGCAATTTAAAGATCGAGACGAGTTCAAGCGGCTGAAATGGGCGCTGCTGAAAAATGCGGAAGATTTGACCGACGATCAAAAAAAGAAACTCGCCCGTGCCTTTTTGTTAGCTCCTCAGCTGGAGTTGATCTATCGACACAAATAAAAAATCCGCTTGATTTTCGATCAACGTTTGACTCGCCAGCAAGGCGAATTTGAATTAAATCAATGGATAGAACAGGCTAAAAAGATGAAAAACAAGTATCTGAATAACTTTCTGTGTATGCTCAACGATTGGAAAGAGTACGTATTAAACTACTTCACTCATCGATTCACAACGAGCGTGATCGAGGGTATTAACAATTCCATCAAAACAGTGAAACGTATGGGCTACGGTTTCCGCAACTTTGTCAACTTTAAGCAACGGATACTGATCAGTTTCGCCTAAGCTCCACAAGAACCGACGAAGAACCAAATTATTGTTCCCGCCGGCAGCGATCTTTATCAGGATACGGGCTTTCAAGGCTACCAAGTACCCGCAGTGACGATTCATCAACCCAAGAAAAAGCCTCGGGGTGGAGAACTGACGACGGCCGAAAAAATTCAAAATCGCTTGATTTCTAGCGTTCGCGTGGTGATCGAGCATATCATTGCGGGTGTCAAGCGCTGTCGTATTGTCAAAGACGTCTTCAGAAACACGAAAGACGATTATGCTGATCAAGTGATGGAGCTGGTTTGTGGATTACATAATTTTAGAAGCGATCATCGCGTGACCTGCTATTGAAATGGCGGGTTGATAGCATGGCTATCCCCATTGTTTGGGGGTGGTTCTATTTGAGCAAGCATCTGATTTTTTAAAACGGAAAAGTGCTTATACATGACTGCTAACGAATTCGATTGGAGCCAAATCAATTGATGTCAACAAGTAAAAAAACTGGGTAGAGTCTTATCTGTTGATTAGAGTTTCCGATAATGTCTAATATATTTTTCTCAATCCGATTTTACTTGAACAGGTCCTTAAGATTTTAGATGGCATATTTCCTAAGGACGTCGATCTTAATAACGGACGACCGGGTATGGATATGTGGAGTATTTTTGTCATGGGAGTTCTTCGGTTAAACTTGAATTGTGACTATGATCGACTACATAATTTAGTCAATAATCATAAAGCGATTCGCCAAATTCTCGGCCATGGTGTTGTTGATGATCAATACTGTTATTACTTACAGACGCTCAAAGATAATGTCAGCTTATTAACGCCTGAAATTCTTGATCAAATCAATCAAGTTGTGGTGAACGCCGGCCATGCGTTGATTAAAAAAAACTATGGGTTTCCTACATCATTTGTAAAAAATATGCTATAATTTATTTAAATAAAATCTTGAAAATAGGAGTGCAACCATGTTCACTTTAGAAAACATTATTGATTCAAAAGCAGGGAGAGAAATAAAAAGAGCCATCGCTGTCAAGATGGTTTCCCAAGGTTTTTTGGTAAAAGACATCTGTGAGTTGTTGGATGTATCGGATGCTTTTGTGAGTAAGTGGAAAAGGATTTGGCTCAATATGGATTCCAGTCAGTTCGGTGCGTTATGCGACCAGCAACGTTAAGAGGGGGCTGAGCAGGCCTTTACCCCGGATGCGAACGTTATGCACGAACTGAAAGAAGCCCAAGTACAGCGGCAGTTTCTCCTGCGAGAGGCCGCGATGCGGTCGCAACCAGGAACGGAGTAAGGACCAAAAGCCCTCCATGGTGTTGACATGAATTTCATGGAAGCCATCCCCATCCCCATCCCCATCCTCGTCACGGGCGTATTCACCCCGGCTATGACACACCGTATGATGATCAAAGCCCCAGTCCTTCAACGGGTTATAGATGGCCTATTCATCGGTATGGACGCGCGTTCCCGGCGCGACGAACGTCTGGATGAGGGGGCGAATCGTGGCCTGCTGGACGTTCTCGACCATCCGGATGACCACCGCGCCACCCCGTTGAATCATGCCGAAAATCGGTGGCTTTTCGGTCGCCAAGGTTCCCCGACCCCGCGCCCCCTTCAACCGGCGCCGCCGACCCCGCCGGCCAGCGCGTCGCACCGCTTCCGGCTGTCCTTTGTGGCCGGCGATGACGTAAACCTCGTCGCATTCCACGTCCCCCGACAGGACCGGTTCGGGTTGGCGTATCACGACCCCGTCCCGCAGCGGCTCGGTCATCCGCTGCGTATCGCTGGGGTCCAACCCCAATTCCTGGGCGATCTGGGCGTTCGAGAGGTTCAACCCCATGAAATACAGACACAAAATCCACACCGAGAGCGGTTGATGATGCCCCGCGAATACCGTCCCCGTCAGATCGTCAAAGTAGCGCTCGCATCCCTGACAGCGATATTTCTGCCGCGCCGGTTGCGTCGTATCCCGCCCCTGCTTCGTCACGGCGGCCGCGCTGCAGTGGGGACAACGGACCCCGTCGGGCCACCGCAGCTGGCGAATCACCTCATAGCATTTGTGGTCGTCCAGCAGGTTTTGAAGGGGGATCATCATCGGGGACCTTCGGTCAAAGGGGTTCGGTACCCGTTCAGTGTACCCGCCAACCTCCGCCGGCGCGATCCGTCCTCAACAGTCTGGAATCCATATTGAGCCAAGGATTTATGAAGAACAAGGTGCAAAAGGGTTACACTTACGCTATCGAGGGAGTACAGGCTTTTTAACACCCCACCAGCGGGGTGAAGTCATCTTACATCTCAAAAATCAAACTCATTTTAGCGTCGACGAACTCCGAGATTTCATCGAGCGTCGCTATGGAGTGGTTTACCAATCGAAGCAATCCTACTATGATTTATTGAAAGCTGCGGGGATCAGCTGGCATCGAACCGAGCCGGTGAATCCGAAACGGGACGAAGCCAAGGTTTTGCAAAAACGCGAAGAGATCAAGAGCATCCTGCACGCGCGCGAAGCGGAGATCAAGTCGGGAGAAGTGATTGTTTTCATCGAAGATGAATGTCATCTGCTCTCCGGTGATACGTCGGGATACGTGTGGGGCAGGCGGAACGAACGCATTGCAGTGCCCATTCAGAACGCCAAAGAGCGGCAAACTTATTATGGCCGACATTCCGCTCCCCTAACGGCGAAAAGTGAAATTATGTTAAAATAATCAAAAAATTGATTATAATCAAGGAGAAGCCATGGCTATCCATGTTGATACGGGAACGATGCGCGGACCGATCACCTATCAGAGCTACAATCTGGACCACCTGGGTCTCGTCGCGGCGATGATTGACGAGTTAGGGCGGGTCGAGATCATCGATTCGGTCATCGTTCAAGATCACGAGCAGCGCGTCGTTTCCGTAGGACGAGCGGTGAAAGCGATGATTTTAAATGGTCTTGGATTCAGTCATCGGGCTTTGTACTCAACGCCGCATTTTTTTGAGAATAAGCCGGTGGCTCGTTTACTCGGAACCGGGATTGAAGCTCGGCACTTAAATGATGATACTTTGGGTAAAGCTTTGGACCGTCTTTACGCCTATGGTGTGGAGGATCTCTATGGACTCATCGCGGCGGTATCGGTCAGAAAACCGCACCTTTATTGTCGCTTTGGTCATTTAGATTCGACGAGTTTGCATGTGGATGGAACCTACAATAGCGAGCGAAATCCACCCGACGGCGTGATTCAAATCACCCGAGGCTACAGTCGAGATCACCGGCCCGATCTGAATCAGTGGGTCATTCAGTTTATTTGTGAAAACCAAGCCGGCATTCCCCTATTAATGAAACCGCTGAGTGGGAACAGCGAAGACAAAACCGGTTTTCGCGAGACGCTCGATGCCCATCTCAATCAACTGAATCAAGACGTTGCGATCCAATACTACGTTTTTGATAGCGCCGGCTTCGTCCGGGAGACCCTCATCCATTTAGGCGATACGCGCTGGATCAGTCGGGTCCCGGAGACCATTACGCTGGCCCGGCAGATCGTGGACGCCGTGGCGCCAGACCTGGCGATGACGGGTAACCCCTTGAGTTATCGGAGTCTCGGCGTGGAGCATGCCGGGATCCGTCAGCGATGGGTGGTCGTGAGGACCGCCTCCGCGCGACAGCGCGCCCAGAACAGCGTCCAGCGCGAGTATTTGAAAAAAGGCGGGCAGGAATGCAAAGCGTTCCACTCGTTGCGCAAACAAACGTTTTGTTGTGAAGCGGATGCTCGAGCGGCTTTAGAGCAGTTTAAAACGACCCTGTCTTATACCGCACTCTTCGAAGAAAAAGTCCTGGCGGTCGCGACCCATGCGAAACGAGGTCGACCCACCGCCGATCAAAAACCCGGCACCCTCCTTTATCGGATTGAGGGCCAGGTCGCTTCGTTGATCGACGACGGTCGCCGGCAACAAAAAATCCTCCTGTAAATTTTTCCGTGATGGAATATTAGCTTATACTAATACACAGAACTATATCAACCTAACTTAGGGAACGACGAATGCCTACTATTGAATTAGCTCTGCGAGATGATAATAACCAGATTATGGGTCGTCAATCGGTCAAGAAATATTCACTCGATTGGAAAAGTCAAAGCTTTCATGACATCGAAGGGGCGGTTGAGAACTTTAAAAACCTTGCATTACCTGATATTGAACTGGCTTTGCTGGAAGCAACGCAACGCGCTTTTATTGAAAATAAAAAAAAGACCTGATTTGTAATGGTAAAACACCGGTGACAATTAAAACACTCTATGGCCAAATTATTTTTCAGGTTCAGAGATTTAAAGATGCAACACGGCCTGACGAAAAAGAGCAAACTTACTTTGATTTAACCGGTCAATTTCAAGAAGCTTATATTAGCCTGAGATTACAGGAGTTATCCGCCTACTACAGTAATCGCCTAAGTTATAAAGAAGTCGAAAATTTAGTGGCGCGGGTGACCGGAGATCGGCAACTCAGCGATCAGAAGATTTGGCAGATTGTCCATCACAAAACCGTAGAAATTAGCCAGGCTTGGCAAATTGAAGTAGAACAAACGCTTGGCAATAAAGCATTATCATTCCCAAAGATTCAGGATAAAATTGATATTTACGACAGCGAAAGTCGAGAAGTGATCGTGTTTGAAGATGCGATTCAAGTGCGTGGCCAGAAGAAAAATCGTGTTCAAAAACAGAAAGATAATGAAGAAAGACCAGCCCAAACGGTAGCAAAAGAGAAAGCGCCACCGGTGTTTACCAATGTGGTGATGCTCCAAAAGAAAAACCAGGAATTTGAATATATTGCTGCGCCAGTTGATGAAACAGGTCAAGAAATAGTTTCCCTGCCTGACGTGCTTAAAAGTCGAGTAATTAAAGAGTATGGGTCGGAAGCAAGGCCAGTACCCGTAATTGCAATTACAGATGGGGCTCAAGTGATTCGCCAGCATTTGCATTCGGTCTTTGGAGTGGTGCTCATTATTATCTTAGATTGGTACCACTTGGGTAAGAAAGTACGAGAATTAATGAGTATGATTGCGCGAAATAAAGACGAGAAAAATCTTCATTTAAAGTTCATTTTTTACCATTTATGGCGTGGAGAAGTTGATACAGTTATCGATTACTTAAAGACAAAAGTTCAGCCAAGAAATGAAGAAAAACATCGCGAACTGATTAACTATATTAACAAACATCGTGATGAAATAATTGATTATCGACGCCGGAAAAAGGCCGGTAAGATTATTGGTTCTGGGCATATCGAGAAAGGTTGTGATCAAGTCGTTGGGCATCGTCAGAAGAAGAAAGGGATGAGCTGGCGTGAAGCTGGAAGTCGTGGCCTAGGTATTTTAAGAGTTGTAGAACTCAATCATCAATGGAAGCGTTTCTGGTTTCCTACTGAAGCGGCTAACGATTCGGAACAATTACGATTTGCTGCAAATTCGTAAGCGATCACGGAAAAATTTACAGGAGGCAAAAAATTGACCGCAAGAGCTGTTTTATGGTGGCCACCAATGAATTAGATCCGGCGGCGTTATCGGACGAGGAATTGATTGAAACGTACACCCAAAAACAACAAAAAGTCGAGCGGGGTTTTCGTTTCCTCAAAGATCCCCTGTTCATGGCCTCGACGGTGTTTCTCAAGTCAGCCGAACGAATCATGGCGCTGGCGATGATCATGACCTTGTCTCTTTTAGTCTACAGCGCCTTGGAGCACCGGATTCGTGAATCATTAAAAATGCATCAAAAAACCTTTCCTAATCAAAAAGGTCAGCCCATCCATCATCCGACCGCCCGCTGGGTCTTTCAATTTTTTACCGGGATTCATCTGCTCGTGATGGCGTCGATGGGCGAGATCGTTTTGAATCTTAAGGCAGCCCATCAGACCTTGTTAGCATTGCTCGGTGAACACTTTGTTGCCCTATATGCGGATTCCGGATGAGGGGGGGCGGAATGTCGGTTATGGGGTAATTGACGGTTCTCATCGAGAATTTATGCTGCAACCCTCGACTGCTGGGAATGGCAAAAATACGATTGCATTGATCGAACATTTACAACGACTACACGAAGGTAAAAAGTTGATACTTATTTGGGATGGAGCCAGTTACCACCGGTCTTCTGAGATAAAAGCGTATCTCGCGAAAGTGAACGAAGGGTTGGAAGAAAAAAAATGGAAAGTGACTTGTCTTCGTTTTGCGACCAACGCACCCGATCAAAATCCGGTTGAAGATATCTGGTTAAGAGGAAAAAACTTCTTGCGAAGACACTTTTATGAGAACAAGACTTTTTCACAAGTTAAAAATAGTTTTTTTAATTTTCTCAATCAACAAATTTTTAATTTCAAGAAGCTAGAATGGTATTTAAAAATTCCACAAATCATATAGGAAACCTATAGGATAGCAAACTGAGCTAGAGGGTCTAATGGTGTATTCCTGTTGGATACGCGAGCGGGGGAGAGACGCCATGGCCAGAATCACACCGCGGCCGCCACCGACGCAAACGCTGGTCTTAAGCTGTTTGAATCAGCCCTTTTAAGGTCCGTGATAAATTATTGTATAATAACGCAATTTTTGAAATATTTTGAGGTATCCGCATGTTTAGCGAAGTCTTCGAGCGGTTTATCCAGAACCGACCTATCGCGGTAATGGTACGCGTGTTGCTGGAAAGCTTGTTGAATGCCGACCACTTGGATCGCTGGTTTAACACGGTTCGCCAGTCCCAATATACCAAAGACATCTTGTTTTCATCCATTGTCGGTTTGATGCTCAACGTGGTGTGCAACATCCGGCCCAGCGTTCATTCCGCCTATCGTCATTCTGAAATAGAGACCTCGGTGGTCGCCCTGTATGGGGCAAATTACAAAATCTGGAACCGACGACTTCGCAGGGTTTAGTGCGTGATATTGCGGGAGAAGCGGAATCCCTCATCCATCACATCGGGGGAACGAATCCGCCCTTACTCCCCGGGTATCGGGTCAAGTTTTTAGATGGGAACTGGATCGAAGCCACCGAACATCGCTTAGAGGTTCTGCGGGGGACGAAGGCGGGCGCGTTACCCGGTAAAGCGTTGGTCGTGTTTGATCCGCAATTAGGCCTTGCGGTGGATGTCTTTCCTGGTGAAGATGGCCATGCGCAGGAACGGTCCTTAGTATCGGCGGTCGCGAACACCATCCAAGCCCGGGAGGTCTGGATCGCTGATCGGAATTTTTGCGTCTTGGAATTTTTGTTCGAGTGCCATCGAAAAGCGGCGTTTTTTGTCATCCGTCAACACGGCAACACCCCCTATAAGCGATTGACTGAACTAAAGTTTGTGGGCAAATCAGCGACCGGAGAGGTCTTTGAACAAGCGGTGGAAATCACCGCGCCTTCGGGTGAAACGCTCACGCTTCGCCGGGTCGTGGTGAAATTAAATCAGCCCACGCGGAATGGTGACAACCATCTTATTTTACTGACCAATCTTCCCAAAGCAACGGTGGAGGCCTTCACCATAGCCGAACTTTATCGTGCTCGATGGGGAATTGAAACTGCATTTCAAAAGCTGGAAAGTCACCTGAATTCTGAAATCAATACGTTAGGGTATCCGAAGGCGGCCTTGTTTAGCTTTTGTCTGGCTTTAGTAGCCTTTAATCTTTACGCGATTGTGATGGCCGCTTTGCGGGCAACGCATCCAGATAAGGCGATTAATCAAGTGGTTTCTGAGTATTATATTGCCCAAGAAATCGACACGACGACCGATGGGATGTTAATTGCGATTCCGGAGAAGGAATGGACTCTTTTGACTCAAGTCAGCCGGGTGGAATTGGGGAGTATCCTGCTCTATATCGCCTCCTACGTTGACTTGAAAAAGTATGCAAAAAGTCCCAGAGGCCCGAAAAAACCCCGACCGGTGAGAAATCAGTTCAAAGGTCACCCTCATGTATCGACAGCTAGGCTTTTGAAAGGAGTCACCCCGAAGGTGGTGAAGGCGAAGGCCGCCTAGCTCACCTTAAAAGGGCTAGCTGTTTGAATCAGTGCTGTCCGGCGTGTGGAGGGCCCCTCTGGTTTGCTTATGAGAATGAGCGCACGGTGACGAGCTTGGAGGCGGTGTTGGCGGTGACGCTCCAGGTCCGCCGTTGCGTCGATCCGGCTTGTACCCTTTACCACCGGCCCTATCGACCGGAAGCGGAGGGGCGGTTGGCGTTGCCGCATCATGAGTTTGGCTTGGACGTGATCGCCTGGATTGGGGCCGGTCGCTATCAGGAGCATGACACGGTGGCCGAGATGCACCGCGAGTTGACGCGGCGTGGGGTGGTGATCGCCCCGCGGACGGTCGACCATTTGCTGGGGCGCCACGAGGCATTGGTGAGTGCGGTGGTGACGGCGCCCGCCCAGCGGGCGCGCTTGCAGCCGCAAGGCCGGCTGATTCTGGCGGTGGGTGGTTTACAGCCGGACAAGGGTCATGAAGTGCTCTGGGTCGTGCGGGAGGTGCTCTCCGGTGAGGTGCTGCAGGCGCGCAGCCTGCTGACCTCGGGCCGGGATGACCTGCGGCCCTTGTTGCAGAGCGCGGTGGCGGGCCTGGAGGGCCTGCCGGTGGTGGGCGTCATCAGCGATGGGCAGTTGGCGATCCGGCAAGCGGTCGGCGACGTCTGGCCGGGGGTGCCGCATCAGTTGTGTCAGTTTCACTACTTGCGCGAAGCGGGCCGGCCGATTTGGGAAGCGGATCGGCATGCGCAGACCGCATTGCGCCAGCGGGTGCGCGGGGTGCGGATCGTCGAGCGCGCCGTCGAGGACCGGACCGATCCGGAAGCCGAGGTCATCCGCGGGTACTGTGCGGCGGTCCGCGGGGCGCTGAGCGATGGCGGCCACCCCCCGCTCGACCCCGGCGGGCTCCACCTTCAACAACGGTTAGCCGCGATCGCCGCCAGCCTCGACCGGGTGACGGCTAAAGGGGGGGCCTGCACCCCTGAGCCGCCTCCAGCACGCCCTCCAGCGGGCCTTGGACGCCACCGCGCCCCTCTGGCCCGAGGTCGTCATCGGGCAGGGGTGGCTGGCGGAAGTCGCCCAGATCCTGGCCAATGCCGACGGCGCCGACCGCGCCACCGTCGAGGCCCGCTATGCGGTCCTGTTAGCGGATCTTCAGGAGGAAGCCACCCCCTCAGCACCGTTGCAGGCCCTGGCCGCGCACTTTATCAAGGTCACCACCAGTTACGGTCCACAGCTGTTCAGTTGTTACGATGTCCCTGATTTACCACGGACGAACAACGATTTGGAACAGTTATTGGGGAGCTTGCGCCATCAACTCCGCCGGACGACCGGCCAAAAGAACGCGCCGGCCAGCCTGGTGGTCTGCGGCACCACCCGCTTGCCCGCCGCGGTGGCGAGTCAGACGCAGGCCTTTACGGCCGACGACCTGGCCACCGCCGACCTGCAGCGGTGGCGTACTGTACGGGCCCGCTTGGCACAACGTCGATACCCCCGGATTTTGGGCCGGCGGTTTCGGCGGAATCCAGCGGCCTATCTGCAGGCGCTCGAGGAATCCTTAGTCCAGCTAAGTTTGCCGCCCTAGAAAAAAAACTAGGGTGGCAAACTCAGCTTGAACAAGCGTTCTTCCAGGGCCTGCAGATAGGCGTCCGGATCCTGCCGAAACCGCCGGCCCAACACGCGGGGCCAGCGGCGTTGTTCCCCGCGGGCGCGCACGATCCGCCACTGCTCGAGGTCGGCGGACGCCAACTCGGCGGCGGTAAACGGATGGATCTGACTCGCCACGGCGGCCGGCAAGCGGGTGGCACCGCACACCACCAAACTGGCCGGAGCATTCTTTTGTCCCGTGATGCGGCGCAGTTGATGGCGCAACCCGCCAAACATCTGCTCCAAGTCATTATTGGTCCGGGGCAAGTCGGGTACGTCGTAACTGGTGAAGATCAGCGGGCCGTAACTGGCGGTCACCTTGGCAAACTGGGCGGCCATCGCTTGCAAGGTCGCCGAGGGAGCCGCTTCGTCCTGGATATCGGCGAGGAGCATGGCATACCGGGCCTCGACCGTCGTGCGATCGGCGCCGTCGGGATTGGCCAGGATGTGGGCCGCCTCCGCCAACCACCCTTGGCCGATGACCAGTTCCGGCCAGAGCGGCGCGGTGGCGTCCAAGGCCCGCCGCAAGGCCTGCTGGAGGCGGCTCAGCGGCGCGGGCACCCCCCTTTTTGGGCCACCCGGTCGAGGCTGGCGGCGATCGCGGCTAACCGTTGTTGAAGGTGGAGCCCGCCGGGGTCGAGCGGGGGGTGGCCGCCATCGCTCAGCGCCCCGCGGACCGCCGCACAGTACCCGCGGATGACCTCGGCGGCCGGGTCAGTGTGTTAATCAGCGTGGAAAACTTACCAGGGGTCCGGGAAAAACAGCGTTGAATTTTTACCATCCCGGAGATGTGCAACCATTCGGCTTTTTTGCCGGAGCAACCTGGGGTGATAGGGATGGAATTCATAGCCGAAATCAGACGGCGTCATTTTGTGGGGGGCGAGAGCATCAGCGCCATTGCCCGTGATCTTCAACTTTCCCGCCCGACGGTCCGCAAGGCGCTCACTGCGCTGGAGGAGTCGGTCTACCAACGCCGCCGCCAGTCATGTCCCAAGCTGGGGGATTTCCAGGCTCAGCTGGAGCAATGGCTGGCCATCGAATCCCGGCTGCCGAGGCGGCAGCGACGGACCGCCCGGCGGTTGTTCGAGGGGCTCCAGGCCGAGGGCTATCGGGGCTCTTATGACCCGGTGCGGCGCTTTGTGAAGCAGTGGAAGGCGGGGCGCTCCGGCAGTCCTGGCGTGACCCAGGCCTTCGTGCCGCTGGCGTTCCCGCCCGGCGAGACCTGCCAGTTCGACTGGAGCCACGAGGAGGTCGAGCTGGGCGGGATGCGGCAAACCGTCAAGCTGGCCCATTTCCGCCTGGCCTCTCTGTACGGGACAAAAATTTTTGTGATGAAAATCATATATATATTTTAGGTCGATATTGATGGGTAGCATGATTTTGGTGGGCATGATATGATAACTTACTGATTTAGATCGTTATAATTTATACAGGCGAGTCTATTATACTTAGCACCGTAACAAATTGATCTTTTCGAGTCCAAAAAAGATTGTATCCTTAATCACTAATCTTTTGTATTCAAAAGGATGAGGAGGTCGAAATGATTCGTGTTACTTTTAATGAATCTGATATCCAAACGTTGCGCTATGAACGCTTTCACCATCCGCACCCCCGTGTTCAACAAAAAGCCGAAGCACTTCTAATGAAAAGCCATGGCTTAAAGCATAAAGATATTTGCAAATTTATCGGTATATCGAATCATTGTACAGGACAAAAATAACTTACTGAAAATTAAGATAAAAAATTGTAACTATTTTGAGAGCAGCAGGATCGCAAGGTTTGTGTTATCATAATGCATTGATTAATAACATTAATTTCCCAACAGGCGAGGTTAATTCCGTGAATCCCCCCCTTTTTAATACCCGGCACTTTGCAGAAATGCTTCATCATCATTTTCACTGGAACCGAGCTCGTCTCTATTGCATTATCTATTTGATCATCGGAATCATCCAGATGGGAACAGCCAATCTCGCCAAGATCGCCACCACTTTTCCTGGAAATGCACAACCCTCCTCTCATTACAAACGCCTGCAGCGGCTTTTTGGTCAATTTTCTCTAGATCTGAATCAGGTCGCTCGGTTTATTGCCGGTCTCATTCCTTTGCTTCAGTTCAAATTGACGCTCGATAGAACGAATTGGAAATACGGTGATGCGACTATCAATTATCTCGTTTTGGGAATCGTCTATCGCGGATCCGCTTTTCCTCTATTATGGGTCGCTTTAGATAAAAAAGGCAACTCAAATACCCAAGAAAGAATTGAAATAATCAACCGATTTCTCACGATCTTTGGCGCCCAAACGATCGCCTGCTTATTGGCAGATCGTGAGTTTGTCGGGATCAAATGGTTTGGCTATCTTATTGAAAATAATATTAAATTCGTCATACGCATCAAGAAGAACACGCAAATCTCCAATTCTCGAGGCGTCCCCGTTCCCGCAGAAAATCTCTTTCGAGGCCTGCCCCGCGGCGGCGCGCTCATTTTATCGGGCAAACGCACCGTGTGGGGGCACTCTCTTTATGTCATTGGCCTGAAAATGGCCGACGGTGAATTTGTCATTATCGCTACGCCAGAACAACCGGAAACCGCCTTAGAAAATTATAAGGAACGCTGGCCCATCGAAACGCTGTTCATTTGCTTGAAAACCCGGGGTTTCGATCTGGAATCCACCCAGATGACCGACCCTCAGCGACTTGAAAAGTTGATGGCTTTTCTCGCGATTGCATTTAGTTGGGCGCACATTATTGGTGAATGGCGCCATGAAGTTAAACCGATTAAGATCAAAAAACATGGCCGTCCCGCCCAAAAGTCTTTTTCGGTATGGATTAGATTACTTAAGAGGCTGTTTATTCCACCACCAAGCATCTACCCGGCAATCCGCTTTTCATCAGGCACTGGAGTCGCTCTTTAAACGGGTGGGATGGAACCCGCAAAATCGCTGTTCTCCACCTCTAATGAGTCCGCTGCCTGGTAAAGATTTAACATTTAATTCATTGGGTTAGCGGATTTTGTCCTGTACAATGTAACGGGCATTATCAAGAACCACGGTTATTGGTAGCCCAGCATATTGATCGGCTATTTTTTTCAAAAGCTCACAGACACTCTCTGCATTGATATAAGTTTCGTTGCAAACCATGATCAGTTCATGCGTGATCGCATTCAAGGCGCCGAGGACATTAAAACGGCTTCTACCGGCCGGAGCCTTGATAAAAATTCGGGAAAATGCCCAGAGAAATCCTAAAAAAGGACTGAGAACAAAATGGGCCGCATCCACAAAGAAGACCGCCCGTTGACCTTGTTTGGCTTCTTCTAATTGCGGGGTCAACTGCTCCTGAACAAAGCGTTCTTGCTCCGCAGGATCGGCTTTCGCCGGTATCATACCGACCTTGCGTCGTTTCATACCGATCCGTTTGAGAAATTCACGGACACGATTTTCACTTCGGCGAATTCCGGTGAGTTCTTCGATTTTATTCATAGCCTCCTTGATACTTGAAACAGGATGGTCACGAAAGTAGTTTTCCAGAGTATCTATATGATTATTAAGCTGACTTTTAGGCTTATAAAAACGGGTTTCTTTAATTCTTGCAATACTACCCTCTTGATCTTCCCTAAGATATTCCCGCAAAGTATTATTCGATATACCGATAAATTTGCAAATATCTTTATGCTTTAAGCCATGGCTTTTCATTAGAAGTGCTTCGGCTTTTTGTTGAACACGGGGGTGCGGATGGTGAAAGCGTTCATAGCGCAACGTTTGGATATCAGATTCATTAAAAGTAACACGAATCATTTCGACCTCCTCATCCTTTTGAATACAAAAGATTAGTGATTAAGGATACAATCTTTTTTGGACTCGAAAAGATCAATTTGTTACGGTGCTAAGTATAATGTCCACTTCGTGATGAAAGGAGGTCGAAGTCGCTGGCATATTGAAAACCAGACTTTTAACACCCTGAAGCATCAAGACTATGAGTTTGAGCACAACTATGGACATGGGGAACAACATTTAGCGACGGTTTTCGCGATGTTGATGATGCTGGCCTTCCTGATCGATCAAGTGCAGGAATACGGCTGTGCTTTTTTCCAGGCAGCCCGTCAGTGTTTTCATTCGCGTACCTCGTTGTGGATCAAAATTAAAGGACTCTTTAAAGAGTTCCTCATGGTTCGCTCAAAATGAGGGCTGGTTTTAGAAAATGCGCCATCAGCCGCTCGTAGAGCCCTGCCGACCAGCCGAGCAGTTCCAGGACGCGGTGCTGCAGAGCGTTCAGCGGCGACAGCAGCGCCCGCACTTGGCCGGCGATCTCGACGACGCTCAAGCTGATGCCCCGAAAGGCGCGCAACAGCAATTCGGCGGTGGGCGACGCCGTGGCTCGCGTGGCCTGCCCCGGATAGAGGCCGGTGATCTGATCCTGGGTGTTGGCCAAGCGCCGGCGCGCCACGAATTCCACCAGGACCAACACCCGCAAGGCCAGGCTCAACAGCCGGATCAAGCCCTCCACCCGCGCGTTGGTTTGCAGAAACAAGGGCGTAATCGCCAGGGCCCGGCCCTTGAGGCGCCCGAAACTCCGCTCGATCAGATACTGCCCCCGATAGGCGTGGACGGCGGTCTCTACCGTCAGGGTCGCGTGGTTGGTGGCGTAGACCCGCCAGCCCAGCCGCTGCTGGGCTGCCGCGACGGCCAGCGGGTCGATCCGCGCCCGAATCGTGCTCTGGTGCTGCACCCGGCGGGTGGCCGGGCGCGCGCCATAGCGGCGCTGGTGAATCACTTGGGTGGTGGTCTCGAGGTCGAGGTGGATCAGGCCCACCACCCGCTGCTCGGCCAGAATCTGCTCGGCGGCGGCGGTCAGTGCGGGGGCCTCCAGAATTTTCTTGCCTGGCTTGCGCTCGTTGAGGCGGTGGATGTCCGCTACCGCCTGCTGCAGGCGGGCGTCGAGCGCCTGGGCCTGCCGGGTCGCCTGGGCCACCGACCGCACCACCAGCCGCCGTTCCCGCCACGTCACCGGCTGGCCCTCCACCGTAGCCTCCAAGTCAACCGCCACCGCATAACCCTCGGCGATCAGCCGGGGTGGGGCGGTGGGGTCCGGGTCCTGCTCGTAGACCGGCTCCAGGGGCTGGGCCCCGCCGAACACCGGCGCCAGCAGGGCCGCCAAAGTCTCCTCCGGCATTTGCTTGCCGCCCAGCGGGCACAGGTAATAATCGCCGCTCCGGGCGATCCAGGCACGGGTCACCAGGGCGCCCATCTTGCTGTCCCCAATATAGGTCTTGCCGCCGGCCCCCAGGGTGGCCTGGACCCGCTGAATCTCCGGCACGTACAGCGGATCATCGGCGCCGTTCCCACTGACGACCGTCGTGGTCAAGGGCAAGCCCAGGGCGTCGAGCGCCGACAGGCTGATTTTCACTTGGGGCAAGTCCGGCCGATGGTCTTTACTCTGCCCGAACTGAAACAGACCGCCCTCGCTCACCCCCGCATAGGTCTTGGCCGAGGTGCTGTCGAGCCGCACCCGGTCGTCGCCTACGTCATAGACCCGCAGCACCGCCCCGTTCAGCGCGGTTTCCAACTCGGCCCAGGTCGCGGCGTCGGCCAGCCGATCCAGCATATCCGCCAGTCGATCATCGCTAAGGTCCAGCGGGCGCACCGGCTTGCCCAAACACGCCGTCAGCGTGTCGAGATGCGCCTCCACCCAGGGCTGGACATGGGACAGGCAGTGATCGCCCTCCGAGAGCACAAAGGTCAACCACACCGCCACCACGTCGCCAAAACTCAAGTCGCCTTTCCAGTGGCCATGGGTCGGATAGCACTGATCGAGCAGCGCCGGAATCTGCATTTGGTACACCTGCGCCAACACCACGGGGAGGTCGTCGACACGTTCGACTTTAATCAGGCGGATGATCTCGTCCAGCATCGGGGGGCACCGGTGATCGTCATGGCCCGCTTGTGGCAGCGGGGGGTGGTGAAGAGAGCAAGCGATTCAAGGGGTTACTTCCTCCCCGATCCACTCTCGTCGTCATCGGGGAGAGGCAGGTGAACGCTTACTCTATGTCAAGATTGCCCGACATTTTCAATTCTCAAAAGTCGATGTTCGTTTGAGCGAACCATGAGGAGTTCTTTATTACTCGTCAGTCGTAAGTTCTTTCCCTGAAGCCCCTTGACTTTGCTGCTCAAGGGCAGCATGGATTTCCCTGAGCGACGCGCGCCTCAACAACCCGGTCGCCCGAGGAGAATCCATGCTGACCTATGTATACCAGGCTTTAGAAGGTTT
Organism: uncultured Gammaproteobacteria bacterium; assembly: GCA_963715845.1. Classification (GTDB taxonomy): domain Bacteria; phylum Pseudomonadota; class Gammaproteobacteria; order Competibacterales; family Competibacteraceae; genus Competibacter_A. The sequence goes on along the minus strand of CAVQSJ010000015.1, from coordinate 6,837 downwards.
TCGCAGCGCCTTTGCTCGGCGGCGCAGCTGGGTGCTGTTCTGCGCGGTGGTGTTGAGTTTTTTGGCGGCACCGGAGACGATCGGCGTAACCTCGATGTGCCGGTTCTGGCAGGGGAATGAAGCGGTTTATCACCGTTTTCTGCATTTCTTTCGCTCGAAAGCCTATGATTTTGAAACGCTGTTGGCGGCATGGCAAGGCTACGTGTGGCGTCAGGCGGTTGCGGTTCAGGTCGCTGGGCGTTGTCTGTTGCTGGGCGATCATACCCTGGTGGTCAAAGATGGGGGGCGCATGCCGGGAGTGGTGTCGTTACATGACCATTCGGAAACCCAGCACAAGCCGTCGTATTTCCGGGGGCAATGTTGGGGGGCGATCGGTTTAGTCGTGGGAACGCTCGGCGCCTGTTTTTGTTTGCCCCTAGAACTACGGATTCATCAGGGTTTCCGCCAGTTAGGCCAGGCGGAACCAGCGTCACCCACCGACCCGAGCCTGCCGGAGCGGGTGGTCCAGATGGCCTTGACGTTCGCCCTCGGTCATGACGCCCCGGCCTTTTTGGTGTTGGATGCGTTTTTCGCCACCGCCGGGGTCTTCCGGTTGGCCCACTCGGTCTACCCCATCGCCTTGCGGCAACCCTATCTGATGACCTGACCCGGGCGAAGAAAAATTACGTCGCGTATTTCCCGGCCGCCCCGAAGCCCGCCGACCGGCCCGGACCCCCACCGCGCTATGGCGAGAAAGTCCACCTGATGGAGTGTTTTGATCATCCCCAAGGCTTTGATCTCGTCGAATGCTGCGTCTATGGCCAGCGGGAACTCGTGCGGCTGATGAGCCTCCCGTTATTGTGGAAACCGCTCGGCGACTCCCTCCTGTTCGTTTTCGCCATCACCTCGCGTGGTCCCTTGGTCCTGATGTGTTCCGATCTTACCCTCTCGCCGGTCACCGCGCTCGAACTGTATTGTATCCGCACCCGCATTGAAATCTTGTTCGCCGTCTTGAAAAATCTCCTCGGCGCGTTTCGTTTTCACTTCTGGACCCCGCACTTGCCGCGCCACGCCCGCCGTCCTACCCCGAATCGGTCCTTGAAGACCCCAACGGCCGAACACCAACCCCCCGTCGCCGCCTGCTGGCAAGCCTATGAAGTCTTCGTCTTCTGCGCCCTGGTCGCCCAGGGGTTGTTGCAACTGATCGCCCTGCGGTTCGGTGCCGAGATCTGGCAACAGCATCAACTCTATCTGCGGACCCGCTCCCGCGCGCTGCCTTCGGAAAAAACGGTCCGCCAGGTCTTGGCCGCGCTGGTCCTCAAACAACTCCTCGATCTCCCACAAAACAGTATCATCACGAAGATCCGACGCGCTTTCCAGGACCCCAAAGAAGAGGAACCGGTCCATTCGCCCCCGGTCTCCTGAATCATCGCTTAAATCACCCGGTTAAGCGGCATTTGACTGGCTGGTTCCATGATCAGCCGCGGGCCGTCTTGTCCCACGATCAGACCGAGAAGTTGCGACTGAGGAGTTGATTCCTACAGCACGGTAATCGACATTGATACGGGCTGAATAAATAGGTCGTATTGTGTGAACTTTCTTGAAGTGCAAACTCGGATGATAGGGATTCTGTTTAAACTGCCTATATGCCTCTCGAGCTTGGCGCTGTACAACATTTGGTAGCTTTGAAAACAACTCGCGGAAGTATCTATTGGTATGTGAAATCACAGTTTGTCCGGATCAAGCAATTCTGTTTTGCCTGCTCGATGTTCTGTTAAAGCTTCATCAGCAAGTTTGCTTAACAAATCTTGAGAATTGGCAAAAGCCTTATCCCAGCGCCCCTCAGAAGCAAGTTCTTCGAGTATCCAATGAGCAAAGGTATCCTGTTCTGGTTCGGGTAATTTAGACGCCTCAGTAAAGGCTTTCTGAAGAAGTTCAGTCATTAATTTCGTACCTTTTTTGCAACCCCATCGGGGTAGGACAGCCGGTTACCCGACCGCCCCCCCACAGATCCCGGCGTGCGGAATTACACACCGGGCTGGCCTTGATCATCGTTTCGGCCAGCCGGAGGAGCCTGGATTGCGCCTCGCAAGCTTCGCTCCATCCGGGCTACGCCGGCTGTTAGGCAAAAGGCAAGACCTAACCCCATCTTCCGTTCAGTTAGGGCGAACGTGGTTTCCAGAAACTCACCGTTTCCGAACCGCCGCCCTACCTAGAACCATAGCACAACTGTTTCAACTTGCCACCCGCCGGGTGCTTCCGCCACACAAGGTCACCGCCAGGAGACGCCCGAAGGGAAGGCAGCTTAAGCAAAGACGGGGGGACACTGAGCAGTCCAGTTGGTTGGGAGGAGAGAAATCCCACCCGCCCTAGACAAAATGGCTTCGTGATACCATTTACCGATAGATATTAGCTTTTTGTAGGTGCCAGCTTGCTGATGATTCAACGAGTTATCGCCTGTGAGTGGGCTCTTATCCCTCGGGATTTGGTATGAGTTCGGGCGGCCCATCCCCTGCAACACCGATCGGGTCGGGCTGACGGGATTGCGCCCGTCAGCCCTCCCACACCACCGGACATGCGGTTTTCCGCATCCGGCGGTTGAGCCCAGCGGGCTTAGCCCGCGAGCACCCACGGTAGAGTGAATTACTGATGTCTACCGTGTTGCTCATTGAACCTCTTCTGACGTCTGTGCTCGCTGTCCGCCGCGACTCGATGGGCACGTGCCGCCCCTCCGCAGGAATCCACCTGCTCGGCTTGGCCCGCCGGTCCGGGAGCTGCCGCAGTTGCCGCTCCGAACCCGTGTCGCCCGTCTCCGTGCCGCTGGGAACGGATGCAGACTGTGGTCCTCTCGTGACTCTTCGGCCCTTCGCTCGACCGGCCTTTCGGCCGGTGTCCACACTACTACGGCCTCTGCTGACTCCTGGCACGCTCTCACGCGTCAGGTCTCCCCGAGTAAGAACAGATACTTTCGACCCGTGCCGCCAGGCTCTACCGGATACGTCTTTCGGTGACGGTTGGATTTCGCGTTCCCTAGCACGCTCATCGCCCGTACCCGGCCTCACTGCCTGTTCGTGTTCCTGCGGTCGTGTCTTGGCTACGCCCTTCTTTCAGCTTGGCCTCGCGGCTTCCACCTTGGGTTTCGCTACGCTTCTCGTCACTCTTCGCGGTTACCTCCTCTCAGGTAACAAGTACATGCCCATGTCGGGCACACTAGGTTGCGCGCCGAGGGCGTGCCGAGCTACCCCAATGCACTGGACCGAGGGGCGGTCGGGTCGTTGCGAATTTGCGAGGAGACGAGCCATGGATCAATCTAACATTTTGTACGTCGGTTTGGATGTTCACAAAGACAGCATCGACATCGCCACGGCCGATCCGGGTCGTGACGGCGAAGTGCGGCACCTGGGCAGCATCGGTGGGGATCTCACCGCCCTGGACAAGGCGCTGCGCAAGCTGATCAGCAAGGGGCGGCCCTTGCAGGTGGTCTACGAGGCCGGCCCGTGCGGCTTCGTGATCTGGCGGCATCTGAGCGCACAGGGCATCGAATGCGAAGTCGTGGCACCCTCTTCGATCCCCAAGCGCTCGGGTGACCGTGTGAAGACGGATCGCCGCGACGCGATGATGCTGGCGCGGCTGTCGTGATCGGGCGATCTCACCGCGGTGCGCGTGCCCGGCGCGGGCGACGAAGCCGTGCGCGACCTGGTGCGCGCCCGCGAAGACGCCGTGCGCGAATGCCGCAACGCGCGGTACCGGCTCAAGGCGCTGCTGCTGCGCAACGGCATCGCCTACGCGGGCAAGACGGCGTGGACGGCGGCGCACCGGCGCTGGCTGGCCACGCTGAAGCTGGAACACCCGGCGCAGCAGATCGGGTTCCAGGAGTACCTGCACTCGGTCACGGAGGCCACCGCGCGCATCGCGCGGCTCGAGCAAGCCCTGCGCGACGTTGCTGCCCGAGTGGGGCCTGAAACCGCTGGTGCAAGCGCTGCAAGCCCTGCGCGGCGTGCAGTTGATCGCGGCGATGACGTTGGTGGCCGAGCTGCAGGACTTCCTGCGCTTTGACAACCCGCGGCAGTTGATGGGCTACGTCGGCCTGGTGCCGAGCGAACACTCCTCGGGTCCCAAACGGCGCCAGGGCCGCATCACCAAGGCCGGCAACAGCGCCGCCGGCGCATGCTGGTGGAGATCGCCTGGCACTATCAGCACAGCCCGCGGGTGAGTCCGATCATCGCCACGCGGCAGGACCAGGTGCCCAAGGAAGTTACCGACATCGCTTGGAAAGCGCAATTGCGGCTGCACGCCAAGTTCAAGCGCCTGGTGGCACGCCGGGTGCTGAAGAACAAGGCCGTAGTGGCCGTAGCGCGCGAGCTCGCCGGGTTCGTCTGGGCCATCGGGCGCGAAGTGCAGACCTCGGGCTGGCAGGGCATCAAGCCCGAGCCGGCGGGCAGCAACACTGTGGGCTGAGCCAGACGAAGATGAATACGGCTGACTAAGGGACGAAGACCGGAGGTGGCCATAACCAGCGACTGACTCAGAGGCCGGAGGGGGAACGCGGCGCAGCCGCGGCCACTGGGGAACCCTCGACAACGTTATTGGTGGGCTTGGTGTGCGCAAACGCATGCAGGCGATCTCAGACTGTCAATCAGCGTTGAAAAGTATCCAGGAAACAGCGTCCAAAAATACCCAGGGGTCAGGCGGATTTTTTCCGCTGTTTGAAGCGGTAGGAGTCGTTCCCGGTTTCGAGGATATCGCAGTGGTGGGTGAGACGGTCCAGCGGATGTTCCCTTAGGTAAATCAATTAAATCATAACAAAATCATCCGGTTAGCACTACTTTGTCTAAAGTTGTGGTCACTAATATTTTATAATAATTTATTGACATTAATCTATTTTTTTTGCTATTTTTGTGGTCACTAAACAACAATCCCCTGACTTTAGCGCTAATCCCCCCTATGTATCTTGATGTTTTACCGTGCAGCACAACGGTCGGACCTACCAACGAGTTCTGTTGCGGGAGTCGTATCGCGACCAGGGCCAGGTGAAAAAACGCACCCTGGCCAATTGAAGTGGCCGTTCAGACCCCGAGATCGACGCCCTGCAGTTGGCCCTTGCGGCATAAACAGGATTTAGCGCAACTCGGGTCGCTGGAGAAGCAGGTGGCCCTAGCAAGGCGCCTCGATCGGGGCGGTGTGGTTGGTGTATACGCTCGCCCGTCGCTTGGGGATCACCGTGGCCTTAGGCCCATGCGCGAAGGCAAGTTGGCCTTGTGGCAGGTCATTGCGCGGGCGATTGATCAGGGTTGCAGCCTGTCCCGCGGTGCGCTTAGCGGGCACTCATGCGGCCTGCGAGATACCTGGAAGGTGGAACCCTTCCATGAGGAGCATTCGTATGCCAATCTTGACTGGTTGCAGGCGCATCAGGGGGCGATTGAAAAGAAACTGTTTCATCCAGCTCCATCGGGACAGCCGCCGGAGTTGTTCCTCTACTATGTCACCAGCAATTATCTGGAAGGCGAAAAAAATCAATTGGCGGCCTTTTTAATTCGGGACGGCAAAAAAGGCAAACGGCAGATTGTGATTGGGCTGTTGTGTGATGACCAAGGCACCGCGCTGTCGATTGAGGTGTTTCAAGGTAATACGGCCGATACCCAGACCTTTAGCCATCAAGTCACCAAAGTGGCGCAGCGGTTTGGCGGCGGCGCTGCAGACTTTGTCGGCTACGGGGGATGATCAAGGGGCCACAGATTGAGGCACTCAACACCTATAAAGACCATGATTTTATTACATCACCGCCATTACCAAACCCCAGATTGAGACGCTCCTGCACGCCGGAGAGATTCAGATGGGGCTGTTTGATCAGGCGCTGGCCCAGGTCCAGACCGCCGACGGGGTGCGGATGGTTTACGCCGCAATCCGACCCGCGCCGCCGAGATGAAACGGGCGCGGGAAGACAAATATCGGGCACTGGGCCAAGTGATCGAGGAACACACTCGCTATCTGCAGGAACACCCGCGGGCGACACTGGCGGTGGCGCGGCGCCACATCGAGGCCAAAAGCCACCGCTTGAAAATCCACTGATTGGGTCATCCTCACCGAGCAAGAGCGCACCCTGACCTTGTCGAACAAAACTGACCAACTCCCGCAACAGCTAGAACAACTCGATGGCTGTTATGCTCGAAACCCACTCGTCGTCAACCGCCGCCTCGAAGGAACTGATTCATGAGCGCTACAAAATTCGGCGTTGGTGGAGTGGGCCTTTCGCACCAGCAAGACCGTGCAGTTAGAGATGCGCCCCATCCATGTCCGCTGGCTCGCGAACCCGCAGCCATGCCCTGGTGGTGATGTCGGCTTACCGGATTATCAAGGAATTGGCCCAGCTATCGGCACGCTTTGGACTTAACCGTGGCGGAAGTGCTGGAAGGAGTTAAGCGTTATGCGTCACGGAAATCGCGCTGGCCAACGGCGCGCGGTATCATCGCCTTCCCCACCCTCGGCCCCTCAAGTCAACAACTGCTTGAGGCGGCCAAGGTTAAACTCCCCCCGGTTTTGCCCAGCAAAGGAGTTCAGGTAGTCACTAAGAAAAAACTCACTTCAAGACGAAAAGCCGCTTAGTATCAATAGCTTGATAACACTTTTTCGCGCTTGTTGTGAGGGAACATCCGGTCCAGGAGCGCCGTGGTCATCTTGGCGTCCCCAAAAACCTGCACCCATTCGCCAAAGCTGAGATTGGTGGTGATGATCAGGGAGGTTTTCTCGTAGAGCTGGCTGCACAGGTGGAAGAGCAAGGCCCCTCCGGCGGACGAGAACGGGAGATAGCCGAGTTCATCGAGGATCACGGCATCGATTTGGGTGAGCTCGTCAGTCGTA
>CAVQSJ010000014.1:0-220757 GCA_963715845.1 uncultured Gammaproteobacteria bacterium | reverse complement strand
TATGGGCTTTTTCACTCAACAGCGCAGGGCGCGCGATCACATCATGTCGCCCATGCCGCCCATGCCGCCCATGCCGCCGCCGCCCATGCCGCCCATGCCGCCCGCATCCTTCTTGGGCAGTTCGGCGACCATCGCCTCGGTGGTGATCAGCAGCGCGGCCACGGAGGCGGCGTTCTGCAGGGCAAAGCGGGTGACCTTGGTCGGGTCCAGGACCCCCATCTCGACCATGTCGCCGTACTCGTTGGTGGCGGCGTTGTAGCCGAAATTGCCGGTGTTCTCCAGAACCTTGTTCAGGATCACCGACGGCTCCTCGCCGGTGTTGGCGACGATCTGGCGCAACGGCTCTTCCATGGCGCGCAGCGCGATCTGAATGCCATGATGTCTGGTCTTCGTTGCTGCCTTTTAGACCCTTAATGGCTTGCAGCGCGCGGATCAGCGCCACGCCGCCGCCGGCCACCACGCCTTCCTCGACCGCCGCGCGGGTCGCGTGCAGGGCATCCTCGACGCGGGCCTTCTTCTCCTTCATCTCGATCTCGGTCGCCGCGCCCACCTTGATGACCGCCACGCCGCCGGCCAGCTTGGCGACGCGCTCCTGCAACTTCTCCTTATCGTAGTCGGAGGTGGCTTCCTCGATCTGGCGGCGGATCTGCTCGACCCGGCCCTTGATCTCGTCGGGCTTGCCGGCGCCGTCGATAATGGTGGTGTTTTCCTTGGCGACCACGATCTTGCGGGCGGTGCCCAGATCGGACAGCGTAGCTTTCTCCAGGGTCAGGCCGACTTCCTCGGAGATCACCTGGCCGCCGGTCAGGATGGCGATATCCTGCAGCATGGCCTTGCGGCGGTCGCCGAAGCCCGGCGCCTTGACGGCCGCGACCTTGACGATGCCGCGGATGGTGTTGACCACCAGGGTAGCCAGCGCCTCGCCCTCGACATCCTCGGCGACGATCAGCAACGGCTTGCTGGCCTTGGCGACGCTTTCCAGCACCGGCAGCAGGTCGCGGATGTTGGAAATTTTCTTGTCGTACAACAGGATGTACGGGGTTTCCAACTCCGCGGACATGTTCTGCTGGTTGTTGATGAAATAGGGCGAAATGTAGCCGCGGTCGAACTGCATGCCTTCCACGACATCCAGTTCGTTCTCCAGGCTCTTGCCTTCCTCGACGGTGATCACGCCTTCCTTGCCGACCTTCTTCATCGCGTCGGCGATGATCTGGCCGATGGCCTCGTCGGCGTTGGCGGAAATGGTGCCGACTTGGGCGATCGCCTTGTCGTCGGTGCAGGGCTTGGACAGCTTGCGCAATTCCTCGACGGTGGCGATGACCGCCTTGTCGATGCCGCGCTTCAGATCCATCGGATTCATGCCGGCGGCGATGGCCTTCATGCCCTCGCGGACGATGGCCTGGGCCAGGACGGTGGCGGTGGTGGTGCCGTCGCCGGCCACGTCGGAGGTCTTGGACGCGACTTCCTTGACCATTTGTGCGCCCATGTTCTCGAACTTGTCTTCCAGTTCGATTTCCTTGGCGACGCTGACACCGTCCTTGGTCACGGTGGGGGCGCCGAAGGCCTTGTCCAGCAGGACATTGCGACCGCGCGGACCCAGGGTTATCTTGACGGCGTTGGCCAGGACATTGATGCCGCGCACCATGCGCGAGCGGGCATCATCACTGAACTTGACTTCTTTTGCTGCCATGGGGGAATTCCTCTAAAACTTTTAGGTAGAACGCTCGGAAGATAGGGTCTGGGACGACGGGGCGCGCTTAATTCTCGATGACAGCCATGATCTCGTCTTCGCGCATGATGATCAGCTCTTCGCCGTCCACCTTGACTTCGCTGCCCGAATACTTGCCGAACAGGATGTGATCGCCGACCTTGACGTCCAGCGGACGCACGTCGCCATTGTCCAACAGCTTGCCGCGTCCCACCGCCTGCACGGTGCCGCGCGACGGCTTCTCGGCGGCGGTGCCGGGCAGGACGATGCCGCCCGGAGTCTTGGTTTCTTCTTCAACGCGCTTGACCAGCACCCGATCATGCAACGGCCGAATGTTCATCGGTTACATCTCCTACATTAATGAAGGGTTCGGTGGTATGAGGTTAGCGCCTGCTTGTTAGCACTCACCTTTGACGAGTGCTAATAATAGCCAGCGAAACCCCCCTGTCAAGGGGTTGCCGGTAAAGTGGGGCGGGGTGGGAAATTTTCAAGGGGACGGCACGAAGAAAATTGCCGCCCCCAAGGTCTATCGTTACGCTCGACACTCGCGACCGCGAACCAAACCTGCGTGGCCGCCTCGACGGCTTGCGCACGATTCATCACAATTGCATGGGAGAGCCATCATGGAGAGCCAACCGCTAGTGGTTTATTGCACCTGCCCGGATCAGGGCGTGGCCGAGCGCATTGCCGAAACCGTGGTTGGAGAACGTCTCGCCGCCTGCGCCAACATCGTGCCCGGACTGATCTCCATTTATCGCTGGCAGGGTCAGGTGCGCCGCGATTCCGAACTGCTGCTGATGATCAAGACCCGCGAGGTAGTCTACTTGCTGCTGGAAACCCGCATCCGCGAACTGCATCCCTATCAAGTACCGGAAATCGTCGCCTTGCCGATTCAGGCTGGCGCGGCGGACTATCTTGGCTGGCTCGCCGACAACACGGGGGTGCCGTTATGAGGGGTCGCCGCCGGACGTGGGCATGGCTGACCGTGCTGCTGGTACCGCTGGTGCTGCTGGCTGGACCGGCGGCGGGGGGACTGTTCGAGCAGTTCGGCGGCTCCACGCGGGAGCGCATCCTCGACGCCGACCAAGCATTTCAGGTCAGGATCAGTGCCTTGGATCCTTTAACCCTCAAGGCCCGCTGGCTGATCGCGCCCGGCTATTACCTTTACCGCAACAAGTTCCAATTCAGCTTGATGGATACGCAAGGCGTAGGTATCGCCGACACCGATATCCCACTTGGTGAATCGAAGGACGATCCGTATTTCGGCCGGCAGGAAGTGTTTCACAACGAGGTGGTGATCCTGGCTCGCCTGAGCCGCGATTTACCCGACGCTCAAACCGTGCGGGTGAAGGCCGATTATCAGGGTTGCGCCGAACTCGGCGTTTGTTATCCGCCGCTGAGCCAGACCGTCACCGTCGACCTGCCAGCCTTGCCGACTACTCCCCTGGCGGCGGCCACGGCCAGCGAAAGCTCGAACGTCGATCCACCACCCAGTATCGCCGTGCCCTCGACCGCTCTCGCCCCCAACGAACCGGAACAGGACCGACTGGCGCGGTTGCTGGGCGAACAGCGCTTCCTGGCGATTCCCGCCTTCTTCGGTTTCGGACTGCTGCTGGCGTTTACGCCCTGCGTGTTTCCGATGGTACCGATCCTGTCCAGCCTGATCGCCGGGCAAAGCGCGAACCTGACCCGTCGGCGGGCGATCCTGCTGTCGCTGATCTACGTGCTGGCGATGGCGGCGACCTACACCATGGCCGGCGTGCTGGCGGCGCTGCTGGGGCAGAACATCCAGGCGTGGTTCCAGAATCCATGGGTGATCGGTTTATTCAGCGGCATGTTCGTGCTGTTGGCGCTATCCATGTTCGGACTCTACGATTTGCAGTTGCCGGCCTATCTGCAACATCGACTGGCGGAGCTGAGCAACCGCCAGCGCGGCGGCCAGCTCGCCGGGGTCGCGATCATGGGATTCCTGTCGGCGCTGATCGTTGGACCCTGCGTGGCCCCGCCGCTGATCGGCGCCCTGACTTTCATCGCGGTCACTGGCGACCTTGCGCTGGGCGCGGCGGCACTATTCGCGTTGAGCCTGGGCATGGGCGTGCCGCTGCTGGTGATCGGTGCCTCCACCGGTCATTGGCTGCCGCGCGCCGGTCACTGGATGGAACGGATCAAGACGGTCTTCGGGGTGCTGCTGCTCGCGGTGGCGCTGTGGCTGCTGGAACGGATTCTGCCGGCGGCAGCCGTCATGGTGCTGTGGGCAACGCTGTGCATCGTCACCGCCACCTATATGGGCGCGCTGCAACCGGTAGTCCATGGGGCGCCGGCCTGGCGCACCCTGGTCAAAGGACTGGGCCTGGTGCTGTTGATCTACGGCGTCCTGTTGCTGGTCGGCGTGGCCACCGGTGGTCGCGATCCCTGGCAACCGCTGCGCGGTATCGGTTTGATCGCCAACGCCACCAGCGAAGCTCCCGTGCCGGCATTTCACCGCGTCAAGACCGTGGCCGACGTGGACGAGGCCCTGCGCGCGGCCGCTGGTCGCCCGGTGTTGTTGGATTTCTACGCCGACTGGTGCGCGAGCTGCAAGGAACTGGAGCGCTACACCTTCACCGATCCCGACGTGCGAACGGCGCTGGCCGGAATAGTGACCTTGCGGGCCGACGTCACCGCTAACGACGACGCCGACCGGGATTTATTGAAGCGCTACGGTATCGTCGGGCCGCCGGCCATTCTATTCTTCGGGCGGGACGGGCGAGAACGCCGCGAATACCGGGTGGTGGGCTTCGTGGAAGCCGAGCCATTCAACGAACACCTGCAGTCGATGCTGGAGCGACGGGACTGATGGAAGCCAGCCGCCATTTTAGCCCGCCAACCGGGTCGACATACCCCGAAGTTGTCCGAAACTCGCTGTCCACATGCAGGGTTGGCGACAAACCGGCTGAGGAAGCATTTTCGCTTGGGAGAAATGCGTCTGCAAGTTATACTGAGAAGCCGTCTAAAAACTAGCCTTATAAAAATCAAATGCTTATAGATTTTAGAACTGGCTTTCTGGCGATTTTTTGGCTTACTGCCGGCAAGAAGGCTAACACAACCAATGGGTTAGTTTATTGACAGTCTCTGAATATCATGCGTCCCGAGTAGTTGCCAGCGGTTTCCGGCCCCACTGTGGCGAATGGTTTATCAATACCCAGCACAGGCTTAGTGTGTTGGTTTATTTGTCGTAATAGATTCTTGCCTTGTTATTTGGCTGAATATCCAGAAGGAATTGAAGAGAGGTAAATAACCTTGTGGTCTAGATTAGTTTGGTCAAGCTTAGTCCTACTTTTATTTTTATTCGGTCTTGGCGCCTGCGCCAGCAATTCTAGACCTTCTGCCGATGGCATTTCGATGGCTGAATCCCAGTCTTCGACGCCGGCCGCTGCCAACCCCACCGCTACCACTAATTACATACCCAGTACCGAGGATTACCGGATCGGGTCGCAGGATTTACTGGAGCTTCAGGTGTTCGGGGTGGCGGATCTCAATCGTACCGTTCGGGTCAACTCGCGCGGATTCATATCCCTGCCGTTGATCGGTATGGTTCAGGCTGCTGGACTGACCAGCGAGCAACTGGAAACCTCTCTGGCTAAAAAGCTTGCCAAGAACTATCTGCAGAATCCACAGGTCAGCCTGTTCATCAAAGAGTACACCAGCCAGCGGGTAACGGTCGAAGGGGCGGTTAAAAAGCCGGGCGTCTATCCGCTCAAGGGGCGAACCACGCTGCTGCAGGCGCTGGCCACCGCCGAGGGTTTGACCAGCGTGGCGGACGCAAACGGCGTTAAGGTTTTCCGTACTGATCCACAGACTGGAAACCGCACGACGCTCGTGTTCGATCTTGAAAAAATCCGCCTCGGTGAACTGCGAGATCCCGATGTGCGAAACGATGACATCGTGCAAGTCGGCGAATCAACTGGTAAATCGGTTGCCAAGCAGTTGATCGAATTCGTGCTGCCCTTCGGTTTACTCGGTTTATGATGGGCCGATGACCCGGAGCGGTCCTCGCCGGTTGTTTTGGTGAGTTATAGTCTAATTTTTGCCACACAAATAGTTTTATGAGCAAACCTGAATTCCCGATTCATGAAGGCGATGCGCAACCCGGGGCTGGCCGATCGCTGATCGAACGCGCGGGGGCACGGCTCGGCCCGGTGACTCCGGTGGAACCCCATGTTGGAGCCGTCGAACCTGAAGGCGACGAATTCGATCTCCGCGAGCTGTGGAGCGTGATCGTCAAACGGCGGTGGGCCATCATTCTTTTCACCCTGGCCGTCCTCACTGCTGTGTTGACCGCGACCTACCTGATGACGCCCATCTATCGCGCCAGTCTGACCCTGCAAATCGATCGCGAGGACATCAAGGTCGTCAAGATCGAGGAGGTGGCGCCGGTCGAAACAGCCGGTTCCGGCCAGGACTACTATCAGACCCAGTACGAATTGCTCAAAAGCCGCAACCTGGCGCAGCGGGTGATCAATCAGTTGGATCTCGCCAACAGGCAACCCGAAGCCTCTCTGTTGGCACAGATCAAGGTCTGGCTGACTGGGTGGTTGCCGAAAGACCTGCAGACGAAGGAAACAGAGCCGCAGTCCGAGGCCGCACGCGCCGAGACTGTCGTCACGGCTTTTTTGAACGGCTTGACCGTCGAGCCGGTACGCAATTCGCGGCTGGTCAAACTACGTTACGACAGCCTCGATCCCAAGCTGGCCGCGACCATTCTCAATGCCCTGGCCAAGGCGTACATCGACCTGAGCCTGGAGCGCCGTTTCGACGCTTCCGCCTATGCGCGCAACTTCCTGCAGGAGCGCTTGCAGCAGATCAAGGCCAAACTGGAGGACTCGGAACGGGAAATGGTCCAGTTCGCCAGCCAGCAGGGTATCGTCAACATCAGCGCCGATGAAACCCAGAACATTGTTACCCAGCGACTGGCGGCCATCAACGCGGCGCTGGCGGCGGCGGAAAAGCAGCGGACCGCTGCCGAAGCGGCCTACCGGCAGGTGCTCGGCACGCGCGGTCATGGACTGAGCCAGGTGCTGGACAGCAAGATCATCCAGACCCTCAAGGAATCCAAGGCCAAGCTGGAAGCCCAATACCAGGACAACCTGAGCCTCTATAAACCGGCCTATCCGATCATGGTGCAACTGCGCGGCCAAATCGACCAACTGGATCGGCAGATCAATCAGGAAGTGGCCAATATCCGTGGGGCGGTCACCGCCACCTATGACGCGGCCAAAACCGAGGAAACCTTGCTGCGGGCCAATCTCAACCAGCTCAAGCGGGATGCGTTGGAGCTGCAGGGACGCAGCATCCAGTTGAATATTCTGCGCCGCGAGGTCGATACCAACCGTGAGCTATACAATGGCCTGTTGCAGCGCTACAAGGAAATTGGGGTGGCGGCGGGTGTCGGCACTAACAACATCTCGGTGGTGGACGAGGCCAAGCCGCCAATTATGCCCTACAAGCCCAAACTGATGCTGAACGCGCTGCTGGCGCTGGTGCTCGGTCTGCTGGGCGGTATCGGTTTGGCGTTCCTGCGGGAGCGCCTCGACGATACCTTCAAGCAACCCGAGGAAGTGGAGAAGCTACTGGGCTTGCCGGTGCTGGGAATTATTCCTTGGATCCGGCGAAAGCGCGGTGAAACTCGTTCGATTGCCCTGATGGGATACGACCAGCCGAGCTCGCCCATCGCCGAAGCCTACCGCTCCTTATGCGCCACCTTGGTATTTTCCACCTCCAGCGGTTTGCCGCGTGCGTTAGGGGTCACTAGCGCCACAATGGGCGAGGGGAAAACCACCTCCGTACTTAGTTTGGGGATTCAATTCGCCCGGACAGGCAAGAAAGTGCTCGTGATCGACGCTGACTTGCGTAACTCGTCTCTGCACCATATATTGGAACTGAGCAATGAAGTAGGTTTAACCAATCTTCTTACCGGCGATCATGCCCGGTCTGTAAATATTGCTAAATCCACTCATATCCCTAATCTGTTCATCATTCCATCGGGACCGATGACACCCAATCCTGCTGATTTGCTATCAAGTTTTAGGATGGCGGATTTGCTGGTAATGGCTAGCGAAAAATTCGACCATGTGTTGGTAGACTGCCCGCCAGTGATGGGTTTGGCCGATGCGCTAATTCTGGGCCATATGTGTGATGGCATGCTGCTGAGCATCGATGCAGGTAGCACTCCACGCGGTCAAGTGCGGGCCGCATGTAAACGGCTGCGAGGTGCGCGGGTTTATCCGCTCGGAGTACTCCTGAGCAAATTCCGATTCCGGCCCGGTATTTATGGCTATTACCAGGGCTCCAACTATTACGGCGGATCACGACTGCTGTCAGGAGGCTGACCATCAGAGGACGTTTTAAGTATCCCTGCACCGCCAGTGTGGATGGCGAAACATAAGAACGAAAATATTCTCTCTTAATACCTTTCCCTGGTATCCAAAAGTTGTCGTTATCAGCTTAATGCGTTCACTAATGAATATGACAAAAAAAAATGATTTTGCAGTGATTGGTGCGGGTATAGCAGGGATTGCGATTGCCGAGTTACTACAAAGATCGGGAAAAAAAGTTCTTTTGCTCGAATCGGAAAGCAAGCTTGCTTCGGTATCATCAGCTCAGCAACAGGGTTGGTTTCACATGGGTGCGCTTTATGCCGCTTTCCCAAACAATCAATTCTTTAAGTTATTGGTTAAAAATTTAGATCGCCTATTGCATTACTATAGTGGCTTCTCTAACATGAATTTGAGTTATGGACACCATATTTATACCACCAGTTTGGAAGGATGGTTTAATGATTCACGTACTTATTACTTCTATGTTAATCCCGCTGAAAAAGAGATATCTCTCTGGAAGAAGCCAATTTGGTATCTAGCGACGCTGGTGGCCCAGTCTAGACTAGCATGGTTTGAAGGAATCGATTTTTCGGGTGATATTGATGCGCAGATAAACAGGTTACTTCTTGATCGACATTTAAATAGAGCTAAGTCACTGAGAACATTTGATTTGAAATTTGATAAGAAAGCGGTTGCATTGATGAGTTATGATCGATCACTAAACTCGATGTTGATCATAAACGACCTCGTCAAATCATTCCTGCGCTCAGGCGGAGAAATCAAATTAAACTCAAGAGTAATTAAGGTTGAGAGAAATAGAATAATTGTTAGCGAGAAGGCGCAAGAACATACTTATCAGGCACAACACATTGTGCTAACACCGGGTCGGTATGCTGGAGAATTGATTTCAGGCCATCACAGGATCACCGTTGTCAAGAGCCCATTGCTAGTTGTGGCGCCAGCTTTATCCGATGTCAATTTTGTAAGATTGTCGATGAACGCTTCTGCAATTGTTAATCACTTTCATCACAAAGTATCGGAGGGAAGCTACTCAGTTATCGGAGATGCTAAATACTATGATGCTGATGAAATCATTGATACTGATTTATTGAAATCGGAGCTGATTGATAAAGTAAGTAAACTATTTGGTTGTAAGATTAATGCAAGTAATGCGTCTTTATATTTTGGCTATAAGGCTGAATTACCGGACAAAGGTCAATTTAGAAATTACCAGTATCATTTGGTAGAAAATGATAATTGTATCTTGGCTTTACCGGGCAAGTTTTCTTTGGCCTTTAGCTTGGCGTTAAGTTATTGCAGGCATTATGGTATCGATCCACCTGTCAAAATTCCTTCGCTGGAAGGCGAGCAACCCTATCCAATCAGTGAGCCCTTGCACGGTATAATCGCATCAACAATATATCAGAACGTCAAAGGTGTATGAAAGTTTTTTGTAATTGGTTCATCTAAGATTGGACTATAAGGCTAGCCCGAGAGACCGATATAACCATCACAGCCGTCACAAAACCAAATATGGTAATTAGTGTCTGACCGAAAACCCCGAAACTCCTTAGGATGGTCTGAGCTTGCGAAGCCCAACCTACATCATAGGTTTTCGGCTATGCACTAATTAGGAATCAGTCGGCTATGTTGAGCGGCCATTCAACCATTTTGAAAGCACTGATCCTATAAACGTTGGGATTTGACGTGAATCGCCTTGATTTCCTCCAATCCAAAGCCAGGTGTAGTTTAAGTTAGTCTTTTTCTCTATTAGGTATATCCGCCGTAAAGGAGAATCTATACAGTGAAGTTGTTCATTCAATTGGGTTTTCTTTCGGCCACCAATATTCTCATTGCGTTTCTGTATCAATGGTATGTGCTGATTTGTCTTGGTCCCGGTCATGAAACCGATGCCCTTTTTGCCGGTATGACCATTCCACAATTGATGTTGGCTGTTGTTAGCGGATCGTTGATGAACGTTCTAGTTCCTCTACTTTCTGGCGAAATCGAAGAGCGGTTTCAACACGATGCTTGGGCATTTCTGGCGCTTGTGGGCGGTTTTTTTTCTTTATTTGCCATTGGACTATTTCTGCTGGCGCCTTTTTGGGTGCCGCTGACCGTGCCAGGGTTTGACGAAAAAACTTGTGCTCTCACTGTTAATCTGACCCGTATTCAGCTTATTGGAATGGTATTCACAGCTCTGAATGGGGTGCAGTGGGCAGTTTATCGTGCCCGTCAAAAATTTCTGTGGGCGGAACTGGCTCCAATTTTGGCCAGTATTTTTCCTTTCTTGCTATTTATTTGGGCGCTTCCCCGGTTTGGTGTGATCGCGGCCGCGTGGATTAGCGTCTTACGCATGGGCTTACAAACCTTACTGTTGGCTCCCGGTATGGGTCGTCCGGTTCGCCCTGACCTGAACAGCGTGGCCATCCGGGAAGCTTGGCAGCGTATCAAACCTCTAATGCTGGGTACGGCTTATTACAAGACCGATCCAATGGTTGACCGCTTTCTGCTTTCCTCGGCCAGCAGCGGTAACTTGTCATTGTATTATCTCGCTCAGCAGATTTATGGTGCCATCAGCCAAGTGCTCAACAAAGCTATCGCTGTTCCCTTAGTGCCGGCCTTAAGTATGCTTCACAAGGAGGGGGATAAGCTTGGATTTCGGCATATCTATCTCCAGAAATTGCTGCAAGTGGGCTCAATCAGCCTTATCGTTTTAGTGGTTCTAGGTCTGTTCGGTCGGGCTTTGCTAAGTTTATTAGTGGGGCATGGGAGCGTCAGTAGTGACAATGTTGAGGAATTATGGTGGATCATGCTCTGGCTGGGTGGCATGTTTATTGGGGGTACGATGGGGCAAATCACATCTTCGACATTCTATTCCGTTGGTGATACTAGAACGATCACCCGTATGTCCATGTTTTCCTACACGGCTTATATTCCCTGTAAGGTAGCAGCCTTCTATCTTTGGGGGATACTCGGTTTGGCACTTATAACAACAATTTATTTTATGACCAATTTGTCTATTCAAATCTATATACTCAGAAAGAAATGGGCCGCATGAGCACACCTCCAGAGGTTATACTTCAAGATATTTCCTGCCCTCTTGGTTGTCCGAAGGACGACGAAGTGGTACTTACTGGCCACGACTTACTTCACGACCTGCCGGGTAAATTCAACGTCGTCAAATGCCGCACCTGTGGCCTGCTGCGCACCAACCCATGCCCAACGTCGGATACTATCGGTTTTTATTACCCGGATGACTACGGCCCTTATCTCAGTACACGGGTACAGCAAACCAAGCTCAAACGAACTACCGGTATCAAGAGGTTGCTCAAACCCGTGGTAAAATGGATTTTTAATTTTAATACCACGGTATTGCCGCCGCTTACTCCGGGGCGCCTTCTGGAAGTAGGCTGCGCCTCCGGGGTTTTCCTGCAACACATGGCGGGCCAAGGCTGGCAGGTCGAAGGTATCGAGTTTTCTGAGAAGGCCGCCCAAACAGCGGCAGCGCTTGGATACGGCGTCCACGCCGGACCTTTGGAAACTGCCCCGGAGCCTGATAAGCCTTATGATCTGATCGTCGGGTGGATGGTGCTGGAACACCTGCATGATCCTGTCGGGGGGCTGCGCAAACTCGCCCAATGGGTCAATCCCGGTGCTTGGCTAGTATTATCAATACCGAATGCTGCGTCGCTTCAATTTCGTTCTTTCAAGGAAAACTGGTATGACCTACACCTGCCCAACCATCTTTACCATTTTACGCCACACACCTTGAAACGGGTTCTACAGGCAGGAGGTTGGACACTGGACAAGGTTTATCATCAGCGGGTACTTAAAAACCTGGTGGCAAGTATTGGATATGTGTTGCGAAGCATGGGTTATATCCGTATCGGGCAAAAGTTTATCGATTTTTCAGCACGAGGCGGTACATGGCCTTATGTACTATATCCGCTAGCTTGGTTGTTCAGTCTGTTCGGCCAGACTGGCCGCATAACAGTGTGGGCGAGAGTTAAATCATGATTCGGATCACAGCGCTGACTCAAGGACGACTTAAGCCATCGACACGTTTTCGTGTTCGTCAAAATATCCCTAAATTGCAAGAATTAGGAATATATGTTTCTGAGTATTTTCCAGCAATTGATGCTTCTCAGGGGGTACCATTCAATCTCGATCCATGGCCGACAATCGCACGTTTCCCGATAGTCGCAGCTTGGCAAGGACTAAAGCTTGGATTAAGAATCCCTGGCATTTATCAAGCCCCAAAGAGTGATATTACTTGGTTGCAGCGGGAACTACTGCCTGGGTATTTGACGCTGGAGCGAATGATTGCATCCCCCTTTGTTTTTGATGTTGATGATGCAATCTGGTTGGCGAAAAAGGATGCTGCCGAAAATGTTTCAAAGATTGCTTCGCTTGCGACAGCCGTGATTGCAGGAAATCAATACATCGCTGATTGGTTTTCTTCATTTAACGAGCACGTTGTCATCATACCTACCGCAGTGGATATTTCTTGTTTTACTCTTGTAAAAAATGCCTCCAAGAGTGATTTTACTATTGGATGGATTGGAACAAGAGCCAATCTCTCTTATCTCGAAGAAGCATCACCCGCATTGGTTGAGTTTTTCAAACGATTTGATGATGCAGTGCTTTTTATAGTTTCTGATAATCCTCCCAAACTTCCAGCACTGCCGGAAAACCGAGTTCGATATGTACCATGGTCAGAATCGATTGAGGTCGAATCACTTCATAAAATGGATGTTGGAATCATGCCATTGCCCAATAATGAATGGACACGGGGCAAATGTAGCTTTAAAATGTTACAATACATGGCTTGTGGTATCCCTGTTGTGGTTACCCCTGTGGGAATGAATGCAGATATTCTGAACATGGAAAATGTGGGGTTTGGTGCGTCCTCCAAGGATGAATGGCTTTGTGCGCTGGAGTTTTTATACCAAAATCGAACTGCAGCACGGGAAATGGGTGCTACTGGCCGAGTGGTAGTGGCTGAAAGTTTCAGCACAGAGGTGATTTCCAGGAAGATCGCTGAAGTGTTTAAGGCAATTAGGTAAAAAATGCGACTGCTCATCTTCATCTACTCCCTCTCCAGTGGCGGCGCTGAACGTGTCACCACCAACTTGGCCAACCACTGGGCGACGAGGGGTTGGGAGATAATCGTGGTGACCTTGGCACCGCGGGATCTCGATTTCTATGAATTACATCCGGCGATTGAACGGATTGCGCTGGATCAGGCCAATGAAAGCGCCAATATTCTGTCGGGCGTATGGAATAACCTGCGCCGATTGGCGGCGCTGCGCCGGGTGTTACGCGAACAGCGGCCTGACGTGGCGTTGGGGATGATGACCACAGCCTCTGTGCTCGCCGTCCTTGCAAACCTAGGTTCGCCACGTAAGGTTATGATTTCTGAGCGAATTCATCCACCTAGCCTTCCGGTTGGCACGGCGTGGGATTGGTTGCGCCGCTGTATCTATCCCTGGGCCGCGCGGGTAGTAGCCCTGACTGACGAGAGCTGCCAATGGTTGCAAACGCATGTGCCGGGTTGCCGCGTGGTGGTTATTCCCAATCCGGTGCCATTCCCCTTGCCAGTAACCGAACCGGTGCTACTTCCCGAGCAGGTGGTGTCGGGGCATCGGCGGATCGTGCTGGCTGTGGGGCGACTGGCGAAACAAAAAGGTTTCGACTTGCTCATCAAAGCCTTCGCGGGCATGGCCGCCGCGTATACTGACTGGGATTTGGTGATTCTAGGCGAGGGATCGAAACGCCTGGATTTAGAAGCACGGGTGATAGCCTTGCAATTGGACCATCGCGTGAAACTGCCTGGCCGGGCCGGCAATATCGCAGACTGGTACCGGCGGGCGGATCTATACGTGATGAGTTCCCGTTTCGAGGGGTTTCCTAACACGCTGGTCGAAGCAATGGCCCACGGCTGCCCGGCGGTGAGTTTCGATTGCGAGACTGGCCCGCGCGACATCATCCGCCATAAGGTGGATGGGTTGCTGGTTCCAGCGGGCGACGTGCCCGCTTTGACTGAAGCGCTGGATCAGTTGATGGGTGATGCTGACCTGCGGACACGGTATGCCGCTCGGGCGGTAGAAGCGCGGGAGAGGTTTTCCATTGAGCGGATTGCAGGAATGTGGGAAACATTGTTTGAGGAACTACGTTATTTATGAATAAGGCATTGAATTTGAATATTAAATTATTCTTAAACTTGTTTAATACCACACTTGTGGAGCGAAAAGGCAGGGGACTGGCTTGAATTATCAACATCGTTTCACTGTTTTCACTCCTACCTACAACCGCGCTCACACCTTACCGCGTGTTTACGAAAGCCTTAAACGGCAGACTTTTCGTGATTTTGAGTGGCTGATCGTGGATGATGGTTCTACGGATAATACGCGGGAACTGGTGGAAAGCTATCAGAAGGAAAATTCATTTCCCATTCGTTATTTCTGGCAGGAGAACGCTCATAAAAAAACAGCATCCAATCGTGGAGTGCAGGAAGCGCAGGGGGAGTTATTTCTTACTTGGGATAGCGATGATGCGGCTTTGCCGGAGGCGTTGGAAATTCTCAATCGGCACTGGTGCAATATTCCCGATGCAGAGCGTGAGAAATTTTCTGCAGTGACGGGGCTTTGTATCAACGAGAGCGGACAGATTGTTGGTTCTCGATTCCCATCGGACGTGTTTGATAGCAATTCTCTGGAAATTCGTTATCGCTATCGGGTCGTTGGGGAAAAGTGGGGGTTTCAGCGTACCGATGTTATGCGGCAGTTTCCGTTTCCACAAGACATAAAAGGCGAGGTTCCCCCAGCGATAGTATGGTCCGCCATTTCCAATCAATATAAAACGCGATATGTGAATGATGTGTTGCGGATTTATTATGCCGAACCCGATTCTATTATCCATACCGGCAAAATGGCCGGTGGCGCAAACAAAAATGCTGAAGGTCTTGCCCTCTGGGCGCGGGAGGTACTCTGTAACCAATGGCGCTGGTTGTGCTATAATCCTAATTGGTTTTTGAAAATGGCTGCCAATTACACCCGTTTTCACATGCACCTAAAAAAAACACAGCCTGATAAATGCTGGCCTTTGCGAGGATTTGTTCCCCAGTTATTGGTGATTCTGATGTGGCCAGTGGGAATGTTACGCTACTGGTTGGATGTAAAAAAGGCATCTCGTGGCTGAAATGTACCACCACATTCTGTTCCTGATTCCCTCTCTGCAAGGTGGCGGAGCGGAGCGCGTCATCACCACCTTGTTACGCCATCTGGATCGGTCCAAGTTTCTATTAACATTGGCGGTGGTGGACACAAGTGAGGCTGCCTACCGGGAGGATATGCCGGAAGATGTGGAATTCATTGATCTACGCTGTTCACGGGTGCGCTATGCGCTGCCCAAGATTGTCCGGCTGATTTGGCAGTGCCGCCCCGCTGTGGTGTTTTCTACCTTGGGGCACCTGAACCTGGCACTGGCCATCATCCGGCCCATGTTACCCAATGGAGTGCGCTATATAGCGCGAGAGACTATCGTTGTGAGTGAGGCGCTTCTTCAATACCCGAAACCGGATTGGTGGCGCTGGGCCTATCGCTGCTTCTACCGGCGGTTTGATACCGTGGTCTGTCAATCGCGGGATATGCGTGATGATCTAGTGGAAAACTTTGCGCTTCCGCCAGGTAAGGCTGTGGTGATTCATAATCCGGTAGACATTGAACGCATTTGCCGGCTGGCGCAGGAATCGCTTGAGTGGGGATTCGAACAACCGGGGAGGGGGAGTGATCATAGGCTGGTTCATCTGGTGGCTGCCGGACGTTTATCACACCAAAAGGGCTTCGACCTGCTCATCGAGGCCTTGGCGCTATGTGGTAATCCCCGGTTTCACCTCACTTTGTTAGGCGAGGGACCATTAAAAAGGGAGCTTGAAGAATTGGCTCAGGCTAAGGGGGTAGCAAACCAAGTGTGCTTTGCTGGATTCCAGAAAAACCCCTATGCCTTTTTTGCTCACGCCGATGCCTTTGTGCTCAGTTCCCGCTACGAGGGTTTTCCCAACGTGGTGCTAGAAGCGCTGGCTTGTGGCACGCGAGTGATTGCCACACCGGCACTGGGTGGGGTGAGAGAAATCTTGGATGGAGTTGAGGGATGTGTGCTGGCAGAGAGTGTGACGGCAGAGGCGTTAGCGAACGTCCTGTGTTGTGGCATGCATACTGTTAAAATAAAAACGATACACGAGGCCGCTAATCAATTCGCTATCCCAGAGATCATAAGCCAATACGAAGACGTGTTATGCCAGAGCCAATAAATCTACTTGGGATTCTTCGAAAAATACTATTTTTTCCAATTTTGAAATGGAGTAATTTTAGTTATTCGAAAGAATTGCCGATCTTATCTTATTTTTTTTTCTTAGCTATTGCTTTTATTCTCGCAAATCGAGAGCTTAATGCAACAGATGATTTAAATTATATGGCTTACTTTGAAGAAACCTATTTAAAACAATTTGATAATTTTTGGCTATATTTTATTGAAGAACCTCTTTGGCGGTTATATTCATCCTTAATGGGAAATATATTAAATGCCGAAGATTTACTTAGAATAACTATATTTATAAGTACAATTGCATTTTTATACTCAGGGAGCAAGCTTGGGCATGGTGCCTGGGTTCTCATTTTTTTTGCTTTTCTCGTAGATGGCAGCCTCGCAACCCAAATGTATTATAATCAGATAAGACAAGGGGTTGCTTTATCTATATTCATGCTTACTATTGTTTTGGGCGGAGGCCCAATTTTAGGTGCCATAACAGCAGCGGCGATTCATTCCTCTTTTCTTGTTGTTTTGCCATGTATTATTATAAGTATTTTAATTATCAGGAAAAAATTTATCCTTTTTGCAACTACAGTATTTATTATTTTACTTATTATTTTAACTATGCAATTGAATAACATCGATTTTCTATATGGCATAGACTTAGGCCGAAGATCAGAGATGTATGAATTTACAGGTGTACTCAACGTAAAATTTTACTTGGTGGCGTTAATCCAGTATGGCGTGACCTTATATTTGGCAAGACCTAGACCGGAGGAAGATGACTTCAGTTATTGGTGGTTCTGTATGACGTTTATTTTTACGATAGTGACTTTTGGCGTAACCTTATTTCACGAAGCTGGTGGGCGATTGATGTATTTCGCGACTTGTTTTATGGCGATAACCTTAGCACAAAATATTAAGAAAAAACGTATTTTTATTGCTTCCATTTTTTGGTTTTCTATCGAGATTTCAGTTCAGCTATATACAGATTTTAAAATGGATATCAATAGCGATACTTGGCTTGGCAGATGGGTTTTAATTTTTTCCTAGGAGAAAATTTTGATGAATTTGGTTTTAATTATCACCAGCCTTGCCACTGGGGGCGCAGAAATGATGTTGCTGAAAGTTTTGGAACGGCTGGATACTCGTTTTTCGCCCTACGTTATTTCCCTAGCTTCGCTAGGTGATATCGGTCCTAAAATTAGGGCTCTTGGCATTCCGGTGGAGGCGCTGGGCATGAAACCGGGGGTGCCCAACCCTGTGGCTTTTGCCCGCTTGGTACGACGACTCAAGGCCCTGAAGCCGGAGGTGGTGCATACGTGGATGTACCACGCCGATCTGCTGGGCGGTCTGGCGGCCCGGCTGGCTGGAGTACCATCAGTGGGGTGGGCAATTCATTGTTCTAATTTATCGCGAAGGGATAATAAGTATTCGACTTTGGCGGTAGTGAAGATGTGCTCGTTATTGTCTGATTGGTTGCCAGATCAGATTTTGTCCTGTTCCGACAATGCCCGACTTATTCATGTTGCTTATGGCTACCCAGCGAAAAAAATGTTGGTTGTGCCCAATGGTTTTGATACGGCTCTTTTCAAACCGGATACTGCTGCGCGTATTCGGATACGAGAGGAATTGGGCATTAGTGTAGAAACTCTGCTTGTTGGATTGATAGGTCGTTTTAATCCTCAAAAAAATCATTTTGGTTTTATTAAAGCTGCCACTCATCTACATCGTATACTGCCCAATGTTCATTTCTTGTTAGCCGGAAAAGGAGTGGACCAAGAAAATGATAGATTAGTATCTATTATCAAACAGGCTGGCCTCACCGATTCAATGCATCTATTAGGCTTACGTTCCGATGTGCACAGCTTGATGGCAGCACTAGATGTCTACTCTTCTGCTTCTTCTTATGGTGAAGCGTTTCCAATTGTACTTGGCGAGGCTATGGCCTGCGGTGTCCCTTGCGTGGTGACGGATGTCGGGGATTCGGCTTATATCGTTGGTGACACGGGGCGAGTAGTACCGCCAAGTGATATGGCTGGATTGGCGACAGCATTGGAAGCTGTACTGTCTTTACCACCAATGGAGCGAATTTTCTTGGGTGAGCGAGCCAGGGAGCGAGTGATAACATATTTCGAGATTAGTGCAGTGGTAAAGCAATATGAAGCGTTTTATATGGGATTAGCCAGTGCAAGTCGAAAGGAGATACTATAAATGTGTGGATTGGCCGGTTTCTGGCAACCCGGCGGTTTTTCCACCAAATACGCAAATGCCACTCTCGAGGCGATGGCAGCACAAATCACTCATCGCGGTCCGGATGATGCTGGGATATGGGTTGACCCCGACGTTGGAATCAGTCTCGCACATCGCCGTCTTTCGATTCTTGATCTTACTGATGCTGGCCATCAGCCGATGGTTTCCCCGTCCGGGCGGTTCGTGATCGTGTTTAATGGAGAGATTTACAACCATCTGGATTTTCGCAGAGAGTTGGAAGCACAAGCTCACACTCCCAATCCCTCACCCACAAACGGACGAGAGAAAATCTTTTGGCGTGGCCATTCGGACACCGAAACTCTGCTGGCCAACTTTGAAGTAAGGGGCATCGAAGCCACCCTTAAACGCGCTGTTGGCATGTTCGCCATCGCGGCCTGGGATCGGGCCGAACGCACACTCACCCTGGCGCGCGACCGCCTGGGCGAAAAGCCGCTCTACTACGGCTGGCAGGGTGGCACCTTTCTGTTCGGCTCGGAACTCAAAGCCCTCCAAGCTCATCCCGCCTTCCGCACCGCGATTGACCGCGACGCTCTGAGCCTGTTTTTGCGACACAACTGCATCCCAGCGCCCTATACGATCTATCAGGGGATTCACAAACTGCCGCCAGGCACACTGCTCACCCTGCCCGGCAACAGCGCCACCCGCCCGCAAATCGTCACGCCGGTTCCCTATTGGTCGTTGCGCGAGGTCGCCGAACACGGGCAGGCGCAACCTTTTCAGGGCAATGACCGTGAAGCCGTCGCCGCATTGGATAATCTGTTGCGGGACACCGTGCGCTGCCAGCAACTCGCCGATGTCCCGCTCGGCGCCTTTCTCTCCGGTGGCGTGGATTCTTCGACGGTCGTGGCGCTGATGCAAGCACAAGCCAGTCGGCCGGTCAAAACCTTTACCATCGGTTTTCACGAGTCCGGCTACAACGAAGCGCACCACGCCCAGGCAGTCGCCCACCATCTTGGCACTGACCATACCGAACTGTACGTGACCCCGGAAGAAGCGCGAGCAGTCATTCCCCGCCTGCCGGAGATTTACGATGAACCGTTCGCCGACGCCTCCCAGATTCCGACTTTTCTGGTGGCCCAACTCACCCGCCGCCACGTCACGGTTTCCCTGTCGGGCGATGCCGGCGACGAGTTATTCGGCGGTTATAATCGTTATTTCCTGGCCAGTTCAATCTGGCGCAAGATCGGCTGGCTGCCAGCCTCTGCCCGGCAAATGGCAGCGCGGGGCATAACTGCACTGTCACCAGCGACATGGAATCACCTCTACGAGGCGTTGGCCAAGTTTTTGCCGTCACGGCTGCGCTTCAGCCAGCCCAGCGACAAGGTCCACAAACTGGCCGAAATTCTGATGGCTGCCAGTCCCGAGCTGATCTATCGCGATCTGATCTCTCACTGGAAACAGCCGACGGACCTTGTGATCGGCGCCACCGAGCCACCGACAATCCCTTCCAACCCCGATTGCTGGGCCAGGCTGGCGGAATTCGACCACCGGATGATGTACCTCGACGCCATGAGCTATCTGCCCGACGATATCCTGGTGAAGGTGGACCGGGCGGCGATGGCAGTGAGCCTGGAAACGCGGGTGCCGTTCCTGGATCATCGGGTGGTGGAATTCGCTTGGCGGCTACCGCTGGCCCTGAAAATTCGCCACGGCCAAGGCAAATGGATCCTGCGGCGGGTACTCGATCAATACGTGCCCAGGACGTTGATCGAACGCCCGAAGATGGGGTTTGGCGTTCCGCTGGATAGCTGGCTGCGCGGTCCATTGCGCGACTGGGCCGAGGCCTTGCTGGATGAGAGCCGGTTGCGGCAAGAAGGCTTTTTCCGCCCCGAACCGATCCGACGCAAATGGGCGGAACATTTGGCGGGAACCCGTAACTGGCAATATTACCTGTGGGATGTGTTGATGTTTCAGGCTTGGTTAGAGCGAGCATAAGAGGGGAAAATATGGGTAGTTTATTAAGAAAATTTATGCAATTGAATATGAAGGCCAGCCGATCTTTCGACCGGATGCTTCCAGAAAAATACCAGATTGATGGTAACCGATATTTTCTTGATTATTTCGCCCCACCTTATATAAAAACTGGCCTGATCATCTATGATATTGGAGGCGGAAAACAACCTTATATTAAAGTTGATCTTAAAAATGGGTTGAAGCTAAATATTACTGGGTTTGATATAGATCAGAATGAATTAGATCGCGCCCCAAGTGGTATTTATGATAAAACTATCTGTGCTGATATCACCCAATATCAAGGTCTTGGTGATGCTGATCTTATTAGACATTATCGGAAACTAAAGAGAATCAATTAGGCTTTATCGAAATACACTCTTAACTTATTGAAAATAAATGATTTTATCTTACCTCTAATTGAGTTTTCCCATTGTTTCCGATAATGTCTATTATCTGTCAAGCCTTATTAGAACATGTTAAAAATGTAGATCAAGCTATTTCAGCTATTGCTAGTATTCTCAAAGTTGGTGGCAGGGCGCTCATTTTTGTCCCTTCCAGAAACGCGATTTTTGCCCGCCTAAATCTTCTGTTATCCCAGAAATTCAAAAAGGGAATACTCTATTCTATCTATCCCCAAGCTCGTCAATCACAGGGTTTTCCCAGCTATTACGATCAATGTACGCCTCGGGATTTCCGGCGAATTGCCAAAAAATATAATCTCAGTGTTGAACAGGAAAGCTTTCACTACATTAGTTCCTACTTCTCTTTCTTTTTCCCACTTTACTTGCTTTGGCGCATCTGGATTCTCAGTTTTCACGCAGTTGCTAGCGAACAGTCTGCTGAAACATTTTGCATGGCTTTGAAAAAGAATCCATGAAAATCTTGTTCTTCGCTAACACCGACTGGTATCTCTACAACTTTCGCCTGCCACTGGCACAGGCGATCAAGGCCCAAGGCCACGAGGTTGTTTGTATCTCTCCGCCCGGCCCCTACGGCGCCCGCCTGCAAGCGGCCGGTTATCACTGGTTTCCCCTGCCGATGGAACGGCGCAGCCTGAATCCCTGGGCCGAAGTCTGTCTGCTCCTGCATCTCATCGCTCTCTACCGCCGGGAGCGCCCCGACCTCGCGCACCATTTCACCCTCAAATGCGTGGCCTACGGCGCGCTGGCCGCCCGCGTCGCCGGCGTACCCGCAGTCAACGCCATTACCGGGTTGGGCCATGTCTTCACCAACGACACCCTCCGAACCCGGTTGTTGCGACCGCCGATTCGCGGTCTGCTGCGGTTTTGCCTCAACGCCCCCCACAGCCGCCTGATCCTGCAAAACCCTGACGACCAGCAGGAATTCCTCGCTCAGCGCTTGATTCGCGCCGAGCATATCCGTTTGATTCGCGGCTCCGGAGTCAATACCCAACGCTTCCAGCCCCGCGCAAGCCCACGCCGGCCCGGCCCGATCCGAGTGCTACTGGCTACCCGCCTGCTCTGGGAGAAAGGCGTGGGCGAGTACGCCGAAGCCGCCCGGCAACTGCGTCGGGAAGGCTTGCCCATCGAATTTTGGCTGGCCGGCGCCCCCGATCCTGGCAATCCCGCTTCGGTCCCGCGGGAAACTATCGCGGAATGGCAACAACAAGGTCTGCTGACCGCGCTCGGCCATGTGGACGCCATGGAGCCGCTATTGGCGGATACTGACCTGATGGTGCTTCCCAGCTACTACCGTGAAGGTACCCCGCGCAGCCTGCTGGAAGCTGCCGCCTGTGGCCTGCCGATTGTCACCACCGACAGCATCGGTTGCCGAGAAGTGGTCGAACATGGCGTCAACGGCTTGCTAATCCCACCCCGTGACGCCGCCGCCCTGGCCAACGCCATCCGCAAGCTTTGCAACGACCCCCAGGAATGCCAGCGCATGGGCCAAGCCGGGCGGGCCAAGGTGCTGGCCGAATTCGACGAACAGATCGTCATCGGACAAACGCTGGCGGTCTGCCGGGAACTGACTGGATAACCACCTGCGCCGCGGGTTGCGCGATCCTGCTTGCAACGAAGCCAGTAACGTCCATGCCTACCGACGACACCTTCGCTTACGTGTTTCTCATACGCGCTACTTTCAAGGGAGTTTCGGTTCTGTTGTTCACGTTGACGCTCGGGTATCTTTGCGACCACCGATTTCACGCCGGATTGATCGTGTGAAAAAGCTACAGCCTGTCCCATGTGATGGGAAGAACTGGCGGTGTCCTGGATGGACCCTGGACACCGCCATAGTCAGATCGCGCTTGTAGCGCAGCTCCTCATCATCGCTCTGCTCTTTCTCGCGCTCCAATCGGTGCACGGGTTCGATTCGCGAGCGCGCTTCAAACGACAGCGGCCACTGCCGTCGCGGCCGCTATCCACTTCCCAAACCAATCGAAATCGGTTCCCCCGTATTAGTTAAGGATTCGCAGATTTGTCGGTGGCAGCGAGGCGAGCGAAGGACTGGATACCACCGGACCATTCAGGTATCTCTCGACATTCGAATATCCGCTGGAATGAATCGCGCGACCATCCGCTGGATTATTCTTGTTGAGACCATTGGCATCTTCCCACGTATCGGGCATCCCGTCGTGGTCGGTATCGGTGCAGGAGGTCCCACTGGCGATGGCCGGGAAACCGCCCACATCAGCCTCGGTGGTCGGGATAATTCCTTGGTTGGTCTTGTACTCATTGATGATTCGCACATCGACCGCATCGCGGTTGGCGACCCAATTGCCGGTACAATCAAGCCTTCGAGACGCACCCACTGTGGGGAGCAACACGCTCTCCAAATTGTCCACCGAGTCGATCATAATCGGCACAGGCAACGCCGGAAGTGGCGAGGTACGCTTATACTGGGTTGAGAGTGGCCCCACATCGTTACCGTTTTCGTCGCTTATGTGCCGAATCATTACCCAATTATCATTGGCTGGATTTGAGTTGTTGGGTCCTTTGTTGCCTGCGACATAAATTGATGGACTCCCGGGAGCTACGTTTCGCCCATTGAGGTAAACTGAGGTCGGAAAAACGTCAATTTCGTATTTTTCCGCAGTTTTATTAAGTGGCCCTGCCTTATACAAATTGCCAATAATATCCACGTTCGCGCCGCCGCCTATCATCGTGGCGTAATAACGCCAATTATAAACGATGTTATTGACTATACGGGACGATTTTCCTTTGAATAATGGATTGCGATGCGAACTATTAGCGAGGAGATTATGGTGAAAATCGATGTCGGTTATATTTCCAGGAGTCCCACCTCCGACAATAACATTCGTCTTGCCCGAAAGCGGTTCGGAAACGATATTCCACGAATACGTCGTATTTCGAGAAGCTGAATCCCCCCAAACCGTGACGTTTTCATCCTGTGTCCAACTGAACGAACAATGATCCCACACGACCTTATCGGTATCCCAGGAAACCGAAGGAGAACCGTTGTTCATCGGACTTCCGGGGTTAAATCCCTTACGGAGGCGGATATACCTGATGACCGTATTATGTGCGGCCGCTTCTATCACCAAGATATTCTGCGACAGGTTCTTGCCGGAGAGCGTGATGCCTCCCCCGGGCGCGGTTTGGCCCGCAATCGTGAGATATGGAGCGCTCACGATCACATAGGAACTCAACTCGATGGTTCCACCCACGCGAAACACCACGATCCTCGGCCCTTTCCCGGTCACGCAATTACGAAAACTACCCGTACCAGAATCATTGAGATTGGTCACTTCGCAGATGACGCCCCCGCGTCCGCCGACCGATTCAGCGCCACCGCCCTCCGCGCCGGGGAAAGCGGGAAGGGCCTGGGCGGAAGCGGTTGCAACCAAGAGAAGCGTGCAAACAAGTGGCCGTGTATTCATCGTTGCTCCAATTTGTTGAGGTTGCCATGAAAGTACTGGACTTTCATCCATAGAGACGTCAATTTATGGTAACATGACTGTTAGGTTTGCTGATCAAACTGGATAAGCTGTAGCCCTAAAATTCTAAGAACCGATTAATTATGAATTTAAAATTTTGCATATATTGTGCCATTTTAAGCTTACTACGCTCTATGAAAGCCATAAATCGCCGCAGAATAACTGAAATATGTCATTAATAAGATGCAAATGATAGGGTGAGCGTTGAGTAAGCGACCATAGAGGAAACTTAATAAATCCTTGTTATTCAATATAAATCATTAAAAAATCGTTCTCTATGCCAATAACGACTGGTATCTCTACAACTGCCTTTCGCCGCTGGCGCGCGATCAAAGCCCAAGGTCACGACGTTATTTGCATCTCTCCGCCCGGCCCGGCACTAGTTCAGTATGATTTTCGCGATAACTATTTGAATATAATAAACTATTTAGGGTTATTCACAGGTTCTTGTGGAGCCAGCCGGGCCGGGGTCCGGCTACGAAGCTAACCGATTAATCTGAAATGACTTTAAGCCGGCTTTTAGCCAGCTCGGCAGGCTGAATCCCTCCAGAGGAGCCAACTCCATAACAACCCGCGAAGAACTTTTAATTTAACGATCAATAGGTTGTAGAATAATCAGACCGAACCAGTACCCAACGGGTTGTCACTCACAAAATGTCACATATTTTATATATTTGTATAATTTTTGTCATATTTGGCCGCCAACCACAGTCCAAAAGTGTCAATCAGGGTCAGATATGACCCGACTCCTGGTGGAGTGAGTTGAGTTGCGTAATTTTCTTAAGATTTATCAGTTACTTAAAATTTTAACGTGATATATCGTTAAGCTTGTGTTCAGTTAAGCTATAGTCTTATGTTGAAACTGCTATTAAACTGATAATGATGAACTTGCCATCGGTACTCAGAGATTTGTATTGCAAAATTGATTCCTGTCTTGTTTTACATCAAATGACCAGAAGCTAAAGAACGACCCAACTTTTTCGGTTTTTCGCCACGTCTATTCAAACTAGATTTATTGTTGATTGGTTGTTTATTCACGCTTCCAACGAATAGGACGCAATTCACCATTCGCGGTGACGACGAACGACACGTTAGAACCATTTCGTCGGTATAATTATTATCGGGAGGGCGCTTGGCACCGAAAAGACATCCAAAGCCCTTTTCCATCCCGGCAAAACTACCGCAGCCAGTTATCAGTGTTACTGCTTTTGATCTCAAAAATATCTGCGATCAATTCCGGGGCCCAGTGGTTTTCCTCCACCGCACAAATCGCGACTCGACAGAGGTCATTCTTTGGCTTTATCAGGTGCTTTAGTGCATCGGACAGCCAATTCGCCTCAAGGGTCGTGCTACCCATGGTTGAACTTTCCATGCCACTGAGATTCCTAACGAACCGGGCAACCGAATGCAAAAATAGCTTAAACACAGAATTGATGGACCATTACTGGCAGGACCCTGTGCGGATTGCGCATCGCTTATGATTTTGAAAGTTATTTTGAACTAATAAGGAGGGCTCTCATGATGCTCTTGATCATTATATTTGCACTGAGCCTGGTAATTTCGGGTATCGCCATTCGAATTGGTATTTCGCTGTCCCACAATTTCGGTATCGTCGATCATCCCAGCGAACACAAGCAACATGCTGCCAGTACCCCATTTGTGGGAGGTTTAGGTATCTTTTTGGCACTGATCGTCGCGCTGCGAATAACTGATTATTTTCAACTGTCGTCCGATATCCATCATGTCTGGATGGAACTCGCCGCTTCAATCATCTTCTTGACCGGTTTCGCCGACGATATTTGGCATCTCGACTACAAACTGCGATTCTTGGTTCAGGCAGGGGTTGCCTCAGTGATGGCGCTATGGGGCGGGGTGCTGCTTGTCGATCTGGGTCATCTGATTTCCAGCCAGGCTTTCGAACTTGGGATATTGGCCCTGCCTTTCACCGTGTTTGCCACAATCGGTGTCATCAACGCGCTGAACATGATCGATGGGATCGATGGCCTCTGCGGCTCGGTGTCGTTTGCGAGCCTATTACTGATCGCCATTGTTGCTTTTATCGCTGGAGAAGAAGCCTGCTTGGCTTTGACCACGATCCTAATGGGTGGGTTAGCTGGCTTCCTGTACTACAATCTGCGCTTTGGCAAACGTCGCCGCGCGATGGTTTTCCTGGGCGACAATGGTAGTATGTTGTTGGGATTCCTGTTTTCCTGGGTGTTGATCGACTTGACGCAAGGCGACAGCCGTGTCATAACGCCTATAACCGCGCTCTGGATCCTGGCTGTTCCACTGATGGATGCGGTGGGAGTCATGATCCGTAGAATTTACAATCTTAACTCCCCCTTTCATCCAGACCGGAATCACTTGCACCATTTGTTGATTCGGGCTGGTTTTCGGACCGAGGACATCGTGCACATCATAGCGATGATTCAGCTCGTGTTCGGAAGCGTTGGGCTCGTCGGATTGTATTTAGATATTCCCGAGTCCTGGATGTTTATGAGCTTTATCGGGATATTCATGGTCTATTGCTACGCCATTGCCCATCCCAAACGTTTTGTTCTAATCTTGCGCACGCTACACACCCTGCTGGGACTCACGTCAGCGGATTGCCGCGGCGTGTTTATCGGTAACTATCCAGCCAGTGAAACAAAGCACTTCATCCGGACACTGGTTGGAGAACTCCGGTCGCATTACGACTACGACCTTCACGTCTACGAAACCGAACGGAAAAATCGAGCGGAGCGATTCCTGTATGCGACTATCGAGCTTTTTCTGGAAGAAGATGACATATCACTAAGCGAACTCAAAGGTCTAGTGGGTAGGCTCAAAAACCAATTCCAAGGACACGCGCCGGTGAGTGTCCGTCAATTCATTCAGCGAGACGATCAGCATGATCGGAGAGTAGGCAACAAACCAATCGCCAAGGATTTCCGGAACACGGACAGGCGTTCGAAACAAAGCAAGACTTTGGTCTGTCGAGCCCGCGGTAACAATGATTTACCAGAACCTCTGGTAAGACAATTTAATCAACCCGGGATTTTGATAATGTAATACTGATTTAAGGTGATTTCCTGAAAAGGTTGTACCGAACTGGGCTTGGGCTCCCTCCTTTGAAAAAGGGGGGTTGGGGGGGATTTCGACAGGCGGCGTCAACGCACAAGCTTCAAATCCCCCCTCACCCCCCTTTGCTAAAGGGGGGAACGGCTAGGCCCCATTCCGCAGCCAAGCAGGTACGTTTTTTCCGGAAATCACCTAAGTCGGGCTGGGGAAGCTGCCAGGCTCGAGGCCGGGCTCGCGGCTGGACACGCAACCAAGGTTCATGCAGAATCGCGCCCTTCGTTTGACGAGGACCCCGCCTGACCCATGGCAAAGCTGCTGTTACTCAACGGACCGAATCTCAACCTGCTCGGGACCCGCGAGCCCGGCGTCTACGGTTCCACCACCCTGACCGGCATCGAACAGCGCTGCGTGGCGCTGGCGCGGGAATTGGGGCCGCATGAACTGAGCTGCTTCCAGAGCAACGCCGAACACGCCCTGCTTGACCGCATCCACGCCGCCCGCCAGGACAGCGTCGAGTTCATCGTCATCAATCCCGCCGCTTTCACCCACACCAGCGTGGCCCTGCGCGACGCCCTGCTCGGGGTCGGCATTCCGTTCATCGAGATACATCTGTCCAACGTGTTCGCTCGCGAGCCGTTCCGCCACCATTCCTATCTCTCCGACATCGCCGTCGGCGTCATCAGCGGACTGGGCGCGCAGGGCTACGAACTGGCGCTGCGCGCCGCCGACCATTACCTCGCCACGCCACACCGGTAGCCGCCATGCCCATGGATATCCGCAAGATCAAAAAACTGATCGAACTGCTCGAAACCTCAGGCATCGCCGAAATCGAAATCAAGGAAGGCGAAGAGTCGGTGCGCATCAGCCGCCATCCGCACGGCGGTACACCGGTCGTCATGTCGCCGCAACCGCTGTGGGCCACGCCCTCCTACGGTCCACCGTCGGCGCCCATGCCCGCCCCGGCCGTGCCCGCCCCGGGCGCCGAAACGGACGCGATCAAGGGCCACGCGTTGCGCTCGCCGATGGTCGGTACCTTCTACCGTTCCGCCGCGCCCGGCTCCAAGCCCTTCGTTGAGATCGGCCAGCAAGTCAACATCGGTGATCCCGTTTGCATCATCGAAGCGATGAAGATGTTCAACCAGATCGACGCCGACCATGCGGGCACCATCGCCCGTATCCTGGTGGAAAACGGCCAGCCGGTCGAATACGACCAGCTGCTGCTGATGATCGAATAGCACGGCCATGCTCGATAAAGTCGTCATCGCCAATCGCGGGGAAATCGCCCTGCGCATCCTGCGCGCCTGCCGGGAGTTGGGTATCCGCACCGTGGCCGTGCATTCCACGGTGGACCGCGATCTCAAGCACGTGCGCCTGGCCGACGAAACGGTTTGCATCGGACCGCCGCCGGCCACCGAGAGTTATCTGAACATGCCGGCGCTCATCAGCGCCGCCGAGGTCACCGACGCGGTGGCAATCCATCCCGGCTACGGCTTCCTGTCCGAGAACGCTGATTTCGCCGAACGGGTCGAGCAAAGCGGCTTCATTTTTATCGGTCCCCGGCCGGACACCATCCGGCTGATGGGTGACAAAGTGTCGGCGATTCGGGCGATGCAGGAAGCGGGAGTACCCTGCGTGCCGGGTTCCGATGGACCATTGAGCGACGACGATCAGGAAACCCTGCGACTGGCGCGCGAGATCGGCTATCCGATCATCATCAAGGCGGCCGGCGGTGGCGGCGGGCGCGGGATGCGGGTGGTGCATGGCGAAGCGGCTCTGCTGACCACTCTCGACCTGACTCGCAGCGAGGCCAACGCCGCCTTCGGCAATCCGACCGTGTACATGGAAAAATATCTGGAATACCCCCGCCACGTGGAAATCCAGGTGCTGGCCGATACCCACGGCAATGCCATCCATCTCGGCGAACGCGACTGCTCGATGCAACGCCGCCATCAAAAAGTCATCGAGGAGGCGCCGGCGCCGGGCATCACCACCCAACAGCGCCGCCGGATCGGCCAGCTCTGCGTGGAAGCCTGTCAGCGCATCGGCTATCGGGGCGCGGGCACCTTCGAATTTCTGTATCAGGATGAGGAGTTTTATTTTATCGAGATGAACACTCGCGTTCAGGTCGAGCACCCGGTCACCGAACTGATCACCGGCGTGGACATCGTCAAGGAGCAATTGCGCATCGCGTCCGGCCAACCGCTCGGTTACCGTCAGGAAAACATCCGCATCACCGGCCATGCCGTCGAATGCCGGCTCAACGCCGAGGATCCGGACAGCTTCATCCCCTCGCCGGGCACCATTACCCAGTATCACGCGCCGGGCGGACCCGGCATCCGGGTGGACTCCCACATTTACAACGGCTACCGGGTGCCGCCGAACTACGATTCGATGATCGGCAAGCTGATCGCCCACGGCGAAACCCGCGCGGCCGCCGTCGCCCGGATGCGCGGCGCGCTGGCGGAACTGGTGATCGAGGGCATCAAGACCAACGCGCCCCTGCACCGGCGCATCCTCGGCGATACCGGCTTCATCGCCGGCGGTACCGACATTCATTATCTGGAAAAGCAGTTGCTCGGGACCCGTTAGTCATCGGCCGATCATTCAGGCCGATGGCTGTCCAGCGCCGGATGCGCTACGCTTTACCCTCCACCAGGTAAGTGAATGGCCATCCCCATGCGCGACGATGCGACCGCCCCCTGGCTGCAACTGACTCTCGAAGCCATCGCCCACAGTCCCGAACAATTGGAAGACGCCCTGTTGCAGGCCGGCGCGCTGGCGGTGACGCTGGAGGACGCCGGCGACCAACCGGTGCTGGAACCGGCGCCGGGCGAAACTCCGCTCTGGAGTCGGACCCGCGTTACCGGCCTGTTCGACGCGCAGACCGACATCGAAGTGGTAAAGGGACAATTGCGGCGGTTCCTGCACGCGCCGATCCTGCCCGAATGTTGCTTGACCAAACTGGAGGAACGGAACTGGGTGCGGACCTGGATGGACGACTTCCATCCGATGCGCTTCGGCCGGCGGCTGTGGATCTGCCCGACCTGCCGGACCCCGCCCGAACCCGAAGCGGTCAACATCCGGCTCGATCCGGGACTGGCCTTCGGCACCGGCACTCACCCGACCACGGCGTTGTGTCTGGACTGGCTGGACGGCGCGGAGCTGGCCGGTAAAACCGTGCTGGATTACGGCTGCGGTTCCGGAATTCTGGCCATCGCCGCCGCCAAACTGGGCGCGAAACGGATCTGGGCGGTGGACATCGACCCGCAGGCACTGCTGGCCAGCGATGCCAACGCTGACGAAAACGGTGTCGAGGACCGCATCGAACTGGCCTATCCCGCCGAACTGCCGGTGGCATTGGCCGTGGATATTCTCCTGGCCAACATCCTGGCCGGCGTGCTGGTACAACTGGCGGCGGAATTCGGGCGGCGGGTCAAGCCCGGTGGCCGGCTGGTGCTGACCGGCATCCTCGCACAGCACGCGGATGCCGTGCAGGCAGCATTCGGCCGCAATTTCAGGTTTGGTCCCCGCCAGCAACGGGAGGAGTGGGTGCTGCTGGACGGCGTGCGTCAGTAAAATGGGATCGGAATAATACCGATCTTGTCAAAATTTAAAGAAAAACAAAAGATTATTAATATTGAAGGGGAAGAAAGACCTATGAAGCATCTAGCCCTGTTTCCCAAGTATGTTGTGGACTGTGGGATTGCCCGCGCCGATTCACCGGGCCGCGACCAGTGTCGGCGCCTGCATGGTGATCAATAATCACCCGGCAACACGATCAGCCCACAGTCAATCGTCCTCCCGCGCGACCTTTACCATGCAGATCGGCCCCTACTCCCTCTTTCCGCCCGTGTTCCTGGCGCCGATGGCCGGCGTCAGCGACCGGCCGTTCCGGCAGTTGTGCCGGCGGCTGGGCGCCGGGCTGACCGTATCGGAAATGGTCAGCGCCGATCAACGGCTATGGGATAGTCGCAAGACCCGGCTGCGGCTGGATCTTGCCGGCGAGCCGGAACCGCGTACCGTACAGATTCTCGGCACCGACCCGCGCGCCATGGCCGAGGCCGCCCGTTTCAACGTCGCGCAGGGTGCCCGGATCATCGACATCAACATGGGCTGTCCGGCCAAAAAGGTCTGCGGCACGTTGGCCGGCGCGGCGTTGCTGCGCGATGAGGCGCTGGTCGGACGCATTCTGGCAGCGGTGGTCGGCGCGGTGTCGGTACCGGTCACCCTGAAGATTCGCACCGGCTGGGACATGAGCCACCGCAATGGCATCGCCATCGCCCGCATCGCCGAACAGGCCGGCGTCCGGGCGCTGACCGTGCATGGCCGGACCCGCGCCTGCGGCTACAGCGGGCCGGTGGATTACGCCACCATCCGCGCCATCAAGCAGGCGGTCGCTATCCCAGTGATCGCCAACGGCGACATCGACAGTCCCGAGAAAGCGCGCTGGGTACTCGACCATACCGGCGCGGATGCGGTCATGATCGGCCGGGGCGCCCAGGGCCGGCCGTGGATTTTCCGCGAGATCGCTCATTACCTGGCGACCGGCCAGCGGTTGACGCCGCCGCCCCCGCTGGAAATCGGCCAGTGGGTCGTGGCCCATCTGGACAGCCTGTATGCGTTTTATGGCGAGACCGCCGGCGTCCGCATTGCCCGCAAGCATCTGGCCTGGTATAGCCAATCCTGGCCAGATGGCGCCGCCTTCCGGGCCCGGGTGAATTTGGTCGAACATGCCCGCGAGCAGTTGACGCTGGCCCGCGATTTCTTCGAGCGTCTGGCGAACAAGGAGTGCCTGGCCGCATGAGCATCCATAATCCCGATCCTCCGGTCGATCTGCTACCCGCCACCCCGCTGCGCGAGCACGTCTATGAAACCTTGCGCATTTATTTTCATAATCTGGGTGGCCAAGCCCCCAGCAACCTGTACGAACTGGTGCAACGGGAGGTGGAACCGCCACTGCTGGAAATCGTGCTGCAGTTCACCCACGGCAATCAGACCAAGGCGGCCGCGATTCTCGGCCTCAATCGCGGCACGCTGCGCAAGAAGCTCCGGCAGTACGGTCTCGACTGAATCCGCTTAATTGGAGATGGCATGAGTCTGGCGATTTTCGATCTCGACAACACCTTGCTGGGCGGCGACAGCGATTATTTGTGGGGCCAGTTCCTGGTCGAGCAGGGCCTGGTGGACGGCGCAGCCTACGAGCGCGAGAACCAGCGCTTTTACGACGACTATCGGGCCGGTACGCTGGATATCCACGCCTTTCTGGCGTTCATGCTGCGGCCGTTGGTGGGTCAAGCCGCTGACCGAGTTGCTGGACTGGCGGGCGCGGTTCGTCGAGGAAAAAATCCGGCCGATCCTGCTGCCCAGAGCGGCGGCCTTGCTGGAGCGGCACCGGGCAGCCGGCGACACGCTGCTGATCATCACCGCCACCAACCGTTTCGTCACTACACCCATCGCCGAACTGCTGGGCGTATCAAACCTGCTGGCCACCGAGGTTGAATTCGCCGACGGGGGTTATACCGGTCGCCCGCTCGGCATCCCCTGTTTCCAGCACGGCAAGGTGGCGCGCTTGGACGAATGGCTGGCGGAAACCGGCCACGATCTCATCAATAGTTGGTTTTACAGCGACTCCCACAACGACCTGCCCCTGCTCGACCGGGTCACTTATCCGGTAGCGGTGGACCCCGACGAGGCTTTGGTCCGGCACGCGGAAGAACGCGGCTGGCCGATCATCAGCCTGCGGGAGAGCAACGCATAGGGCGCGTTTGCGCGCCGGGTCGCATTGACACCGGCTTGTGCGGCGCCCGGCCATTTCCCTTAGAGTTCCGCTCAACTATTATGAGCGTCCTTTTTCAATCTCGCCCAGCCCACCGGGCTTCGTCTTGTTTCAACCGTCCGCAGGAACTCTCATGCACCCGAATCTGATCAACAACATCAACGTCGCCGCTCAGGACGTGCTGCTGACTCCCGAGGAGATCAAACAGCGGCTGCCGATGACCGACACCGCCGAAGCCACGGTGCTCAACGGCCGCCGGACCGTGCAGCGCATCCTCGACCGGCAGGACCACCGGCTGTTCGTGGTGGTCGGTCCCTGCTCCATTCACGATGTCGCGGCGGCCCACGATTACGCGGGGCGACTGAAGGCGCTGGCCGATGAGGTCAGCGACACCCTGTTCGTGATCATGCGGGTGTATTTCGAGAAGCCGCGCACCACGGTCGGTTGGAAGGGTCTGATCAACGATCCGCGCATGGACGACACCTTCGATATCGACGGGGGTCTGCAAGTCGCCCGTGGCCTGCTGCTGGAACTGGCGGAACTGGGCCTGCCCGCTGGCACCGAGGCGCTGGACCCGATCATCCCGCAGTACATCGCCGACCTGATCGCCTGGACCGCCATCGGCGCCCGCACCACCGAGTCCCAGACTCATCGCGAGATCGCCAGCGGTCTGTCCACCCCGGTCGGCTTCAAGAACGGCACCAACGGCAACCTCGAAGTGGCGATCAACGCCCTGCAATCCGCTGCCCGTCCACACAGTTTCCTGGGGATCAACCAGTTCGGGCAGTCGGCGGTCATTCGCACCCTGGGCAACCGCTACGGCCACATGGTGCTGCGCGGCGGCGACCGGCCCAACTATGACTCAGTCTCCATCGCCCTCAGCGAGAAGGCGCTGCGCGAGAAGAAGCTGCCGGTCAACATCGTGGTGGATTGCAGCCATGCCAATTCCTTCAAGGACCCGGCCATGCAGCCCTTGGTGTTGCGCGACTGCGTCCATCAGATTCTGGAAGGCAACCAGTCCATCGTCGGCCTGATGATCGAGAGCAATCTGGGCTGGGGCAGCCAGTCCATCCCCGCCGACCGCAGCCAGCTCAAATACGGCGTGTCGGTCACCGATGCCTGCGTGGACTGGCCGACCACCGAGATGATGCTGCGCGAGGCCCATGCCAAGTTGAAAGGCGTGCTACCGAACCGGCTGGCGGCCTGAGCGTCAAACCAGGCGGGGTATCCATCCTGACCCTCGCACACCCACCCTTGCCCGTTCGGTTGAAGCTCACAGAAACTTTAAAGGAGAGAGAGTTTTTGTAAACAATTGCTTCGAAGCGCCTCGCGCCCGCAAGCGAGGGGGTGCGAATCCTTATGGCGCGGCTGCGGCCAGCGTTCTGGTAAAGCCGCACCCCCGCTACGGCAGCACATCCTCGCTTCTCAAGTGCGACTCCGGCGGTTGCGGCCCCGGTTCGCCGAGGGCTTCCGCGACGAACAGCGGACACGGCCGAGTGCTGGCCTGCCAGCGATCGGTGAACTCGCCCCAGTGCGGATATTGCGCCCGGCCCGCTTCAAGATAATCCAGCAGGTTTTGCACGCTGGCGTTGTGACCCCGCGCGCTGACGCGGGTGCTGAAGCAGGCCCAGCGCAGATATAGCACGTAGGTGTTGAGCACGTCACCTTCGCAGTATTGATTTATGGCGGCGTAGTCGCCGGCGGCGGCCTGCTCGGCGACGTTTTCCCCCTGGCCGTTCCATTTCCCCGGCAGGCCCAGCGCCTGGGCTGTCTCGTCCAGTCCCAGCCGGGGCGAGGCGCCGAAGTCGCCCAGCACGTCCATCAAGTCGCAGTGCCAGTTGCTCTCGTAGCGGTAGTCGTAGCCGAACCGCGGATCGGTGCGATGCCAGTTGTGGGCGGTGAGACCGTGGATCAGGGAACGCTGCTTGAGCACGGCGACATCGAAGCCGCGCCCGTTCCAGGTGATCAGCCGGGGCTTCTGCTTGTCCACCAGTCGCCAGAACCCGGTCAGAATCTCCTGCTCGCTCCGCTCCGCGATGCTGGCCGCGCCCAGTTTGCGGACGGAATAGCGCTCGCCCTGCCCGTCGCGTTCGATTCGCGCCAGCAGGAAACCCAGCGTGACGATCTCGTGCTGGATCGGTTTGGGAAACGCCTCGGGATCGCGATCCGCCGGCAGAATCGCCGCGTCGGGGCGGGTTTCGAGGTCGACGACCAGGAGATTGAGAGGAGTGGCCATGGGATTGATTACCACCTGAATCTTCGCTTCATGATTGGGGCAAGCGCTTGTTTGAAACAGTCACCGAGCCGTGCAAAGCCGGCCCTCGTCGGGTGCAACTCGTTCGGTAACCGATACCTTATCGGCAAGCGTATCACCTATTGTGCAAAGCCGGCCCTCGTCGGGTGCAACTCGTTCGCCCATTCGCTCTCGGTCTTGAGGGTTCCAGCCGTTTCGGCGAAAACGACAGGGTCAGGATCGTATTGCTCGATTTGTGTCAACTGGATTCCCACGCTATCAATCAACATACGGATGATCTCAATTCGACATTTTTCTGGAATGCCGCATCACCCATCAATTTCTTGGTTATGCTTTCCCTCGAACCACGCGGGGAGCACGGCATCGGCCGCTCTGGAAACAGGCGAAACAAGCCAGAATGGTAACCGCTTGCCAACATTAACTCACGTAGCATGTCATAAACCTTCATATGATCTGGTGCAAATCTGGCCACGGGACCGGGCGTAACCGCTATCACCACGGTAATTTGCGAGAGGCGCTGATTGAGGCTGCGCTGGATTTAATCGCCGAACGCGGTCCCGCGGGGTTCACCTTCGCCGAAGTGGCCCGGTTGGTTGGGGTCAGTCCGGCCGCGCCCTACCGGCATTTCCGCGACCGCAACACCCTCATCGCAGAGGTAGCTCGCCGCGGCTTTCAGCAGTTCGAGGCCGAACTTGCCCGAGCCTGGAACGACGGCCGACCGGAGCCGCTCGGTGCCCTCGTCAACTGCGGACGGGCCTACTTGGCATTCGCTCGGCAGCAGCCCGCCTATTATTCAGCAATGTTCGAAGCCGGGCCTCCCCCGGAAACCGATATCGACCTCGTGCAGGCGGGCGAGCGCGCCTTTGCCGTGCTCGGGAGGGCGGCGGAAACCCTGTGGGCCAAGGAACCGAAAGGTTATCGGCCACCACCCCGGATGGTGGCGTTACATATCTGGTCCCTGTCGCACGGGATTGCGTCGCTGTTCTTGGGCTGCGGCGAGGGGCCACGGCAGTTGCTACCGATGACGCCCGAGGATTTGCTGGAGGCCGGTATTCTGCTCTATCTGCGTGGGCTGGGTCGCGGCGGCGGCGAGGCTTTACCGTCGGATCGTTGACGGCTCGCTATCCCTTATTGACAGAACTCCCTGAGATGCCTATGATTGTAAATGTGATTAACATTTACATGGAGGACTTATGATTCTTACAGCAAAATCCAGCCCCGTCGACAAACTAGCCTGGGTCGGCCTGATCACCCTCGGCTTGTTGTTCTGGTGGCCCCTCGGCCTCGCCATTCTGGCTTATCTGATCTGGAGCGGAAAAATGAGATGTTGGCAACCTGATGACGTGAGCAACTCGCCAAACTGTGGCATTGGAAGACTGTTCCGTACCGTCGGTAGAGGGTGCGGGGACCAGCGAGGTTCGACCTCAAGCGGCAACACGGCTTTCGATGAGTATCGTAACGAGACGCTACGCCGTCTCGAGGAGGATCAGCGGGAGTTCATGGAATTTCTCGACCGGCTACGCCGCGCACGGGACCGAGCCGAGTTCGATCAGTTCATGGCCGAGCAGAACCGGCACCGCGAGGACCCCGAGCAACAGGCAAGGAATTGATAGTTAGACCATCTTTCGGGTGAAGCATATGTTCACCCCATTGCCGCGGAGGCGGGGCAGCACCGGCCTCCGCGCCGCTGGTCACCGTACCAGACTGACGGTGGCGTGGCTGGCCAAGCCAGCGAAATTGGCTGGTTGATTGCCGTCTTTCAGCATCATCGCGACAGCCAACCGGACCAGAATGGCCCTATAACAAAAGAGCTTGAAAACCTCCAATCCCTCTTGTTATATTTTATTAATATAATCAGATAGATAAGAAAATGGCATGTTATTTGTACGTAAATAAATACCAACACAATATAGCAAGGCAAAGTCTCTGATTGGAGGCAATAGTTATGAATACGAGACAAGAAC
This sequence comes from uncultured Gammaproteobacteria bacterium, assembly GCA_963715845.1. GTDB lineage: Bacteria > Pseudomonadota > Gammaproteobacteria > Competibacterales > Competibacteraceae > Competibacter_A. The sequence goes on along the minus strand of CAVQSJ010000014.1, from coordinate 183,183 downwards.
TTCTTGGGTGTGTCCGAAATTTACCCCGGCAATCGGGAAGAGCAATTGCCTCCGAGGTATGGGCGGGTTTCCAGGCCGATTGGCGCGGGCCGGTACTGGCTCGGGCGCGAAACGCCGGAGGGACTCGATTGATTTACGAGCCACCAACGGATAGCGATTTGTGCCTGCGGTATATCTCCAGACAAAAGTTGCTCGAGTTCACCCCAAACGACAGCCACATGATGTACAGACTCAACACGGAGTTGTCTGGTGGTCGGCAATATCCCTGGATAGCCGGCGTTTGCGGCACATTTGCCAACGTTGCCTACAATGTGATCCAGGCGGCGGTTTCCGATTATCAGGCGGCACGCGCCACGCAAGTGCAAGCCCGCATGGGGGACGAACTGTGGGCTATCGAGGTGGTGGGCCGGCAGGAGCAGGATTTGAAGCACGTCTTGTATCTGTGGCTGGTGGATCCACTCAGGGAAGGTCGCACCGGACAGGGCTGTTACAATGCGTGGCTCGTGCATGAGATCCGCCACGATTTGGTGGCGGCCGACCAGCCGTATCGCACACAGCAGTTGCCTGCCAGCGGGCGTCGGATGGAAGATGTCATACCTCTGCCGGCAGCACCTGTCCGAATCCCTGTCACGGCGGCGTGGGGTACATCCCACCTAGCCTATTGAACTCCCGGCATAATCGAGCGGCTATCTTGCATCCTTGGCCGCTCGGTTCAAACCATGAAACCGGTTCCATCATTCCCTGGGATCCGGGTTCTTCGCGAACGGGCATTTCTCCACCACCCATGATCGATCACCCATCACACCAGCCGGCTGACGGGAAGGACAAAGCGTCACGGTTTGGTCGCGGAGGGCATCGCGAATCGGTCGAAATAGCGGGTAACTGCTTGAAGGAATTGGCGCGCCCGGCGAGACTTGAACTCACGACCTTCGGCTCCGGAGGCCGACGCTCTATCCAACTGAGCTACGGGCGCATGGGGAAAGGGCAAGTAAAATACCCGGATTACGGGTTCCCGTCCAGTGTTTGATGACATTGTTTCATTGTTTCACGGTGTCGTTTCATCCTTGCCGTGACTCTCGAAAAACAAATGGCCCTCCCCATCCACGGACACCAGGTGGCAGTCACCATGGCGTTGACCCCTCCCCGATCCGGTCTGGAGTTAGCATATCGGTTTTCAGGCAAAGCCAAATACCGTTATAATTATTATGTTTAGTCGTATCCAAGCCACAACATAACAAGCCCAAACCCAAACCTTCCCACCAACGTTGCTCCCGCGAAGACTCACGCCCGGCGGACAAGAGACTGATCGAGTCGAATCTGCCGCAACGCGCCCGGGGATGTGCAGGTTGAGAATGCATTCAATGAGGTGAGATTGTGAATCCGCAAGCCGATAAATTCGTTATGACCACGTCCGTTGCCCTAATCTCGGGACTGGTGCTGTTGGCCGTCGTGCTGTTCATGGTCGCCGCCCTCATCGGCGTTGTCGGCAAAGTTGCTCCGGACGATAGCTCGCGGAAGCAGGCTGCCGTGCTCGAGCGCATCAAGCCGGTCGCACGGGTTTCCTTCGAACAGCCCAAGCCGGCGGTCGCGGTGAAACTGTCCGGCTCGGAGGTCTACAACAAGGTCTGCGCGGCCTGCCATGCCGCCGGCACGCTGGGCGCCCCCAAGACCGGCGCCAAGGATCAGTGGGAACCCCGCTTCGCGCAGGGGCTGGATACTCTGGTGACTCACGCCGTGAGCGGCATCCGCGCCATGCCCGCCAAGGGTGGCGATCCTTCGCTGACCGAGGCTAATATCAAGGACTCCATCGTTTACATGCTGGGCGAGACCGGCATCAAGACAGAAGCCGCGCCAACCGCCGCGGCCGAAGCGCCGAAGTAGCCTGTTGTCCTTCGGCATTCTCGCGTTGCAAGGGCCATCCCGCGGGGTGGCCCTTCGTTTTTCAAGCGAACCGCCATGCGTCCCGATCTGCGTCCTACCGAATCTCCTCAGCACGCGCACCGCAACTGGACCAATCTGCGCGCCCTGCTACCGTATCTGTGGGAATATCGCGGGCGAGTGCTGCTCGCCCTGGGTTGCCTGATGCTGGCCAAGGTCGCCAATATCGGCGTACCGCTGACGCTCAAGCAGATCGTGGACAGCCTGGATCCCAACCATCAGGCCGTGGTCATGCTGCCCGTCTCCCTGCTGTTGGCTTACGGCGCGCTGAAACTGGGCAATGCCCTGTTCAGCGAATTGCGCGACGTGCTGTTCGCCCGGGTCCGTTACCGCGCCATGCGCCGGTTGACGGTTCGGACGCTGGCTCATCTCCATGAGTTGTCGCTGCGGTTCCACCTGGAGCGCAAGACCGGCGCGATCAGCCGCGATCTGGAGCGAGGCGCGCGCAGCCTGAGCACGCTGCTGAATTACCTGGCCTTCAGCATCTTGCCGGTGGTGGTGGAATTTCTGCTGGCGGCGGTACTGCTGCTGGGTCGCTACCCGACGGTGTTCACGCTGATCATCTTTGGCAGCGTCGCCGCCTACGTCGTTTTCACCCTGGCGATCACCAACTGGCGGATGGAACATCGTCATCTGATGAACCGCCTGGAATCGCAGGCCGGCAACGAGGCCATCGACAGTCTGATCAATTACGAAACGGTTAAATACTTCGGCAACGAAGACTGGGAGTTGCGGCGCTGCGATGCGACTCTTGCGTCCTGGGAAAACAGCGCCGTACTCAGCCAGACCTCGATGTCGGTGCTGAACTTCGGGCAGGGCGCCATCATCGCCGCCGGCGCGACGCTGATCATGTTCGTCGCCGCCGGCCAAGTCGCCGCCGGTCAGATGACGCTGGGCGATCTGGTGCTGGTCAACGCCCTGCTGCTGCAACTGTTCATCCCGCTGAACTTTCTCGGCATCGTCTACCGGCAGATCAAGTACGCGCTGGCCGACATGGACGATCTGGTCCGTTTGTTCGAGCGGACGCCGGAAATTCGCGATGCCTCCAACGCGGCCGAACTGGCGGTGACGCACGGCGAGTTGCGCTTCGAGCGGGTGGAATTTGGTTATCAGCCCGACCGGCAAATCCTGTTCGACGTGAGTTTTACCGTGCCACCGGGCCGCAAGTTGGCGGTGGTCGGCGCCAGCGGAGCCGGCAAGTCCACTCTGGCCCGGTTGTTGTTCCGGTTCTACGACGTGACCGGTGGGCGCGTCCTGATCGACGGGCAGGACATCCGCGGGGTGAGCCAGCAGAGCTTGCGCGCCGCCATCGGCATCGTGCCGCAGGACACGGTGTTGTTCAACGACACGCTGTATTACAACCTGGCCTATGCCCGGCCCGAAGCCAGCCGCGCGGAGATCGCCACTGCCGCCCGAATGGCGCAATTGCACGATTTCATCGCTGCGCTGCCGGCCGGTTACGAGACGGTGGTCGGCGAGCGCGGCTTGAAACTGTCGGGCGGCGAGAAGCAGCGGGTGGCGATCGCGCGCGCCATCCTCAAACGGCCACGCATCCTGATCTTCGACGAAGCGACCTCGGCGCTGGACAGCAAATCCGAGCAGGCGATCCTGCAAGCCTTGCGCGCGGTGGCCGCCGAGCATACGACGCTGGTGATCGCTCACCGGCTATCCACCATCGTCGATGCCGACCAGATTCTGGTGTTGGATCATGGTCGGGTGCGGGAACAGGGCACGCATCGGGAGTTGCTGCAACAGGACGGGTTGTATGCCCAGATGTGGGCCTTGCAGCAGCGGGAGCAGGAAACGCAGGAAGAGGAGCGGTTGCTGGGACTGGTTTGAACCTACTGGTCGTCCCAGCCGTCCGCGCTGAACTCCAGCAGCGCCCGTTCCGTTTCGCTCAGCACCACCAGTAGGCCGACCCGCTGCCGGTGCAGCCAGGCAAGTCGTTGGTGATGGTCGGTAAGTTCGTCGGCATCGATGGCAATCGATTCGCTTAACACGACGGTCAATTCCGCGACCGATGCTTCCAGTTCATCCAGGTCGTCCAGCAACTCCCGCCGCTGGATCCGTAGTTGGTGGAATGTTGTCATTGGTCTTCTCCCAAGAAATCCCGTCAAGCCGGAATGGGGCACTGGTTCAGTTTGATTAACGCTATAACACGTTGAATAATAAGCTTTTATTCTGTATAATAGATCAAATTTGGATTGGCGGTTTGGATGTGGAGATCAGCCTGATCAAGGATATTCTAATCAAGAGCTTACAGGTTCATATATCCACTTGAGGAACACCATCCCCTCCAGGTTTTGAGGCTCCAGAAGATCGCCTAATCCTCAATTTATTACTTATAGATCAGTAACTTAAATAGATAATCAAACTGAACCAGTGCCCGGAATGGTCATTCCCCGATAACCGCCCACGATGCTTGCCGCCATGAAGATCGCCACCGCCGCGTAAAACAGGCGGGGCAGCCATTCCGCCAGCGTATCCCATTGCAATTCCAATTGCGCGTCCCACTGGCGCAATTGATGGCGGATGACGTCGTCAAGTCGGCCCGCCGCTTCGCCGCTGGCAAACAGCGCCACCGCGCCGGGATCGTCCACCACGCCGTAGCGGTTCAGGGTCTCGGCGACCGCTGACCGGCCATCGGCCAGCGCCGCCGCCGCGCCCGCGAACCGGGCGCGCAGCAGCGGGTCGGCGATGCTTTTTCCGGCCAATGGCAGCGCTTCCAGGATTGGCACGCCGGATTCCAGCAACAGCAGCAGGCTGAACAGCCCATCGCGCCGCTGTTGCCGGGCCAGCAATCCGCCGAGCACCGGTATCGCCAGCAGCAGCTTTGCCCACATCGCGCCGGTTTCGCGGGCCAGTTGTTGGCGGTAGGCGAGCGCCAGCAGGCGCAGACCGCCGTACAGCAACAGCGGCGGTCCGATGGCCCGCAGCAGATAGCCGCCCAGCCCGATGGCGCCTTGGAACAGTGCCGGAAAAGGTGCGACGAACGTGGCCAGCGTCAGGATCAGAAATGGAAATACCAGCCGCGACTTCAATCGGCCAAGCAACTGGGCACGGCTGGCGTAATGTTCGCTCAGGCGTTTGTAGAGGGATTCCAGCCGTCCGCCCAGCGCCGCCGCGCGCACCAGTCGCGTTTCCCACGGCAGTAGCACGCCGCTGCTCTGCCCCGCTTTCGCCAGATCCGCGCCCTTCGCGAGAGCCGCGGCGGTTTGCGCCAAGGCTTGCCGCGCGTCGGCCGGCAAATCGCGCCCGATCAGGGTGAACGCTTGCGCTGGCGCAATGCCGGCGTGCTCCATCGTCGCCAGTTGCGAGAATAATTGGGATTGTTGGTGGGCGGTCAGCAGCATAGTGGTTGTTTGGCGCAGATTACTTTTTGCCGAAGCTGTCCCGCAGCCAGCCAGAGAGGTGCGTGCGTATCAAGTCTTTGAATGCGCTTGTTTCTGAAAACGACCACCAGAGTCCTTCCTCCGGGAATTTGGTTTTGAAATCCAGCACCTTACCTTGTTGATCGGACTCTTCGCGATTTTTCGGAAAGTAAGGTTCTTCCTTGAAATACATCATGATTTGCGGTCGTTGGGTTTTCTTCCACGTTTTGTAAGCGGTGAGAAATTCATGTTCCGCACCAGAACCGGCGCTTTTGGTGGGTGTCCCGAATCGCCTCCAGAAGATACCAATCAGTACGTCGCAGTCATCAATTTGGAGAATACCGTCGATCAAGCCTTGCGGGCCTTCCGGATGAAATCCGGGATAGGCGTCCGTTTCCCAGCGGTAGAGCTTGAGGTCCACATCAAGCACCGCGCCCATATTGCGATTTAGTTCCTCGACTACACTGGGCAAGACATCCCGCTCGGCTTGAACATCGCTGGGCGAGGCCAGGACGACGCGAAGTGTGCGCATGGTTTTCTCGGCTGGTGGAGGTTTTATATCGGTGCTTGGTGGCTAGAAGGCATCGGCTCGATAGATTTTGCAGCGTTGTTGCATAGCCTTGATGACGGAATAGACTGCTGTTTCGGTCTGAGCGCATCGCCTGAAGTCATTGATGAGTTTAGAAAAAAGCTGGGCATCGCCAATCTTGCCCAGCTCTCCGATGGCGATCCAGCGCCTAACAACATTGTCGTCGTGCAAGGTAGCTTGCAGTGCGCTGATGACTGCCGCATCGCCGATCTTTCCCCGTGCTTCGGCGGCGGCTTGATGCGCCCTGAAGCTTTCAGTGGCTTGCAGATCGCTGAAAGATAACCGTAAAGATGATAGGGGAATAATGCTTTCCGCCCCACACTCATCACCTAAGGCGGCTTGCAGGGTACCGGCGAAGGCTTCACCCCCAATTTCCTCTAACACCTTGGCGGCGGCTAGACGCACCCCGAAGCTTTTATCGCACAGAACGATTTGCAAAGAGCTGCAGGTCGCCTTGCCGCCGATCTTCTTAAGTGCCTCGGTGGCGGCCCAACGCATCAAGGGATCTCCATACCGCAGAGCGCTTACCACCTATCAGTTCCTCATCACGGGGCAAACGCGGTAGAAGGATGGTAAGGGTTGTTGCATTTGGAGTCGCCTTTCAAGCGCGCGTAAACCGCGTTTGAACCAGGACACGGCACTCCGAGCCAGTTTTTTAAAGGTCCAATGGTCGGGGTCCGTTTGCTCTTGAGTTTTTTTTTCCAACGGCGTCGGGTGATGGCGGGCCTCCTCTTGGCCCACGCGCACACACCAATACATGGCCAGGGCCATGATCACCAACAACCGATCCAGCCGGTCCGCGGCTCGTAACTGGGTGTCTTCCAGTTGAAAACCCCGACTTTTGAAGTCGGAGAACATCGGCTCAATCCCCCAGCGACAGGCGTAATCGCGTACGGTCGCCCGATTCGGTGAGTCATTCATGGCGATAATCCAGGGTTCCGGGTGTCCGCCTTCATGCCAAATCGCCAGATTCGTGGGCACCCCGTGATTGAACAACCGGACATTCGGCAGATAGCGCTCGGTCTGCCCCGCCGCCAGTTCGCCCGTCGTCACGATGTCGCCAAACCCCGGATCGACGTTCAGATTCCCTTTCAGCCGTAACCGATAATGCCAGCCGGGTTGCGCGTGGAGCCAGAGGAACAACTCCACGGAGGGATAGAAGCGATCGGCCGACAGCAACACCTCCGCCCCGGCCGGGAGCCACGCCCGCACCCGCTCCAACAGGACTTGCTGGGCCTCAAAGCCTAGATTCGCGGGACCCGCTTCCACCGTCCACGCCAAGGGTAACGCCCGATCCCCGACGCCGAGGCTGATCATCAAGATCGCAAACCGATCCCCCAAATCCGTTTGATCCATACTCAACATAATCGTCTCTCCATGCTGACCAGCGGCTGCCAAGGCTTGACCTGCCCACGGTTCCAGCACCTCCGCACTCGATAGTAACGGATTCTTTAACAATCGGCGGAGCCACTGCTCGCGCATATCCTGCCGTTCCGTCTCCAGCGGCAATACATTCGCCAAGTCCACCGTATTCGGGGTCTGCGCTTCCAGGAGCGCCCCTACCGCTAACGCCAACTTCGTCACCACCGTCTTGCGCAGGGTCGGCAGCGCGGCACGCAACCCCTCTTCAATGGTGATCGCCAACTGCCGTACCGTTCCCATCATTCCCTCCCAATCTCGGTTAAACTCAATTCACAGAGTCTGGCTGAAAACTGATAGGTGTTGAGCCGCAGAGCGTCACACAGGGCGCTGACTACGGTTTCGCCACCAATCGCACCCAGCGCCTCGACAGCGACTTGGCGTAACGTCTCATCTTCATGATGCAGCATCTTTTCCAGTGTGGGGATAGCATCGAGGGATCGAGTCAATCCGTATAATTCTACTCGGTGCCATTCGGGTATTTGCGGTGTTGCAGCAATGAAGCGAATGGCTTCCGCTTGCCAATCGGGACGCACCGCCCCGGCCAGCCGCGCCGCCAACGACCAATCAACCGCTTCTGCCAGCTTGACGATTCGTAATGCCTGCTGATGTTCTTCCAACAACCCCAACAGCAGGATGAATGGCTCCGTCCATTTCAGAATGTTGAGGTAATCCCGCTGCAAGGCCACATCGTCCAGTTTCGGCAGATGGCCCAACAGATACTCGGCCGCATAGTATTCCTGGATGAACTGATGGCGGAATTCGATGCGGTCCCCGGCGCTGCGCTGGAGCAGGTGATGGCTCACCAGATCGTCCAACCATTCCATTGCCCGACTTCGTGGCTGGTCGCATCGCTCTTCCAGCAGATAGTCGGTTAACCAGTCCTCCGCCTGTGAACGAGCGACGGCGACATAAAGCTCGGTGGGCCCCGGCCCTTGCAGCATCTTGAACGCCAGCCGTTGCAACAGCCGGGGCCACCAGCGCCGCGATTCCTCCGAAACTGGCGCATCACCCTTGATCTGGCAGTCATAAAGCGTGGTGAACTCGCGTAGCGCCAACCCCAGGTTTTCGGGCAGACGTTCCCGCGTTTCCCGAAACAGCGAACACAGCATCCACAACAGCAACGGCACTTCGGCCAATTCCCGCAAGCGGCCTTGCAGTTGCCGCAACAGCTTGTCGCCATCCTCGCCCAGATAAGCCCGGACGAACCCCTGCATTTGCGGCTCGGTCAGCGGCTCCATCTCCAAGCGTTTGCCAATCTCCAAATCGCCGCCAACCGCCCACTCGCGGGTGGCGAAAACCATCGGCGTCGTGGTCCGATACTCCCGGCGGAACGCCGCCAACTCCCGGCGCGCGACATCGGACGGCAACTCGTTGATGCCATCCACCAGCACCAGCAACCGGCCTTGCCGCAGCCATTCCGGCAGGCGTTGCGCGTCCACCAAAAACCCGTGTTCCCTCAACACCCGCCTGAGCGAATCCAAGGTGGATTCCTGGTAGTGGCGCAGTTCCAGCAGCACGGGGATACGGGCGTCGGCATCGCCCAGCGCCCGCTCGGCCTCTTCCAGAAGCAACCGTTGCAAGGCCGTGCTCTTGCCGGAACCGGGCCGCCCGACCAGCAACACATGCTCGGCGGCATGGCGGCGCAACCCGTCCAGCACATCCCAGCGTTCAACTTTTTGCTCCTGCCGCTCTTTTGCCTCCGACGTGGCTTCCGGCACCGTCCGCACCCGCAAATCCAGCAGGAACGGCGTTCCCGGTCGCGTTTCCGGCCGGCGATCCAGAACATCCAGCGGCGTGAAGCACTCCCGCGAGAGGGCGTAGCGGCTATCGCAGCGGATTGATTCCAGATAAGGCGTCCAGTCCATCCGATTGAACGACACGATAAAATTGTCCTATAGAACCGGTTTGCCCCGATGCCGCCAAGCAGTCAGGAATTGCCGCTTTCCTGCTCCGCCAGCCAAACCGCCAAATCAGCCGGCGTCTGGAAATCCAGCAACGCCTCCGCCAACGCCTCGGCTTGCTCCAACGGTAATCGCTGAATGCGTACCACCTGAGCGGCATCCAACGCGCCAAAGCGTCGCCGCAGTTGCCGTAATATCAGCGACGCGCTTTCTTCCTGGCGGCCTTTCTGGCGGCCTTCCTGTTGGCCTTCGGCAAACACCTCCTGATAAAACCGGGTTTGTTTCAAATCCACATCAACCAAATTCAACATCGCACGAATCTCCTCACGGCTAAGCTTCGGAAGCCGGTACACCAGCAAGGTTTCCACCAAATCCACCAATTCCGCCCATGCTGTCGTTCCCCGTTGGGCGGGCGTTGCCGGTTGCACCAGCGCCTGAGCCTGGGTAATGGCTTGCGCCGGCTCGCCGATCAAGAGTTGCAGCAGTCGCAACCCCAAACTGGACGGCGCCGGTTGACGGAAATCCTCCAGATAAACCCGCCGCACTTGCGGGATGGCCAGCAGCGCCGCGTAATGCTGGCCGGCATCCCGCTCCACCCGACGCTCTGGATAAATCACCACCGCCTGCCAGGGATGCGCTGGCGGATGCAAGTACAGATACAGAAAAATCTCCGCGAAGAACCGGCGATAGAACCGGTCATCGGGCTGATACTGCACTTCGACAAACACAATCGGCCGTTCGGTCGCTTCCGCTGGCGGCGCCAACACCCCATCCAGGCGGAACGCCGTTTGCTTGATCTCTTCCGACCGGAACCGATAACCCGCCATATCGGGCGCCGGCCACCCCGCCAGTTCGAACACCAGTTCCGGCAAGCGTTGGAATAGCCGGTAGAACACGCTGTCCGTTTTCAAGTTGCGTCTCCCTCAAGTATATGCCCCGAGTGTCAGATCAATCTTAACATCGAGAGCCGCTTAGCGTTTTCAACCGCCTCAGTTCGGCCAGCGCCTGTTCGGGCGCGAGCGTGTCGAGATCGAGTTCCGCCAGCGCGGCGGCGACCGGATGCACCGACTCGCCGAATAGCGATAGTTGAGGAGACGCCGCCGCAGGCCGCCCCGGCAATTCCCGCCGCAACATCTGCCGTTCCAGCAAACGCAACCGCTGACGGGCCTGCTGGATCACCACCGGCGGTACTCCCGCCAGCGCCGCCACCTGCAGGCCATAACTACGATCCGCTGGCCCTTCCTGCACCCGGTGCATAAAGACAATGGTGTCGCCGTGCTCCACCGCATCGAGATGGACGTTGGCGATACCGGGCTGTTCGTCCGGCAGGCGAGTCAATTCAAAATAATGGGTGGCGAACAGGGCGAAGGCGCGCACCGTACCGGCCAGATGCACCGCGCAGGCCCAGGCCAGCGCCAAGCCGTCGAAGGTGCTGGTACCGCGACCGATCTCGTCGATCAACACCAAGCTGTGCGGGGTGGCGTTGTGCAGGATGTTGGCGGCTTCACTCATTTCCACCATGAAGGTCGAACGGCCAGTCGCCAGATCGTCCGAGGCCCCAATGCGGGTGAAAATGCGGTCGATGGGACCGATCACCGCCCGCTCAGCGGGCACGAAGCTGCCGAGATGGGCCAGCAACACGATCAGCGCGGTCTGGCGCATGTAAGTGGATTTGCCGCCGAGATTGGGGCCGGTGACGATCAGCATCCGCCGCCGTTCGGGTTCGAGCTTCAGGTCGTTGGGCACGAACGGCTCGTCCAACACCTGCTCGACCACCGGATGACGACCGGCCTTGATCTCGATGCCCGGTCCGGCGACCAGTTCCGGTGGATTCCAGCGCAGCGCGGCGGCGCGTTCGGCCAGATTGCCCAGCACGTCCAGTTCGGCCAGCGCGGTGGCGCTGGTCTGAAGCGCGGGCAGACGGGTAATCAAGTGCTCCAGCAGAGCGTCGTAGAGCAGCTTTTCCCGCGCCAACGCCTGTTCCTGGGCGCGCAACGCCTTGTGCTCGAATTCTTGCAATTCCGGGATGATGTAGCGTTCCGCGCCCTTGAGAGTCTGGCGGCGGAGATAGTTGGCCGGCACCGCCTGGGACTGGGCGCGGGTGACTTCGATATAGTAGCCATGCACCCGGTTGAACCCGACCTTGAGATTGGCGATGCCAGTGCGTTGGCGTTCCCGCGCTTCCAACTCCACCAGATATTGATCGGCGTGCTCGCTCAGGTTCCGCAGTTCGTCGAGTTCGGCGTCGTAGCCGGGGGCGATGACCCCACCATCGCGCAAGGTCTGCGGTGGATTGGCGATGATCGCCCGATTCAACAGCTCGCAGACTGCGGGATGCGTACCGGCGCGATGGGTGAGATCGCGCAGCAGCACGGCATCCAGCAGGCCGAGAAACTGTTGCACGCCGGGCAGGCGGGCCAGCGCGTCGGCCAAGGCGACCAGATCGCGCGGCCGAGCCGATTTCAGCGCCACTCGCGCCAGAACCCGCTCCACGTCGCCAGTCCCACGCAGCAGGCCACGCAGGTATTCGTAACCCCCATTGTCGAGCAGTTGCCGCAGGCTATCCTGGCGCTGGCCAAGCATGGTCCGGTCGCGTAACGGCCGGTGCGTCCAGCGGCGCAACAGCCGGCCGCCCATCGGCGTCACACAACGGTCGAGAATGCCGATTAGTGTATGTTCGTGGTGACCGCTCAGGCTGTGATCCAGTTCCAGGTTGCGACGGCTGGCGGCGTCCAGAATCACGCTGTCCTCGTGCCGCTCCACCCGCAAGCCGGTCAGGTGCGGCAGGGCGCTGCGCTGGGTGTCCTTGACATATTGCAGCAGACAGCCGGCGGCGGCCACCGCGACCGGCTGGTCGGCGCAGCCGAACCCGTCCAGATTGCGCACCCCGAACTGGGCGCACAGCGTGCGAATCGCGCTGTCCAGGTCGAAATGCCACGGCGCCTGCCGGCGTAGGCCGGGATGCTGACGCCAGGCGTCGGGCGGGCTGAACTCCTCGCTGATCAGCAGTTCCGCCGGCCGTAGCCGTTCCAGTTCGTTGAGCAACGCCGTTTCGTCATGCAGTTGCGCGACAGTGAACCGGCCGCCGCTCAAATCCAGATGGGCGAGGCCATAGGTGTGTTTGACATGATGCAGGGCGACCAGCAGGTTGTCGCGGCGTTCGTCCAGCAACGCTTCGTCGGTCAGAGTGCCGGGGGTGACGATCCGGACGACCTGCCGCTCCATCGGTCCCCTGCTGGTAGCCGGATCGCCCAATTGTTCGCAAATCGCGACCGACAACCCCATTTTTATCAGCTTGGCAAGATAGCTTTCGACGGCGTGGAACGGCACGCCGGCCATCGGAATCGATGCCCCGGCGGACTGACCGCGCGTGGTGAGGGTGATGTTGAGCAGGTCAGCGGCGCGGCGGGCGTCGTCGTAGAACAGCTCGTAAAAATCCCCCATCCGGTAGAACAGCAGGATGTCGGGATGCTGAGCCTTGATGCGCAAATACTGCTGCATCATGGGGGTGTGCTGGTCGAGATTATCCAAGCGTCGCGCGCCTCGAAGAATTCACTTTACCCGGATTTGGTTTCGGACTATTTTCCGCGCCACTTTGACCGTTACGCAAATCCCATGATCAACGCCTTCGAACTCCAAAACGGCCGCCTCAAGCAGATTCAGATCGAGAGCAAAGCTGACCTTGAGCGCACCAAGCCGATCTGGATCGATTTTGACGATCCGAGCGATGAGGAGCGGTTGTGGGCGAAGGAATTGTTCAAGCTGACCCTGCCGGACGAAGACGATTTCGGCGACATTGAGGCCAGCGCCCGCTGCTTCGAGGATGCGGCCGGCGCCCTGCAAATCCGCTCCGATTTCCTGATCGGCAAAACCGACGAATCCCGCAACGTGCCAGTAGCTTTCGTACTCAAGCAAGACATCCTGTTCAGCCTGCACGAAGAGGATTTGCCTGTCTTCCGTCTGTTGCGTTTGCGCGCGCGACATCAGCCTGGTTATCTCGAAAACTGTCGGGATGTGCTGCTCGACTTGTACGCCACCGACGCCGAGTATTCCGCCGATGCGTTGGAGGGCATCTACGCCGACTTGGAGGAAGTCGGCGGCCGGGTGTTGAAAGCCCATCTGACCGACGAAGCCGCCGCCGAGGTGCTGGCTGGCATCGCCCGGGAGGAAGACTTGAACGGGCGCATCCGCCGGAACCTGATGGACACCCGCCGCGCCATCTCCTTCCTGATGCGGCGGCGGCTACTCTCCACCGATCAAATCGAAGACGCCCGCCAGATCCTGCGCGACATCGAATCGCTGGATGGGCATACCTCGTTCCTGTTCGAGAAAATCAACTTCCTGATGGATGCGACGGTCGGTTTCATCAACATCAACCAGAACAAGGTGATCAAGATCTTCTCGGTGGTCTCTGTCGCTCTCTTGCCACCGACCCTGATCGCCAGCATCTACGGCATGAACTTCGAATTCGTGCCCGAACTGAAGTGGCCGCTGGGGTATCCGTTCGCCATCAGCCTGATGGTTGCGTCCGTCATCGCGCCCTTCTGGTTTTTCCGCAAGAAAGGATGGCTGAAGTGAACGAGGACGGCATTGCGCCACGCATACGCTATGCTACCGTGTAGCGACTCACTTCGAATCCTAACGCCCTCTCACCTTCCGAACAGTCAGGAGATCGCCGTGTCCGCCCAAGAACCCGCGCATCAACACCTCTACGAATTGGCCGCGCAAGTCGGGGTAGCCCTGCGTACCCGCAATCGTACCCTGGCCATCGCTGAATCCTGCACCGGCGGTTGGATCGCCAAGGTCGCCACCGACGTACCCGGCAGTTCCGGCTGGTTCGACCGCGGCTTCGTCACGTATAGCAATGCCGCCAAATCCGATCTGCTGGGCGTACAGCAATCCACCATCGCCCATCATGGCGCGGTCAGCGCCGAGGTGGTCGCCGAAATGGTGACCGGCGCCCTGCAACGCAGCCCCGCCGATGTGGTCGTCGCCGTCAGCGGCATCGCTGGTCCCGACGGCGGCACTGCAGACAAGCCGGTGGGCACCGTCTATCTGGCCTGGGCGTTGCGGGATGGGCCATTCCACACCGAACGCCAGCACTTCTCCGGTAATCGCGACGCCGTGCGCCTGCAAGCCGTCGCCGCTGCCCTGCAAGGGGTACTGGATGTGTTCGCCCGTCACCACTGACGTCCGACGGCTGTTCCTGGCGCTCTGGCCGGAAGAAGCCGAACGCCGGCAACTGGCGGAACTGGCGGCGAACGTCGTCGGCCGGCGGCGGGTGCGCGATGCCAATCTGCATCTGACCCTGGTTTTTCTGGGCGCCACCGATGCCGCCCGCCTGGCGGCTTACGAGACGGCGCTGGCGGATGTATCCGTGCCGATGCTGGAACTGACCCTGGATCGCTATGGCTACTGGCCGGCGCCGCGCATTCTGTGGCTGGGGTCCAGTCGCACCCCGCCGGAACTCTACGAGCTGGTGGCCGAATTGAATCGGCGTTTGCGCGGCTGCGGTTTTTTTCCCGAACGACGGGCATTCCAGGCCCACATCACCCTGGCACGCAAGTTTCCCGGACCGGCGCCGGCGCAGCCGCCCACCGTGCCAATCCACTGGCGGATCGGCGAAGTGGCCCTGGTTGAATCGCTTCGGAGTACGGAAGGTTCGCTTTACCAGGTACTGCGCCGCTGGCCCGGGAGCTAGTGGGCTGCCGCAGAAGTATTGATAGGTAGTGTCTGACCGAAAACCTATAATGTAAATTGGGTAAAAGTGTAGCGTTGCCCAACATTCAGAACATCAGCCCCAAGAATCATGCTGTTGGGCTTCACAAGCTCAACCCAACCTATGGGGTTTTGGGGTTTTCTGCCAGACCCGAGATAGATTATTCATAGATTAAATGGGGTTGAAAACATGCTGTTTCGTGGACACATTATCGCGGAAACACCGATCTACCGGGGCAATGCCCGTAAATCCCTGTTCACACGGGATGGAGATGGCACCGAACGGCTGGTCTCGCTGGCGGGAGAAATCTCCGGGACAGCCCAATCCCTGATGGACGCCTTCATCGGCCAGTCACGCGATGGTAAAAATATCGGATTATTGAACCGGTTATGGTTGCGACTGTATGGTAGCCCGATACCCACGCAGTTGATTGCCCATGTCCAATGCGAATTGCAGGAGGCCTGTTATCCACGCGATCACTTCTTTAACCTGCGGATGGGCATCAAACTGGACGAAGACCGCTGGGCCGCCGACGCCAACGCCAATTACAAGATGGAAACGGTGTTCCGCAACGCGGTTTTTGATTTTACCCTATCAGCCAATGACACGGTGCTGCGCGATCAAGAAACCGCGACGCGTTTTTATTATATGTTGCAGGAACTGATGGCAGGCCGTTTCTGGTTCGGGATGGGCAAAAGCACGGGACTTGGCCGGCTGCGACTCGAATTGGAGTCCCCCCTGCCGATACCCGTGGGGCAACCGACACTGCAACCGGGTGTCAACCATCTGCGAATGGAATTGAACTTCGATGCGGAAAATCCCGTGCTGGTGGGTTGGAACTGGGGGAAAGTTGATCCCGCCGTGCCCGCCTTTGCCGCAGTGGAAGGACAGCTGCTTCTGTCCTCCATGCGCGAGATTCCCGAGGCGATTCGGGAGCGTCTCGCGATGGTCATGAGTGGGCCGATCCTCAATCCCGAGGACTGGAAGCACAAACTGGCCGAATATCTGCCACGCCTGACCGCTATCTGGCTACAGGGGCGCTCGAGCGGCAATACGGAGGTCTGGGTGCTGAATAGCGCGGCACTCGCCAAGCTGGGAAAGGGCAAATTTCCCCTGTCCAAAAAAATTCTCGATGTTGTCCAACCCTTATGCACCGAATCCTTTGACAGCCAGGCTGCGGCTGAAATCGCGCTTGGGGCGGTATTGGGCGATAAATCGAATATGGCGAAGCGCATCCTGGGGGCGATGGAACGCCAGCGTCAGACCGCGCGGCAACTCAATCGCGAGGACTGGCTTGCCCTCGCCACCGCGCTTGGACTGAATCCGGCCCTGGAGGCGCAGCTCGCCTCCAGTCTGGAAGATGAGGCCGCGCTTACCCGGTTGTTGGCCGAGGCATGCCGGCCCGTATTGTTCAGACTCAACCAACAAATAGACCAGCAGATCAATCTGCTGCAGAGCGATCCTTGGGTGGATAACGAAATCTCCATCCGCGAGCAGCACCTGTTGATCAAGACCATGCTCCTGGATGGCAGAATTAACGAAACCCAGTGGAACGATCACCGCCATCCCCCGGAAGGGGTAAGCACCAATGCATGGCAGACCTTCGTGGAAGAGCACAGCCGCGTCCGCTACAGCCATATGACTCATAGGATGAATCTTAGAAAGAGCATCACCAACGACCGCAACTTCATCGAGTTTCTCAAGAGCCATCGCGCCCGTGTCAGGCAGGAATTGGGCCAGCCGTACCATATCGACTTTCGCTCCGGTGGAAAATCCAATCGCGCTGTCTCTCGGGAATATGGCAAACCCTACGATAATATCTTCATGCGGTTGCTCACCTGGAAACCCTCGACCCGGGAACATGGCACCTGGGAGGTGTATATCCCTGGCACCACGATCAAAGGTGCATTTCGTAAACGGGCTTCCCAGGTTCTCAAAACCCTGTGGGGAGAATCGCCCCGCACCAGTCAGGCCCTGGATTACCTCTTCGGGGCCCAGGGGAAGCGCGGCATCCTGTTCTTCTCGGATGCCTATCTCGTGAACCCTCAGGATCCTCAGCAGGCGTGGTGTTCGATGGATGGGGTCAAAATGGACCCCCAGACTGGATGTCCGATAGAAAAGGCCAAGCAGGACTATCTGTTCGCCTATGGCAAGCAGCTGCTGTTCCAATGGCGTCTGGACATGCAGGACATTACCGAACAGGATCTGGAAATGGTCTCGCTGTTGGCACACCTGCTGGAGGATTTTCAGCGCGGCGATATCCCCCTGGGCGGCAACAAGAGCAATGGGTTTGGCTGGGTGGAGGCCAGGATCGCTGAACTCGAATGGCTGACGGCAAGTCCGGCGGGCGTAACTTCCAAACTCTTTGGAAACCGCGTCCTGATTCGGGAAGGCATCTGGCACCGGCTGCGCCTGACAGGCGCGGAGGCCACCAACGCCCTGCAGGACAGTACTGCATTGATAGCTCAGATATCTCCCCAGACGACCCCACCCCGGAGTAAATCCGGTTTCATCTCTCACCGCGCCTTCGGGGGCTATTCGGGCACGCTGGTTCTGGAGGCCGAGGTATTGACGCCGCTCCACATCAAGGAAAGCGGGGAACCCTCCGCGCAGATGGACTTGGCGGATGGCCGGGTCAATGGTTGGGACTTTTTCTCAATGACGGTGCCCGAGGCCTCCGCGCGTCCCGCTGTCAAGACCTACGTGCTGCCCAGCCGCAGTCTAAAGGGGATGTTGCGCCATATCTACTCGATCGCCAGCGATTCAGCCCAAATGAGTACGGACCTCAATCACCTGAATCCCGCCGATCATCTCTTCGGGTGGGTGGGCTCGGGTCCAAATCAAGCCATCATGGGACGTCTGTCGATCAGCTTTGGCCTGTTCGATAATCCACAATTGTCCTGGTTCTCGGTACCCTACCCCTATACGGGCTGGGCCTTCGAAAATGGGAAATGGAATCACGAGGCGGGCCGCGCGGTGCCGCGGACCATGGTCGGAACGACCTGGCGGCTATTCCAGCACGCCCCGCTCGCGCCTACCGCGACCCAGATGGAGGCTTTCCAGCCCAATACCGTGCAGGCTAGCTATTTCCGGGCCATCCTCCCGGGTAGTAAAGCCCGCGTCACTATCCGTTTCTGGAATCTGGATGAACTGGAATTTCAGCGGTTGATCTGGTCCATCGTCCTGGAACCAGGATTGGCGCATAAAATCGGTCATCATCGCCATCTTGGATTTGGGAGCCTGCAACTGCGGATGTTGTCCGAAAGCTATTTGATCGATTGGACCAAGCGTTATTCCCAGCAGGAATGGCGTACCCCGATCCGCGGGGAAGAGTGGCGTAAGAAAGCGGTCGTCGCTCATGCCTTGGAGTTAAAGAAGGCGCTGAATGTACAGTCCATTTGATTGGCTCCGGCGAAGCCGGACAGGGGCCGAGTTGTTGGCCACACTCCAGTATCTAGCGACCTGTCCCGATCTCCCCGGAGGGATCGGGCCACCTCATTCGGCGTTGAGTGGGCCCTGCCTGCGTTGCTGGATGTATCCACGCCCGACTGGAGGGAGGGGACATGGCCGTTATTGCGAGACCTGTGAAATCATCCTAGAGGAGGCAGGCAACTTGAGTTCGGTCTCGCGCAATTCCATGGTGGTATGGGGATTTGTCAATGAGTTGCCTGATCAGCTACGAATGGGCGGCAGATTTCGCGACAGCACCGTCTTTGACCCCTATGTGCATGATGATCAACGGTTCCTGCTGATGCTCTATCAGAGGGAGTTGCAGCCCTGGTTGCAGGAGCTGGTTATCTACAACAGTCCTGGACTCAAGGGCTTTATCCAGATATTCCCGACGAGCGGGCTGCGGGAAACGGGCATGGGGGATTTGTTATGTCGGGTGATCCAGGATGAAGCCCAATTTCCCATGGATCTCCTGCGGATACGGTTTTTCGCGGAGATCCGACAGATCTTTTTACCAGATTCTCATGACCAGGAAGGGACGCTGACCTTCGAGGTGACCGAATTCTTGGGCGCCCTCGAAATGGCGGCGGTATTTCGTTCTTTATTGCATCCCAATGAACAGGAGCAGGTTTATCAGGTGTTGAAGATGGGTGACAACAATGAGGAGAAGTTCTATTGGGGACGCTTGCTGGCGGGACTTAACGCGGAAGCCAGGGACATGCTCCAGGCGTGGCGGATAAGGCAGTGGTCGATGGCGCGGATCAATCTGCTCTATAACTTGATGCGCCATGTCGAATTTTATCAGCTCCGTTAGTCCCCATGAGTGCCAATTCGCAGGTTGATGGCGGCATGCTGGACTTGATTAAGCCTGTTTCGCTGATTCGCTACCTGATTGTGTGGCGCGTCACCAGTCCGGTAGTGATTCTGCCACGTTGCCTACCGCGCGAACTGGCAACGGTGCTGGGTAATCTGATTGGAACAAGCCTTCCTACCCAACAGGCCCGCGCGTGGCGCAAGACATTAGCGACCACGGCCACGCGTTGGCCGATTAAGGCGGTTTTGTTCGCTCCGTATCTCGCGAGCAAGCGCGCCTACGGCAAGGGCGAATTAATCGTTTGGGAACTCAAGCTGATGGGAGAGGACGCCGATCATGGATTGTTCCTCGAACTGATCTTGCCCACGATGGAGAAGGCGGGTACCAGAAAGGTGGATACCTCCTCGCGGGGGGCGCGGAACCTCTGGGGTCATTTTGATATTCAGGCGGTTTACGTGTCGCGAGGTCGGAGTTGGGAGCCGCTGGTCGAAGATGGCCGGTTGAATTTGCGCTATCATGCCACTCCCACCCAGTGGGCCGAGGGATTAATACTCGGCGAGACGATGCGATCCGGCTTTCATTATCTTACCTGGTTGACTCCCTTTGAATTCGCGGAAACGCAAGAGAAGGGACTCGCTGGAACCACCAATCCAACCCTGAGGGATATCCTCGACGCACTCATGATCCGCATGACATTTTTCCTACCGGGCCGGCCGGATGTCCAACAAGTCCTGGAGGTGCTGGCGCGCATTCCCTCAGAAGAACAGAAAAGGATTGAGTGGAGCTTACGACAGGAAGAGAGTCAGCCTTTGATTCAGCAGGAGGCACTACAGGCTTCTCCTAAGGAATGGCCTGGTCACAAAATCGGGATGCAGGTGTTCCAGGATATCCTGTCGCCCCTTTTGCCCTATCTTGAATTGGCTTCAATATTACATATCGGCGAGCATACGCACCTAGGGTGCGGGACCTTTGTGTTGACGTGAGGTTCAGAGAAATACCTCTCTAATGATATTGAGCTCATGTCGGCAAACGGATGAAGTCCCAAGAAGAGGGTGGAGCAAGATTCGTTGAGTTCTGGCACAATCTTGCCTCCTGTAAATTTTCCTGTGCTGGCGCTGTTTCGCAGCACGAGCCAGATCATCGACCATAATTTAACCCATTGATCTTGCTGAGTTATACACACCACGCTCGCCCTACCCATAGTTCGGATCACAGGAAAATTTTCAGGAGGCACAATCTCAAGCGCGTTACCGATCACTTCCTGCGAGTCCTAATGATTCCCCGCTTCATCTATTTGCCGACATGAGCGAACTTCTGCGGCAGCCCACTAGGTTAGGCGATGGTTCTATGGAATAATCGCTGAAAACAACCGGTTCCGGCTCGGTCAACCGGTTTTCTCATCTGCCAGAGAGGATACATGAAATGGACGACAACAAGAAAAAGGCGCTTGCCGGCGCGCTGACCCAGATCGAGCGTCAGTTCGGCAAGGGCGCGGTCATGCGCTTGGGCGATACCAGCGTGGCCCGCGACGTGATGACGGTTTCGACCGGCTCGCTGGGGCTGGACATCGCGCTGGGCATCGGCGGCCTGCCGCGTGGGCGAGTGACCGAAATCTACGGTCCCGAATCCTCCGGTAAAACCACCTTGGCCCTGCAGGTGATCGCCGAAGCCCAGCGGCTGGGCGGTTGCGCGGCATTTATCGACGCCGAGCATGCGCTGGACCCGATTTACGCCGCCAAGCTGGGCGTCAACGTGGACGATCTGCTGGTATCGCAACCCGACACCGGCGAACAGGCGCTGGAAATCGCCGACATGCTGGTGCGTTCCAGCGCGGTGGACATCGTGGTGATCGACTCAGTGGCGGCGCTGACCCCCAAGGCCGAAATCGAGGGCGACATGGGCGATTCCCACGTCGGTCTGCAAGCACGGCTGATGAGCCAAGCCCTGCGCAAACTCACCGCCAACATCAAGCGCTCCAACACCCTGGTGATTTTTATCAATCAAATCAGGATGAAAATAGGCGTAATGTTCGGCTCGCCAGAAACCACCACCGGCGGTAATGCCCTCAAGTTCTACGCCTCGGTCCGGCTGGACATTCGCCGCACCGGCTCCATCAAGAAAGGCGATGAGGTCATCGGTAACGAGACCCGGGTCAAGGTGGTCAAGAACAAGCTGGCTCCGCCCTTCAGGCAGGCCGAGTTCGAAATCCTCTACGGCGAGGGCGCGTCCCGGTTGGGCGAGATCATCGATCTCGGCGTCAAGGCCGCGTTGATCGAAAAATCCGGGGCCTGGTACAGTTGTGGCGGCACCCGCATCGGCCAGGGCAAGGACAACGCCCGCGCCTATCTCAAGGAAAATCCCGAATTGGCCCGCGAACTGGAAGACAAGATCCGCGCCCACTTCCTGACCCGTCCCGAAGCGGTCCCGGGCGCCGATCTCGGTAGCGCCAGCGACGAAGCCGCCGGTTCCGTCGCCGATGAGCTGGACGCGGACCTCTGATAGCTCGGGCGTCGCCACCCCGGCGGTCATCCGTGCCAAAGCGCTGGACCTGCTGGCCCGGCGCGAGCACTCCCGGCTGGAACTGCGCCAGAAGTTGATTCAGCGTGGCTTTCCGGCCGACCGCATCGAGCCGGTGCTGGATCAGTTGGTGGAAGAACGACTGCTGGACGAGAATCGCTACGCCGAACTCTACGCCTGCGCCAGGGCCGACAAGGGTTACGGGCCACTGCGGATCGCCCGCGAACTGCGCGAGCGCGGCGTGCCGGAAGATCTCGTCGGCGCGACCCTGACGGCGCTGGAGGACGACTGGCCGTCCAAGCTGCGGGAACTGCACCGCAAACGCTTCAAGTCCCATGTTCCCGCCGATGCCGCCGGGCGGATGCAACAAATCCGAGTATTGCGCCAGCACGGCTTCACCCTGGATCAGATCAAGCACCTGTTCGAGACAGTCTAATTCGAATTTGAAACCGACCTGAAACACGACCATGACCAGCAGCGCCGAACTTCGCAAGCTCTTTCTGGATTACTTCCACGACCACGACCACGCCGTGGTGGCCAGCAGCCCGCTGGTTCCGCTCAACGACCACACGCTGCTGTTCACCAACGCCGGCATGGTGCAGTTCAAGGACGTGTTCACCGGCCGCGATCATCGCCCCTATAACCGCGCGGCGACCGCCCAGCGCTGCGTGCGCGCCGGCGGCAAGCACAACGATCTGGAAAACGTCGGCTACACCGCCCGCCACCACACTTTTTTCGAGATGCTGGGCAACTTTAGTTTCGGCGACTACTTCAAGGCCGACGCCATCCGCTTCGCCTGGGAATTTCTGGTTGGGGTACTAAAACTTCCGCCGGATAAGTTGTGGATCACGGTCTATGAAACCGACGACGAGGCCTATCAGGTCTGGGCCGACGAAATCAAGGTCCCCAGGGAGCGCATCGCCCGCATCGGCGACAAACCGGGCGGCAAGCGTTACGAAAGCGACAACTTCTGGGCGATGGGCGACACCGGCCCCTGCGGTCCCTGTTCGGAAATCTTCTACGACCACGGCCCGGAAATCGCCGGCGGTCCGCCCGGCACGCCCGACGCCGACGGCGACCGCTACATCGAAATCTGGAACCTGGTGTTCATGCAGTTCGACCGGAGCGCGGATGGCGCGCTGACCCCGCTGCCGAAACCTTCAGTGGATACCGGCATGGGATTGGAGCGGCTGGCGGCGGTGATGCAGGGCGTCCACAGCAATTACGAAATCGACCTGTTCCGCAACCTCATCCGGGCCGCCGCCGCGGCGACGGGGGCGGCGGATGTGCATTCCAGTTCGCTGCGGGTCATCGCCGACCACATCCGCGCCACCGCCTTCCTGATCGCCGACGGCGTACTGCCGTCCAACGAAGGGCGCGGTTACGTGCTGCGGCGGATCATGCGCCGGGCCATCCGCCACGGCTACAAGCTGGGCGCGGAAGGCAGTTTCTTCCACACCCTGGTCCGGCCGCTAGTCGTTGAGATGGGCGAGGCCTATCCGGACCTGGCCCAGGCCGAGGCCCAGGTGGAGCGCGTCATCCGGCAGGAAGAGGAACGCTTCGCCGAAACGCTGTCCCACGGCATGAAGCTGCTGGAAGAAGGCATCGCCGGTTTGTCCGGCGCTACCATCCCCGGCGAGACCGTGTTCAAACTCTACGATACTTATGGCTTCCCGGTCGATCTCACCGCCGACATCGCCCGCGAACGCGGTTTACAACTCGATCACGCCAGCTTCGAGCGCGAGATGGCCGCCCAGCGGGAACGCGCCCGCGCTCATAGTCAGTTCGGCCAGCGCCAAACCGCCGATCTCGGCGTCGAGGGCTGCACCGAGTTCCGCGGTTACGACCGGCTGGAGGAGGATACGACCGTGGTGGCGCTGTTCCGTGACGGTAAGGCTGTCAAGGAACTGACTGTTGGCGACGCAGGCGTGGTGGTATTGGATCACACCCCGTTCTACGCCGAATCGGGCGGCCAAGTCGGCGATGCCGGCTGGCTGCGGGCCGCTGGACTGGAATTCGAGGTCCGCGACACTCAAAAACAGGGTGAAGGCGTTTTCACCCACATCGGCGTGTTGAGGCAGGGTCGGCTACCACTCGGCGCTACGGTATCGGCGCAAGTGGATGCCGCCAAGCGCCAGGCAACCGCCCTGCATCACTCCGCGACTCATCTGTTGCACGCGGCGCTGCGCCGGGTGCTAGGCGCGCACGTCACCCAGAAAGGCTCGCTGGTGGACCCGCAGCGGCTGCGCTTCGATTTCTCCCACTTCGAGCCGCTGACCGCCGAGCAGATCGAAACCATCGAACGGCTGGTCAACGCCCAGATTCGCGGCAACGTCGCGGTGGAAACTACCATCATGGCCCCGGAAGAGGCGATCGCCGCCGGCGCGATGGCGCTGTTCGGCGAGAAATACGGCGATAAGGTTCGAGTGTTAAGGATGGGCGAGTTTTCGACCGAACTGTGCGGCGGCACCCACGTTCGGCGGGTCGGTGACATCGGCCTGTTCAAGATTGTGTCCGAGGGTGGCGTGGCCGCCGGCGTGCGGCGCATCGAGGCGGTGACCGGCGAACGGGCGCTGGACACCATCGCCTCGTTGCAGGACCGTGCCCGCCAAGTGGCGCAATTGGTCAAGGGCGACCGCGACAATTTCCCCGACAAAGTCCGGCAACTGGTCGAGCGCACCCGGCAACTGGAAAAGGATATCGAGCAGCTCAAGGGCCGGCTGGCCAGCGGTCAGGGCGCCGATCTGCTGAGCCAAGCGGTGGAGGTGGACGGTATCAAGGTACTGGCCGCCCGGCTGGACGGGGTGGACGCCAAGACCCTGCGCGAAGCGGTGGATCGGTACAAGGACCAGCTCAAGGCAGCGGCGGTGGTGTTGGCCACGGTCGAGGATGGGAAAGTGCGGCTGGTCGCCGGCGTCACCCCGGCGGAAACCAAGCGGCTCAAGGCCGGCGATCTGGTCAACATCGTTGCCCAGCAGGTCGGCGGCAAGGGTGGCGGCCGCCCCGACATGGCCCAGGCCGGCGGCACCGACCCCACCCAACTGGACCATGCCCTGCGCGCCGTGCCCGAGTGGGTGCGCGGACAACTCGCCTGAGTCCAGCATCGCGGGGCTGGCCGGCCTGCGCCAGTCCCGTTTTCCCTCCCCCAATCGTCCAACCAGCTTGGCAATCTTCCTATCTTACTAAGTCCGCGCGTTGCCGCAACGCGACATGAATTTATTTTGGAGATTGCCGACTTTTCGTTATAATTGCCTTCCCATGACGCCCCGGGCAATTTGTGTCGCGGGAGAGCTTAATTTCAATTCAATAGGGACAGCATGTCGCTAATTGTACAAAAATATGGCGGTACCTCGGTGGGCGACCTCGAGCGTATCGATAAAGTGGCAGAAAAGGTAATCGGCTGGCGCGAGCGCGGCCATCAGGTAGTGGTCGTGGTGTCGGCCATGAGTGGCGAAACCGACCGGTTACTCGGCTTGGCCAAGGGCATCACGCCCCGTCCCAACCCCCGCGAACTGGACGTGTTGCTGGCGACCGGCGAGCAGGTGACGATTGCGCTCTTGTGCATCGCCCTGGAACAACGCGGTTGTCCGGCTCGTTCCTACACCGGCGGCCAAGCCCGCATCCTCACCGACAACGCCTTCAACAAGGCCCGCATCCAGGACATCGAGGCAAAGGCCATGCACGCCGATCTCGATGCTGGACGAGTGGTGGTTGTCGCGGGATTCCAGGGCGTGGACGAGGACGGCAATATCACCACGCTGGGCCGGGGTGGTTCCGATACCACCGCCGTCGCGCTGGCCGCCGCGCTCAAGGCCGATGAGTGCCAGATTTACACCGACGTGGATGGGGTCTACACCACCGATCCGCGCGTGGTGTCCGACGCCCGCCGGTTGAATCGCATCACTTTCGAGGAAATGCTGGAGATGGCCAGCCTGGGCTCCAAGGTGTTGCAGATCCGTTCGGTGGAATTTGCCGGCAAACATAATGTCCCATTACGTGTGCTCTCCACCTTTCAGGAAGGTCCGGGCACGTTGATTACCTTTGAGGAAGCGTTCGAGGCGGAACAGATGGAGAAAGAGCTGATTTCCGGCATTGCGTTCAACCGTGACGAAGCCAAGCTTACCGTGCTCGGGGTGCCCGACCGGCCGGGCATCGCTTTCAGCATTCTGGGGCCGGTGTCCGACGCCAACATCGAAGTCGACATGATCATCCAGAACATCGGGCGCGACGGCACCACCGACTTTACCTTCACGGTGCATCGCAACGATTACGAGCGCACGTTGGAAATCCTGCGGGAACACGCCGCCCAGCTCGGCGCCCGCGAGGTGTCCGGCGACAACAAGATGGCCAAGCTGTCCCTGGTCGGCATTGGCATGCGCTCCCACGCCGGCGTTGCCAGCAGGATGTTTCAGGCGCTGGCGAAGGAAGGCATCAACATCCGCATGATTTCGACCTCCGAGATCAAGATTTCGGTGGTGGTGGATGAAAAATACCTAGAACTGGGGGTTCGCGCCCTGCACGAGGCGTTCGAACTGGATAAAGCTGCCTGAACGAATTTACCGACCCGTCGGCATGAGCGAAGCAATTACAAACGCGGGCTGTCAAAAACCGCATGATGACCTGGTGCTTTTAATGGAGAACACGGAGTAGCTTGACATGTTGATTCTGACGCGCAGAGTTGGAGAAACCCTGATGATCGGTGACGAGGTCACCGTTACCGTGCTGGGCGTGAAAGGCAATCAGGTCCGTATTGGAGTCAATGCGCCCAAAGATATTGCAGTACACCGCGAAGAAATCTACGAACGGATCAAACGCGAGCAGGAAGGCGTCTCCGCCGGAAATGGCCCGCAGCCCGAGACTTAAGTTCCGGGGACTTTACGTCGGTGGTTTCAGGCGTTATTCTTTGCAGCTTGTAATGTCCGTCGACGGGCATTTTCCGGAGAGATGGCCGAGCGGCTGAAGGCGCTCCCCTGCTAAGGGAGTATGGGGACATAAAACTCCATCGAGGGTTCGAATCCCTCTCTCTCCGCCAGCTTACCGTGAAGAGGCGCGAAATTGACAATACCTGGCTCAGTCCGCATAATCCGCCTCCCCGCTCGAAGCGCCCGTAGCTCAGTTGGATAGAGTACCTGGCTACGAACCAGGGGGTCGGGAGTTCGAATCTCTCCGGGCGCGCCACACAGCAAGGGCCTAGCTGAGACCGGCTAGGCCCTTTTCATTTGGCGGTACAATATTTGCCCGGAGAGGAAAAGGAACCCCATGCCGAAACCGACTCTTCCGACCACATCGTTTCGAGCTGGCAACCAAACGTCTGCGCCAAGCCACCGTCTGACCGTCCATAAGGCCCGTTCGCTTTTTTTCGCTCTGCTATTGTACAGCCTGCTGGCGTTCGGCGTGGCGCTGACCCTGCTGCCGTTGTTGTGGATGCTGATGGCTTCACTGATGCCGCCCGGCGAGGCCAACAGCTACCCGCCGCGCTTGTGGCCCAGCGCCGTCACCTTCGAGCATTACGCGGCGCTGTTCACCCGGCTGGAGCTGGCCCGCTACCTGCTCAACAGTACCCTGCTGGCCGGGGCCGTGACCCTGATCGCGCTGTTCATCAACTCGATGGCCGGCTATGCCTTCGCCAAATTCCGCTTTCGCTTTCGCGACCGGCTGTTCCGGGGTTTGCTGGCGGCGATGGTGATTCCCGCTCAGGTGGCGATGCTGCCCCTGTTCCTGCTGCTGAAACAGTTCGGGCTGATCAACACGTACTGGGGAGTGATCATTCCCGGCATGGCCAGCATCTTCGGCATCTTTCTGATCCGTCAGTACCTGCTGGCGATTCCCGACAGCCTGCTCGACGCCGCGCGCATGGACGGCGCCGGCGAATTCCGCATTTACTGGTCGCTGATCTTGCCGCTGTGCCGGCCGATTCTGGTAACGTTGGCGATCTTCTCTTTTCTCGGCGCCTGGAACGATTTCATGTGGCCGTTGATCGTATTGACCGACAGTTCCAGGTATACCCTGCCAGTGGCGCTGGCCAACCTGTTGGGCGAACACGTGCAGGATACCGAACTGATGATGGCCGGCTCGGTGCTGACCGTGCTGCCGGTGATGCTGCTGTTCGTGGCACTGCAGAAGTACTACATCGCCGGAATCATGCTGGGGGGAATGAAGGGGTAATTTTGACCATGCGTTGCTCGCCACCGGAACGTGGAGGGCGCGCGAAAAGCAAACGGCCTGGCGCTGAAACACCAAGCCGTTTTTTTGTTGGTCGGGGCGAGAGGATTTGAACCTCCGACCACCTGCACCCCATGCAGGTGCGCTACCAGGCTGCGCTACGCCCCGTGCCACGGCGGACCGGCCGCCGTGAAAGTTGGTAATGTTAATTTAATCGGCTTGGCTTTGCCAAGCGTTGCAATTAACGCGATTACTGAGCCTCGCCCTTGAAGGCATCCACCCGTGCCTTGAGCTTCTGGCCGGGCCGGAAGGTTACAACCCGCCGCGCGGTGATCGGAATCTCCTCGCCGGTCTTGGGGTTGCGGCCCGGCCGCTGGTTTTTGTCCCGCAGGTCGAAA
The DNA here is from genome assembly GCA_963715845.1 of uncultured Gammaproteobacteria bacterium. Taxonomy (GTDB): domain Bacteria; phylum Pseudomonadota; class Gammaproteobacteria; order Competibacterales; family Competibacteraceae; genus Competibacter_A. Next base: position 154,902 of record CAVQSJ010000014.1, on the reverse strand, counting down.
TTGCCGAATCCGGACAATTTCACCTGACGGCCCCGTTCCAGGGCACTGCGGATCTCCTCGAAGAAAATCTCCACCAACTCCTTGGCCTCGCGCTTGTTGATGCCCAGTTCTTCGAACAACCTTTCCGCCATGTCGGCTTTTGTTAGTGCCATGCTCCTAAACCCTAAGCGTTGCGTCAAACTGTTCCGTTAGTCCTGCAATGATGCCGGATACGGTCTCCTCGACTACACTATCGGTAAGATTGCGCGAGAAATCCTGTAGAATCAATCCCAAAGCCAAACTTTTCCTGCCTTCGGCGATTCCTTTGCCCCGATAGACATCAAAAAGCCGCACATCGCGCAGCAATTCGCCGCCGCGCTGACGGATACAGGCGCAAATCGCTCTCGCGCTGACTGCCTCGTCCACCACGAGGGCGATGTCGCGGCGGCTGGCCGGAAACCTGGACAGCTCCTGGAACGCCGGTACCCGTGCCGGGTGCAAGCCCGCCAACCGCAACTCGAACACGAAAGCATCGCCCTCCACATCCAACTCCCGCGCCACCCGCGGATGCAGGGTTCCCAGCCAGCCCACCTCCGCGCCGGCCCGTTCGATCCGGGCGCTCTGACCGGGATGCAACGCTGGATGGGTAGCGGCGACGAAGGCGAACGCCTCCGGCTCGCCGGTCAGGGCCAACAGCGCCTCGACGTCGGCCTTGAGATCGAAGAAATCCCCTGGCTGGACCGGCACGCCCCACTGTTCCGGCAGGGCGGTACCCGTCACCACGCCGCCGATATAGGTTTCCTGTCGCAATCCGCCGTCCGATGGAACGAAATTCAGGCCATGCTCGAACAGTCGCGCCCGCGTCTGCTGACGCTTCTGATTGTAGACCAGCGCCTTGAATAAACCAGGCCACAGACTGGTGCGCATGACCGCCAGATCGGTGGAAATCGGATTGGTCAGCGCCAGCGGTTCCCGTTCGGGATCAAGGCATTTCTGGAAAAACGGATCGACGAAACTGTAGGTGATGGCTTCCTGGAAGCCACGCTGCACCAGAGTTTCCTTGAACCGCGCCAGCTCAACCCGTCCTTCCGGCTGAGCTGGCATCTCCAGCCGGGTCAGGGGACGGTTGCCCGGCAGGCGGTCGTAACCGTACACCCGGGCGATCTCCTCGATCAAATCTGCCTCCAGCCGGATGTCGAACCGGCTGCTCGGTGGCACCACCAGCCAATGGCCGGGCTCGACCGCCACCGCCATGCCCAACCGTCGCAGGATTTCCTCGACTTCGGCGGCGGGAATATCCAGCCCCAGCAGCTTGTGGATGCGCTCCGGCCGCAGCCGGATGGCGGGTTCCGCCGGCAGGTGTTCGGGCGATACCGTTTCGATAATCGGTCCCGGCTGGCCACCAGCGATGTCCAGCAACAACCGGGTGGCGCGCTCGGCGGCGCGGCGCTGCAATTGCGAATCCACGCCGCGTTCGAAGCGGTAGGAGGAATCGGTTTGCAAGCCGTAGCGGCGGGCGCGGCCGGCGATGCTGGCGGGTGCGAAAAAGGCGCTTTCCAGGAACACGTCGCGGGTGGCGTCGGTGCAGGAACTGATTTCGCCGCCCATGATGCCGGCCAGCGCCAGTGGGCCGTTGTGATCGGTGATCAGCAGGGTTTCCACATCCGGCTTCACCACCACACCGTTCAGCAGTTCCAGCCGGTCGCCGGGTCGAGCGCGGCGCACCTCGATCCCGCCATGCAGCCGGTTCAGATCGAAGGCGTGCATCGGCTGGCCGAGTTCCAACATCACGTAATTGGTCACGTCCACCAGCGGCCCCAGACTGCGCACCCCAGCGCGCCGCAACCGCTCCTTCATCCACAGTGGCGTCTCGGCGGCGGGATTCACCCCTCGAATCACCCGTCCCACGTAGCGCGGACAATCGGCCGGATCGAGCAGGGTCACTGGGAAGATGACATCCAACACCGCAGGTACGATATCCGCCGGCAGGGGGCGGAACTCGCGGCGGTTGAGAGTCGCCACTTCCCGGGCGATACCCTCCATGCCCAGACAATCGCCGCGATTGGGCGTCAACTCGATCTCAATCAATTGATCGTCCAACGCCAGCAACTCGCGCACGTCCCGTCCGGGCCGGCTGTCGACGGGCAGCGGCAGCAAGCCATCGGAACTCTCCGCCAACCCCAGCTCCCTGGCCGAACACAACATGCCCTGTGATTCAACGCCGCGCAGTTTGGATGGTTTGATCTCCAGCCCGCCGGGCAGTATCGCACCGATCAGGGCGGTGGGCGCGCACATGCCCACGGCGACGTTCGGTGCGCCGCAGACGATTTGCAGTGGCTCCACGCCGCCCACATCCACCGTCGCCACTCGCAACCGGTCCGCGTCGGGATGCGGGCTCAAATCGATTACCCGGCCAACCAGCACCTTCTCGAAGTGCGGCGCGGCCGGTTCGATGCTGTCCACTTCCAAACCGGCCATGGTCAATTGCGCCACCAGTTCGGCGCTGGAAATCGCGGGATCGACCCATTCCCGCAGCCATTGCTCGCTGACTTTCATGCCGGTGATCTCACTGGAACTGCCCCAGGAAGCGCAGATCGTTCTCGAAAAACAGCCGCAGATCGTTGACGCCGTAGCGCAGCATGGTCAGCCGCTCGACGCCCATGCCGAAGGCGTAGCCGGTGTAGCGCTCGCTGTCGATACCAACCTTTTCGAACACCGCCGGATGCACCATGCCGCAGCCCAGCACTTCCAGCCAACCGCTGTGCTTGCAGACCCGGCAACCGCCGCCGCCGCAGATCACGCACTGGATGTCCACCTCAGCCGACGGCTCGGTAAACGGGAAGTAGGACGGTCGAAAACGCACCGCCAGATCGCGTTCGAAGAAGTTACGCAGGAAATCATCCAACACGCCTTTTAGATCGGCGAAGCTCACCTCCTCGTCGACCCACAAGCCCTCGACCTGATGAAACATCGGCGAGTGAGTCAAATCCGAATCGCAGCGATAAACCCGCCCCGGCGCGATAACTCGCACCGGCGGCGCTTGTTGCTCCATGACCCGGATCTGCACCGGCGAGGTGTGAGTGCGCAACAGAGTGTGGGCGTCGAAATAAAAGGTGTCATGCATCGCCCGCGCCGGATGCTGGGGCGGGATATTGAGCGCCTCAAAGTTGCGGAAGTCGTCCTCGACCTCCGGGCCTTCGGCGACCGCGAAACCGATCCGGGTAAACAGCGCTTCGACGCGCGCCAGGGTACGGCTGAGCGGATGGTAACCACCGGGCTGCTGGCCGCGCCCCGGCAGCGTTACGTCGATGGCTTCGCCCGCCAGCCGGGCATCCAGCGCCGCTGCTTCCAGCGCGGCTTTGCGCGCAGCGATGGCGGTTTCCAGCGCCTGCTTGGCCTCGTTGATGGCTTGGCCGGCTTCGCGTCGCTGCCCGGGCGGCAACCGGCCCAGTTCCTTGAGCCGCTCGGTGAGCACGCCTTTCTTGCCCAGATAGTGCACGCGCGCCTGATCCAGAGCGGCGAGATCACCGGCTCCGACGATGGCTGTTTGGGCGGTTTGCAGCAGTTCGGGCAATGCGTCCACGCTGGCTGGTCTCTCAACGATAAACAAAAAAAGGGAAAGGACCGCGGCCTTTCCCCGTTCGGAACCCCTGGGGCCGCTGGACCGAAACCCGGTCCAGCGAACGGTTCAGGCAATGCCGAGCGCGGCCTTGGCGCGGTTGGCCAGTTCGGCGAACGTCGGCTTGTCGAACACCGCCAGATCGGCCAGGACCTTGCGGTCGACCTCGATGGCGGCCTGCTTCAAGCCGTTGATCATCCGGCTGTAGGACAGACCGTTCTCGCGGGCGCCCGCGTTGATGCGGACGATCCACAACGCGCGGAACTCCCTTTTCTTCTGGCGACGGTCGCGATAGGCGTATTGGCCGGCCTTGATGACGGCCTGTTTGGCGACCCGGAACACCTTGCTGCGGGCGCCGTAATAACCCTTGGCCTGTTTCAGGACTTTCTTGTGGCGAGCGTGGGCGGTAACGCCGCGTTTTACTCGGGGCATGATGTAATCTCTCCGGTCCGGCGAATCAACTGTAGGGCAACATCCGGCGCACGGCCGGGACGTCCACCGCCGCCAGGGTGGTGGTGCCACGCAACTGGCGCTTCCGCTTGGTCGTCTTCTTGGTCAGGATGTGCCGGTGGTGCGAGTGCGAACACTTGTACTGGCCGGACCCGGTGCGGCTGAAGCGCTTGGCCGCGCCGCGATTGGATTTCATCTTGGGCATTGCATGGCTCCGCAATTTCAAAAGGAAAATTCTGGGTTAACCCCGGCTCGCGCCGGAGACGGAAAACGCTGATCGCCTGCAGGGGACTTACTTCTTCTTGGTCGGTGCGATGGTCATCACCATCTGTCGCCCTTCCATCCTGGGCCGCTGCTCCACCGAGCCGTAAGGGGCGAGATCGTCTTCGACGCGCTTGAGAAGGTTGATGCCCAGCTCCTGGTGCGCCATTTCGCGGCCTCGAAACCGCAGTGTCACCTTGGCTTTGTCGCCTTCGCTCAGGAAACGGATCAGGTTGCGTAGTTTGACCTGATAGTCTCCTTCGTCCGTGCCTGGACGGAACTTTATTTCCTTGACCTGGATCTGCTTTTGTTTCTTCTTGGCTTCCTGCTGTTTCTTGGCCAGCTCGAACCGGTACTTGCCATAATCCATGATGCGGCAGACCGGCGGCTTGGCGTTTGGAGAGATTTCCACCAGATCCAGTTCGGCTTCCTCGGCAAGCCGCCTGGCTTGCACCAGGGAAACAATACCAGCCTGCTCGCCGTCCTGATCGATCAGGCGCACTTCGCGCCCGGTGATCTCGTCGTTGAGCCGGAGTTCATTATTCGCAGCGATGTTGCTGTCCTCCAGTGATTATTCGGTCCGTCCGCGCCGGGCGATGTCGGCTTGCAGGAGTTCCGCGAAAGCCATCAGATTCATGACGCCCAGATCCTGGCCGGTACGGGTGCGCACGGCGACGGTGTCTGTTTCCATCTCCCGGTCGCCGACGACCAGGAGGTAGGGAACGCGCTGTAACGTGTGCTCGCGGATTTTAAAGCCGATCTTCTCGTTTCTCAAGTCGGCTGCGACACGGAAACCTTGTTGCATAAGGGTTTTTTCGACCCGGACCGCATATTCGGCCTGATGGTCGGTGATGTCGAGCACCACCGCCTGCACCGGCGCCAGCCAGGCGGGCAGCGCCCCGGCGTAATGCTCGATCAAAATGCCGATGAAGCGTTCCAGCGAGCCGAGAATAGCCCGATGCAGCATGACCGGCACCCGCTTGCCGCCATCCTCGGCGATGTAATGGGCGTCCAGCCGGCCCGGCGTCGAGAAATCCACCTGAATGGTGCCGCATTGCCAGAGCCGGTCCAGGCAATCGCGCAGCACGAACTCGATCTTGGGGCCATAGAACGCGCCTTCGCCCGGTTTCAACTGCCACGGCAGGCCGCTTCGGTTCAACGCCAGTTCCAGCGCCTTTTCAGCCTTGTCCCAGACCTCGTCGCTGCCGACCCGCAGGTCCGGCCGGGTGGACAGCGCCAGTTGCACCTCGCTGAAGCCGAAATCGGCGTAGACCCGGAACAGCAGCTCCATGAACGCCGACACTTCGGCCTGAATCTGATCCTCGGTGCAGAAGATGTGGGCGTCGTCCTGGACGAAGTTGCGCACCCGCATCAGCCCGTGCAGGGTGCCGGACGGCTCGTTACGGTGGCAGGAGCCGAACTCGGCCAGCCGCAATGGCAGATCGCGGTAACTCCGCAGCCCCTGGTTGTAAATCTGGATGTGGCAGGGGCAGTTCATCGGCTTGACTGCGTAGTCGCGGTTTTCCGACGCCGTGGTGAACATGTCGTTGCGGAACTTTTCCCAGTGGCCGGAGCGTTCCCACAGGCTGCGGTCCACGATCTGCGGGGTGTGGACTTCCTGATAGCTGTGCTCGCGCAACAACTGGCGGATGTAGTTCTGGATTTCGACGTAGATCCGCCAGCCGCGGTCGTGCCAGAACACCATCCCCGGCGCCTCTTCCTGGACGTGGAACAGGTCGAGCGCCTTGCCGACGCGGCGATGGTCGCGCTTTTCCGCCTCTTCCAGCCGGTGCAGGTAGGCTTTCAGCGCCTTCTGATCCAGCCAGGCGGTGCCATAGATGCGCTGGAGCATCTCGTTGCGGGAATCGCCGCGCCAGTAGGCCCCGGCCACCTTCATCAGCTTGAACGCCTTGAGCTTGCCGGTGGAGGGCACGTGCGGGCCGCGACAGAGGTCGATGAAATCGGCCTGCCGGTACAGCGAAATGTCCTCGCCGGATGGAATATCGGCGATGATTTGCGCCTTGTACTCCTCACCCATGTTGCGGAAAAAGGCGACCGCCTCGTCGCGGGGCATGACCGAACGCTCCACCGGAATATCCTGGGCCGCCAGTTCCTCCATCCGCGCCTGGATGCGCTCCAGATCGTCGGGGGTGAAGGAACGCTCGAAGGCGAAGTCATAGTAGAAGCCGTTTTCGATCACCGGGCCGATGGTGACCTGGGCGCTGGGATAGAGTTGCTTGACGGCGTGCGCCAGCAGGTGGGCGCTGGAATGACGGATGATCTCCAGCCCCTCGGGGTCACGCTCGGTGATGATGGCCAGATTCGCGTCCCGGGCGATGGTGTGCGACGTGTCCACCAACCGGTCGTCCACCTTGCCAGCCAGAGCGGCTTTGGCCAGGCCAGGGCCAATCGCGGCGGCGACTTGGTGGACGGTGACAGGCTGGTCGAACATGCGCTGACTGCCATCGGGGAGCGTGATGATCGGCATTACTGCGATTCTCTAATCAATCGGCTGACTGTTTCGCTGGGGGTAAAATAGTAAAGGGCGCGCCACGAAACCCTTCTTTTGGAAGGAAGGCGCGCCCTTTGGAAAACCTGTCCGCTCCGCGGCTCAAACAAAAATTGGTAGGCGCGATTGGACTCGAACCAACGACCCCCACCATGTCAAGGTGGTGCTCTAACCAACTGAGCTACGCGCCTAAGCGATTAGGAGCGGAAGCGTAGCGAATGGCTTCGGTGTTGGCAAGGGGGGAAGCGCGCATTTTTTCCAGCAAGGCGCGCGGCGGTGGCTATTCCTCAATCCACACCGAGACCGAACCCCCCTGACACTGGAATTCGCCCCAGCCGGCGTCATTGGTGAACACCGGCTCCTTGACGTGTTCGGTGAGGTCCACGAACTTGGCGTTGGGTTTACCGACTTCCATCCACTTGCCGCCGCCGATGCCGTCGCTCAGGAGCACCGCCATGGCCTTGGGGTACTCGGCATCGCCCAACCGGGTCCAGCCGACCCGGTTCCAGTGGTCGAAATAGTCGTACTGGGGGCCATGGGCATAGTGGCGGCGGGCGTGGAGGAATTTGTCGATCAGCGAGCGGTGGGAGGGCAGGACGATCCGATAGAGCTGGCCATCCCGACCCCGGTCCTCGTATTCGGCGCCGTAATAATCGGCGTGGAACACGCAGGGATAGCCTTCCCGCCGCAACAGGATCATGGCGTAGGCCAGGGGCTTGAACCAGGGTTCGACCACCGACTCCAGGGCTTGCAGGGGTTGCGAGTCGTGGTTTTCCACGAAGGTCACGGCCTGATCCGGCCGCTGCTGCACGAGCGTGCCGTCCAGGATGCGGCGCATGTCGAAATTCCCGCCCGAGCGGCTGGCGAAGTGGAAATTGTAGTGCAGCGGCACGTCGAAAACGGACATCCGCGAACCCATGCGATTCAAGTACCAGTGCAGGGTGTTGATATCGGGCGACCAATACTCGCCGACGACGAACAAATCCTTGCCGGCGTGGCGTTCCATCTCATCCAGCCAGCCGGGGAAAAACCACGCCGAAATGTGTTTGATGGCGTCGAGCCGAAAGCCATCCACGCCGGTGGTGTCGAGATACCACTGTCCCCACCGGGTGAGTTCGGCCCGCACCTCCTCGTTCTGGAAATCGAGATCGCAGCCCATCAGGTAGGCAAAATTGCCTTTCTCCAAGGCGACCTGGTCGTCAAACTGCTTTCCCTCGAACAGGTAGACCCTATTCGATTCCTGGGTCCTGGCGTCGTAATCGACCGCATCGAAATGCTGCCAATGCCACTCGAACGGCGAGTATTGGCCCCGTCGCCCCGGAAAGCTGAAATGGGTGTACACCTCGACTTCCCGCGGCTCTCCCCTTGGATGCAAACGGTCGTCCTGGAGGAACGGCGTGGCCCGGGTCGTTTCCGTGGCGTCGCCGCCGATGCGGTGGTTGAGCACGGCGTCGGCGTAGACTTGGAGACCGGCGGCGTGCAGCGCGGCGATGGCTTGGAGGTATTGCTGGCGGGTTCCGTACTTGGTGCGAATGGAGCCTTTTTGCTCGAATTCGCCGAGATCGTACAGGTCGTAGACCCCATAACCGACATCGCGGCTGCCCCCGATTCCCTTGTAGGCGGGCGGCAGCCACAGGGCGGTAAATCCGGCCTGGGCGAGCGCGTCCGCTTGGCTGCTCACGTCGTCCCAGAGGCTGCCATCGTCCGGGGAATACCAGTGGAAGTACTGCATCATCACGCCGTTTGCGTCGCTCATGGATTCACCTTTCAATCGGTAATGTGGGGATATAGAGTAGAGGCTCAGGCGGCAAATCACGGTTGAGGCAAGATTGTGAGATAGTCGCAATGCCGGGGGCGGAATACGCGAAAGTGCCGCTGATCGACGGTCAGAATTCGCCGGATGTTGAGCCGTTCGGCCATCGCCGCGATAACACAGTCCACGAAATCATATGGCTGTCGGCATATTGCCGCAGAATTTCCGCTGTCCGCTGCAAATCAGCCTCGGTAGCCCGTTCCAGCTTCAGTTCGCCCCGCAGGACGGCGTGCAGGAAATCCACCAACACGCCATAACCCAATTCCCGCAAGACCATGTAGGCCAGTTCCGGCAAGACCATGTCGGGCAAGATCGGCTCCGATTCGGCGCTCAGGGTTTGCGCGCAAGCAGAGTGCATGCAAATCGTCATCCGCATCCAATACCGCCAGCAAAAAACCGGTATAGCGCCCCTACCTGATTTGTGGATCGCCCGGACAGGTCGCTATCGCGCCAGCTTGCGATCAGTCCCACACATCGGTTAGGAACGCTATATCCACCAGTGCGGTCATTCCGGCAGACTCCAACCCTCGCGCCGGTTAGCCCCTGCTGACAGGATTTTCTCAACTTGCGTGGAAAGATGGCGCCCGCCGCTGTGACCGATCCCGATGAATGAATACTGTTTTCCCGCTGGCGGTTGCGGTTGCAGATAGGCTTCCAGTGCGGTCCGCACCAAGGTTTCCAAGCTGACCGCCCGGGCTTGCGCGGTATGCCGCAAATGCTCCATCAGTTCGTCATCCAGTTGAATTTGCAAGGTGCTCATCGGCTTTTTCCCTCAATCGACATGAAAGCATGATCGGCAGGGGTCGCGATTCACCCCGCCTTCGCCTCCGCCTCCAACGGTCCCGGCTCGAATTAGCGGATAAGCTGGCTTTCATCGCTCAGTTTCGCCGCTTCCTCGAATTCCAGATCGCGGGCGTGGCGGACCATCGCCTGTTCCAAGGGAGTGATAGCGTTATTCATGGGTGCTTTCGACATTCTTGTCCGCTGGAGCGAGAAACCGCCGCCAATAGCTCTCACTCCGCTCTTTCCAGCGGGGTTGTTCGGTTGCCAGGCGCTGGAGGTCGTAGCTCACGACTTCCTTCACTTCCTCTTCCTTGGGGTCGCGCAGCGCCCGCGCTTTGTCCAGATACTCCCGCGCTGCGTCCTCGTCACCCTGTAGGTAGAACGTGGTGGAGAGGCTGTAGTAGGCATAGGCTTTCTTCCGTTCAAGTCCGTGAAATTCGATCCGCACCTGATCGGTTTTGAAGGACCACGGATCTTGATTCATCGGCAGGCCGGTAACAGCGGGATCGTCCAGCAGTCGGACGAGTTGGCGCTGCTAATCCAGCGCTTCGGGCAGGCGGCCCTGCAGGCGCCTGAGCAGAGCGAGTTCCTGATGGCCCAGGATGCAGCGGCTGTCGATCTTTTTATAAGTCTCGTCGGCCTGCTTGTAGTCTTTCAATTCGATATACAGGGACGCAAGCTGTCCGAGGTAGTGGAGTGGGTCCGGGTCGGCGAGGTTCAGCGCTTCGGTGTAGTGAGTCAACGCCTCCTGCAGCCGACCTTCCTGCTGATACACGATACCGAGACTTCCCAGCTGGGTCCGCCAAACGGTCCCGACCAGCAATAACCCGAGCAGCAGCAGCGCCCACGGGCTCAGGGTAGGAATGTCTGTTGTAGCGACCTCTCCTCCCTCTACAGCCCCGATATCCACCCTGCTGGCCTGGATGCGGGGGAAACCACGCTGGTCGGCAGTGACGCCAGCCGGGATCAGGGCGTTGTCGACGGCGTTAATCGCCGGGCTGTCGGGAACGAGAAGATGGGTCTGGGTCGGCCCGCCGTAGTCGCCCAAGGGAGAGAGAATAGCGCTGATGCCGACCGTCGGAACGATGTCGCTGGCCGCCAGAGTGGCCCCTTCAACCCCGGAAGCCCCATTTTCGCTGAACAGGTTGTGGCCTTGGGAGATAAAGATGTCCCCTCCCACCCCAGGACCTGGGGACGTAATGTTGGTGACTTCTTTACCCATTGGTGCAGTGTTACCGGCTACGATATTGTTACCAAGCGTCAGGGTGCCGCCTTGGCTGTTTAAAATGCCACCGCCGGAATCGTCGGCCGAATTACTGGATAGGGTGCTGTTGATGATCGTTGCCGTACCAAAACTGATAATGGCCCCTCCGGCACCTTTGGTCGAATTCCCCTTACCTGCAGTTAATGAGCATTTATATTTGGGAACAAGTCTAATGTCAGTTCCACAACCTCACCTGTCACACCCTAAGTATCGACCAGACATTGATGGTTTGAGAGCAATTGCCGTTCTCTCTGTCGTTGGCTTCCACAGCTTCCCAAGCTTGGTAAGAGGTGGGTTCATCGGTGTTGATATCTTCTTTGTTATCTCTGGGTATCTGATCTCTACGATCATTTTTGAGAACTTTGAGAAGGGTACGTTCAGCTTCGCTGAGTTCTATGCTCGTCGTATCAAGCGCATTTTTCCAGCACTCCTAATTATGTTGGTTGCAAGCTACGCATTTGGTTGGTTCGCACTGCTTGCTGACGAATACAAACAACTAGGTAAGCACATTGCCGCAGGTGCTGGCTTTATTTCAAACATCGTTTTATGGAACGAGGCGGGATATTTCGATAGCTCTGCTGAGACTAAGCCACTACTTCATTTGTGGAGCTTAGGTATTGAAGAACAGTTCTATATAGTCTGGCCGCTGTTGCTTTGGCTTGCGTGGAAGAGAAAATTCAATCTTCTTACTATAACAATCCTTGTTACCATCGTTTCTTTCTATCTCAACATTAAGGGGATTGAGAAGGATTTCGTAGCTACTTTCTATTCACCACAAACACGTTTTTGGGAATTGCTTTGCGGTAGCTTGTTGGCGTGGATAACGCTTTACAAAAAGGGTGCCTTCTATTCTGTTAAGACTAAGTCTGACGGTTGGCTTGCGTTTACCGTGTATAGAGAGAAAACAGAAAACGATGGAAAGATACTGTCTAACGTCCTGTCTTTTTCTGGTTTATTACTGCTAGCTTACGGGTTCTATCTCATCAACAAGGACTTTAGTTTCCCTGGTAAGTGGGCTGTTCTTCCAGTACTAGGCACTGTCTTAATCATTTCTGCGGGTCCTAATGCGTGGGTCAATCGAACGATATTGTCTAATCTTGTAGCGGTATGGTTCGGTTTGATAAGCTTTCCGCTGTACTTGTGGCACTGGCCTTTGCTGTCGTTTGCGCGCATTGTTGAAAGTGATGTTCCAAGCAGAAACATCCGTATAGGGGCAGTTTTCCTTTCTGTTTTGTTCGCGTGGCTTACGTATAAATTCGTAGAGCGTCCAATACGCTTGGGTAATCACAGCAAGATTAAGACAACTGTTCTTGTCATTCTTATGGTTATCCTTGGATATTTTGGTTACTACGCATATTCTTGTGATGACCCAACTCGCTCTTATAGCTCTACTGATGAGCCTTGGACGAAGGTTAGGGAAAAATATAAAGCTGACTGCCCCTTTAGTCTAAAAAAATACAATGATTGCTATCTTTTTTCTAGAGATCGCGCTCAGGATGTGCTCTTAATTGGAGACAGTCACGCCGATCATCTCGTTCCAGGTATTTCGCAATTAGCCTCTAAGGATTTAAATTTTGGAGCAATGATACTCCAGGGCGGTTGCCCGCCTTTATATGGAATTGAGAGGCTTAAAGAGGGTGTACCCTTAGAAAACTACGGGGAAACGGGTGCTAGATGCTCAGAAATCAATGAGGCGAGACTGAATTACGCATTAAGTTCAACCGCTAGGATTATCTTAATCTCACTTGCCTCAATAGCATACAATTCAAATGAGATGAATTATGAGAATGGAAGAAACTTTAAGCACGCTTTTCAAGGTGTGCCTATGGGAAATTACGACTCGTTCAAAGCGGCATTCAATTACACTATTGAGAAGCTGGTTGATGTTGGAAAAAAAGTCATTCTTGTTTATGACAATCCTATCTTCTTTCTTCCTCATCGTGAATTTTGCTTGAAGCAAGTCCGCCCCTTCCGTCTCTCAATTCCTAAAGAAAATATGAGATGTGAAATTAGTCGTGATACTGCTTATAGACAACAAAATGCCGTTATTGCTATTTATGAAGATGCTGCCAGCAAGTTTCCAAATAATGTTAGAACATTCAACTCACTTAATTATTTTTGTGATGATAAAAGTTGCCCGATGATGTTGGATGGGAGGCTGGGTTACAGGAATGCAGATCATTTGTCGTACAACGGAAGTTTGTTCATTACGAAACATCTCTTTACAGAGATACTTAACCCTGATTTCGGTAGCCCCAAAAAGTCTTTCATATTCAAAATATTAAGTAGGCCATTCTCTGATTGAAGCAAAATTTGGCTCTTTTGCAATTCCCGGAGCATTTAAGTATAATACTATCAATGAGTTGTCACCTTTGAGCGAGAATTTTATGGCGGATAATTTAGCAGGTGTTGTTAAAACCACTTTTGAGGTGAATTTAGACATCCCCAATATCCAAATAGAGCAGGTAGAAGTTGACCGAGAAGGACATTATCGAATGACCGTCCACAGCACAGAGTGCGGGACATCTTGCCACAAATGTGGTCATTTTATTGATCGTTTTCATAGTCACGGTGAGTTTATAACTCTTAGACATCTGTCGATATTTAATCAACCAGTCAATCTCTATTTCCGGCCAGATCGGTATCAATGTATGGAGTGCGCCGATCGCCCAACAACGACTCAGCAACCCGCTTGGTATGAATATCGGAGCCGGCAAACCCGAGCCTTTGAGAAACATATTTTGCTGGCCTGTGTGAATAGCACCGTGTCCGATGTCAGCATTAAAGAACACCTGGGTTATGAAGCAGTGCGCGGCATCATCGACCGTTATATTGCGAAAGGAGTCGATTGGGCGACGATCAAAAAACTCGAGGTGATTGGGTTGGATGAAATCGCTTTAAAAAAGGGCCACCAAGATTTTGTCACGATAGTGACCAGTCGCATCGGTCAGGAAACGGTGATTCTCGGCTCTCTGGTATTTCAAGGGGTTGCAAAGTATAATACTATCAATTAGTTGCCAACATCAAGTGAGAATTCCATGACGGATAAGTCATTAGACGAGTTGAAGAGCGCTTTTAATGTGCTTTTGGATCTTCCTAATATTGAAGTCGATGAGGTGGAAATTGATCGAGAAGGGAATTATCGGGTCACGATCCATAGTACAGAGCGCGGAACGCGTTGTCATCAGTGCGGTCATTTTATCGATCATTTTTATGGACATGGTGAGTTCATTACGCTAAGACATTTAGCGCTGTTCGGTCGGCAGGTTGAACTGCGTCTTCGTCCACCACGGTATCAATGTCAACGATGCCAAGGGCAGCCGACGACCACGCAAAGGGCGACTTGGTATGACGCTCGAAGTCGCTGTACGAAAGCCTTCGAGCATCATATATTGCTAGCTTGTGTGAATAGTACCGTGTGGGATGTGAGCATTAAAGAGGGAATCGGCTACGAAACAGTGCGCGGAATTATTGATCGCCATATTGCGAAGGAAGTGGATTGGCAGGCGATTAAAAATCTGAAAATTATTGGGATTGATGAAATCTCTTTAAAAAAAGGACACCAAGATTTTGTGACGATTGTGACGGGTCGTATGGGTGACGAAACGGTGATTCTGGGGATGTTGGCCGATCGGAAGAAAGAGACCGTCAAGGAATTTTTCATGAGTATTCCCAAGAGGTTACGCAAACAAGTGGGTTTCGTTTGTTCGGATATGTACGTCGGCTTTATCAATGCCGCGAAAGAAGTTTTTGGGAAAAAGGTCCAGATCATCGTCGATCGATTTCATGTGGCTAAGTTATATGGAAAGGGGCTGGATGAGTTACGCAAAAAAGAGTTGGCACGCCTGCGGAAGACCTTACCAAAAGAGCAGTATCAAGAGCTGGAAGGCGTGCTGTGGATTTTGCGTAAACGGCTGGATGATTTAACACCAAAAGACCAAGAAACGTTAGACCAGTTATTCCAGTATTCACCACTTTTACAACAAGCTTATCAGTTAAAAAACGAGTTAACGGCTCTGTTGGATAGTGACCTAAATCGCCGTCGTGGGAAGCAGCGGATCACGGGATGGATGAACCGAGTTAAAAAGAGTTCAGTCCGTTGCTTTGATACTTTCTTAAAGACGTTGGAAACCTATAAAAATGAAGTTGTCAATTATTTTTTAGATCGACTGACCAGTGGATTTGTTGAGGGGCTTAATAACAAGATCAAAGTCATTAAGCGACGGTGCTATGGTTTGAAAAATATCGGGCATCTTTTCCAACATCTTTATCTGGACCTTTGTGGATATTCTTTGTATGCCCACCAAAAATCATAGAGTTACCGAAATTTACTCCGAATTTATTGAGGCATAAAAAGTGATTGATGATCGACAACATTCTGTTTTTAAACAGAATTTATGCCCCGGCAATTCCCAAAGAGCCTGATTCTCGGCGTCTTGAAAGATCGAAAAAAAGAGACGGTCAAACAATTTTTAATGAGTATTCCCAAGCAGTTACGGAAACAGGTTCGCGTGGTTTGTTCGGATCTGTACGACGGATTCATCCATGCGGCGAAAGCAGTGTTCGGGAAGCGCATCCAGATCGTGGTGGATCGGTTTCATGTGGCGAAACTGTATGGGAATGGTCTCGATGAATTACGTAAAAAAGAATGGAAAAGGTTAAAAAAGACGCTCTCGAAAGAGGACTATAAAAAACTCAACGGAGCGATGTGGATTTTGCGAAAGAGGCCCGAAAATTTAACGCCAGAAGATCGGGAAATATTGGAAAAATTATTCGAGCATTCGCCCCAACTGCAACACGCTTATCGATTGAAAAACGAGTTAACGAGTATCTTTGATGCCGATCTGCCGCGTCGCCGTGCCCGGCAGAGAATCACCGGCTGGATGAATCGGGTTAAAGCCAGTTCGGTTCGTTGTTTCGATTCTTTTTTAAAGACATTGGATCACTATAAGAATGAGATTGTAAATTATTTTGTGGATCGACAGACCAGTGGATTTGTTGAAGGACTCAATAATGAGATCAAAGTCATTAAACGGCGCTGCTACGGCCTCACGGATATCGGCCATCTTTTTCAGCACATTTATTTAGATCTTTCAGGATATTCTTTGTATGCATAATAAAAAATCATAGACTTACCGGATTATGCCCGAATTTATTGGGGCATAAAAAATGACTGGCTTCGAATAACTTGATGTTTTTAAATACAATTAATGCCCAGAGATTCCAAAAGAACCCAAAATTTATGCCCTCCGTACAGGACAAAAAAGCCGATTGCCGATGAATTTTAAATAAAAATTCCAAGAGAGCCTTTTGCAAAATTATTTTTCAGCATCTTGAAAATATAATTTTTACCCGGTTTTATACCTAAAAATTAAGTTTAAACCGGGTTTTTTTAATTTTTATGTTGGTAAAGCTAAAATAGTGAACTTATGAGTCCATTTTGGACATACCTCACCAATAGCTTAGGCTTTTCGCCTAAGCTTGTGACTAAAAATCGGTTTAATAAATCGAACAGCTAATTCAGCAAGCGCAATAACTGCTCGGCCGCAATCACCAAAATTCCATACATCAAATGCGCATACACTTTCACAGCACCACGGACCCGCACATGACGCCCCCCATGATTATCTTTCAAATCGCTGTTGGTACGTTCTACGCCAGTACGGGCTTTGTAGCGTTCCGCTTCATGAGGCAAAAACGCAATCTTTTCACCACGGCGTGGATTGTGATCAATCAGTGGGACATGTCCTAACTGACGCGATGCTTCGCGGATAGTCCCACTACAATAACCGCTATCGGCGAGATCATATAAGGAAGTCACTCGTTGATCGCACAGGTTCATTAAGGGTAAAGCCACTTGGCTATCGTGGGTCGAAGCCGAACTGAGGATCGCCGCGATGGGAATATCACCATCCGCCGTGCTGAGATGCAGTTTATAACCGATCCAACTCTCGGTATGCCCTTGACTATTTTTCTTGGATCCCACATCACAGGCTTTCGGAATGTTTGCCAGCATCTCGTCCAGCGTTTGATGTTGCTGCTTTTCTAACACCGTTTCCGGTTGCGGTGGGCGTTCCTCCCCTTTACAAGGACGTCCCCGCCGTCGTTTCACTTGCGGCTCCGGTTTCGGCTTGGCGATGGGTTTTTCACGCGCTTCAATTTTGGTCGCATCATGGAGTAGATGACCGATAATCTGATCCCCTAACTCACGTTTTATTAATAGGTTATGAGTCGTATCGGGTAAATTCAACTCGGCAAACTCCGCAAAGGCCCGTGAAACAGTCCATGCGCCGGGCACCTCAAAGACGCTCTGAAACCCACAGATTCGGCGCAAGCTAAGATCGCTCTGGAGTCGGTCGATGAGCGCTTCCGTGGTCGGTATATCGAGAACCGCTTTGGCAACAAACGCGCGGGCAATTTGCGACCGATACTCGGCAGGTCGCCCAACGAGTCCTTGACTGCTCGGCACCAACCGTTCAATATTAACAAATTCCAGAACCCGGATGACATCAATGAGCTTCGGCGTCAATATCAGAGGATCTTCTCGTTGCCAGTCCCATAAGTCCTCCTGAAAATTCGTCATGAATTGCGAAAGTCGCGAGTTCAGTATGAGATTCATGTGGGTGATCTTTTCAGAGATTTTGAATATCCTTATTTTACATAATCTTATTCAGTAAGGCTACTTTTTTATCTTCAGATTCGCCGAAAAAAATCCTGCACTTTTTATAATTTTGCAATTACCTCTAAATAAAATTGTATTAATCATATTATTTTATCTATCTCTTTAACTGGGTCAAGCCATAAATTTTGGGAAGTTATTTTCAGCCAAATCCTTAGCCCCCGTCCCACTTCCTCCGCCAACCGCCGCACCGTTCCCATCCTCGTCACCTCGCGCCTCAGTTCCCCCAGTGCAGAAGCTTAGCTCAAACTGATGGGTGGTAAGGAGCCCCAGCACGACCAGCCCCAACTGTTTATGTTGAAATTATAGTGGAGGTATAGCGTAATGGGTGCATGGATGCAGTTGCACGACTAACTTGCCTTTGTCTCCGGCAGCCCCAGCCCAAACTGGCGGATACGCTGAATTTCATCGCGCAGTTTAGCCGCCCCATCGCATTCCATAGTGTTTGTCGCCTGTTGCAACGGGCCGTGCTATTAGTTCTACTTTGTCAAATTTATCTGATTGATTTTTATGAGTAAGCAAGGATAATACCAGTTTTATCAAGATACAAGGCACAGCAAGGTGGAACATGATAGGTACAGCTCCGGAAGGGGTTAAAAAAACTCTACTGCCGACAACGAGGTGGGGCTGCTGGCGGGAATTGGCCAGCGGTTCGTTCGCTTTTGTGATCGCTTCGGTCACCATTTCCACCGTCGGACTCGAACGGTAACAACCTCGGTTAACCATTACCTCCGCGGTCTGCTCCAGGCGGAGACCAAGCATATGGAACGGATGGAAGAGGTGGTCCCGGAGGCGGATCATCAAGCCTTGCAGCACATGCTGAGTGAGTCGGCTTGGGAGGAGCGAGCGGTGCTGGACCCAGTGGCGCAGGACGTGAGTCGGCACTTGGGAGGTCACCCGGATAGTAGTGCTTCACCCGACCTGAGTTGACTTTAAGCGGCACATGAGTTTTCCTGGAAGGGTACCCCCGACCTGGAGTCCGATCATGCCGCTGCCGAAATACATCGTCCGCCTGACCGCCGAGGAACGCACCGAACTGGAAGACCTGATTCATACCGGGAAGCGGGCCGCATCGGTGTTGATTCATGCCCGCATTTTGCTCAAGGCCGATGTCGGCGAAGGCGGGCCGGGCTGGGACGACGAACGGATTGCCGAGGCGGTCGAGTGTGGGGCCTCCACGGTGTACCGGGTGCGCCAGGCGTTCGTGGAGGAGGGCCTCCCGGCGGCGCTGTTCCGCAAGAAGCCCACCGGCCGGCAGTACCGCAAGCTGGATGGCGCCCAAGAGGCCCACCTGATCGCGCTGGCCTGCGGCGCGCCCCCCGAAGGGCGGGCGACCTGGACCCTGCGGCTGCTGGCCGATCGGCTGGTCGAACTGGAGGTGGTCGACTCGATCAGCCCGGAATGCGTGCGGACGACGCTCAAAAA
This sequence comes from uncultured Gammaproteobacteria bacterium, assembly GCA_963715845.1. Lineage (GTDB taxonomy): Bacteria > Pseudomonadota > Gammaproteobacteria > Competibacterales > Competibacteraceae > Competibacter_A. Next base: position 136,120 of record CAVQSJ010000014.1, on the reverse strand, counting down.
AACGAACTCAAGCCGTGGTTGCGCCAGCAGTGGGTGATCCCCCCGCAGGCCAACGCCGAGTTCGTGTGCGCCATGGAGGACGTGCTGGAAGTCTACACCCGGCCCTACGACCCGGCCCGGCCGGTGGTGTGTCTGGACGAACTCAGCAAGCAGCTGGTGGCGGAGACCCGCGTGCCCTTGCCGGCCGAACCGGGTCAGCCCGAACGGGTGGACTACGAATACGAACGTTGCGGAACCGCCAACCTGTTCCTGACCGGCGAACCCCTGGCCGGGCGCCGCCACGTCACCGTGACCGCGCACCGCACCGCCGTCGATTTCGCCCACGAGGTGCGCGACCTGCTGGAGGTCCGCTATCCGCACGCCGAGCAGGTGGTCCTGGTGATGGACAATCTGAACACGCACAAACCCGCCGCCCTGTACGAGGCCTTCGAGCCGGCCGTGGCCCGCGCGCTGATCGAACGGCTGGAGATTCATCACACCCCCAAACACGGCAGTTGGTTGAACATGGCCGAGATCGAACTGAGCGTCCTGAGCCGGCAGTGCCTGGACCGCCGCATCCCCGACCTTGAGACCTTGACCCGCGAGGTCGCCGCCTGGGAACAGGCCCGTAACGCCGACCCCCGGCCGGTGAACTGGCGCTTCACCACCCCCGATGCTCGCATCAAGCTCAAGCGCCTCTACCCGTCAATTCAGGACGGGTGAAACAGTAGTCTCATCATTGATGAGAGCGGCTGTCCGAAGAAAGGGAAGCATTCTGTGGGGGTGGCGCGACCATGGTGTGGCCAGTTGGGCAAGGTCGAGAACTGCCCAGTGGGGGTCTTTGCCGCGCTCGGCCGTGGGACAACGGCCACCTTGAGCGACGAACGCTTGTTTTTGCCGGAGCGGTGGACGAACGACCCAGAGCGTGGCCAGGCGGCGGGGATCCCCGCCGCACAGCGCGGCTTTAAGCGCAAGCACGACTTGGCATTGGAGATGATCGCCCACGCCCGGCAGCAGGGGATCGGCTTTGCCGGGGTGGGCTTTGATGGCTTCTATGGCAGCGATCCGGCGTTGCTGCGGACGCTCGATGACCAAGGCGAGTGCTTCGTCGGGGACGTTCACAAAGACCAGCGCATCTACCTGGACGATCCCCCGCCGGTCGTACCACCACCGGCGAGGCCGCACGGTCGTCCCCCGATCCGCCGCCAAGCGCAAACGCCCGCGATCCGGGTCGATCACTGGGTACCACAACAACCGGCGGAAGCTTGGCAGCGCGTGACCTTGCGCAACGGCACCAACGGCCGGCTGCCCGTGGAGAGCCTGCATCGCCGGGTGTGGCTGTGGGATGGCGACGAACCCCAAGCACGGCAGTGGCATTTGATCGTCCGCCGGGAAGTGGATACCCCGACCGAGATCAAGTATAGCCTCAGCAACGCGCCGACCGACACCCCGTGCCCCCGGCTGGCGTTCCTGCAAGGGCAGCGCTACTGGATCGAGCGCGCCTTGCAGCAGGGCAAACAGGACGTGGGGCTGGGGGACTACCAGGTGCGCAGTTGGCGGGGCTGGCACCATCCTATGGCCCTGGTGATGATGGCGATGCTGTTCACCCTGGAGGAGCGTCGGCTCCATCACCAGACCCGACCGTTGTTGAGTGGCACCGACATCCGGGCTTTACTGAACCATTTTCTACCCCGCCGGGATACCCCCTTGGCCGAGGTCCTCCGACAGATGGAGCGACGCCATCGCAAGCGCCAAGCAGCGACCGACTCCGCCTGCCGCAGGCAGCAGCTTAACGAGTAGGGCCGGATAAGTAATCTGACAAAGTAGAATTAGGCGATTTCCTGAAAAGGTGATATCGAACCGGGCTAGGTCTCCCCCCTTTGAGAAAGGGGGGTTGGGGGGGATTTTCACCGGCTGCCTCAACCCACGGCGTTCAAATCCCCCCTCACCCCCCTTTGCTAAAGGGGGGAAATGGCTATGCTGCATTTTGCAGCCAGGCAGGTCGGTTTATTTCCGGAAATTGCCTTAACTGATTGACTCACCGGCTGATCGGCTCACAGCGACGCCAGCACGGTCGCCATCTCGCGCACGCTGATGGCCTCGACGCCGTCCGCCACTGGATAGCGCTCCTCGCCGGAATAGACGACGAAGGCTTTCGCCGGCTTCAGATCCTGACAGGCGTGGTGGAAACCCCGTTCGAGCTTCGCCGCCAGGCCGCGCTTGATTTCGATCACCCACCGCTCCCCGTCCGGCCGTTCCAGCACCAGGTCGATTTCCGCGCCGACGGCCGTCCGATAGAACAGCGGTTGCGTCCGCCACGGCAACACCGCCAGCAGGGTCTCCAGCACGAATCCTTCCCAACTGGCGCCGATCACCGGATGGCCGGCCAGCCGATCCAACGTCTCGATATTCAGCAGGGCGTGGAGCAAACCGCTGTCGCGCACGTAGACTTTCGGCGCTTTCACCAGCCGCTTGCCGACATTGGCGTGAATCGGGTCGGGCTGACGGGATTGCGCCCGTCAGCCCTCCCACACCACCGGACATGCGGTTTTCCGCATCCGGCGGTTGAGCCCAGCGGGCTTAGCCCGCGAGCACCCACGGTAGAGTGAATTACTGATGTCTACCGTGTTGCTCATTGAACCTCTTCTGACGTCTGTGCTCGCTGTCCGCCGCGACTCGATGGGCACGTGCCGCCCCTCCGCAGGAATCCACCTGCTCGGCTTGGCCCGCCGGTCCGGGAGCTGCCGCAGTTGCCGCTCCGAACCCGTGTCGCCCGTCTCCGTGCCGCTGGGAACGGATGCAGACTGTGGTCCTCTCGTGACTCTTCGGCCCTTCGCTCGACCGGCCTTTCGGCCGGTGTCCACACTACTACGGCCTCTGCTGACTCCTGGCACGCTCTCACGCGTCAGGTCTCCCCGAGTAAGAACAGATACTTTCGACCCGTGCCGCCAGGCTCTACCGGATACGTCTTTCGGTGACGGTTGGATTTCGCGTTCCCTAGCACGCTCATCGCCCGTACCCGGCCTCACTGCCTGTTCGTGTTCCTGCGGTCGTGTCTTGGCTACGCCCTTCTTTCAGCTTGGCCTCGCGGCTTCCACCTTGGGTTTCGCTACGCTTCTCGTCACTCTTCGCGGTTACCTCCTCTCAGGTAACAAGTACATGCCCATGTCGGGCACACTAGGGCGGCAGGCGCCGCACCAGCAGCAGATCGACCAGTAAATCGATATAGCGCGTCACGGTCTGGGTGCTGATCGCCAGGGAGCGGCCCAGTTCCGAAGCGTTCAGCAGCCCCCCCTGATGATGGGCCAGCATGGTCCAGAGCCGCTCCAGGGTCTCGGCCGGGATGCGGGGACCGAACAGCGGCACGTCGCGTTCGAGAGTGGTGCGAATGAAATCCTTGCGCAACGCCAGGCTTTCGGCGTCATCCGCGGCGAGATAGTGATTCGGGAAACCGCCGCGCAACCACAACCGCTCGACCGCCGGGCGTTGCGCGTCGACCTCGAGCGCTGTCAGCGGCGTCAAATTCACGTAAGCAATCCGCCCGGCCAAGCTCTCGCCCGACTGGCGCAACAGATCGATGGACGCCGACCCCAGGACCAGAAACCGCCCGACCCCTTTGCCTTTGCGGCGGCCCTCGTCGATGATGCCCCGCAGGGTCTGGAACAGCTCCGGCATCCGGTGGATTTCGTCGAGAATCACCAAGCGGTCCTCGAACCGCTCCAGGTACAGGCGTGGACTGGCCAGCTTGTCGCGATCCTCGCGATCCTCCAGATCCAGATACAGCGCGTTTTGCTGCTCGCCGATCATCCGCGCCAGCGTGGTCTTCCCGACCTGGCGGGGACCGATCAGGGCGACCGCCGCTTGACGGCTCAAGGCGGACTGAACGATGGAGAAGGCGTGTCGCTGGATCAACATTGCAAATTTTCCAGATCGTGGAACAAATGCAATGATAGTTCGCTTTTGAGTGGAGTCGCGCCTCACCCTGCCTTCGTCTTCGGCGTTCCCAACCCGAACTGCCGAATCCACCAAATGAGGGATCAGTGTAATACCTCGGCGAATGAGCTATCGTTGTTCCCAAACTGGTGGGAATTTGCCACCCGGATCGTCACGGTTGACCCAAGGACCGCCTCGTCATGGCCGATCACAACTCCTTCAAATTGCGTCTCTTGCATCTCTCGGACTTGCACGAGCGCGGTTCGCGCGAACGCGAGTCCTGGCGCCGGCGGCGGGTGCTGGGCGATAACTGGCTGCGCAATCTGGACGATCTGAAAGCGGCCGGGACCGTTCGATTTGGTCTGTTTTACCGGCGATGCTGCCGATTGGGGCTTGACGGAAGAATATGCGGCAGTTACCGAGTTTTTCCGGGAGACGCTGCAACGGTTAGGCGTGCCGCTGGAGCGGTTTTTTCTGGCGCCTGGCAATCACGATATATGCCGCACGGTTGCCAAAGATGACTGGGAGGTGCTGCGCGCCAATCTTCATCGCGTGAACGATCAAGACCTTTCGCGCTGGCTGGCGGGTGGCGCGACGCCTTGGGGCTTCCAGGACGCTCAGCGTAACGCAGTGTTGACCCGTCAAGACGCCTATCGCGACTGGCTCAGAAACGACCTGAAGCGGCCGGACCTGTTGCCCGATCCGAACCTCCATCCCCACCTCGGCTATCGCCAAGCCGTACGCCTGCCGGGATTTCCCTTCGATGTCCACGTCATCGGCCTGGATTCCGCCTGGCTGGCCGGGGACGATCACGACGCCGGCAAGCTGCGGTTGACCGAGGATCAGGCGATGCGATTGGCCGGCGACGCGCGAGGCGAGGCGCTGGACGGTTTTCGGCTGGCGCTGATCCATCATCCGCTGGGCGATTTGGCCGATGGGGCGCATTGCCGGCGGTTGCTGGCGGAGCGGGTGGATGTGTTGTTGCGCGGGCATCTGCACGAGCCTGAGCCGGAGGAATGGGCGGACCCGGATCGGCGCTTGCGCCAAGTCGCGGCGGGTTGTTTGTACGAGGGACACAGAGCCGATCAATATCCCAACGCCTGCGAGGTGGTGGACATCACTCTGGATGCCCGAGGTCGCCCGCAGCGTTACGACCTGTGGTTCCGGGGTTGGTCGGGGCGCGGCGGGTTCTGGTTTGACGACCCCAGCCTGTATCGCGAGGCGAAGAACGGTCGGCTGACCTGGTGGGTGCAAGCGCCACCCGCGCCGAGTACCGTGCATCCGCGCGTGGAAGATGTGTTCGCCGGTCGGCAGGCGGAATTAGCGCGGTTGGAACAGGTGTTGTTGCGGGCGAACGGCGGTGCGCGGGCGGTGGCGGTCTGCTTGGTGCAGGGTATGGGCGGGGTCGGCAAATCCTATCTGGTGGACCGCTTTTATGCGCTGCATCAAGCGGATTTCCCCGGCGGTTATCTGCGGCTGCCGCTCGATCCCCGACAGCCGGTGGAGGCCGGTGCGTTGTTGGGGCGCTTGCGAGACCTGCTCCAGTTGCCGGCGGGCGCGCCCGTTCTATCCGCCCGGCTGCAACAACCGTTGACGTTGGTTCACATCGAAAATGCCGATTCGCGGGCAGCGGCCACGGCTGTGGCACAAGTAGCGTGGCGTCTGGAGGGGTGTCCGGTTGCGGTCAGCGGGCGCTTTCAGGGATTGGGCGAAAGCGCGAACTGGTCGCAGGTTTCACTACAACCCTTCAAGGAAGATGTGGCGCTTGATCAATTGCGCCAGGAGTTGGGCAAGCCGGCGACGGCGCGGGAATACGGGGAACTGATGTGGGCCTTGGGCTATCTGCCGCTGGCGATTCATTTGGCCGCCGGGCACTTGCGCGCCGGGCGTAGCGTAACGGGCTTTCTGAATCAGTTGCGGAAGAGGGGTTGGGCCTGGAATATCCCGACCCGGCCGACCCTAACCGCCTGTTATCCGCCACCTTCGAGTTATCGCTGGACCTGTTGCGGGAGCAACTTGGCGCGGATGCGGACCGCTTGCTGCCGGCCTTTTATGCCCTGGGCCACGGGCCGACCGCGGGCTTTGGCGCCAGTCTGGGCGCGGCGCTGGCCGGGTTGAGCGCGGCGGATTTCGAGGAACTGGCCGTGCAGGCGCACGCCCTGTCGCTGCTGGACCGAACGCCGGAGAGCGAAAGCTGGCGCTTGCATCCCCTGCTGGCGGAGTTGCTGCGACCGCGTGCCGAAGAAACCGCCGTGCTGGAGCGAATGACGGCTGGTTCCTGGAACGCTTGCCCGAGGGTGAAGCCGGCCAAGAGGAAGATCAGTGGCGGCGCTGGGACAAAATCCACGGCGAAAACGCCACGCTGGTGGAATGGCTGGCGCGGATGCCGGAATCAGATTGGGGTCCGAGTAGATCAGGCGGGTTTCTGATTCGCCGCACAGAGGTCCCTTTGGTGCCTGGTTAGCGTTCTGCAAACGAGTCTTGCAGCACGATATCACCGAAGATGAAAAATCCCATGTCCTGTGGACGGCGAGACATGTCGCGATGCGCGCCGGCCTGCTGGATCAGGCGCTGGCGCTAGCCCGCCAAAAGGAGGTGTTAGAGGCTGTCGAAAAACTGCCCGAGTAAAATCAAAGCCTTGTTGACGTAGGAACCCGCTTGCGGACGATTTTGGCCGATCATCGTCGGCAAGTTTGCTCTTACAATCAATAAGTTAGTTTTTAGACAGCTTCTTAGACCAGTCCAGAGGCGAGGAACGAGAAGCAGCATTGGCACGAAGTCAGATCGCCGATGTGTTGCAGGTGCGTGGGGACTATGAAGAGGCGCGACGGATTTATCGGGAGCAACTGCCAGTATACAAAGGGCTAGGCGACATGCGGGAATGGGGGGTGACGCAAGGGGAGATCGCCAGCGTATCGCGGACGCTCGGCGAGTACGATGAAGCGTTGCGAATTTACCGGGAGGACGTACTGCCAGTGTTCGAGGGCAAAGTGAGGGATCGGGCAGTCATGCAAGGGAAAATCGCCGATGTATTGCAAGCGTGTGGGAACTATGAAGATGCCCTGCGAATCCGCCGGGAGGAGGAACTGCCGGTGTATGAGTCACTGGGGGACGTGCGGGAAAAGGCGGTCGTGCGGGAAAAGATCGCTAATCTGTTGAAGCGGCTTGGCAAGCACGACGAGGCGCTACGGATTTTCCAAGAGGATGTACTGCCAGTATTCGAGCGGCTGGGCGATGCGCGAGAGTTGCTCATTTGTCGCGCCAATATCGGAAGCAATTACTTGGCGCGTGGTGCGGCAGGAGATCGCCAGAACGCTTTGGAATTCCTGATGTTGGCCCTGCGCGATGCGCAACGGCTGAATCTTTCCGAAGCCCAGCAGATCGCCGACAGCATCCAGAGAATCGAGAATCCGTCAAAACCTGGCTAACCCGCCTTCGTCTCCGGCAACCCCAACCCGAACTGCCGAATCCGCTGAATCTCATCCCGCAGTTTCGCCGCTTCCTCGAATTCCAGATCGCGGGCGTGGCGGACCATCGCCTGTTCCAGTTGCTTGATCTTCTTCATCATCAGCAGCGCCGGAGCTTCGCGGGCATAGGCGGCCGTTTCCTCGGCGACCCTGGCGTATTGCGTCGCCGACAGCGGCGCGCCGGGATGAGCATAGGCGCCTTCCATGCTGTCGGCCACCGCTTTTTGAATACCGCGCGGGGTGATGCCGTGCGCCTGGTTGTACGCCCGTTGCTTGGCGCGGCGGCGTTCGGTCTCGTCCAGCGCCCGGAGCATCGAGCCGGTGATCTGGCCAGCGTACAGAATTACCTTGTCGGAAAGCTAGTTTTTTTGGCAGACTTGGTCTGCTCATCAGACCATCCAGAGAGAATGACCATGCCCGTGATTAATCTCAACGAAGCCAAAGCCAATCTGTCCAGGCTGGTGGACGCCGCCGCCGCCGGTGAAGAAATCATCATCGCGAAAGCGGGCAAGCCGGTTGTGCGGCTGGCGCCGGTCGAGAATCTCGCACCCCGTCAGCCCGGCCTTGCCAAGGGCCGGGTAAGCGATGCTTTCTTTGAACCTTTGCCGGAACAAGAGCTATCAGCATGGGAAGCGTGACCGACTATTTGCTGGATACCCATGCGCTGTTGTGGTGGCTGTTCGACGATCCCAAATTATCGGAGGCCGCTCGCCGCGCTATCGCCAATCCCGATCATCGCCTCTGGGCGAGCGCGGCCTCGGCGTGGGAAATCGCCACCAAGGCCCGGCTGGGCAAGCTACCGGAGGCCGGTGACGTACCCGTTCGGTTGGAGTACTACCTGCGCAAGGCGCGGTTCTCGGAACTGGCCGTGACCATTAACCATGGCTTGCGAGCGGGTGCGCTGCCTGGGCCCCATCGGGATCCCTTTGACCGGATGTTGATCGCGCAGTCGCTGGCGACCGGTTATCCAATCATCACCGTTGACCCAGTGTTTGGCGAATACGGCGTATCGGTATTCTGGTAAAAAATCATTTTGCAAGAAAAGGATAGCTTGGCGATCTCGAGCTTTAAGACCCGACCTTCGCCTCGGGCAGCCCCAACCCAAACTGGCGGATGCGCTGGATTTCATCGCGCAGTTTCGCTGCCTCCTCGAATTCCAGATCGCGGGCGTGGCGGTACATCGCCTGTTCCAGTTGCTTGATCTTCTTCATCAGCAACGCCGGCGTTTCGCGGGCATAGGCCGCCGTTTCCTCGGCGACCCTGGCGTATTCCGTCGCCGGCAGCGGCGCGCCAGGATGAGCATAGGCGCCTTCCATGATGTCGGCCACGGCTTTTTGAATGCCGCGCGGGGTGATGCCGTGCGCCTGGTTGTAGGCCTGCTGCTTGGCGCGGCGGCGTTCGGTTTCGTCCAGCGCCCGGCGCATCGAGCCGGTGATCTGGTCGGCGTACAGAATCGCCTTGCCGCGCAGGTTGCGGGCGGCGCGGCCGACGGTCTGGATCAGCGAGCGGTCGGAACGCAGAAAGCCTTCCTTGTCGGCGTCGAGAATCGCCACCAGGGACACTTCCGGTAAATCCAGCCCTTCCCGCAGCAGGTTGATGCCCACCAGCACGTCGAACTGGCCCAGCCGCAAATCGCGGATGATCTCGACTCGCTCCACCGTCTCGATGTCCGCATGCAGATAGCGCACCCGCACCCCGTTCTCGGCCAGATACTCGGTCAAATCCTCGGCCATGCGCTTGGTCAGGGTGGTGACCAGCACCCGTTCCTTGAGATTGGCCCGCTCGCGGATTTCGCCCAGCAGATCGTCCACCTGATGCAGGGCCGGCCGCACTTCGACCTCGGGGTCCACCAGTCCCGTGGGCCGCACCACCTGTTCCACCACCGCCCCGCCCGAATGTTCCAACTCGAACGGGCCGGGCGTGGCGGAAATGAACATCGGTCTGGCCGCTCAGCCGCTCGAACTCGTCGAAACGCAGCGGCCGGTTGTCCAGCGCCGAGGGCAGGCGGAAACCATACTCGACCAAGTTTCCTTGCGCGAACGGTCGCCCTTGTACATCGCACCCAGTTGCGGCACGGTGACGTGGCTTTCGTCGATGAAAATCAGCGCCTCCGGCGGCAGGTAATCGAACAGGGTCGGCGGCGGTTCGCCCGCCTCGCGACCGGACAGATGGCGGGAGTAGTTCTCGATGCCGCTGCAATACCCCAGTTCCAGCATCATCTCGATATCGAAGCGGGTCCGCTGTTCCAGCCGCTGCGCTTCCAGCAGCTTGTTGGCGGCGTGGAGTTCAGCCAGCCGCTCCCGCAACTCGTCCTTGGCTTTATCCACCGCCTGCAAAAGCTGCTCGCGTGGGGTGACGTAGTGGGTCTTGGGATAGACGGTGTAGCGCGGCGTCTTGCGCAGCACCTTGCCGGTCAGCGGATCGAACAGACTGAGCGATTCGATCTCGTCGTCGAACAATTCCACCCGCACCGCTTCCTGGTCGGATTCGGCGGGATGAATGTCGATGATTTCGCCACGCACCCGGAAGGTGCCGCGCGCCAGTTCCAGATCGTTGCGGGTGTACTGCAAATCCGCCAGCCGGCGCAAGATGGCGCGCTGATCCACCCGCTCGCCGCGCACCAGATGGAGGAGCATCTTCATGTACGCATCGGGATCGCCCAGCCCGTAAATCGCCGACACGGTGGCGACGATGATGGTGTCGGGTCGCTCCAATATCGCCTTGGTGGCCGACAGCCGCATCTGCTCGATGTGTTCATTGATCGAGGCGTCCTTCTCGATGTAGGTGTCTGACGACGGGACGTAGGCTTCCGGCTGGTAGTAGTCGTAATAGGAGACGAAATACTCCACTGCGTTGTCGGGAAAAAATTCCTTCATCTCGCCGTAGAGCTGCGCCGCCAGGGTCTTGTTGGGAGCCAGCACCAGCGCCGGGCGCTGCACGGCGGCGATGACGTTGGCGACGCTGAAAGTTTTGCCGCTGCCGGTGACTCCGAGCAGAGTTTGATGCGCTAGCCCGTCGTTCAGGCCGGCCACCAGGGCGTGGATCGCCTCGGGCTGATCGCCGGCAGGCTGGAAGGGAGCGCTGAGCTTGAAGGGCTTGTTGGTCTGCATGGGGGAAGTTTGGCCGGGCGGGAATTTCCAGTATTATCCGACAATCTCTTCAACCCTTGTGTTCAAACCCTTCTGCATCCAGGAGCCCCCGTGAGTACCCCACTTTCCGAACGCGTGCAGCGCATCAAGCCCTCTCCCACTCTGGCGGTTACCGCCAAGGCCAACGCCCTGAAAGCCGCAGGCAAGGACGTCATTGGCCTGGGCGCCGGCGAGCCGGATTTCGACACTCCCGATTTCATCAAGGAAGCGGCGATCAAGGCGATCAACGCCGGCTTCACCAAGTACACCCCGGTGGACGGCACGGTGGGACTGAAAAAGGCGATCATCGCCAAGTTCCAGCGCGACAACGGCCTTAACTACGAACCCAAGCAGATTCTGGTGTCGGTCGGTGGCAAGCAGAGCTTTTACAACCTGGCCCAGGCACTGCTGGGCAGCGGCGATGAGGTGATCATTCCCGCGCCGTACTGGGTGTCCTATCCCGACATGGTGCTGCTGGCCGACGGCGTGCCGGTGATCGTCGACGCGGGCATCGACCAGAACTTCAAAATCACGCCGGCGCAACTGGAAGCGGCCATCACCCCGCGCACCAAGCTGGTGGTGATCAACAGCCCCTCCAACCCCACCGGTGTGGCCTACAGCGCCGCGGAACTGACCGCGTTGGGTGAAGTACTGCGCCGCCATCCCCGAGCCTACATCGCCACCGACGACATCTACGAGCATATCCTGTGGGCCGAGGAGAAGTTCCACAACATCCTCAACGTCTGCCCGGATTTGTACGACCGGACTATCGTGTTGAACGGCGTGTCGAAGGTGTATTCGATGACCGGCTGGCGCATCGGATACTGCGGGGGTCCAAAAGACTTGATCGAGGCGATGACCAACATCCAATCGCAGAGCACCTCCAACCCGACTTCGATTTCCCAGGTGGCGGCGGAAGCGGGGCTGAACGGCGACCAGACCTGCATCGGGGTCATGAACAAGGCATTCAAGGAGCGGCACGATTACGTCTACGCCACGTTGAAAGCCATGAACGGCGTCGAGGTGGCGCCGGCGGACGGGACGTTCTACATCTTCCCCAGCTTCCAGAAGACCATCGAGCGGCTGGGCCTGGCCAACGACATCGCCTTCGCGGAACTGCTGCTCAATGAAGTCGGCGTGGCAGTGGTGCCGGGGTCGGCCTTCGGCGCCGAGGGTTGCGCGCGGATTTCCTTCGCCACCAGCATGGACAACCTGGTCAAGGCGCTGGAGCGCATCGGTCGGGTCATCGCCCGCTGAATCCTTGATTGACAGGGTTACCGAGGATCAATAGAATTTCTGTTCTCATATTCCCCGGTAGCTCAGTCGGTAGAGCAAGTGACTGTTAATCACTGGGTCCGTGGTTCGAGTCCGCGCCGGGGAGCCAGAAAAACAAGGGGTTAGGCGAAAGCCTAGCCCTTTTTCTTTGGTGCCGGCACCGGATCAAACTGGGTCTTGCCAAGGCCACGTCCCAGGATTCCGGCCGGCCTCGCGCAGCCGTTCCTCCCGTTCGTGGCGGGTCTCTCGCTGTGATCGGTTAGCGCGTCTATGCGTTTCGCGCAAACGATCCTCGCGTTGATGACGGGTCTCCCGCTGCCGGGTTTCATACGATGCTTCGATTTCGTTTGAGTTGTCCGCCTGCGCGGACAGGTTGGGAGCGAGACTGAGGGTGGCGACAGCGGCGGCGGTCAGCACGGTTTTCATGAAGCCTCCTGAGGTCAAGGAATGCCTTACAGTACCCGACCTTGGCTGAACGGCAGCCGAACGGCTGACTCGCGCCAATTCGACGGCGCGCTACACGCTGCCGCCAAGCCCGGTTGGATATGAACCGCGCGCCGGTCGAGTTGCGGCCATTTCGGAAGCTCCGCAGTCTCATGACGTCGATGTCGAAGCTCCCGTATTACACTTGGGTCAGGAAGACGAAGTGCTGCCACCCCTGGACCTCTCATGACTCCAGAAGCAAAAGCCCGGCTGACCATCGACTCCAAGCTGCTGGAGGCTGGCTGGCGGATTCAAGACTTCAAGCGGATCAATCTCGGCGCGGCGGTCGGCGTGGCCGTTCGGGAATATCCCACCGACACCGGCCCAGCCGACTACGTGCTGTTCGTCCATCGGGAGCCGGTCGGGGTCATTGAAGCCAAGCCGGACCCCACTATCCTGACCTTTGTGGAATACCAGACCGAACGCTACGCCAAGAGCGTATTGAAGTGGCGGGTCAAGGCGGCGCCCTTGCCGTTCCTGTTCGAGAGCACGGGCCAGGTGATCCGCTTCACCGACAACCGCGATCCGGCCCCGCGCTCGCGGGAAATCTTCCATTTCTTCCAACCTGAAACGCTGGCGGGCTGGCGGGCGCAGCCGACTTCCCTGCGGCGGCGGCTGGCCGAACGGATGCCCGCGCTGGACAGCCGCAATTTGCGGGAGTGCCAGATCAACGCGGTCGGCGGGCTCGAAGCCTCGCTGGCGCTGAACAAGCCCCGGGCGCTGGTGCAAATGGCCACCGGCGCGGGCAAGACCTTCACCGCGATCACCGCGGTTTACCGCCTGCTCAAGTTCGGCGGCGCAAAGCGGGTGCTGTTTCTGGTGGATACCCGCAATCTCGGCAAGCAGGCTCATCAGGAATTCATGGCCTACACCCCGCCGGACGATGGCCGCACGTTTACCGAACTCTACAACGTCCAGCGGCTCGCCAGTTCCACCATCGATCCCCACGCCCAGGTGTGCATCTCCACCATCCAGCGGATGTACTCGATTCTCAGCGGCGAACCCCTCGACGATTCGGCCGAGGACATCTCGCTCAACGAGGTCCGGCAGACCTCCAGCCAGGAGAAGGTCGTCGCGTACAACCCGGCCATTCCGGTGGAAACCTTCGATTTCATCGTCATCGACGAGTGTCACCGTTCCATCTACAACGTGTGGAAGCAGGTGCTCGACTACTTCGATGCGTTTCTGATCGGCCTCACCGCCACGCCCGACAAGCGCACCTTCGGCTTCTTCAACGAAAATGTCGTCGCCGAGTATTCCTACGAGCAGTCGGTCGCCGATGGCGTCAACGTCGGCTATGACGTGTACGTGATCGAGACCGAAATCACCCGGAAAGGAGCCGAAGTCAAGGCCAGGGCGTGGGTCGATCATCGCGACCGGTTCACCCGCAAGCGGCGCTGGAGCCAGATCGACGAGGACGCGCTTTACACCGGCCAGGAGTTGGACCGTTCGGTGGTCAACCCCAGCCAGATCCGCTGGGTGATTCAGGAGATGAAGCGGGCGGTGGAGCAGGAGATTTTCCCCAACCGCAAAGAAGTCCCCAAGACGCTCATCTTCGCCAAGACCGACAGCCACGCCGACGACATCATCCAGATCGTCCGCGAGGTCTATGCTCAGGGTAACGCCTTCTGCAAGAAGGTCACTTATAAGGCCGAGGAAGACCCAGACAGCATCCTGGCCGGCTTCCGCAACGACTACCACCCGCGCATCGCGGTGACGGTGGACATGATCGCCACTGGCACCGACGTCAAGCCGTTGGAAGTGCTGCTGTTCATGCGCGATGTGCGCAGCCGGAACTACTACGAGCAGATGAAAGGGCGCGGGGTGCGCAGTTTGGGATTTGACGACTTGCGGCGCGTCTCCAACAGCGCCGACAGCGCCAAGACCCGCTTCGTGCTGATCGACGCCGTGGGCGTGGAACAGTCCCTCAAGACCGACAGCCGTCCATTGGAACGCAAACCTAACCTGGCGATGAAGGATCTCCTGCAAGGTGTGGCCATCGGCCATCGGGACGACGACACGGTGTTGAGCCTCGCCAACCGGCTAATTCGGCTCGCCAAGCAACTCGACGCCAAAGCGCTGGCCCGCATCGAGAAAGTCTCCGGCGGCGTCCCGTTGAACGGGCTGGGCAAAGCGCTGATCGCCGCGCTGGACCCGGACCGGATCGTCGAAACCGCGCTGGCCACCGCCAAGGAGCAAGGCATCACCCGTACGGAAGACTCGCTCACCGACACCGAACTCGCCGCCGCCAAGGCCCAGCGCATCGCCGCCGCCTGCGCACCTTTCGATCAACCCGAGTTGCGCGACGCCGTCGAATCAGCCCGCCGCGAGCGTGAGCAGATCATCGATCACCTCAATCTCGATCAGATCACGTTTGCGGGTTTCAGCGAGCAGGCTGAAGAACAGGCGAGGAAGGTCATCCAGACCTTTGCCGAGTTTATCGCCGCCCACCGGGACGAGATCGCCGCGCTCAGCTTTTTCTACCAGCAGCCCTACCAACGCCGGCAACTCACCTTCGACATGATCGAGGAGTTGCACGACGCGCTGTCCCGCCCGCCGCTGATGCTCACCACCGAGCGCCTGTGGTCGGCCTACGCCCGGGTGCGGCAGAGCCAGGTGAAGGGGGCGGACCTCAAGCGCCAACTTGCTGACCTGATCGCCCTGGTGCGCTTCGCCATCGGACTGGATGGCGAACTCAAGCCGTTCGCGGATCAGGTGAATCTGCGCTTCCAGGAGTGGATCTTCCGCCACAACGCCCGCCGCACCACCGCCTTCACGCCGGAGCAGACCGAGTGGTTACGATCGATCAAGGATCACATCGCCGCCAGTTGCGCCATTAGCCGGGATGATTTCGACTACGCGCCGTTTGTCGACAGAGGAGGCTTACAGAAGGCTTGGAATCTGTTCGGCGGGGAGCTGGATGGGCTGATGCGAGAGATGAATGAGGAGTTGGTAGCGTGATGGAAAGGGAAGAAGGAGCGGGTCGACGATGGAGAAAACCCCATGCGTGAATTGAATGCTCAAGAAACGCAGGTATTCCTGGATTGGGTTCTGCCCTCGGGTGAGTCACAGCGGCTGGAGACCAAGCGGGTTTCCGGCAAGATGGTGGGCAAGGCCCTGGAGACGGTCTGTGCCTTTGCCAATACCCAAGGCGGCTGGTTGGCGCTGGGGGTGGAAGATTTTCGCAAAGCCAAGGGTGCGGATCGTCTCTACGGCATCGCTGAAAATCCCGAAGCGGTCGATGAATTGCTGAGGAAACTCAACACCCACCTGTTGCCGACCGTGGAAGGCATCGAGCCGATCCGTATTCCCTGCCGATTGCGGGATGGCGAAAATGGGTATGTCTTGGCGTTGCGGGTGCCCGTGAGCGACAAGGTGCATACGATTCTCGATAACGGAACCTGGATGCGCGGCGAAGCCAGCAACCGGGAAATGACCGCCAGCGAAATCACCGAACTCTCTTACCGGCGCGGTGTGCGCAGCGCGGAATCCGAGCCGGTAGATGTGAGTTTAGACCTGCTCGACACAGAGTCGTGGCGCCTGTTCCTGCACGGGCGAGGCTTGTTGAGTGGGAGCCCGCCCGACCAGCTCTATCGGCTGGGTCTCGCCAGTAAAGTGGGAGGAACCCTGCAACCTGTCCGAGCCGCAGTCCTGCTGTTTGCCGATGAACCCGGCGCCTTGCTGGCAGGAACCGGCACCCGGGCCGACATCCGGGTCTTTCATTACCGTGGCCACGCTATCGAAGCCGGTGAAGTTCCCAATCTGAAGAAACCGCCCAAGACGATCTCCGGTCCGCTCTATCGACAAATCGCTCGGACCCACGTCTACTTGCTGGAAGAACTGGCGGCCGGGCTGACGTTGGTTCCCTCGGGGTTCCGAACCGTGCATCGTTATCCGGAGCGGGTCATCAAGGAGGCGATCACCAACGCGGTGATTCACCGTGACTATCGCCTGAACCTGGACATCCAGATTCGCATCTTCGACAACCGTATCGAGGTGCTGAGTCCGGGCCTGTTTCCGGGGCGGATCACTCCGGCCAATATCCACCGGGCCGGGTCGTTTGCCCGCAACCCGCTCATTGCCAGAAACCTGCGCGAATTTCCGGAACCGCCAAACGTGGATGCCGGCGAGGGAGTGCGGATGATGTTCAGCCTGATGAAGGCCAGCAATCTTTATCCGCCTTTCTACCGGGAACTGCGCGAGCAGGCGCAGGAGGCGGTAGCCGTGACCCTGTTCAATGAGGAGCGTCCGCCCGTTTGGGAACAGGTCAGCGACTGGATCGACCGCAATGGCCCGATTGCCAACGCCGATCTCTGCCAGATCGCCAACGCGGATACGTTGAAGGCGTCCAAGATGCTCAGGCGGTGGGTCGAACAGGGGATATTGATTCCGGTCGAGGGACGGGCCAAGCGCAACATGGTGTACCGCAAGCCCGTCCAGACTGGGATGGAGCGGGAAGCCTCGTTATTATTTGATGCCTTGGATAATAACGATTCTAACGACTAAAAATATTTTATAAACAATAAGATGAAAGACACTTTATTATCTTGGCACCGTCTTGCCAGCCTGTTTCTTGTAGGAATTGGCAACCGCAACGCCACCGAGTGCCTGTGGTCGGCCTGCGCCCGGATACAGCCAGCAGCCAGGAAGGTATAAAGATGAAGAAAGAATATGCAGAGCTAGGGGAAGTTGCTTGCGAAGTTGTTGAGCAAAGTGGACCAAATGATAGGGACGAATTTTTTTATATCGACATAGGAAGTATTGATCGCGAGACAAAGGAAATCGTGTCGGCTAAAATTCTACGTTCATCGGAAGCGCCAAGTCGGGCAAAACAAAAACTCAAAACAGGCGATGTTCTTGTTTCAATGACACGCCCTAATCTAAATGCAGTAGCGATTATTCCACCAAAATTGGATGGTGCTATTGGGTCTACAGGTTTTCATGTGTTGCGCTCCAAATGGGTTGAACAAAAATTTTTATTTTATTTAGTTCAAACTCAACAGTTTGTTGAAGAAATGTGTAGACATGTGCAAGGCGCTTTGTATCCGGCAGTTCGTCCAAGTGATATTTCTTCCTTCAAATTTTTTCTTCCTTCTTCCTTATCTCAAACCCGCATCGTCGAAAAACTCGAAGAACTCCTCTCCGATCTCAACGCCGGCGTAGCCGAACTCAAAGCCGCGCAGAAAAAGTTGACGCAGTGCCGCCAATCATTGCTGAAAGCAGCCGTGGAAGGTGTGCTCACCGCTGAATGGCGAGCCAAACGCGCTAAGCGTGGGGAACCGCTGGAAACTGGCGCGCAACTGCTGGAACGTATCCTCGCCGAACGCCGTCGCCGCTGGGAAGAAAAGCAACTCGCCAAGTTCAAGGAACAAGGCAAAACTCCGCCCAAAGACTGGCGGGACAAATACCCCAAGCCGGTGAAACCCAACACCGCTGATTTGCCGGAATTGCCGGAGGGGTGGGTGTGGGCGAGCGTAGATCAGTGTGCTGTTGATGAAGAAGCCATTACAGATGGGCCTTTCGGTTCAAACCTGAAATCCTCACACTACACTGAGAGCGGTCCCCTGGTAATTCGGCTTCAGAACATCGGAGATGGAGTTTTTGTTGACGCTCGTGCTCACATATCCGATGAACACTACCATTTGCTGCAAAAGCACGCTGTGGTAGAAAAAGATGCCATTGTGGCCATGCTCGGTGAAAGACTCCCACGAGCTTGTCTTGTGCCGCCGAATATTGCTCCAGCTATTGTCAAGGCAGACTGTGCAAGAGTGAGACTTAACCGGAGTCTGTTCTTGCCCGAACTCATGAACGTCTACCTGAATTCCCAACCAACAAGAGAGCGCGTAGCCGGTTTAGTAAAAGGTATTGGCAGGCCGCGCGTCAATCTCAGCCACATTCGGGCAATTTGCATACCCATCCCACCTTTAGATGAGCAACACGAGATTGTCCGAACTGTCTCGGTAGGTTTAGAGGCTATCACGCAACAGCTTGACGCCATCAGTTTGGGGATGCGCCAAGCCGAAGCCCAGCGCCAAAACATCCTCAAAGCCGCCTTCTCCGGCCAACTCGTGCCGCAAGACCCCAACGACGAACCCGCCAGCGTACTGCTGGAACGCATCCGCGCCGAGCGGGCGGAATGCGAAAAGCAGCCGAAAACCCGCAAGATCAAAGCTAGCAAGGAGATGACCACCGTGGTAAGCAAGTTAATCGATGTGCTCGCAGAAGCAGGCGACTGGGTGCCAGCACAAGAGGCTTTTCGCCGTTGTGGTGTAGCCGATGGCGCGCAAACCGACCAGATCGAGGCGCTCTATGCCGAACTGCGCGAGCTGGATAAGTCCAAGCGGCTGGCCGTGGAGCCGGTAACGGATGCTCAAGGCCGGAAGCTCTATGACCGTTTGAAGCTAGTTGCCACGGCCTGACCATGCGGCTCGACAAGCTCACCATCGGCAGCGCGAAGGACAGCCCGACGCACCAGTTCAAAAACCTGAAGGATGTCACCATCGACTTCGATCAGGATCACTGGGTGACGGTCATGATCGGCTGGAACGGCACCGGCAAATCCAACGTACTGGAAGCGCTGGCGATTATCTTCCGCGATCTGATTAGCAAAAAGCGTACCCCCGAATTCGCCTTCAAGCTGGCATATCGCATGGGCTTAGGAGAGGCCATGCGGCATATCCACATTGATGCCGACCCTGACCGGGAGAAAGATCCTTTCATCATTCATATTGCGACGGACGCTGAAGCGCGAGGTGCCGCCACGCTTGAGGGCGAAGAGCGATTTTCCGCGCTTCGTGACAAGACGGTCAAACTCACCACGTTCTTGGCCGTCGGTGAATCGAACCTGCCTCGCTACGTGTTTAGCTACTACTCGGGTGAGAGCACGCGGATGCACGACGTGCTGTTGCCCTATCTGAAAGACTATTACCAAAAACTGCTCTCTGGTGAGGACCCTGGCTTAAAGCGACTGTTCTATGCTATGCCTGTTCACAGCCAATTTGTTTTACTGGCCTTCCTGATTCAGCGCAACGACGTGGTAGAGAAGTTTTTGGACGAGCAATTTGGACTCGATCCCAATGAAGGAATTGAATCTGTGCTCTTCGTGTTACGACAACCCCCTTGGAGTTCTAAAGATGGCGATCCTCGTTTCTGGAATGCACGCGGAGTAGTGCAACAATTTTTAGATCGCCTTTATGACATTGCAATTGCCCCGATTGAAATTAGCCGGCCAAATCCTAAGTCAATTTGGAATAAGAACAAGTCAAAACGCCAATTCAAGTATCTTTTTGTCAAAGATATTGAAGCCTTGCGCAAACTGGTCGGCATTCAAACACCAGCCAACTTCTTCCGTGATCTCGAAAGCACCTACGTCTCGGAATTGATTGAAGAAGTCCGAATCCGTGTTCGGTTCAAGGGGAATGACGGCAGCGTTACGTTCCGGGAGATGAGTGAGGGCGAACAGCAACTACTAACCGTACTGGGTCTGCTGCGTTTCACCGCCGAAGACGAGAGCTTGTTCCTGTTGGATGAGCCTGATACGCATCTAAACCCGCGCTGGTGCGTGGATTACCTGAGCTATCTGAAGAAGTTCGTTGGCCGTGACCCCGAAAGCGAGGACAACAGTCACATCGTGCTCACGACGCACAACCCGTTAGCTATCGCCGACTTGGTGAAAGAGCAGGTCCAGATACTTCATCGCGATCAAAGTTCGCGCACGGTACGTGCCGAAAATCCAGCAGTTGATCCGAAGGGCATGGGTTTCGCTGGAATCGTGACCAGCGACATGTTTGGGCTTGGCTCTAGCTTAGATAAGACGACCAATGACGATTTGCTAGAACTCCATCGCCTCTCGATGAAGGAAGAATTGACTGATGAGGATCGACAGGATATCAAACGAATTCGCCAGAATCTTGAAGGACTGGATTTTAACTTCGCTTCGAGAGACCGACTGGAACAGGAGTACCTTCGCGCTAGGTTTGATCTAAATAAAAATACGATTTTCGATGACGCGATCCTCACCCCGGAAAACAAGAAACGAGCGCTTGAGGCTTTGGTGCAGAGCCTCCTTCTTAGCCTACAGGAGAAGGCTGATTGAGGTATATCTACATTCCATTATCCCCAAATTTGCCGACTCGTTGGCCAACTATCTATGAACGAAGGATTGCAGCACTTGCAGCGTTAGCGACTCACGAGGAGCGGTCAGCCTATCTCAAGAAAAACCCAAGCTGGAATCAACTGAAGAAGTGGCTTACAAGATTCAGTTTTAACAAGTGCTGGTACTGCGAAGCAAAAAGTTTGCGGGCACCATTCGACGTAGATCACTTCCGTCCAAAGCTGGGTACTACGGTTGACAGGGTCGAGTTGGCTGGGCATCCAGGCTATTACTGGTTGGCGTATGAATGGCAGAACTTCCGCTTGTCTTGCCAACGCTGTAACCGGCTAGAAAAGGACGAAAATAGCGTTCTATGCGGCAAAGCCAATGAGTTTCCGATTGCGTCCGAGACTTTCCGTTGTACCAAAGCGGCAGATGCGATTTCAGCAGAATCTCCAAGGCTGCTTGATCCCTGTAGTGAAACCGACTGTGCATTGCTGATTCATGCCATTGACGGCGAGGTCAAACCAGCAGCCGCAGATGGTACGTGGGAATATCAGCGGGCGCGGTATACGATCGACTTGCTTGGGTTTAATTCCGCCCCAGTGCCTGAAGAGAAGCGTAAGCGCTGGCAAACGCTGGCGATACTGATCGATGTCGCTGGGGATACTCAAAATCCAGAAATTGCCACCGAGCTGAGTAAATACTTGGATGTGGAACACGAGTATTCCAGCTTTTTTCGATCTGCAATTGGAACTCATCGAGATAAGGGTTGGGTAGAGGCCATTCTATGAATTCAAGCACCCTCATCCAGAAAGTCTGGAACTTCTGCCACACCTTGCGCGACGACGGCGTAGGCTACGGAAACAGCTCACCTACTTGCTATTCCTCAATCTCGCGCACGAATATACCACCGAACAAGCCGACATCTTTGATTCACCCTCCAAGCAGCGCGGTGGACGCGGAAAGGTGAAGGGAGCATGAGCAAGCGAAAACCATCCGCGCCGCTCATCCCCGCGCCAGAAGCCACGCCGTTACTGGCCGATCTGCGACGGTTGATCGAGGAAGCGCATCGCTCGGCGGCGGTAGCGGTCAACGCCAGCCTGACGTTGATGTACTGGCGTATCGGCAAGCGCACGGCGCTCTCCAAAAAGCCTGACGAACTATCCGGCAAGAACTCGATATCTTGCGGGCACCGGGCGGCAGGCGGCGTGGCCGCAAGGCCAGGGAGAACGCGGCATGAACGATCTGACCCACTACGCCAGCCTGCTGGCGGAGATCAAGCGCCGCATCCAAACCGCGCAGATGCAGGCGGTGTTGGCGGTGAACGGAGAGCTGATACGGCTGTATTGGCAGGTCGGCCAACTGCTGCATGAACGGCAGGCGGCAGAGGGATGGGGCGCGGCGGTGATTCCCCGGCTGGCCCGCGACATCGGTAACGAGCTGCCGGAAGTGAAAGGCTTTTCCGAGCGCAATCTCAAGCTGATGTTGCAGTTCTTCCGGGCCTATCCAAGCCTGTTCGCCGCCGTGCCGGAAATTGTGCAACCACTGGTTGCACAAATAGATTCCGCCCTGGCGGAATCGGATGCCGCGATTGGGCAACGGCTGGTTGCTCAATTGCGCCACCCCAGCGACGTGCCGACCACCGGACTGATACTCTGCCGATGACGAGGAGGGGAACGATGCCTGAGATTTCCCGGCTGGATTTGGACGCGGACACGGCCCGCGCCGCCCGCTTGTTCCTCGCATCCGTGGTCCGGAACTATGCCGTGCGCGCGGCGGTGTTGTTCGGTAGCCGGGCGCGGGGCGGCTTTCGCCCCGACAGCGACGCCGACATCGCGGTGCTGCTGGAAGGACCTCGCCGCCCGTTTCTCGCCACCAAGCTGGAACTGGCGGATATCGCCTACGACGTGTTGCTGGAAACCGGCGTGCGCATTCAGCCCTTGCCGCTATGGGAGGAAGAATGGGAGCACCCGGAAACCTTCTCCAATCCCCGTTTGATCGAGAACATCCAGCGCGAGGGCATCCCGTTATGAAAGCAGCGGACTTACTGGACAAGGCGATGCGCGCCTTGGCCTCTGCCCGGTTGTTACTGGACAGTGGCGATGTGGACGGCGCCTGCAACCGGGCCTATTACGCCATGTTCGATGCGGCCCGCTCGGCGTTGCTGGTTACGGGGGCGCCAACCGCACCAGAACTCGCCAAAACCCACGGTGGTTTGATTACCGCATTCAGCCTGCACTTGGTAAAAACCGGACAGGTGCCTGTCGAATTTGGGAAAGCGCTGAACCGCGTTGCCGACATCCGGTTGGTGGCGGACTATACCGGCGATCAAGTCGATACCGAAACCGCCAGATGGGCGGTCGGCGAAGCCGAACGCTTTGTCGCGGAATTACGCCGTAACTTGCTATTAAGCGCCGACAAGGAGAGAGATGGTGCCAACGACGAATACGAGTGAAGCCGGGTTGGAAACGCTGATTGCCGAAGCCTACCCGGACGAGCAGATTGTCGCGACACTGACGCGACAATTGATTTCTCTGCCACACCCAAAAAATGGGTGAAAACGAAGAGGCTAATTATGAGCCACATGACAGTTCTGCTCGCATCACTACGGTTTGATGGCCCGCGTTTCGACAACCACACCCTCGACGTGGACTGCGTTAGCGAATTGCTGGCGTACAAGAAACTGGTGCTCGAATGCGCCAAGGAACTCTGGTATCGCAAGTATCCAGAACGCGAGCGGTTGCCGCGCGGGTTCGAAGAGCGCCTGACACTGGAATTTTCGGAGATTCGCGAAGGCTCAGCCGTGGTGCTATTGCGTCGCGTAGTGGCTAACGAACAAACGCTGCTCGATTTTGGCGACGAATTCGACGAGGCGGCTGAACTGATCGACGCCGCGATTTTCGCCGCCCACCAAGACCAATTGCTCCCTGCGGAGTTGCCGAGAAACGTAATTCCGCTCTTTCGCGATTTCGGAAAAAGCCTCAGAGAATCAGAGACCTTGTTCGTCCAGGCGCGCAATCGCGAATCGGCCGCCCCCTATACCGCAAAGGCGCGTGGATGCTTGGCGGAGTGGACGGAAGCAACCTTTGAGGATCTGGCGGACGTGACCGGGGAAGTCAGCATGGCCAATATACGAGGAGGTACTTTCGAGCTTGCGGTGAATGCCGGCCCTCTCGTGCGCGGAAAATTCTCCGAAACACAGGAAGCCGAGGTTCTGGACGCCCTTCGTGCCCACAAAACCGCTCAGCTTCGGGTTCGTGGGGTTGGCGAATTCTCAATCACGGATCGACAGTTACGAAAATTCATCAGCATCGACACGGCAACCCTCGTATCCCCGGCATCCCCGGAGTTCGTTGAAAACGTCAAACCGATCTGGGAAACCATCGCAGAAATGGGCGCCTCCGTTCCAGAAGAAGTTTGGTCGCAGGTTCCGAGCGATCTCGGCAAACGGCTGGATCATTATCTCTATTCAAACGGTGAGTCCCATTGATGAGAACGGTATTTGCCGACGCCAACTACTGGATAGGGCTGTTCAATCCGCGCGATCAACTTCATGCGATAGCGCTCGCGGTATCGCGTAAACTGGGCAAAACTCGGCTGGTGACATCCGAAATGGTCTTGGTTGGGGTGCTCAACGGCCTTGCGGAATACATCGGTTTGCGCGCGTCGATCCTCGCAGCGGTCGATGCCATTTCGGCAAACCCAAACACCGAGGTCGTGCCACAAACCGCGATGCTCTTCCGAGACGCTCTCGGTTTTTATCGCACCCATCAGGATAAAGAATGGGGTCTAACCGACTGTTCATCCTTCATTATCATGCGGCAGCGAGGGCTAACTGAAGCCCTCACGTTTGACCGCCATTTCGAGCAAGCTGGCTTCCGCGCTCTTCTCCGGGAAGACGCACAATAGGGCGCACTTGCGTAAGTGCTCCTATGGGACTGTTAAAATGAACTCGTCAGTCGTAAGTTCTTTCCCTGAAGCCCCTTGACTTTGCTGCTCAAGGGCAGCATGGATTTCCCTGAGCGACGCGCGCCTCAACAACCCGGTCGCCCGAGGAGAATCCATGCTGACCTATGTATACCAGGCTTTAGAAGGTTTTCGCAGCGCCTTTGCTCGGCGGCGCAGCTGGGTGCTGTTCTGCGCGGTGGTGTTGAGTTTTTTGGCGGCACCGGAGACGATCGGCGTAACCTCGATGTGCCGGTTCTGGCAGGGGAATGAAGCGGTTTATCACCGTTTTCTGCATTTCTTTCGCTCGAAAGCCTATGATTTTGAAACGCTGTTGGCGGCATGGCAAGGCTACGTGTGGCGTCAGGCGGTTGCGGTTCAGGTCGCTGGGCGTTGTCTGTTGCTGGGCGATCATACCCTGGTGGTCAAAGATGGGGGGCGCATGCCGGGAGTGGTGTCGTTACATGACCATTCGGAAACCCAGCACAAGCCGTCGTATTTCCGGGGGCAATGTTGGGGGGCGATCGGTTTAGTCGTGGGAACGCTCGGCGCCTGTTTTTGTTTGCCCCTAGAACTACGGATTCATCAGGGTTTCCGCCAGTTAGGCCAGGCGGAACCAGCGTCACCCACCGACCCGAGCCTGCCGGAGCGGGTGGTCCAGATGGCCTTGACGTTCGCCCTCGGTCATGACGCCCCGGCCTTTTTGGTGTTGGATGCGTTTTTCGCCACCGCCGGGGTCTTCCGGTTGGCCCACTCGGTCTACTCGATCGCCTTGCGGCAACCCTATCTGATGATCCTGACCCGGGCGAAGAAAAATTACGTCGCGTATTTCCCGGCCGCCCCGAAGCCCGCCGACCGGCCCGGACCCCCACCGCGCTATGGCGAGAAAGTCCACCTGATGGAGTGTTTTGATCATCCCCAAGGCTTTGATCTCGTCGAATGCTGCGTCTATGGCCAGCGGGAACTCGTGCGGCTGATGAGCCTCCCGTTATTGTGGAAACCGCTCGGCGACTCCCTCCTGTTTGTTTTCGCCATCACCTCGCGTGGTCCCTTGGTCCTGATGTGTTCCGATCTTACCCTCTCGCCGGTCACCGCGCTCGAACTGTATTGTATCCGCACCCGCATTGAAATCTTGTTCGCCGTCTTGAAAAATCTCCTCGGCGCGTTTCGTTTTCACTTCTGGACCCCGCACTTGCCGCGCCACGCCCGCCGTCCTACCCCGAATGGTCCTTGAAGACCCCAACGGCCGAACACCAACCCCCCGTTGCCGCCTGCTGGCAAGCCTATGAAGTCTTCGTCTTCTGCGCCCTGGTCGCCCAGGGGTTGTTGCAACTGATCGCCCTGCGGTTCGGTGCCGAGATCTGGCAACAGCATCAACTCTATCTGCGGACCCGCTCCCGCGCGCTGCCTTCGGAAAAAACGGTCCGCCAGGTCTTGGCCGCGCTGGTCCTCAAACAACTCCTCGATCTCCCACAAAACAGTATCATCACGAAGATCCGACGCGCTTTCCAGGACCCCAAAGAAGAGGAACCGGTCCATTCGCCCCCGGTCTCCTGAATCATCGCTTAAATCACCCGGTTAAGCGGCATTTGACTGGCTGGTTCCATGATCAGCCGCGGGCCGTCTTGTCCCACGATCAGACCGAGAAGTTGCGACTGAGGAGAAAATGAACAGCAGCGCCCTCATCCAGAAAGTCTGGAATTTCTGCCACACCCTGCGCGACGACGGGGTGGGCTACGGCGATTACCTGGAACAGCTCACCTACCTGTTGTTCCTCAAGCTCGCCCACGAATACGCCCAGGAACCCTACCACCGCGACACCCACATTCCGAAGGGCTACGACTGGTCCAGCCTCAAGAGCAAGACCGGCCAGCCACTCGAATTGCACTACCTGGCGATCCTGAACAAGCTGGGGCGGGAGACCGGCATGTTGGGCGCCATCTTCTTCAAGGCCCAGAACAAGATTCAGGACCCGGCCAAGCTCTCCCGCCTGGTCCAAATGATCGACGCGGAAAACTGGATCAGCCTGGACGCCGACACCAAGGGCGATTTGTACGAAGGTTTGCTCCAGAAGAACGCCGAAGACACCAGGAGCGGCGCCGGGCAGTACTTCACGCCCCGGCCGCTGATTCAGGCGATGGTGGAGTGCGTGCGGCCCGAACCGCTGAAGACCATCGCCGATCCGGCCTGCGGCACCGGCGGGTTTTTTCTCGGCGCCTACCACTGGCTCACTCGACCCGGCAACTCCCTCGACCGGCGGCAAAAGGAATTTCTCCGCCACCAGACCTTCCACGGCAACGAGATCGTGCCCGGCACGCGCCGGCTGTGCCTGATGAACCTGTTTCTGCACAACATCGGCGACCTGGATGGGGAACCGACAGTGGAGCGGACGGATGCGCTGATCGCCGATCCCGGCCAACGCTTCGATTACGTGCTGGCCAATCCGCCCTTCGGCAAGAAAAGCAGCATGACCATCACCAACGCGGAAGGCGAAGAAGACCGGGACGCGCTCACCTACGAGCGCCAGGATTTCTGGGAAACCACCTCGAACAAGCAGCTCAACTTCCTGCAACACATCGTCACCATCCTGAAGGACCACGGGAAAGCCGCCGTGGTGCTGCCGGACAACGTGCTGTTCGAAGGCGGCGCAGGCGAGAAAATTCGTCGCAAGCTATTGGAAACCTGCGACGTGCACACCCTGCTGCGCCTGCCGACCGGCATCTTTTACGCCCAGGGCGTCAAGGCCAACGTGCTGTTTTTCGACACCAAGCCGAAGGATGGCCGGGTGCATACCCAGGGTTTGTGGATCTACGACCTGCGCACCAACAAGCATTTCACCCTCAAGACCAGGCCGCTCAAGGTCGACGACCTGCACGACTTCATCGCTTGCTACCACCCGGAAAATCGGCACGAGCGCCGGGAAACCGAGCGGTTCCGGTACTTCGCCCACGAAGACCTGGTCGCCCGCGACAAGGCCAGCCTGGACATCTTCTGGCTCAAGGACGACAGCCTCGACAACTTGGACGAGTTGCCGCCGCCCGACGTGCTGGCGCAGGAGATCATCGACCACCTGGAAGCCGCGCTGGCCGCTTTCCGGGACGTGGCGGCGGGGCTCGCCAATCGGTGAGAGGCGTGCGGAGCCCGCAAGAGTTCATTGGCGGTACCGCAAGGCCACCACAAGACCGCGCACTATTCGCTGCTGAACCTGACACCGCGCGCTGGGCGGCGCAAGCATCAAATCCGGGTCCAACTGAAGCTTATCTTCCACCCAATCACCGGCGACACGACGCATTGCTCCGCTCGATGACGAGTTTCGCTGGGAGATCGCAAACCAGGGTTGGGAAGACGTTTGGCAAAGCCGTGCAGCGGGCAGCGGTGGGACCATACCCAACCTAAACCGTATGGGATCGGAATAGCCGATCCAGCGAATCCCCAGGCAAAACCGCTTCGTGGCGCTCGAACGGGGCATTGGTCGATCTCAGGGGTCGGGGACCACCATCACCGCGACCGCCGGTTCGGCATCGGCGCGGTGTTCGCCTACCCAGGCCATACCGGCGGCGACCGCAGCCTCAGCGCTGGGATAATAGGCCAGTTGCTCGATCAATCGCCCTTCTTCCAGCAGCATTGCTACGTAGGACGCCTCCAAATCCGCGGTGCAGAAGAATCGCCTGACTTCCAGGACAAGCGCCATGATCGTTAACCTCCGCGATGAAGGCGGACGCGCCGCGTTCGGCGCCCGCACGGTTCAATTATCGCGGCGGATGCGGGCTCGCACCAAAGCGAACATCGCTGCTTCCGGCCTCACCTCGCGCCACCGATGCTATCGGTGCCTTCCCTCACCCGTTCCTTGTCGTTTTCCGATCCGTGGACGACCCGGCTGACTTCGTCCACCGGTCACCCCCTGTTCGCGCGAACCGGCGCCGGGTAAGGTCAAATCGGTCGCGATGCCGAGCCGTTCAAGGGGTCTTGCCCGGTACCAATCGCCCCAACACGCGGATGCCGCCCGACGCTGTCGGTTGGGCCACGATCATTTCACCAGAACCAGGGACGACACCGGTCAGTTCGGTGATATTCACCTGGTGGGTCACCAGCACCCGTGGCGGGCCGGTGGCGGCGCGGATCAGAAATTCCCGCAGCGCGGCGGTTTGGCTGACCGCACGCTCGGGATTCGAGAAAAAGGAATCCAGCGGGGAAAACGGCTCTACCGTTCCCAGGTCCAGCAGTCGAGCGGTTTCCAGACAGCGACACCAGCGACTCGACAGCACCCGCGCGGCGGTGATGCCGTTCTGGCGAAAAGCTGCGCCGATTGCCCGCGCCTGTCGCCGGCCTTCATCCGACAGGTTGCGCTGCGTGGCGCAATCCTCTAACCGAAACCCCGCTGGATCGCCGGTACCTGGCGCCAAGGCATGCCGGACCAGGGCCACGGCCTCTCCGGTCCGAAGTGCTTCCCACAGCGGCTCATCGGCGCGAAGGCTCGTGCTCCAACCGAGCAACCAAACCAGCAGCACAATCGGGAACCCGCGCAACAGTCCGCCATGATGCATGATCAAGTCCTCGTGATGCCTGAATGATAGGCATCGCTTTAGGAGTCGTATAAAAAAACAAGATGTTGTCAATCAAACGATATACTGGAAAGGTTTCGGGCCTTCACTTGCCGATACAAAAACTGGAAAAAATCCGCGTTAGCAAATCCTCGGATGAAAACTCGCCGGTAATCTCCGACAGCGCGTTTTGCCCCTCGCGCAATTCCTCGGCGACCAGTTCGCCGGCGCGGACGACTTCCAACTGATACGCTGCTCGCTCCAGCGCCGCTGTCGCTCGCTCCAGCGCTTCCAGATGCCGGCGCCGGGCCATGAAGATTCCCTCCCCGCCACCGTGATAGCCCATACAGGTCTTGAGATGCTCGCGCAATAGATCCAGCCCGGCCTCCGTCTTGGCCGACAGCAGAATTTCCGTTCCCCATTCGCCATCCCGAACCAACGACGACCGGCCGCTTAGATCGATCTTGTTGTAAAGCACCGTCACCGGCGTACCCGCCGGCAATCGTTCCCGCAGCATCTTCTCCTCGGCGGTCAGACCCAATTGATCGTCCACCACCATCAGAATTCGGTCGGCAGCTTCGATTTCGGCCCAGGCACGGCGGATGCCCTCCCGTTCCACCGGATCGTCGCTGTCGCGCAATCCTGCGGTATCAATGACATGCAAGGGCATCCCGTCGATGCTGATGTGTTCCCGCAGCACGTCGCGGGTGGTGCCGGGAATGGCGGTGACGATGGCCGCCTCGCGTCCGGCCAGATGATTGAGCAGACTGGATTTGCCAGCGTTCGGCCGACCGGCGATCACCACGGTCATGCCGTCGCGCAGCAACCGCCCCTGCCCGGCGGCGGCTTGCAAGACGCTCAATCGCTCCCGCAATCCGCCCAAACGCGCCGCGATGACGCCATCGGCCAGAAAATCAATCTCTTCCTCGGGAAAGTCGATGGCCGCCTCGACGTACATTCGCAACTCGATCAAGCCTTCGACCAGAGCGCGAACCCGCTGGGAAAACTCGCCTTGCAGCGAGCGCAACGCGGCGCGGGCGGCGGCGGCGGTGTCGCTGGCGATCAGATCGGCAATCGCCTCGGCCTGGGCCAGATCGAGCTTATCGTTGAGAAAGGCGCGTTCGGAAAATTCGCCGGGCCGGGCGGGACGAGCACCGAGTTCCAGCACCCGCGCCAGCAGCAAATCCATGACCAACGGACCACCGTGACCCTGGAGTTCCAGCACGTCCTCGCCGGTGAAGGAATGGGGAGCAGGGAAATAGAGTGCGATGCCTTCGTCGAGGACCTCGCCATCACCAGAACGGAATCGGCGAAACATGGCTCGACGCGGCGTCGGCAAACCACCCAGCAGGGCAACGGCAATGGCGGGAACCGCCGGCCCCGACACCCGGATCACGCCGATACCCCCGCGTCCAGGTGGGGTGGCGATGGCGGCGATGGTGTCCATCATGGGTGACGATATCTGGCGAACCTTGCCTGTTGGCTGGATTCCGGCTTCCATGCCGGAATGAGGGATCGCTGGCTACTTCTTGCGTTTACCCGGCGTTGGCCCCACCAGCGACTTCTTGACCAACGACACCAGTTTGCCGACCTGCTCGGCGACCTTGCCGCCGCTGTCCGTCTTACCCTTGCCGGAGTCGACACCCGCCTCGACCCGCTTGGTGATGACCCACTGCTGAGCGATAGAGAGGATGTTGTTCACCACCCAGTACAGAACCAGGCCGGACGGGAACCACAAGAACATGAAGGTGAACACGATGGGCAGCGACATCATCACCTTGGCCTGGATCGGATCGGGCGGCGCCGGACTCAGCTTCTGCTGGACGAACATGGTCACACCCATGATCAGCGGCAACACATAGTAGGGGTCCGGGATCGACATGTCCTTGATCCACAACATGAACGGCGCCTGCCGCAACTGCACGCTTTCCACCAGCACCCAGTACAGGGCGATGAACACCGGGATCTGCACCAGAATCGGCAGGCAACCGCCCAGCGGATTGACCTTTTCCCTCTTGTACAGGTCCATCATTGCCTGGTTCATCTTTTGCTTGTCGTCGCCGTACAGTTCCTTGAACCGGGTCAGTTCCGGCGCCAGCCGACGCATGTTGGCCATGGAGCGGTAGCTGGTCTCGGACAGCTTGTAGAAAGCCAGCTTGATCAGGATGGTGAGAAAAATAATCGCCCAGCCCCAGTTGCCGATGACGGCGTGAATCGCCCTCAACAACCAGAACAATGGCTCGGCGATGATGGTCAACATGCCGTAATCCACGGTCAGTTGCAGGTTGGGCGCGACGTCTTCCAACACCTTCGGCAGCTTGGGCCCCACGTAGAGGCGGGTATGAAAATCGCCCGTCGCTCCGGCGGGCACGGTCTGCACCGCGCCGCGCATCCCTAAAACGTAGCGGTTACCGCCGACCACCTTGGTATAGAAATCGTCGGTCTCACCCGGATTCGGCACCCACGCGCCGAGGAAATAGTGCTGGATCATGGCGATCCAGCCATCCTTGACAGACTGGTTCAATTCCTGCTTGGCGATGGCATCGAAGGAAATCTTCTCGTAACGCTGCTCAGGTGTCGAAATCACCGCGCCAGTATAGGTGATCACCCCGCTGCCGAAGAAGCTGTTGCTGGTCTTCGGCGGCGTGCGCTGGAACTGCCGGTACTGGCCGCCCTGCCAGTCACTCGCGCCACTGTTTTCCACCCGCTGGTTGAGTTGCACCAGGAAACTGCCGCGCTGGAACGTGTAGGTCTTGACCACTTTCACGCCGGACGGGTCCGACCAGTTGAGCCGAACCTCCAGCGTGTCCTGACCGTCCGCCAGTCGATATTCGGTCTGCTCGGCGGCAAACTGGGCGTAATGGTTGGGCGCTGGACCGTTGTTCAGCGCCACCAGGCCGGACTGGGCGATGAAGATTTCCGCGCCGCTGTCCTTGAGTAATTCGAAGGGCCGATCCGGTTGCTGCACCGATTCGGGATAGGTACGCAGGCCGACCCGACGCAGATCGCCGCCGAGAGTATCGATCTCGGCATCGAACAGGTCGGTAATCACATGTATACGCTGGCCGCCACCGAGCGCCTGCGCACCCGGTACCGAGCCCACGGCCGGCGCGGCAGTCGGCACGTCCCGACCGGGAGTGGGCGCGGGCGTGCTTACCGAACTGGTGGAAGTCGTCGGCGTGGTAGCGACCGGCGGGGCCGGTGGTGGATATTTTTTGGCCTGGAATTCCAGCCAGTTCTGCCAGAGCAGAAACAGCACGAACATCAGGGCGGCGAAGAGTATCAAACGTTGGTTTTCCATCATCGGTCCTGCGAGGGAAGTACGGGAACAGGGTCGACGCCACCCGGATGCCAGGGATGACAGCGCAGCACGCGCCGAATCGCCAACCAGCCGCCACGCAGGGCGCCGTAACGCGCGATAGCCTCGCGCGCATACTGGGAGCAACTCGGATAAAAACGGCAATGATTGCCCAGCAGCGGACTGACAAACAACTGGTAGACGCGGATCAGCGCGATCAGGATGGCACGCATGGTCGCGCGAGTCTCCGCCAGTGCCTTTCCAGCGCGGCAAACAGGACGGCGTTTTCCTGTTCAGCCACACCGGCGCGGCCCATCACCACACAATCCAGACCACCGAGCCATTGCTGATGGCGCCGGAAGCCTTCGCGCACAACTCGTTTGAGGCGGTTGCGCGCTACGGCGGACTTGGCGACCTTGCGGGAAATGGCCAGGCCCAGGCGGGGATAGGCCAGATCGTTGGGTCGGGTCAGCACGGTAAAATAACGGTCGCTGGATTTGACTGGCTGGGCGAAGACGCCGGCGAAGGCGTGCCGGCCAGTCAGCCGGGCGCGACGCGGAAAGCGCGCGCCGCCGGCCGGGGCGTTCAGGGCGACAGACGGGCGCGGCCCTTTGCGCGACGCGCCTTCAGAACCAGGCGGCCACCCTTGGTGGACATGCGGGCGCGAAACCCGTGGGTGCGCTTGCGATGAATGATGCTGGGCTGGAAAGTTCGCTTCATGGCGATTCCTTGAACGGTGCGGAACGAAACAGGTTTGCGCTTTTTGACGAAAATTGAAAAATTACTGATTAAGAGGCAAATTTGTCAAGCGCCATGACTAACCTCGGGCGGTATCGGACCGGTGGATAACCGGCCGACAAGCCACTACACTGAATCGTCCCGCCTAAGGTACTGCAAGGAGGATCGCTTGTGGACCACGCGTTGTGGAAAGTCTGTCTGGAATGTCTTGAACGCGAACTGACCGAACAACAGTTGAGCACCTGGATCCGTCCGCTTCATGCCCAGGAAGAAGGCGATACCCTGCGCCTGCTCGCACCCAACCGCTTCGTGCTCGATTGGGTCAAAAAGCACCATTTGGCGCAAATCCAGGCCGTGCTCGAACACCTGCGGCCGGAACAGCCCACACAGGTGCTGCTGGAAATCGGCAGCGGCGTCTTGCAGGGCGGGCCGATGGAGCAGGCCGAAGAACAACCGGAGGGGGAATCGCCCGGCGATTCCCCCATCAACGGCGGGGAACTGCTGAAAAGCGGCGTTCTCAATCCGGATTTCACGTTCGCGACCTTCGTCGAGGGCAACTCCAACCAGATCGCCCGCGCCGCCTGCCTGCAGGTCACCCAAAATCCCGGTAGAGCCTACAATCCCCTGTTCATCTACGGCGGCACCGGCCTGGGCAAAACCCATCTCATCCATGCGGTCGGCAACATGCTGCGCGAACGCGATCCCAGCGCGCAAGTCGTTTTCCAGAACTGCGAGCACTTCGTGGCCGACATGGTGCGCTCCCTGCAGCATAACGCCATCAACGAATTCAAACGGCGCTATCGGTCGCTGGATGCCCTGCTGATCGACGACGTGCAATTCCTGGCGGGCAAGGAACGTTCGCAGGAAGAATTTTTCTATACGTTTAACAGCCTGCTGGAAAGCCGCCAGCAGGTGATCCTGACCTGCGACCGCTATCCCAAGGAAGTCGCCGGACTGGAGGACCGGCTGAAATCGCGCTTTGGTTCGGGACTGACCGTGGCCATCGAGCCGCCGGAACTGGAAACCCGGGTTGCGATTCTCAAGAGCAAAGCCGAACAGGCCCAGCTTGGTCTGCCCGACGAGGTGGCCTTCTTCATCGCCCAGCGCATCCGTTCCAACGTCCGCGAACTGGAAGGCGCCCTGCGGCGAGTCTACGCCAATGCCCAGTTCACCGGCAAGCCCGTTACTCTCGGCTTCGCCAAGGAAGCTCTGAGCGATCTGTTGACGCTACAGGACAAGCTGGTCACCATCGAAAACATTCAGAAGACCGTGGCCGACTACTACAAGATTCCCGTCAGCGATTTGCTGTCCAACAGCCGGCTGCGTACCCTGTCGCGGCCCCGACAGATGGCGATGGCGCTGACCAAGGAACTGACCGCCCTCAGCCTGCCGGACATCGGCGAGGCGTTCGGCGGACGCGATCACACCACGGTGCTGCACGCCTGCCGAAAGATTCGGGAACTCCAGCGCCGCGATCCCCAAATCCGCGATGATTACACCAATTTGTTCAGCACGCTTACAAACTAACAAATAGCCTGTGGATAACTCCTGTGGATAAGTTGAATAACTTTTCCTACCATGTTTTCGGCAAGTTATATCACAGGAATCCATTTTAAAATATCAGTAAGATTATTATCTTGAAACTGTAACAATGCCAATTTTTCAGTTATCAACCAAGATTCGGATCATAACTTCGATAGATGGGTAAAATAGCCTGTGGATAACTCTGTGGATAACTTTGCCATTTCTGTGGATAACTCGGCCAAACCTGTGGATAACTTTGTGGATAACTTTTGACTCAAAAAAAGTTATCCACAGGAAAACCGACTTATCCACATTTTATCCACAGACTTATCCACAGGAAAAAATCGTCTAATATATTGATTAATAAAAATAAAAAAAAGTTATCCACAGAAAATCGGCTCCCTAATAATAATAATCTTTTTAATATATATAAAAGATCTTCATCCTATTGAGCGACGCGAAAATCAAATGGCGCCGGGGAAGTAAATTTTTTTAACCCCTGACTTTAGTCGGGATTTAACTGCCCCGGACCGAGCCCGAGGGCCTGTGAACCTATTGGAGAACCCATGAAACTGGAAGCCAAGCGCGAGCATCTGCTCAAACCGCTCCAGCACGTCATCGGTGCGGTCGAGCGCCGGCAAACGCTACCCATCCTGACCAACGTGCTGCTGACGGCCCGGGAGCGGGAACTGACCCTGACCGCGACCGATCTGGAAGTGGAATTGTCGGTCCGGGTCGAACTGCCGGTGGACACGCCGGGCGAGATCACCCTCCCCGCCCGCAAGCTGCACGACATTCTGCGCGCCCTGCCGGAAGACGCCACGGTGACGCTGAGCGTCGAGGGCGACAAGGCGACCGTGCGCTGCGGCCGCAGCCGGTTCACTCTGGTCACCCTGCCGGCCGGCGACTTTCCCACCCTGGAGGACCTGCCCTTCACCGGCGATATCCGCCTGCCCCAGGGTTCCCTGCGCAGTTTGATCGAGCGCACCCACTTCGCCATGGCCCAGCAGGACGTGCGCTACTACCTGAACGGCCTGTTGCTGGAAGTCGGTCCCGGCGTGCTGCGGGTGGTCGCCACCGATGGCCACCGGCTGGCGTTCCAGGAATTGCGGACCGACGTCGACGTGGCGGAAACGCGTCAGGTCATCGTGCCGCGCAAGGGCGTGCTGGAATTGTTGCGATTGCTGGCCGACAGCGAGGCCGAGGCCGTGCTTGGACTCGGTGCCAACCACATCCGGCTGGCGATGGGCGACATCCGCTTTACCTCCAAGCTGATCGACGGCAAGTTCCCCGACTACCAGCGCGTCATCCCGCGCGATGGCGGCCGGATCGTGATCGCCGACCGCATGGTATTGCGCAGCGCCCTGGCGCGCGCCGGCATCGTGCTCAACGACAAGACCCAGGGTGTTCGCCTGCAACTGGAGGACTGGGTCCTGCGGGCGCAGGCCCAGAACTCCGAGCAGGAGGAAGCCGAGGAGGAGATCGAAATCAACTATAGCGGCGGTCCGATGGAGATCGGCTTCAATGTCGCCTACCTGCTCGATGCCCTGGGCGCCCTGGGCGGCGAACTGGCCAAACTGTCCTTCACCGATGCCGCCAGCAGTTGCCTGATCGAGGAAGCCGAAGGTGGCGGCAGCAAGCACGTCATCATGCCGATGCGGCTCTGAAGGCAGGTTAGTGGCTGGTGGTGGGTGGTCCTTAGCCGGCGATTTGGGCCCAGCGCGCTGAAACCCCGGATGCGAGCCGCCACCCTCGACATCGCCGGGTTCCGCAACCTCCGACAGGTGAGCCTGCACTGCGTGTCCGGCCTGAACCTGCTCGTCGGCCCCAACGCCTCCGGCAAGACCAGCCTGCTGGAGGCGTTGTACTTTCTGGGCCGGGGCCGTTCGTTCCGTACCCGCCAGCCACGGGAGTTGATCCAGACCGACGCGCCGGCCTTCCGGGTGGTGGCGCTCATGAGCGGCGACGATGGCCGGCGGGTGCCGGTCGGCGTCGAACGTACCAACCGCGACCTGGTCGCCCGCATCGGCGGCGTTCCGACCCGCTCGCTGGCGGAACTGGCCCGGCAGGTGCCGGTGCTGCTGCTCAATCCCGACAGCCACCGCCTGCTGGAAGACGGGCCGCAACTGCGCCGCCGCTTCATGGACTGGGGACTGTTTCACGCCGAGCCGGGCTTTCTCGACGCCTGGCGGCGCTACGGCGCCGCGCTGCGCCATCGCAACGCCGCCTTGCGGACCGGTTCCGCCGACCGGCTGGTCGATGCCTGGGATGGCGAACTGGCGACGGCGGCGACGATCCTCGACCGGCTGCGCGAATCCTTCTGTAAGGCTCTGGGAAGCGTTCTGGGGCCGCTGGCGGAGGCAACCCTGGGTGAGGTGGCGGTCCAGGTCGATTATCGCCGTGGCTGGCCTCTGGAGCCGTCTGAGCGGGATTTCGCTGGCATGGTTGCGTGCCGGGCGCGACCAGGACCGCCAGCAGGGCCATACCCGGCTGGGACCGCACCGGGCGGATTTGCCGTCCGCATGGCCGGCCGGCCGCCGGCCGAGGCCCTGTCGCGCGGCCAGCAGAAGCTGCTGGTGATCGCCCTGCTGCTGGCGCAGGCGGAGTTGTATCGGCTACATGCCGGCGACGCCTGCATCCTGCTGATCGACGATCTGCCGGCGGAACTGGATCCGGACAACCGAGCGCGGGTGATGCAAGCGCTGGCGGCGCTCGACAGCCAGTTGTTCGTGACCGCTATCGAACCGGAGCTGCTGGACGCCGCCGCCTGGCGCGAGGCGCGCACGTTCCATCTCGCGCGCGGCGAGGTATGCGAAGTGGTATAATCCGTCCCTGAGTTACGGATTCGGGAAGCGGAGTTTTATGAACGATTCGTCCTATACCTCGTCGAGCATCACGGTCCTGGAAGGGCTGGACGCGGTCCGCAAGCGGCCAGGCATGTACATCGGCGACACCGACGATGGCACCGGCCTGCACCACATGGTGTTCGAGGTGGTGGACAACTCGATCGACGAG
This sequence comes from uncultured Gammaproteobacteria bacterium, assembly GCA_963715845.1. Lineage (GTDB taxonomy): Bacteria > Pseudomonadota > Gammaproteobacteria > Competibacterales > Competibacteraceae > Competibacter_A. The sequence goes on along the minus strand of CAVQSJ010000014.1, from coordinate 98,699 downwards.
GCGCTGGCCGGTTATTGCACCGAAATCAGCGTGATCATCCATGCCGACGAGTCGGTGACGGTGGTGGACAACGGTCGTGGCATTCCGACGGACGAGCATTCCAAGGGCCGTTCCGCCGCCGAGGTGATCATGACCGTGCTGCACGCCGGCGGCAAGTTCGACGACCGTTCCTACAAGGTTTCCGGCGGCCTGCACGGGGTCGGCGTGTCGGTGGTGAACGCCCTGTCCGAGCACCTGCGGCTGACCATTCGCCGCGATGGCAGGCTCCACCAGCAGGAATATCGGCTCGGCGACCCGCAAACTCCACTGCGGGTGATCGGCGAGGCTGAACTGACCGGCACCGAAATCCGTTTCAAGCCCAGTTCCACCATCTTCACCAACATCGATTTTCATTACGACGTGCTGGCCAAGCGGCTGCGCGAGCTGTCGTTCCTGAATTCCGGGGTCTGCATCCACCTGCGCGACGAGCGCACCGGCAAGGCGGACAGCTTCGAGTATCAGGGCGGCATCAAGGCCTTCGTCGAACATCTGAACCGCAACAAGACTCCCCTGCACGACAGCGTGTTCTATCTGAACACCAGCCGCGACAGCATCCAGGTGGAACTGGCGTTGCAGTGGAACGATTCCTACCAGGAAAACGTGTTCTGCTTCACCAACAACATCCCGCAGCGCGACGGCGGCGCCCATTTGGCCGGTCTGCGCGGCGCGCTGACCCGTACCCTGAACCAGTACATGGACGCGGAGGGAATTCTCAAGAAGGCCAAGGTCGAAACCAGCGGCGACGACGCCCGCGAGGGTCTGACCGCGGTGCTGTCGGTGAAGCTGCACGATCCGAAATTCTCGTCGCAGACCAAGGACAAGCTGGTGTCGTCCGAGGTCAAGCCGGTGGTCGAGTCGGTGGTGGCGGAGAAGCTGCAGGAGTTCCTGCTGGAGAATCCCGGCGAGGCCAAGGCCATCACCGGCAAAATCATCGACGCCGCGCGGGCCCGCGAGGCCGCCCGCCGCGCCCGCGAGATGACCCGCCGCAAGGGGGCGCTGGACATCGCCGGCCTGCCGGGCAAGCTGGCCGACTGCCAGGAGAAGGACCCGGCCCTGTCGGAACTGTTTCTGGTCGAGGGCGATTCCGCCGGCGGCTCGGCCAAGCAGGGCCGCGACCGCCGCTTTCAGGCGATCCTGCCGCTCAAGGGCAAGATTCTGAACGTGGAAAAGGCCCGCTTCGACAAGATGCTGGCTTCGGTCGAGGTCGGCACGCTGATCACCGCCCTGGGTTGCGGCATCGGCCGGGAGGAGTTTAATCCGGATAAATTACGTTACTTTCGCGTAATATTAATGACTGATGCTGACGTTGATGGCTCGCATATACGTACTCTTTTATTGACATTTTTTTACCGGCAAATGCCAGAACTGATCGAACGTGGGCACATCTACATCGCCCAGCCACCCCTGTACAAAGTCAAAAAGGGCAAGCAGGAACAATATGTCAAGGACGATGCGGAACTGTCCGAAAATCTTTTACAGACCGCACTGGATAGCGCGGTGCTGGCTCCCAAAGGCGATGTTGTGCCGCCCTTGACGGGGAAAACGCTGGAAGACCTGGCCCGCAACCACATGGCGGTCATGGCGATGATCCAGCGGTTGTCCCGCCGCTACGACAGTGCCCTGCTCGAGCAACTGATCTATCTGCCGCCGCTGGATGAGGGCCGGCTGCGCGACAGCCCCTATTTGGGCGAATGGGCCGAAACCCTGAGAGGACGGTTGAACGCCGGATCGGGCGAGCGTTCGGTCTACGAAGCCGCTGTCGTACCTTGCGCGGACGGTGAGAGTTACAGTATCACCGTGACGCGCCGCACTCACAGCTTGGCTCGCCAGGTCCGGCTTACCGCCGAATTTTTCGGCTCTTCCGAATACGCCAACCTGGTCCGGTTCGGCAATCGGCTGGCGGGTCTGTTCGACGGCGGCGCGGAGGTGCGGCGCGGCGAGCGCGCCCAGGAGGCGCGCGATATCCGCGTGGCCATGGAGTGGTTGCTGGAGGAAGCCAAGCGTGGCCAACACATCCAGCGCTACAAGGGTCTGGGTGAAATGAACCCGGAACAACTGTGGGAAACCACCATGAACCCGGCCACCCGCCGCCTGCTCCAGGTGCGGATCGAGGATGCCATCGCCGCCGATGAGATCTTCACCACCCTGATGGGCGATCAGGTTGAACCCCGGCGGGATTTCATCGAGCAAAACGCCTTGGACGTGCTCAATCTGGATGTCTAGCTTTTGGGCAGGGCGTTGTTGCCGCTCTGGTAGCGTGGAGGTACCGGTTCAGTCTGATTATTCTCCAACCTCTTGATCATTAAATTAAAAGCTCTTCCTCCTGTAAATTTTCCTGTGATGGCGAGAATCCGCGGCGTAGGGCCAGATCGTCGGCTTCATCCAACCAATTGATTCTGTTAAGTTATACCTATTTGACTTGCACGCCCCATGGTTCGGATCACAGGAAAATTTACAGGAGGCAGATTTTCACAGCCTCTCGGTTGATCCGGCAACTGGATTGACAGCATGCCGATCCGTCCATCCTTTCCGAATCGTGCTCGGGTCCCTGTCTACCGCCATGCTACGATGGACGAACTGGAGATACGCAGAGCCATGGCCGCCGTTCTCAGCACTGCTCAAGAAGACCGTCTCTGGTCTCAACTGATCAGGTTCATCCGCGATGGCGCGGTCGTGCCGGTCATCGGACCCGAGTTGCTCGAGATCCCCAGCGCGGCAGGCGGGTCGAAGAACTTCTACACCCTGGTCGCCGAGGAGCTCGCGCAGCGGCTGGCGCTCGAGCCGCCGCAGACTATAGGCGCACGCGCCCTCAACGAGGTCGGCTCCAGCTTTCTGGCGAGCGGGCGTAACCGGACCGAAGAGCTGTACCCGGAGGTCATGGAGGTGGTGCAGCGGCTGGAGCAAAGCGTTCCCATCCCCGAAGCCCTCGACAATCTGGCCGCGCTGCCGGTCAAATTGTTCGTGACCACCACCTTCGACAATCTGCTCGTGCGCGCCATCGAACGGCGTCAACCGGCCTGGGCCGGCAGAGTGCGTCAGATCGACTACTCGCCCGTGCGCAGGGGCGACCTCGACAGCACCCAGCTGAGCGAGGGCCCCCCGGTGGTGTTCCACCTGTTCGGCCGGGCCACATCCATGCCCGAGTACGCGGTCACCGAAGAGGACGTGCTGGAGTTCATGCACGCGCTGCAGTCCCAGGAGGGTAGACCGGAGAAGCTGTTCCGGCTGCTGCAGCAGAAGAACCTGCTCATCGTGGGGTGCGGCTTCGTTGACTGGCTCGCCCGCTTTTTCCTTCGGCTGGGCGCGCCGACCCGCCTGAGCGCCGCGAGCGGGAAGACCGATTGGGTGATCGAACATGCCTCCAGCAATCCCGAGTTCGTCGCCTTCCTCGATCACTTCAGCCGGGGCACCAAGTACTTCCCGCTGCGGCCGGTCGAGTTCGTCGCTCGCCTCGCCGAAAAGCTGCCGCCAGACCTGACCCCCGCACCCACCCCGCGCGCGCAAGCAGCGAGTCGCGATCCTGCACGCGACATCCTGGAGGGCGCGCTATTCCTCAGCTACGCCAGCGAGGACCGCGCGATCGTCGAGCGCATCCAGCAGGCGCTGGACCGCCAGGGCATCGACTGCTGGTTCGATCGCCAGCAACTCACCGGCGGCGACGACTGGGAGAGCAAGATCATCCGCAACGTCAACGCCTGCTCCCTGTTCGTGCTGATCCTCTCGCGTCACACCCTGACGCAGCAGGATCGCTTCTTCCGCCACGAGTGGGACGAGGCGTTCAAGCGCAGCATCGGCTTTCCGGCCAACGCCAGGTTCTTGATCCCGGTGGCGATCGACGATATCCAGCCCGACGATCCGGCGCTGCCGCTCAAACTCGGGCAGACAAACTGGGAACGGCTGCCCGGCGCAGAAGTGACCCCAGCTTTCGTCGAACTTGTCACGCAAGCGTTCCGGCAAGCTCAGCTCCGCGCCCACGGCCCACCGACATGAGTCAAGCCCTCGCCACGGTATCCGCGAGTGCGCCGGCACGCGCCTCGGACCTGAGCGCGCAGGACCCCTGGCCGGGCCTGGCGTCCTACACCGAGGAGGACGCGGCCTACTTCGCGGCACGCGAAGCCGAGTGCGACGAACTGCTGGAGCGGGTGCTGCAACACCGGCTCACCGTACTGTACGGGCTATCGGGGCTGGGCAAGAGCTCGCTGCTGCAGGCGGGCTTGTTCCCGGCGTTGCGCGCGAACCAGTGCCTGCCGGTGTACGTGCGCCTCAACTTCGCGCCGGAGGCGCCGGCGCTCGTCGATCAGGTGTTCGCGGCGATCGAAGCGGCGGCGCTGGCCGCGCACGCGAAGATGCCGGCCCGGCTAGACGCCGAAACGCTTTGGGAATACTTCCAGCGCCAGGGCAACGCCTTCTGGAGCCAGCGCAACCGGCTGCTGACGCCCGTGCTGGCCTTCGATCAGTTCGAAGAAATCTTCACCCTCGGGGCGTTCCGCCGCGCCGACGACTCGAAGGCCTTTCTCGAAGCCATCGCCGACCTCGCCGAGGGCCGCGCGCCGATCGCGGTCAAAGCGCGGCTCGACCGCTCGCCGGCCGAGGCCTCCCGCAGCTTCGACTTCAGCCGCCAGGCCTGCCGCGTGCTGCTTTCGCTGCGCGAGGACTATCTGGCCTACCTCGAGGACCTGCGCCACCTGATGCCCACCATGGGAAACCGCATGCGCTTGCGCCCCTTGAACGGCGTCCAGGCCATCACCGTGGTGTGCAAACCCGGTGGCAGCCTGGTCACCCAGGCCGTGGCCGAGGAAATCGTCGCCGCCGTGGCCGGGCCCAGGCAGCGCCAGCGCCCGGCGGAGGACCAGGAGATCGACCCCGCTTTGCTATGCCTGCACTGCCGCGAGCTGAACAAGCGCCGTATCAGGGACGCAACCGCGCAGATCAGCGCCGGGCTGCTCACCGAGCAGGTGCGTGCCGGCATCCTTCGCGAGTTCTACGAGGAGGCGGTCGGTCGCGTCGCCGCAACCGCCCGCCGATTCGTCGAAGACAAGCTGCTGCTCGCCTCCGGACAGCGCGACAGCGTCTCGCTCGAAGTCGCGCACCAAGCCGGGTTCGACGACGCGCAGATCGAGACGTTGGTCGCCGAGCGGCTCGTGCGCCGCGAGGAGCGCGGCGGCGTCGTGCGCCTCGAGCTCACCCACGACGTCCTGACCGATGTGGTACGTGCCAGCCGCGATCAACGGCGCGAGCGCGAAGCGCGCGAGCAGGCGCAGCGGGCAGCGCAGGAGGCCGAGCGGCGGCTGCGCAGGAGCCGGAAGTTCGCGATCGCCATGGCGGTGCTGGCGCTCGTTGCAATCGGCCTGCTCGCCTTCTTCGCTGAGGGTCTTTACTGGGCGACGAAGCATAGCTATCCGCTCCAGGCCTTGACCGCACGATGGGCGCACAAGCTCAAGCTCGGCGAGGCGATACCGATGCCGCAACTGGTCAAAGTACCCGCTGGGAGCTTTGAGATGGGAGAGTCCGGGAGGGAGGAGGAATCGGTCCATCCAGTAAAGATTGCCCAGCCCTTCTACCTCGCGAACACCGAGATCACTTTTGCCCAATATGACGCGTTCCAGAAGGCCACTGGGCGTGATGTCCCGCCTGATCGAGGCTGGGGGCGCGGTAACCAGCCGGTCATCAACGTGAATTGGCTTGACGCCGGGTCCTATGCGAAGTGGCTGAGCGCGATGACGGGTAAGTCTTGCAGATTGCCCAGCGAGGCCGAGTGGGAATACGCCGCGCGGGCCGACACCAAGACCAAGTACGCCCTGCCGGCCCCGGACGGCAGCGATGACATCACCGGAAAGAACTTCGCCAACTGCCACGGCTGCGGTGCAAAGTCTCCCGGTAAGACCACGCCCGTCAAGACTTTCCCAGCCAATGCCTGGAAGCTGTACGACATGCACGGCAACGTCTTGGAGTGGGTCGAGGACTGCTGGCACGAGTCGTACGAAGGCGCACCCGATGACGGGCGAGCGTGGGTGGAAAAGGACGGCGGCCACTTCAAGGCCCGGGTGGTGCGCGGCGGGTCCTGGTACGACCTTCCGGCCTTCGCGCGCTCGGCCGCCCGCGGCTACCTCGCGCCGGACTTCCGCGGCGACAATGTCGGTTTTCGGGTGGTTTGTTCGTCCCCCTCACCACCTATCAGTTTGTCCCAAACCATGGTTTCAGAGCATTGCAGCAGATTTCTTCCTCCTGTAAATCTTTCCGTGATGGAATATTAGCTTATACTAATACACAGAACTATATCAACCTAACTTAGGGAACGACGAATGCCTACTATTGAATTAGCTCTGCGAGATGATAATAACCAGATTATGGGTCATCAATCGGTCAAGAAATATTCACTCGATTGGAAAAGTCAAAGCTTTCATGACATCGAAGGAGCGGTTGAGAACTTTAAAAACCTTGCATTACCTGATATTGAACTGGCTTTGCTGGAAGCAACGCAACGCGCTTTTATTGAAAATAAAAAAAAGACCTGGTTTGTAATGGTAAAACACCGGTGACAATTAAAACACTCTATGGCCGCATTACTTTTCAGGTTCAGAGATTTAAAGATGCAACACGGCCTGACGAAAAAGAGCAAACTTACTTTGATTTAACCGGTCAATTTCAAGAAGCTTATATTAGCCTGAGATTACAGGAGTTATCCGCCTACTACAGTAATCGCCTAAGTTATAAAGAAGTCGAAAATTTAGTGGCGCGGGTGACCGGAGATCGGCAACTCAGCGATCAGAAGATTTGGCAAATTGTCCATCACAAAACCGTAGAAATTGGCCAGGCTTGGCAAATTGAAGTAGAACAAACGCTTGGCAATAAAGCATTATCATTTCCAAAGATTCAGGATAAAATTGATATAGGTTTCCTACATGATTCGTAAAAAAATGCTATACTTTAATTGAATTAATTTTTTTGAAGAGAGGAATGTGGCCATGTTCACTTTAGAAGGTATTATTGATTCAAAAGCAGGGAGAGAAATAAAAAGGGCCATTGCTGTCAAGATGGTCTCACAGGGTTTTTTGACTAAGGACATCTGTGACTTGTTGGACGTGTCAGATTCTTTCGTCAGTAAATGGAAGACGATTTATGAAGAACAGGGTGCGAAAGGATTGCTCTTGCACTATAAAGGTAGCCAGGGCTTTTTAACGCCACACCAGCGTGGCGAGGTTATTTTACATCTCAAAAACCAGACCCACTTTAGCGTGGAAGAATTACGAGATCTGATCGAACGCCGCTATGGAGTGGTTTACCAATCGAAGCAATCCTACTATGATTTATTGAAGGACGCCGGGATCAGTTGGCACCGAACCGAGCCGGTGAACCCGAAACGGGACGAGCAAAAGGTTTTGCAAAAGCGCGAAGCGATCAAAAGCGCCCTGCACGCGCGTGAGGCGGAGATCGAGTCAGGAGAAGTGGTTGTTTTTATGGAAGATGAATGTCATTTGCTCGCGGGTGATACGTCGGGATACGTGTGGGGAAAGCAGAACGAGCGCATCGAGATTCCCATCCAGAACGCCAAAGAGCGACAGACTTATTATGGCGCGATTAATTGTTATAGTCGAGAATTCGTGCTTCAACCCTTCGCTGCCGGGAACGGCCGAAATACGATTGCATTTATCCAGCATTTACAACAACTTTATGAAGGCAAAAAGCTGTTGCTGTTTTGGGATGGAGCTAGTTACCATCGGTGTTCTGAGATGAAAGCGTATCTGGCGAAAGTGAACGAAGGCTTGGAAGAAAAAAACTGGAAAGTGACCTGCATTGGTTTTGCGGCCAACGCGCCCGATCAGAATCCGGTTGAGGATGTCTGGTTAAAAGGAAAAAATTTCTTACGAAGGCATTTTTATGAAAACAAGACTTTTTCACAAGTTAAAAATAGTTTTTTTAATTTTCTCAATCAGCAAGCTTTTAATTTCAAGAAGCTTGAATGGTATTTAAAAATTCCACAAATCGCATAGGAGACCTATATTTACGACCGCGAAAGTCGAGAAGTGATCGTGTTTGAAGATGCGATTCAAGTGCGTGGCCAGAAGAAAAATCGTGTTCAAAAACAGAAAGATAATGAAGAAAGACCAGCCCAAACGGTAGCAAAAGAGAAAGCGCCACCGGTGTTTACCAATGTGGTGATGCTCCAAAAGAAAAACCAGGAATTTGAATATATTGCTGCGCCAGTTGATGAAACAGGTCAAGCAATAGTTTCCCTGCCTGACGTGCTTAAAAGTCGAGTAATTAAAGAGTATGGGTCGGAAGCAAGGCCAGTACCCGTAATTGCAATTACAGATGGGGCTCAAGCGATTCGCCAGCATTTGCATTCGGTCTTTGGAGTGGTGCTCATTATTATCTTAGATTGGTACCACTTGGGTAAGAAAGTACGAGAATTAATGAGTATGATTGCGCGAAATAAAGACGAGAAAAATCTTCATTTAAAGTTCATTTTTTACCATTTATGGCGTGGAGAAGTTGATACAGTTATCGATTACTTAAAGACAAAAGTTCAGCCAAGAAATGAAGAAAAACATCGCGAACTGATTAACTATATTAACAAACATCGTGATGAAATCATTGATGATCGACGCCGGAAAAAGGCCGGTAAGATTATTGGTTCTGGGCATATCGAGAAAGGTTGTGATCAAGTCGTTGGGCATCGTCAGAAGAAGAAAGGGATGAGCTGGCGTGAAGCTGGAAGTCGTGGCCTAGGTATTTTAAGAGTGGTAGAACTCAATCACCAATGGAAGCGTTTTTGGTTTCCTACTGAAGCGGCTAACGATTCGGAACAATTACGATTAGCTGCAAATTCGTAAGCGATCACGGAAAAATTTACAGGAGGAATTTTCCCGCGATGGCCAGGGCTGGCAACGCGGGGCTAGGGCGTCAACCTCATCCAACCTCTTGATCCTGCTAAGCGATGTTCGTTTCACCTGCACGCCCCATAGTTCCGATCACGGGAAAATTGGTCCTGTAAATTTTCCCGCGATGGCCAGGGCTGGCAACGCGGGGCTAGGGCGTCAACCTCATCCAACCTCTTGATCCTGCTAAGCGATGTTCGTTTCACCTGCACGCCCCATAGTTCCGATCACGGGAAAATTTACACGAGGGGAAAATTTACAGGACCGAAAATTGTGGAAATGACATTGGACTCTTGCGTTCGTCCGTCATCGCATCGGAATTCCGTAACCGGGGCATCGCCGCCCGGATTCTTGCACAGGTTTCCGCCAACGCTCGCAAATTGGGTATCTCGGCGCTTTATCTTCTGACGACCACGGTCCAGGACTACTTTGCCAAGCGGGATCTTACACTCATGGCGCGGGACCAAGCGCCGGCGCCGATCCGACAGACTTCGCAGTATGCCACCGAGCCGCGTTGCAGCATGGCGGTGCGCATGTTCCGCCGGCTCGAAGACGGCCGCGGCGATTGTCCCTTCGATGCATGCCGGTCTTGGGCGTCAATCCGGTGGAAAACAGCGAGCAGTATGCCGACCGGCATACCCGGGTTCGCGATTCTCTATTCCACCTCTTGACGGGCGCTATCAACCGGAGTGGTGGCTGATTCAACCCGATTGCGTCCCCCCTGCTTGGCCCGATACAGCGCCTGATCCGCGCGTTGGATCAATTCCTCGCCACTCTCATCCGGGGCGAGCGCGGCAACGCCCACGCTGATGGTCACCGAGATCGAGGGGCCGTGCTCCGGCGTAATCACCGTGCTAGAGATCCGTTGGGTCAGTCTGTGTGCTAACAACACCGCCTCCGCCAGATCGGTTTCCGGCAGGAGCACGACGAATTCTTCTCCGCCATAACGTCCCGCCCTGTCGGTTTTGCGTAGAAGCTGATGGGTTTCCCGGGCAAGCTCCCGCAGCACATGGTCCCCGGCCGCATGTCCCCAACCGTCGTTGATGCGCTTGAAGTGGTCGATGTCGAACAGGATGAGCGACAGCGCGGTGCCGTAGCGCTGGGCACGGTACACCTCCTGTTCCAGGTGCTCGAACAACCAGCGGCGATTGGCGAGCCCAGTCAGGCTGTCCGTGGTCGCGAGGCGCACGAGTTCGGCGTTTTGGGCGGTCAATCGATTCAACAGCCCTGCCAGTTCGTTGCGCATGGCATCGATTTCGTCGGTTTCGACATGACGGGCAAGCAGCTTTTGATCGAGATCCGTTTTCGCCATTTCTGCTTCGAGCACCCTAATGCGGTGGATCAGCCGATGATCGAGCAGGCGGAACTGCCGCCAGATCAATACTCCCATCGACACGCCGGCCAAGCCGATCAAGAGACCCTGCAGCCACAGTCGGCGCATCAGATCCTGGCGATGCGCCGCAAAGGCGATATCGATGTCCGCGGCCAACGTACTGGTGTAGCTCGCCAGCTTAACCACATGATCGCCCATGAGGCGCGCCAGATCGCGTTCTCGGCGCCGCTCCTGGGCTATCTGCTGGACGGTCGGGGCGGCAGCCGACGTCACGCGGCGGCGAACGGCTTCCGCCAGTTCCTCGGTGACCCGGCGGAAATCGCTGGCCGCCAGGGTCAGGTTCCGCGCCAACTCCGTATGGGTGTTCTGCCCGATGACCGCTTCCAAGCTGGCTTCGAGAGCGAGGATCTGGTCATTGAACTCGTCGCGCATCGACTGCAACTCGCCGAGGGTGAATGCTAGCGTGAGTTGCGCAGCTTTGGCGCCGACGTTTTGAGCGTCGCTCTGCAAACGCTGAGCGGTCTGCCAGCGGGGCATGAAGTCATCCCGCAGGGCGGCCAAGCCAGCCTGAAGCCCGCTTTGCAGGTATAACAGGACCAAGGTCAACCCGACCACGGCCAGTCCCATGGCCCAGGAAAAGCGCCGGAATTGGGTGCTGATCGAGGTGTGTTTGGTCAGTCTGTCGCCGCCGCGGGAATCGGGTGATGAAAGGCTGGAAGGCATCAAGTGCGCTGGGAGGGGTTTGCCGCCAAAGGGTCGCTAAACATTATGTTACGATGCTTCGGCCCTGGTTTGGAACGGTTTCTCGCAATTAAGGAGGGGAAAGATGAGACGGTGTTTCAATTGCTTTCCATTGGTTCAATTTTTTGCCAGTTTGCTGCTGGCGCTGTTCGGCGCTGCGTCCGCCTGGGCCGATGTGCTGGAGCGCGTGCGCAAGCACGGCGCCGTGCGCTGCGCGGCCGCCTGGAGCACGGGATTCAGCGGTCTGGACAGCGCGGGGCGGCCCGCCGGTTTCGACGTGGATTTTTGCCGCGCGGTCGCCGCCGCCGTGCTGGGCAAGGCCGATGCGGTGGAAGTCGAGCGGATCGATAGCGCGAACAAATACCAGGCACTGGCGCGTGGCGAGGTGGATATTGTCTTTGGACTGGCGACCTGGACCTACAGCCGCGACGTTGCCATGGGAATCCGGTTCGTGGCGCCGACCTTTTTTGATGGGCAGGGCTTCATCGCGTGGTCGGATAGCCCGATCACCCGCCTCGACCAGGCCAGGGGCGCGAAAGTCTGCGTGCAGAAGGAGACGACCACAGCGGCGAATCTGCGCGATGTATCGCGGGCCAGGGGGCTTGATTTCAAAGTGATCGAGTCGAGCCCGAACAGCATCCGGGATCGCTTTGTCCGCCGCGAATGCGACCTGTTCAGCGCCGACCGGGCCGAACTGGCGGTGCAGCGGGCGACCCGGGTGATCGATCCCAAACGCTGGCGGATCCTGGATGAAATCGTCTCGCGCGAGCCCATGGGACCCTATGTCGCCCAGGGCGACGAGCGCTGGTTCAACATCGTCCGCTGGGTGATTCAGGTCACCCAGATCGCCGATGCGCGCGCGGTCGACGCGGCGGGCCTGGCGACGATCGGCGAGGAAGCGGATGGCGAGTTGCGCCGCCTCGCCGGTAAGGAAGCCGGGTTTGGCCAGCCACTGGGGTTGAAGGATGACTGGGCGTATCAGGTCCTGACCCAGGTGGGGTCCTACGGCCAGATTTTCGAGCGCAACCTGGGTGCCGGCAGCCCGCTGGGCCTCGAGCGCGGTCTCAATCGCCCCTGGCAAAGTGGTGGCTTGTTCATGCCGCCGCTGCTGCGGTGAGTCGGGGCGCGCGGGACGGTCACGACAGCATGCCCTTGATGATGAGATCGACCGCCTGCTCCGGGTCGAGTCCGCGCGCCATCAGGGTTTCGAGTTGTTTGCCGTCGACGCTGCCGATGGCCGCCTCGTGGGTCACCTTGGCCAGCGGGTGGGTGACTTTCACTTCGGGTATCGCACTGACCACGGCGCGGTCGCGCACGATCTCCAGGCAGTCCACGTGGCCGCGCGCGCCGGGCGCGTTGCCGCAGGTCGCGCCGATCACCTCGGCGGTGGCGTCCTCGCGCGCCGCCACCCGCGTCTTGATCAGGCCACGGGCGCCGGGGCCGTCGAGATTGACCCGCTCGCGGATGCGGATGACGTCGTGGCCGTAGCCGTAGACCTTGCTGGTCAGTTCGGCCACCGCCTGTTCGCCCACGTCCACCGTGTAGTCGATGTCGAGCCGCCCGACCCGCCCCTGCACCAGCGTGAAGTCGGCATGGTAACGGGCGCGCGGGCCGAGGGTGACCACGGCGCGCGGCAACACCGCGATGCCGCCCGATTCGCCGTGGTAATGCACTTCCTGGTAGGTGAGCGCGGCGCCCTCCTGAATCTCGATCCGCGCCGTCATCGCGTGGGTGGCGTGCTCGACTGCGGTGAACAGACAGTGGGACCACAGCGTCACGCTCGATTCCGGCTGCAGGACTACCTCCAAGTCCACGTTCTGCGTCCCGTCGCGCGCGAACAGCCCGAAGCACAAATGCACCGGCTGGCCGATGCGCCTGCCCTCGGCCACCACCAGCCGCGCCCGGATGGCGTCCGCTTCGCCCTGCGCCTGCATCAGCACGCCGGGGATCGACTGCTGGCTGATCACTCGATGACCGTAGGCGACCAGATGCGCGCTGTCCGGTCCGAGCACCGCCATGGGGTCCTCACCGACAATCCGGAAGGCATTGATCAGCGGCTGCAACTCAGCCATAGCCGCACTCCTGACCGTTGCAGCGCTGGCAGCGCCGCGACTTGTAGTGTTCGATCACTTCGGCCGTGCCACCGCCATCCACGATCCGCCCGCCACACAGTTGCGAGGCGCGGTGGGCATGGGCAGCCACGTTCTCCTGGTGGGTGATGAGCAGGATGGCCGCGCCGGCCCGGTTCAGCGCCTCGATCACCCCTACGATCTCGTCCAGCGACAGCAGGTCGATGCCGGCCACCGGCTCGTCCAGGATGGCCAGCCTGGGCTGCATGGCCAGCACCGCCGCCAGTTCGATGCGCTTGCGCTCGCCGCCTGACAGGGTTTTGTCCACCGGCCGGAACAGATACTCGCGCGGCGCCAGTCCGACCTGGCCGAGACAGTGCGCCGCATCGATTCGTGCGCCGCCCAGGGCGATGTAGTGGCGCGTGGCCAGTCCCTCGAAGCGCGCCGGTTCCTGCCAGGCCAGGGTGATGCCCCGGCGCGCCCGCTCGTGGATCGGCAATTCGTTGATCCACTCGCCGGCAAAGAGAATGTCGCCGGCGGCTGGCGCATAACCTTCGCAGCCCATGATGGCGTAGGCGAGGCTGCTCTTGCCCGCGCCATTCGCCCCGAGCAGGGCGTGGATCTCGCCGGGCGCGATGGTGAGGTTCACGCCGTCAAGCACCGGCTGGCCGCCCAAGGCGAGCGAGAGGTTCCGCACGGCCAGCAATGTATCCGCCGCGCGGGCGACAGTCGAGGCCACGGGCTCAATACCTTGCGTCATATCGCTCCCTTTTCCGGCGGGGGCGGCGCGGCATAGATGGTCAGTTTCAGTTCCATATCGCTCAGATTTTCATAAACCGGGCGTTTGCCGGAGAGCGCCTCGCTGCGTTTCAGGATCAGGCGAACCCCGGCCCCGCGCTTGTCCATCAACTGGTTCTTGCCGAAGAGTGGCTCCTCGACCGGGTAATACTGGGCGAACAGGCTGGCGATGACCTCGTTGCGCGGCGCTGACAGGGTCTCCATCGACTCGATGGTCAAGGAATTCGGCAATGCGCCGGGTGTGTAGAGTTCCAGGCGGTCGCCGAACAGGAATAGGCGGATTCGCTGGGCGTGACGCGAATAATCCCGATGCGCCACGGCGTTGACGATCGCCTCGAACACAGCCGCCAGATCGTATTGCGGATAATCCACCCGGCCCAATGGCTTTCGCGCCGGGGTGCGCATATTGCGCTGCACGAAGTGCATGGCGTCCCAAATCTGGCGGTCCAGCGGTCCGCGGATGTCCTGGGCATCCACCTGGTCATTCGGGTTATTTTCCAGACCCTCATGGGCCACCGCGATGATTTCAGCATTGCGCAGCCAGCGGTGCGGCGTCAGGGTGCAAAGCAGCACGCCGGCGACGGTGGCGCAAAGTCCGGCGTCCGTTTGGCGGAGCAGATGCAGTCGCTGTAATTGAATTTGGGCGTCATCCTGATCTTCCCGCGTGAAGCGATGGACCAGCAGCGGGTCGAAATCGGCATGGCCGACTCCGGCGACTTCCTGCTCCTCGAACCGGATAATCCGCGCCTGGCTGCGCTGCTGGAACAACCGTCCCAGCGCGTCTGGTTCCAGCTTGCGCTTGGCGTGGCCGACGCGGCGGAAATAGCCGTTGGCGCTTTCATGCACCCACAGACTGCGCGGCGCCTCAGCTACGATCACCGCCCGCGGCACGCCTTGGCTGTCCGGCAATTCCAGGTGGCGGGTCACTGCATCCAGCGGCGGCTTGATGCGGTCGGTGCAAATCGCCGTCAGCCACGCTTCCACCCGGTCCAGATGCTCCAAGGGAATGCCGGTGATCTCGCGGCTTTTGTCGTCGATCCCCAGAATCAGCGTGCCGCCGCTGGCGTTGCCCAGCGCCGCCAGTTCGTCGCTCAGGCCATCGGCATGAGGTTCGATCCTGCCGTCCTCCCGCACCACCACCTGTTTCAGTTCCAGCGTGGAGTCCTCACCCAGGCGGATTCGTTGCATGAGACGTTCGACGCTCGTACTCCCTCCTCAAACAGCCGGTATTGGGCAGAGTTTATGACGTTGTTCGTGGATGTCGGGCACGGGCTGGTTGTAAGTGATTCCGTGCCTGGTTGCTTACTCCCTCCCGAACCCAGCTCCCTCGCTTCGCTCTCCCCCCTTGGCAGAGGGAGAGCGGAAACCAATGATTACTTGCGTTCCTGCTCTTGCTCGGCTTCGAACAGCATCGCGGCGAACTCGTGTAGTCCTTCCTCTTCGGCGCACGCCGAGATTTCCTCCAGGCTGGCGCCCCGGTCGATGGCCTGCGCGGTCTTGCTGCTGCTCGGCAATTGCTGGCGGAACTCCTGGAGCCGGGCGGTGAGGGCCGCTACGTTTTCAGCGGCTGCGTCTGGATCCGGTGAACCCCGCCACGCTTCCTGCTCGATCTCGAACAACGCGTTGGCGAGCTGATGGATCCCTTCTTCCTCGGCGCACGCCGAGATTTCCTCCAGGCTGGCGCCCCGGTCGATCGCGCGGGCGGTCTTGCTCTCGCTCGGCAGGTTGTCGCGGAAAGATTGCAGGATTTTCTGGATATCACTGTTTTCCACGTTCGAATCTCCTCTGGTGAGAAAGTCAGGTGCTGGAACTGGCGCAAAACCTTGCTTCGGCTGACAGCATAGCGTAAGCATAGCCTAATTCACCCATAGCGCCGGCTCTTGAACGACACGGGTGCGCTGATACTCCGCCATGCTCCCCATGCGGCGGACGTTGGCCCTGGCGCCCTTGTAGTACGGAATGATGTTACGTTCGGTCCAGGCGGTGAGGGACAGAAAATTCAAAGCACTTTTCGGCACCTTGGGCACTGGTTCAGTTTGATTTTCGCGGTAACCGTTTGAATAAAATAAGCTATTTAGGGTTATTCACAGATTCTTGTGGAGCCAGCCGGGCCGGGGTTCAGCTAAGAAGATAACCAATTGATCTGAAATGACTTTAAGCAGGCTTTTAGCCGGCTCGGCAGGCTGAATCCCACCCAAAGGAGCCAACTCCATGACAACCGGTGAAGAACTTTTAATTTAATGATCAAGAGGTTGGGGAATAATCAGACTGAACCAGTACCCAAAATCCTTGATGGTCGAGTATCAATTCACATGCGAAGGTCTATAAGCGCCATGCCGCTACCGTTCCGCCTATTTTTCATCATCCTGCTCGCACTCTGCCTGACCAATTGCGATTCCACCACCGACCGGGTGGTGACCGTGGAATTCTGGGCGATGGGCCAGGAAGGCGAGCAGGTGCGGGCGCTGCTGTCGGAGTTTGAACGGCGCCATCCCGGCATCCGGGTACGCGTACAACAGATTCCCTGGAGCGCGGCGCATGAAAAACTACTAACCGCCTACGCCGGCGATTCCATGCCGGACGTGTTCCAACTCGGCAATACCTGGATTCCCGAATTCGTAGCCCTGCGCGCCATCGATCCGCTGGACGAACGTCTGCAAACCTGGTCCGAGGACGCGCTGGCCGATTTCTTCCCCGGTATCCTCGCCACCAACCGGCTGGACGGTCGAACCTGTGCCTTGCCCTGGTATGTCGATACCCGGTTGTTCTTCTACCGGACCGATCTACTGGCCGCCGCCGGTTTCGCCGAGCCACCGACCACCTGGAACGGCTGGCTGCACGCGATGACCACGCTCAAGGGTGCGAACGGTTCGGCGCGCTACGCCATTTTGCTGCCAATCAACGAATGGCAATTGCCGGTGATCCTGGCTTTGCAACGTGGAGCCAGCCTGCTCCGCGACCGCGACCAGTACGGCAATTTCCAGGATTCGCGTTTCCGAGAGGCGTTCGTGTTCTATTTGAAGTTGTTCGAGCAAGGACTGGCGCCGCCAGTGAGCAATGCCCAGATGGCCAACATCTATCAGGAATTCGCCAACGGCACTTTCGCGGTCTATGTCAGCGGACCGTGGAACATCGGCGAGTTCGGGCGACGGCTGCCGGCGGCGATGCAACCGCACTGGAGCACCGCCCCGCTGCCGGGGTTCGACGGGGAATCGGGCGTGTCGCTGGCCGGCGGCGCCAGCCTGGCGCTTAGTCGAACCTCGCCCCGCCGGGAGGCAGCCTGGAAGCTGTTGGAATTCCTGGCCGATCCCGAACAGCAGGCACGGTTTTATCAACTGACCGGCGATCTACCGGCCCGGCAATCGGCCTGGAACGATCCGGCGCTGGCCAGCAACCCTTATGCCCAGGCGTTTCGACAACAATTGCTACACGTGCAGGCGACACCTCCGATTCCGGAATGGGAGCGCATCGCCAGCCGCATCGCCTATTACGCCGAACTGGCGGTCCGCCAGGAATTGAGCGTCGAGGAAGCCTTGGCCGCGCTGGATCGCGATGTGGACCGGATTCTGGAAAAACGGCGCTGGCTGCTGGCTCGGGGGGTAACGCCATGATCGGGCCGGAACGTCATGCCGCGCTGAGCGCCTGGGCCTTTCTCGCGCCGGCACTGTTGCTCATCACCGTGTTTTTCTTCCTGCCGATATTGGCGGCGCTGCTATTGAGCTTCACCGATTTCGACATCTACGCCCTGGGCGATCTCGATCGGTTGCGTTTCATCGGTTTGAACAATTACGTGCACCTGCTGCAAAGCCCGTTGTTCTGGACCGCGCTCGGCAACACCCTGTATTTCGTGGTGGTGGGCGGACCGCTGTCGGTGGCGGTGTCGCTGGGCGCGGCGCTGCTGCTCAACAATCGGCTGACCCGCTTTCCCGGCTTCTTCCGCGCCGTGTTTTTCCTGCCGGTGGTCACCACTCTGGTGGCAGTAGCGGTGGTGTGGCGCTATCTCTACCATCCCCGCTACGGGCTGCTGAATTACGGACTGAGTTTGATCGGGATCGCGCCAATCGACTGGCTGGGCGATCCGGCCTGGGCGATGCCGGCCATTATTCTCATGGCGGTATGGAAGAACTTCGGCTTCAACATGATCATTTTCATCGCTGGCTTGCAGAACATCCCGGCCCAGCTTTACGAAGCGGCGCGCATCGACGGGGCCAGCGCCTGGCGGCAGTTCCGCTACATCACCTTGCCCTTGCTGGGTCCGACTTTCCTGTTCGTGGCGTTGATGACCATGATCGGCTATTTTCAGGTGTTCGCCGAACCGTATGTCATGACTCAGGGCGGCCCGGCCAATCGCACGCTCAGCGTGGTGCTGCTGATGTACGAGGAAGGCTTCCGCTGGTGGAACATGGGCTATGCCTCGGCGGCGGCCTTCGTGCTGTTTGCGCTGATTCTGGCGGCGACCGTGCTGCAATTGAAACTGCGGCGGGCGCGGGATTGAACCCGATAAGGAAGCAATTGACATCTTGCACGCCTAGAATCACCCACTTCCTTCTCTCACCATCGAGAGAGGGAATCCCAATGACCAGAACAACCTGAAACCAGCCATCGCCTTCAAGAACCTTTTTTACCTACCCCCCCGATTCGACTCATCCACTTGTTATTCCTGCGGAATCCTTGCCATGACCGATTTGATCGTCTACTTCAAAAAGCCCGCCGACTGGGCCGACACTCTTCACATTCATTTCTGGGACACCCGCCCACGGACGGAGATTATGGACTGGCCAGGCGTACCGATAAGCGAGGAGGGGAACGGCTGGTTCGTCTATCGGTTCAGCGGCGTTAGCACCGCGCGTCTGCTGTTCCACGACGGTCACGGGCGGCAGACCATCGACCTGCAGCGGGATCGTCCCGGCTGGTACGACCTCCATGGCGGCTGGTTCGATCACAATCCAGATGCCCCGCTACCTCCGGCGCAATCCGACACCGGGGGCGCGGCAGGCGGCAATCCCGGCGACACGCCCGCTCCCACGGTTCGGAACCCGCGCCCGGCGACCCTGACGGGAAAGGATTTTCGCGAGGAGACCATCTACTTCCTGCTCACCACCCGCTTCTACGACGGCGATCCCAGCAACAACTTTTTCTGCCGCGACCGCATCAAGTTCAACCCGGTCACCGGCCAGGCTGAGGACCCCCACTGGCGCGGCGATTTCAAGGGCCTGATCCAGCGGCTGGACTACATCCGCGATCTCGGTTTCACCGCCATCTGGATCACCCCGCCGGTGGAGAACCGCAGCGGCCTCGATTACCACGGCTACCACGCCTACGACTGGACCCGCATCGATCCCCGGCTGGAATCGCCAGACGCGACGTATCAGGATCTAATCGACGAGGCGCACAAACGGGGCATCAAGATCATTCAGGACGTGGTGGTCAATCACTCCTGCCAGTACGGCATTCGCGGCAAGGTCCACATCGATCATCTGCCGATCAAATACTACGTGCCGCAAGGCTCCGAGCAGGGTCGCGTCAACCACGGTCCCTATCAGGGCAATCTCGGCAACTACGCCTGGCCGAATCGCGACGACATCGACAACCCGGTCGCGCCCGACTGGTACCGGGAACGGCATGCCATGGACCCGGAGGGCAAGATTCCGCTGATCGATCCCAAGACCGGCGAGACCGTGCCCAAACCCGGCTACAACCCTGGCCGCTTCTTCGGCATCGACGCCAGCAATCTCGACCCGGAATGGTACATGCAGCACGGCTTCATCTGCGGGGGCGACTGGGAGAGCGCCGCCGTCCAGCTCAAGCACATCGCCGGGGACTGCATCAACCTCGCCACCGACCGGCAGAACGTCAAGGATTACCTGATCGGCTCCATCAACCGCTACCTCGACATGGGGGTGGACGCGCTGCGCATCGATACGGTCAAGCACGTACCGCGCGACAACCTGCTGGAATACGTCAACGCCTGGAAGGCCCACAAGCCGGGGCTGTTCGTGTTCGGCGAGAATCTGGTCAAGGGCTACGGCTGGGGCGATCTCGGCGGCGGCGACAACGGCCCGTCCTTCATCCGGCCCTGGTGGTACACCCGGCTGGGCCACGATCCGCGCGATCCCAATTCCGGCGGCGATTCCGGCTTTCCCCAGCTCGATTTCGGCCTGTTTTCCACCTTCCGCGACAATCTGAGCCGGGGCAGCTTCGACGGGGTCGCCCGGGTGCTGGAAATGGACTGGATTTATGGCAACGCCAGCACCCTGGTCACCTTCCTGCAGAACCACGACGTTGGCCCGGACAACGATTTCCGCTTCCGCTTCAAGGGCGAGCAGTGGATGGCGGCGGCGGCCTACAACCTGCTGTGGACGGTGCGCGGCATTCCCTGTCTGTACTACGGCGAGGAAATCGAGTTCATGAAGGGCGCGCCTCAGGACGTGATCGGCAACGATGATACCCTGGACAAACCGGCCGCGCCTACTTCGGCGATCACCTGACCGACGACCGCATCGCCGAAACCCAGAGCCACCCGCTGTACCAGCACATCAAGCGGCTGAACCAGATTCGCCGCGCCATCCCCGCCTTGCAGAAGGGGGCGATGAGTCACATCCACGAATGGGGCAGCGGCATCAGTTTCATCCGCGATCATAACAACGGTGAAAGCTACGTCGTGGTCGGGCTGACCATCGGCGGCGAGCAGCACATCAGCGTCGGCAACGTCCGTAACGGCATTTATCGCGACGCGGTCACCGGCAACGAGATCACCGTACACCACGGCAGCATCTCCTTCCATGTGCGTGGCAATTCCGCCGGGATTTACGTGCTGGAAGGACCGGGTAAAATTGGGGTGGACGGCGTCTATCTGCGTTAGAGACGATTTGGAAGTATCCCCTCTCCCTCCGGGAGAGGGCTGGGGTGAGGGAGCCAACATTTTCCCCGGGAAACCCACCATGCGCCCAAGCACTCACGATCTGTTGACCCGCGAAGTGACCGACTGGCATCAACAGGGCTTGATCGACCGTTCCCTGCTGGAAGTACTGCTCGGACGCTACGCGCGTCGCGGCGAATTTCTGGCCGCGCTGCTGAAATGGCTGGGGCTGTTCGCTATTTTCCAACTGGGACTGGCGGTGCTTGCTTTTATTGCCATCGCGTCGCAATCGCCTTGGGTGGCGGCAGGGCTGCTGGGCGGAATCGGCGCGGGCCTGTGGTATTTTGGAGTACGGATGGCGACCGATCCCCGCCGACTTCATCCTTTCACCGGCGCGGTGCTGGTGACCGCCAGTTTGGCGGCGGCGTTCGGGATGTTCGTGCTTCTGCACCTGGCCTTGGGCGGCCAGAACGAGGGCCTGACTATCCCCATCATCATGCTGCTAACCAGCGTGCTCGGTGCCCTGACTGCTTATCGCTATCACCTGCGCTGGCCGTTGTTGCTGGCATTGCTGCTGTTCTTCCATGGTCTGGGCGCCTGGCACGCCTACGGCGGGCGCGGGGCCTATTACGCCGACATTCAGGACCCGAAGCTGATGGCGGTGGTGGCGCTGATAACGATCATTCTCGGCCTCTGGCACGAGCGGTGGCTCGAAGTCGGACCCCTGCGCCGTTGCGCCGGGTTTGGGGCGCTGTATCTGATCTTCGGCCTGCTGTATCTGAATCTGTCGCTGTGGTTCCTTACCTTGCCACGCGGACCGCTGGACTGGGTGCTGACCTTCACCGCCGCCGGTATCGGTCAGATTATCGCCGGGGCCAGGCTGCACGATGCCCGCTTCACCGGTTTCGGCATCGTGTTTCTGGCGATTGACCTTTACACCCGTTACTTCGAGCACTTCTGGGATCGGCTGTCACTCGGTATGTTTTTCCTGCTCGGCGGCGCGCTGGCGATGGCGTTTGGCTACGCCTTCGAGCGTTGGGGTCAAGCGGCCTCACCGGAGCCGCCGCGATGAATCCACAATCCCGCAACCGCCGCGTCCGCCGGGAACTGGGCGAATTGCTGCGCGAGGGTCTGTTGAACGAGGCGACCTACGGACAATTACGCGAACGCTATCCCACCGAAAGCTGGGACTGGCGTTCGTTGGGCCGCTGGTTCCTGATCTTTGGGGCGATCAGCATTATGGCCGGCCTGGCGATTCTCGGCCGGACGCTGTTCGACTTCACCCTGATCAAGCTGGCGGTGCTGCTGGGCGTGGCACTGCTCGCCAGCTTCGGCGGCGCACGGTGGCTCAAACGCACTCGCCCCGGTCTGGTCTGGACCGCCCTGAGCCTGGAACTGTTAGGCGGGTTGTTGCTGATCGGCCTGACTTTCACCCTGGGCGTGATTTATTCCACCGGTTCCGGCAACTGGCCGGCGTTGTTGCTGATCGATCTGCTCCTGCTGCTCGGTATAAGCTACGCCTTGCGGAACGTACTGCTGCTGGTGCTGAGCACCGTAGTGTTTTTCTGTTGGTTCGGCGGTTTTACCGGCTATGCCTCCGGTTGGGGGGCTTACTGGTTCGGGATGAATTACCCCTTGCGGTTTCTGGCGGTGGCGGTGGCGATGATCGCCATCGCGGTCGTTCACCAACAGAGCGAACACGGGCCACTGGTGCCGTATCGGGGCTTTTTCAAGGTCTGGCTGTCCGGCGGGTTGTTTTTCGCGGAAATGGCACTGTGGCTATTATCGCTGTTCGGCAATTTCGATCTGGCCAGCGACTGGTGGTACCAGGCCAGCGCGGCCGAACGGGTGCTGTTTAACGGGCTGTGGGGGGGTTTGAACGTCGTATTGGTCTGGCTGGGCGCACGATTGGCGATGCGGATGTTGACCGCCTATGGCGCGACGTTTCTGATCATTCAGATTTACACGCTGTTCTTCGCTCATCTGGCCGAAGACCTGGGATTGCCGCTCAGCCTGCTGATCGCTGGCGGCGGCGCGCTGGGACTGACCTTTTGGCTGGAACAGCGGCGGCGCCAAGCCTCTGAATGATTGCGATACCCAGGCAATCTTGTTTCCCGACACCACATCCTGAAAAAGCCGGAGAGGACAACATCGTGCGTTTACTGCACACCTCGGACTGGCATCTCGGCCAGACCTTGCACAATTTCGACCGGAGCTACGAACACCAGCGTTTCCTCGACTGGTTGCTGGACATGATCGAAGCCGAACGGGCCGACGCCCTGCTGATCGCCGGCGACATTTTCGATAACGCCAATCCTTCCGCCGCCGCCCAGCGGCAATTCTACCGCTTCCTGACCGACGCCAAGCGCCGCGTTCCCCAACTCGACATCGTCATCATCGCCGGCAACCACGACTCGGCGGGTCGGTTGGAAGCACCGGCGCCGCTGCTCGAAGCCTTCGACGCCACCGTGGTCGGCTACGTCACCCGCGACGCCAGGGGTGAAATCGAACTCGAACGGCTGGTGGTGCCGCTCAGAAATCGCGACGGCGAGATCGCCGCCTGGTGTCTGGCGATTCCCTTTCTGCGTCCCGGCGACGTGCCGCGCGTGGAGACGGACGGCGATCCGTATCTGGCAGGCATCGCCCTGCTCTACCGGCAGGCGCTGGACCTCGCCTTGAGTCGCCGGCAAAACGGCCAGGCCATCGTCGCGCTCGGCCATTGCCACATGAGCGGTGGGCAAACGTCCGAGGATTCCGAGCGGCGCATCATCATCGGCGGAGCCGAAGCACTGCCGGTGGAGATCTTCGATCCAGCCATCACCTACGCCGCCCTGGGCCATCTGCACCGCGCTCAAACCATCGGTGGCCAAGCACGAGTGCGCTATTCCGGTAGTCCGTTGCCGATGTCGTTCGCGGAACTCAACTACCGCCATCAGGTGGTCCGCATCGACCTCGCCGGCGGCTCGCTGGTGGAAACCACTCCAATCCCCATCCCACGTTCGGTGGAGATGTTGCAGGTGCCCGAACAGCCCACGCCACTGGCCGACGTGCTTGAGGCACTGGCGACTCTCGATCTCCCCGACGTTCTACTCGAAGCGCAGCCTTATCTGGAAGTGCGGGTTCGACTGAACGCTCCAGAACCGGGACTGCGCGCTCGCGTCGAAGCGGTTCTGGACGGGAAGCCGGTGCGGCTGACCCGAATCGAGACCAGTTACGGGGATAGCGCCGGGAATGATTCCGCTGGCGGTCCCCAGTCGCTGGACGAATTAGGACGGCTGCAACCCGACGACATCTTCAGAAAACTCCACTGCCGGAAATATGGCGAGGAGCCTGCTGCCGCTCTAATGGACGCTTTCCGGGAACTCCTGCTGGCTGCCGACAGAGAGACCGCGCCATGAAAATCCTCGCCATTCGCGGTAAGAACCTGGCTTCGCTGGCGGGAGAGTTCGAGTTGCGCTTTCACCGGGAACCACTTGCCTCTACCGGCCTGTTCGCCATCTGTGGGCCTACCGGGGCCGGCAAGAGCACCCTGCTCGACGCCCTGTGCCTGGCGCTCTACGATGAAACCCCGCGCCTGAACCGCGCTACTGTCCAGGGCGTCAACCTGCCGGATGTCGGCGACGAAACCATCACCCCGCAAGACCCGCGCAATCTGCTGCGCCGGGGCGCGGGTGAAGGTTCGGCCGAAGTGGACTTCATCGGCAACGACGGGATTGCGTACCGCGCCCGCTGGAGCGTGCGCCGCGCGCGCGGCAAGGCGAGCGGCAAGTTGCAAAACACCGAGATGCTGCTGCAAACCCTCGACGGCGAGCAGCGAATCGGCGGGGTTAAAAACGAAGTGCAGCAGGCGATTCGCGAGCGGCTGGGGTTGTCGTTCCCCCAATTCACCCGCGCCGTGCTGCTGGCCCAGAACGAGTTCGCGGTATTCCTGAAAGCCAAGGACAACGAACGCGCGGAACTGCTGGAAACCCTGACCGGCCTGGATGTCTACACCGGCATTTCCATCCGCGCCTACGAACGCGCCAAGGCCGAGCAACAGGCGCTGGATGCCCTGAAGGACCAACTTGCCGGCCAGCAGCCGCTCGCCGCCGACCCGCGCGCGGAGCTGGAACAGCAACTCGCCTCCGCCAGGGCGGAAACGAAGGCGCTGGACCAGCGCATGACCGAACTGGACCGGCAGTTACAATGGCATGAAGCCTGGGAAAAGCTGAAGCAAAGCGAACAGCAGGCGCTGGAGGCCGTGCGACAAGCCCGCGCCGACCAGGAAGCCGCCGCGCCCCGGCAAGCCCACTTCACCCGCGTTGAAACCGCGCAGGAAGCCCGCCCGCTGGTCGACAAGTTGGACGATTTCA
The DNA here is from genome assembly GCA_963715845.1 of uncultured Gammaproteobacteria bacterium. GTDB lineage: Bacteria > Pseudomonadota > Gammaproteobacteria > Competibacterales > Competibacteraceae > Competibacter_A. The sequence goes on along the minus strand of CAVQSJ010000014.1, from coordinate 73,629 downwards.
CCGGAGATCTCGAGAAAAGCTGTCAAGCGGTGATCGACGCGGAAGGAAAACTGGATGAGGCGCAGCGTCTCCGGCAGCAAGCCGATCAAGCCCTGGAACAAGCGACCCGGGCGGTTGACGCCACCGAGGAGGCCAGCCATCAGGCCAAACCCGACCTCGACCGTGCCAAGGCGCTGGATGCCGAAATCACCACCCTCGTCCCCAGCCATCACGCAGCCGTCCAGGCACTGACCCAGGCCCAGGAGGACGAAGCCAAGGCGCGAAAAACCCTGGCCGACCAACAGGCCGCCCACCAGCAAACCGCCCAGAACCTGCAAACCGGCCAGGACTGGCTGGCGGCGCATGAACCGTTGCGAATCCTGGCCGAGGACTGGCTGCGCTGGGATCTCCTGCTCGGCGATGCGGCCAAAGCGCAAGACGGCTTGCGTCAGGCGGAAAAAAATAACGCCGCCAAACGGTGGGATGAGAAAACAAAACAGCAGGCCTGGAACAAGGCCACCGAAGATTTCGCCAAGGCCGAAACCGCGTTACAGACGGCGGAATCCCGGCTTCAGATCGCCGTCCAGGCGCTGGCTGGCTTCGACGCGGAAGCATTGGCCGACCGCCGTGCCGCCGCCGAAACCCGCCGCGAGCACCTGTCCGACACCGAGCGGTTGTGGAGCGCGCTGGCCGGGTCGCTCGCCCGCCAACGGGAATTGAACCAGGAAACCAGTACGCTTCAGGAAAAAATTACCCAGGCGGAAACGGCGTTATCCCAAACCCGCGCTGAAAAACCGGCGGCCAGCGCCCGGCTGGAACAGGCGGAAAAATCCCTTAAAACCGCCGCAGCCGCCTGCGCCGAGAGTGTCGCAACCTTACGGGAAAACCTGGAAGCCGGCTCGCCCTGCCCGGTTTGCGGGGCGACGGAACATCCCTACGCCGCCGGCGATGCGCCCTCCCGCGCCATGCTGGCGAGCTTGCAGGCCGAAGTGGATGCGTGTCGCACAGCGGTCGCCGCGCTGGATCGGCGGGAAGCAACGCATCAAGCCAGTCTCGATGGTAACCAGCAGCGCCTGTCCGCCATCGCCAGGGAACGCGACGCTCTGACCACCGCCATCCACCGGGATACCGATGCCTGGAACGCACAGCCGGTCGCGAAGGAACTCGCCGCTGTGGCGCCCGCTGATCGCCCGGCCTGGTTCGCCGCGCAGCGCCAGTGGGTTCAGCAACAACTTGCCGCCATCGCCAGAGAAGAAGCCGCCCAACGGCAGGCCAGCAAGTCCAGAGACGAGGCGCAAACGGCGCGAGAGGGCTCCCAGCGTCAGCATGCGGGGGCGCAGGAAGCCTTGAATGCCGCGCAAGCCGCGCTTGATCAGGCTATCCAGGCCGTACAGACCGCCAACGACCAGCAAGCGGAAGTCGCGCGCCAGTTAAACGAGCGGTTGGCCGCGCTGGACGCCGCTTTCCCCGGTCAGAACTGGCGCCCGGCCTGGCAGGCCGATCCCGCCGCCTTCCACCAAAGGCAACGGGAACAGGCTGCGGGGTGGAACAGCCAGAGCAAAACAGTCGATCAGTTACAAAGCCGTCTCGGCATGCTCGATATCGAAATCAAAAACTTCACCGGGATCGTCGCCGAAAAAACCGCGCAACTCGGGCGCGTTGCCGCAGACTTCAAACAGATCGACGACACGCTCCGGGACAAGCGCCAGCGGCGACAAACCCTGCTCGGCGGGCGACCGGCTTCGGATGTGGAAGCAGAACTCGCTAAGGCCATTGCTGATGCCAGGACCCACCTCCAAACCCAGGACGGGGTGGCGAAAAATGCGGCGGAAGCTCAGGCCAGCGCCAAAGCCGTCCTCGGCAAGGCCCAGAAAGCGCTGACAGACAGTCAACAGGCGGCGGAACAGGCCAATGCGATGCTGGATGCCTGGATTGCCGCGTTTAACGCCCGCCTTCCCGCCGAACAGTTGGATAACACCCAACTCCGCGCCCTGCTCGCTCACGACCGCAACTGGTCGATGCGGGAGCGGAAGGAGCTACAGGAGCTAGATAACAAGGCCCAGAAAGCTGAAACCATCCTCAAGGTGTGTCAGTCACAACGGGAGGCGCACGAACGGCAGCACGCCACCCCGGACCCGGCGAAGGTCGTACAAACCGCGCGGGCGCAAATGACGGATGAATTACAACAAGCTCGACAACGCGCTATCGAAGTGGAACTGGCCCTGCGGCAGGATGACGAACGCAAGGCCAAGACCGCGGAGTTGCAAGAAAACATCGCCGTACAGGACGCAAAAACCCGGATTTGGAACCAATTGGACCAGTTGATCGGTTCCGCCGACGGCAAAAAATTCCGCAACTACGCCCAACAGTTCACCCTCGACGTGCTGCTCGGCTATGCCAACCGTCATCTGGCCGACCTGTCCCGCCGCTACCGGCTGGAGCGGGTCAAGGATACCTTGGCCCTGATGGTGGTGGATCAGGACATGGGCGACGAATTCCGCTCGGTGCATTCCCTGTCCGGCGGGGAATCCTTCCTGGTCTCGCTGGCGCTGGCGCTCGGTCTCGCCTCGCTCTCCTCCAGCCGGGTGCGGGTGGAATCGCTGTTCATCGACGAGGGCTTCGGCAGTCTCGACGCCGACACTCTGCGGGTGGCGATGGACGCCCTGGACAACTTGCAGGCCCAGGGTCGCAAGGTCGGGGTCATCTCCCACGTGCAGGAGATGACCGAACGGATCGGGATTCAGATACAGGTGCGGCGTCAATCGGGCGGACAGAGTCGAATCGAGGTGCGAAGCGGTTAGCGGGGCGGGACCCAACCGCTATCCTGCGAAAAACGCCCGCACCCGTTCCAAATCTTGCGTGCGGGGCATTGGCGGCAGGCTGTCCAGAAACACCCGCCCATAGAACTTGCTCAGCACCCGCGGATCGCCGAGCACCAGCACGCCTCGGTCGGTCACGTCGCGGATCAGCCGGCCCACGCCCTGCTTCAGAGTGATGACCGCATGGGGAAGCTGATAACGCAGAAACGGGTCCTCGCCGCGCTGGCGCATGGACTCGATGCGCGCCTGCACCACCGGATCGCTGGGCGCGGCGAACGGCAGCCGGTCGATGACCACACAGGACAGTGCCTCGCCACGCACGTCCACCCCTTCCCAGAAACTGGCGGTCCCCAGCAGCACCGCATTGCCCAGAGTCCGAAACTGGCGCAGCAACACCGCCTTCGGCCGTTCGCCCTGCACCAGCAGCGGATAATCCAAGCGCCCCACCAATAATTCCGCCGCCGCGTGCAAGGCCCGGTAACTGGTGAACAACAGAAACGCCCGCCCCCGGCTGGCCGCCAGCACCGGCAACGCCGCATTCACCAGCGCCGTCGTATGCAGCGGCGAACTGGGATCTGGCAGGTCCGGTGGATGGTAAAGCAAGGTGTTGCGGGCGAAATCGAACGGGCTGTCCAGCCGCAGCGCTGCGTAATCGTGCAAGCCCAGCCGCGCCGCGAAGTGCTGGAACTCCTGCCCCACCGCCAGCGTCGCCGAGGTAAAGATCCACGCGCCCGGCTGCGCCTCCATCCTCCCCCGGAAGGACGGGGCAATGTCCAGCGGAGTCCGCGTCAGGGTAAAGCCGCGCCCGCGCGTCTCGAACCAACACACATGGTCCGGTCCGCTCTCCTTGCCGGTCAGCAAGGCCAGGCGCTGCGCCAGATCCTCGCCCCGCCGGTGGCAGTTTTCCAGCCCCTTGCCACGCTGGGCCGCTTCCCTCAGCGCCTCGCGCAACCGGGCCAGCACCCCGGCCAAATCGTCGACCGCTGCCAGCACCGCTGGCAGTTCGGCAACTTCCCGCCATGGCGACCGGCGTTCCGCCAGACCCAACGCCTCCCGCAGCGCCGCCACCGCCGGTTCCAGCGCCTCGGCCCGCTGCCGCAGTACGGCGAAATCCGCCGCGTCCCGCGCCTGCTCCACCACCGTGTCCCGCGCCAGCTCGATCAGTTGCCGACCGCTCAGCGACTTGCCGAAAAAGAGGCTGGCCACTTCGGGCAACTGGTGCGCCTCGTCGAGGATGATCGCATCGGCGCCGGGCAACAACTCGGCGAAACCGGTCTCCTTCATCGCCATGTCGGCACAGAACAGATGATGATTGATGACCAGCACGTCCGCCGCCTGCGCCTCGCGCCGGGCCTTGACCAGAAAACAGTCATCGAATTGCGGGCAATCCTGCCCCAGACAGTTGTCCACGGTGGACGTCACACGTGGCCAGATCGACGAAGTTTCCGGCACGTCGGGGATTTCGGCGATGTCGCCGCGCCGAGTACGGGCCGCCCAGGCCCTGATGCGGTGCAGTTCGGCGACCTGCTCGCGCGAGCCCAACCGCCCGCTTTCCTCGGTGGCTTGCAGGCGGTACAGGCAGAGATAGTTACCGCGGCCCTTCAGCAACGCCGCCCGCGCCGGGACATCCAACGCCCGGCGTACCACCGGCAGATCCTGGTGATAAAGCTGATCCTGCAAGTGGCGGGTGCCGGTGGAAATGATGACCCGCGCCCCGGACAGCAGCGCGGGCACCAGATAGGCGTAAGTCTTGCCGGTGCCGGTGCCGGCCTCGACGATCAGCGTCCCACCCTCGTCCAGCGTGGCGGCAACCGCCCCGGCCATTTGCTGTTGCGACAGGCGCGGCGCGAACCCCGGTACCTGCCCGGCCAGGGGACCCTCCGGCCCCAGCAGTTCGGCCGCAGTCCACGGCGCCGCCTCGCTTACCGAACGAACTTAGCGCGACAATTGCGACGCCTGCGCCTCGGCTTCCGTCGGCGCCGGCCCTATTCCCGGTGGCCTTGCGCGCGGAGGCGATCAACTTCCAGTTGCGCGATTGCAGCATCCGGTTACCGCCGGCCAGGTTATTGGATTTGCTCGCCAGCGATTCGGCTTGCTGATACTGGCCCTGATGTAGGCGAATCTGGGCCAGATCATGCCAGATGCCCGCGTTGCGCGGCTCGATGCGCAACGCCCGCTCCAGCGAGGCGCCCGCCTTGTCCAACTGGTTGCTCTTGACATACTTGTCGGCGCTTTCCAGCAACGCGACCACCGCCTGGTTGCCGTCGCGGGAAATCTCCGCCGGGGGCAGATCGGCCGGCGGTTGGGGTGGCGGCTGGGCCGGTCGGGGCGCGGGAGCAGGTGGCGTAGCGGGCTCCGGGGCCGAAGCCGCTGGCGGAGTGGTCATCGCGACCGTTGTGTCCGCCGGCGCGGACGCTGGAGTCTCCGGCGGCTTCACGCGCGGCGCCGGCGGCACCACCGCCGGTTGCGGTTCGGGTAGCGAACCCGGTGCCGACCGGGACGATGGCGGAGACGGCGCGGCAGCGCCCGGCGGATAAGCCGGTGGCCGATAGCCATCGCCCGAGGATGGCGGATACCCCGGCTGTTGATACGCGCTACTCGAATCTGGCAAATAGGGCCGCGTCGGCGCGCTACCGTAGGCATTCGGATAAGTCGGCGCGGCGGCTGGCGGGGCGTATCCAGGACCGTAAGCATTCGGGGCGGCCGGATAGGCGGAGGAATATTCCCGTGGCAGCAGTGGATCTTCCCCGGGCAACTGTCCCACCCCCGCCTGGGGCGACTGCGGCGGCTGCCCGGGATAGGCCGGACGGCGCACGCTGCGGTCCACCACCGGTGCCTTGGCGACCGGTTTTTTGGCAGACTGCTGCGAAAAAGGCGCCGTCGAGCAAGCCGTTATCCCCAATGCCAGTGCCAACATGACAAGACACGGCTTAACAAGTGTATGCATCGCTTCCCCCTCACGGGTTCGACGGTCCCGGACAGGCCCGCGAACCACAACGAAATCGTTCATCAGTTTGTCAACTTTACCCTTTCGCCAGCCAGGCCGCCACGCGCAACTGACGGTCTGACGACTCGTCGGCACAAACCGACCGATCAAACGTCGGTGCACGGCCTCACTCCATCAGTCGCCGGAAAAAATCGCTCATCCCGCCCGCTTCTCCCGCGTCATCGGCTGAATCGTCATCAGGCCGCGCCGCACGCCGCGCGACAGATGGGCCGCAGGAAGTCGAACCGCGTGGTCCGGACCCGGCCAGAAACGGCACCGGCTGACCGCGCCGGCAGCCCTGACCGAGCCGCAACCCACTGCGGGGGTCCACCCAGATTTGCTCGACGCCAGTTGGCGGTGGGGTATCCAGGGGTTCCAGCTTCAAGCCCGCCATCAAATCCATCCATACCCGCAAAGCCCCACTCGCCCCGCTCAGGCCGGTGGGTTTGTTATCGTCGCGCCCCAGCCAGACCACGGCCAGCCGATCACCGCTGAAACCGGCGAACCAGCTATCGCGAAAGTCGTCGGTGGTGCCGGTCTTGCCCGCGATGTTCAGATCGGGCGACAGCTTGCCTTTCATGGCGCTGGCGGTTCCCGCCTTCACTACCTGCTGCATGGCGTTGGTAATCAGATAGGCCGGCCCCGGCTCGACCGCCGTGATCCACATCCAGCGCATAATGCTGCAACGGTTCGCCGGTCGCGTTGGTCACTTCGCGGATGGCGCGCAACGGAATGCGGAACCCGCCGTTGGCGATCCTCTCGTAAATCTGCGTGACCTCGAATGGCGACACCTCCAACGCCCCCAGCAATAATGACGGATACGGTTTCAAATCACGCTCCAGCCCCAGCCGCCGGAGCATCTCCACCACGTTGATCACGTCCATGTCCAGCCCCACCCGCACCGCCGGAACGTTGTAGGAGCGGGCCAACGCATCCCGCAGCGTGACTCGGCCATGGTAGCGCTTGTCGTAATTGGCCGGGGTCCAGCGTTGGCCACCCGAGGTATAGATCAGCGGACTATCGTTCAGCAGGGTCGTCAGGGTATAGCGGTCGGGCTGTTCCAGCGCGGTCAGGTAGACCACGGGCTTGATCAGCGAACCGGCCAGCCGCTTGGCATCGAGCGCCCGGTTGAACCCGACCGCCTTCGGCTCGCGATCACCGACCATGGCCAGCACCTCGCCGCTCTGGGTATCGACCACGACGGCGGCGCCCTGCAGCGGCCGGGCCTTGGGCTGACTTTTTTCCAGCGGCGACAAGCTGTTGGCCAGCGTATTCTCGGCGGTCGCCTGGACTCGCGGCTCGAGCGTGGTGAACACCCGCAACCCTTCCGATACCAGATCCTCCGATTTGTAGTACTGGCGCAACTGGCGCTGCACCAGTTCCAGAAAAGCCGGATAGGCGGTGATGCCGCTGGCGGCCTTGGGCGTTACGTCCAGCGCCATTTCCTCGGCGACGGTCGCATCCTCGGCGCTGACCAGGTTTTGCTCGACCATCACGTCCAGCACCAGGGCGCGACGCTCCATCGCCCGATCCGGATGCTTGCGCGGATCGTACAGCGAAGGCCCTTTGATCATGCCCACCAGCAAGGCGATCTGATGCAAATCGAGATCCTCCAGTGGCTCGCCGAAATAGAACTGACTGGCCAGGCCAAAGCCATGAATCGCCCGGCTGCCGTCCTGACCGAAATAGATGGCGTTGGCGTAGGCTTCGAGAATCTCGTCTTTGCCATAACGCGAATCGATCAGAATCGCCATCAGGATTTCGTTGATCTTGCGCTTGAGAGTTCGTTCGTTGCTCAGAAACAGGTTCTTCACCAATTGCTGGGTCAGCGTGCTGCCGCCCTGTACTGTCCGCCCGGCGCGCAAATTGGCCAACAGCGCGCGAAAAATGCCCTTGGGATTGACCCCGGCATGTTCGAAGAATGCGCGATCCTCGACCGCCAGCAGGGTATCCACCAGGATCTGGCGGCAGGTCCTTGCCTCTGAGCAGGATGCGATCCTCGTAGTGCGAGGGATAGATGCCGGCGATTTCCGGCGGATCCAGCCGCAACAGACCCGGTGCCTCCTGCCCATCCAGGCTGACCAGATCGACCAGGATATTGCCGGCGAACACCAGTCGAACCTTGCGCACCGGTTCCGCGCCGTCCCAGAACGCGAAATCGCGGGTCATCACCTCGAATGTCTCGCCCTGGCGCGCGTAACTGCCCGGCTTGCTCGGCGATTCGCCACCACCCGGCGGCGGCACGCACGCCTCCGGTGCTGGCGGTTTCGGCTTGCGCCGGACCGGGCGCTTGCCGCTCTCGGCCGGGGGTGGCGTTGGCTCGATCGGACAGTTCACATCGCGGTAACCCAGCAGCTTGAGCTCCTGGGCGAACGCGTCGGCGTTCAGCGACATGCCTTCGAACAACTCCAGCGGCCGGGCATAGACCTTGGCCGGCATGGCCCAGCGTTTCTGGTCGAATTCGGTGCGGATGACCGCGTCCAGATACAGCATGTAGACGCCCAGTCCAAACGCTCCCAACAGCAGCCCGCCCAGCAGCAGCGAGAACAACAACGATAGCAGTGATCGACCCCCCCGTACCGGGCGTTTCTTGGGATTGCGCGATGATCTAACTCTACCCATGCCTGTTCCTGTCCAAACCCGCTGTCGCCATCAACCGGTTTGGCGCGTTGTTGTGATTCTGTCTTATCCTACCGCTCAGTCTTCCCCATCTGGAGTCCGCTGCGTGCATTCCGCCAACGAACCCTACGATCAGACCGCGTTGATAGCGGCGCTGCTGCAACCGGGACGCTATCCGCATTCGGTCACGACCGTCGAGCATTTGCAGACCCACATTTCGCATGTCCTGCTGGCCGGCGACTACGCCTACAAGATCAAGAAGCCCCTGAATCTGGGTTTTCTGGATTTTACCAGTCTGGAGCGGCGGAAATACTATTGTGAGGAAGAATTGCGCCTGAATGGCCGGCTGGCCCCGGAAATCTATCTCGACTGCCTGCCCATCGGCGGCGAACCAGCTCACCCGGTCCTGGGCAGCGCTGCCAGTGATGCCATCGAATACGCGGTGCGGATGCGCCGCTTTCCCCAGGATGCGCTGCTGGACCGGGTGCTGGCCGCCGGCCGGCTGGAACCCCGCCATCTGGACGCGCTGGCCCGCCGGCTGGCCGACTTTCACCGCACCATTCCCGCCGCCGATCCCGCCGCGCCGTTCGGCGCCCCGGAACGGGTTCGCCAACCGATGCTGGACGATTTCACCCACACCCGGCCGCTGCTGGCCGATCCCGCCGACCGCGATGTCCTGGCCGCCGTGGAGCGATGGACCCTGGCGGCTTCCGAGCGGCTGTGGCCGCGACTGGCCGACCGCAAGGCCGGCGGCTGGATCCGCGAATGCCACGGCGACCTGCATCTCGGCAACATGGTGCTGGCCGACGCCGGGCAGGTCATAATTTTCGACTGCATCGAATTCAACGACGATTTCCGCTGGATCGACGTCATCAACGATCTGGCCTTTCTGACCATGGATCTGCGCTTCCGCGGTGCTGGAGACTTCGCCCAGCGGGCGCTCAACACCTGGCTGGAATTCAGCGGCGATTTCGCCGGCGCGGCGCTGCTGTCCTACTACCAGGTCTACCGGGCGATGGTGCGCGCCAAGATCAACGCCATCCAGGCCAGTCAGAACGGCGTTCCCGGGACCGCCCGCGAGACCGCCCGGACGCTGTGCCGCGACTATCTGCGGCTGGCGCTGACGCTTACCCGGGAACCCGCGCCATTTCTACTGATCACCCATGGCGTTTCCGGATCCGGCAAATCGCGTCGGACCGGACAATTGCTGGAAATGTTCCCGGGCGCCATCCGCATCCGCTCCGACGTGGAACGCAAGCGGCTGTTCGGCCTCGGCCCGCTGGATGACAGCGGTTCGACCCTGGGTGGGGGACTCTACACGCCGGACGCCAGCGCCCGCACCTACCAGCGCCTGCGCGACCTGGCCGACCAGTTGCTCGCCGCCGGCCACCCGGTACTGGTGGACGCCACCTTCATGAAACGCGCACACCGACAACCCTTTCGCGAGCTGGCCGGCCGGCATGGCGTGCCGTTCATCCTGCTTGACTGCGCCGCCCATCCCGATACGCTGCGGGCGCGGATCGCCGCGCGGCGGCAGCGTGGCGACGATGCCGCCGAAGCCAATGTTGGGGTGCTGGAGCGGCAGCTCCAGTACGACGAGCCGCCTGCGGCCGACGAGAACCCGCTGAAAACCGATGGCGACGTCGATCTGAAACGGCTGCGGGCGGCAATTGTGGCTGCGATATAAGCATTTTCCCTCGATCAATAGAGTTGTTCCCAATAGTTTTTGTTCGCGGAAGGCGCGGAAAGCACGGAGAAAATCACGGATCAAATTCATGTTGACCGAACAGTAGGTACGTATAATTTATTTTTTTGACCACTCGATGATGGGGGCATGATGGCGAAGTATGACGTTTACGGGATCGGCAATGCGCTGGTGGATATGGAGTACGAGGTCGAGGTTGCCGACCTGGAGGCGCTGGGCATCGACAAGGGCGTGATGACTCTGGTGGATGAGGAATGCCAGTTGAGGATGATGGATCATCTGGTCGCGCACCCTCACCAGCGTAGTTCGGGTGGCTCGGCGGCCAATTCGATGATTGCGGTCCGCCAGTTCGGCGGGACCAGCTTTTATTCCTGCAAGGTGGCGGGGGACGATCTCGGACATTTCTATATGAAGGACCTGCTCGATGGCGGGGTGGACACGAATCACCATACCGAGAAGGAACCGGGCCATACGGGCCGTTGCGTGGTGCTGGTCACGCCGGACAGCGATCGTACCCTCTGCACCTTCCTGGGGATCAGCGGCGGTTTGTCCACGAAAGAACTGGTCGAAGACGCCCTGCGCGACTCGGAATATTTCTACATGGAGGGCTATCTGGTCACCTCGGAGACCGCCCGCCAGGCGTGTATCGCGGCCAAACGCCTCGCCGAGGCGGCCGGGGTCAAGACCGCCATCTCGCTGTCCGATCCCAACATGGTTCGGCATTTCAAGGCGGGATTGCTGGAGATGATCGGCCCGGGCGTCGATCTGCTCTTCGCCAACGAGGATGAGGCCAGGGACGTGGTGGGCGCCGCGGACCTGGGCGGCGCGATCGACTACCTGAAGACCCTCAGCAAGGAGTTTGTGATCACGCGGGGTTCCAAGGGCGCGCTGGTTTGGGATGGTCGGACGCTGATCGACATCGAGCCGATCAAGGTGGAAGCCGTGGACACGGTCGGCGCCGGGGACATGTTCGCCGGGGCTTTCCTCTATGGCCGGGGTCAGGGTTGGGAACACCGGCGCGCCGGGGCTCTAGCTTCAGCGGCATCGGCCAAGCTGGTGACCAGCCTGGGGCCGCGCATGTCGGCGGCGGAAACCCGGGCGATTCTGCAAAGCTTCCTGTAGTGGCTATCGCCGCGCCATTATGTGGAAAGTGAATTCTCGCAATCGCGTCAATCTGGCTACGGTTCCCGCTTGACCCGATACAGTTCGCGCGTCTTCAGCGCCCGCCCGCGCAACTGTTCGGCCAGCGCGGCGCGGGTCAGACGCTTGACTTCCTTCAGCACGGCCGGGTCGGCCAGGATACCGTCGCGCAACGCCAGCAAGCCCCGGCCGGAAATCGGCACGCCGGTCTGGGTCTGGCCGGCGGCCAGCGGTCCCCGGTCCAGCACATAACGATAACGCTCCTCGGCGACAATCGGCGTTCCGCTGACGGCTTCGCGATCCAGTGTCAGACCATAGCCCAGTTCTTCCAGCAATTTAATCTCGAACCGTCGCAGCGCCGGCTCCTCGCCAGGCGCTGCGGCCAGTTCGGCCAGTAGGGTTTCGTAGGCGGCGAACAGTCCAGGCTGTGCGTCCTGCCGTGGCAGCAACCGCACCAGCAGCTCGTTGGCGTAAAGCCCGGCCAACACCCGGTTCGGCGGCAAGGGCACGGGATGCCCCGCTTCTTCGGCGCCAGTCAGGGTTACCAGTTCGCCGGTGCCGGCCCAGGACAGTAGCAGGGGCGTGAACGGTTGCAATAGCCCTTTCAGCCGCGACTGGGGCGAAACCGCGTTGCGCGCCACCAGCCCCAACCGGCCGTGCTCGCGACCGAACGCTTCCAGCAACAGGCCGGTATTGAGGTAAGGGCGACGGTGGAGGATGAAAGTTGGCTGCAACAGCACGCGCATGGGACGGGACCACGTGAGGCGCGGCTCAGAACGTTCCGGGATCGGCGTAGCCCAGGCTGCGCAGGGCCCGCTCGTCGTCGGACCAACCCGCGCGCACCTTGACCCAGGTCTCCAGAAACACCTTGCGGCCGAGCAGGCGTTCCATGTCCTCGCGGGCTTGGCGACCGACTTCGCGCAGCGTCGCGCCGCCCTCGCCGATCACGATACGCTTCTGGGTTTCGCGTTCCACCCAGATCACCGCATGGATGCGCGTCAGCCGCCCCTCCTCGGCGAACCGCTCGATTTCCACGGTCAGGGCGTACGGCAGTTCCTCGCGCAGCAACCGGGTCAGCTTTTCGCGGATCAGTTCCGCCACCAGAAACCGCTCGCTGGCCGTGGTGATCTGGTCTGCCGGGAACAGGAATTCTCCCACCGGCAGCAATCGAGTGATGACCCGTTCCAGCGCCACCACGTTATCGCCTTTCAGCGCCGCCAGCGGTATCACTTCGGCGAAATCCCGCTTGTCGGCCATATCCCGCAGGAACGGCAGCAACCGGGATTTGTCGGCGATCCGGTCCACCTTGTTGACCGCCAGTACCACCGGTCCCCGAAAATCCGCCAGCCGCCCCAATACCTCCTCGTCTTCCCCAGTCCAGCGCAAGGCCTCGATCAGAAAGATCACTGCATCCACGTAGCTCAGCACGCTCGCCGCCGCCCGGTTCAGGTAGCGGTTCATCGCCCGCCGGCTCTGAAGGTGCAAGCCGGGTGTGTCCACGTAGACGATCTGGGCCTCCGGCAAGGTCTGGATGCCGAGGATGACATGCCGGGTAGTCTGGGGTTTGGGCGCGGTGATGCTGAGCTTCTGACCGATCAGCCGGTTCAGCAGGGTGGACTTGCCGACGTTGGGACGGCCCAGCAGGGCGGCATGGCCGGCGCGAACGGGCACGGACTCGGTCATCGGAACTGCTCCAGCAGTTGGCGGGCTGCCTCTTGCTCGGCCTTGCGGCGGCTACTCCCCAGCGCGACCGAGCGCGATTCGGCGACCACGCACTCCACCATGAAGCTTTGCGCGTGCGGCTCGCCACGAATCTCCAGCACGTTGTAGACCGGCAAAGCCTGTTGCCGGGCTTGCAGATATTCCTGCAGGCGGGTTTTGGGATCCTTCAAGTCGCTGGCGCTGGCCAGTCGCGCCAGGCAGTCCCGGTAAAGATGCAAGATCAGGTCGCGGCAGGCGACCAAGCCGTTGTCCAGATAAACCGCCCCGAAAATGGCTTCCATGGCATCCGACAGAATGGATTCGCGCCGAAACCCGCCGCTTTTGAGTTCGCCCAGTCCCAGCCGCAGCCAATCGCCCAATTTCAGATCGCGGGCCAACTCCGCCAAGGTCTCGCCTTTCACCAGGCTGGCCCGCAACCGGCTCAATTCACCCTCGCTGGCCTTGGGATAGCGCTGGAACAGATACTCAGCGATGACCATGTTCAGCAACGCATCGCCCAGGAACTCCAAGCGCTCGTTGTTGCGGGTCGAAGCACTGCGATGGGTAAGGGCTTCTTCCAGCAACTCGGGCTGCCGGAACGTGTAGCCCAGAGCGGCACATAAGTGGGTGACGGGCGGATTCACGGAGTCAGCGGAAGGGATTCGTTGACCTTCAGCACGACGAATAACCCGTAAAACAAATCCCGCTCGTCCTCGTACACCAGATCGATGACTCGCCCGTTGCGCTCGTTCCGAATCTTGAGATCACGGGCCTGGATGTTATCGACATAACCGATATCGAACCGTTTTTGAATCGCGGTCTGGATATCCTGCGCGCTCATCTGCGCCACCTGCGGTTCCTTGCGGATGCTCTCGATCGTGGACTTGATCGAGAAGTACTGAATATACATCGGCACTACCTTCATCCCGATCAGCGCCACGAACGCGATCACGATGATCAGCAACAACATGCCGATCACGGTCATGCCGCGCTCCCCCCCCATCCGTCCGTCCTCACTCAACTGTCTTGTCCGCATTATCATCATCATTCCCCTTTTTCGCCTACTCGATGCCATCCCCAATCCGGCCGCACTGGCCGTTGAACGTAATGCAATCCCAGTTCATCCAGATGAAGAACGCCTTGCCGATCAGATTCTGCTCGGGCAACGGCCCCCAAACCCGGCTGTCGCTGCTGTTGTCGCGGTTGTCCCCCATGACGAAATAATGACCGGCCGGCACCTGGTATTCCCAACCGACCGTGCCATCCGGCGCCCGCCGCGGTTGGAGGCCGGACCAGAATCCCGCCAGCCCCCAGCGACCGTTAGCCAGCATCTGGATACGATGACTGACCTGGCTCAGGCGTTCGTCGAACTGTCGATAGCCCGATTCGGCGGGATCGCTGGACAGTGGGGTCAGGGGTGCCGGCTGGCCGTTGACGAAAAGCTGGTTGCCGCGGTATTCCAGCCGATCGCCGGGCAGGCCGACCACTCGCTTGATATAAGCCACCGCCGGTTCGAGCGGGTAACGAAACACCACCACATCGCCACGGGCCGGCTGGCCGTTGCCGACCAGCTTGGTGTTGAGCACCGGCAACCGCAAACCGTAGGCGAATTTGTTGACCAGGATGAAATCGCCCTTGAGCAGGGTCGGCAGCATGGATTCCGAGGGAATCCGGAACGGCTCGACCACGAACGAGCGCAGTATCAGCACCGCCAGAATGACCGGGAAGAACGATTTCGACAAATCCACGTACCACGGCAACTTGACCGCGACCGACCGCGCCTCACCGGCGCCTCCAATCGTCGGAGCGCGGGCGCGGCGCGATGCCAGTAACAGGGCGTCCAGCAACCAGATGCCGCCGGTCAGCAGGGTCAGCATCACCAAAACAGTTGCAAAATCAATGTTCATGGGCATGACGATCCAACAACGAAACCAGGACTCTCACGAGTTTTTCTCCATCTGCAGCACCGCCAGGAAAGCTTCCTGCGGGATTTCCACCTTGCCGACCTGCTTCATCCGCTTCTTACCGGCCTTCTGCTTCTCCAGCAGCTTGCGCTTGCGGGTGACATCGCCGCCGTAGCATTTAGCCAGCACATTCTTGCGCAACGCCTTGACCGTGGTGCGGGCGATAATCTGGTTGCCGATGGCGGCCTGGATGGCAACCTCGAACATCTGCTGGGGAATGAGCTGCTTGAGCTTGACCGCCAAGTCGTGGCCTCGGCGCTGGGCCTGCTCGCGGTGGACGATGGCGGACAGCGAGTCCACCCTTTCGCCATTGATCAGAACGTCCAGCTTGACCAAGGGCGCGGCCTGGAAGTGATCGAAGCTGTATTCAAACGAGGCAAAGCCGCGGCTGACCGACTTCAGCCGGTCGAAGAAATCCATGACGACCTCGCTCATCGGTAGCTCGAAGCTCAGTTGCACCTGGCCGCCCGCGTAGTGCAGGTTTCGCTGCACCCCCCGCTTTTCGATGCACAGGGTAATAATCGCGCCCAGATAATCCTGCGGCGTCAGGATATGCGCCACGATGATCGGCTCGCGAATCTCGGCGATTTCGTTGGCCGGCGGCAGCTTGGCGGGATTGTCGATTTTCAAAACCTCGCCCCCGCTGGTCAGCACCTCGTAGACCACGGTCGGCGCGGTAGTCACCAGATCGAGGTTGTATTCCCGCTCCAGCCGCTCCTGGACGATTTCCATGTGCAACAGACCCAGAAAGCCGCAACGGAACCCGAAACCCATGGCCTGCGAGGTTTCCGGCTCGAAGTACAGCGATGAGTCGTTCAGGCGGAGCTTTTGTAAGGCTTCGCGCAGGTTGCCGAAATCGTCCGACTCGACCGGGAACAGCCCGGCGAACACCCGCGGCTGCACCTTCTGAAAGCCCGGCAACGGTTCTGCCGCCGGCCGGTCCGCTCCGGTGAAGGTGTCGCCCACCGGCGCCCCGTCGATATCCTTGATGCCGGCGATGACGTAGCCGACCTCGCCGGCGCTCAGGCTGGGCTGCTCGCTGCGCTTGGGAGTGAAGATGCCGATGGACTCCACCTGAAAAACCCGGCCGGTGGACATCACCTGAATCTTCTGTTTGGGCACGATCCAGCCGTCCACCACCCGGACCAGGGAAATGACACCGACGAAGTTGTCAAACCAGGAATCGACGATCAGCGCCTTGAGCGGCCCGCCCGGGTCGCCTTTCGGCGCCGGGATGCGTGCGACGATCTCCTCCATCAATTCCGCGACCCCGAGGCCGCTCTTGGCGCTCACCCGCAGGGCGTGGCTGGCATCCAGGCCAATGATGTCGCCGATCTCGTGCGCCACCCGCTCCGGGTCCGCCGCCGGCAGATCGACCTTGTTGAGCACCGGCAACACTTCCAGCCTCTGCTCGATGGCGGTATAGCAATTGGCGACGCTCTGCGCCTCGACGCCCTGGGCGGCATCCACCACCAGCAAAGCCCCTTCACAAGCGGCCAGCGAGCGGGACACTTCGTAGGAAAAATCCACGTGCCCCGGTGTGTCGATGATGTTGAATTGATAGCTACGGCCGTCGCGGGCCGCGTAGCGCAGCGACACGCTCTGCGCCTTGATGGTGATCCCCCGCTCCCGCTCCAAATCCATCGAGTCGAGCACCTGTTCGGCCATTTCCCGCTCGCTCAGCCCACCGCAGCTTTGAATGAAGCGATCGGCGAGAGTGGACTTGCCGTGGTCGATATGCGCGATGATCGAAAAATTGCGAATGTGATCCATGAACTCCACAGGCAATCTGCCCGCTGGGCTACGCCTCTCCGGTATCGCCAGACCCGCGCGGCAAAATAAGCAAAGCCTCCGCCGCCGCTCGGGCGCAGAGGCTTACAAGCATCGAATTTTCAGATGGAATGGGATTATAGCTTTATCGGCACGAAGAAAGCACACTCCCGGCCGCGGTCGTCCGGCGCAATACCACCGGCTGATACCGGGCATCGTCCCGAAACCGCCGCGACAGAACGCGTACCGCCAGAAACCCCAGGCCCAGGCCCAATGCACCGGACAATACCACGGGTTCCTCGCCCGCGAACGCGAACGCGGTCTGTCCCAGCAGGGCCCCAGCAAATAACAACGCCAGCGGTAGCAGGTACGCCAGCAGAGCCCCGCGCAGAAGCACGCCATCGGCCAAGCCAACGATCACCTCATCGCCTGGCTGTAACGGCAACTCCGCTATCGCCCTTACCCGTGCCCGGCCGCCACTCCAGATTTGCGCCAGCACCGCCGTGCCACAGCCAGTGCTGGCCTGGCACCCGCCACACGCCGACCGGCGCTGGATTTCCACCCAGGCGTACCCCCTGCCGGCCTCCGCCACGACCGCACGTTCCTCGATCATGGCTTGCCGGCCTCGGGATCATGCTGGATCGAAGCGGCGATGTGCTGCACGGTCGCGGCCGGCACCTCACCGACCACGAGAATCTGGTAACCGTCCACCATCGTCCCAAATGCGTTCATCGAACCGAGCTGGGATCCTCCCTGCAGCAGGGGCGGAGCCCCGTCCAACTTTTCCAGGAACACCGAAATGGTGGCCAGCCCGTCGGCGAAGACCATGTGCTCGGTCGGATGCCGGCCGGTGGCTTCCGCAAAACGGTTGTGCAGAACCTTGACGAATCCGTCCGGCAACTGGGTCACGCCCCAGGCCGACTGGGTCACCGGCACCCCTGCGGGAGCTTGGGCACTCTCAGGGTTCTGAATTGATTTCGGCAGCACCGCATCCGCGGGCGGGACCGGGAGTTTGAAAGCGGTTTCATCGACCTGCGGCTTGATCTGCAAATCGGTGAACATCAGTTGTTCGACCGGATAGCCCTTGTCGTCCAGCAGCGCCGAACGCAACACCATCGCGTTCCGTCGATCCAGCCATAGCCGGTAACCGAACCGCCAGGAATCCCGTGGCTTGATGGCGACCACCCGTGCCTCCAACCCGGCGATGCGGTCCTCGCCCAACAGCTCAAAATCGTAATGACTTTCCAGCCGGCCAAGTTCGCTAGGCATGGATATGGGGAAGGACGAATGCTGGTAGTCGCCACCCACGAATGTCGCCTGCCGCTTGGGCAGCAGGCAGGTGACGCTGTTGTTCGCCACTAGGATTTCGCGCGGAGGGCCATTCAACGAAAACAGCCGCTGCCGCTCGCCCTCCGGACCGCCGCCGTGAATGACTCGCATAGCCTCCACATGCGGCCCCTGAACATAAATGAACGTGCCTTCATAATTCAGGGTTTGGGTGGCCTGAATCATTCGTTCCAGCCAATGCTTGGCTTCTTCGGCGGCCGGTTGAACCCAGCCGGCGGGGGGCAACGAGCCGGCGGCGAGCGCCAGGGCCGCGCAGTGCAGTAGCTTCCGGTTCATTCGATGTCTTAATGATCGATCGGATAGCCGACCATGCGCACGTAGGGCAACATGCCATGCACGCTGTTCAGGGACGCATAGCCGTTATGATTGACCAGATAGCTGCTCAACCGGGCTTCGACTGGACCTTTGGACTTGTCGGGCCGCTGGGCGGTGGCGGCGACCCGGACCACGATGGGAGTGGCGACGGCGGATGGGGTGGTGACAGCGATTTGGTTGGTGGGGGAGAGGTTGGTATCGGTCTGCGTCAGCTTGAGTCCAAACAGGGCTACCAGCACAATCGAGGCGGCCAACGCGAATCCCGTGACCGGTTTATACCAGGCCGGCAGCGGCTTGGTGGTCGGTTGCGGTTGCGGCTCCGCCTCGATCGCCTGGCGGATGCGCGCGGCAAAACCGCTATCGAACGCATCCGGCAAATGACCCTGTATCGCGTCGCTGATCAAATGATAACGCTCCCAACGGGCCCGCGCATCGTGATCCCGAGTCAAGCGACGCAAGACCAAATCGACTTCCCTGTCCTCCAGTTCATCGTCGACCATCGCCGAAAGCTGGCTCGCCGCGACAGGGACATCGTGGGCGAATTGCGCCGCTTGTAGTTCAGCCGTTGTATCAGCCATGACTCTATCCCGAAACTAATGCAGTAGTGGATGCAGTTTGGCGTCGATCGATTCGCGCGCCCGGAAGATCCGCGAACGCACCGTACCGATCGGACACCCCATGGTTTGGGCAATTTCCTCGTAACTCATGCCTTCGAGTTCCCGAAGGGTAATCGCTGTGCGCAAATCCTCCGGTAAATCCTCGATCGCCCGGAACACAGTCGCCGCGATTTCATCCTTGAGCAACAGCCGCTCGGGCGTTTCGTACTCTTTCAGCAGGGACTGACCTTCGTATTGTTCGGCTTCGTGGGCGTCAATGTCGGAACCCGGCGGACGGCGGCCCTGGGCGACCAGGTAGTTCTTGGCCGTATTGATGGCGATCCGGTACAGCCAGGTATAGAACGCGCTGTCGCCGCGAAAACCGGGTAGCGCTCGGTAGGCCTTGATGAACGCCTCTTGGGAAACATCTTGGGCTTCGCTGGGATCGTGTACATAGCGGGAAATCAGCTTGATGATCTTGTATTGGTACTTGAGCACCAGTAGATCGAACGCACTTTTATCGCCTTTTTGCACTCTTTGGACCAGATCGCGATCCAAGTGAACCTCGCCCATTGGGGCAGACCCCTTTCGACTCAATGGCAATCTCCGTGCGACCATGACGGTAGACAAACGCCCGCCCCGTTAGTTCGCAGTCCTGCCGGGATATGGTTATAGTGTGAAAAGCAGTGGCGGGATGAAACCGCAGTGCCGTCTACACCCACTCCGGCGGCACCCGTTCAGGCAACGATACCCCATTCACGGAGTCGCTCACAAGTCATGGCCATCTCCTCCACTTTCACCGACATCCTGATCATCGGCTGCGGCGCCGCCGGCCTCAGCCTGGCGTTGCGACTGGCCGATACCGCTCGCGTCGTCGCCCTGGCCAAGGGGTCTTTGCACGAAGGCAGCACCTATTATGCCCAGGGCGGGGTATCGGCGGTGCTGGACGCCGGGGATTCCATCGAGTCGCACCTGCAGGACACCCTGGTCGCCGGCGCGGGTCTGTGTCATGCCGATGCGGTGCGTTTCACAGTGGAGCATGGCCGGACGGTGATCGAATGGCTCAGCGGGCAGGGCGTGCCCTTCACCCGGGAGCCGAATGCCGAGGGCGGCGCAGACTATCACCTGCACCGTGAAGGCGGTCACAGTCATCGGCGCATCGTCCACGCCGCCGACGCCACCGGCCGCGCCATCCAGACCACCCTGGAGCAACGCGCCCGCCAGCACCCCAACATCACCTTGCACGATCACTTCAGCGTCGTGGATTTGATCCCCAGCCGCAAGCTGGGGCTACCCGGCAACCGCTGCCTGGGCGCCTACGCGCTGAACTGTCACAGCGGGCGGGTCGAAGCCCTGGCGGCGCGGTTCGTGGTGTTGGCCACCGGGGGCGCCAGCCGGGTCTATCTCTATTCCAGCAACCCGGACGGTTCCACCGGCGACGGCATCGCGATGGCCTGGCGGGCTGGTTGCCGGGTGGCGAACATGGAATTCATGCAGTTTCACCCGACCTGCCTGTATCACCCGCAGGCCAAGAACTTTCTGATTTCCGAGGCGGTGCGCGGCGAGGGTGGCTATCTGCTGTTGCCGGACGGAACCCGGTTCATGCGGAATTTCGACGTGCGGATGGAGCTGGCTCCCCGCGACATCGTAGCCCGGGCCATCGACCATGAGATGAAGCGGCTGGGCGCGGAGTGCGTGTATCTGGATATCAGCCACAAGCCGGCGGACTTCATCAGGGATCACTTCCCCAACATCCACGCCAAATGCCTGGAGTATGGCTTCGACATCACCCGGCAGCCGATTCCGGTAGTGCCGGCGGCTCATTACACCTGCGGTGGGGTGATGACCGATCTGCGGGCGCGGACGGACGTGGAGGGGTTGTACGCAGTGGGCGAGGTAGCCTTTACCGGCCTGCATGGGGCGAACCGGATGGCCAGCAATTCCCTGCTGGAGTGTCTGGTGTTCGCCGCCGCGGCCGCCGAGGACATCCGCCCCCAACTGGACCGCGCCCTGGAGCCGCCGGTATTGCCGGCATGGGATGAGAGCCGGGTCACTGATTCCGACGAGGAGGTGGTGGTCAGCCATAACTGGGCGGAATTGCGCCAGTTCATGTGGGACTACGTCGGCATCGTGCGCACCAACAAGCGCCTGCAGCGCGCCCAGCATCGGGTGGAGTTGCTGTTGCGGGAGATCGACGAGTACTACGGCAACTTCCGGATTAGCGGCAATCTGATCGAACTGCGCAATCTGGCACGGGTGGCGGAGTTGATCATCCGCAGCGCCCTAACGCGCAAGGAAAGCCGGGGCTTGCACTACACCCTGGATTATCCCCAGGCCAACGAGTCCGCGCCAGTGCGGGATACCGTGTTGGTGCCGATGAATTTCGCCGGGGCGGAAACGCCCCCGCGCTGGGGAGAGTGACTCTCACTTATCCCCATCCCGTACCCATCTTCACGACCGATCCAATTCCGCGTCATCCCGCTGGGTCCGCAGCCAGACCCGCAACCGGCGTAAGGCATCGGGATCAGCGGAATCCGGCAACAGCGTCAGCGACCGTCGTCGGCCGCTCTCCAGGCGGAAATCCAAAATCACGATTACGGGATGTGCGTAACCGCTAATCAACTCGGCGCGACACATCGCGCCACCTCCGGTTTCAAGCCGCCAGCGCCCTTCGAACAGTTCGACGAGCGCGACGAACCCGTGACCATAACGATAACCGTAGCGGTATCCAACCCAGGCCAGCGACAGAACGATGCCTGCGACAAATCCTGCCTTGACCCAAAGCGGTACGCTGGAAACGACAACGGCGGCGCCGGCCAACAAGTGACCGATGCCACCGCCGATAAGCAGGAACCGCGAGGGGCGTGGCTCAAGGCTCACGGCGGCGAGGTTGCGCATCCTTCCAAATGTGTGCTTGCTGTGAATTGGGTAGTGCCCCTTAACTTCCGTGATGAACTTCAATAATTTCGCAACATAAGAATGACACTAGACGACGTATTCTCCACCTGGCAGGACTAAGCACCAGCCCCAAAGAGTTCCACGACACCGAGGCGGTGAGGGGGCATAGACCTATTCCAAGACTCTTATATAATCAATAAATTCATCATATTACATGATTACTCTCAACCAGCTTCACCACGGGTAGCACCGTCCATATGCGCGCTGAATTCGCTTTGGATCAGATCCTGCTGACCCGCCGATCCAACGAGTCGCCGTGAATTCTCGGAATTCCCCTCGGTCAACCTCCGGACGGTGATCGTGAAATTCATGGGGATTCGAGACCAAAACCATGGTAATACAGGTCAATTAACTGATTTGCAGAGGATTTGATCATTGTTGGCCACCGCTTGGTCTTTAAAAAGAAGATGGTTCATTACGGAAGTTAAGGGGCACTACCTAACGCCGCAGAGATTCGCGATATTCACTGCCAGACTAAGAGCCTATACGGAAACTAACCATGTAAAAACATAGGCTTATTGACGATAAAGTGCCTCTCAAGCAAAAAAGCCACGATATTCTCCAGTAAGTAATTGTTTTAAATAGATTTGCTTTTCGTATAGGCTCTAAGTGCACGTACGTCTTCCCGCTTCGGTGAGCTTCTTGGAAACTTCGTAAATGAGGTAGTATGTGGCGCGCTTTGGTCACCGATTTCCTCACTCGACACCACTCTCCTCACGCGCCCGATGTCCATGATCCGCAAATCATCGTTCCGCCATGTGCGTTTCGTCTGGATAGCGATCCTGGCGATATTGACCGTCTCGCTCGCCGCCGGTTGCGCCTCCAAGAAAGGCGTAGAGCCCGTTGCCACTCCGCCAGCCGGTACCCGGGAAAACGGCACACTGGTGCTGACCCGCGCCGACAACAACCGAACCGCCGAACTCCGGGTTGGCGAACGCCTCAAGGTGCGACTGCCGGAGAATCCCACAACCGGCTTCACCTGGGCCATCGACGAAACCAACAGTCGCCTGCTGGCGCTGGACGGTACCGAATTCACCGAACCGACCGAAGGCTCTATCGGTGCACGCGGACAACGGATATTCACCTTTACTACCCTGCAGCCCGGCGAAGTCGCGCTCAAACTGAAATACTGGCGTTTCTGGGAAGGCGACGGCTCGACGACCGAACGATATGCGGTCACTCTCAAAATCGTTCCATAGGAAAACCCGGACCCATGATGTCCAGGTACTGGCGGTAAACGATTGCGCCAGCATTAGCTGTAGCACATATCCGTCCCGTTATTACGGTTACTGGTGGTTCTGGGCGGTAAACGATTGCGCCAGCATTAGCTGTAGCACACTATCCGCTAAACTTGTTGGTGGGATATCCGGTGTCACCTTCAGTTTCAGTTCACCGGCACCAGACTATCCAGCGGCCAGCGCGGCAGCACCTCGATTGCCATGTCTTCGCGCTGGCCCGCCGCCATTCGCCGCCAGCCGGCATAGGCGATCATTGCACCGTTGTCGGTACAGAACTCCAAACGGGGATAATAGACCTGCCCGCCCAGCTCCGCCGCAACTTCCCGCAGCCGCTCACGCAAGCGCCGGTTGGCGCCCACCCCGCCCGCAACCACCAACCGCTTCAGTCGAGTTGCTTGCAGTGCCCGCCGGCATTTGATCGCCAGGGTCTCCACCACCGCCTCCTCAAAGGCTCGCGCCACGTCGGCCCGGTTCTCCGGCGTCGGCTCCAGCGTCCGCCAGGTGTTGATAGCGGCAGTCTTTAGGCCGCTGAAGCTGAAATCGCAGCCAGGGCGGTCGGTCATCGGCCGGGGGAAGGTGAAGCGCCGAGGATCGCCCTGTTCGGCCAACTTCGCCAGCGCCGGCCCGCCAGGATACGGCAGGCCCAGCAACTTGGCGGTCTTGTCGAACGCCTCGCCAGCGGCGTCGTCCACCGACTCGCCCAGAATCCGGTAACGACCGACGCCGTCCACTTCCACTAGCAGAGCATGGCCGCCGGACACTAGCAGCGCCACGAATGGGAACGTCGGCGGATCCGGCTCCAGCATCGGGGCCAGCAGATGACCCTCCATGTGATGCACGCCGATGGCGGGCACGTTCCACGTCCAAGCCAGGCTGCGACCGATGGCCGCGCCCACCAGCAGCGCGCCGATCAAACCCGGGCCGCGCGTGTAGGCCACCCCGTTCACCTCACGCGGAGGCACGCCCGCCCACCGGAAAATCTCCCGCAGCAGAGGTAGCGTCTTGCGGACGTGATCGCGCGAAGCCAGTTCCGGCACCACGCCGCCGAATTCAGCGTGCAGCGCGATCTGACTGTGCAGGGCGTGGGCCAGCAAACCATTCTCGCTGTCGTAGAGCGCTACACCGGTTTCATCGCAGGAGGTTTCGATACCCAGGATCAACATATCGCCCCGCTGTTTTGCATTTGGCAACGGGCACGACTATAATTTAGCATTTTTCGATTGTTCAACATTTACCTGCTAACCCCCCAGACATGAATGAGGTGATGGTTTAATGCCTTCCGTGAAAGTCAAAGAGAATGAGCCGTTTGATGTCGCGCTGCGCCGTTTCAAGCGTTCCTGCGAAAAAGCCGGCGTGCTGTCCGAGGTCCGCCGTCGGGAGTTTTACGAGAAACCCACCCAGGAACGCAAACGCAAGCGGGCCGCCGCCGTCAAGCGCCATCTGAAGAAGCTTTCCCGTGAAGTCGCCCGCCGCACCCGCATGTTCTGAAACCGGCCTCTCCCCTTCTCCGCCCGCGAGCCCTTCGTCATGTCCCTAAAAGACCGTATTCAGGATGACATGAAAACCGCCATGCGCGCCAAGAATAAGGAGCGCCTCGGCGCGATCCGCCTGATCCTGGCTGCCGTCAAGCAGCGCGAGGTGGACGAGCATATCGAATTAAACGATAGCCAAGTGCTCGGCGTGCTGGAAAAAATGATCAAGCAACGCCGGGAATCGCTGGCGCAGTTTCAGAGCGCCGGCCGGGAAGATCTCGCCGCCCAGGAAGCCTTCGAGATCGAGCTGATCCAGACCTACCTGCCGGCACCGCTCAGCGAGACCGATATCGACACGCTGATCGCCAACGCCATCGCCGTGACCGCCGCCCAATCCGTGCGCGACATGGGCAAGGTGATGGCGCTGATCAAGGATCAAGCGCAGGGCCGGGTGGACATGGCCGCAGTCAGCGTCCGGGTCAAGGCCCGCTTCGGCGGCTGAATCGACTCCCTCCCCCAACGGCTGCTGCCAACGTCCACGCCTGCCGCCCGCTCCGTTCGTTGCGACCGACCACTGACGGCCGGGCATTTATCCACTAGGCTTTTGGATTATGGCTGGCCGCATACCCCAGGAGTTCCTCGATCAGTTGCTCGGCCGGGTGGATCTCGTCGAGATCGTCAACGCCCGGGTGCCGCTGCGTCGCGCGGGTCGCGAATTCATGGCCTGCTGTCCCTTTCACGCCGAAAAAACCCCCTCGTTCTCGGTCAGCCCGCGCAAGCAGTTCTACCACTGCTTCGGCTGCGGCGCCCACGGCAACGCCATCGGCTTTTTGATGGCCTACGAGCGGCTGGAGTTTCCCGATGCGGTCGAGGAATTGGCCCGTCTGGCCGGACTGGACCTGCCCCAGACTCATGCCGGCGAGAGCGGCGCCTCGATCAAGCCGCTGCTGGAATGGATCGCCCAAGCCGACCGCTTTTTCCGCCAGCAATTGCGCGAGCATCCCCTCCGGCAGCGAGCGGTCGACTATCTGCGCCAGCGCGGCCTAACCGGTCAGATCGCCGGCACTTTCGGCATCGGCTATGCCCCCCCCGGCTGGGAAAATCTCACCAAGGCGCTGCGCGAGGCCGGCGCCGCCGCCGAGGATCTTATTACCGCCGGCCTGGCCAGCCGAGACGAACAGGGCCGGCCGCGCGACCGCTTTCGCGACCGAATCATTTTTCCAATCCGCGACCGTCGCGGCCGGGTGATCGCCTTCGGCGGACGGGCGCTGGACGGCGATACCACGCCAAAATATCTCAATTCCCCGGAAACACCGCTGTTCCACAAAGGGTCCGAACTTTATGGTCTTTACGAGGCGCGCACCCACAACCGGCAATTACAGCGGCTATTGGTGGTCGAAGGCTATATGGACGTGGTGGCGCTAGCCCAGCACGATATCCCGTATGCCGTTGCTACGCTCGGCACCGCCACCACCGCCGAACACGTCGAACGGCTATTCCGGACGGTCAACGATTTGGTGTTCTGCTTCGACGGCGACCGGGCCGGACGTGCGGCGGCGTGGCGGGCGTTGGACGTGACGCTGCCGTTCCTGCGCGACGGTCGCCAGGTCGGTTTTCTGTTCCTGCCCGAGGGCGAGGACCCGGATACTCTGGTCCGAAGCGAGGGTCGGACGGTGTTCGAGCGACGGCTGGAGCAAGCCACGCCGTTGGCCGATTACCTGTTCGCCGAACTGCGCGTCCAGGTTGATCCCAACACATTGGCCGGCCGCGCCCGCCTGGCCGAACTGGCTCGGCCGCTGCTGGAAAAACTGCCCGATGGACATTTCCGCGATCTTATGGAGGAGCGACTGCGGCAGGAAGCCCAGGTGGGCAACACCCGGCTGCGGCCTCCTCCGTCGACCTCCGCCAGTCCGACCGACCGCAACCTGCGCCTGACCCGAACCCCACTGCGCAAAGCCATCGCCCTGCTTTTATACCGACCGGAGCTGGCGCAACAGGTGACGGACAACGAACTTGCGCTCCGGGATGACGGCGAGTCGGGGGTGAAGTTGCTGGCGAACCTGGTCGCCGTGTTGCGCGCCAACCCCCAACTCACCACCGCCGCATTGCTGGAACGCTATCGGGATACGAGCGAGGGGGCGATTCTGGAACGGCTGGCTACCTGGGAACCGGGGGTGCCGGAGCAGGACTACCAGTTCGAACAGGAATTCAGCGACATCCTCGCCTCCCTGGGGCGCCGCGACGATCTGCGGGAGCGCTTGCCGGAAATGCTGTTGCGGCGCGGGACGCCGCGCGCGCTCAGCGCCGAGGAACGGGAAGCCTTGCGGAACTTGGGAAAAGCAAAAAAGGTCTAATTCTATTCATTTCACACTTAGCATGTACAGTATTTTGTGATATGCTTAAAAATTTAGATTTTTCTTTACTTCAGTACGTGAACAGGTCATGAGCGAGCAGCAACAGTCGCAATTGAAGAAGTTGATCGCCCGCGGCAAGGAAAAGGGCTTCCTGACCTATGCCGAGGTGAATGACCATTTGCCCGATGACATCGTCGATCCCGAGCAGATCGAAGACATCATCGCCATGATCAACGACATGGGCATCGAAGTACACGAATTCGTGCCCGACACCGAAACTTTGTTGCTCAACGAGAACCCGGTCAGCGCCGACGACGATGTGGTCGCCGAGGAGGCGGCGGCGGCGCTGGCGGCCGTGGACAGCGAATTCGGCCGCACCACGGATCCCGTGCGGATGTACATGCGCGAGATGGGCACGGTCGAGCTGCTCACCCGTGAAGGCGAAATTCAGATTGCCAAGCGCATCGAGGAAGGGATGACCCAGGTGCTAGCGGCGCTGGCCAGCTATCCGCTGACAGTCGGCGCGCTGCTGCGGATTTACGATTCGATCAGCGAAAACGGCACGCGGCTGGCCGATGTGATCAGCGGTTTCAAGGATGTCGAGGAAGCCACCCCGTCACTGCCGGACGTGGAGCTATTGCTGGCCGCCGACGATCCGGATGCGGTGGCGGTCGAGGATGAGGTGGTGGTGGTGGTCAGCGACGACGAGGAAGATGAAGATGCCGCCCAGAGCGTGGTCGAAAGCGGCCCCGATCCGGAGGAAACTGCCCGCCGTTTCTCGGATTTGCGCGCCCTGTACGAGCAGACCCTGGCCAGCGTGGACGAATTCGGTCTCCAGCATTCCCAAACCCAGGCGCTGCGCCAACAACTTGGCGACCGTTTTCTCCAGTTCCGGCTGGTGCCGAAAACCCTGGATCAGTTGATTGCCAGCCTGCACGAGATCGCCGAGCGCATCCGCACCCACGAAAAGGAAATCATGACCATTTGCGCCAGCAAGGCGCAAATGCCGCGTAAGACATTCATCACCTCGTTCCCGCAGAACGAAACCCGGCTGGACTGGGTGGACGAGCAGATTCAGGCCGGCAAGAAATACTCGGCAGCGCTGGCGGATTTCCGAGATGAGGTGCTGGCGGCGCAGCGGCGGCTCCAGGCCATCGAGCGGGAAGCGCGGCTGTCGATCCACGAAATCAAGGACATCAATCGCCATATGTCCATCGGCGAGGCCAAGGCCCGGCGCGCCAAGAAGGAAATGGTCGAGGCAAACCTGCGGTTGGTGATTTCCATCGCCAAGAAGTACACCAATCGGGGTTTGCAGTTCCTGGATCTGATCCAGGAGGGCAACATCGGCCTGATGAAGGCCGTGGACAAGTTCGAATACCGGCGCGGCTACAAATTCTCGACCTATGCCACTTGGTGGATTCGTCAGGCGATCACCCGTTCCATCGCCGACCAGGCCCGGACTATTCGCATCCCGGTGCATATGATCGAAACTATTAACAAGCTGAACCGGATTTCCCGGCAGATGTTGCAGGAGATGGGGCGCGAGCCGACACCGGACGAGCTGTCCAAACGGATGGAAATGCCGGAGGATAAGGTCCGCAAGGTGTTGAAGATCGCCAAGGAGCCGATTTCGATGGAAACGCCGATCGGCGACGACGAAGATTCGCACCTGGGCGATTTCATCGAGGACCTGAGCGTGCTGTCCCCGGTGGAAGCCGCCACCGTCGAGGGGTTGCGCGAGGCGACCCGCGAGGTGCTGGCGACACTCACCCCACGCGAGGCCAAGGTGCTGCGGATGCGGTTCGGTATCGACATGTCCACCGATCACACCCTGGAGGAAGTCGGCAAGCAGTTCGACGTCACTCGCGAGCGCATTCGCCAGATCGAAGCCAAGGCGCTGCGCAAGCTGCGGCACCCGAACCGCTCCGAACAACTGCGCAGTTTCCTGGATCTGGAATGATTGCGACTGGTGCTGCGACTGAGCTGCGGATAAAATTTTCTTTCGCCAGGGCCCTTAGCTCAACGGTCAGAGCAGGGGACTCATAATCCCTTGGTTGTAGGTTCGAATCCTACAGGGCCCACCAGTAAAAATAAGGGGTTAGGTCAAAGCCTAGCCCCTTTTCCTTTGCCCGTTGTCCAGTAGCCGACATTCCGCTCCCCTAACGGTGAAAAGGGGCATTGTGCTAGAAATCAAAAAGTTATTTTATCAAACTCAGGTCAACCCCTGACTTTGATTTAATTCCAGGACGTTCGCCCAGCCGTTCGCCCTCAGCCTGTCGAAGGGCGATTCATTGCTGAAAACTGGGGTTCGACCGGTTCACCCCGAACGGTTTTTGAACCGGAAGCGAAAGTCCTGAAACCAAAAACTGTCCGAACCATTGATATCAAAGATAGTGTACAGATCAAAGGCTGTTTCGGCCGCCAACGCTTTGGCCGATATCGCTGTCGATGTTGGTCGGACGCTTTGAGCGTGTTCCCCCTGCTGCTGTTTTTGCCGGATTTCTGGAAGTGAATCCATGACGACAAACCAACGAGGCTATACCGGCGAACTGCCGCCGGCACGATTCAACATGGCACACTACTGTCTGGCGAAGGCACAAGCCACACCGGACAAGGTGGCGCTGATCGTGGTGTCCGACGCCCAAGCACTGGCCGAACGGGCGGAATGCTGGACCTACGCGCAATTGGACGAGGCAGTCCGGCGGGTGGCAGCGGGCTTGCACCAATTTGGCCTCGAACCGGGGGCGCGGCTGATGATCCGCATGGGCAACACCAGCGATTACGCCCTGCTTTTTTTTGGCGCCATCGCCGCCGGCTGCGTGCCGTTGCCGTCTTCAGCGCAACTGACCGAGGAGGAAGCCGATTTTCTGCTGGCCGATTCCGGCGCCCGAATTCTCGCCATGTCCGACGATCTGGCGATTGCACCGCCGCCGGGCGTGCGAGTGTTGGGTCCCGCTGACATTGCGGCGCTGCAGACCGGGCACGGGCCGCTGGATTACGCCGATACCGCCGCCGACGATCCGGCCTTTCTCATCTACACCTCCGGCACCACCGGCCAGCCCAAGGGCGTGTTGCACGCCCAGCGGTCGGCCTGGGGGCGGCGGCCGATGTACCAGGGCTGGTATGGCATTCGCCCGGACGACGTGATCCTGCACGCCGGCGCGTTCAACTGGACCTACACGCTCGGGGTCGGACTGACCGATCCTTGGGCCAACGGCGCGACGGCAGTGCTCTACAACGGTCCCCGTGATGTCACGGTCTGGCCGGTGCTGATGCAAAAGTTCCGGGCGACCCTGTTCGCAGCAGTGCCGGGCCTGTACCGGCAGATTCTGAAATACAATGACTTGCGCGCGTTCGATCTGTCCAGCCTGCGCCACGGCCTGACCGCCGGCGAGGCGCTGAGCACCGCCTTGCTGGAACAGTGGCGGACGACGACCGGCAAGGAACTTTACGAGGCGCTGGGAATGAGCGAATGCTCGACCTACATTTCCTCCTCGCCCAGCGTGCCGGTGCGGCCGGGCAGTCCCGGTAAGCCGCAGGCGGGCCGCTGCGTGGCGGCGCTGCCGGTGGAGGGTGGCGAGGAACCGCTGCCGCCGGGCGAGACCGGGTTGCTGGCGGTGCATCGCAGCGATCCGGGGTTGATGCTGGGCTATTGGAATCGACCGGACGAGGAAGAACTGGTCTACCGGGGCGAGTGGTTCATCGGCGGCGATCTGGTTCATTTCGACGCCGACGGTTACATGATCTATCACGGCCGCAACGACGACGCGATGAACGCCATGGGCTACCGGGTTTCGCCGCTGGAGGTGGAACACTGCCTGAGCCAGCATCCGGCGGTGGCGGAAGTGGCGGTAACCGAACTGGCGGTGCGCGAGGGCGTCTCGGTCATCGCGGCCTTCGTGGTGCCGCGCGATCCCGACGAGCCCGACGGGATGGACGCCGCGCCGCTGCTGGCTTACGCCCACGAGCATCTGGCCGCTTACAAATGTCCCCGCGAGATCCTCTTCACCGACAGCCTGCCGCGCACCGCCAACGGCAAGGTCCGGCGTCGCGATCTGGCGCGGTGGCGGCGGTGAAACAGGCCCCCGATGGCAACCATCTGAAAATATCCACCCTATCCGCCCCGGGATTGTCTCCGTATTCGCTCGACCCGCGGGCGTGAATCGGGTCAAGCCCGTGTTTGCCTCCCTGTGGCGCGCAACGATTCGGCCCGGCGCCGTTGACCGCCAGCCCAGTGCGACTCACTGCAAGACTACATCGAAAAAATGATTTCACTCTCCAAGAAGGCGATGCAGGGGTTGAGACCAGACTGGAACACTACCCGCTTCTACCCAAATGGGGCATCCTGGTGAGGGGGGCGGGACAGTCGAGGCGCTTAAGAGACTGTCTAAAAACTAATCTTTTCAAAATCAAACACTTGTAGATTTTGGAACTGACTTGGCGGCGCTTCTTTGGTTTGCCGCAGATAAGAAAATCAGTGCAACCAATCGGTTAGTTTCTTGACAGTCTCTAAGATTCGCCCAGCTTGGCTCGCAGACTTTCGACCACGTTCTTGAACGCTTCCTGGTTGCGGGGATTGAGTTCGCTGAGCGTGCGGTGGGCCTCGAACACGATTCGGGTCAGATCATCCTTGCACGGTTCCTGGGTCGCCAATTGTTGCAACGTCGCCGAGATGGTTTCCCCCGTGTCGCGGATATTGAAAATGTCGTAGAACCCCATGGTATCCAGTACCTGATTCACATCGGGGTTGGTGGACAACAAAGTGGTTTTGTGGGCGAAGCGGCTGCGACTGAAGTTGGCGATCTTCGCCAGCAGGCCCAGGCTGGTACTGTCGATGGAGTGCGTTTGGGTCATGTCCACGACGATGTCGTCGTAATCGGCGCGCGCGAACAAGCCATCCAGAAAATCCCCCAACGCGCAGCCCATGGTATAGCGGATATCGCCGACCAGCTTGAGGACGTAGGTACCGCCCTGCTTGACGTAAAAAGCGGCGCCATCCTCCATATCACCCTGTCCTCTCGACCAGCAGCAGAGTCACATCGTCCGGCAGCGGACCAGACCGATCCAGGCCCAGCGCCTGGATCAGATTCTCGATGCTCAGATCGATGCGGCGGATCGTGTCCAGCAGGAACACCTGTTTATCGCGCAGGCTGGTTTGCGGCAGGGTTTCGAGGATGCCGTCCGAGATCAGCACCAGAGCGAAGCGGGGCGGCAGTTGCAGGAACTCGGCCTGGTAGCTGGCGAAGTCGAACAGCCCGATCGGCAGACTTTTCTTGCCAAGATAGGCGGCCTGTTCGCCATCGAACAGGATCGGAAAGGGAAACTGGCCACCGCTGCTGTAGCGCATTCGATTGGCCGGCCAGTCGATCACACCGTAAAAGATGGTCAGGTATTTATCCATGTGGCAGCCGAAGATCTCCCGGTTCAGCCGACTTAAGGTTTCGGCGGGGTTGAGAATACCTCTATCGCGGTTCTGCCGGTGCAGTTCCCGGTAACGGCCGATATAGCTCTTGAGCATGACCGTGACAAAGGCCGACGACACGCCATGGCCGGACACGTCGGCGATGTAGAAACCGAGATGGTCGCCGTCGATGGGGAAATAATCCACGAAATCGCCGCTAAGATACTGCGAGGTGAGCAGATGGCGGTTGAATCGGTAGTTTCGGTAAACTTTATCGTTTTCCGGCAGCAGTTGGAACTGGATGCGTCGCGCCGCCGCCTCGTCTTCCTGCAGCCGCCGCAAGGTTTGCCGCAATTGCTCGTTGACCGCTTCCAGATGTTCGCGATGTTCGCGGTTTTCCCGTCGCAACCGGGCGCGTTCCAGAGCGTGAGCGATGGCGTGCTCCAGCACCGCCATATCCTCGATCGGTTTGGTGACGTAGTCCCAGGCGCCCAGCTTGAGCGCCTGAATGGCATCGCCCATGCCGCCCATGCCGGAGACTACCAGGATCGGCAATTCCGGAAACTCGTGGGTCACCGTGGCCAACACCTGCAGGCCGTCCATGCCCGGCATGCGAAGATCGCACAGCACCAGGTCGGGTTGCTCGCGACGGATCAGTTCGATGCCGGTTGCGCCATCGCCGGCCTGGATCACCTCGAACCCACTGTCCTCCAGATAGGCGGTGAGAATTTCACGGACCAGTTGCTCGTCGTCGATCATCAGGATGCGCGCGGGTTTTCCGTTCACGGTTGGACCTCTCGCGGTACTACCAGCGCGCGTACCGCCGCCGCCAGCGGTGCCATGTCGCCCAGGGGTTTGTGATAGATCCGGTCGTCGTCGAGGCCCATGGCGCGCAAATCCTCGGGCAGGCTATAACTGGAGGAGCCCGTATGAATCAGGAACTCTATTTCGGGATACAGTTCGTGGAAGACGCGGATGGCGGTATTGCCGTCCATGTCCGGTAGGCGCATATCCATGATACACACCCGGCAGGGGGCGCTATTCCGCAGCCAAGCGAGCGCGTGGGTGACGGATTCGAACGCCGCCACCCCCAAGCCTTCGTCTTCCAGATACGCCTTCAAGTTTTCCCGAATCATTTCCTCGTCATCAACGATCAAGACCCAGTCTGTCATGATAGCGCCCCCCGAACCGAAGGCAGGCGAATGCTGAAACGACTGCCCTGCCCCGGCTTGGACATCACCGACAGCCGGCCGTTGTGTTGCTCGGTGACAATGAAATAAGACACCGACAACCCCAGGCCCGTCCCGGCGCCCACCTCCTTGGTGGTAAAAAAGGGCTCGAAGATCCGCTTCAGGGTTTTGTCGTCCATGCCGGGGCCGTTGTCAATCACTTCGATCAAAGCATAATCCGGTTCGCGCAGGGTACGCAGCGTGATGGTGGGCGACGCTGTCCCCTCCTCGGCCATGGCCTGGGCCGCGTTCTTGAGCAGGTTCAGAATCACCTGCTCGATTTCCGTCTTGTCGCAATACACCAGGCGCAGCGCGGGGTCGTAGTCGCGTTCGATGACGATTCGTTTGAAATCGTACTTCTTTTTCAGATCGTAGTCGCTAGCGGCCAATCGCAACACGGTTTCCAGCATGTCCTCCAAATCCACGGGGGCGAAACGCGCTTCGCTGCGCCGGCTGAACGACAGCATGTCGGCGACGATCTTGGCCGCCCGGGTACCGGCTTCGCGGATACCTTCCAGGAAACGCAGGATACCGCGTTCCTGCAGATAGCGGTTGAGCTGGTTCAGGTCGATGCCCAGAGCGTCGGCGACCGCGCGGTTCTGGGGCATGTCGGGCGCGATGCGCCGCAGAATGTTCTGGCTGCCCTGCAGGATCGCGCCGAGCGGGTTATTGATCTCGTGCGCCATGCCGGCCGCAAGTCCACCGACCGAAAGCATTTTTTCGGTCTGCACCATCATGGATTCAATCCGGACCCGGGCGGTCACGTCGTCCAGCCGGATCACGGCACCGCTCGCGTTGTCCGCCATCAGAGGATAGACCATGACATCGGCATAGCGCAGTTCGCCCTGCACTTCAAGCGTCATCCGCGGGGTCTTGATCGGCCGACCATGGCGGATCGCTTGCCGCACCTGCTCGAATTGACTTTCCAACTGCGGGAACACGTCACCGAAGAAGCGGCCCTGCGCCGCCTCCCACGATACGCCGCCAGCCTGTTCGGCCAGATGGTTCAGCACCGTGATGTAGCCCCAGGGATCGACGCCGATCAGCACCGATGGCATCGAATCGATGATATTTTTCAGATAGAGCCGCATCCGTGCCACTTCTTCCTTGGCGTGTTTCTGCTCGGTGATGTCGATCGCCACGCTCAATACCGCGGTCTCGTTCAAGCCCGGCTCGATGAAGGGAATCTTCATCGTTTGCAGGGTGCGGACGTGGCCGGCGTGGTCGGTGAAGGTTTCATCGGCGATGAGCTTGGAAGCCCAGCTTTCGATGACTTCCAGGTCGTCGGTCAGCATTCGCTCCACTTCCTCGTCCACGCCATGAATGATGCGATGGGAACGGTTGACCAGTTCCTCGACCGTCATGCCGTAGGCGGCGGCGGTGGCGCGGTTGGCCAGCAGAAAATGTCCGTGGCGGTCCCTGGCGAAGATCATGTGCGGCACCAGGTCGATGATGCGTCGCAAGCGCAATTCGCTTTGGTGCAGCGCCGCTTCCGCCTTGACTTGTTCGGTGATGTCGGTGCCGGTGCCGCGGTAGCCCTGGAACCGACCCTGGCCATCGTGGATGGGCTTGCCGCTGATCTTCAGATAGCGGCCCTCGCCCTGGCTGCCGCTCAACCGGGTTTGGTAGATGAAATCGCGAAAAGGCAGATGTTTTTCCAGCAGTTCCCGATGCCGGCGCCATTTTTGCGGATCGGCGGTCGAATCGACCCCCGCCAGTTCCCAGCGGGTGCGGCCCAGCACGTAGTGGGGCGCAATCCCGGTCAGGGCGTAAAACCGTTCCGACAGGTAGGTAAACCGCAGATTGTCGTCCATCTCCCAGATCCAATCGCTGGCGGCTTCAGTCACGTCGCGGAAGCGCGCCTCGCTTTCGCGCAGCGCCATTTCCACCCGCCGGCGCTCTTTTAGCTCCCGTTGCAACTGCCGAGTGCGTAGCGCCACTCGCCGCCACTGCCACCAGGACCACAGCAGGACGATGACCGCCAGCAGGGTGAGAGGACCCAACACCCAGAGGGTGTAATGTGGGTTCCCCAGGAAGCCGTAATGATCCGTCGGTTGCTGGCCGAACCAGCCGGTATCGGCGCTGGCGACGCCGGCCACGGTCAGGAGCGCCGGCAAGAGGCAGCATTCCAACCAGCAGCCGGTTCGACCCCAGGGAACGGGTGGCCGACCAGGCAGCGGGCGGGTCGAGCAGGGGCGGTGGAACACGGAACGGGGCGTGGACATGGCAACTGGCGCTTGGCGGATTAAGCGTTATCATAGAACTATTTTCTGCCACAGGCCGATACGGGGCGCGGACGATGGTGCTGGGACCGGTGATGTTGGGGCTGGACGGTTTGGAATTGAGTGCCGAGGAACAGGATCTCCTGCGCCATCCCCTGGTGGGCGGCGTCATCCTGTTCAGCCGCAACTACCAGTCCCCGGAGCAGGTGGCGGCGCTGACTAGGGCCATCCATACCCTGCGCCAACCCCGCTTGCTGGTGGCGGTGGATCACGAGGGTGGCCGGGTCCAGCGGTTCCGCGACGGTTTCACCCGGCTGCCGGCGGTGCGACGCTTGGGCGAGATTTACGACCAGGACCGGATGCGCGCCAAGCAACTGGCACGGGTCACCGGCTGGCTGATGGCCGCCGAATTGCGGGCGGTCGGGGTGGATTTCAGCTTCGCGCCCGTACTGGATCTGGACCACGGCGTCAGCGGGATTATCGGCGACCGGGCGTTCCACCACGATCCGGAGGCGGTGGCCGATCTGGCCCACGCCTACGCGAACGGGATGCAGAAAGCCGGTATGGAAGCGGTGGGCAAGCATTTTCCGGGACATGGCGGCATCGCCGCCGACTCCCATCTGGAACTGCCGGTGGATCCGCGTCCTTGGGACGAGCTGGCCGCCGCCGATCTGCTGGCCTTCGAACGGATGATCCATTACGGGCTGGTGGCGCTGATGCCGGCCCACGTCCTGTACCCGCAAGTGGACGACCGGCCGGCGGGGTTTTCCGCGCGCTGGCTGAAGGACATCCTGCGCCGGCGGTTGGAGTTCCAGGGCGTGATCTTCAGCGACGATCTGGACATGGCCGGCGCGCGGGAGGCCGGCAATCCGCCGGAACGGGCCCGGGCGGCGCTGGCGGCCGGTTGCGACATGGTGCTGGCCTGCAACGACCGCCGTGCCGCCGTCGCCATTCTCGAAAACCTGCGCCATGCCCTGGACCCGGTCAGTCAGTTACGTCTGATCCGTTTGCACGGGCGCGGCCACCTCACCGTGGAGCGACTGCGCCACGGCCCGGTCTGGCAGCGGGCCAGCCGCCTGGTGCGCGATTACGATGCGTTCCCGCTGCTGGAGATGGATATCTGAGCGTGGCTACCCCGGTTCGCCAGTCCAACCCGTCCTTTGTTTTGGGAGTTGGCAATGTCCGCTATTACCGCCGAACAGGCGCGCGCCGTGTTGCGCGAGGCCGAGTTGCTGTGCCCGCCCGAGCAGATTGAAACTGCTCTGGATCGCCTGGCCGTCGCCGTGACCGCCCGGCTGGAAGGCAGCGATCCGCTGGTGCTGATGGTGATGAACGGCGCGTTCGTGACCGCCGCGCAACTGCTGGCGCGCCTGCGTTTTCCACTGCGGGTCGGCTATCTGCATGCCACCCGTTATCGCAGCGGCACGCGCGGCGGCGAAATCGACTGGATCGCCCGTCCGCGGCCAGCGGTGGCCGGCCAAGTCGTGCTGGTGGTGGACGACATCTTCGATGAGGGTGATACTCTCAAGGCGATTTTGGACGAAGTGCGCCGGCAGGGTGCGGCGGCGGTGTATAGCGCGGTGCTGGTGAACAAACGGCACGACCGCAAGGTGCCGGGCCTGAACCTCGATTTCGTCGGTCTGGAGGTGCCGGATCGCTACGTATTCGGTTGCGGCATGGATTACAAGGAGTATTGGCGCAACCTGCCGGCCATTTATGCCGCCCGCGAGTGAGCGTCTGGCGACAATCGCATTCGTCCTCCCGCTTCTCTCCTGTCCGCGAGGAAATCCACCATGACCTCAACCATCGCCATCATCGGAGGCACCGGCCTCACTTCCCTGGATACCCTGAAAATCACTCATCGGGAAACCCAGTCCACCCCCTACGGCGAGCCGTCCAGTCCCATGATCCACGGCGAGCTGGGCGGCCGGGCCGTGGTATTCCTGGCCCGGCACGGCCAGCATCACACTCTTCCGCCGCACAAGATCAACTACCGGGCCAATCTCTGGGCGCTGCACCGGACCGGCGTGAACCGGGTCATCGCGATAGCGGCGGTGGGAGGGATTCGGGACGACATGGCGCCGGGTGTCCTGGCTTTTCCGGATCAACTCGTCGATTACACCTGGGGCCGGCATTGTACTTTTTTCGAGGACAACCTGAGCCACGTGACCTACATCGATCTCACCGAACCCTACTGTGGCGAACTTCGGGCGCGGCTGATTGAAGCCGCCCGCGCGCTGAATCTGGGAGCACGCGAATCGTGCACTTACGCGGCGATGCAGGGGCCGCGACTGGAGACGGCGGCGGAAATTCGCCGACTGGAGCGGGACGGCTGCGACATCGTCGGCATGACCGGCATGCCGGAAGCGGCGCTGGCCCGAGAACTCGGCCTGCGCTATGCCACCTGCGCGGTGGTCGCCAACCGGGCGGCGGGCAAGGCGCCCGGCGAGATCACCATGGCCGAGATCGAACGAAATCTGGTTGATGGTATGACCAAGGTTAAGGCGCTGCTGACGCAGGTCATCCCGACGCTGGATCAGGCCTGATTTCAGGCGCTGCGCACCACTTGTCCGGTTCGCAAATCCCGAATAGCCGTGGGTTGCGCCGCGCCGCCGGTCGGGCCGGGCAGCAGGTAATCGATAGCCGGTCCCAACTGCCGGCGGACCGCGAGCGGGGTGCGAGCCGGTGGTCGGCCGCTCAGGTTGGCGCTGGTGGAGACCAGCGGATGGCCACAAACCCGGCACAGCGTCGCCGCCAGGGGATGAGCGGTCACCCGCACCGCCAAGGTGTCATGCCGGCCCCGCAACCAGCGCGGTGTACTGGTTCGGGCCGGAATCAGCCAAGTGTAGGGACCGGGCCAGGTCGCGGCGATCCGGGCGCGGTCGGCCGGGGTCAAGGGCTGGAGAAAAGGCGTCAGTTGCTCGAAGCTGGCGGCGATCAAAATCAATCCCTTGCGCGCCGGACGACGCTTGAGCGCCAGCAGTCGCCGCACTGCCTGTTCGTTATGGGGATCGCAGCCCAGTCCGTAAACCGCCTCGGTGGGATAGGCGACGATGCCGCCATCCCGGACCACGCGGGCTGCGGCGCGTAGTCGCAGCCTGTTCACTTTCAACTCCGGCTCGACGACGCCTTGGTGGTCGATGTCTTGGCGGCGCGGCGGTGCGGGGCGGCCTTTTTATGGGGTGCCTCGCGCACCAGCGTTTCGCATTCCACCAAGGTCAAACTGGCCGGTTCGCGACCCTTGGGCAGACGGACGTTCTTCTTGCCGTCGGTGATGTAGGGTCCGAACCGGCCATTGAGGATCTGGACGGCGGAGCCTGGGAACGCACGCAGCACCTTGTTCGCCGCGGCCTGTCGGTGGGCGGCGATCAGTTCCAGCGCCTGTTCGCGGCTGACGGTATGGGGATCTTCGTTCTTCAGCGAGACGTAATTCTTGCCGTAGCGCACGTAGGGTCCAAACCGGCCGATATTGGCTTGCATCGGTTCGCCCTCGCTGGTCGTTCCCAGGTCGCGCGGTAACTGGAACAAGGCCAGTGCTTCGTCCAGAGTAATGGTATCCATGCGCTGGTCCGGACGCAGGCTGGCGAAACGCGGTTTGTCGGGGTCGTCCTTGGCGCCGATTTGGGCGAACGGCCCGAACCGGCCCATCCGCACCGAGACCGGCTTGCCGGTCTTGGGATCGAGCCCCAGTTCGCGACCCTGCACCGCCTCCTGGCGTGAGACATTTTCCGCTTTCTCCTCGACCAACTGTTTGAACGGGGCCCAGAAGCCGCGCATCAGCGGCAACCAGTCCTCCTCGCCGCGCGACACCGCGTCCAGATCATCTTCCAGCCGGGCAGTGAAGTCGTAATCCACGTACTGGGTGAAATGGCGGGTCAGGAAGCGGTTGACGATACGGCCGATGTCGGTGGGCTTGAAGCGGCGGCTGTCCAGCACCGCGTATTCGCGGGCCAGCAAGGTCGAGATGATCGCCGCATAAGTGGAGGGCCGGCCGATGCCGTATTCTTCCAGTGCCTTGACCAGACTGGCTTCGGAGATACGTGGCGGCGGCTCGGTAAAGTGCTGTTCCGGCCGCAGCGCCAGCAAATCCACCCGTTCGCCTTCGCCGCAGCACCGGCAACGTCCGGTTGTCCTCCTCCTCGCTCCGATCATCCACATCTTCCTGGTAAACTGCCATGAAGCCGGGATCGGCGACGGTCGAGCCGGTGGCGCGGAACACATGGCCGGCGCCGCAGGCCAGATCCACCGCGACCGTATCCAGGGTAGCCGAGATCATCTGGCAAGCGACGGTACGTTTCCAGATCAGTTCGTACAGCGCGTGCTGATCGGGGTTGAGATGAGCGCGGATCGATTCCGGCGTCACCGCCACCACGGTTGGGCGGATCGCCTCGTGTGCCTCCTGGGCATTCTTGGCCTTGGTCTTGAACAGCCGGGGACTGGGAGGCAGATTCTGCGCACCGTAGCGCTGGGCGATCAAGACTCGAATTTCGTTGAGGGCGTCCTGGGCCAGATTGACCGAGTCGGTGCGCATGTAGGTGATCAGACCCACTGCGCCGTGGCCGGTGTCGATACCCTCGTACAACTGCTGGGCGACCCGCATGGTGCGCTGGGTGGAGAAGCCCAGCTTGCGCGAGGCTTCCTGCTGCAGGGTGGAGGTGGTGAAGGGCGCGGCGGGGTTACGCTTGCGCTGCTTGCGCTCGACCCTCGCCACGCGCAGCCGGCCGATGGCGGCGCCGTCGGGAGCCGGCGAACCGGACTCGGCGAGCTGGGCGCGCGCGGCGGCCAGCAACGCCCGCTCCATGGCGTGCGCCTGTTCGGCATCGACGACGCTGAACTGGGTCAGCTTGGTGCCATCGTACTCGATCAGCCGGGCGGTGAACGGCTGACCCGGCTTGGCGGTGTCGGCCTCCAGCGTCCAGTACTCCCTGGGCTGAAAGCGTTCGATCTCCTCCTCGCGCTCGACGATCATCCGCAGCGCCGGCGATTGCACCCGGCCGGCGGACAGTCCCGGGCCGGATTTTCTTCCACAGCAGCGGCGACAGGTTGAAGCCGACCAGATAGTCCAGGGCGCGCCGGGCCTGCTGGGCGTTGACCAGGTCCAGCGACAGCTCGCGCGGATGATCGACAGCGTCCAGAATCGCCCGCTGGGTGATTTCGTGGAACACGACCCGCCGCACCGGTTTGTCGCGCAGCAGTTCGCGCTGCCGGAGGATTTCGTACAGATGCCAGGAAATAGCCTCGCCCTCGCGATCGGGATCGGTGGCCAGATACAGCGCGTTGGCCTTGGCGGCCGCCTTGGCGATGGCTTCGACATGCCGTTCGTTCTTGTCGATGAGCTGATATTTCATGGCGAAGTCGCGTTCCGGATCGACCGCGCCTTCCTTGGGCACCAGATCGCGCACGTGGCCGTAGGAGGCCAGAATCTCGAAGTCCTTGCCCAGGTATTTTTTGATCGTTTTCGCCTTGGCCGGCGATTCCACGATGACCAGGTTTTTGCTCATGACCGTAGCGTGGGTGACTGGGATGGAGGCGGCGCCACCCGCTAAGACCCGCCGGCGCGACGGGAATTCAGGCGAGGCACGAAAACCGCTTGCTTAATGAAAGTAGCCGGGGACCTCGTCGAATACCAGGTCTTCCAACCAGGCATAGGCTTCTTCCTGACCGGGCTGATTGAACAACACCATCAAAATGATCCATTTCAGTTGGTGCAGGCCGATATCGTCGGTCTCCAGCGCCATGACTCGGTCGATGACCAGTTCGCGGGTTTCCGAACCCAGAATGCCGCTCTGTTCCAGAAACAACAGAAATCCCCGGCATTCCACATCCAATTTGGCCAGTTCCTGCTCCACGTAGATGCGGCAGGAACTGGGATTGACCGGCAGGGAAACCGCATGGCGGTCGGTCAGGCTGTCCAGCCACTCGAAGGCCTGCTGAACTTCCCGCGATGGAAAGCCGGCGGCCAGCAGTTCCGTCTGGATCGATTCACGGTCGGGGTCGGCATCCACATCGTCATCCATGTAGTTCTGAAACAGGTACATCAGCACGTCCAGCACGTTTTCTTTCATTCCGG
The DNA here is from genome assembly GCA_963715845.1 of uncultured Gammaproteobacteria bacterium. Lineage (GTDB taxonomy): Bacteria > Pseudomonadota > Gammaproteobacteria > Competibacterales > Competibacteraceae > Competibacter_A. Next base: position 31,744 of record CAVQSJ010000014.1, on the reverse strand, counting down.
TGCTCGTCTTTGAAGTACAAAAGCCCCCGCCATCCGACGAGGGCGCGGGCGCTCGGCCAGCTGAGCAAGCGCGCGGAGTCGTCGCCCCAAACGGGCAATGACCTCTTTTCAGGGTTTCAGGCGGCAGTACAAGCCGCCGGGGACAGCCGCCACGTAACCTTCCAGTTCCAATATCAGCAGCATGGAGGAAACCACTTCCGCCGTCAATCCGCAGCGTTCCACCAGCAGATCGACCCCGGCCGGCTCTTCACCCATCGCCGCCAGCATCTGCCGGTAATCGTCGTCCAGCTCGCCCAGCGCCGTTTCCGTAGTGGCCGGCGCCAGGGATTCGCCGGCGCCAGCCGCCGCAAGGGAACCCAGCTCTTCCAGAATGTCACTCGCCGTTTCCACCAGTTTCGCGCCCTGGCGGATCAGCGCATGGCAACCTTTGGCCAAGGGGTTGTGAATCGATCCGGGAATCGCGAAGACTTCCCGGCCCTGGTCCAGGGCCAGCCGGGCGGTGATCAGCGAACCGCTCTGGATGGCGGCCTCCACCACCAGCACGCCCAGCGCCAGCCCGCTGATCAGGCGATTGCGCCGCGGGAAATTCTCGGCCAGCGCCGGGGTGCCGATGGGCAGTTCCGAGATCAGCGCGCCGCGTTCGGCGATGGCATGGGCCAAATCCCGGTGCTTGGCGGGATAGACTCGGTCCAGGCTGGTGCCCATCACCGCGACGGTCTGGCCGCCGCCGGCCAGCGCGCCCTGGTGGGCGGCGGCGTCGATGCCCAGCGCCAGCCCGCTGGTGATGGCCAGACCGCCATCGGCCAGATGGGCGGCGAACCGGTGCGCGGTTTCCCGGCCGAGCGGGGTGGGGTTGCGGGTACCGACGATGGCCAGTTGCGGTGCCCGCAGGCAATCCGGGTCGCCGTGGACAAACAGCAGGGGCGGCGGATAGGCGATTTCCCGCAGCAGCGGCGGATAGCGGGCGATCGTCCAGTTGTAGCAGATAATTGCCGGTCCGTTCCAGCCAGGCCAGATCCTGTTCGACCTGCCGCCAGTCGGGATTGCGGAGATAATCGAGCGCGGCATCGGGCAAGCCCAAGCGGGCCCATTCGGCTCGGTCGGCGGCTAAGCGCCGCCGCCGCCGAGCCGAAGTGCTCCAGCAGCCGGGCGAACCGGGCCGGACCGATGCCCGGCGCCCGCAACAGCGCCAGCAGCCAGGCTGGGTCGGTGGCCGGAAGCGAAGCGTCCCGGTTCAGGGCGTGGTCACCCGATCCTGCAAGCGGATGGCGCGTTCGGCCTGCATCACCAAGGCGTAGCTGACCAGATCGTGGACCTTGTAGACCATGAGCAGGCCGGCCCGCTCGCCCGGCAGCTTCACGCTCCCGCCGGATACCGGGTCTTCGACCTCCCGGCTCTTGCCGAAAATGGCGAGAACGTGACCAGGTTCGAGACCTTCCTGGGCGCCCAGATTAATGATGACGCTGCTGTATTGGGTGATCTGGGTGACGTCGGGATCGAGCTTGGCGATGATGAAGCCCTCGGTGTCCGGTGGCACCGGATGCGGCTCGAAGCTGTAGAGTTCGCGCTCTGGCTCGATCTCGAGCAGCCGGTCGCCGGCGCGAACCGGGGCGAGGATGCTGGCCAGCAGGAAGCTGGCCGGATCCTCGTCCCGCTCCAGAACCGCCTCCCCCAGATAGATGCCGGCGACGCCCAAGGAGCGACCGGAGCCCGGCTCGCGCAATTCCTCACCGGGACGGAACACCTGATAGCGTGGCTGGTCGAAATTGGCGCCGCGGACGTACACCCGGTCGCGGTCGGCGTAAACGGTCTGCTCGTCATCGTCGGCCACGATGTAAGGCAGCTTGCGCCAGTCGCCTCGCTGAGGATCTGGGCCCGGGTCAGGAACGACTCGACCGCGTCGCGGGGCACTGGCGGAATCGGTTGGGTCAGGCTTTCGACCCGCACCTCCGGCGACAGCTTGAGCAGCGGAACTTCCTCCCGCTGGGCGACTTCCAGTTGCGGCTTGCCGCTGGGATCGTAGCTGAAGCGGAGCACGTCGCCCGGATAGATCCGGTTGGGATTGCGGATCTTGGGGTTTTGCCGCCAGATTTCCCGCCATTGCCAGGGATTTTGGAGAAACCGCTGGGCGATCGACCACAGCGTGTCGCCTGGGACCACGGTGTAGGTCTGCGGGTGGTCGGGTCGCAGCGCGACCGGCGCTGGGGCGGCGGTCGCATCGGCTCCCGCCCTGGCCGACCCCGACAGCGAGGGCGGTTCGCCCGCGGCCGGGCTGGATTCGGGCTGGGAAGGCGTTTGGGCGCACGATCCAAGCAGGACTGCCGTCGCCAGCGACAGGGCGGTCCCGAGATACCTTGAGGAACGCGTGATATTCATGGTCCTTGCTCATCCTTCGGAGAAACGGGCGGGAGTGTAGCGGATCACCCCCATCGCGCAAAGTATAGCTCCCATGGTGGAGTTTCTCGTATGATTTCCACATGGAAAGACGGTTGAACGATCAAATGGGGCGTTCGCGGAGCTGCCATGGCACGACTGACCATACTGCATTATCCCGATCCCCGGTTGCGCAAACCGGGGGTGGCGGTGGAAACCGTCGATGAAGGCGTGCGCGCCCTCGTCGATGACATGCTGGAGACCATGTACGCGGCGCCGGGTATCGGTCTTGCCGCGACCCAGGTCAACGTCCAGAAACGCATCGTGGTGATGGACCTGTCCGAAGAGAAAAATCAGCCCCTGGTATTCATCAACCCGACCCTGCTGGAGCGGGAAGGTGAAACCGAATCGGAAGAGGGCTGTCTGTCGGTGCCGGGTTTCTACGAAACGGTCCAGCGTGCCGCGCGGGTGCGGGTCAGCGCGCTGGACCGCGACGGCGAGCCGTTCGAATTGGATGCATGCGGCTTGCTGGCGGTATGTGTCCAGCACGAGATCGATCATCTGGACGGAAAATTGTTCGTGGACTACCTGTCGACGCTGAAGCGCGACCGCATTCGCAAGAAGCTGGAGAAGCAGGCCCGTCACGAAGCGCGCGCGTCCTGAACATGGGCGAACCTGGCCGCGCGACCCACCCGATTAGCCCCCTGGCTGGCACCGTTCGGTCCCCGGGAGCCGGCGGTGCCCCCCGCCCGATTTGATATCCCATGACGACCACCTCGCCGCGCCTGATCTTCGCGGGCACCCCCGAATTTGCCGTCCCCAGCTTGCGGATCCTGTTGGCGGCCGGTTATTCGCTCGTTGCCGTCTACACCCAGCCGGACCGGCCCGCCGGTCGCGGTCGCCAGCCGCGCGCCAGCCCGGTGAAGATACACGCGCTGGCCGCCGGCATACCCCTGTACCAGCCGGCCAGCTTGCGCGATTTGGCTGTCCAGGCCGACTTTGCTGCCTTGGCTCCGGATTTGCTAGTAGTGGCCGCCTACGGCTTAATCCTCCCGCTGGCGGTGCTGGCCATTCCCCGGCTGGGCTGCATCAACGTTCACGCCTCGCTGCTGCCGCGCTGGCGCGGCGCGGCGCCGATCCAACGGGCCATTCTGGCGGGTGATGTCGAAACCGGCGTCTGCATCATGCGCATGGAAGCCGGTCTGGATACCGGGCCGGTTTATGCCCGCGCGTCCTGTCCGATTCCGCGCGGGACCACCGGCGGCGAACTGCACGACCGGCTGGCGACGCTGGGCGCGGAGACCTTGCGGGAAACGCTGCCGGCGCTGTTGGCGGGCGCCCTGGCTCCGGCACCTCAGGACGATGCCCGAGCCACCTACGCGCCCAAGCTGGAAAAAGCCGAGGCCGAGCTGGATTGGAACCGGCCGGCGCCGGAACTGGAACGGCAAGTGCTGGCGTTCAATCCGTACCCGGTCGCCCAGACCCAACTTGACGGCCAACCGCTGCGCATCTGGCGGGCATGGGCCGAAAATGAATCGATTACCGAACCTCCGGGAACCGTGCTGCGCGAAGGACCGGCAGGCATCGTCGTCGCCACCGGCGCCGGCGTGCTGCGTCTGACCGAGGTGCAACTACCGGGCGGTCGGCCGCTGTCCGTCGCCGCTTTCCTGAATGCCCACCGGCTGGCTGGCCGGCGGTTGGGCGCGGCATGAACGTCCGCGCCGCCGCGGCCCGAACGTTGGGTCAGGTTCTGGGCGAGGGCCGATCGCTGGCAACGGCGCTGCCGCCGGTGCTGGAACTCGTCGATCCGCGCGACCGTGGGTTGCTGCGGGAGCTGTGCTACGGCGTTTGCCGCTGGCAACCCCGGTTGCAAGCCCTGCTCGACCGGCTACTGGCGCGGCCTTTGGCATCGGCCGAGCAGAGCGTCCGTTCCCTCCTGCTGATCGGGCTCTATCAATTGTGGCACTTGCGGATTCCCGAACATGCCGCGGTCGCGGAGACCGTCGCCGCCGCCCGCCAGTTGCGCAAAACGTGGGCGGTGGGCCTGATCAACGCGGTACTACGAAGCGCCCTGCGCCAGCGGGCGGAGTTGACGGAGGCTCTGGCAACCGACCCGGCAGCCCGAACCGCTCATCCGCGCTGGCTGCTGGAGCGGTTGCGGCGAGACTGGCCGGACGACTGGTCCGCCATCGTCGCCGCCAACAATGCCCATCCCCCGTTCGCGCTGCGGGTCAATCAACGCCAGCTCGAGCGTGAGGCTTACCGGTTGCGGCTGGCCGAAGCAGGCCGGGCCGCTAAACCGGTACCAGGAGTGGTGACGGCACTGGTCCTGGCCGAACCGGTGGAGGCGGCGACCTTGCCCGGTTTCGCCGAGGGCTGGGTGTCGGTGCAGGACGCCGCCGCGCAACTGGCAGCACCGCTGCTGGCAGTCCAGCCGGGAATGCGGGTGCTGGATGCCTGCGCCGCACCCGGCGGCAAGACCGGCCATCTGCTGGAATGCGTGCCAGACCTGGAATTGACCGCCCTCGACCTGGATGCTGGCCGGCTGGAGCAAGTGCGGGATAATTTACATCGGTTACGGCTGACCGCCCAATTGGTCGTGGGCGATGCCGGCCGGCCGGGGTACTGGTGGGACGGCCTTCCCTACGACCGGATTCTGCTGGACGCCCCCTGTTCCGCCACCGGCGTGATCCGCCGCCATCCCGATATCAAACTGCTGCGCCGCGAGAGCGACATCGCCGCGCTGGCCAAGCGGCAGGGAGCGATCCTTGCCAGCCTGTGGCCGTTGCTGCGACCGGGTGGCCGGTTGCTGTACGCAACCTGCTCGGTGCTGCGGCAGGAAAACGAGCAGGTAGTCGCCGCCTTTCTCGCCACCCATCCAGATGCCGACGAACAGCCGATCGCGGCGGATTGGGGCCGCGCCCTGCCGCACGGTCGCCAGATTTTGCCCGGCGAGGCGGACATGGACGGTTTCTATTACGCTGGCCTGCACAAGCGGGTCGCGATCCCGGGAGCCTGAGCCATGCCGTTCGATACCCGAGTCTGGACTCCCGGTCGCGCCGCCGGCTTGCTGGCGCTGCTATGGGGGCTGCTGGGCACCGCTGGAGCCTGGGCGGCCGGGTTCGAAGTAATCAGCGCATCCACCAAGCTGGAGGGTGACGTTTATCGGCTGAACGCCCGGATCGAATACCATTTCAGCAACGCGGCGCTGGAGGCGTTGCAAAACGGCGTGCCACTGACCGTCGAACTGGAAATGGAAGTCCGCCGCCGGCGTCCCTGGTTGTGGGACGAAACGGTCTATGCCCTGACCCAGCGTTTCCGGTTGGAGTATCACGCCCTCAGCCGGCAATATCTGGTAAACAACCTCAACAGCGGCGAGCGTCGTGGATTCCCCAACCGGACCGCCGCGCTGCAGTTCATGGGCCGAATCGCCGACTTTCCCTTGCTCGATCGAGGCTTGCTGGCTCAGGGCGAGCGCTACGAAGGCGCCCTGCGGGCGCGGCTCGATATCGAGACTCTGCCGGCGCCGCTGCGGTTGTTCGCCTACCTCTCGGACGACTGGCGGCTGGCGAGCGAATGGTACACATGGCCGCTCTGATTCGCCGGCTCGCCAGCGGCCGGGGGCTGGCGCCAACGCTACTGCTGTTGGGTTTGCTGCTGGCCATCCTGGTGTTGATGGGCCGCGCCACCACCAACTCGGCCAAGTTCGGGCAGATGTATTCCTGGCTGCTACTGATCAGCGCGATTGGACTGGGGGCGCTAGCTGTCCTGATCCTCTATAACCTGGTCGGACTGATACGCTTGTATCGCCATCAGGCACCTGGTGCGCGCCTGACCCTGCGGCTGGCGGGCATTTTCGCGGTGCTGGCCATTACCCCGGTGGCGCTGGTGTACGGATTTTCGCTGCATTTCCTGCAACGGGGGATCGATAGCTGGTTCAACGTCCAGGTGGATCGCGGTTTGGAGGATGCGCTGGAACTCAGCCGGACCGCCCTGGATCTGCGGATGCGGGAAGTGCTCAAGCAGACCTTGCGGATCGCTGAGAGCGTCGCCGAGAGCGATGGCGAGCAGGCCGGCCGGCGCCTGGACGAGCTGCTTGCCATCGGCGAGGCGTCCGAATTGACCCTGTTCGGCCAGGGCGGGCGCATCATCGCCACCGCGACGGTGGACCCGGCGGCGATTCTGCCGGATCCACCGCCGGATACGGTTTTGCTGCAAGTCCGGCAAGGTCGCAATTACATCGGCCTGGAACCGATTCGCGAGGCCGGATTTCATATCCGCGCGGTCGTGCGGGTAGACACCCTCGCCAACGAGGAGCGGCAATTGCAGGCGCTGTTTCCGGTGACCGATCGCTTGAGCCTGCTGGCCGACGCGGTACAGGCGGCGTTCGACAGCTACCGGGAACTGATCTTTCTGCGAGGGCCGCTCAAGGCCAGTTTCACTCTGACTCTGTCGCTGGTATTGTTGCTGGCGGTGCTGGCGGCGTTCTGGATCGCGTTCTACACCGCGGGCCGGTTGGTGCGGCCGCTGCGGGAACTGGCCGACGGTACCCAGGCGGTCGCCGCCGGTCAGTTCAACAGGCAGTTGGCCGGCGCCGGTAACGACGAGTTGGGATTTTTGGTGGAATCCTTTAACCAGATGACCCATAACCTGGCGCAGGCGCGCGATGCCGCGCAGCGCAGCCAGGCCCTGGTCGAAAGCCAGCGTGCTTATCTGGAAACGGTATTGGCGCGATTGTCCTCGGGAGTCCTCACCATCGATCAGGCCGGTCGGCTGCAAACCTGCAACGCCGCGGCCAGCCAGATTCTGGGGGTGGATTTGCAGGGCTTTATCGGCGCCGACAGCCAGTGGATCGCCATCGCGCAACCGGTGTTGCAGGATTTTATCGCGGTCATCGGCCCCCAACTGGCCCTGACCGGCGACTGGCGGCAGGAGATCAACTGGTTCAGCGGTGCCGGCCGGCGCATCCTGATGTGCCGTGGCAGTTCGCTGCCGGACGCGGTCGGACTCCGGGGGGGGCATGTCATCGTGTTCGACGACATCACCAACCTGGTGCGGGCCGAGCGCGAGGCCGCCTGGGCCGAGGTGGCGCGCCGGCTAGCGCACGAGATCAAGAATCCACTGACGCCGATCCAGTTGGCCGCCGAGCGCATTCGCCACAAATACCTCAAACAGTTCGACGAGGAACAGGGCAAGGTGCTGGACCGCGGTACCCATACCATCATTCAGCAGGTACAGGCGATGAAGGAAATGGTAGACGCCTTTAACGAATACGCCCGCCCGCCGCGCTTGCAACTGGCGCCGCTGGAACTGAACGAGTTCGCAACCGAAGTGCTCTATCTCTATCGCGACTACCCGGCCGGCGTGGAGATCAAGCTGGATCTGAGCCAGGAATCCTTGCGGATCAATGCCGACAAGGGCCGGCTGCGGCAATTGCTGCACAATCTGGTCAAGAACGCCATCGAAGCGATCCGTGACGGTCATGGCTCGACCCTGTGGGTCAGTACCCGCCGCGAACGCGTGACCGGAGCCGATTGCGTCGAATTGAGCGTGCGCGACGACGGGCCGGGCTTCCCGGACAACATCCTGTCCAGCGCCTTCGAGCCCTACGTGACTACCAAACCCAAGGGAACCGGGCTAGGATTGGCGATCGTCAAGAAAATCGTCGAGGAGCATGGCGGTTGGATCCAGTTGGAAACCCCGGCGGATGGCGGCGCCCGGGTGGTGATCCGCTTGCCGCTCTGCCACGACGGCGCCGGGTCTTCCGCCCCGCCCGCCATTCCCGCCGTGCCGTTGAATACTGATAAGGAGGCCGCCGGATGAGCGCGTCTTATATTCTGGTCGTCGATGATGAACCGGACATTCGCGATCTGGTAAAGGAAATTCTGGAAGATGAAGGGTATGTCGTCTCGACCGCCGAGAACGCCGCCACCGCCCGCGAGGCCCGCCGCGCCCAGCGGCCCGATCTGATCCTGCTCGACATCTGGATGCCGGACACCGATGGCATCACCCTGCTCAAGGAGTGGAGCGAGGGCGATCATCTGCCCTGTCCGGTCATCATGATGTCCGGACACGGCACCGTCGAGACCGCGGTGGAGGCGACCCGGCTGGGGGCCTACGATTTCATCGAAAAGCCGCTGTCCATGGCCAAGTTGCTGCTGACCGTGGAACGGGCGCTGGAGGCGGACCGGCTGGCGCGCGAAAACCAGAATCTGCGCCGCCAGCAGCGAATCGTCACCGAACCGGTCGGCCGCAGCGAGGTCGTCCAGCGGTTGCGGACCCAGGTGTTGCGAATTGCCCAGCACGACGCGCCGGTGTTGATCTTCGGCGAGCCCGGCACCGGCAAGGAGGTCTACGCCCGCTTTCTGCACGCCCACAGCCTGCGCCGCGGCGGCCCCTTCGTGGACGTGGGGGTCGGCTCCATCGCCCGTGAAAACGCCAGCCTGGAACTGTTCGGTTCCGAGCAGGGTGATCGGGTCCATTATGGCCGGCTGGAGCAGGCCAGTGGCGGTACCCTGTTCCTCGACGAACTGGCCGACATGGATCTCGAAGCCCAGGCCAAGCTGGCTAGCGCCCTGGAGAACGACTCCTTTCTGCGCATCGGCGGCAAGGAGCCGGTCCGGGTGAACGTGCGGGTGATGGCCGCCACCCACCGCGATCTGGAGCAGGAAGTGGCGCTCGGGCACTTCCGCGAGGATCTGTACTATCAGCTCAACGTGGTGCCGATCAAACTGCCGCCGCTGCGCGACCACATCGAGGACGTCCCCGAACTGCTCAACTACTACATCGGCTATTTCGTCGACCAGGAAGGCTTGATCTATCGCCATTTCACCATGGCCGCCCAGAACCGGCTGCGCAATTACAACTGGCCCGGCAACATTCGCGAACTCAAGAATCTGGTGCAGCGCCTGCTGATCCTGGGCGGTGACGAGGAGATCTCGCTCGAGGAGGTGGATACCGCCGTGCGTGGCATCACCACCACCAAATCCCAGGATGTCGGCAGCATTCCCCTGAACCTGCCGCTGCGGGAAGCCCGGGAACAGTTCGAGCGAAGCTATCTGCTGCAGCAGTTTCGCGAGTGTGAGGGCAACGTGGCGCGGTTGGCCGAGCGGGTCGGCATGGAGCGTACCAACCTCTACCGCAAGCTGCGCGCCCTGGGGATCGATCCCAAGAAAGCCCTGGACGAGTGAGGAAAGGTCGTGAAGATCGTGATTCTCGGCGCCGGCCAAGTGGGCGGCTCGGTCGCGCACATCCTGGCCAGCGAAGCCAACGATGTGACCGTGGTGGACGCCAACGCCGAACGGCTGCAGGCGCTGCAGGACCGGCTGGACATCCGTACCGTCTGTGGCCACGCCTCCTATCCGGGCGTGCTCGAACAGGCCGGCGTCGCCGATGCCGACATGCTGATCGCGCTGACCGACAGCGACGAAGTCAACATGATCGCCTGCCAGATCGCCCATACCCTGTTCAATACCCCAACCAAGATCTCGCGAGTCCGGGCCGGTGGCTACATCACCTATGGTGATCGATTGTTCAAGGACGAAGCGCTGCCCATCGACGTGCTGATCAGTCCCGAACAACTGGTCACCGATTACATCCACCGCATCATCGAGCATCCTGGCGCCCTGCAGGTGCTGGATTTCGCCGAAGGCCAGGTGCGACTGGTAGGTGTCAAGGCTTATGAGGGCAGCAGCCTGGTCGGTCAGGCGTTGCGGACCCTGCCGGAGCGCATGCCGGGCATTGCCACGCGGGTCGCGGCCATCTTCCGCCAGGGCAGTCCGATCATCCCGGAAGGCAATACCGTCATCGAGGCCGACGACGAGGTGTTTTTTATCGCTGCCCGCAAGAATACCCGCGCCATCGTCGGCGAACTGCGCAAGCTGGATCGGATGGTCAAGCGCCTGATCATCGCCGGCGGTGGGCACATCGGCGCCCGGCTGGCCCAGGCGCTGGAGGAGCGGTTCCAGGTCAAGATCATCGAACGCAATCCGGCGACCAGCAAGCGGCTGTCCGAACAACTGAGCCGCGCCATCGTGTTGCAGGGCGACGCCGCCGACGAGAATCTGTTGCGGCAGGAGAATATCGAGCACATGGACGTGTTCTGCGCCGTGACCGACGACGACGAGGCCAACATCCTGTCGGCGATGCTGGCCAAGCGCATGGGCGCCCGCAAGGTGATGGCGCTGATCAACCTGGTGTCCTATGTGGACCTGGTCGAATCCTCGGGCATTATCGATGTCGCCATCTCACCGCAGCAGGCCACCATCGGTAGCCTGCTCACCCATGTCCGCCGCGGCGATGTGGCCAAGGTACATTCCCTGCGGCGCGGCGCCGCCGAGGCCATCGAAGCCATCGCCCACGGCGACTATAAAACCTCGAAGGTCGTGGGCCGGCGCATCGAGGAGATTCGCCTGCCACCCGGCACCACCATCGGCGCCATCGCCCGTGGCGATGAGGTGATCATCTGCCACCACGACACCGTGATCGAAGCGGACGACCACGTTATCCTGTTTCTGGTCGATAAGAAACGGGTGCCGGAGGTCGAACGACTGTTTTCGGTGGGGGCGACCTTCCTCTAGGCCCGCGCTGCGGCAAAAAGCCTTATGTTAGAATAAGCAGGCCCTGAATCCGAACCGGGGGGGTGCCCCCCGCCAGAATCCCTAAGAACCCACCAGGCGTTGACAGGACCCGAACATGACCGCATTCAATTTCGAGCAGGCACGCTACAACATGATCGAGCAGCAGATCCGGCCCTGGGATGTGCTGGATCAACGGGTGCTGGACACCATCGCCAGCGTGCCGCGCGAGGATTTCGTGCCGGAGCGCTACCGCAACCTGGCGTTCTGCGATGTTGCCATCCCGCTCGGCCACGGCGAGGTCATGCTGAAACCCAACGTCGAAGGCCGGATTCTGCAAGCGCTGGCGGTGCAGCCGACCGACAATGTGCTGGAAGTCGGTACGGGCAGCGGCTATCTGACCGCCTGCCTGGCTCGGCTGGCCGGCAACGTGGTCAGCGTGGACATCGTCCCCGACTTCACCGAAGCCGTCCGCCAGAAGCTCAAAACCCATGGGTTGACCAATGTGGTGCTGCACGCCGGCGACGCCAGTCGCGGTTGGGGCGAACACCGCTACAACGCCATCGCCGTCACCGGCTCGGTGGCCGAGGTCGCCGAGGTTTGGCGACAGAGCCTGAGCTTGAACGGACGACTGTTCGTCGTGGTCGGCCAGCCGCCGGTGATGGAGGCGTTGCTGATCACCCGGGTCGGCGAGCGGGAATGGGTGCGGGAGAGCCTGTTCGATACCGAACTGCCGCCGTTGCGCAACGCGGCCCCGTCCAAGGCTTTTGTGTTCTGAGTGGCCGCGAGTGGTGGTCGCGGCCCACGGATTCCCCACTGCCGCGGGGCTCTGGTATATTAGCGTTTACTAATACCTGATGGGGAGTCTTTCAGCCATGCCCAAAGTGCATCGTCTGGTGTTGGCCGGGATGGTCGCCGCGCTGTGCGTCCAGCCAGCGTGGGCGGAGGACCTGCTGCAAGTCTACCGCCAGGCTCAGGAAAGCGATCCGGTGCTCAAGGCCGCCACCGCCAGCCGCGAGGCCGCGCAGGAGGCCCAGCCACAGGCCCGGGCTCTTTTGTTGCCGAACGTGGGGGTTACGGCCGAACAGGGCCGTACTTTTGGAATCGCGGGGTCACCGCAGGGTCAATCGTCGTTCAACAGCCACAACTACGCGATCGGCTTGGTGCAGCCCGTCTACAATCGCGGCAACCAAGTGCGGCAGCGGCTGGCGGAGGCCGTGGTTGGCCAGTCCGACGTGGACCTCCGCAACGCCCAGAACGAGTTGATCCTGCGCGTATCGCAAGGCTATTTCGGGGTGTTGTTTGCGCTGGATAACCTGACCTACGCCACCGCCGCGAAAAACGCCTTCGCCCGCCAGCTCGAACAGGCCAACCGGCGCTTCGAAGTGGGACTGGCGACCATCACCGACGTCTATGATGCTCAGGCGCGGTTCGATAACGCCGTCTCCGTGGAAATCGAGAACCTCAACAAATTGGCCGACGCCCGCGAATTTCTGCGGCAACTGACCGGGCAGGAATACGCCCAGCTCAACCTGCTGAGCGAGCGGATGCCGTTGTCGCTGCCCAAACCGAGCGATCCCGAGGCCTGGGTGAACATGGCGCTGGAAAACAACCTGAAGCTGCGCAGCGCCGGCTTTGGAGTCGATCAGGCGCGGGAGAATATCAGGCTGCAGAAAGCTGGCCACTATCCGACGCTGGACCTGCGGGCCAACCGCGTTGACCTCGACAACAGCATCACCGATACCACCAGCAGTCAGGTCAACCTGGAACTGACCATTCCGCTGTACAGCGGTGGCGCGGTATCCTCGCGTTCTCGCGAGGCGGCGTATAGCTACGAGGCTTCCCGGCAGAGTCTGGAAAACCTGCAACGCGAAACCGTCCGTACCGTCCGCAACGCCTACCGCGGTCAGGAAACCGCCATCAGCCAGATCAAGGCGCTGGATCAGACCCGCGTGTCCACCCGCAGCGCGCTGGAAGCCAATCAGGCCGGTTACGAAGTGGGCACGCGCACGATCGTCGACGTGCTGGACGCCGAGCGCAACGTCTATCTGGCCGAAGCGAATTACGCCGCCGCCCGCTATGCCTACATCGCCAACTACCTGGTGTTGCGGCAGGCCGCTGGTCAGTTGTCGGACGCGGACGTAGCGGAAATCAACGGCTGGCTGGGCGGTCCCCGACCGACCAGCGGCGAACCCGTCGCGCCGCCGGCCAAGGAACCCGTCAAGTCTGGCGCCAGCAAGAACGGCGGCAAGAACGGCAAGAACGCCGCCGCCAAATCCGCCAGCAAGGAACCGGTGGTATCCGAAAAGTCTCCTCGCAAGGCGACGAGCAGCGCGCCCGCACCGGCGGGCAAGCCGCCATCTACCGCGAAATAGAGTCGCGGACCGCCGGTGCCCACCGAGCCGATTTCCGATGAACGCCACCGCGGCGCCGGATTCCCCTCGTGCCGTGCCAGCGCCGGCCCGGCTGCCGCACCGGCTGGCGGCCATTGTTTACGACAGCCTGCTGCTGGCCGGAATACTGCTCGGCGCGACCGCGCTGGCGCTCGGGTTGGCGGTGGCACTGCTCGGCAGCGAAGCCATCAAGCTGCACAACCCACTCCAGGGCAACCCCTTCTTCTCCACCTATCTGCTGCTGGTCTGCTTTTTCTTCTACGGCGGGTTTTGGACTCACGGCGGCCAGACCCTGGGGATGCGCGCCTGGCGCTTGCGGCTGCAGCGGCGCGACGGCGGGGGAGTCGGCTGGTGGCAGGCGCTGCTGCGGTTTCTGATCGCCGGGCTGTGGCTCGCCCCGGTTGTCTACTTGCATCGGGTGTTCGGAGTCAGCGTCGGCTTCAGCCTGGCCGCCGGCTTCGGCGTTCTGCTGCTGCTGCTGGTCCTGCGCCTGCCCGACCGCGCGTCGGAAACGGAACTGGTGGTGTTGCCAAAATCAGCGACATAAGCCTGATCTTTAGGCTGTTTGGATCATTACGGAAAAGGCGAGAGCCACCGACGCTGCGAGAACCGTTCAGCGCAAGCGGTGCAAGGCGTAAAATCCCGCGCCCAGGAATAGCAGGGTCGGCAAGCTGGCGCCCACCAGCGGCGGAAAGCCGTATAGCAGTACCACATTGCCCAGCAGGTAGTTAACCAGGAAAAATGCCAGCCCGAGCAACAGGCCCACCAGCAGGCGCTGGCCGGTGCCGACCGAGCGTTGTGGGCCGAACACGAACGGCATGGCGATCACCAGCATCGCCAGATAAGCGAGCGGCGCCAGCAGCTTGCGCCACAACGCCAGCCGGTACCCTTCGGCATCCAGCCCGTTGCGTTCCAGATAATCCACATAGACCAGCAGATCGCGAATGGACAGATCGCTGGGATTGGCCGCCAGCACATCCAGAATCTGCGGGCTGATGGCCGAAACGACCGCCAGACTGCTCAACCGCTCGGTCTGTACCGTATCGCCGCTCAGGATGCTGCGGTTGACCCCTTCCAACAGCCAGCGGCCTTCCTGATAACGCGCGCCTTGCGCGGCGGTGACGGTTTCGAGTCGGGCCGCCGGGTCGATCTTGAAAATATGGATATCCACCAGGCGGATGCCGGGCAACACCCCCTGGACGTGGATAAAGTAGTCGCCATCCCGCGCCCAAAAACCGCGGCCGCCGCGGATCGCCATATCTTCGCCCTTGGCGATGGCCCGCTGCTCGCGAGCCAATTGTTCGAGCGGCGGGGCGGCGAATTCGCCAATCATGAGCACCGCCAAGCTCAGCAGTAGTCCGGATTGCAGGGCGGAGCGGGTCAACCGGGTCAGGGACAGGCCGGCGGCGCGCATGACGATCAGTTCGCTGCCGCCGGCCAGCGCGCCCATCCCCAACAGGCCACCCACCAGTCAGTGCCATCGGAAACAGTTCGTACAAGCGCTGGGGCTGGATCAACAGCAGGAAGCGAACCGCCGCCGCGAAATCGTAGTTGCCCTTGCCCACGTCTTCCAGTTCCACCAGCAGGGTCAGGAAGGATTCAAGCAGCACCAGCACCAGCAGGGCCACCAGGGTCGCGCTCGCGACGGTCCGGAAGATGTAGCGGTCGAGGATATTCATGCGGTACCGGTTTGCCAGGCCGCGAAGCGGAATACCCGGAGGCCCCGGCTGCCGGAGTAATAGTGGAGCAGCAGGCCAAGACCGAACAGCAGGAACAGGCCGTGGATCCACCACAGGCCGAGGCTCGCTCCAATGATGCCGTGATTCAGCCAGGATTCGCCGACCCCGACTAGATTGAAATTGATCGCGTAGATCAACACGGCCGCGACGATCCGGCCGTAGCGGCCCTCGCGCGGCTGGGTGCGGGCCAGCAACGGCGCCCACAGGGCGATGATCAGCACCTGGATCGGGCTATTGAGGCGCATCTGCAACTCGGCGACATGGATCGGCTCACTCGAACCCAACAGTTGTCGGGTGGGCAGCGCTTCCCGGTGTTGCCAGGCCGGCGGTGGTGGCGCGGTATCCACCCGCACGGAGGCCCGCTCAAAGTGCAGTATTTCATAGTCGCTCTGTCCAGGCGTACCCCGGTAACGATAACCGTGGTCGAGAACGATGTGGCGGATGCCGTCCGCGCCGATTTCCTGTCGGCCTTGTTCGCCGGTGGTGATGCTGAGATCGCCATCCGGCTCGCGGGTCTGGATGAAGACATTGCGCAGCTCGTGCTCGTCCAGGGTGCCGACGTAAACCACGTGCCGGCCGTCCAGCACCTCGCGGAAGGTGCCCGGCGTGAACATCGAAATTTCGGCTTCCTTACGGGCCTTGGCCAGCGCTTCGAATTGTATATCCATGGTCAACGGCACCAGGAACAGGGACAGGCCGGTGGCGACCAGCGCCAGCGGCGCCGCCAGCAGGAAGACGGCCCGATACACCGACAGCGGACCGTAACCGCAGGCGGCCAGCGCGGTCATCTCGTGATCGCGGTACAACCGTCCCAAGGTCAGCATGATGCTCAACAGGAACGCCAGCGGGACGAGCGTGGTCAGCACTTGGGTCGCCTGCAAGCCCACCAGCAGGAAGATGGAATCCCGGGCCAGCAGGCCGTTGGCGGCCTTGCTCAGATAGCCGGCGAGGCGATGGCTGAGGACCATCGCCAGCAGGACCAGCGCGGTTGCCAGCAGGGTCAGACCGATCTCGCGGATCAGATAACGATCGATGATGGAAGGCACGCTCGATGGTACTCCCCTGCACGCAACTGTGAGATGGCGCGTTTTCTGGCTAAACTCATCAAATTCGCGACCTTGTCTCAAATAGCAAACCACAAGTCGAACACGGGAGTAGCCTATCGATGGAATTCACGGTCAAAAGCGGCAATCCAGAGAAGCAGCGCACCGCCTGTCTGGTGCTGGGCGTTTACGAATCCCGGCGGCTGACGCCGACCGCCGAACAGTTCGACGCCGCCTGCGGCGGCTACCTCGGCAACCTGTTGCGCCGGGGCGACCTGGAAGGCAAACCGGGTCAGTCGCTGTTGCTGTTCAACGTGCCCGAGGCCCTGTGCGAACGGGTGCTGCTGATCGGCTGTGGCCGGGAACGCGAGGTGGACGACCGCCGCTTCCGCAAGATCGCGGCTCATGCCGCAACCGTTCTGAACGACACCGGCGCCACCGAGGCGGTGGTTTATCTGACCGATCTCGCCGTCAAGGGTCGCGACCTCAACTGGAAGATCCGCCAGATCGTCGAGGCGGTCGAGGAATCACGCTACCGTTTCGACCAGCTCAAAAGCAAAAAGGACGCGCCGCGCCGGCTGTTGCGCAAGATTATACTCAGCGTACCCGGTCGGCGGGAACTGCCCGGTGGCGAGCAGGCAGTGCGCGAAGGGGTGGCGATTGCCGCGGGCGCTGCGCTGGTCAAGGATCTGGGCAATCTGCCGCCGAATATCTGTACGCCGGCTTATCTGGCCGAGCAGGCGCAAGCGTTGGCTCGGCAATTGCCGACACTGCGGGTCGAGGTGTTGGAGGAAGCTGACATGGAACGGCTGGGCATGGGCGCACTGCTGGCGGTGACCCGTGGCAGCGCCCAGCCCGCCAAGCTGATCCGGCTGGACTACCGGCAGGGGCCGGCGGCGCGGAAGCCCTACGTGCTGGTCGGCAAAGGCGTGACTTTCGACACCGGGGGTATTTCGTTGAAGCCGCGCGAGGACATGGACGAGATGAAATACGACATGTGCGGTGCGGCCAGCGTGCTGGGGACCCTGCGGGCCTGCGCGGAATTGAAGTTGCCGCTCAACGTGATCGGGTTGATTCCGGCAGTGGAGAACATGCCGGGCGGTCGGGCCACCCGGCCGGGCGATATTGTCACCAGCCTGTCCGGCCAGACCATCGAAATCCTCAATACCGACGCCGAGGGCCGCTTGATCCTGTGCGATACCCTGACTTACGCCGAGCGCGCCGAACCAGCGGCTGTGGTGGACATCGCCACCCTGACCGGGGCTTGCATCATCGCACTGGGTCGCCACCCGCACGGCCTCTTCAGCAACCATCCGCCGCTTTCGCACGCGCTGCAAGCCGCCGGTCACGCCGCCTACGACCGGGTGTGGGAACTACCGCTGTGGGAAGATTATCAGGAGTTGCTGGACAGTAATTTCGCCGATATGGCCAATGTCGGCGGCAAGGATGCCGGCGCCATCACCGCCGCCTGTTTCCTGTCCCGCTTTGCCAAAAAATTCCACTGGGCGCACCTGGATATTGCTGGCACGGCATGGAAAACCGGCAAGGCCAAGTGCGCGACCGGCCGACCGGTACCGCTGCTAACCCAGTATCTGCTGGATCGGGTCGCCGAGCTGGAGCGGGAGGACGGGCGTGCCGCGCATTGATTTTTACGTGTTGCCCGACCAGAAGGATAACGGTCGGGCGTTGCTGGCCTGCCGGCTGGCCGACAAGGCGTACAATCTCGGCCACACGGTCTACATTCTTGCCGCATCCGACGCACAGGCGGCGGCGCTGGACGATCTGCTGTGGACCTTCCGGCAGGACAGCTTCATCCCTCACGAGCGCTATCCGCTGGCGGGAGAGGAAAGTTCGCCAGTGCTGATCGGCACGGTTGCGCCAGTAGAGGCGAGCGCCCAAGTGCTGATCAATTTCACCGATAGGCTGCCCGAAGGCTTCGAGCGCTACGAGCGGGTGGTGGAACTGGTGGATCAAAATCCCGATGTGCTGGCGAAATCGCGCGAGCGGTTCCGACAGTACCGCGAGCGGGGCTGCGCGCCGGAAACGCACAAGCTGTAGGAACAGACTCTGTACAGGACAAAAATTTCAACCAATTGAATTCAAGCATAAATTTTCAAAAAAACCGGATGGCTGGGGACTCCAACCCAAGGGTTTGAAGAGCAATTCGAGGGCCCGATGAAAAGCGTGCTGACGATGAGGTTCTTGATGGTGGGATAAGCAGCTTTTTAAGTAATCTAATCCATGCCGAAAAATACTTCGTGCGGGACGCTCATGTTTCTTTATTTTGATCGGTTCAACCGCATTACGCCGTTGACCGACGAGGTGCGCCCAACTAAAAGCGAGGGCGGCAAATGCTAACAGTTTTTCCAGTCGTTGGGGATCGGTCATAGGAGTGGCCTCCAGATCAAATCCTCGGGTTTTCAGGCATTCAAACAGCGTTTCAATTTGCCAGCGCTCTTTATAATCCTCTAAAGCGGTTTCGGGTTGAGCTGGAGTGGCGATAATCACCAAGGTCCCATCGGACCTTTTACCGCCAATAACATACAGAGAGTGTCCCCAGAGGCGACGCGGGCCGGATAAGATACAGTACCGCCCTCTTGGCAGATGCCGGAACCAATGACGGACGGGGACGAGAGCCCCTCTGGAATTGCCGACTTTGGTATTGCTTTTAATTCTTATTCTGAAAAGAATATTTTTATCTATCAAATAGTTAAACCAAGATTTTCGGCTCTTTGGGAATTGCCGGGGCATAAATTCTGTTTAAAAACAGAATGTTGTCGATCATCAATCACTTTTTATGCCTCAATAAATTCGGAGTAAATTTCGGTAACTCTATGATTTTTGGTGGGCATACAAAGAATATCCACAAAGGTCCAGATAAAGATGTTGGAAAAGATGCCCGATATTTTTCAAACCATAGCACCGTCGCTTAATGACTTTGATCTTGTTATTAAGCCCCTCAACAAATCCACTGGTCAGTCGATCTAAAAAATAATTGACAACTTCATTTTTATAGGTTTCCAACGTCTTTAAGAAAGTATCAAAGCAACGGACTGAACTCTTTTTAACTCGGTTCATCCATCCCGTGATCCGCTGCTTCCCACGACGGCGATTTAGGTCACTATCCAACAGAGCCGTTAACTCGTTTTTTAACTGATAAGCTTGTTGTAAAAGTGGTGAATACTGGAATAACTGGTCTAACGTTTCTTGGTCTTTTGGTGTTAAATCATCCAGCCGTTTACGCAAAATCCACAGCACGCCTTCCAGCTCTTGATACTGCTCTTTTGGTAAGGTCTTCCGCAGGCGTGCCAACTCTTTTTTGCGTAACTCATCCAGCCCCTTTCCATATAACTTAGCCACATGAAATCGATCGACGATGATCTGGACCTTTTTCCCAAAAACTTCTTTCGCGGCATTGATAAAGCCGACGTACATATCCGAACAAACGAAACCCACTTGTTTGCGTAACCTCTTGGGAATACTCATGAAAAATTCCTTGACGGTCTCTTTCTTCCGATCGGCCAACATCCCCAGAATCACCGTTTCGTCACCCATACGACCCGTCACAATCGTCACAAAATCTTGGTGTCCTTTTTTTAAAGAGATTTCATCAATCCCAATAATTTTCAGATTTTTAATCGCCTGCCAATCCACTTCCTTCGCAATATGGCGATCAATAATTCCGCGCACTGTTTCGTAGCCGATTCCCTCTTTAATGCTCACATCCCACACGGTACTATTCACACAAGCTAGCAATATATGATGCTCGAAGGCTTTCGTACAGCGACTTCGAGCGTCATACCAAGTCGCCCTTTGCGTGGTCGTCGGCTGCCCTTGGCATCGTTGACATTGATACCGTGGTGGACGAAGACGCAGTTCAACCTGCCGACCGAACAGCGCTAAATGTCTTAGCGTAATGAACTCACCATGTCCATAAAAATGATCGATAAAATGACCGCACTGATGACAACGCGTTCCGCGCTCTGTACTATGGATCGTGACCCGATAATTCCCTTCTCGATCAATTTCCACCTCATCGACTTCAATATTAGGAAGATCCAAAAGCACATTAAAAGCGCTCTTCAACTCGTCTAATGACTTATCCGTCATGGAATTCTCACTTGATGTTGGCAACTAATTGATAGTATTATACTTTGCAACCCCTTGAAATACCAGAGAGCCAGATTTTCCAATAAACTCGCGATCCGCCAAGAGACAATCAATCCGAGAAATTCCCAATATCTTGATGCATCGATCACACAAATCAATTCTTTCTTGGGTGTTTGAATTCCCTTTCTTTGCGAGACAAACCCAGATGATTGGAAAGGATATTTTAGTGTGAGCGATCCCGATTACCAGGTAATTGACATCGAAAACTCCCAATTTCCAACTCGTTCGGTCCAGGGTAATTTTCCATCGCTCCAAGCCGGTAAGATGCGCGATAAATTGGCCGAGCACATCAAAGTCTAAATTAAAATAACGAAATAACCTTTGCAGTCTTTTATAAGAAGAATCCGGTTTGGATTTTCCAGGAAACGTGCAAGATATTTTAGTAAGATTGACGGTTCCTAGTTGAATGATACCGAGGATCATGAACACAATACATTGAATACGAGCTCGGTTCCATCCAAAAAAACTATGGAACATTTCGATTAAATATCGGGTATTATCAGGTAAGGAATTCATGTTAATAGACTCGCCTGTATAAATTATAACGATCTAAATCAGTAAGTTATCATATCATGCCCACCAAAATCATGCTACCCATCAATATCGACCTAAAATATATATATGATTTTTATCACAAAAATTTTTGTCCCGTACAGAGAATAAACTGAATCCAAAATTTGGGGTCCAGTGGGTGATCAATGATTATATCTCCTTGCGAGCGGCCGCATTTCGTGCGGAAAAGGGAGCCATCGAACAAACGATTGAACCAACACAAGTGGCTGGTTTTAATCAATTATTTGATGATTTTAACATGACGCTATCCCAGAATTATGGCTTGGGTCTCGATATTCGATTCAACGATCAAATCCATGGCGGCTTGGAGGCATTTAGACGGGATCTCAAAATTCCTGTCTTTTTTTCAGAATCAGATCGCTTTGTAGAAAAAGCGCGGGAGAATTTTTATAACGCCTATTTGTATTGGTTGCCGAGCCAACGATGGCATAAGCGCCAACTTAATGGATAAAGTGTTGAAAAAGCTGTAAAAGGATGGCAGGCTCAAGGTTTCTCACACCCCGTTCGCCATCGGAGGACCGATCACGATGAGCCTGCCATTCGGTAATGTTGATACGACATTTGAGCGGTTCTTACAAGAGTTGCCGGCCGACTTTCGGGAACTGGCATTCGAGTTCAAGGCGTTCACCCGCGGTCGCAAGATCAAGACCCCGGAGCAGCTGCTCCAGGTGGTGATGAACTACTGCGGCATCGATCGGGTGCTGCGGGAGACGGCGGGCCACTTCACCCTGTTGGAAGAGCGGATCAGCGATACGGCGATCCACCAGCGGCTGAAGGCGTGCGGGCCATGGGTGAAGGCGCTGCTGGGCCGGCTGCTGGGGACGGCGGCGGCGCCCTTCCTGGAGGGCCACCTGCGGTTTGTGGTGGTGGATGGTTCGACGGTGCAGGGACCGGGGGCGAAAGGGATGGAGCATCGGCTGCATCTGGCGGTGGATTTGGTGCGGCTCGAACTGATCGATGTCAAGGTGACCGACGCCCATACGGGCGAGAGCCTGGGGCACTACCCGCTGCAGGACGGGGACGTGGTGGTGGCGGATCGGGGGTATAACTCGGCGCGGGCGTTGATCGAGTGCGCCGACCGGGGCGTGGCGGTGGTGGTGCGCTATAACCCGCACAGCCTGAACCTGTACGACGCGGCGGGGGCCAAGATCGACTGGCTGGCGGAACTCCAGGCCACGACGGAGACCGAGCGGTGTATCCCGGTGCGGGTACAGGTCGAGGGCCAGTTCATCGCGGGCTACCTGCATGGCTGCCGGTTACCACCGGCGCAGGCGGCCGCGGCCCGGCGGCGGGTGCAGGCCCAGGCCAAGAAGAAAGGGCGGCAGGCGCAAGCCCGGACCCTGGCCTTGGCCGAGTGGGTGTTGGTCTTGAGCACCCTGCCCCCGGCGGTGTTACCGACCGCGACCGTGCTGGCGCTCTATCGGCTCCGGTGGCAAGTGGAACTGGTCATAAAGCGATGGAAAAGTATCGTCAACATCGACCATCTGCGCGCCCGTCAGGGCAGCACGCTGGCCGATCTCTATCTCCACGGCAAGCTGCTCTATGCCTGGGTGCTGGAAAAGTGGGCCCGGCGGCGGTGCGGTGACGGCTGGAATCGCTTGGACGGCCCGCGCCGCGCGACCCCGTGGCGGGTGTGGAAACTGCTGCGCCAAGAACTGGCGATCGCCATCAGCGGCGTGCTGCATTGGAACCTGGAGCGCTGGCCCCCTTGCCTGGCGGTGATGCAGGAACGGCCGCGCCGCCGCCCACTGCAAACCCTGCCGGAGCGGGTCAATCGTTTGGTCGTGCAATGCCGAGCGATGGGAATGAGTAACATGTGAGAAACACTGCTTAAGTTGGCGCATATGGGGAAGCCCGCTACCTGGCGGCGCCGGGCGGCATGACCTTGCCGCGGGTACTAACGGACTTGACGGCGCTGATCGCCGGCGGCTTCAAGGGAGTGATCAAAAAATAACATGTACGGGATAAACCCATGCGCAAGCTATCGCGAGTGCTGTGCCTGGCCGCTGCCCTCCCGAGTTCGACAGTTAGCCGTATAACTCATTGAATGCCTTAGGTGGCTTAAAAAAACATGCCCCTACAACAGGGTGAGGGGTTGGGCGGCGATGGGTTTTTTAATGTTTAAGGCTTTCAGCACCTCGGTTTGTTGATGATGAAGCGTGGAGAGACCGGTCACGGCGTGTGTGGCGTTCAACCGGATCTGGTGATACTGGATACGCTGCAAGCGTTCCAAAGCGCGCTCTGGCGATAAACCGATCTGGGCGGTCTTCAACCGCTGGCGCATCACCCGGTAGAGGATCAAGGCCAGAAAACAGAGCCAAGCGTGCGCACGGATGCGGTCGGGCAACCGGTGATAGACCGGACCGATCGCTAACTCAGACTTGAGGACGCGAAACCCCCGCTCGATATCGGCTAACGCTTTGTAGCGGCTGACGATCTCGGGCGGGGTCAGGTCCGGGGTATTGGTGACCAGCAATAACTTGCCGTCCAGGAGTTCGGCTTGGGCGCGTGCCGACTCATCGATCTGATAACGAAACGGTTTCCCTTTGAGATCAACCTTGATGATGCGGGACAAGCGCGCCTCGCTCACCGCCTGATAGAAGCGCGCCGTGGCGCCACGGTCCGAGAGTTGGCGACCCCGCTGGCGGACGCCGGCGTCTTGCCGGTCCAGCTTACCGGCCCATTGATCCGCTTGGGTGGTCAACATCTGGATCTGCGCCTGGCGGCGCTGGGTTTCCTGGGCAGCGCGCACGGGGTCATGGGCCACCACCAGGCGCAGGCCCTGCCAGGCCACTTCACCGATCACCTCGGCGGTCGCAGTGGGGGCCGGTGGGGGCGCAAACGTCGCCAAGACGTCCGCGAATTCCGCATAGCGGCGCCCCGGTACCGCCAGGATAAACTCCAGCGCTTGCCCCGAGGCCAAGCGGATGGCTTGTAGCGCCGCCAGATTGTCCAGACTGAGCAGGCCACGGTCGGCAATCAGGATCACCCGCCGCACGGTCGGAAAGCGCGTCAGGAGCCGATTCAGGGTCGGCAGGAGCGTGGTGGTCTCGGCGGTATTGCCGTCCACCACCTGATGATCGAGGGGCAACCCCTCGACGGTCTGGACGATACCCAGGAGGAATTGCTGGGCGATCAGCCCTTCTTTCGCCATCCCCCACTGGCGCACATCCCCAGTCGGTGTACTGGCGCCTTCCGCGCGGATGGTCGTCAGATCGTAGAACACCACCGCCAACTCCTGCGCGATCATCGGGCGGAGCACCCCGGCCACGACCTGGGCCACCGCCGCCTGGTGATCGATCAGCGCATCCAGACTGCGTAAGAGGTGCTGATGGGTTACCTTGGGCAGTGCCATCCCCGGCAGGGCGACCGTTTCCAGCCAGCGCAGGACGCCGAGTTTGGATTCCGGGTCGCACAAGCGGTTGAACACCATGAGGCGCAGCAACGCCTCGATATCCAGGCGGTGGCGGGTCTTGCCAAACACCCCCCGTAACGCGGAAAATCCTAGGATATTCCACAATTCCGTCAGCACCCAGACCTCGCCAAAGGTCCGGGTAGACTCAAAGGTCACGGTCGGCCACCCCGGTGGCGCCCCGACCGCGGGGCGCCCCGTGATCCGGAGCAAGCCGTTGATGACGGTATCGAGTCCCCCGTCGACCTGATCCAAGCGCCCGAGGGTCGCCAGGGTGCGTTTCTTGACGCGGCCCTGCTCATCACGAAAGGACTCGACCAACTGGACGTAGCGACGGTCGCCAGAAGTGGTAATCTTCACAAACATGCCGCTACTTTAGCAGTGCGATTATCTAAGTCAATCAAAATCATATGAGGTAGACGTGCCACCACAAAAGGGCCAGGGTCTGCCAGTTAAGATGCTGTTTTTACTGAATAACAGTGCTGATATTGAGGGCCAAACTGTCGAACTCGGGTGCCCTGTTGGGTGCCAATGCACCTGCGGAGATGATCGAGGCGATGCTGGACGACCCTACGTTCGGCAAGCTGGCCGTCTATCATGCGACCGACGAACCCAAGGGCGTGATTCTGTTCGCATCCGGGACCGGCGGCTGGAACGCCGATCTGGCCGCCGTGGCGCGGGATGTGGCAAAGCTGGAATACGTGGTGACCGGCATCAATCTGGACGATTATCTGACCCGGCTCGACCGGTCGAACGCTACCTGCGCCGACTTGGCGGTGGACCTCGACCGCTTAAACCGGCTGATGGAGGTACGTTACCCGATTGCAACCCATCAGCCGTCGATCCTCCTGGGTTATGGCGCCGGCGCGGCGCTGACTTACGCGGCGCTGGCTCAGGCGCCGGACGATCAGTTTCACGCCGGGGTGGCGGTGGATTTCTGTCCGCAACTGCCGTTGCGCAAACCGCTGTGCAAGGGATCGGCGAATCTGGAGAGCGCCGCGCTCCCGGATAACAAAGGCGTGCTGCTGAAACCGGTTGTCCGATTGCCGACCACCTGGTTCGTGTTCCAGAATCGGCCGGTGTGCGATGCCAAGCTGGCTGAGCAGTTCGTCAAATCGATCCAGCTCGCCCGCTTGACCGACGTACCCGGCGCCGACGGTGTCAAAATCTGGTTGCCCCAGGTCTCCGCCCTGCTGCAATGGCTGGACCCCGGCATCGTCAAACAAGTGCAGCCCGATGCCAGCGTCAGCGGCGTGCCGCTCACCGAGGTTCCAGCCACCGGCGGTCCCGATCGGCCACAATTTGCGGTGATGCTGTCTGGAGACGGCGGCTGGGCGCTGCTCGACCGGGCCGTGACGGCGGAACTGGCGAAGAAGGGTCTGCCGGCCATCGGCTGGGATTCGCTGAGTTACTTCTGGAAGGCCCGCCAGCCGGACGAGGTTGCCCTGGATCTGGAACGGATCCTGCGGCATTACCTGGATATTTGGAAGAAGGATCGGATCGTGTTATTGGGCTATTCGTTCGGCGCGGACGTATTACCGGCGGTCACCAGCCGTCTGCCGAAAGAATTGCGGAACCGCATCGACTTGGTGGCATTTCTGGGACTGTCGAATTACGCCTCCTTTGAGTTTAACCTCTCCGACTGGGTCAGCGACAAACCGAGTGAAGGCGACCAGCCGGTGCGGCCAGAACTGGAGAAGCTAAGCGGGCTCAAGCGGCTGTGCATTTACGGCGCGGAGGAGGAGGGTGCGCTCTGTCCGAATCTGACCAGTTTGGGTGTCATTGCCGAAAAGATGCCGGGCGATCACCACTTCGACGAGGATTATCAAGGCGTGGCCCAGCGCATCATCGATCAACTGCCCCCACGGCCCGCGGCGGCGACCCAACCGTCAGCCAAGAACTGAGCACCTGCATGAATACCCTCACCCTTAACCCCTCTCCCGGTGGAAGAGGTTTGATTTCATTCAAGAACTGAGCATGGCCGTTTACGCAATCGGCGACATTCAAGGCTGCTACGATCCCCTGCGACGGCTGCTTGACCTACTGCGCTTCGATCCCACCGCCGACACCCTGTGGCTGGTCGGCGACCTGGTCAACCGCGGACCGCATTCGGTCCAGGTATTGCGGCTGGTACGTGGATTCGGTGAACGGGCGGTGGTGGTGCTGGGCAATCACGATCTGACCCTGCTGGCGGTCGCGGCTGGTCAGGTCAAACCCAAGCGCAAGGACACCTTCCACTCCATTCTCGACGCGCCCGACCGCGACGAGTTGCTGGACTGGCTGCGCCGGTGTCCGCTGCTGCATCATGACTCGGCGCTTGGTTTTACCATGGTCCATGCCGGCCTGCCGCCGCAGTGGGATTTGGCGCTGGCGCAACGTTGCGCGGCTGAAGTGGAAACGACCTTGCGCGGGCCGTTATACGAGGATTTCCTGGCGCGGATGTTCGGCGTCGAGCCACGCCGCTGGCGGGACGATCTGATCGGTTACGACCGGCTGCGCTTCACCGTCAATGCCCTGACTCGAATGCGGTTCTGTACGGCGGACGGCACGCTGTCCTTTGCCGAGAAGGGGTCGCCCGGCAGTCAGGAGCCGGGTCTGCTGCCGTGGTTCGCGGTGCCGCGCCGGCGCAACGCCGATCTACATATCGTGTTCGGCCACTGGGCGGCGCTGGGCTACTATCGCGCGCCCGGTATTTACGCGCTCGACAGCGGTTGCGTCTGGGGCAACCGATTGACCGCCATCCGTCTGGACGAACCCAGTGCGCCGGCCTGGAGCGTCCCGGCGGTCCATCTGCCACCGGTGCCGGCATGACTGCGCAACTGGCGCTCATCGCCGCGCTGACGCGCAACCGGGTTATCGGTCGCGACAACCGCCTGCCCTGGCATCTACCGGCGGATTTGCGCTTCTTCAAGCAGACGACGATGGGCAAGCCGTTGCTGATGGGTCGGCGCACCTGGGAATCCATCGGCCGGCCGCTGCCGGGTCGCCGGATGATCGTGCTGAGCCGCGATCCGGCCTATCACGCGCCCGGTTGTGCGGTGGCGCGGTCTCTGGAGGAGGCGTTGGAAATCGCTGGCGAGGTTCCCGAAATCATGGTGATCGGCGGAGCGTCGCTGTACGAGCATATTTTTCCGCTGGCAGAGCATCTGTATCTGACGCGGGTGGAAGCGGAAATTCCCGGCGATGCCTGGTTTCCGGAATGGAACGAGCGGGAATGGCGGCTGGTCTGGGAGGAAGTGCACCCGGCCGATGCCGACCACTCCTGGCCGTATCGGTTTCAACGGTGGAAGCGGGTCCGCATTGCGTTGAAACAGTCCGCATTGGACCGCAAGAATCGGATAGCAGGTGAGTAGGGGGAAAACATAGGATCGATAGTGCTTGCCAACTGTGATGAGGTTTATGAGCGATTATGAGATGCGCAACCGACCCTATGTTCGAAACGAGCGACCAATGCTGGAACGCCCTCGTCCGGCGAGATCAACAAGCCGACTGCGCGTTTTTCTACGGTGTGAAGACCACGGGTGTCTACTGCCGTCCGACCTGTGCCTCCCGCCTGCCGAACCGGAACAACGTCGAATTCTTTCCAACTCGCGCCGATGCCGAACACGCCGGCTATCGAGCGTGCCGGCGCTGCCATCCGCAAGGGCCGTCGAGTCGGTCCCGGCTCTCCGAAGCAGTGCTACGTGCGTGCCGGACCATCGAAGAAGCCGAGGAACCGCCATCCTTGACGGAACTCGCCGAAACGGCCGGTCTTAGCCCGTCCCATTTTCATCGGTTGTTCAAGGCAGTCGTCGGGGTCACGCCGAAAGCCTATGCCGTTGCTTGCCGGGCGCGGCGGTTTCAGGAAGGTCTGCGCGAAGCGGGGACCGTTACCCAGGCGATGTACGACGCCGGGTTCGGGTCCAGCAGCCGGTGCTACGAGCAGGCCGCCGATCATCTCGGCATGACGCCTGCCGAGTACAGGAACGGTGGAGTGGGAAAGCTTGTTCGCTACGCGATGGTCCGCTGCTATCTCGGCTGGATGTTGGTGGCGGCCACGGAACGGGGTATATGCGCCATCGAATTCGATGATCATCGGGACCGCTTGCGGGACAGGCTCACTGCGTGTTTTCCCGCCGCCGAATTCCGGGGCGATGATCTCGAATTTACCGCATGGGTGGAGAGGGTCCTGGCATTTCTCGACCAACCGGGTCGCGGTCTTGACCTGCCCCTCGATGTTCGAGGCACGGCGTTCCAGCGGCGGGTGTGGCAGGCGCTACAAGCGATTCCGGCGGGCTCAACCGCCACCTATGCCGAAATCGCCAGGAAGATCGGCCATCCTTTGGCCGCTCGCGCCGTGGCCGGGGCGTGCGCTGCAAACCCGGTCGCTGTCCTCATCCCCTGCCATCGCATCGTCCGTGGCGACGGCGGTCTGGGCGGCTATCGCTGGGATCTCCAGCGCAAGCAAGCGCTGCTGGAACGCGAGGCCGCGCAATGGGAAAAACCGGCGGATTCCCGAGCGGTTGCGTTCCCAAATCTTCCAACCCCCCCCAGGAGCATGAGCCGTGAGCGAAGTCGTCCTTGTCACCTTTCACGATTCCATCGCCCAACTGACCCTGAATCGGCCGGAGTCCTATAACGCTCTGAATATCGTCACCGCCCAGGCACTGACCCGGACACTCTTGGATATCGGGGCTGACCCGGCGATTCACGGCATCGTTATCACCGGCGGCGGTACGGCCTTTTCGGCGGGCGGCGATATCAAGTTCGTGCTGGCTCATCCCCACGGACCGGCGGCGGCGTTCCACGAACTGGCCACCCATGTCCATGTCTGCGTGACCGAAATCCGCCGCCTGCACAAGCC
The DNA here is from genome assembly GCA_963715845.1 of uncultured Gammaproteobacteria bacterium. Taxonomy (GTDB): domain Bacteria; phylum Pseudomonadota; class Gammaproteobacteria; order Competibacterales; family Competibacteraceae; genus Competibacter_A. The sequence goes on along the minus strand of CAVQSJ010000014.1, from coordinate 2,622 downwards.
GGTCATCGCCGCCATCAACGGGGTGGCCGCCGGCGGTGGCTTTTCCCTGGCGCTGGCCTGCGATTTTCGGATCATGGCGGAATCGGCGCGGCTCAAGCAGGGCTTTACCAGCAACGCGCTGTGCATCGACGCCGGCGGCACCTTCACCCTGCCACGGCTGGTCGGTCTGGCCCGCGCCCTGGAAATCGCCGCCTTCGACGAACCGATTTCCGCCGAACAGGCGTTGGCCTGGGGTCTGGTGACGCGGGTGGTTCCGGACGCGCGACTGCTGGAGGCCGCGCTGGACATGGCGCGGACCCTCGCCCAAAAATCCCTGCACACTTTCGGCCACGTCAAAACCCTGCTGACCGATTCGTTCGACACCCCCTGGGAGGCGCAACTGGAACGGGAGCGGCGGGGACTGGCCACGTGCGCTGGTCACGCCGACGGCCTGGAAGGCCTGCACGCCTTCGTGGAAAAACGCCCGCCTCGTTTTAACCGCTGACTCAAGGGAGAGATACTGCTGCCATGTCGCTTCATCCCATCGTGGCGGCGGTGACCGACCGCATCCGCCAGCGCAGCGCGCCGACCCGTTCCGCCTATCTGGCGCGGATCGAACAGGCGCGCGTGAACGGCCCGGTCCGCAAGAGCCTGTCGTGCGCCAATCTCGCCCACGCCTTCGCCGCCTTCGAGCCGAACGACAAGGCCATCCTGCGCGAGGCGCGCTGGCCGAATCTCGCCATCGTGTCGTCCTACAACGACCTGCTGTCCGCGCATCAGCCGCTGGAGCGGTTTCCGGCCCTGCTCAAACAGGCGGCGCGCGAGGCCGGCGCGGTGGCGCAGTTCGCCGGCGGCGTGCCAGCCATGTGCGACGGCGTGACCCAGGGTCAGCCGGGGATGGAACTCTCGCTGTTCTCGCGCGACGTGATCGCCATGGCGACGGCGGTGGCGCTCTCGCACAACGTGTTCGATGCGGTGCTGTGCCTCGGCGTGTGCGACAAGATCGTGCCGGGGCTGCTGATCGGCGCCCTGCACTTCGGGCATCTGCCGGCGATCTTCGTACCGGGCGGCCCGATGCCTTCCGGTCTGCCCAACGACGAGAAGGCGAAAATTCGTCAACTGTACGCCCAGGGCAAGGTCGGGCGCGACGCGCTGCTGGAAGGGGAATCCAAAGCGTATCACGGGCCGGGCACCTGCACGTTCTACGGCACCGCCAACTCCAATCAGATGCTGATGGAAGTGATGGGCCTGCATCTGCCCGGCGCGGCTTTCGTCAATCCCAACACGCCGCTGCGCGACGCGCTGACCCAGGCGGCGGCGAAGCGCGCGGTCAGGATCACGGCGCTCGGCGACGAATACATTCCTGTCGGACGAATGGTCGACGAGCGGGCGCTGGTCAACGGTATCGTCGGGCTGCTGGCGACCGGCGGTTCGACCAATCACACCATTCACCTGGTGGCGATAGCTCAGGCCGCCGGCATCGCGATCAACTGGGACGACTTCAGCGACCTGTCGGCCGTGGTGCCGCTGCTGGCGACGATTTACCCCAACGGCCAGGCCGACGTGAACCATTTCCACGCGGCCGGCGGCATGGGGTTTCTGATCGGCGAGTTGCTCGACGCCGGGCTGTTGCACGGCGATGTGCTCACGGTCGCTGGCGCGGGACTGGCGCATTATCGCGAGGAGCCGTACCTGGATCATGGCGTGCTGGCCTGGCGTCCGGCGCCGAAGCAGAGCGGCGACGACAGCGTACTGCGCCCGGCCGCCCGGCCGTTCAGTCCCGACGGTGGACTCAAGCTGCTGAGCGGCAATCTGGGCCGGGCGGTGATCAAGGTATCGGCGGTCAAGCCGGAGCATCGCGTGGTGGAAGCGCCCGCCATCGTCTTCAACAGCCAGGAAGAACTGATGGCTGCATTCGACCGGGGCGAACTCAAACGCGATTTCGTCGCCGTGGTGCGCTACCAGGGTCCCCGCGCCAACGGGATGCCGGAGTTGCACAAGCTGATGCCGCCGCTCGGCGTGTTGCAGGACGAGGGGTTTAAGGTGGCGTTGGTCACCGATGGCCGCATGTCGGGCGCGTCCGGCAAGGTACCGGCGGCGATTCACGTGACGCCGGAATGCCTGGCCGGCGGGCCGCTGGCCAAGGTGCGCAACGGCGACGTCATCCTCTTGGACGGCGAGCGCGGCATCCTCGAAACGCGGGTACCCGACTTGGAATGGGCCGCACGCCAGCCGGAGCCGGTGGAATTGAGCGAGCACCAGCATGGCGTGGGACGCGAGCTGTTTGCGGTGTTTCGCGCCAACGTTGCGGGAGCGGAGCAGGGGGCGCTCATCAAAGCATGAAATATCATCGGTAGACCTTGATATTTCATGGATAAATGATAATCTTTGTTGCCATGATTGACCGACCGACCGACCAATCCACAATTCTGGACCTCATGGCTGCTTTTCCCGTGACGGGTATTCTGGGGCCGCGTCAGTCCGGCAAGACCACCCTGGCCCGCGAGATCGCCGCGGACCACGTTTTTGACCTGGAAAATCCCCGCGACGCCGCCATGCTGGCGGAGCCGCAACTGGCGCTGGAGGCGCTCTCGGGATTGATCGTCATCGACGAGATCCAGCGCAAACCGGATCTGTTTCCGC
>CAVQSJ010000013.1:0-32658 GCA_963715845.1 uncultured Gammaproteobacteria bacterium | reverse complement strand
GCCGTCTGCGCGCCTTAAAGGGAGACGAACTCAGGCCGGATCGCCGGCCGCCAGGTGCCGACGCAGGCGCTCGATCCGTGCCGCCAGTCGATCGGCGTCCTCGCGCAGAGTGTCCACGGCACTCAGGAATTGTTCGACCGCGTGACGCGGCGGCAGCGCTCGCAATTCCTGCTGGAGATATTCGGCGCCATCGCGCAGCAGGATATCGGACGTCCGCCGACCCCAGCCGCGAAAACCGCGCCAGAGATTGCCCAATTGATGGGCGGCGGCGGCGCCGACCACTTTCGAAAGCTGCTCTTCCCAGTCGATGTCCAATTGCGCCAGGATCGCCTGGAACTCCCGGCCCACGGCGACATCGCCCTCGACCGCGATCTCGCCGCCGGCCACCCGCTGGCCGCGCCATTGTCGGGCCAGCGCCAGCGGCGTGGCGCGAATCCGCACGGTGGACTCACCCTCATAACGGTCCATTACCCGGATACCACTGGCGCCAGGCAACAAATAGAAGCTCAGGCCCACACCCTCTGGCTCGATGGCGATAACCGTACCGTCCAGCGCGGCCAACCGTGGCAGGATATCGGGATCGAGCCGCAAATACCGATTCAACGCGGTCTCCAAACCGGCGGCAATGACAGCGGGCATCACGTGGAAGTCCTCAAGATGAATAGCCCTCACACCGGCCCTATCAGAACTTGTAGCCGCGATGCACCGCGACGATACCGCCGGTCAGGTTGAAATACTGGCAGCGTTCGAAACCGGCTTCCTCCATCATCCGCAGCAGAGTGTCCTGATCCGGATGCATGCGAATGGACTCAGCCAAGTAGCGGTAGCTGGCGGCATCGCCGACCACCAGCTTGCCGAGCACCGGCAACACGGCGAACGAATACAGGTCATAAATCGGCTGCAGGCCCGGCGTGAGCGGATGGGAAAACTCCAGGATGATCGCCCGCCCGCCCGGCTTGAGCGCCCGGCACATCGCCGCCAGCGCCCGCTCCTTGTAGGTCACGTTGCGCAACCCGAAACCGATGGTGATGCAATCGAACGTGTTGTCGGGAAACGGCAGTTGCTCGGCGTCGACTTGCGCGTAGGCGACATTACCGACCACACCCTCGTCGACCAGCCGCCGCCGGCCTTCGGCCAACATGTTGGCGTTGATGTCGGACAGCACCACCAACCCCTTCGGCCCCACCAGCGGCAACATCCGGCTGGTCAGATCGCCGGTGCCGCCCGCCAGATCCAGCACCCGCTCCCCGGCCCGCACGCCGCCGACACTCACCGCGAAGCGCTTCCACAAGCGATGCACGCCCAAGGACATCAGATCGTTCATCAGGTCGTACTTGTCCGCGACCGAATCGAACACCCCGGCAACCTTGTGGGCTTTCTCGTCGGTGGTCACCTTCTGGTAACCAAAATGCGTTGTTTCGGGTTGTTCCATGGTTTGCGGACACCTCGAACAGATACGGAAGCTCAAGCTGGACGCTGGTAGCCAGCTTCGGTCAGCCGGCGCAGATAATCCTGCCAGTTGGGTTCCTGATTCGCGCCCAGGTCGTACAGAATGTTCCAGGAATACAGCCCGGTCGAGTGACCGTCGTCGAACACCAGCCGAACCGCGTAGTTGCCCACCGGTTCGATGGCGGTGATGTTCACTTTCTCCTTGCCGGTCACCAGCATCGCCGGAACCTGGACCATGACCCCGAACCTCGGCCGACGGCGAAAATACCCGCAGGTACTCGCACGGTAACTGAAAGCGGGCGCCATCCTCGAAAGCGACTTCCAGCAGCCGGGATGTCTGATGTAACCTGATTTCGGTCGGGTGGATGCTCATGGCCGATCCTTACAGGATGTAACGGGTCAGATCTTCATCCTTGATCAACTCGCCCAGATGAGCGTCCACATAGGAGCAATCCACGGTCACGGCCTGATCGGCTCGGTCGGGCGCCTCGAAGGAGATGGTTTCCAACAACCGCTCCATGACGGTATGCAGCCGACGGGCGCCGATATTTTCGGTGCGCTCGTTCACTTGGCAGGCGACTTCGGCGATGCGCCGTACCCCGTCCGCCGAGAACTCCAGTTTGACTTCCTCGGTTTCCAGTAGTGCCGCGTATTGTTCGGTCAGCGACGCATCGGGTTCGGTCAAAATCCGCACGAAATCCTCGGTGCTCAGGGCGCTCAGCTCGACTCGGATCGGCAACCGGCCTTGCAATTCGGGAATCAGGTCGGAGGGTTTGGCCAAATGGAACGCCCCGGAGGCGATGAACAGAATATGGTCGCTGCGCACCATGCCGTACTTGGTGGAGACGGTACAACCTTCCACCAGTGGCAACAGGTCGCGCTGCACGCCCTCGCGCGATACATCGGGGCCGCCGTATTCGCCGCGCTTGGCCACCTTGTCGATTTCGTCGATGAAAACGATGCCGTTCTGCTCGACCGCCGCCAGCGCCTTGAGCTTGAGTTCTTCCTCGTTGATCATCTTGGCGGCCTCCTCTTCCTGAAGGAGCTTGAGGGCATCCTTGACCTTGAGTTTGCGGCTGCGGGTGCGATTGCTGGTCAGGTTCTGGAACAGGCTCTGCAACTGGCTGGTCATTTCCTCCATGCCGGGCGGGGCCATGATCTCCACGCCCACCGGCCGGACCGAGACTTCGATTTCGATATCCCGGTCGTCCAGATCGCCCTTGAGCAGGCGCTCGCGCATTTTCTGGCGAGTGACGGAGTGATCTGGCGCGGGCGGCTCGTTGGCGAACCCGACGCTGCGCGGACGCGGCAACAGGGTATCCAGCACCCGCTCAAAGGCAGCTTCCTCGGCCCGGTGGCGAACCTTCTGCATCTCTTCCTCGCGCACCATCTTCACGGCTCCATCCATCAGGTCGCGGATGATGGACTCGACATCCCGGCCCACGTAGCCGACCTCGGTAAACTTGGTGGCTTCGACCTTGATGAAGGGCGCGTTGGCCAGCTTGGCCAGCCGCCGGGCGATTTCGGTCTTGCCCACGCCGGTCGGACCGATCATCAGGATGTTCTTGGGGGTGATCTCATTGCGCAGTTCCGGCTCCACCCGCATCCGCCGCCAGCGGTTGCGCAGAGCGATGGCTACGGCGCGCTTGGCGGCGTCTTGGCCGATGATGTGCTTGTCCAGTTCCTGGGCGATTTCTCGGGGGGTCATCTCCGACATGGCGAGGCTACCGTCTGGGCAGAAGGCGAAAACAGGACGGCGGGCACGCCAGTCTCGAATACCGGATCACGCGCCCGCCAGCTCTTCAAGGGTCAAATTCTCGTTGGTGTATATGCAGATGCCGGCGGTGATTTTCAAGGCCCGCTCGACAATGGTTCGCGCATCCAACTCGGTGTGCTCCAGCAGCGCCTGAGCCGCGGCTTGGGCGTAGCCCCCACCGGAACCAATCGCCGCCAGCTCGCGTTCTGGCTCGATCACGTCGCCGTTTCCAGACAGGATCAGGGTGGCGCCGAGATCGGCGACGATCAGCAACGCCTCCAGCCGCCGCAGCAGTCGGTCGGTACGCCAGTCCTTGGCCAGCTCCACAGCGGCGCGGGTCAGATTGCCGCCGTGTTTCTCCAGCTTGCCTTCGAAGCGCTCGAACAGGGTGAAGGCGTCGGCGGTGCCGCCCGCGAAGCCAGCGATCACCTTGTTCTGGTACAGCCGCCGCACCTTGCGGGCGTTACCCTTCATCACGGTATTGCCCAACGTCACCTGGCCGTCGCCGCCGATCACGACCCGGCCGTTGCGACGCACGGCCAATACCGTGGTGCCATGCATTGATTCCATAGGGGTGCCTCGTACTTTTGCGCGGGATTGTACACGATAAACAGTTTAGGATTGACGGAGGAACCTCCATGCCATCACCGCCCAAAAAGAAGCCCCGGTTACAAGGGGGAATGGAACCGGGGCGAATAAGATATCCGGTTTGGCTAACCGGACATAGCCCGCTCAGGGAGGGAAGCGGACAGGCGTAAGGGCTTACGCTTAATTTCTGAGATAGGGACAACTCGAAAAAGTTCAATGGTATTCATCAACGCGAGCGCTGATAAGTTCCCACCAATTCGGTGCTGGCCAGGACATGGCCGGTCATGGCCTGCTCCAATATTGCCTTGGTGGGTTTACCCAAATCCGGCAGCACCGTATCCAGGGCATAGAGCTTGTGAAAGTAGCGATGCCGGCCAATCGGCGGGCAAGGACCACCGTACCCAGTTCGGCCCCAGTCGTTCACGCCTTGCCGGGTTCCCGGCGACAAATCCTTGGGGAGCACGCCCTCCGCCAGCCCGGTTGCGGTCGGTGGAATGTCATACAGCACCCAATGTACCCAGGTCATGCGTGGCGCCGCCGGATCGGGCGCATCCGGATCGTCCACGATCAACGCCAGACTCTGGGTTCCAGTCGGCAAGCCCGACCAATGCAGTTCCGGCGACAGATCCCGGCCGTCGCAGGTCAAGCGGGCTGGCATCTGACCGTTGTGGGTGAACGCGGGGGAGGTAAGGCTCAAGGTCATGGCAATCTCCTGTGGTGACGGCGAAACTTTACCGTTGGTAGTCAAAATCAAAGACGTTCCGCATACAGATCGTGTTCGTTGGCATCGACAATCCGCACTTCGGCAAACTCACCGACCGGCAGTTCCGCGCCCTCCTCGACATACACGACCCCATCGATCTCCGGCGCATCGGCGGTGGAGCGGGCGATGGCCATTCCTTCTTCATCGATAGCATCCACCAGCACGGTCAGAGTACGGCCGATCTTGCGGTCCAAGCCCCCGGCGCTAATCTTCGCCTGTAGTTCCATCAACCGGGCCTGCCGTTCCTGCTTGACCTCCTCGGGAACCGGATTGGGTAGCTGGTTGGCGGTAGCTCCCCGCACTGGCGAGTAGGTAAAGCATCCAACCCGATCCAGTTCCGCCGCCGCAAGGAACTCCAGCAACCGTTCAAAATCTTGTTCGGTTTCGCCCGGGAAGCCGACAATGAAGGTGCTGCGCAGAGTCAGATCCGGGCAGATTTCCCGCCAGCGGCGAATGCGGTCCAGGGTATCGCCAGTATTGGCCGGCCGCTTCATGGCTTTCAGAATTCGCGGGCTGGCGTGCTGGAGCGGCACGTCCAGATAGGGGACTAACCTCCCTTCCGCCATCAGCAGCACCACTTCATCCACATGCGGATAGGGATAGACGTAATGCAGCCGCACCCAAACTCCAAGCTCGCCCAACGCGGCGGCGAGTTGGGTCATGTGCGTTTTGAGCGGCCGACCGTTCCAAAAACCGGTGCGGTAGCGCACGTCCACCCCATAGGCGCTGGTATCCTGGGAAATGGCCAGCAATTCCCTGACGCCGGCCCGGACCAGGGTTTCGGCCTCCCGCAGTACCTCCCCGATCGATCGGCTGACCAGATCGCCACGCAGTTGCGGGATGATGCAGAAGGTACAGCGATGGTTGCAGCCCTCGGAAATCTTGAGATAAGCGTAATGGCGAGGAGTTAGCTTGATGCCTTGCGGCGGCACGAGGTCCAGGAACGGATCGTGCGGCCGGGGCAGATGGGTGTGGATCGCCGTCAGTACTTCTTCGCAGGCATGCGGTCCGGTAACGGCCAGCACGCTCGGGTGTAGGTCGCGCACCACGTTACCTTTCGCGCCCAGACAACCGGTGACGATCACCCTACCGTTCCCAGCCAGCGCCTCGCCGATGGCGTCCAGCGATTCGGCCACCGCCGCGTCGATGAAGCCGCAGGTGTTGACCACCACCAAATCCGCTGCTTGATAGGTCGGCGCCACGCCGTAACCCTCGGCCCGCAGCCGGGTCAGGATCTGTTCGGAGTCCACTAGCGCTTTCGGGCAACCGAGACTGACAAAGCCGATCTTGGGTTCAAGATTCATCGGACTTTCCTGCATGGCAGGCTTGGAAGGAACGAGCACCGGTGCAGAAAACCGGACAGGTCACCGGCAGCCAGCGCACGCCACCTTTCGGGCTAGCTCAGAAACTGGCTATATTGTAAAATTTAAATAGCTCATCAGGCACTCATACCCACGCGCTGGCAACGGCGCGTCACGGATTGACCAACAGCATCGATAAGGTTTCGCCAGCCATGAAGAAAGGCATTCATCCCGAGTATCGCGAGGTTGTGTTCCAGGATATCTCCACCGACTTCGCCTTTCTCACCCGTTCCACCATCACCACCAAGGAAACGGTCAAGTGGACCGATGGCAAGGAGTACCCCTTGGTAAAAGTGGAAGTATCCAGTCACTCCCACCCGTTTTATACCGGAAAGCAGAAAATCGTGGACACCGCGGGCCGCGTGGACCGTTTCCGTCGCAAATACGGCTTGTCCTGAACCTCCTTGGCCCAGTTGCCAGAAGGCCCCTCCAAGGTGCCTTTTATTATTTTGCCGATCAACAGGGAAAACACCGAGTCCGGTTCGGTGCATCAACCATCAGTCGTCAATTTCCCGGCACTCCAGCCTGCTTGAGGAGCGCCTGGGCATGACGAACCGGAATCGCGTAGGTAATACCGCTCGGTTTTTCCAAGGCGGCTTCCTTGCTTTCCTGGACGAACACCTTGTTGATGATACCAATAACCCGGCCGGTACTGGGTTCGTACAGTGGACTGCCGCTATTGCCGGGGTAAGCGATGGCATCCAGTTGCAGCACCTCAAACGGTTCGTTCTTCAACCGGCTGACTGTGGTAGTGTCCAGTTGCGCTGATGACGAAGCGGGAATGACAATCGGGCTGATGGCGGAAATGATGCCGGTATGCGTGACCGGAAACAGACCCAGCACGACGCCGAGCGGGAAGCCGGTGAAGGCGACATCCTGACCCTCGCGCAGCGGTCGCGACTCGCCCAGTTGTAACGGCGGCAGCGGGCTACCGTCAAATTTCAGCAAGGCCAAGTCGTGTATCGGATCGATGGCAACCTTGGTGGCGCGCCGCGACTCGACCTGCTTGCCTTGACCAATGAAGATCGCCAGCCTTTCCTTGTTCAGTGAGTCGAGTAACTCCGGCAGGCCATGGGCGTTGGTGATGACGTGCCGGCCCTGACCGACCGCGAAGCCGGTGGACAGGAACTCGGCCGGCGGTTGGCGGGCAGGTTGCACCGTACCGACCGCCACGACGCCGGCTTTGACTTTCGCCACCGTATCCGCCAAATCGGCCGCCCGAGTCATTACTACCGGCAGGCCGGCCAACAGCAGTATGCCCACCGCCAAGCCCAGCGGGCGGCAGCGTAACAAAAACCATACTATTTTCGCCGAAAGCGCAAGTAGAATGCCATAATTAAACATATTGCACGTCCACGATCTCATAGGTCTTTAGACCACCGGGAGTCTGGACATCGACGACATCGCCGACGAACTTGCCGATTAGCGCGCGGGCGATGGGCGAACCGAAGGAAATCTTGCCTTCTTTGATGTCGGCCTCGTCCTCGCCGACAATCTGATAGCGCTTTTCCTCCTCACTGTCCTCCTCGTTCAGCAACACCGTCGAACCGAACACCACTTTATCAGAGCGCGGCAGCGTGGTTACATCGATAATCTGGGCGTTGGCCAGCTTCGATTCAATCTCGGCAATGCGGCCTTCCGTAAAGCTCTGCTGCTCGCGGGCGGCATGATATTCGGCGTTTTCCTTCAAATCGCCATGAGATCGAGCCTCGGCGATGGCGGCGATGATGCGCGGTCGCACCACTGTTTTCAGTTCTTGCAATTCCGTGCGCAGCTTGGCGGCTCCGGCGATGGTCATCGGTACCCGTTTGGTCATGCGTGCAATTCCCGGTGTAAATCCTGGAGACAACTCACACTCTCGTTGTCGAGTTCGCGCAAGGCCTGGCAGGTCGCCCGCGCGGCGGCGATGGTGGTGGTGTAGCTGACTTTGTGCATCAACGCTTCGCGGCGGATAGAAAAGGAATCGGCGATGGCCTGCTTGCCCTCGGTCGTATTGACGATCAGGTGAATCCGGTCGTTCTTGATCAGGTCCACGATGTGTGGTCGGCCCTCGCCGACCTTGTGGACGGTTTCACAGTCGAGGCCATGGGCGCGCAGGGCTATGGCCGTGCCCCGAGTGGCGACCAAGGCAAAGCCGAGCCGCTTCAACTCGCGGGCCACTTCCACGACTTTCGACTTGTCGGCATCACGCACGCTGATGAAGGCCAAGCCGCCGCGCGGCAACTGGTCGCCCGCGGCGAGCTGGGCCTTGGCGAAAGCTTCGCCGAAGCTGCGCCCCACCCCCATCACTTCGCCGGTGGATTTCATTTCCGGACCTAGCAAGGGATCGACGCCCGGAAACTTGACGAAGGGGAACACCGCTTCCTTAACGGAATAATAGGCGGGAATCACCTCGCCGGATACACCCTGCGCGGCCAGCGATCGCCCCACCATGCAGCGGGCGGCGATCTTGGCCAGCGGCCGCCCGGTAGCCTTGGAGACATAGGGGACAGTGCGGGACGCGCGCGGGTTGACTTCCAAGACGTAGATATCGTCGCCCTGGATGGCGAACTGGGTGTTCATCAGCCCGACCACCCCCAGTTCCAGCGCCATCGCTCGCACCTGATCGCGCAGCCGGTCCTGAATGGCGAGACTCAGCGAGTAAGGCGGCAGCGAGCAGGCGGAATCGCCGGAATGCACGCCGGCTTCCTCGATGTGTTCCATGATGCCGCCGATGATGACCTCGCGGCCGTCGCTGAGCGCGTCGACGTCCACTTCGACCGCATCGTTGAGGAAGCGGTCCAGCAGCACCGGCGAATCGTTGGATACCTGCACGGCCTCCCGCATGTAGCGCCGCAGATCTTCCTCCTGGTGGACGATTTCCATCGCCCGACCACCCAGCACGTAAGAGGGTCGCACCACCAGCGGATAGCCGATTTCCCGGGCCAGCCGGACCGCCGTTTCCGGTTCGCGGGCGGTACGGTTGGGTGGTTGCAGTAAGCCGAGCCGGTCAATCATCTGTTGGAACCGTTCGCGGTCCTCGGCGCGGTCGATGGAGTCGGGGCTGGTACCGATGATCGGCACGCCGTTGGTTTCCAGCGGCCGGGCCAGCTTTAGCGGCGTCTGGCCGCCGAACTGGACGATTACGCCCCTGGGCTGCTCCTTGCGGACGATCTCCAGCACGTCCTCCAGAGTCAGCGGCTCGAAATACAGACGGTCAGAGGTGTCGAAGTCGGTGGACACTGTTTCCGGGTTGCAGTTGACCATGATGGTCTCGTAGCCATCCTCGCGCAACGCCAGGGCGGCGTGGACGCAACAGTAGTCGAATTCGATACCCTGGCCGATGCGGTTGGGGCCGCCCCCCAGCACCATGATCTTGGCGCGGTCGGTCGGCTCGGCCTCGCACTCTTCCTCGTAGGTGGAATACAAATAGGCCGTGCTGGTGGCGAACTCGGCGGCGCAGGAATCCACCCGTTTGTAGACCGGATGCACGTCCAGTTCCTCGCGCAACCGGCGGATGTCGGTTTCGGTGACGCCGGTTAGCGTCGCCAGCCGACTGTCGGCAAAACCCTTGCGCTTGAGGAAATACAGCCGTTCCCGATCACGCAAGGCTCCCAATCCGAGCGCGCGCATCTCGCCGGCAAGCTGGACCAGTTCCTCAATCTGCGCCAAAAACCAGGGATCGATCCAGGTCAATTCGTAGAGCGTATCCATCGAATAGCCCAGCCGGAACGCCTCGGCGACAAACCACAGCCGCCGGGGACCGGGCATGCCGAGTTCGTACTTGAGAACCGTGTGGGGATCGGGTTGTCCAGCGTCGAGGACTTCGTTGAAACCATCGGTCCCAATTTCCAGCCCCCGCAACGCCTTCTGTATCGATTCCTGGAAGGTGCGGCCGATGGCCATCACTTCGCCGACCGATTTCATCTGAGTGGTCAGCCGCGGGTCGGCCTGGGGGAATTTCTCGAAGTTGAAACGCGGCACCTTGGTCACGACATAGTCGATGCTCGGCTCGAACGACGCCGGGGTGCGGCCGCCGGTGATTTCGTTTTTGAGTTCGTCAAGCGTGTAGCCAACCGCCAGCTTGGCGGCGACCTTGGCGATGGGGAAGCCGGTGGCCTTGGAGGCCAGTGCCGAGGAGCGCGAGACGCGGGGGTTCATTTCGATGATGACCATCTGCCCATCGTCCGGATTGATGGCGAATTGGACATTGGAACCACCGGTGTCCACGCCGATCTTGCGCAACACCGCCAATGAGGCGTCGCGCATGATCTGGTATTCCTTGTCGGTGAGTGTCTGCGCGGGGGCGACGGTGATGGAATCCCCGGTATGTATCCCCATCGGATCGAGATTTTCGATGGAGCAGACGATGATGCAGTTGTCGGCGCGGTCGCGCACCACCTCCATCTCGAATTCTTTCCAACCCAGCACCGACTCTTCGATCAAGACTTCGCTGACCGGCGACAGATCGAGACCGCGTTCGAGGATTTCCACCAATTCCTCGCGGTTGTAGGCGATGCCGCCGCCGCTGCCGCCCAGGGTGAAGGAGGGCCGAATGATGGTCGGAAAACCGATCTCGGGATGTTGGGCCAGCGCTTCTTCCATGGTATGGGCGATCACCGAACGCGGGGTTTTCAGACCGATCTCGTGCATCGCCTTGCGGAAGCGGTCGCGGTCCTCGGCCATGTCGATGGCGTCGGGCGAGGCGCCGATCATCTCCACCCCGTACTGCTCCAGCACGCCGTGGCGGAACAGATCCAGCGCGCAGTTCAACGCGGTCTGGCCCCCCATGGTCGGCAACAGTGCGTCGGGGTGCTCGCGGGCGATGATGTGGGATACCGTCCGCCAATGGATCGGCTCGATGTACACGGCATCGGCCATATTGGGGTCGGTCATGATGGTGGCGGGGTTGGAGTTGACCAGGATCACCCGGTACCCCTCTTCCCGCAACGCCTTGCAAGCCTGCGCGCCGGAATAGTCGAACTCGCAGGCTTGGCCGATCACGATGGGACCGGCGCCGATGATCAGAATGCTGTGTAAATCGGTACGCTTGGGCATGACTTTACCTGGAGGTAAAACCGCGAGCGGTCGAAGCGAATGATCCTTAAGACCGCGCTGCGGCGCGAGCTTCCAGCAACGCGATGAACCGGGCGAACAGCGGCGTCACATCGTGCGGGCCGGGGCTGGCTTCGGGATGCCCCTGGAAGCTGAAGGCCGGCCGGTCGGTGCGGGCGATGCCTTGCAGCGAGCCATCGAACAAGGAACGATGTGTGGGACGCAGATTGGCCGGCAAGGTGGCTTCGTCCACCGCGAAACCATGGTTCTGACTGCTGATCATCACCCGCCCGCTATCCAGATCCAGCACCGGATGATTGCCGCCGTGATGGCCGAATTTCATCTTGACGGTTCGTGCCCCGCTGGCCAACCCGAGCAACTGGTGACCGAGGCAGATGCCGAACACCGGCACACCGCTGTCCAATAGCTCGCGAATGGCGGCGATGGCGTAATCGCAGGGTTCGGGATCGCCGGGTCCATTGGATAGAAACACTCCGTCGGGATTCAGGCGCAGAACCTCGCGCGCCGGCATCTGGGCCGGCACCACGTTAAGCCCGCATCCGCAGTCCGCCAACATCCGCAGGATGTTACGCTTGATGCCGTAGTCGTAGGCGACCACATGGTAACGGCTCTCGTTGACCGTCGGGAAACTGTTACTGGCCAGTTGCCAGGTGCCCTCATTCCATTCGTAGGGCACGGAAACGCTGACCACCCGCGCAAGATCCATCCCCTTTAGACCGGGAAATTCGCGGGCTAGCTTCAAAGCTTGTTCCGCATCGGGATGGTCGCCGGCCATCAGGCAGCCGTTCAGAGCGCCCTTCTCCCGCAGCAACCGGGTCAACCGGCGTGTGTCGATGCCAGCGATGGCGATGACACCACGCTCGCGCAGGTAATGTTCCAACGGTTGCTGGCTACGCCAGTTACTGGCGACGCGCGGGCAATCGCGCACCACCAGTCCGCTGGCAAAAATGCGTGTCGCTTCCTCGTCGCCCCGGTTAGTACCGACGTTACCGATGTGAGGATAGGTCAGCGTGATGATCTGCCGGCAATAGGAGGGATCGGTCAAGATTTCCTGATAGCCGGTGATCGAGGTATTGAAAACGACTTCGCCCTGGGCGTGGCCATCGGCGCCGATGGACTCGCCCCGGAACAGACTACCGTCTTCCAGGGCCAGAAGCGCAAGTTTCCTCAAGGGAGCCTCCAGAACAGCCGCACACAAGAAAGGAGCGGTGGGAAATCCGCTCCTTTGGCCTGGTGCAAAAGGGTGTACCTAACTGGGCGCCGAGTCTACCAAATCGCGCTGCGCCGCTCTAGCCATACAGGAGCGGTATCAGCCGATGATCCCTTCAGCGCAGGCCGAGCACATCCTGCATGTCGAACAGGCCGGGTTGGCGGCCGGCCAGCCAGGCGGCGGCCCGCACCGCGCCCTTGGCGAAGGTCATCCGACTGGAGGCACGATGGGTAATCTCGATACGCTCGCCCACATCGGCAAAGAGTACGGTGTGTTCGCCGACGATATCGCCGGCCCGCACGGTGGCGAAACCGATAGTGGCGCGGTCGCGCTCGCCGGTGACGCCTTGCCGGCCGTAGACCGCGCACCGTTCCAAATCCCGGCCCAGCGCCTTCGCGACGACCTGGCCCATCGCCAGCGCGGTACCGGAGGGGGCATCCACCTTGTGGCGATGGTGCGCTTCGACGATCTCGATGTCCGCGCCGTTGCCCAACACGCGCGCCGCCAACTCCAGCAACTTGAAGCAGAGATTGACACCGACGCTCATGTTTGGCGCAAAGACAATCGGGATGCGAGCGGCGGCACGGCTGATTTCGGCTTTCTGTTCGGCCGAGAGACCGGTGGTACCGATGACCATCGCCTTGCCAGCCATATGACAGAGGGCCAGATGGTTCAGCGTCGCCGCCGGCCGGGTAAAATCGATCAACATGTCAAAACGGTCGGACAGGGGTGCAAAATCGGCCGTGATGGGCACATCCAGCCGGCCGATACCGGCAACCTCCCCGGCGTCGGCACCGATGAATGGACTGTCCGAATGTTCCGAGGCCGCGGTGCAACGAACGGCTTCTGATTGGTGGCAGGCATCGAGTAAAATGCGGCCCATGCGACCGGCGGCGCCGGCGATCGCGACACGAATCATGGCGGGTGTTCTCCCAGAGGATTGTCAGATGGTTCCGGCTACCGGATCAAACCGGTTGCGAAGCACTTCAGGGCGGATTGCAGGAGACCGAACAAAAAAGGGTTACGCCGTGACGTAACCCTGGAACACTGGAGCGGGTGATGGGAATCGAACCCACGCCATCAGCTTGGGAAGCTGAGGTTCTACCATTGAACTACACCCGCGACATAATTCCGCCTACATTCGCCCGACTCAATCAGACTGGCGGTACCACTATCCTACCGATAAAGTAGGACCATGGCAAGGTTGATACTTCGAACGTCAGGGGGACAAGGCGAGGCAAGCATTACTCGGGGATCCGAAAATCCTCTTGTTCCGCGCCATTCTCGATCGCCTGCTTGAGCCAGCCGGGTTTTTTACCGTGGCCGGTCCAGGTTTGTTCGGGATTATTGGGATTACGGTACTTGGGTTTACCAGTGGATTTCCGCCTGCGGCCAGCGTATTGCAAAATTTCCTCTGGCTGCATGCCAAGTTGGTTGGCTCTGGCAAGCCACTCGTTGCGAGTCGCTTCGATTTCATCAACCTTCTTGTACTCGATTTCATCCTCGGCTTTCCTGATCAAAGCTTGGAGTTGCTCGATGGAAGAGGATTTGATGACGTCTTCGATAGTATTGCTCATAGTCGTGCTTTTGCCATTGTGTTCGTTGTGAGAAGACCGTGATAAGGATCACGAAGATATTATATGGTATTTTATTTTGAATCTGCAATTGTTTCGATAACTTTTGTGATTTGATAAATCCACCCAACACCCGGCGAAACAGTCTGACTTACTACTTCATTAGCAGCACCGTCTTGATCAACACCCTAATGAACCCGACCGATACTGAAAAAAATTCTTTGAAAATCATGTCAGTCTCCAGTGATCCCGAAGCCGGCGCCGGCCTGCGGCGACGCATCAATAGCTTTGTCCGCCGCGAGGGCCGAATAACCCGCGCGCAGCAACGGGCGCTCGCTGAGTTGTGGGGACGGTTCGGGGTTGAAAATAGTCTGGCAACAATGGATCCAGAACAGTTGTTTGGCCGCCGTGCGCCACTGGTTCTGGAAATCGGTTTTGGTGACGGCGAGTCGTTGGCTGCCATGGCAACAGCCAATCCAGGGGTGGATTATCTTGGGATTGAGGTTCATCGTCCGGGTATCGGTCACTTGTTGCTGCGCGCCGCAGAACTGGGGCTGACCAACCTTCGGGTCATTTGCGCCGATGCCGTGGAGATACTGGAACGGCAACTGCCGGATGAATGCCTGGACCGCGTTCAGATTTTCTTTCCCGATCCATGGCCCAAGGCGCGTCATCGCAAGCGTCGCCTCATCCGGCCAGCGTTGGTTTCGCTGCTGGTCCGCAAACTTAAACCGGCTGGCCAACTGCACGTCGCCACCGATTGCGAGAATTACGCCCACTCCATTCTGGGCGTGCTGAGCATCGCCCCCCAATTGGAGAACACGATGACTGATAACGGATTTGCCCCGCGTCCGGTCTATCGACCCTTGACTAAATTTGAACAGCGTGGCCAGCGTTTGGGACACAACGTGTGGGATATACTGTTTGCAAGGCGTGACCTATTCCTAAACGCCGACCGTCTTCAGTGGGATTACGCGGGGGAAACGACGGCCGTCCCACCAATTGACTCGAATCTATCCTGAAGATATTGCATGATGACACAACACGCGTTTACCGTGACTACCCGAGGACGCGGAACCTACGCGATCACCGACCGCATACGCGGCATCGTGCGGGAATCGCGTGTATCCACAGGTTTGGTGCATATATTCGTGCATCATACCAGCGCCTCGCTCATCCTTTGCGAGAACGCCGATCCGACGGTTCGCCATGACTTGGAGACCTTCATGGCACGTCTGGTACCGGATGGTTCGCCATGGCTCGAACACGACGACGAAGGGCCGGATGATATGCCGGCCCACATTCGCGCTATCCTGACCCAAAACAGCCTGACGGTCCCGGTCGTGGAAGGATGCTGCGCCCTCGGAACCTGGCAGGGCATCTATCTCTGGGAACACCGCCGAGCGGGCCACAGCCGGTGCGTGACCGTAACCGTGCAGGGCGAGGGGACGAATAACTGACGGCAGCTTGAAAAACTCACGCACCGAACTTATCCGCACCGACCAGTCTGCTGGTCGAATGCGGCAAGCATTCCAACAACCCAACTTCGGTTACTGCAGGACCCCCTTTTTGCGCAAGCTCCGCTGGAATCACGCCAGAAGTCATAATTTCTATCCAGGGCCCTAGCCGATTACCAAGTTTTTGTCCAGAATATATGACTATCGCATTCCCACACGCGGACGTGCTGACGGGGTTACTACTGCCATCAAGCTAGAGGTGGCCCGGCCCGAACTCAAGACGGCGACGAGGTTAAGCAAATGTTTTTAAGGAATACTTTTTTGAAATCTCGTATGTGGCGGTTGCAATCCTGGATATTGGGGGCAGTCCTGTGGATGCTGACGGGATCGGTGCTGGCACAGGAGGCTTGGGGATTTTTTTCTCCGCCGGCTGTCGCCGCCCGGGCCGCGGTGCTGATGAATCCCGTCACGGGTGAAATCCTGTTCGCCAAGGACCCCCATCTGCGTTTGCCTCCGGCCAGTACCACCAAGGTTCTAACCGCGTTGGTGGTATTGGAGCGCCTCAATCCCAATTCTCAAGTTCTGGTCAGCCCGCAAGCCGCCAGCGCCCCGCCGAGCCGTATTGGATTACATGCCGGCGAAGCCGCCTCGACGCAGGATCTGCTGTATGGACTGTTGCTGAAATCCGGCAACGATGCCGCTGAAACCCTGGCCGAAGCGGCGGGCGGTTCGGTTTACGGATTTTCCAATCTAATGAACGCCAAGGCCTGGCAGATCGGCGCACGGAACAGTCATTTCATGAATCCACATGGCCTGCCCGACGAAGATCATTACTCCACCGCCTACGATCTAGCCCTCATTTTCCGTCACGCCATGTACTATCCGATGTTCGCGGACATCGTACGCACCCGCAGCGCGTCCCTACGCATCGAATCCAGTCAAGGCCCGTACAGCGACTCGCGTCTGGTGCCGGTACAAAATCACAACCGACTGCTGGCGTCTTATGAGGGCGCGCGCGGCGGTAAGACCGGCTTTACCCTCAAGGCCCGGCGCTGCTTTGTCGGTGAAGTGGATCGCGGTGGCGTCCGGTTGATCGTGGCGATTCTGAACAGCCCCACCAGCGGCACTCTCTGGCAGGACGCCCGCACTCTGCTCGATTACGGATTCGCCCGTTATGGTCTGGCGCCGCCGCCGCCCGTGCAACCAGAGATAGAACCGCAACCTACCATGGTTCGACGCACACCTTTCATGACCCCAATCGCGGAGCGGGTGGCCATGGCGCAGTCGGTGGTTGAGGAAGAGCCAGAACCGGAGGTCATAGTACGACGCGCACCAGTCACGCCCCAAACGGCCAAGCGTGTGGTCGTGGCCCGGCCGGCAGTGCGAGAAAGAAGCTTGGATACGCAGCCGCGAGAACGAGGCCTTCAGCGGTATCCACCAAAACAGCCACTCCCGCCAAAACGGCCACTCCCACCAAAACAGTTGCACTCCAAACGAAAGCGGTCGCGAAAATGCATTCGGCCGCGAAGGAGAAAGTGGCAACCAAGTCCAAGCCAGCAGCCATCGCGCTCAAAGGGGTCAAGGTGGATAAGCCAGCGGCTGTCGCTGTGGTCAAGCCGGATAAACGCGCGGCCACCAAGGTCGTCGCTCGCGCCGAACCAGTCGTACCCAGACTTTCCCAGAAGAGCACCAAACGGCGGATTTGAAGGTGGGTTGAATCATCGCCGACTAACAGCGGAAAAAGGCGATTCATCAGAATCGCCTTTTTTGTTGGCGCGACCCCCTTTGTCGATCAAGCTCGCTCGCGCAAAGGCGGAACGTGACGGCGAGCTTCGCCGACATAAAGCTGCCGCGGCCGGCCGATTTTCTGATCCTTGTCGGTGATCATCTCGATCCAGTGGCTGATCCAGCCGGCGGCACGGGCAATGGCGAACATCACCGTGAACATCTCAACCGGAATCTGCAACGCGCTATAGATGATGCCGGAGTAGAAATCCACGTTCGGATACAGCTTGCGCTCGATGAAGTAAGGATCGCTCAGGGCGATTTCCTCCAGGCGCATGGCCAGATCGAGGCGCGGGTCGTGGCCATAACTGTCCAACACCTGATGGCAAACGTCCTTGATGATCTTGGCGCGGGGATCGAAGCTTTTGTAAACCCGGTGGCCGAAACCCATGAGCCGCACGCCGCTGTTCTTGTCCTTGACCTTCGCGATAAAGCTGTCGATGTTCGAAACATCGCCGATCTGGTCCAGCATCCGGATCACCGCTTCGTTGGCGCCACCATGCGCCGGACCCCATAGGCAAGCGATGCCGGCGGCGATCGCCGCGTAAGGATTGGTGCCGGAGGAGCCAGCCAGCCGCACGGTGGACGTGGAAGCATTCTGTTCGTGGTCGGCATGGAGGGTAAACAGCACATCCAGCGCTCGCTCGGCCACTGGATTCACCTCGTAGCGCTTGCCAGGGAGGCTAAACATCATGTAAAGCAGATTGCCGGTATAGCTCAGGTCGTCGCGGGGATAGATCGAGGGATCGCCGATGCTGTGCTTGTAGCAGGCGGCGGCGATGGTCGGCATCTTGGCGATCAGCCGGCGGGCAGTGACCATGCGGTCTTCGGGATTCTGAACAACATTGAGCCGGTCATGGAAGAATGCTGATAACGAACTGACCACGGCCATCATCATCGCCATCGGATGGGCATCGTGGTTGAAACCGTGAAAAAAGCGGCGAAGATTCTCACGAATCCGGTTATGCCGGGCGATGCTGGTCTCGAAGATCTGCTTCTTTTCAGCGTTGGGCAACCCTCCGTAAAGCAGTAGATAGCAGACTTCCAGGAAATTGCATTGCTCAGCCAATTGCTCGATCGGATAGCCGCGGTACAGCAATTCGCCCTTGTCGCCGTCCAGGTAGGTGATGGTGCTCTGGCAACTGGCGGTGGACATGAAACCGGGGTCGTAGGTGAAATACCCGAATTCCTTGGCCAATCTACCAATGTCCACCACGGGGGCACCGTAGGTTGGCTCCAGCACCGGCATTTGCACCGCTTTCCCGTTGACATCATCCTTAAAGGTGATCGTTGTCATTTTATAACCTCCAAAGTGGATCGATGAATCGGAACAGGCAGGCCCCCGCTGTCATGTTTGTTGGTTGCGTCAGCGGTATTCCTACTGTTATCAATACCTTAACGCACCTTTTCCAAGCACGAACAACCATACTGTAACACATGATGCCTTGCCGCAAAATCCTCTTCAACTGTGCGTGAATTTGTTCACGAACGGGCGAGTAACCATGCCAAGCCTGGCACCCCACCGGCTTAGCACTCGTAGCCACCTCCACCCGCCGGAGTTGCTTTGCCATATCCTGGTAGGCAATAACCTTGGGCAACCAACAGGTCCCGTGGTTGAGCCGATACTCCTTGGGATCGCCGCGTGATTCGTTTGGAAAAATATGCAGGAAATGTTGCATCGCAGCAAGAATTTCGTTATATTGCATTGCAGCAAATTCACTAACTGTTCATTTTGAAGGAGCACGCCATGGTCGTCGATCTGTTCAGCAAAGCACTGGAAACCCCTCAAACTCTGTCGGAGCCATTGGTCAGAGCCAACAAATTGTTCGCCGCCAACGTGGAGAAAATGGTGGTGTTCCAAATGAACGCGCTCAAGTCCTATCTGGACATTGGCCTGAATCAGTTGAAAGCCGCCGCCGAAATCACCGATATCGAGAGCATGCAGGACTTCTACAAGCGTCAGACCGAGATCGCGCAGACCGTACAGCAGAAGCTCATGATCGATGCCAAGGTGATGTCCGACATGGCCACTCGCTTCAAGACCGAGATGGACAATCTGACCAAGGCCACCTTGGAAGACGTGTTGCCCAAGGCGGCCTGAACCCCGAAGGTCGCCATGAGTCACCGCCCCGCCGATGTGGGGCGGTCGCGTTATTGACCCCGGCAACCATGAGCCTCGCTAGAACTGCTGTTATCGCGGTTGCTGCGGAATCTTCGGTCGGCCTGGCGCCCGCCGTCACTCTGGCAACCGAACTGGGGCTGCCCCTCGCCACCGATACCGCCGCCACCGCTTGCACCCACTGGTTGTGTTTGACGCCGGAACGGCTGGAGCTACGGGAACTCGGTCCTGGTGCGTCCGGACCGATTCATGTCGATTTCGCCATGGGATCCGCTGCTCACCGGCGTCGCTTTGGCGGCGGGCGCCACCAACCGCTGGCCCGGGCGGTCGGGCTGAAAGGCGCCACTCCACCGACCGTGCTGGACGCCACCGCTGGCCTGGGCCGCGACGCCTTCGTGCTAGCTTGTCTGGGCTGCACGGTGTGTCTGGTGGAACGTTCCCCAATTATCGCCGCCCTGCTGCGCGACGGGTTGCAACGCGCCACACAGGATCCACAAATCGGTTCCCTGGTCACGGCAAGAATGCGTTTGATCGTGGCGGATGGAGGCGAGTATTTGCGACGACTCGCGGAAGATCAGCGGCCGGAGGTCGTTTTTCTGGACCCCATGTATCCGCATCGCCAAAAATCGGCGCTGGTCAAGAAGGAAATGCGGTTGCTGCGGCAACTGGTCGGCGACGATGAGGATGCGTCGGACCTGCTGGTCACCGCGTTGGCCCGCGCCCGGCGGCGGGTGGTGGTCAAGCGACCGCGGCTGGCCCCGACACTGACGGGACCGGCACCCGGCTTCCAGATCATCGCGCCCAACACCCGCTTCGATGTTTACCCCATCAGCCGCCAGCGACCGGCCGAATAGTTCGCAAGATCGATCACACGCCGCCCTCGGTCAGAATGCGGGTGCAACCGATCAGTTGCGCGGTCAGCGCATCCTGGACCAGTCAATGAAGGCAATGCGGATCGAGATGATCGTGGTCCAGACCGGGAATCTCGTTGTGCAAACGCGCCCCCATTTCCCCGGCGAAGATGTCATGGCGCAATGCCTGCGCGGCCCGCACTTTCGTTGTTGATTCAGCAAAATCGACCTGCGGCGATCCTCTCAGTTGCGGCTGACCCACGGACCGGTGAAGTTGCGACCGAACATTCAAAGCGACCTCCGGACATAAAACATCGGGCGAATTCGAGCGACAATAAGTCCGTCGAATTGCAGTCGCTTTAAATGCGCTGACAGCCAGATGACAATGACGCGTTCCTTGCGCCTTCAACCGGGGAAGTCGTCGTGTTCGGGTATTCGTCGGGCGGCGGGGCAAAGCTTTGGGCTGGTGCCGGGGTTGGGAAGCCAACGAGTCTGGAGGACCGACTGGTTGATTTCGGCCATTGGCCGGGCCGTTTTCGCCGCTGGGTCATGCCACGGCGGCAGGCTGTGACCGTCGGCTGATTTCAGCTTGTTTAGCAGCGCCGGACAACGCACTGATAGAGCGGTCCTAACGGTTCGCGGCCTTGCTTTCCGGGCGAGTCGTCACCAGCAGCGACGCCGGCATCCCCGAGACCGTCGGAACGGTCGCGGACAGGAACGGTGGTCGGTTCAGCGGAGCCGCCCGGGTTACCGGTTCTACCGGAGGATGCGCCAATTGTCCGTAAGTGCGAGTGATTTTCTCGACGTAAGCCTGCGTTTCCGCATAGGGCGGCACGCCACCATAACGCACCACCGCGCCCTCGCCGGCGTTGTAGCCGGCCAGCGTCAAACGCACGTCGCCCTGAAAATACGCCAGCAACCAACGCAGATAAGCCATGCCGCCTTGCAGGTTCTGCACCGGGTCGTAGGGGTCCCGCACACCGAACCGCTCGGCGGTTTTGGGAATCAGTTGCATCAACCCCTGGGCATCCTTGACCGAACGGGCCTGGCTGTTATAACCCGACTCGGCTTCGATCACCGCCAGCACCAGCGACGGTTGCAAGCCGTAACTCGGCGCCATGCGATTCACCAGCCCCTCGACCCGTGCCCGCTCCGGCGAGGATGGGCCGCGTCGGACCGCGAATTGGAAGGATGGCGGCATGCGCGCCGGATCCGCCGGTTCCACGCAGGCCGCGCGTCTGACCCTGGCTGAATCATCCAGTCGCGCCAGCATTTGTCTGGCAGGCTTATCGCCCTTCGCCGCTGCCAAACGGAACCACGCCGCCGCCTGAGCGTCGTCCCGCGCCACGCCGCGGCCGTTGGCATACATCCAACCCAACTGATACTGAGCCTGGACATGGCCACGGCGAGCCGCCGCGCAGTACAACCGCATCGCCCGGCCATAATCCTGGGCCACGCCTTCACCATGTTCGTAACGTGTCGCCCATTCCGCCTGTACGGCCGGGGCTTCCTTGATAAGCCTGAGCCAGTCCGGACCCGGGACTACTGGTTGCGCGCTGGCACCGCAGATGCCGAGAATCCAAAATCCGAAGTAGTGGTGTAACTTCATCAAGCCATCATCCTATATGGGTGATATATTATATTTATATATTTTAAGCGATTTTGGTCAAGATTTCCAGACAGCGACGGCGTCGCGGTCCAAACAGGCCCGGCGGCGTCCTTGAGATATCATCAAGTTCTGGCGATGTTTGCAAAAAAATGACGAGGTCGGCTGAGAAAGCCTGCCCGTTCCTGTAGACTTTTTATTCTGCCATTGAGGACCCATGTACAAAAACGCTATCGACTGAACCGAATCCGACAGGAGGCCATGATGGTCAGCTACACCACCGAGTCCATCCGCAACATTGCCCTGGTCGGGCATGGCGCGGCTGGAAAAACCACACTGGTGGAATCCATTCTGTATCACGCCGGCAAGCTCCCGGCCCCCGGCGCCGTGGAAAAGGGCAACACGATCTGCGATTTCGACCCGCAGGAAAAAGCGCACCAGCACTCGCTGGACGCCACGTTGGTCAATTTCGACTACAACGGCGCCCACATCAACCTGATCGATACTCCAGGCTTTCCCGATTTCATCGGTCAGGCCATCGCTGTGCTGCCAGCGGTGGAAACAGTGGCGGTGGTCATCAACGCGCAATCCGGTATCGAAGCGGTCACGCAGCGCATGATGGAACGCGCCGCCGAACGCCAGCAGTGCCGGATGATTATCGTCAACAAAATCGACGCCGAGAATGTTGACCTGCCTGGCCTGCTGGGTCAGATTCAGGACAGCTTCGGCAGGGAATGCCTGCCGGTCAATCTGCCGGCCAACAACGGCGCCCAAGTCGTGGACTGCTTTTTCAATCCCGCCGGGCAAAGCGATTTCTCCAATATCGCCGCTGCCCACTCCGCCCTGCTCGACCAAGTGGTCGAGGTGGACGAGGATTTGATGGCGCTCTATCTGGAGCAGGGCGAGGACCTTCAGCCCGAGCAGTTGCACGCGCCGTTCGAGAAAGCGTTGGGGGAAGGCCATCTGATCCCGATCTGCTTCGTTTCGGCCCGCACCGGCGCGGGAGTGAAGGAACTGCTGGACGTCTTCGTCAAGCTGCTGCCCAACCCCACCGAGGGCAACCCCGAACCGTTCCTGAAAGGCGAAGGGGAAGCAGCCGGGGAACTGCGCATCGTTCCCGATCCGCAACAACACGCGGTGGCGCATGTGTTCAAGGTGCTGATTGATCCGTTCATTGGCAAGCTGGGCATCTTCCGCATTCACCAGGGCACCATCAACAAAGACAGCCAGTTGTTCATCGGCGACGGCCGCAAGCCGTTCAAGGTCAGCCACCTGTTCCACATGCACGGCAAGGAGCACCCCGAAGTTACGGTCGGCGTTCCGGGCGACATCTGCGCGGTGGCCAAGGTGGACGACATCCACCGCGATGTGGTGCTGCACGACTCCCACGATGAGGACCAGATTCGTCTGCGCCGGCTGCGCTTCCCTACCCCGCTGTTTGGGCTGGCCATCCGCGCCGCCACCCGCGGCGACGAGCAAAAGCTGTCCGACACCGTGCACAAGCTGCTGGAGGAAGATCCCTGCCTGACGCTGGAACACAACACCCATACCAAGGAAACCGTGCTGCGCGGCCTGAGCGATCTGCATCTGCGCATTACCCTGGAAAAGATGCAGCAGCGCTACAACCTGCAGGTCGAAACCAAGCCGCCCAAGATCGCCTACAAGGAAACCATTGGCCAGGCCGCCGAAGGCCATCACCGTCATAAGAAACAGACTGGCGGCGCCGGCCAGTTCGGCGAGGTATTCCTGCGGGTCGAGCCGTTGCCGCGCGATGCCGGCTTCGAGTTCGCCAGCGAGGTGGTGGGCGGCGCCATCCCGACGTCCTTCCTGCCGGCGGTGGAAAAGGGGGTCCGCGAGGCACTGCAGGAAGGCGTGATCGCCGGCTATCCCGTGCAGGACGTGCGCGCCATCGCCACCGACGGCAAATACCATCCGGTGGATTCCAAGGAAATCGCCTTCATCACCGCCGGGCGCGAAGCCTTCCTGGATGCAGTCAACAAGGCCAGGCCCATCGTTCTGGAACCGATCATCAACCTGGAAGTGCGGGCGCCGGCCGACTGCGTGGGCGCCATCACCGGCGATCTGTCCAGCCGGCGCGGCCGCATCGCCGGCACCGACGCGGGGCCACGCGGTATCAGCATCATCAACGCGCAAGTCCCGTTGGCGGAACTGGAAGGCTATGAGTCGCAGTTGAAATCCATGACCGGTGGCCACGGTTCGTACAGCATCGAACTGAGCCATTACGATCCGGTACCTAGCGACATCCAGCAGAGATTACAAACCGCATATAAGAAGCAACAGCAGGAAAGCTAGGCCTCCACACGCAAGCCGGGATTGATCCCGACTTGCGTCTTAAAATCCTAGTGATAAACTAGGTTATAAAAGTTGTACAAGAATTCCGCGCGATTCGCTTGACTCTGGCGAAATATCTTGTATAACTTAAATACAATACTTATACAGGGTATGTACAGGATATCAGATCCGTCCATCGGCATTGCCAGAGGTGAGTCATGAGCGACACGATTCGCAGTTTCCGGAGTTTCGGCATCTATCTGTTGCCCGTCTTTCTGCTCGCGATCGCGGGGGCTTCGCTGCTGGCCCTGCTGTACTACCCTGCCCCCTTGGCCATCGCTGCCGTCGAATCCCGACCCACTGGCGCGGTCGACCAGGGCGACTGGCAGGCTCACGCCGAAACCATGTTCGCGGCGATGCTGATGGATGCCTTGCGCGAACTCCACTCGGAACAGGAAACTCAGGCGCGAACCCTGATGTACCGGTACGAACAAAACCCCTTCTCGGCGGAACACCCAGCCTTGCTACGGATAGCACCTCCGGTAATCGAGAATGCGGACGGTGGTTCCAGCCGCTCCGGCCTGATCCGGTTATAACTCCCGCCGGACGAGCTTCATGGTGTCGGCGGACTGGGGTGGCCGAATCGCTCCACGCGACTCGGTCCGCCCAGTGATTCCTCTGTTCCTCACGTTTCCTGTAGCGCCCGTTGGTAAGCCTCGAGTACCTCCCCGCCGAAACAGACCAGATAAACGGCTTCAATCCGTTCATCGCCGGCGAGAAATTTCCGAACCTCCCGTACCGCGATACGCGCCGCCTCGTCCAACGAATAGCCGTACACACCGCAGCTAATAGCGGGGAACGCAATGGTGCGGACACCGTTATCCACCGCCAGCTTCAGGCTGTTGCGATAGCAGGCCGCCAGCAGTTCCGGTTCGCCCTGGTTGCCACCCTGCCAGATCGGGCCGACGGTATGAATGACGTGGCGAGCCGGCAAGCGATAACCACGCGTGATCTTGGCCTGACCGGTCACGCAACCACCCAGGGTACGGCACTCCGCCAGCAGTTCCGGCCCGGCGGCACGGTGAATGGCCCCATCCACACCACCGCCCCCCAGCAGCGAGCGGTTGGCGGCATTGACGATGGCATCCACCGGCAACTGGGTGATGTCGCTCGAAACGATCTGGATACGATCAGTGTTCACGGTCATGCCGAATCTCCAACTAAATCTCCACCATTTCAAAATCGTCCTTGGTCGCACCGCATTCGGGACAGGTCCAAGTCAGCGGTAAGTCTTCCCAGGGGGTGCCCGGCGGAATGCCATCTTCGGGCCAGCCCTTTTCTTCATCATAAATAAATCCACAAATCAAGCACATGTATTTTTTCATTTTGCTCGTGTTTTCCATTTGAATGGTTTCGTGGTGGCTATTGTCCCACGCCGACGAATCCCGAAAAACCCGCGGCGTTTGTTAGAATTTGATTTAATGCGTAGTCAACCACCCGCCCCGTCCTGGAGTCCTGGTTTGATCTCAGCGAATCCCTCAGCCATCCCCGTGGTCATGATCCTGGCCGGGAACGATCCCTGCGGTGGAGCCGGCATCCCGGCTGATGTTGAAACCATCGTCAGCCTGGGTTGTCATCCCGCGCCCGTCATCACCGCGCTGACCGTGCAAGATACCCATAATGTCCGGGCGCTGCTGCCGGTCGACTCGGAGCAGGTATTGGCGCAAGCGCGCGCGGTGCTGGACGACATGCCGGTGGCGGCATTCAAGATCGGCGTGATCGGTAGCGCCGACAATGCCGCAGCCCTCCAGGCGCTGTTGAGCGCCTATCCCGGCATTCCGGTGGTGCTCGATCCGGTACTGGCGGCCGGCGGTGGAACCGAACTGGCCAGCAAAGCATTGATCGAGGCCATTCAGAACCTGCTGTTGCCCCTGACCACCATCCTGACGCCCAACAGCGTCGAAGCCCGCCGACTGGCACCGGAAGCCGACACGCTGAGCGCTTGCGCCATGGCGCTGCTGGCGCGCGGTTGCCAGTACGTACTGATCAGCGGCGGGCACGAACCGACCGAAGAGGTCACCAACATCTTGTATGGTAACAATCGCCTGCTCGAAACCTTCCGCTGGCCGCGTCTGTCGAACGACTATCACGGGTCCGGCTGCACCCTGGCCGCCGCCATCGCTGCCCTGCTCGCCCAGGGCGGCGAACTTCATTCGGGGGCTCCCAACTCCGTCATCTATCGGGCTCAGGACTTCACCTGGCGGTCTCTGCAAGCCGGTTACCGGGCCGGTGGCGGGCAACTGCTCCCCAACCGGCTGTTCTGGGCCGCCGCATCCCGAGGTCAATCGTGAACAAACCATCCTGCCGCGGTCTGTATGCGATCACCGACTCCTGGCTACTGTCCGACGACCGCCTCACGGTGGCGGTCGAACAGGCCATCCTGGGTGGCGCCCGCTTGATTCAGTATCGCGACAAGAGCAATAAGGCCGCGCGACGACTGGCGCAAGCGCAAGCACTGAACGAACTGTGCCGGCGCCACCAAATACCGCTGATCATCAACGACGATGTAGGACTGGCGGCCCAAATCGGCGCCGCGGGTGTCCATATTGGCAAGGACGACCCGGCGTTCGTTACCGCTCGCGCCCGATTGTGCGAGGCCGCGCTGATCGGTGTGTCCTGCTACGACCGGTTGGACTTGGCGTTGGTCGCCGAGCAAGCCGGGGCAGATTACGTCGCGTTCGGTGCTTTTTTCCCTTCGCCGACCAAGCCGACCGAGATTCGCGCCCCCCTCGGCCTGCTGCGGGAAGCCCGGGCCGCTCTCAATATTCCCATCGTCGCCATCGGCGGTATCACCCCTGATAACGCGCCGTTACTGCTGGAAGCCGGGGCCGATGCGCTGGCCGTGGTCAGCGCGGTGTTCGCCCAGCCCGATATTCGGACCGCCGCCCGTCGCTTCGCCAACCTGTTCGCTTGAGGAATTCCGCCATGACCCGTTCCGAAGCACTGTTTAGCGAAGCCCAGCGTTACATCCCCGGTGGCGTCAACTCGCCGGTGCGCGCCTTTCGCGGCGTCGGCGGTACGCCGATCTTCTTCAAACGCGGCGAGGGTGCCTATCTGTATGACGAGGACGACCGCCGCTACATCGATTACGTGGGTTCCTGGGGACCTATGATCGCCGGTCACGCCCACCCGGCGGTCGTCCGCGCCGTGCAGGAAGCAGCCGCCAACGGCTTGAGCTTCGGGGCGCCCACCGCGCTTGAAACCGCCATGGCGCGCAAAATTCAAGCACTGGTTCCGTCCATGGAGTTGGTGCGAATGTGCAACTCCGGCACCGAGGCGACCATGAGCGCCATCCGCCTGGCTCGCGGTTTCACTTCCCGCAACACGATCATCAAATTCGAAGGCTGCTATCACGGACACTCCGATTCGCTGCTGGTCAAAGCCGGTTCCGGAGCCCTGACCTTGGGCGTGCCGACCTCGCCCGGCGTGCCGGCGGCGCTGGCGGCTTATACCCTCACTTTGCCCTACAACAATCTGCTACAGGTCCGAGAGGTATTCAGTAAGATCGGCGAGGAAATCGCCGGAATCATCGTCGAACCGGTCGCCGGCAACATGAACTGCATTCCGCCCGCGCCCGGTTTTCTGGCGGGGTTGCGTCAACTTTGCGACCGCTACGGCAGCGTGCTGATTTTCGACGAGGTGATGACCGGATGCCGGGTCGCGCCAGGCGGCGCGCAGCAGCTATACGGCGTCACTCCAGACCTTACCACGCTTGGCAAGATCATCGGTGGCGGGATGCCGGTCGGCGCTTTCGGGGGCCGGCGGGCGATCATGGAAAAACTGGCGCCGCTGGGGCCGATCTATCAGGCCGGTACGCTATCGGGCAATCCGGTGGCGATGGCGGCCGGGCTGGCGACGCTGGAGCTGATCTCCGCACCCGGTTTCCATGCTGACCTCGCCGCCAAGACCCAGCGACTGTGCGACGAACTGGTCACCGCCGCCCGCGAGGCCGGCGTGCTATTGACAGCGAACTATGTCGGCGGGATGTTTGGTATTTTTTTCACAGAGAATCCCGTCACCACGTATGCGCAGGCAGTCGCCTGTGACATCGAGCGGTTCAAGGCGTTCTTCCACGGCATGTTGGCCGAGGGCGTGTATCTCGCACCATCCGCTTTCGAGGCGGGTTTCCTGTCGTCGGCGCACACTGACGAGGACATTGATACGACCGTCTCCGCCGCTTGGCGAGTGTTCGCCCGGTTTTAGCTGGAGAATTGTTATGTCCCAGAGGTTGTGAAAAAATCCCCTAAGCAGAATTTTATAACTCTGTATTTCAATGACTTACAATTAGGAAAAGTCGAATTTTTCACAGCCTCTCAGCGGCGCAACCGCCAGTTACCGATTACCCCCAACAATCCCAGACCGAAGAACAGCAGCAGCGTCCATTCCGGCATGCTGAATCCGAGCAACGTCCAATCGACCTGGGCGCACTCGCCGGAACCGGTCAGCACCTCGCGGAGGGTCTCGCTCAGCGGAAAGGTTTGCAGCATGTATTCCAGTCCCGGCCCGCAGCGCGGCGCCTCCTCCGGGGGCAAGTGTTGCAACCAGACGTGCCGAGCGGCGATACCGGCCCCCACCCCCGCAGCAAGTCCCACCAGCACACCATATAACTTCGCGCCCCAGTCGCGTGGACCGTGCAGGGTGACTACCAGAAACACCAGCCCAACCGCCAGCAAGGCCAACCGCTGGAAAATGCACAGCGGACACGGTTCGAACCCCAGATAATGCTGCACGTAATAGGAAAAGCCCAAACCCCCGGCGCAGATCAGCACGCCCAACGCATTGAGCATTCGACGGGACGGTAACCCCAATCGGCCTGCCGGAATGGCGTCGATGACTTGTGAATCCTGCATGACACTTCCACTCAATATTTGTTGTCGGTTAAAGAGATAGATTAGACCTGCTCAACGGTCCGAATGACCCAAATCCCGATCTGGTGCGACATGGTCGCGAACCCGCTGCTTGACTTCCTTGGCTTCGGGGAACCGACCCTCCTGCTTGCGCGACCAGATCAATTCGTCATTGAGCCGAATCTCGAACACACCGCCGGTACCGGGGCGTAACGCCACCTCGCCCAACTCCTCCTCAAAGGTGGTCAACAGTTCCTGGGCCAGCCAGGCGGCTCGCAGCAGCCAGCGGCATTGGGTGCAATAGGTGATACTCACCTGCGGCTTTGGTTCCATGTCCGCTCCGATTACAACCTGTCAAGATAAGCCACGCCGCCTAGTTGCCCCATCTGTCGCTCGATCCAACGCTGGCGCTTGAGCACATACGCCGAGGGTTTGTCCACTCGGTAGCGTAGCGGATTGGGCAGTACCGCCGCCAGTCGCACGGCTTCGTCCGCGGTCAATCGAGCGGCGGGTTTGTTGAAAAAACGGCGGCTGGCCGCTTCCACGCCGAAGGTATAATCGCCGAATTCGGCGATGTTCAGATAGACCTCCAGAATCCGTTCCTTGGACCACAATAGTTCCAGCAGCACGGTGAACCAGGCTTCCAGGCCCTTGCGGACGAAGCTGCGTCCCGACCAAAGAAACAGATTTTTCGCCACCTGCTGGCTGATGGTGCTGGCGCCGCGCAAAGGCTTGCCCTCCTCCTGATCCTCCAGCGCGTCCTGAATCTCCACGAAATCGAAGCCCTGGTGATCGGGAAACCGTTGGTCCTCGCCGGCGATCACCGCCAGCGCTACATGTGGAGAGATAGCCGTATACGATGTCCAATCGTAGCGGACCATGACCCCCTTGGCAGTCCACAACGCTTTAACCCAGTTCTGGACTATCACACTGGAAGTCGGCAACGGTAACCAGCGGAGTAACAGGACCAGCAATAGCGAACCGACCGCGAAGATCCATGTTGCTCTCCACAAGCCGCGCCCGATTCGGACCCACCATCTTTGTTTCGGTGCCGGCGGTCGCCGGGCGGTTTTGAACCCCAACGGCCATCGCCACAGCCGCCTTTTCAGAAAATGCCCCACGCCACCCCCGCAGCCATGGTTTCGCCCGATTCCTCGCATTGTTGCAGCACGGCGGCGGTTAGTTCGCCTCGGGCAATGATCGGGTCGCAGACTGGCTTGAGCGGGTAACCGCGCGCGATGCGTTCGATGCTGGTCAAAGCACCGGTTCCGTCGTTGCCGGCGCTGATGAACACCGCATAGGGCAATCCGTTGATTTTGCCTTGGGCGGGATAGTAGGTGCGATCCAGAAAATTCTTCAGTGCTCCGGACATGTAGCCGAAATTCTCTGGTGTGCCCAGCAACAGGCCGTGCGCCCACAACAGATCGTCCAGCCCGGCGCGTAGGGCCATTTTCAAGCGGGTCTCGACTTCCGGCACCCGCCGCGCGCCACGCAGCACCGCCTTTGCCATGGTTCGGGTACGGCCGGTCTGGGAGTGGTAGACGATGAGAAGATGCCTGGCAGCACTCATGAAACGACCAAACAAGGCACGAGGTCAAAGGTTCAAGATACAAGCCGTGTACGCGATGTGCAACTTTACCGGCCAGGTCTTGAAGCGACAGGGTTATCGTCGTAGCTTATTGATGGAACGATAGAATGCCGTTTCCTGGAACATTAAAGCTGCGATTTCCTAAACTGATGGGTGGTAAGTCCTACTTTTTGAATGCATTCTTGGCATTCCTCCTTAACCGAACAGGACACTCCATGCCACAATCCGCTTCACCGGACCACGCCGGAACTGGAACTCCCACCGGTGGTTATGGCCCCGCGCTGAAAACCGGCTTTCAGGAAACCACCCGGCGGGTACAGGACATGCACCGCGCCATCACCGACCTGTCTTTTCAGGCACTGCGCTGGATTCCCGGCATGGCTGGACCCGCGCGGCTGGCGCAGGACGCGCACGACATGATCGCCGACGGCATCTACGCCACCATCCGCCAGAGTGGCGGCGGATTGCTCGCGGTCGCCACCCTGCTCGAACGGCACGTCGCCGCGAACGCGCCCGCCGAGGCCGTACCGCCCGGCCGTCTGGCCACCGGCCTGCGCAGTGCGCTCAATGCCGCAGTCGGCGATTACCTGGCCGCCAGCGCCAACCCGCTCGCCATCGCCATGGGTTTCCACGCCGCCGGCCACCCCGTCTCGCTCACGACCGACGGCCTGCGCGCCCATCTGCCCGACCCGAGCGACCGCCTTTGCCTCTTCATCCACGGCTTGGGCTGCGACGAGCATTGCTGGCAACTGTATTCCGAAACTGCCTGGGACCCGCCGAGCCAGCACTACGGCCAGCTTTTACAGACCGAGTTGGGCTACACCCCACTCTATTTGCGCTACAACACCGGCCTGCCGATTGCCGATAACAGCCGCCAACTGGCGCGGCAAATTCAATTGCTGCTGGCGGCCTATCCGCAACCGGTGCGCGAACTGGTGCTGATCGGCCACAGCATGGGCGGGCTGGTAGCGCGCGGCGCCTGCCAGCAAGCCGCCGCCGAAGCCATGCCGTGGCTGAAATTCACCCGCATGGTGATCTGTCTCGGCTCGCCGCATCGGGGTGCGCCGCTGGAAAAACTGGGCCACCTGACCACGGCGGCGCTACATTTCTCCGCCGTGACCGCGCCACTGGGCAAAATCGCCGACGCCCGCAGCGCCGGCGTCAAGGACCTGCGCCACGGCCTGCGCGCACACGACCAAAATGCCCGGGCCTCGTCCGCACCGGCCGGCGTGGCATACCGTTTTATCGGCGCCAACCTGGCCCGGAACGCCGACCACCCGCTCGGCCATGTCCTGGGCGACGGACTGGTCACGCTCGGCAGCGCCACCCCGCCCGAGCTGCCGGGCGATGTGGCGACAGTCCGGCTGGGCGGTCTGAGCCACCTGGCCTTGCTGAACGCGCCACGGGTCTATCGCCAGATCAGGCAATGGCTGAATCCGCAAGACGAAGAGGATTGCCCGGGAATCCAATAAAATAAGGGCGCAAATCGCGCCCTCTCGTAGCGAGGCAATCCAGCAATCAGGTATTGATCTTGTGCAGGGCGCGGCCGTGGACGGACAGCGCCGCCTCGTGCATGGCCTCGTACAGAGTCGGATGGCCGTGGATGGTTCGGGCCAGATCTTCGCTGCTGGCATGAAACTCCATGGCCAGCACCGCCTCCTGGACCAGTTCGGACGCGAACGGACCGATGATATGACAACCCAGCAGTGTATCGGTCTCGGCGTGAGCCAGGATCTTGACCATGCCCACGGCGGCGTCCATAGCCTTGGCGCGGCCGTTGGCGCTGAACGGGAACGTTCCGATTTTATAGGGAATCCCCTCGGCTTTCAGCGCCTGCTCGGTCTTGCCGACCCAGGCGATTTCCGGGTTGGTGTAGATCACCCAGGGAATGGCGTCGTAATTCAGATGTCCGTGCTGGCCAACGATGTTCTCGGCCACCATGATCCCTTCCTCGACCCCTTGTGCGCCAGCATCGGCCCGCGCACCACGTCACCGATGGCGTACACACCCGGCAGATTGGCCTCGCAGCGGTCATCCACGTGGATGTAACCGCGCTCGTCGAACAATAGCCCGGCTTCGGGCGCGGCGACATTGTCGGTGTTGGGCCGGCGGCCTACCGAAACCAGCAGTTTCTCGACGGTGATCTGGTGCTCGCCATCCTTATCCTTGAAGGAAACCTCGACTCCGTTCCCGGTCTTCCGGGTAGCGATCACGCGAGTGCCCAACCGAATGTCCAGCCCCTGTTTCTTGAACTGGCGCAGGGCATCGCGAGCGACTTGCTGATCGGTCAGGGCGAG
>CAVQSJ010000012.1:0-69974 GCA_963715845.1 uncultured Gammaproteobacteria bacterium | reverse complement strand
GATCATGCTCACCGCCTTGCGCGGAGTCAGGGGCAAGGTGCACTGCGGCACGATCTTGGGACGCCCCTTGCCGTTGACGTGGGTCATGGTGATGATCAGCCGCCCGCGCCGCTAGCCAAATCCATCGCGCCGCCGATGCCGAGCAGCGGCTGGCCGGCACGGCCCAGTTGGCCAGGTTGGCGGCCTTGTCTACCTGCAAGCCACCCATGATCGCCACGTTGACGTGCCCGCCGCGGATCATGCCAAACGACGCCGCGCTGTTGATAGGACGCGCCCGGCAGCGCGGTCACCGGCTGCTTGCCGGCGTTGACCGGATAATCCATCGCGCCGCCGACTTCGGGCGCCGGGCCGACACCTAACATGCCGTTCTCGGTATGCAAAGTGATGCCGTGCTCAGGCGTAATCAGATCGGCCACCAGGGTCGGGATGCCTACGCCCTGGCCGACTACGTCGCCGGCGTGCAATTCGGCCAGCGCGGGCCGCCATCGCCATCCGCTCTCGTCGGCCTTCTTGCCGCTGGCCTCCACCGAGGCCGAGCTTCCCAGGTCGGGCAGCGTGGTGTGTGCTTGCACTAGGTAGTCCACGAAACAGCCGGGGGTATGCACCTGATCCGGAGCGATCACGCCTTCAGCCACGATCTCTTCCACTTCGACGATCACCAGATCGGCGGCAATCGCCATCAACGGGTTGAGTTGCGCTTGGTCATTCGATAGACCAGGTTGCCTGCTGTGTCGGCCCGCCAGGCACGGACGAAGGCCACGTTGGCGTGCAGGCCAGGCACGAAACGTGTCCTCGCCGTCAAACGTCCGCACCTCGGCATTTTCGGCGACGATCGTGCCTACGCGGCGGGTGTGTAAAAGCCTGCAATGCCCGCCCCACCGGCGCGGATGGACTCGGCCAGCGTTCCTGTGGGAGCAATTGGATCTCCAGGTGCCGCCTGGTACGCCTTGACTCCTCGGGGTTGGAGGTAAAACGAACCGATCGCCTTCTGAGCTGGCCGTTGCGCAGCAGCCGGCCGCGGCCAGCCCCGGCTCACCGACGTTGTTGCCCATATAGGTCAGGTTCTTGGTGTCCCGCTCGGCGAGCGCGTTGAGCAAATGCACGGGGTTGCCGGTCATGCCAAAGCCGCCGGCCATGAGCACAGCGCCGTCAAGCACCAGCGCCGCGGCTTGTTCAAGGGTAAGTTGAGGAACGGTCTTCATTGACGTCTGTTTTCCTTTCGATCGGCCTGACTTATGATAGTCCAGTTCTCGGGATCCTCGCCGCCCAGCGCCCAGATGGCCGCCGGCCAGGCCGGGTGGCGCTCGAACGCGGCCTGCAGCCGCTGCCGGAGCGTTTCGGCGTCGTTGAAGTAGACGGTTGCCGGCCGTTGCCGTACGTGAACCACGCCTCGCCCGACGACGCATTGCGTTGGAGATCAGCGTTGTTTTGGCTGGCCAGCTTGGTGGCCTGCCGCCAGTTGAGCGGCTCGCCGGTCGAGCCGGTCCAGTCGTAGCCATAAAAGGGCACGCCCAGATAGGTCTTTTCCGGCGGCACAACCGTTGCGGCATAGGCCACCACCTGATCCACCCAGTCCAGCGGAGCGATCGGGCCGGCTTCGGTGGTGCTCCAGTGGTAATCATAGGTCATGATCTTGAACTCGTCCACCGCCGCGCCCAGCCGGGCGTAGTCTTGCGCTTGCGGGCCGTTCCACGTGCCGGGCTCTGCGGTCTTGGGGTGCACCGCGATGCTCAGCAGCTTGCCCCGGGCGTGCAAGGCCGCGGCCAGCTCCTCCACGAAGAGGCTGAAGTCGTCACGGTCCTCGGGATTGAGGCTTTCGTAGTCCAGATCGAGGCCGTCAAAGTCGTTGGCCGTCACCAACGCCACCAGGTCCGCACTGCTGGGCGTGGCGGGCCGGATCGTGGATGATTGCGGCCACGGCCTCGCGGTTAAAACCGGCGTTTTGGATCGACGGCACGATCCGAAGGCCGCCGCGCCTGCGGCTTCCATCCCCTGAGGGCTTTGCACATCGCCCGTAATGCTGCCGCCGGCGTTCAGCTCGTACCAGACAAAGTTGACTTCGCCGATGGACCGGAGTTGTTGACCAACGTTTGCTGTTCGAGGAAGCCGAGGTAGGGCGCCCAGAGGGTGACTTCGGGCGGCTTGCGAGAAAGCGGAGGTGACATAGCCGTGAGACGCGCCGTTGCGTTGGCTCGGAAGGGGATAGTTCGGTAGGAGCCGGCGCGGGCGCCGGTGTTGCCTTAGCTGGCATAGCTGTCCTCGCTGGTTGCGCCTGCCCGGAGCAGGCGCCCAAGAATATCGCCGAGAGAAGCAAGATCAACACCGATCTGGGTTTCATGCGGTCGTCGCTCCATGCGGTAATGATACTTGATGAGATCAGAAAGGTCCAGTCTCGGAAGACTGGACCTTTCTATGGACATACGCGTCGCGCCAGAAAGGTCCAGTCTCGGAAGACTGGACCTTTCTATGGACATAATGTGTCCGTGCGCGCTGTCCTTGAAGCCGCCAGGGCGATTTGTCAATTGCAGTCCGGCAAAACCAGAGGCTCGGATGCCGTCGCATCCAGTCCATCGCCGCGGGCAAAGAGCGGGGCATCGCAGCCTTCGGCAGGCAAGGTTTCGAAGTCGAATGGGAGTTGTCCCATGCTGCGCGGCCACGAGAAGGGCAACTTTCCGGTAAACGGCGCGTCGCCGAACAGCGCGTCGGCCACACCCTGGCCTTCGGTACCCGGCAACCAGGCTGCAACCCACGCATCGGCCAGCGCAAGCTGCTCCGTAATCACCATCGGCCGCCGGCACCAGCACAACCACGACCTTCTCGGCGTGCTCGCAGCCCCTGGATCGCGGCCACGTCCGCATCGCTCAACGTTAGATCGGCGGAATGACCACGCCCTCGGCATAGGGCAGCTCGCCTACGACAGCGATGCCAACGTCAGCCTTGTCTTTGATGCGGTCGAACTTACCAAAGCGGTTGTACACGACTTTGCTGTCCGCCGCTACTGTTTGCTTGATGCCTTCAAGGATGGTCGCTCCCGCTTCTCGCCGGTGGTTTTGTCTTTCCACGTCTCGGTGGTCGCCAAGCTCGCGGACGCCACCGGCGTGCCGTCTGGCAGAGAGCGCACCTCCGGGTCCGCGCCCAGGTGGCCGATCAGGATGACTTTGTTGAGGGATGCCATTTCTAACTCTCCTCTCGGTTTTTCAACAGTTCCGGCGGCGGCGGCGAGAACGCCGCCGCGCCCTTTCGCAAATGCGTCTCCAGCGCCTTCCGCAAACAGGCATCGCACACGTCACCGTCGGTTTGATCGGGCGACACCAGCCGGACATCGAAGACGATTTCCCGGACGAACTCCCGGTCGTAGCCGACCACCACCGAAATCGCCTGACCGGCTCGCATTCTCCGCCGCACGCATCGCAAGTGATGGTGCGCGTCGTCACTTCCGTTTTCATCGGCGTTCCTCCCGCGCCGCGCCGTTCCCGGCGCGGGCGATGACGATCTACAGTTCCAGCTCCCCGACCTCGACCTCGAAGCGGGGACCGCCGCTGGTGGACGTAGCCGGGTCCAGCGACTCGACCGGATAGCTGGGCCAGTCGTCGTTGATCCAGCACTCGTCGAACCGGGCCAGCGCCGTTTCCCACAGGTCGCGGCCTTCCGCCAGCAAGCGTTCCGACGAGGGGTAAACGGCCACGGCATAGGGATACTTCGTTTCCGCCACGACAAACGTGTGCGGGATGGCGTCTTGCGGCGCTCCCGTCGCCGCGCTCGCCAGCATCCGGTAATAGGCCGCCGACAGGTGGTAGCCGTGCCGGTAGACGGCACGCAAGAAACCGGCCGGGCGGGCGTCGGTCGCGGTTTTGAGTTCGACGATGGCCGGCTGCGGATGCAGCCAATCCAACCGCCCCTTGAGCGGCAGCCGGTGCGGTTCGCGCGCCACGGTGAGGATTTTTTCCGGCTCGCCGGCGTTGAACAGCGTCCCGGCCACGGGATGCCGCCGGATCGCCTTGACGATCTCCAGGGCCGCCCGGTATTCCTTGGCCGTGACGACCTGCTTGCCGGTCGCCGCCCGCGCGGCATGTTCGGCCTTGCCCGCGTTCGTGCGGCGATTGATCGAATCCGCCAGCACGAACTCGTCGCCGAAGGTGGCCGGCGTCAAGACCAGCGCGTGCACCAGCGTCCCGAACCGCATCGCAGCGGTCGGCTCCTCGTCCTGGCGGTCGGGATCGACGTACTTGGCCCAGCCGTGCAGCGGGGACCGGGCGAGTTCGATCAGGGCGTGACCGGACACGCCGGGCAGCCGGAAATAGGCGCGCGAGTCGTTCATACGCGCGCCCCCCGTTTCGGCGACAGCCGCCGCGCCCGGCCGCGCCCGCAGTCCACGCCGGCCTGATAAGCCAGCGTCAGCGCCACGGGCACCCCGATTTTTTGCAACGCCAGCGCGTGCCGAATCGCGGGCAGCGAGCCGGTTTCGACGGTCCCGCTCTCCACGATTCGCGCGGCGGCGGCCATCAGCTCTCGCTCGCGGGCTTCGTCCCGCCGCGCGATTTGAACCGGGTCGCTCGGGTTTTCTGCAATGATTCTGTCGATGATTTCGTCGGCGATCCGATCGGCTTCGGCGTCGCGCACGGCGCGCTCCCGCGCGTGTTCCGCCGCTTGCATCACAAACTGTTCTTCTCGGTTGTTCATGGCGTCGTTCCTCGATGATGCGCCATCCTTGGCGCGCGGTTTCGCTAGGCCGCTTTGCGGGCCGCGCATTCGCCGGCCTGGAAGCCGAGTTGATAGGCTTGGTCGATGGCCTCGGGTCCGGCGAGCGTTCCCGCCGCGAGGGCGTTCTTGATCTCGGCCAGCGGGTCAGCCTGGGCGGGCTTTTTCGCTTTCATGCGGGCCGGTTTCGCCGCCGCTTCGGCCTGCAACCGGGCTTCTTCCTCGGCGCGGGCCTGCGCTTCCGCTTCCTGCCGCTCCCGTTCGGCGCGGGCCTTCGCCTCGGCCTCCTGCCGGGCGGCTTCCTCGGCCTTCAGGCGGGCCAGCTCCTCGCGCTCGGCTTGGCGCTGGGCGTTTTCCGCCGCCCGCTGCCGGTCCAGTTCCGCCTGCTGCCGGGCCAGTTCCTCCCGCTCGGCCTTCAGGCGGGCCGCTTCCTCGGCCTCGCGCTCCTCCCGCGCTTCCCGCTCCGCCAGCAGCGTTTCCAGCGCCAGCCGGACCTCGGCGATGGCCTTCATGGCGTTGGGCCAGCGCTCGGCGTACTCGTCGGGGTCCGGCGCGAATGCGCGGGCGTCGTCCAGCGCCGCCCGAATCGCGGCGGCGTCCCGGTGCGCCACGTCCAACACCCGCTGGCGGATCGCGTCGATCTTGGCGTGGAGGCCCGCGACGCGCGCCGCCTCGGCGCGCTCGCGGGCCGCTTTCTCCTCGGCCTTGCGCCGCTCTTCGGCCTGGATCGCCGCGTCGAGGGGTTCCTCGATGGCGAGCAATTCGGCGGTGATGCGCTTGGCCTCGGCGTCGATCCGTTGGCCCTGCGCCAGCACGGGGGCCTTGATCTCGGCGCGGGTCTTTTCCAGCGCGCCGCGCAAGCCGCGAACCTCGGCGCGGGCCGCCTTGGCGGCGGCCAGGCCCTGGCCGGTGGTCACGTCGAACGGCGCGGCGTACTTCGCCCGCAACAGCGCCAGCGCGGCGGCGGTGGTCCGATACTCGGCGATGGCGGTCGGCTCGGTGGCGGTCTGATACTCGATGGTTGGCTCGGTCATGATTTTATGCTCCGGTTCCGCGCCGTCCTTGGCGGGATGGGATCAACGGTTTACTTCTTCTTACCGTTCTTGCCGGTCTCGGCGGTGCCGGCCTCGGCGTGGCCGTTCCCGTCGCCGGCCTCGACCGGGCCGGACAACTGCCGGAACAGGGCCGGGCTGTAGTGCCGCTGGCGGAAGTCGGCGATGGCGGCGGCGTATCGGCCTTCGCTGACCACCTCGAACTCGACCGCGTAGTAGCTCTCGCCGCTGGCGCGGCTGGCGCGCTTGCTCATGCTGGCGCGGAGGGTCTTGCCGAGCAGGGTTTCCCCTTTCAGCCGGTACTGCCGGCGCACTTCTTCAAAATTATCAAGGCTTTCGGTCTTGAACAGGACCGACGCCAGCACGCCGTCGGGGTCCACGAACAGCACCGCCAGCCACGTTTGCAGGCGGTAGCCGAAAAATTCCCCGCTGCTGATCTGCGCGCCGACCATTTCCAGGTCCAGCTTGGGGCCGCGCATCGTCGCGGCGCCGATCTTGAACTGGCCGCTCTGGCAGTCCGCGCGCCATTGGCGGATGGAATCGGCCAAAATCTGGCCTTCGGGCAGCCCGGTTTCGTCCAGGGCGATTTCGATGGGGGCGGTTACAGGGTGCGTTCATCAGAGTCTCCTTCAGGCTTTTGGGGCGAGTGATCGGTCAAACGGGAAGGATTTCCAGGGCGCGGCGCGGGATGTTCCAGCGCAAGCGCAAGCGGCGCGCGCGCAGCACGCAGGCCACGTCCACCAGGGCGGTGGCAGGATGGAACGGGAGGGCAACGGTTTCCCGTTGCGGTCGGGGGGCGGTCTGTGGTTTCATGGTTCACC
Organism: uncultured Gammaproteobacteria bacterium; assembly: GCA_963715845.1. Lineage (GTDB taxonomy): Bacteria > Pseudomonadota > Gammaproteobacteria > Competibacterales > Competibacteraceae > Competibacter_A. Next base: position 63,403 of record CAVQSJ010000012.1, on the reverse strand, counting down.
TCGTTTCGTGAAGGTTCGGGGTTGTCGTGGGGCGCTCCCGTCGTGCTAGAACGGAAGCGCCTTTTTTTTAATGGTGGTTTTTCTGAAAATCTTTTTCGATCAATTTGTTGATCTCGGCATCCATCATTTGCGAAAGCTGGCGCGCTTTTTCGGCGTTGTGGGGGTCATGCCAAAGAACGAATACCAAGCGGTTAAACTGCTCCGTTTTCTCGGTATCGCTGCCAATCGCCTCCATGACATCCGCCATGGTTTCGTCGATTTTTCGTGAAAGCCTTACAGCGAAGATCGGAGACGAGGTCGGATTTCCAATCGGCGCCGAATGATTCCGGCGCGGCGTCGCGCGCATCGGCGCGCCGCGACCCATTCTTCATACTCTCCAGTCATGTAAAGAGGGGCCGATGGCATAAGAATCTGGTTTGACGAGGATTGCTGCGGTCATTTCTTTTGCCCTCAATCGGTTTAACCAATCCTTCTTTTTACTTCATCCTTGATATATATTTTACCCAATGGTTATACAAAATGCAATAGCTTTATTCGTAAAAAATAAAATTTATTTAATCGAGTCTGGAAATAAACGAGAGGAATGAGCCAACAAGAATTGCCGAATTAATTGAAACCGGCTCGCGTTTTGCTCTTTCCCCGCTGGCCGTTTTGAATGTGCGCCAAGCGCATGACGGAACGCCCAAACCGGATCGATTGCTGACCGGAATTAGCGCGAAGAAGAACGCCTAATGCCGATTGGAGCGGCATCGTCGAAATCGTGAAAGACGAAAAGGTGCGAGGAGGACGCCGCTTATCCGGCTTTGGTCCTCGAAGCCGAGAACAACTCTCGTCCCGTCGCGCGCCGGGAGCGCGCGGAAGGGCCAAGGAGGGCGGGCGTCGGACTCGGAAAAGCGGATTCGATCAACGGCGGGAGGTTTTTCGCCCCTCGCGCCGCCGACGGCCACGCCAGAGGCGGCGCGAGGGGGCGGAACCGCCAAGCGGCGGGCGCGTCGATCCCGTGGCGGCCGGCCGGTCCCGGCGCGCGTGGCCGGTTCCCGTGAGCGTCGAGCGGGCCGGCCACGGGTGCGCCACGCGCCGGGAGCGCCCGCCGCGCGAAGGTTCCCGGTCCCTCGAACCAGGTGCGCGCAGGACGCGCGCTCGCTTACAGGGACGTAGGTCGGTCGGTTCGGAGCAAACGCCGAAAAGCGCAAACCGCGACAGCGCGGTTCGGTTGGCGCGGGGCCGGGGAAAAGCGGGAAGGGCAAAGACCTCTCCGAGCCCTTTCCGAACGAAGCCTTAAAAGGGTTGCCGCGAAGAAACCGGCGGGGAATGCCGGAGAGGGAACCGGGCGCCCGAGAGCGCGAGCGCTGGATCGGAAACGCGAAGGGAAGCGCCAGCGACTGGACGCGCCGCGGCTCAAGCCGCGCGCTTCCCCCCTTGGTGCACGGGCATCAAATCGGCCATCTTGCAGTTCAGCGCGTCCGCGATGACCGCCAGGATCTCCACGCTGATGGTGCGTTTGCCCTGCTCGATGTTGGAGAGGTGAGACTGGCGCAAACCCGCCTTCGCGGCCAGCTCGCCCTGGAGCATTCCCCGAGCGGTGCGGTGCGACACGATTTGTCGCCCGATTTGCTGAGTCACGGTCAACGGTGCATTGCTGTCCAAAACGACGCCTCCGAACGAGTAGCTTTTTTATCCGTAGAAAAATCTCCGACAGATATAATAGCCATCGTTTGGAACGCGACGCAAGACCGCCGTTCGGGTCGCGCGGTGGTGACTCCACGCCACCGTCGGCCCGAACGGCGGTCACGGTGGATCGGCGGGGGCTTGGCCGCCGGCCCACAGGGCCAGCAGCTCGCGGGCCAAATCCGCGCGGCCGGCCCAATAGCGGGGATCGTCGCCGGGCTCGGTCGCCCGGCGGTCGGCCTCGGCGCGAGCGGCGTCCAGGGCGCGGCGCACGCGCTCGGGGGAGGGCGGCGCGTGCGCCGGGAGAGCGCCCAAGCGCCGGTAGGCCATCACCACGTCGGCCACCCGCTTGGCGCCGTAGGTTTTGGCCAGGTCCTCGCGCGGGACGCCGCTGCGCAACGCCCGAACGAGGGCGGCGCGCTCGCGGCGGGCCTCGGCGGAGCGGGCCTCCATCCGCCGCAGCCGGCCGGTGGCGCCGAACTCGGCCAGCGGCTCCAGCTCGGCCTCGGGCGGGGCGGCCGCGATCCAGGCCGCCGCCTCGGCCAGCAGCCGGGCGATCTCGGGTTTTTGGGAGACCCGAGGCTGCGGGGGCAGGGTGCCGATGACGGCCACGACCTCGTGGCGCACCCCGCTCGGCGGCTGGTCGGCGGGATGGCGGACGACGACGACCTGCTGGGCGTCCCGGCCTTTGATCAGATGGGGGGAGAGCATGATTTCACCTTCGGTCTCGCTGATGATGGACGCTCGTGCAAGCGTATCAGCTTAGCACCGCCGCCTCGGCGGGATGGCTGGTTCGCCTTGGCGCGATCCGGCCAAAACCGGCGCGCGGCGGGCGCGAAGCGGCCGCCGCACCTTCGGTGGGTTCGCGAGCGAAGCCGGCGAAGCGAGCGGTGGGGGTTCGGGGGACTCCTCCCCCGAAGGACGGGCCGGTGAGCGTGGCGGCGGGGCGGGTCGCCGACGAGCGCCCGCGAACTCCACCGCGACGGCGCGGTTCGCGGCCTCCCTGCTCGGCGGTTTCCGAATCCGAACGGCGGGGTGAGCGACTTTCATGGTCGGCGGTCTCCGGTGGGACCGGGCGGGCGGTTCGCCGCCCGCCCGAGGGCTCAAGCGGCCTCGTCCCACTCGGCGACGGTGCCGGTTTCGTCGGCGTCCTCGGCCTCGAATCCGGTTTCGTCCTCCGCGCCGTGGGCCGCGCCGTCCCCACCCCGCGCCAGCCGGTCGTAAGCGGCGCGGGCCTCCGACACCGGGCGGTCGGTGTAGCCTCGGGTCGGGAACTCCAAGTAGCGCGGCAGCCAGTTCTCGACCGGCTGACACCCTTCGCCGTTCAGGCGGCGGCGGATCGCGGCGCGCAACTCTTTCCCGGTCGCCTTGGCGGAAGGAGCCGCGCCCACCTCCGCCGCGATGCCGGCCAGCGCCGCCTTGTCGGTCAACAGGTCCAAAAAGGTGTCGTCCGGCCGCCAGCACTGGCGCAGGTCGATTTCGAGCCATTCGCCCAGCCGCTCGGCCAAGCCGCCGCCCGCCACCAGCGTTTCGGCGGCGATGACCGCCAGCACTTTCAACACCCGCTCGTCGGACATGTCCAGCAGGCGGGCGAAAACCTCGGCGGCGTGGCGCTCGCCGTAGCCGCGTCCCAACAGGGCCGCGTCGGCGGATTCCGCCGCGTCCGCCAGCCCGCCCGCCACCGTCCGCCGCGCCTCGGCGAACGCGGCGCTCGCCGCGCCAGTCTCGACGCTGGCCGCGACGGCGGGGCCGTGCGGCGCGGTGCGGTCGGCGCGAACCGCCCAGTTCGCCGCGCCGCCGATCAGGCACGCCACCGCCAGCCGCAAGGCGACGGCGGGATTTTGGACCAGCCCGCACCGCACCGCCGCCGCCTTGTGCAGCGCGAGGTAGTTTTGCAGGGCTTGGGTGGTTTCGCTCCGGGCGGCCTTGGCCGCTTCTCCCTCGTCCGGGTCCGCTCCCGCCTCGCCCGCCGCCTGCCGGGCCAAGCGGCGGGCTTCCTTGATGGGCAAATAGCCCTCGTGGATCACCACCTCGCCGTCGTGCTGCGGCAAGATCAACACCCGGCCGCCCTCTTTCTTCCCCGTCCGCTGGTACTCCCAGCTTCGGAAATAGTCCCCGGTTTCCAGCACCTCGACCCCGGCCCAACCCTCGGCCAACAGTTGATCTCGCCGTTCGGCGATGGCTTTGTTTTGCAGCGCCCAGAACTGCGCGGCATCGTCGAAATAGGATTGCTCGCCGAACAGGTCGGCGACGATCCGACCGGGATAGCTTTCCAGCGGGAACAGCGCCACCTCGGTGGCAATCGCCGCGCCGCCGCACAACCACGCTTTCAGTTGGCTGCCCTGCGGCGTGTATTGCGCCCGGTCCCGGTACAGCTTGAACCACGCTTTTTGTTGCTTGGGCGTCGCCAGCGCCAGCCGCTGGACGTCGGCGATCCCGACCGCGCCCTTGCGGGCCTCGCGCTTGATCGGTTCGATCAAGCCGGCCAAGGCCAGCCGCTGTTTCACCAGCCGCCGCGTCACGCCGAACCGCTCGGCGATGGTTTCGACGCTCCTGCCCCAGATTGACCAGCCGGGCGAACGCCTCATGCTGGTCGAACGGCTCCATCGGCAAGCGTTCCACGTTCTCGGCCAGCGAGATTTCCAGCGCCGCCGCGTCGTCGGTGGCGGCCAGCACGAAGCACGGCAACGGTTCCACCGGGGCCTCTTGCGCGAGGTGCAGACAGGCCAGAAACCGCCGCTGGCCGGCGACGATCTCGAAGCCGTCAGGCGCCGTCGCGGGCCGCACCAGGAGCGGTTGCAAGAGGCCCTGCGCCCGGATGCTGGCGGTCAACGACTCCAAACCGTCCTTCACACCGTGGGTCCGGGCGTTGATCGTGGCGACGGTCAGGTTTTCCAGCGGGATGTAACGAAATTCCATGGGGGTCTCCTCTCGGGGGTCAATTCAGTGAATTTGAGGGCCCTCCCTGGCCCAGTGCCTCAAGCCGCCAGTAAATCCATTTCAATAGATTTGGCGCTGGCAATCTGCCGCCAATCGTTCGGTTTCAACTCCAAAACCCGCCCGCCTATCGATTGCAGTTCCACGGCGCGGTCATAAGAGGGATGCTCGTTCGCGGTCTCGGTGATCGCGTTCGCCAGGCCCCATTTGGAATAATCGCCGCCGCGAATCAGATTAGTGAGAATCGAATCCCGCTCCCCTTGCGCCACCGGATAGGCTTTGCCGAGTTCCGACACGGCGGCGATGGGGTTACTCACGGGTTGTTGTTGGGTGGCTTGTCGCAGTTCCGCCAGAATCCGGTTGAATAACCGCGGTTGCGCCAAGGCGCGAATGGAATCGCGGATTTTCAGGGTGAGGGCGCGGTCGTCGGCTTGCAGCGTGTCGTCGCCGTACACCGAATAGTCCTCGCCCATTTCAACCCGCCGCCCGATATGATTCCGCCGCAACCGCGCATCCTCGGCGATGTGCCCGGAAATCAGCCCATTGCTGCACGCGAGCCGATAAATCATCGGGCGAATGTCGAGCGCCCCGTTGCCGATTTCCCCGTTGCGGATGATGACCCCGCCCTGCACCGGGTCGCCGGTTTTTACTTCCCCTTCCAGGCGGGGAAACAGGGCTTGAAGGTAGAGCTTGGCATCGGTGATGCCGCACGACACCACCGCGCCGTGCCCGCCATCGGCCACGAGCACCGGCAACACCGCATCGGCGATCCGTTCGTTGTCGATCCGGTGATAACGATCTGACAGAAACGCGCGGGCCTTGCCGTCCAGCGTCCGCACCATGCGGCGCTCCGGTTGCTTCTGGAACCAGTGATTGACGTTGCCCGCCAATAAAGCCGGGGCGTCCGCTTTCATCCGGTCGTAATAGCGTTTTGGGATTCCGACCCGCTCCGCGATTTGCCCATGGGCGTGGTCGGTCAACGGAAAAGCGCCCGCGTTGCCGATAGCCAGCGCGCCGCTCTCGAAAACCAAGTCGGACGTGTCCGCAACGAAATCCCTTTTGGCCTCGGCGCGGCGCACGATCTCTTGCGCCAATTCGATTAGGTTCATGCCGTTTCTGTTCATTTCGCGACCCTCTTAAAAATTTATTCATGCTTGTCTATTGAATATATCATATCCTACGGATATACTTTATTCAATAGTTAAAGACAAGAAATTGCAAATTTATTTTGCTATAATTCACGAAATTCGAGAGCAATTGAGGAATAGCCGCCATGCTATTAAACACGCTCAAAATCGTCGAATCGAAACGAACGGACCCCACGGCTTATTTAGAAGGAATGGGCTTTACAGTCCGAAAGGAAGGGCGGCATTTATCGGTGCGCTCGGGTAAAGACGAGCAGTATCGGATTACCCAAAAGCCGGACGGCCATTGGGTGACGTGCGACCAGCGGGGCAACGGCATCGGCGACAACATCGCCCTGGTCCGCGACCTCGAACCCGCCCTCGGCTTTTTGGAGGCCGTATCGCGGCTGACCGCTGGGCCGGTGGTGGATCGTGCGCCCGTGCCGGCCGCGCCGCGCCGCGAACGGCCCGCCCGCTTGCCCCAGACCCGCGCCGACCGCCACGCCGGCCGGGGCTACCTGCACGGGCGCGGCCTTTCGCCGGACACGCTGGACCACGCCGAACGCACCGGCTTTCTGCGCTACACCGGCGGCGGCGTGCTGTTCGTCGGGCGGGATGGGAGCGGCGCGCTGCGGAACGTCGGCAAACGGCTGATCGACCCCGGTCCCGACGAGCCACCCAAGCGCGACTTGGCCGGGAGCGACAAACAGTATCCGCCGATCCTGCCGGGCAACCCGCGCGTGGTCTGGATCGTGGAGGGGGGCGTCGATGCCCTGGCGGCGCGGGACCTGGCGCTCCGGCGCGGCAAGGCCCCGCCCACCGTGCTGGTCAGCGGCGGGGCCACGGTGCGCTGCTTCCTGGACCACCCCACGGTGCAAACCCTGCTGCTGCACGCCGATTCGGTGATCGTGGTGCGGGATAACGAAAGCACGGCGAAGAAGCAAGCCAAAACCGACGCGGCCCACGATCTCCAGATCGCGCGCATCCGGGAACTGCGGGGGAACTGCGCCGACTGGCGGCCTCCGGCCGGCGTGAAGGACGTAGCGGAACTGAATCTTTCAGAACATCGAGCGGCAAGCGGCTCGGTTAGCGCCTAGTTTTCCGCCACGGTCTCATCGGATTTCTGCTTCGTATTCGTTTTGGCTTTTTTCGGCGCGCGGGCTTTGGCCGCCTCGCGGCGCGCGGCCTGGCGCTTGAAAGCATCGCCAAGCCTGTGGCTATATTCGCCTTCCGCGTGCATCACATCGCCCATGAAGGAGCACGCACCGATACCAAAAGTCGCTGCGAACAGTACAAAGGGGATAATCAAGCGTTTCAGAAGCATGATCTTCTCCCACTGGAGAAATAGTGTTCAGTAGAATTTTATAGGATGAAAACAACCGATATATAAATATTTGCACACTCAAAAATGATTGAATCAAAAAGTAAGGATACTATTGATATTATATCTTGAAAGATATATTTTTGCTGTCATGAACGGTAACGAAGGGATTGCCAAGCTCAAAGCGGCCGGGTGGACGCTGGACCGCATCACCGGGACCCATCACATCCTGATGAAGGGCGGCAAGAGGGTCCCGGTCCCCGTTCATGGCCATCGCGATCTGGGCAAAGGGTTGGTGGCGAGCATCCAGCGCGATACCGGCGTCAAGCTCAATTAGCGGAGAAAAATATGGACATACGTTATCCGGCTGTTCTGGAACCCGAGGAAGGTGGCGGCTTGTTCGTGCGCTTCGTCGATCTGGAAAACACCTATACCGATGGATTGACGCTGGACGAGGCCCTGTTCAACGGTGCCGAAGTGCTGTCGGCCATGCTGGGGTGGATGCTGGACGAGAACAAGCCGATTCCCGACCCGTCCCCCGCTGGCGAGGGGATGACGCTCATCGCCCCGGATGCCCGGACCCAAGCGGCGCTGCTGATCCGTCGGGCGCGCGGGGATCGGTCGCTGGCCGAACTCGCCCGCTCGCTGGAAACCTCCTGGCCCTCGGCCCAGCGGTTGGAAAATCCCCGGCATTCGCCGACCCTGCGCCAACTGGAAAAGGCGGCGGCGGCCCTGGGCAAACGCCTGGTGCTGGCCTTGGAATAACCGCGAGGACTCTCCAAAAGAGGTTGCCATGCTCGTCACCTTTCGCACCAAAACCCACGCCGACCTCCTGATGTTCGGCGAGATCGCCGTCTACTTGCTGAAGCTGATGGGGCATAGCGGCACCGTGCCGAGTGCCCTCCTGGCCGACGAGGTTCCGGCCGCACTGGATCGCTTGAGACAGGCGGTCGCGGCCCATCAGGCAACGGTCCCGAAGGCGGCGGAAGATGTTGACGACGAAGATGACGACGAAAGCCCGGTCGATTGAGCGCAGCGGGCTTTCCCGTTGATCGAGCTGCTGGAGGCCGCTGCCGCCGCGCAATGCGACGTGCTGTGGGATCGATAGTTACCGTTCGGGCCGGACGCCCGAACGATCTCGTGTTGATGAGCTGTCAGTCGTGGCGCTTTGGCTGCGTCGGGGAGTGGCCGTGATGGGTTGATGTGATACCATCAACGCATCAAATCATCATCGGCCAGGGGGTCGCCATGCGAACCACGTTGGATATCGACGAGGACGTCCTTGCGGCCGCCAAGGAACTGGCGCGCCGACAGCGGCTGTCGACCGGACGGATGGTCTCCCGGTTGTTGCGCCAAGGGTTGACCGGTCAGGGCATACCGGTCGCATCTTCGGACCAGCGGAATGCCGGCGTTCCCCCGGCGACTGGATTTCGCCCGTTCCCGGCGGGGCGGGTGGTCACGAACGACGAGGTCAATGCCCTGCGGGAGGCCGAGGGGGTCTGATGCGCGCCTTGCTGGACGTAAAGGTCCTGATCGCGCTGCTCGACGCGAGCCATCTCCATCACCATCCGGCCACGAACTGGCTCGCCGCCCACCTCGATCGCGGTTGGGCCTCGTGCCCGCTGACCCAGAACGGGTGCATTCGGATTCTCTCGAATTCCGCCTATCCCAACGCCGTCCCGGCCGCGCAAGTCGCCGAACGGCTGGCAGAGGCCGCGCAGCACCCGGCCCACGATTTCTGGCCGGATGCCATCAGCCTGCTGGAACCGGATCGCCTGGCGTGGGACCGGCTGCTGAGCGGCCGTCAGGTGACGGATGCCTACCTGCTGGCGCTGGCGGTCGAACGAGGCGGGCGCTGGGTCACTTTGGACCGGAAGGTGCCCTGGGCGGCGGTGCGCGGCGCGCGGTCCCAGCATCTGGTCGTGCTGTCGTAAGCCCGGAGCGAAACGGAAATAGCCTTCCGCATCGGGTCGGATCGGCCGCCTGCGGCCGAACCCCGTGGGATCATTTGCTCGGGAGTCGGACTCTAAGCGCTCGGGGATTCTGTTTTCCGGTCGTCCGCTGCGGGTCTGGCCCCAAACCATGCCTTCACCGGGCCGAGCCGGTCATTCCAGCCGAGCCCAGCAATGCTTCGGAGGGCAAGAAGATGAACGAACCCAAGCATCCGATCACCGTGTTTTACGATGGCGCCTGCCCGCGTTGCGTCCGCGACCGGGAGCGCTATGAAAAGTGGGCGGGTCCAGCCGGCGAACGGGTCTGCTGGTTCGACATCACCGGCCAGGAGGAACGGCTGCGCGCGCTCGGCATCGATCCACGCCGGGCGTTGACCGAACTGCACGTGCTGGACGAGCACCAGCGCCTCCGCTCCGAACTGGATGCCTACATCGTGCTGCTGGAACGGGTTCCCCGCCTGAAACCGCTGGCCTGGCTCGTCGGCCGGCCCTGGATTCGCCCGGGGCTGGCGCGGCTCTATCACTGGGGAGTCCAGCGTCGGCTGCACCGGAGCGGACGGCTGGGATGAGGCATGAAGAATCGATCAAAGGAAAACCTGATGACCGGCGAGCGGCTGGTTCGCGACGCCGCCTATCTGCGGTCTTGCGCCGCCCGCGTGGTCGCGCTGTCCGCGCGCGGCAGCGCACTGGACCGCACGGTGTTCGCTCCGCGCGGCGGTGGCCAGCCCGGCGATAGCGGTGGGCTGCGCCGGGCCGACGGCGTCGCCGTGCGGGGGATCGACGCGCGCCCGGGCGAGGACCCGGAGCGCGTCGTCCACGTCCCCGAACCGGGCGCGCCTGCGCTGGCGGTGGGCGATGTCGTGGCAACGGAACTCGACTGGGAGCGCCACTACACCCACCTGCGCCTCCACCCCGCCCTGCGCATGTCGCCGCCGCGCGGCGCGGGCCGGGTGTGCCGGCTGCGGATCCTGGCATCAACCTCCAACCCTGCGGCGGCACCCACGTCCGCTACCGCGCGGAGATCGGGCCGGTGACGGTCGTGCGCCGTCACCGCGAGGGCAAACGCAACCAGCGCGTCGAGATCGGGTTGGCTTGAACGAGGGCCACAATGGCGCCGCAATCGCCCCTTGCTACCGCTCGCGCGACCCGAGAGCGAGGCGTGGAGAACCGCTTGCTCTAACGATCCGCCCCTTCCGCAGTTCCACGCGCGCTCCCGTCCCTGCGATTTTCATCAGTGCCACTTGGTGTGTGGTCAGGCCGTCCGCCCGCCGCCGGTTCACCCGTGGAATTCCACCGTTTCCCGCCAGCGGTTCCAGGTGTTGGCGGTGATGAACGCCGGATAGCGGCGGTGCAGGAGGTAGAGGAAGTCCGCCAGAGCTTCGGCGTGTTCGGCGAAGCCAGCAGCACCAAGCTGCCCAGGATGCGGGTCAGGCGGGCGTAGTGGTGATTTTCGGGGGTGCGCCAGAGCCGGCGGCGCGCTTCGAAATCGGCGGCTTCCTGGCAGTCCGGGTCTCCGCCGATTTGGCGCAGGGCGATGCCGTAGCCGACATTCCGCCCCCCCTCATCCGGAATCCGCATATAGGGCAACAAAGTGCTCACCGAGCAAGGCTAACAAGGTCTGATGGGCTTCCTTAAGATTCAAAACGATCTCGCACATCGATGCCATCACGAGCAGATGAATCCCGGTAAAAAATTGAAAGACCCAGCGGGCGGTCGGATGATGGATGGGCTGACCTTTTTGATTAGGAAAGGTTTTTTGATGCATTTTTAATGATTCACGCATCCGGTGCTCCAAGGCGCTGTAGACTAAAAGAGACAAGGTCATGATCATTGCCAGCGCCATGATCCGTTCGGCTGACTTGAGAAACACCGTCGAGGCCATGAACAGAGGATCTTTGAGGAAACGAAAACCCCGCTCGACTTTTTGTTGCTTTTTGGTGTACGTTTCAATCAATTCTTCGTCCGATAACGCCGCCTGATCTAATTCATTAGTGGCCACAATAAAACAGCTCTTGCGGTCGATTTTTTGTTGCCGGCGACCGTCGTCGATCAACGAAGCGACCTGGCCTTCAATCCGATAAAGGAGGGTGCCGGGTTGTTGATCGGCGGCGGGTTGACCTCGTTTCGCATAGGTCGCGACCGCCAGGACTTTTTCTTCGAAGAGTGCGGTATAAGACAGGGTCGCTTTAAACTGCTCTAAAGCTGCTTGGGCATCCGCTTCACAACAAAACGTTTGTTTGCGCAACTGGTGGAATGCTTTACATTCTTGCTCCCCTTTTTTCAAGGACTCGCGCCGGACGCTTTTCTGGGCACGCTGTCGCGCGGAGGCGGTACTCACGACCACCCATCGCTGACGAATCCCGGCATACTCCACACCGAGACTCCGATAACTGAAAGGGTTACCTGTAATAGTGAGTTCTGGCGCCACGGCGTCCGTGATCTGCCGAGCCAGCGTGATCGTCTCCGGTACCCGACTGATCCAGAGCGTATCGCCTAAATTGATGAGGGTCTCCCGGACAAAGCCGGCGCTATCAAAGACATAGTATTTGATGGCAAAGTCTTGATTCAGTTGATTAAGATGGGCATTGAGCGTCTCACGAAAACCGGTTTTGTCTTCGCTGTTCCCACTCAGCGGTTTCATTAATAGGGGAATACCGGCTTGATTTTCACAAATAAACTGAATGACCCACTGATTCAGATCGGGCCGATGATCTCGACTGTAGCCTCGGGTGATTTGAATCACGCCGTCGGGTGGGTTTTGCGCGCTGTTGTAGGTTCCATCCACATGCAAGCTCGTCGAATCCAAATGACCAAAACGACAATGGAGGTGCAGTTTTCTGACCGATACCGCCGCGATGAGCCCATAGAGATCCTCCACACCATAGGTGTAAAGACGGTCCAAAGCTTTACCTAAAGCATCATCATTTAAGTGCCGAGCTTCAATCCCGGTTCCGATCAAACGAGCCACCGGCTTATTCTCAAAAAAATGCGGCGTTAAGTACAAAGCCCGATGGCTAAATCCAAGACCATTTAAAATCATCGCTTTCACCGCTCGTCCTACGGAAACGACGCGCTGCTCATGATCTTGAACGATGACCGAATCGATGATCTCGACCAGCCCTAACTCGTCAATCATCGCCGCGACGAGACCCAGGTGGTCCAGATTGTAGCTCTGATAGGTGATCGGCCCGCGCATCGTGCCCGTATCAACATGGATAGCCATGGCTTTCTCCTTGATTATGATCAATTTTTTGATTATTTTAACATAAATTTCACTTTTCGCCGTTAGGGGAGCGGAATGTCGGCCGTAGAACTTCAGCATCCGGTCCAAGGCGCGCAGGACGTTCCGTTGCAGGAGGGGCGAGGTGCGGAACTGCTGGAGGTCCGCCTCGTTGATTGAACCAAATAACGATCATTATTGTGTAAATTTCTGGCGAAAAGTGGCTTAAAACTCAACACCCACGCCTGAGTCCACGAAAATCAGTCTATTTTGACCTAGAAAACCCTCGCCCAATGGCTGGACAGAATTTTCGGCGGCTTGGGCTTACACCCCCAAAAAGAGGTAGAGAGAATACCTGACTAATTAAGAAAACTTTTGTGGAGTTGATGGAGTCAGTTGTCGAATTAAGTAGGATAATTTCTGAGTAATTTACTTATTTCTGGCACTGCTCAACCCCTATAAGATTTTAATATTTTCAAGTTAATTTTCATGCCAACAAAAGTTTAAAAAAGCAATAAATATTAAATTAAATTTATATTTACTTTCTTTTATTTCTAGTTTTTCTTGCTATGCTTGGATTATTAAGTATCCAAAGCCTCATCTATTGTGAGACAGGTTGTGGAAAATCTTTGATCATGAAACAGACAGCAGAATGCCGATTATGACTTATTTTAGTACATATAGCGTTAGTTAGGCTCTCACCTTGCGATAACACAATGAGGAGAAAAAATTATGAAAGTATAAAATGAGGCTCACGAATAGATTTCATTTCCTGGATTATAATTTTGAATACGTGTGAAATTAAAAACCAAACATGCCGTGAGGTAGGGGCGGAAAGTCATGGGTTTCGGATACAAACAGATGGACTGTCGACAGTCACCCATGTGAAGGTTACACGAAGCGGTTTGGCTTTTTTATTTTTTATGGCCTCTGTGGGTATTGCAGAGTAATAAAAATTAAATCAATGAGTTAGTGCGCCACGAGGCGCCGGTTCGCTAGTGGCTGAAAGTGTCACCGAGAAAGGGCCGACCCAGCCCATCTCGTACCGAGTCTTGAGCCGACTACCGGTAACGGCAGGGGTTAAGCGTAGACAGGGATGCGGTAGGCCGTAAGCCGCAAGGCTGAAGTGATTGAGCCCCGTTAATGATACTTGCGGGAGGGTCGATGAGGTTAACTTCTCAGAAGACACCATCACCGTCGTCGCCATGGGCAGAGGGCGCGTGGCCTCCTCGGGGTCAGAGAGCACGGCATGGCGCAACAGTGGACCGGTGAACGTGGGAGATCCTGGCCGTTCTTCCGGGAGTGGGAGTACCGATGAACAAGGGTAATAGCGAGGCCATCGGGATGACGGGCAGGAAGTCAGATGGGGCATAGTACCGAGGAAGCGGAGTAACGTCCGTGGAGGGAAGGCCCTTGGGGAAAATCGCCCTTGAAGGGGAAACGCGCTGGGTTCAACAGAAACCTGTATAGACGCGGAAACGCAACTGGAGAGGATAGGGTGGCTTCTAGCCGAAAGGGGCCGGTGTTCATGAGTGGACGGGAGAGAAACAGTGAATACCGAGATGTGTGGTTGATCCAGGAAGCCATGTGAATGATTTTGTCCTGAGCCTATTGCCCGAATTGGGCACGATGGGTTCTAAATGGGGGGGAGTCCGGGTGACCGGCTCCTCTACCAGATTCTTTTTAGGGCTTGAAAAATCAATTGGTTGAGACAAATATCAACAGAGCCTAGGATGTTTTATGAAACCAATGCGATGCCTGCTTTCGTATCTGACCGCGCTGATGCGGGCGGCAGGCAGTTCCCTCGCTCTGCTCCTGCTGTCTACCGCAGTTCTATGGGCAGCCCCCACCACGTCTTCTATCCCGCTCGGCTTCGCCCCAGGGGTGGTCACGACGGATTCCGTGAACCATCGGATCTATGTGGTTGACCCAGGGAACCTCCAGATCCGGGTGATCGATGGGGCAACGGGGTCCCTGCTCCCAAACAGCTTCCCCGTCGACGCTACGCTCGGTGTGTCTGACATCGCTGTGGATGGCACGCGCCATCGGCTGTTTGTCAGCTACTTCTGCGGAGGATGCCACGGCTACGTGCAGGTGTTCGACATCGACACCGCTCAGGAGGTCTCGCGGGTGGGGCAGGCCAACGGCGCGGCCGGAATGGCGGTCAATCCGGATAACGGTCGGCTCTACGTGGCGATAGCGGGAGCCCAAGAGGTTTGGGCTCTGTACCCGAACGGTGCGGGCGGCTACTCCCTGGGCAAAGTCATCACCGGGTTCGGCGATAATCCTGGCGACGTGGCCTATGATCGTCTTCATCAGCGGCTCTATGTGTCCATTCATCACGCCAACGAGGTGGCGGTGGTGGATACCAGCACCGAGACCCTGATCAACACCGTGCCGGTGCTGGCGGGAAATCCCACCTCGGTGGCGGTCAACCCCAACAACCGCCATGTGTACGTGGGACAGAACCTGGGCAATCGAGATCAGCGTTGTGGACGGTGCCACGGAGACCGCACTCCCCGATATCACCCTGGGGGAGGGGCCTGTCCTGGTGGACGTGGATCCAACCACGGCTCGAGTCTTCGTGGGGCTGCGGGAGTCCCAGAGCGTGGGGATCATCGACGGGAATACCGATACCTTCCTCGACCCGATGCTCTCCATCAACGGCATCCCCGCCAGCGTCTCGGTCAACACCATCGACCACTGTGCGTATGTGGGTGTCAGCGGCCAGAACAGCCTCTTCAAGGTGTGCTCCGGCACGCCCACGACCTACCCCCTGAACGTCGCCAAAACCGGCACCGGTATCGGCACGGTGACCAGCAATCCCGCCGGGATCAACTGCGGGGCGGATTGTAGCGAAATGTACAGTAGCGGCATCTCGGTTACCCTGAAGGCCAGCGCGGATGCCGGTTCCACCTTCACGGGCTGGGGCGGCGCCTGCAGTGGCTCCGGCGACTGTACGGTCACGATGGATGCGACCAAGAACGTCGCCGCCAGCTTTTTCCTCAACCGTTACGCTCTGACGGTGACCAGGACCGGCACTGGTACCGGTACAGTGACCAGCAATCCCGCTGGGGTCAATTGCGGGACGGATTGCAGCGAGAGCTATAGCTTCGGCACCGTGGTCACCCTCACTGCCAACCCCGCCAGCGGTTCCACCTTCGCTGGCTGGAGTGGCGCCTGCGGCGGCACGGGTGCGTGTCAGGTCACCATGACTGCCGCTCAGAGCGTCACCGCCAGCTTCACCCTCAACCCCGCTCTGACGGTGACTAGGACCGGCACCGGCACCGGCACGGTCACCAGCACTCCGTCAGGGATCAACTGCGGGGCAGTGTGTTCGGCGAGTTACCCAAGCGGTACGGCGGTAACGCTCATCGCCGCCGCGGCAGTAAGGGGATCGCGGTTTTCCGGCTGGTCAGGTGGCGGATGCAGCGGAACAAGTAATTGTGTGGTGACATTAAACGCGGACACCACTACAACAGCAACCTTCTTGGGCTATTCGGATGCTATTTCTATCTCCGGCCAAGTGACTGTGACTGATAACACTGGCAGCCGACAGCCTCTTTCCGGCGTAACGATCACAGTGTCTACAGTGTCTAATGGGGCCGGCGAAAAATTTGTCACTACAACAGACAGCAGCGGAAAATATACCTTCGGCGGATTAACCGAATTACGCTTCCCCGATGGTTACAAGCTCACACCCTTCAAAAGTGGCTATGGGTTTTCGCCCATCTCACGATCTGTCAATCTTTATCCTCGTGGTCCTAATGGTCCCATGAGCAAAGACTTCAAGGATATTAATTTCCTAAGCCAGCAAACCATACTCTGTCTCAGGTCAAGTGGATAGATGCGAAAGGCAATTCGATTTCCGAAGCGTTTGTCTTTATCGATACCGGGCAGAACATACGAACAGATAGTAATGGTTCCTTTACACTTCGAAGAAGTGGCGGGAGGAAATCGCACTTTTCAGGTATCTAAAATCCGCTTATTCCTTTGCACCTCTTAACTAATCGGTGTGGGAAAATATATCTAGCCTGATTTTAAGAGCTAATGGTTTCCCTATTGTCATGGTGCATGGCTGGAATGCAAACGCTGAAGTAACTTTTAAAGCGAGCTGGCCCCAAGTGCCCTATGCATTGGAGCAAGCCGGTTATCATGTTGAGTTCGCTAATCTGCAGACTAATGTTTTATGTTCGCCTTCACTAGAAGTAATGTACCTGGACTGATAGAGGCTATTGACAGGGCCAAGGACCGCACTGGCCAGTCCAAGGTGATCGTGATTGCCCACAGCATGGGAGGACTTGTGAGTCGGGCTTATATTGAAGGCCCACGATATCTGAACATGCGGCGATGTTTCAGCATTATATACCTTCGGCAGTCCACACTTAGGGGTGCCTATAACTGCTTTGGCGGCGAGCGCCGCGTATCCCTTATGTCCGCCTGACTCTTGGATGGGCGCTTTACGAGGATATGACACCAATTGGGATGTCTATCTTCAACAGTTCTCACCAGAGGCCTGTTGGTATGGATTACCACCTGATCGGCGGCGATGCGCCGTACTCTGTACATGAGTGTTTTACTGACCCTCTATTTGGCATTACTTGGTATTGTATTGATGAACCCACTTGGGTTCATCGTTGGGATATTCGAAACCTAATCGGCACGTACCTTGGTCTTTTATCTGGTGGTCTTCTTACTGATTTCCGCGGAGGACGACAGTTTTGTGAGTACTGCCAGTGCAACGGGCAGTGCAACGGGGAGTGCAATGGATCAGATACTTCTTGGTGCACCGGGTCTTCTTGGCGGTTGGGTTGACCGAGATATAACGGATGAGGTCCACGCTAAATTTTTTGGAGACCTGCACCTATTTTGATCCTCGAGAAGGCGACCTGAGTAAAAGTTATTACCAATGCCTCAAAAAGGTGCTGGTGGATAAAACGACCAATACTTGTGGTCGGCGGCCACCAACTTCAAGTCCAAGTCCACGACCACCACGGACTTGTTATCCTGATGCTCCTCCGAATACTCCTCCAGGATGTCGGCCATGGCCATACGGTAGTAGGAGCTTATCGCCCACCGCTGCGGCCACAGTCACGCTGGAAAGCCAGGTATCTTTAGCTGAAAGCAGTTCGCCTACTGTAGAGGAATCTCCGCCTTCGTTGGAGCAGCATACCTCTATTGCAACGGGCACCCTGCTGGATGGGCAGCAGAAAAAACATATCATCCGTATAGAAGGGGGAGTCACCACATTTGCGGCGCATTGGACCAGCGGCAGCGTGGCCGTTACCCTGATCGATCCGAACGGACAAACGATCGATCCGGCATTCACCACCAGCCATCCGGATATCGTCCAGTATGGGGCTGACAACAACAACGCCATCTACTACTTCCGCAATGCCATTGCCGGAGCATGGCAGTTGCTATTGCAGGGTGGTAGCGCTGAGGGCAGCGATTACACCGCTTTCGCGACCGTTCAAAGCGCGTTGACCCTGTCCACTGAGATGGACAGAGACTGGTATGCGGCAGGTGACACTGCCCGTATCGGTGCGGTGTTCTCTGAAGTCCCGTCCAGTGCCGAGGTAACTGCCACCGTTCTTTACAGTGACGGCTCAAGTAATGAAGTTAACCTGTCACCGAATGGAACAGGGCACTATGAAGCCTCCTTTGCCGTCGCGGATGTTCCGGGTTATACCCAGGTGCAACTGAAGGCGGGTGGAATCAAAGCGGATGGTGCTCCCTTTGAGCGTGGCCAGACTCTGCTGTTTCAGATTTCTCCGCACAGCGCCGTGCTCAACGGCAGCTATGGTGATTATCCTGAGCCGCGCCCGGAAACCCCTGCCCTTTATCAAGCCCTCGCTGTTACCGTGGGCATCAATTCTGCGATCGATGGCCGGCTCGGTCTATCGGCGGATCTGGTGGATGCCAACGGCCATGTTGTGGCCCACAGCATGGCCCTTGAAGAAGTCACGGCCGGGGCGAACCCCTTGGTCTTGCACTTTTCAGGAGCCGATATCTTTGCCGCCCAGAAGAATGGACCGTACCGCTTGACCAACCTGTTGCTCACCGACCAGCGTGAAGCCACGCTGGTGGTCGCTGAAGCATGGGATGCTTACCTCACGGGGATCTATGACTACCGCGCCTTTGCTGAACGACGCGACTTTCCGACGGCGAGCGCTGGCGGACCTTATAGTGTCGATGAGGGCACCTCGATCACTTTTAACGCGCTTGGCAGCGACCCCGAAAACGATCCTCTGACCTTCGCGTGGGATCTCGATGATGACGGCATCTTTGAAACCCTGGGTCAGAGTGTCACCTTCTCGGCAGAGGGGATCGATGGACCCAGTGCTCATTCTTACGTTGTCAGGGTGCAGGTCATAGACAGCAACGGCTTCTCGGCAATCGACCAGACGACTCTTGACGTGATGAATGTTGCACCGGTGGTGGACGGCGGTTCAGACGCCACGATTCAGCCGGGCGCGGTATTCTCCAGATCCAGTTCCTTTACCGATCCGGGCGCTGATACCTGGACGGCCACGGTCGACTATGGAGACGGCACCGGCGTGCAGCCGCTGGCACTGGCCGATACCAGTTTTGAACTCAACCATCTGTACAGCAACATTGGCACCCATCCAGTGACCGTGACTGTCAGCGACGATGACGAGGGCAAGGGTACGGATATCTTTACCGTAACGGTGAGCCAATTGCCGGGCGACCTCGACGGCGATGGCGTTCTCGACAAGCGGGATGTTTGCCCGTACTCCAATCTGAGTGCTACCGTCGTGATTGGCAATTGTAATACTGGCGTCAGAAACCCCGTGGGCGCCAATGGTTGTACAGTGGTCGATCAGATTGCAAGATGCGCGGTAGGTGTCAAAAACCACGGCCAGTTTGTCAGTTGCGTCTCGCAGTTGACTAACGACCTGAAGAAGGCGGGTATTATCAGTGGTCAGGAAAAGGGAGCTATCCAAAGCTGCGCTGGCCAAGCCAGTATCCCATAACACCTCACCCGGCGGGGCGTCTCGCCCCGCCAAATCTGCCACCAAACTGAGTGAGGTAGGGGCAGAAAGTCTCGAATAGGGGTTGTAAGCCGGAACCGCCGAAAATTCTGACGGAAAACATCACAGACGAGGTTTCCGATCTCTACGCTAATCCGACACAGGTTTCCGTATAAATTTTGCCCTGATTTTCTTGTAGCTTGAGGCATTCCATCACTCGCATCGGAAAACCCTTGTTTCCCGATAGCCTTGGAGCTTTCGTGCGGAGGGTCAAGTCGGTGCTAGACGTGCTAGACCATCCCTTAAACGGATCATTTCTGGCTACTTGCTGCCAACGGAATTTTCGGCGGTTCCGGCTTACAACCCCGGTGCTGTGGTTGTTTCTGGTTCTGGCGGGGCCGCTCGCTGCCGCTGAGTGGCAAGGTGGTCGGGGTAAGCGATGGTTCAGGAGCTTATAATCAGTTATAAAGGAAGTAGAATGTATTCAATAACTTATTTTGTGTCTTTAACACAAGTAGCGGGAGGGGGTCCGGGGTCGGCATGCCGTCACATTGCATGGCGCCTCGCGACCAAAGTATCGAGGGTGGTCGATCCGGCCTCGAAAATATCGAAAAGCTGTTATAGCCGTTAACGAATAGTTAATAATATTCAATTAGTTGAAGCAATAATCATACTGAACCAGTGCCAAGTAGTTCAACGCCACACCATTCCCGGCTGATGGAGGACGGCGCCATGGATGCAGAAACGGGCGGTTTTTTGATTTCCGCCGAACGGAGCCGCGTATTGAGCGCCGCGCTCTGGTTCCGGCTGGTGGCGGTGGTGGTGATTGCGGTTGCCGCCGCGTTCCGGGATACGCTGCCGGGTTGGATGCGAGAGGCATTCGTGCTGATCGTGCTGCCGCTGTTTGGCTATAACCTGGCGGCGTTGCTGGGACGCAAACGGCTTGAATTTATCCTCACCCGTCATCCTGAGTGGCTGGTCGTCGATCTGGTTTTTTCTGTTGCCATTCTGGCGATTGGGGGCGGCTGGCGGAATTCCTACTTCTTCTACACCCTGACCACCCTCATTCTGTTCACGATTTTCCTCAATCGCCGGGGTGCCTGGACGGCGGCGGCGGTGTTCATGATCGCCGCCCTCATCAAGAATCCCGCCGGGGACTTGCCCGCCGTTGAAACATTTGCTGTAACCAACCGGGACATGCGGTTGGGTGCGGCCCTGTTTTATCTGTGCGCGGGCCTGGTTTTTGGTTATTTCGATACCTTGCTGTCGCGTATCGAACTCCTGGCGCGGGAGAAGATCGCCGAAACCCAACGCCGGGTCACGGTCGAGGAACATCAGCGGCTGGCGTTCGAACTGCACGATGGAGCGAAGCAGATGGTCCTCGCCTTGCTCCTTCGTTCCCGTGGTCTGCTGCGCCGCCAGGAGTGGGATGAAGGCAATACGCGAAAAGAACTGGAATGGTTGTGGCGAGGGTTGAGTTATCTGCAAACCGAATTGAATCAACTGGTGAAAACTCTCCGGGGCCAGGAATTAGCGACGGGTTGGGAGGTGGCCGCCATCGTGCGGGAGGAAGTCCAGCTTGTGACGGCTCTGACCGGAAGTCATTGGACGCTGGAGGTCTTCATGGCGGACCCGGTATTCCTCTCCGCCCAGCGCCGCGACGCGCTCCGACATTTTCTCGCCGAGGCGCTGATGAACACCTGGAAACATGCGGGTGTCGTCGCCGGCGAGGTTGAATTGCGCCAGCGGCAGGATGAAATCGTGCTCGGCGTGGTTGATCGGGGATGTGGATTCGATCCGGCAACGCTGGACGCTCAGGCAAGCCTCGGGTTGCACAGCCTGCGCCATCGTGCCCGGGAACTGGGTGGGCGCTGCGAACTGGAGAGTCAACCGGACCAAGGCTGCCGGCTCACTCTACGTTTTCCTGCCCACCCGCCGGACGCCTGATCCACCCAGCGAATTCTCATCGCCACATGGGTGATTTTGACTATTTTTCCTGGGGGAATTTGCCCATGGCAAACCCGCACGCGCCCAGTACAGTGGCCACCGTGATCAAAATCTTCATCTTCGAGGATTCCTGGATGTGCCGGGAGGCGTTGGTGACCGTGCTGGGTCAGGAGGCGAATCTGCATGTCGTGGGGGCGGTGGCGACCGTGGCCGAAGGGCTGGCCGCGCTACCGACCACCAAGCCTGACGTGGTGTTGATGGATCTGCGCTTTGGCCAGGAAGTGCATGGCATCATGGCTACCCGGCAGGTCAAGACGTTGCTGCCGAATGCCCAGGTCATTATTTTCACCGACTTTCCGCGAGACACCGATCTGGAAGAAGCGATCCAGGCCGGGGCGACGGGATTTCTGCTCAAGCAGGAAGTGCAGGATCCCGCTCTCCTCATTGCTGCCATTCATACTGTTCAGCGGGGCGAAGCTTATTTCACCCCGACCATCGCCACCCAGGCGCTGCAAAAAATAAAAAGCATCAAGCGGTCGCCACACGATTCTCATCACGACTTGACCCTGCGCGAGAATGAAATTCTGAAACTGATTGCGGCCGGCCAGGAGAATAAGGAAATCGCGCGGTGTCTTCAAATCGCCGAGCGAACGGTGGCCAATCACATCAGTACCATTCTATCCAAGCTGAACGCGAGAAATCGCACCGATGCGGTGGCAATAGCTAGACGGAGGGGGGTGATAAATAATCATTAATGCTGGTTATTGCTTTCTTGTAAATCAGTTTGAAGGTAACCATGTTATGGCTATTGGCTTTACCTATAGGCTACCCATCATTTATTCAAGCATTCAAGAATAATTAAGAGGATAGACTAATGAAGCAGAATAAATCCTTTAACTCTGCTATTTGGTTATTGCTTGGATCAGTCCTGCTTGCTGGTTGTGCAGCTCCAGGTCCATTATTTAAACCTGTAGATTTAGTTCCACCTACTAATAAGGGTGTGGTCTACATCTATCGCCAACCAGGAATCGTTGGTAGTGCTGTCTATGGCACAGTGACTGCCAATAATAAACCAATCACAAAAATTATGCAGGGTGGATATTTTCCATACATTTCGGATCCTGGCCCCGTGCATTTCGAGGTTAGCACAGAGGCTACTAATGCAGCCGATGTTGTGGTGGAAACAGGAGTTGAAAAATACCTGAAGACCACTGTCGGGATGGGATTTTTTATAGGCCATTTGAAATTTTCAGAAGTTTCACCCGATATTGGCAGAAAGGAGATTACTGAATGCAAACTCCTCGAACCTATTCAGCTATGAGCAGAACACTGCGGTTAGGTATGTCAGCCTTGTTGGTTCAATTTGGTCTTTTCGGTTGTGCCTCTCCTGTTTATCGACCTGGATCGGCCGACAACCCATTTAACCAACTCAAACTTGGGCAAACTTATGGTGATATGGTGAGAATAATTGGCAAACCGGATCGTAGTCATACCGAAGATCGTATGGGTCAGGAAACTGTAATTCTTTTAATTCCAGGGTGGAATATAGTGGAGTCAATTGGAGATTTTAACCCTAGTATGGCCCAGATTTATACCTATGACCAGTGGGGTACGGTTACGATTGACAACAATAATCATATTATAAGCATCGAGGCGAAGGAAAAAACGGGGGTCAGAGAACAATAAAAAGTGGGATGATGCTACCTATAGTGTTCCTATCTGACTTGTGGAATCACCGTTTCAAATTACCTTGGCGCTATTCGCCACCACTCCTTAATCCTAAGGAGTGGAAAATCCACAACATGTATAGGAGCGCTATATGGTGTTTAAAGCCAAACCTGCTGTGAGGTAGGAGCAGAAAGTCACGGGTCCTGCTGGACTGTCGACGATGACCCGTGTGAAGGTCACAGGAGGTGGTGCGGATTTTGTTTTCGGGTCGTCACAAGCGAGGGGGGAGAAAGCCCATGTACCATCGTCGATTTCTTTGGCTGGGAATAGCGTGTTGGTTGGGTTTGTTTTCTCTACCGCGATTAATTGCGGCAGGTACAGACGCCGCTCACTTGGAAAGCCCGACTGAAGGATCCTTCGAGAGCGGTATCGGTTTAATCCGAGGTTGGGTTTGTGACGCCGCCAAGGTAGAGGTGAAGATCGACGGAGGGAAACCGTGGCTGACCGCCTATGGCACCGAACGGGGAGATACGGCTTCGGTCTGTGGCGACACCAACAACGGTTTCGGATTGACCTTCAACTGGAATCTGTTCGGCGGTGGCCTCTACAGCCTGCAAGCCTTAGCCGATGGCACTCCTTTCGGCGATGTGATCTTCAGGGTAGCGACCTTGGGCATGGAGTTTCTGCGCGACGCCCCCACCCGCGATTATGTGCTGCCGGATTTCCCACGATCCGACCTCAGTGCAACCGTGCGTTGGTCCGAAGCCCATCAAAACTTCGTCATCGTCGGCGCCCGCACCGATCGGGGCACCCACTACTGCTCTGGCAGTACGCCAGCCAGCGTGGTGAGTCCAGCCAGCTCGATCCTGGGTCACCTGGAAAGCCCGAGTCCGGGTTCTTGTGAAAGCGGCATCGGGTTGATTCGTGGCTGGGTCTGTAATGCGACCACGGTGGAAGTAGAGATCGACGGTGGCGAGCGACGGTTAACCGGTTATGGCACCCAGCGAGGAGACACGCTCGAGGTTTGCGGCGATACGGATAACGGTTTCGGTTACACCTTTAACTGGAACTTGCTCGGGGATGGACCCCACACTCTGCGGGCCTTCGCGGATGGAGTGGAGTTTGCCAACGCCAGCTTTAGCGTCACCACGTTGGGCGAGGAATTTCTGCGCGGAGCACCCGGCTGTCAGGGTCGCGATCCATCGTCTCATCGGCTGTCCGATTTCCCGGAAACCGGCACCGTCGCCAACGTGTGTTGGTCCGAAGCCCACCAGAATTTTATGCTGACGGGTACGGATATTGCCCAATTAGATCCTCCTTCTGATGGAAACCCAAGCGCCCCAGGGTTGGTTTTCGAGGAATACAACGCGATCAGGGGCTACAAATACTACGACAACGGCGTTTGGGCGTTTGAGGCTCGGCCGCGCGGCGGTGCGTTTGAGCACCCCGTGAAAATCATTAACCGCAACGCGAGCGTACCGGAAATCGTTAAATACGATCTGACTCGGTTTGATTATTCATCGCCGGTGATTCAGCCGCCTTTGGAACCGGTGCCCATCGCCGGGCAATACATCTCGAGCTTACAAGTGATCCACTTGATACCCGGCTCGAACGGCTCCTATCCCATCATTCTCTCCATCGACGGCGGTGGTTACTCGCGACTCACGGGCGAGCCGCCACGGCGGACTTTTGGGACTTCCTATCGAGTCGCCACGCATAATGTAGGGGCATGGCCAAACAGAATGGCGATCCGTTCGAGGAGGATTTCCCAAGATTAGGCAGGATAGCCACCGAAATGGTGGATGCCAGCCGCGCCCGACTCGATTTTCTAGTCGATTCGGAAGCGTTCACTGGGGATTTTCGTTACGTCTTGATCCCCGGCGTCGAAAGCAGCCTGGATGTCAACGCGACGTTCAAAATGCGCCGCGACCTCAGTCAAGCCGAAGAACCCGATACCGGCTTCGCCGGCATGTCGTCGATGTTTTGGCGGGGAGCATCCGACACTCCAGAAGATTCGACCGATCAAGCGCACGATGCCGACACCTTGGTGGTGACCTTCTCCGATGGCTCTCGCATCGAGGAACCTCTGCGAAATCCAGCGACTCCCATTGCCAAGGATTTTGTTGCGCCGCCGGGAACGACCATTACCTCTTTCGCCCTCGAACAGCGCGATCGCGATCCCGCGCATTATGCCAAGTATGCTATTGCCGGCTATGCCTCTCGATCATCGCTCGCCATCGAGCAAATCAATGCCTCGATTCCGTTTAAGGTGACGCTTCAGATCGATCCTGCCAAAGGTGAGTTCTTCGATAACGTGATTGCCCACCTGACCATTCTGGAGGATCTCAAGAAAGGCGAGGTTATTACCCTGAACTACCGATTGCGGGCTTTCTGATATTTTCAAACCAACTTGTAAGTGTGGAGGGTAAAATGTCCAGTTACCGCTTTAAATCCTTGATTTTCGCTTTCCTTGCTACTTCAGGAGTTGTCTCTACCTCGATGGCGTGGGCCGGCGATATCGTACTTGCCTTGGAAGAACCCGCTGCTAACAGCACCTATACGGGCGTGGCCAATGTTCGGGGATGGGTCGTTGGATCGGCGGGGATCAATCGGGTCGAGTTATATTTGGACAGCGAACTTATCACCAACATTCCTGCCGGTGGGCGGCGCACCGATGTCGGCGATACCTATCCCAGTTATCCGGATTCCTCCAATTCAGGTTTCTCGATGGCTTTCAATTACTCGAATTTAGCAGCCGGCCAGCATGCGATTCTCGTTCGGGCGATCGACAGGGAAGGGGTTTCAAAGGATGCATCCGCTGCGTTCAATGTGACTCGTTTTGACAATCCTTTCATCTCCAATCCAGCGAGTGTCAATCTCGATGCGACCACCGTCAGTCACGACAGTCGGTCTATCGTGATCAACAACATCACCGCCGACGGCAAAACCTACGACCTTCGCCTGGATTGGCGCACCGCCATTCAAAACTATGCGATTACCCAGATCATTCCAACGGGAGCTAATAACACGCCATCAGGGGGACTATGGTCGGGTTCCATCATGCAATTCTTCGTATCCTCCGATGGGGGACGGATAACCTCCACCGGAAGCCCCATTAAAACTTCCCAGGGAGATGTTGTGGGACTTAAGCTTGGACCTGTCAGAGATTCAGGTTGCGGTTATACTGCAACTTTCTACTTTTCTGGAGATACGGTTACAACTATAAGTGGAAATCAGTTTTCAAAGTCTGTTAGTTTCCCTAGTTCGTTGCAGATCACTGGGCAATTCTCATCCTCCACATCAAGTAGCGGTTCGTATATCATGTCGGGGTACAATAGTATTGATCGCTGTACTTCCCAAGGTTCGGGAGGCTGGGCTGCTACCAATAGTGGTGCGAACGCGGCCTCTCTTGGCGCATCTTCCATGAATCCTACCGTAGTAAAAAAACTATATGATGCGGAGACCGGAGCGTATGTCGGCGAGGTAGAAATTTACAAGTAAGACAATATACACGGCCTTATCGAGTGAAGAGGGGCGAGGGGCAGGAGCAGATGGCGGTGGTGGTGGCGCGGTTGTGAGGGTCGGACCGGTCGGAAATCAGCCTGCTGCACCAAATCGAAAAAATTTGATTCCTGAGTAATTCGCTAGGTTGCATTGCAGCATGTTTCTGCTAAACATGTAATGAGAGGTTTGCAACGATCAGCTCTCCGGCCTGAACGTGATCCCGTCACTTGCAGATTTGATTCGCCAGGCCGCCACGCCCTAAATCGGCCACGCCCGCAGTTAATGAGGCTTTACGATTTTTGATGGTGTTTGGAGATGCCAAGACGGTTGGCTTAGTCAGCCAATAAGCAAGAACGGAAAAGTTGTAAAGTTCCCTCGCGATCAACTAATTACGTCAATTATTAAGCACAAACAGGGGAGAATCAATGAGTAACATCAACTTACCTATAATAATATTAAATTCCACTATAACAATTATAGTAATTTCTATTATGTTCGGTTGTGGTTCACCACTTCCTATTCCTAATACCGATTTTAGTTTTGATAAAAATCCTAATCAAGGTATGATGATAGTATCATTTTCAGATAATTTGTATTCTATAAAAGAACATTATCCAGCAACTTGGGAATTTCATCATTTAAAAGAACGAGATAAATTCAAGTTTCCTTATCAAGCAAGCAATTGTGGTCCAGAACTTTCAGCATTAACTTTTGATGAAAGAATAAAAGAAATAGAAAGAATACAAAATATTCAAATGATAAAATTGCCTCATAAGGAAAAAGTGCGTTTAATAGAAAAACCAGATTGGGAAGAACCTGAAGGGTTTATGAGTTGCGTAAGGTATTTTTTACTTGATCCTGGCGACTATGAATTTAATGAAGTAATTTGGCACAATTTCAATGCGATGACTAAGTTATCTACGAAACCATTTTCTATTAAATTCACTATCACTCCTGGCAAAGCTGTATATATTGGAAATCTTATGATAACTGTGTCAAGTGAATATAAGTACGTAATTAAAGTCAACGATAAATTTGATAGAGATCTTCCCTTATTCTATAAGAGGATGCCCAATATAAAAACCGAGTATGTGTTGAAAATGATTAGTAAACTAGAATAAATAGGGTTTTGGATAGATTATACGTTTTTTTATACTCAGGACTTTCGCTTGGATGGCTCCATGCCACCACATATAGTGGATTACTTGGCAAGAAGAACCATACATGTAGTGTGGAAGCGAAAGTCCTGATCTTGTATGGTGAATGAATTGTTAAACGACTGAAAACCTGCCATTCACTAATGCTTCCCAACTCACCTTAAAAGGACTGGAGGGATACTATGAAAATGAGTCGTAGAGAGTTTCTTTACGCGGTCAGCAGTGCCACAGCAGGTATTGCCGGTTGGGTGCTGATCCCGGCATGCGATAAGCCAGATTCCTCCAATGGGCGAGCGTATAACGGTTTCGGCCCAAAATTAGTGAGTGATGTAACTATCCGCAGAACAGATGAGGGTGGGGAACTCCTGCGACCAGATGAACAAGGTCTTCAACAAGTCGTTTGCCATGTGAACAGATACGGGTTGCGGGTAATCACGGGATTGGATGGCAAGCAGACAGTGCAGAATTTGGCTGGAATGCTCTGCGCGAGCCTTAATCCCGCCATGCTGGCGCAAACGGAAGCATCGGTGGCATTGTTCTTGGCGACGCTGGCTCAAGCCGGGTTACTTGCCGAACCCTTTTTTGTCAATCTCCACGCCGTGGAGGTAACGGTGTGAATCACCACCAATGTGATAACCAGGAGGAACTCTTCGTTATCCCAGACATGATGGGTTCTTATTACCTGTACGCTCCGCTGCGCAGAACAGTGGTATCACTGAATACTGGAGCTGTAAGCAGTGTGTCACGGTTTTTGTGCGGTGGTGACTCGGCGCTTGAGCCCAAGGATACTCAAGTTATCGAGCAATTGCGATCCGCTGGATTCTTCATCGAACCTCTTCCTCAACCGCCGACCGCGCCAGACGATTACCTTTTTAGGCCACATGAAGTAACCCTGTTCCCGACAACCCGCTGTAATCTGCGTTGCATCTACTGCTACGCCGATGCAGGAACACGCCATGTCAATATGCCGTGGGAGACTGCTCAGGCAGCTATCGAATTCGTCATTGATAATGCGCGTGCCGTAGGACGGGACGACTTCATCGTGGGGTTTCATGGCGGGGGAGAGCCTACTGTCGCTTGGAGCCTGATTCGGCAGGCCACCCTCTATGCTCGCCAGCGTGCCAAGGAGATTGGGCTTGAGGTAAAGATACACTGTGCCAGCAACGGTGTGTTGTCGTCGTCCCAACGCGAGTTCATTGTACAGAACTTTACAGGCATGAACATCTCTCTTGATGGGCCGGTGGACATACAAAACCGTCAGCGGCCACTCGCCAACGGAGATGGATCGTTCGCCCATGTGATGGAGACGATCCAGTACTTCCAGACATCCAAGTTTCCTTTCGGCATTCGCGTCACGCTGACTGAAAGCAGCGGCGCACGATTGAGTGAGATCGTGCGTTTTATCCATGATCGTTGTCCACAACTGGATCAGTTGCATGTTGAGCCTGTGTGGCAGTGTGGGCGTTGCCAGACCAGTGGCGAGCACCCGCCATCGGAAGAGCAATTCATCAGGTATTTCGCCGAAGCCTACGAGTTGGCCCACAGTCTGGGGTTCTCGCTGTTCTATTCCGGCGCGCGATTGGATGTGCTGACAAATAAGTTCTGTGCAGCGCCTGGCGATGGCTTTTCGGTAACGCCAGAAGGTATTGTCACTTCGTGCTTTGAGGTGACAAATCCCTCCGATCCGCGATCAGAGTTGTTTCACTACGGCCGTTATGACCCAGATCAGAAGAAGTTCGTTATTGATCAAGAGCGCATATCAAGATTGCGGCGTCTACGTGTAGAGAATATATCCTATTGCCAGGACTGCTTCTGCAAATGGCATTGCGCTGGGGATTGCCTGGCGAAGGCACTGCCGGGTCTATATCCCGAGGACCATGTGGGTAGCCCGCGCTGCAATCTGAACCGCGAAATAACACAACTGCAGATGGTCCGTATTGTGCGCAGCGCCCAGACTGCTGGACTGCCAGAGCTAAAATGAGGAGTCTATCCATGGCTGATCGACCCGATGATCGTGTAACTAAGGTAGCCCCGGCGGGCGATGTGCCAGAACCGAAGGTATTTTTCGTTGTAGATGGCAAGAAGTTCGGTCGGCCGAGCCTTGAGACCTACTATGCGAAAACGCCAAATGAGCAACCCGCAAATCAAACGACGGTATGTTCCTGCAACACCGTGACTGGGACGTATTGCAGTTGTAATAAAGTCTGTACATGCAATCTCGTGTGTACCTGTCAATCGGTATGCAGTTGCCAGTCGGTCTGCTCATGCGTGGGCTACACATCGAGCAGCAGCGGCGGTACATATTGTAGCTGCAACAAGGTCTGTACTTGCGTTCCCGTGCATTGAGGCTCGTGAGGAGAATATCGATGGCAGCATTAATCAATGAGGTCTGGCGGCGGGGATTTATCTCGCTCTTTTGCGTGGTGGCCATCACCATTTCTTGCGCAACGGCCAGCAAGACGGAAAGGGAGAAAAAGGAAGCACCGCAGTACACGGTCTCTGGGCGTGATCCCAAGGCGTATGTGGATGCAGCGGCGATGTTGGCACCTTCTTCACAGACACAGTTGGATGACTCAACTGCCCAGACTATTCTCGCTGACCTTGACAAAGCCATCCAAGGCGGCACGCCGTGGTCGCTACAACTGTGGACACAATTGGACCGCCTTCGCGCGGTAAGTATGTCTAAGCCGCTAAGCGAACAACTAAAGCAGATTGCATTGAAGATGGTGGTGTCGTCCAAAACGCCATCAGCAGCCGACGCCAGTGCGGCGACACAGGCATTCAAAGAGGGTAATACCCACTATGAGGCGGGTCAATTTGATAAGGCGACCGAATCATATCGTGCAGCATTAGGAAAGCAATCTGGCTTTTGGGATGCGTGGAACAACATGGCGTTGGCGGAGATGCATAACAATAATAACCTTGTAGCTTTGTTCGAATTTGCATCGCTAACCAAGAATGCACCGAAATACACTGGAGCCGCAATCAATCTTTCAGTTTGTCTAGAACGCCTTGGATTAAGCGAATCTGCGTACGATGTCGCTACTGCCGCAGTACGGGAACACAGTCAATTGCCAATGGCCCAGTACAACAAGGCGTGGTTTGAGAACTCGCGCGGAAACTACGATGCAACGCGGAACCATCTCTCAAAAGCGACGGGATCTATTTCAGACTACGCAGTGGCTAAGTGGCTACAGACGATCAACACGATGGAAGCTGGGCGGAGTATCGGTGCTGAGGATATGAAGGCGCTGCCTGCGGGTGACCAGGCTCAGCCAACTCCAAAGATTGTCAGGAAGCCTGTTAGTGTGGCGATGGTGGATGCTTACGCCGGAGATACTGTAGTCGCCAAAATTCCTAAAGGCAGCCTTTTGGCGGTTTCTGAGAAGGCCGGCGATTGGCTTGCCTTTTATTGGCCGGTGAAAAATGTTAAGCATCGGCTGTGGATACACCAGGCAAGTCTTGGCAATTAGGTTGTCTTTACGATTTGCAATATCAAGCTTTTCCTTGGAAAGAGGGCGGGGACTCACATTGGGAATTGGTGTACACCATCAGGGAAACACCCGGATGGATGAAGCTAGGAGTGTTCTGCGTCCATGATAACAACGGATTCTCTGACCAAATGACGAAGTGATCCATGCGTGTTGCCCTAGTCCGTCCTCTGTCGCGCTGTCCGACCTATGATCCGGAAATTCAGGAACCGCTCGGTATCGAATTGCTGGCTGCGGTTCTGCGTGGTGCCGGGCACGAGGTTCTGCTTCAAGATGCGATGTTGTTTCCGCGCTTGGAGGATGACATCGCCAGAACAATCGTGGCGTACCGTCCACAAATCGTCGGACTGTCATTGATGAGCGATGCGGACGTTGAGTCTGGCCGCCTGCTCATGATGCGGGTTCGCGAGTTAGCGGGTAGTCATGTGACCTTTGTTGCGGGTGGCGGCTTTATATCAACTGAGCCACAGCGAGCGGCCTGGATGCTGCCCGAAAACATGCTTTTTGTACGGTACGAAGGAGAGAGACCGCTATTGAGGCTTCTGGAAGTTCTTGAGAACAACGAACCACTAGAATGTGTGCCGTCGTTAGCATGGCGTCAGAACGAGCGTTACGTCGCCTCGTCGCAATTCGAATGGGTCGAGAATCTGGACGGCCTACCCTGGCCAGCGCGAGATATGATCCAGGCGGTTATCGCCCGTTGCGGTGCGGCGAACGTGCAGGGCTCACGGGGATGTACTGGTAAATGCACCTACTGCTGTACGCCGAATGTTCTTCGCCCGTTCGGCTGGTCGTGGCGCGGACGCTCGCCGGAGTCCATCATTCAGGAACTTGTGGAGCTGAATCGTAACTATGGTGTGGTCGCCTTCAACTTTGTGGATGACGACTTCCTTGGACCCGCGCGACATGCCGAGGAGCGGGCGCTTGCCTTTGCCGATACGGTCGCCCGGCATGGTTTGCGGATAGGCTTTGGAGCACAACTTCGCCCGCATGCGCTGTCACCCAAGGCAATCGCCGCGCTCGCGAGCGCAGGACTAGCCTGGGCATTCGTGGGTGTGGAGAGTGACGATTTAGGTACGTTGCGAGAATGGCACCGGCCGCCTGTTGCGGGAGACATTTGGCGCACAATCGCGCAGCTTCGCGAGCACCAGATAGAGGTGGCTGTTGGGGCGATCTTGTTCCATCCCGGCGCAACCCTCAGTGACGTGCGTCGATTTGCTAGCTCGCTCGCCGAGCACAAGCTGCTGAACTATCGCACCGCAACTAGCCGCTTACACCTCTTGCCCGGCTCGCATCTTTATGAGCAATACCGGCATCAAGACGCCATCCCGTCAGAGGTCACCGGACCGTTCACGCCACCCATACGGCAATCTGTTGTCGAGTCGCTGTTCGGGCATCTCCTTCAATCGCTTGCGTCTTTGCGGCCATGTTGGGCGCATGCGGCATGCCAGCTTCCGATACTCGTTTCGCACCACAAAGCCGGACGTCCAGTCGCAAAGCAGCTTGAGGCCATCCGCGGCGTGCTTCAGGATCTGGATAGCTGGGTTTGCAGCATATTGACCTCGTTGATCGACCAGATCACCCGCGAGATCGTTGATAACGAATGGTTAACCTACGCCCAGGCCACCAGCCGGAAGTTGGCGATCTCGGCATGCGGCCGGCTGCACAAGGAAGGTCTAGTTTTAGACGCACGGCAACTACGAGAAGCCATCGATTTAGAGGGCGGCACATGAACGCTCCATCGAACCAAGTCAGCAAGTCCGCTAGGGTCAGTGCCCGGTTTTGGATCGTTGCCCCGGTCAACAGCCCCGACGAAGTCCAAGCGCTTGCGTCGGCGGGTGCCGACGAAATCTATTGTGGTGTGCTTCCGTCAAGCTGGTCGGAGCGTTACGGTGACTGGGATTGCCTCTCCCGCCGACAGGGAAACGTGGCGAACCTATCAAGCATAGAGCAACTTCAGCAAGTTGCCCGATTGGCTAAGTCTGCTGGTTTGCGCGCCTCGTTGGCGTTGAACGTGCGCTACACGGCCGCTCAGGTTTCTGAGGTACTGAATCTGGCTCTGGCGTGGGAGCAAGCCGGTGGAACATCTATCATCTTATCCAGTCTGGCAGTACTCATCGGACTACAGCAACGTAAATCGCATTTAGTCCGCCATATTTCGATCCTAGAGCGCTGACCGGTTTGAACGGATTTGCCCTGGTCTTGGGGTCAGGAGGCTCGACAACCGCCTGCGGTTCGTGTTGGCATAGAACTTTATTGTTGTCTCAGCCGTGGAGTGAAATCGTATGTGGACGCCTCCGTTGTGGTCACCGCCCGTTGCCCTGAGTCCAGCCGAACAGAAGGTGGCGGCCCGTGCCGCCACGCGCAAGAAGCTGTTTGTGTTTTTGCGGGAGAGCCGGGGCGAGTTGTTCGACGACGCGTTCCAGGACGAACTGCTGGAGATGTACCGGCAGACGGGAGCGGGCAAACCGCCGGTACCGCCGGCGCTG
Organism: uncultured Gammaproteobacteria bacterium; assembly: GCA_963715845.1. GTDB lineage: Bacteria > Pseudomonadota > Gammaproteobacteria > Competibacterales > Competibacteraceae > Competibacter_A. The sequence continues at coordinate 29,930 of CAVQSJ010000012.1, read as the reverse complement.
TTAGCGATGGCGACGGTGCTGCAAGCCTATACCGGCGTCGGCGATCAGGAGGCGGTGGAACTGACGGTGGATTCCAAGCGCTGGCAGTTGGTATTGGGGTGTCTGGGGGCTGAGGAGCCGGCGTTCTCGCAGGGGGCGCTGTTTGATTTTCGGATGCGGTTGCTCGGCACGGGGATGGACCAGCGGTTGCTGGAACGCACCGTCGACCTGGCCCGGAGCCGTGGGGGATTTGAGGCGAAAAGCTTGCGCCTGGCCCTGGACTCCAGCCCGCTGTGGGGTCGGGGCCGGGTGGAAGACACCCTGAACCTGCTGGGCCATGCGGCGCGTCAGGTGATCGGTTGTTTGGCGGCGCTGGCCCAGCAGGAGGTCGCCCACGTGATCGACCAGATCGGCTTGTCGTTGTTCGATGCCCCCAGCCTCAAGGCGGCGCTGGATATCGACTGGGCCGACGCCGAGCAGAAGCAGCAGGCGCTGCAGCGGCTCTGCGACGAACTGGACGCCCTCCAGGACTGGATCGGCACGCACTTCCCGCAGGAACGGCAATCCCCGCCGTTAGCGGCAGCCTTGCACACCTTGCAGGCGCTGCGGGCGCAAGACCTGGAACCCGACCCGGTCGAGGGCGGGAGCCGGATTCGCCAGGGGGTGGCCAAAGACCGCCAAATCAGTATTACGGATCCCGAGATGCGCCACGGCCGCAAGTCCTCGGCGACGCGGTTTGATGGTTACAAACGGCACATCGCCCACGACCTCGACGAGCAGGTGATCCTCGCCGCCGAGGTGCTACCCGCCAACACCCCGGATACGGCCGGTCTGGAACCGCTGCTGATCGCCGTCGAACTCCAGCACCGCCAGGTGACCTCGTTGCACATCGATCGGGGCTATCTGGGGGACGACTTGATCCCCGCCTACGAGGCCTATGGGGCGGCGATCCTCTGTCGGCCCTGGCCGGCCCACCACCCGGCCGGGCAGTTCAGCAAGCGGGAATTTCAACTCGATCTGGCTGCCGGTCAGGCGACCTGTCCGGCCGGCCAAGTGATTCCCATCACCCCCGGCAAGACGGCTTGTTTTCCAGCCACCGTCTGTGAGGCCTGCGCCTTACGGAGTCAGTGTACGTCACGCAAGACCGGGGGCCGGACCTTAAGCATTCACCTCCAGGAAGACCTTTGGCAACGCCTCCAGGTGCTGCCTGCCACCGTGGAGGGTCGGGCCGCCCTGCGCGAACGGGTCGGGGTCGAGCACGGTTTGGCCCATGTCAGCCAACGGCAGGGGAATGAGGCGCGCTATTGCGGTATCCGCAAAAACACCTATCACTTACGGCTGGTGTGTGCGATCCAAAACCTCGAGCGGGCCAAGCCCTCTCCCAGCAGGCCGCCAATGACTCTGAACCACCCGAACGCTTGGCCGCTTGAGTCCCCAAACCGGTCAGCGCTCTAGCGAATGTTACTAACAGCAAGAGCGTTGCCTTCTTTCGCCGATGGGGAATCACACGCGTTATTTTTCCCAGAGAACTATTGATCTCGGAAATGGCTGACACTATAGCACGTCAGGCTGATATCGAGTACGAGGCGATGGCACTAAATGAGAAGTGCCGTTTCATTGATGGCCTCTGCGGATTTTATCACGGCCGCATGTTTCCTGACGATACGGCATCTGTGTTCAGTTATGAACAACTTAGTCCTACTACCGAACCAATCGTTTATAGTCATGATCTCTGTTACGCTGGTCATGGTTGTCAAGTGCCTTTTGTCGACGAGAATGATCGAGCCGTGCAGCAGCCGGCTCGTGATGATTTGAATTATCCGGGTTGTGCTGCTTGTAATCTATTAAATTTGTATAAAGCCGGGGTACGGTTCCTGAAGATCGGTGGTCGTGGATTTCCGACAGAACTAAAACTGCGGGCTGTCAATTTCCTGCGAACGGCAGGTGAACTGGCGCTCAACGGGGCGGGTTCCTACGAAATGCGGCACCTTTATCGCCAGATCTTCAGCCACACCTGTGGTGCAATCTCTTGTTACTACACCGGTCCGTCAGCCCATCACAGATGGGTAATGGGTAAGTGAAAGATGAAAATTGCCCATTGGTTGGACTGGAATGCGTTAAGTTCCACCCATGAAATATCTCATATCTACTTGGGTCATGAAACCAGTGCCAATCAAATCCCTGCTTTGCACAAGGTGATTGAAGCAGCTCGACAACTTCTTGATACAAATCGGCTACTGACATTGGTCACTCCCTCCCTTACTGAAGGAGCGCTAGACCATATTTGCAAAATAATTGAAACTCTATCAGCATTGTTGGGTCGCTTCGAAGTGGTGTGCAACGACTGGGGACTACTGCATTGGCTCACGGAGCGCCAGATTGCCGAGCCAACCATTGGCCGCTTGCTGGTAGGCCAAGCAGTCGATCCCCGGTTAGCTGCTTTCGATCTGCCAGAAAGACAACTCCCGCACGAGCGCACTGTGCAGCACGCGAATGGTAGGCTGGTTCGGCTACGATACCGACGTCCTCCTGAGGCCTTGATGGCGCACTTGCGAACTTGTGCTATCGACATCCCGGAGGTGCTGACTTTCCTGCATCACCTAGGTGTGCGTCGTTTTGAGGTCAGCAACACTCTGCAAGGTGTTGAGCTGAAGCTCGCGCCCGACTGGAACGTCACCTTGCATATACCTGAAGTTCCGGTTGCGATTTCGAGACATCGCTGTCCTGACAGCGGAAGCCAGTGGTTGCATCCAACCTTTCCTGTTCCCTTGCAGCAGCGTGACAACATGATCTATTACTTTAACAATATAGCACCGTCAAGCAAGCAGTTACTATTTGTTGACCGAGTAGTCTATCGCATTCAAAATTGATTTTTTATAGGCATGTACCTTAAACCACGCTAAAAACTGTCCGAAGTATTGGTACTGTAACGGCTCAGATTACGAAACGTCGCCCGCCCCGGAACGATCAGCAACAGGAGCAACAACTCGCTCAGAACATGCTGGAACGGTTGGCTCACACCCATTTTCGACAGTACACTGTTCAGCAGCGGCATCGGGTCATCCCTCGGATTTGGGGTGTGGGTTTGCAACTTCACCCTACCCAAGATTGACCCATGCCGCTACCCGTCCAACCGTACCTCCTCAAAAACTGTCCGAACTATTGACAACCTGCAAATGAGCGCTAATGAGCGCTATAGAATTAAATTCGACCAAAAGTTATCTGGACAATGGGGTCTAATTCAGGAGGTTTGAGGTAATTGGAAAATTATAAAAAGTGCAGGATTTTTCAGCGAAGCTGAAGATAAGGCTCTCCTGTCAATGCGTAAGTCCTAAGGTGAAATCAGCCGCGCGGGCGGCAAGGAGATCATAATGAATCGGTTCGGTTGGATCAGCATGCTGGTGGGGTTCGTGTTCGGACTGCTGCTGTGGACGGCGCCACCGGTCTGGGCGGCCGCTGTCTGTATCCCTAAAATCCTGGCCACCACGCCCACCGAGGAATTCACTCTGAACGACAGCAACGGCACCGCGACCCACCTCAAGACCGGCCTGATCTGGATGCGCTGCGCCTTGGGCCAGAGCTGGATTTCCACTTCCACCCCTTCCACCCTCAAGCTCTGCACGGGCAACCCGACCGCTTACACCTGGGGCGCCGCCCTGCGCGCCGCGCGAGGCTACAGTTTCGCCGGTTACAGCGACTGGCGCCTGCCCAACGCCAAGGAACTGGCGACCATCATCGAGGAGCGCTGCTATGGCCCCAGCCTCAACGAGACGGTGTTTCCCGGAGCGTCATCTTATTGGTACTGGTCCTCCTCGACCGACGCCGACCATCCGGACTTCGCGTGGGGCGTCCACTTCAACCTCGGCCTCACGAACGCCGCCGGCAATAAGAGCAACGACGGCCATGCGCGGCTCGTGCGCGGCGGACAGTGGTTTGGCGATTATGTGGGGGGCGGGGGCCAGACCTACCTTCTGACCGTCACAAAAGCGGGCACCGGGACCGGCACGGTGACTGGCACTGGCATCAACTGTGGCAGCGACTGCACCGAAAGCTATGCCAGCGGAACCAACGTCCCCCTCACCGCCACACCGGCCAGTGGCTCCACTTTCGCCGGGTGGAGCGGGGCGTGTTCCGGCACCGGCGCCTGCACCGTGACGATGAGCGCGGTCAAGAGCGTGACCGCAACCTTCAACCTCCTCAACGCGGCGACGCTGCGCATCAACGACGTGAGCAAGGCCGAAGGCAGCGCCGGCACGACCGCTTTCACCTTCACGGTGACGTTGTCCCCGGCCAGTACCGGCACGGTAACGGTGAACTAGGGGTCTGGGGATCAATGGAACAGAAAACCGGTGTAAGGCTCCCAACTAACCGTTTCCGTCGCAAAACTCAAAAGTTTCGCGACATCCGGGCGGACTCTATCTAAACAAGCGCTTAGCCTGTCGCAAAAATCGGGTGCAAAAAACAGACGTTTTGATACACTTTTGCAACGCCTTTTTTGGACTTTCCGCCATGCTCATCGGTTACGCCCGCGTCTCCACCGACGACCAGCATCTCGACCACCAACGCGCCGCCCTGCGCGCCGCCGGCTGTCATCGCCTGTACGAAGAGAAGCTCTCCGGCGCCCGCCGCGACCGCCCCGAACTGGCGCGGTTGCTCGACCATCTCCGCGAGGGAGATGTCGTCATGGCCACTCGCCTGGATCGCCTGGCCCGCTCGACACGCGATCTGCTCGACGTCGCGGAGAGCCTCAACCGCGCCGGCGCCGGCTTGCGGTCGCTGGCCGAGCCGTGGGCCGACACGACCTCGCCCGCCGGCAAGATGGTCTTGACCGTGTTCGCCGGCATCGCCGAGTTCGAGCGGGCGCTCATCGCCGAACGCACCCACACCGGCCGGCGCGCCGCGCAAGAAAAGGGCGTGCGCTTTGGCCGTCCGCCGGTGTTAAGCGCCGAGCAGGTCGCGCTCGGGCAGCGCCTCCTCGCCGAAGGCACCTCGGTGCGCGAGGCCGCTCGCATCCTGCGCTGTCACCACGCGACGTTGTACCGCGCCCTCCAGACCCGGGCCGCGGTCTCCGAGAGTGGCGAGGTCAGTTCCAAAAGATTCGGCTGACATCCACGTTGGCGATTCGCTGACGGCGACTTTGAAAAATGACACCCTGATTTCACGTTAACCATCTGAATATTAAAATCATTATCAAAATAGGACGTTATCGGGAATAGCCGCTGTTACCGAGGATCGTTGAATTTTTCGGCAACTCTAAACAAACCCCTACGAAGTAACGAGCCATGCCCGGCGCACACGCTCAAATTCTCCGGGCGGACGTAGTCCGCTCCGGAGCAATGCCCAGTTAGTCCAGTTGATTGACTCCTAGATTGCGTTTTTCTTCATCCGGACTACGCTTGCTTAAACCTACTTGAGGGTAGCTGTCCAGGAAAGAGAACCGCAAGCACTAGAACCACTATTAATCGTACCTGAGCAAACACTATCTGTACAATTTCCACGGATCAATCCCTCAGCAAAATCACCATTGTTGAGTTCTTCGGTGGAGCAAATATAAAATAAATACATACAGTTTTTACCACCAGCACAGGACCCAGGACAGTTAGCTACCGCCATAAATGACACTGGTTCACCTACGCCTGCTTGACCTCCGCAGTGAGAACTAATGCCCCCCCAAAAATCAACTTGCGGTGAAGGACTCAACGCAATTTTACCTCCATCAATCGATTTAAGATTCAAGCGTACTTCACAAGAATCATTAGGGTGTATATCAAAATAGCGGCATCCTGTATTTTGAGAAGTCATGCCAGTATATAAGCCAGCGCTCACTATACCGCTATCTTTAGGTACGATCTGTGTGACAGCGAAACCTTGGATTGCAGTACGCCATTCCAAAAGGATATTGTAGCGTCTGCCGCTAGCTAATAAATCTTGGATAGAAATCGAAGTGTCATTATTGGAGACATTCGCTCCAATCAAGCTAATACTCCCTGGATCGGCAATAAAAGGTATTTCGAAGCGAGTGATGTTAAAAGTTGTCCATGTCTCTTTAGAATCGCCATTATTATCTATGGCACGAATAGCGATAGTGTGCTGGTCTTTTGTAAGATTTGAGTAATTAAAAGCCATAGAGAATCCTGACTGATCCGAATTAGGATAAGTTGGATAAGCGTCTCCTACATCTTTTCTCGAACCACCAGAAGGGATATTCGTCAAAAAAGTACCATCGATGAAAAGTTCTATATGCTCAATTCCTGAAGGTGCTATTGCCCAACCCCGGATGTTGGAAACACCAGAATAGGTACTATTGCTAATAGGTTCTTCTAGGGTAAGGATAATATCACTGGCTATAGCCACTGGAGTTAAAGGAAAGATAAACAACAGTACAATACATGCGAGCAGTAGGTTAGCAACGGGTTTTGTTTTCATAGGAATCTCCTCGTTGATCATCTGGCTCCGCATATCCTGCGCCATAGCAAGATATGCGGATATGGAAGCCGCTTAACGGAACGCGAGTTGAGCATCATCCCCCACGGAGTGGACAAGCGGCATCCCGCACGCCCGCCAGAGCATCGGGTGCTCCCAGCGCCTACAGCCGCGCTACCACCGCCGTCATCCGCTCCTGCCCGACATGGGTGTCAATCTGGGTGGTGTTGATCGTCGAGTGCCCCAGCAGGGCCTGGCTGTCCACCGTATCACCCCCCGCATTGAACCGATGCGTAACAGTCGGGCGTGACCCGCAGCCGCCCGCTGGGCGGCTGCCCCTCCCTTCACCCCTCCCCTTACACCCCCGATAAGGCCGTGTATATTAGACTTGTTCCCAAATAAATTTCAATCTGGTAGAGGAGCCGGTCACCCGGACTCCCCCCCATTTAGAACCCATCGTGCCCAATTCGGGCAATAGGCTCAGGACAAAATCATTCACATGGCTTCCTGGATCAACCACCCATCTCGGTATTCACTGTTTCTCTCCCGTCCACCCATGAACACCGGCCCCTTTCGGCGAGAAGCCACACTATCCTCTCCAGTTGCGTTTCCGCGTCTATACAGGTTTCTGTTGAACCCAGCGCGTTTCCCCTTCAAGGGCGATTTTCCCCAAGGGCCTTCCCTCCACGGACGTTACTCCGCTTCCTCGGTACTATGCCCCATCTGACTTCCTGCCCGTCATCCCGATGGCCTCGCTGTTACCCTTGTTCATCGGTACTCCCGCTCCCGGAAGAACGGCCAGGATCTCCCACGTTCACCGGTCCACTGTTGCGCCATGCCGTGCTCTCTGACCCCGAGGAGGCCACCCGCCCTCTGCCCATCGCGACGACGGTGATGGTGGTCTTCTGAGAAGTTAACCTCATCGACCCTCCCGCAAGTATCATTAACGGGGCTCCATCACTTCAGCCTTGCGGCTTACGGCCTACCGCATCCCTGTCTACGCTTAACCCCTGCCGTTACCGGCAGTCGGCTCAAGACTCGGTACGAGATGGGCTGGGTCGGCCCTTTCTCGGTGACACTTTCAGCCACTAGCGAACCGGCGCCTCGTGGCGCACTAACTTATTGAACTTGATAGTTATTTTTGAGGTGGCACAGGCCAGCAACCATTAAAATAACCTGATCAGTCATAATTCTTGAGGTGGTTCCGGAAGTTAAGCGAGAATTTACAAAGAGTAGCTGATTGAAAAAATAAAAACCAACTCATTGATAACAATAGTTCGGACAGTTTTTGGAAGGCACGGTCAGGAGGGTAGCGGCACCGGGTCAATTTCGGATAGGGTGAATTCATGAACCCCCACCGAATCCGAGGGATGCTCTGCTCGGCGACAATTACATATGAACATGGATGACCATTAGACCTTAACAGGGCAGGCCACCTGCCAGTGGATGGCACGCTGTGCGCTTTGGCGAACCGGAGCGCACGGCCGTGATAACGACCGACCGACAGGTGAGAACGATCATGAAAGAGCCGAGCCAGCAGGAGAATCAGGGGAGAGCGGCGGCGAAAGGGTTGCGGACGGTCCGCCGCCCGTCGAGGGTTTGGCCGTCTGGCCGGTCTTCCGAGTACGGCGTCCGGCATCCCGCCCACCGCGCGGCGGCGACCATCAGCGCGTCGTACCCGGAAAACCCGTACCGCTCCGCGCGGTGGAGGCCAAGATCGTGGGTTGCCAGCGCGAGCGGTTCGACCGCGCAGACCGCGCGCACCGGCTCCCGCACCTCCCGGATTTCAACCAACGCCAGGCCGGGCTGGCGCGCGGCCACCGCCGCGAACTCGTCGAGCACCGGCACGCTGAGGATGCCGCCCTGGGCCAGTACCGCCTCGGCGCGATCCGCCTGGTCGCTCGTTGTCAGGCGATAAAAACTTGAGAATCGAGTTTTCAGGAGATCGCCTTAATCCAGCGTTTCGGGTGAAATTGAGTCAAATCCTATTTTCAACTATCCGCTGCACACACGCTCATGCAGGTTGCTTGGAACGGATGTGATGATTTCTTCCGGTCTCTGAGTTGCCTCCAGGCCCGCGAAACGATGGTAGGCATAGAGCCTATCATCATCGACCTGTGCCCTGTTCCCGGATCGGCCCCGAATGAGTTCTCGCGCTGATTTGGCCGTGAGATCCAAGATGTTTCGTCTGAACCACATCGGTCCGTGAGCCGCGAGTTCAACATCGAGATGACTCAGGAGCAACAGGGACGACTCCACGCCGTCCTCGAAGTCCACTCCACGGTTACGCCATCTCGCCCTCGCCGTGCCATGCAGGCGGTTGTCATTGGGCGAGAGGTGCTGATGCACCGGGGCCGGGTACGACACATGCTGGGCGAATCCGAGCGATTCGAGAGCCGTCACGCCCCCCGGAAAGAAGGACTTCCCGTTATCGCTGAAGACGACCACGTTGGGCGGGAGTTGGTAGAGGGCAAAGAAACGGCGTAGAAGCTCGGCACTCTCGCTGGCATAGAGGCGGGTTTCGTTCTTCTCGGCTCCAATGTAGAGGATGCGTTTCGCATCGATACCGAAGCGGACCAGCGCATTGACGAGTTTCTCCCGCTCTTGGATCCACGTCTGGCGTCCGACCCGATCGAGCCGAAATTTCCCATCGAACGTGAAGAGGGCGGGTGGCATACGATGGACACCGTCGGACCAGACCACGGTGACGATGCAGTTCGTGAACCGAGCGATCGCCGTGTTCGATTTCGGCTGAGCGCCACCCGCAGGAGCATAGGTCACGCGCCGATCGGTGCGGTGGCCCGTGAACGTGAAGTCAACGCTGGCCAGGAGTCCTTTCAGGTCTCTCGCACGCTGTCGCTCCCGCTTCCACTCCAACATCATCTTCGCGAGCGCGTCGACGTCCACCGTGAAGCCGCAGGTCTTCACCTGGGAAACCTTCGAACTGAAGCCGAGGGCATGCAGGTAGTCATGCGCCGTCGTCTGCGCCAGCTCTACCCCAAAGGCGGATGCGCAGAACTTCGCGAACGAGGCGAGCGAGACGACCTGGTTCGAGTCGTTCTGAGACAGAACCCAACCGGCGGCCATCTCGCACTGTTCGTCATCCAGAAGCGGCGTCGCTCCGCTCGCCTTCTCCGCCGTGAAAACCCTGCCCCTCACCGCGTGGGCACGCACCCAGCGGTCCAAAGACGACTTGGGCACGATGATCCCCGCATCGACGAGAACGTCACGAAAAACCGAGCGCGAGATCCCGCGCATCTCCAGCGGGCCGACAAGGCGTGCAACGAGATCACGCTGGTCCGTAGACAGCTCTGTTGACGGGTACTTGCGCTTCATTGCACACAGGGAACTCTTCCAGCGAACACGATAGACTCAATTTTAGCCGAAACGCTGGAATACCTTGTCTACCTGGGCGTGTTCCAGTTGGCGTGCCGGGTTCTGGTCGAAGCTGCTGACCCGGACGTAGCCGATGCGCTGACCGGGCAAGGGGTCCTCCTGGGCAAAGTGTCAGGAAGAACTCTGTGACCCTGGACGGCAGGTGTCAAGTAATGCGAAAGGCGACTCTATTCTGACGTGGCCACACCGAATTTCCTGACGCCAAATTAGGGTAGACCCATCAGGAACAGCGACGAATGTGTCCAACAACGATGCTCGTTCAGTGGCAAATAATTCGGTCCCGGACTCGATGAATTCAGTCCTGCGGCGATGATTGCAGTCTCAGTTGCAGATAATGTGGTCCTGACGGCGCCGATGGTTGCATCTAATTCGGTCCTGAAATCGCGCTGATTGCAGTCCTGACCGTTTTCGATTTCAGTCCTCTACACCTACCGGGTGATGGGACTCATGGCCCTGGCCGGGCACCGTGCTGACCGGCGCGAGATTCTGCGGCTGTGGGATCAGTACCAAACCGCGTGGGAGGCGCTGCGCGACGAAAAAGTGCTCCCGGCGGCGGTGGCGGCCCTGGCGGCGGGGCTGGCCGCGCCGGACCCGGAACTAGCCGGCCGCTTTGTGGAGCGCCTGCTGGAGGCCAACTATCTTCTGGAAGCCCTCTGTCCGCTGGCGCGGTGCGCGGCCACGCCTGGCCGGGTCGAGCGGTGGTTGCAACGCATCGCCAGCCAGTTGCGCCAGTGGCAGATTGCCCTGGATGAAGCCGCGGGCGACATCGCCGGCCTGGACCCGAACGAGCCCGGCGCGCCCGGCCCTGTGGCCGCCCGGATCGGACAGGCCCTCAAAGTTGATCATTGGCAACCCCTGGCTACGGACATAGCGCGGGTTTTCCCGATGAATCTGTTGGAAAAGCCCGTTTAGCGACGTAACTTCATATACGTGTGCCGAGCGTCGAAGAGCAACGACGAATTAATGCAGAAATTCACGCCCGCCGATGCCGGGCAGATGAATTTCTACCTTTCGGTGGTTGACTCGCTGATGAAACACCCGACCGACGCCCCCACCATCGGTCTGATCCTTTGCAATAGCGGTTGAGGCGCATTATATTGGGTCATAGTATTACTGAGTATTACTTTAGGAGCGGCGCGTGGAACACTCTTCGGTAACCAGCAAAGGGCAGGTGACGATCCCTCAAGCCGTGCGGCGGCGGCTGGGCATTCGGCAGGGCAGCAAGATCGAGTTTTCGCTGGTGGGGGATCACGTCGAAATGCGGGTCAAAAGCACCCCGCCCGAGGTGCCTGCCGGTGGCTTCGGGATGCTCAAAAGCCAACGGCCCGCCGTCCCGGCGGACTTTGACCCCGCCCTCCTGTTGAAACCATGATCGGCCTGGACACCAACATCCTGGCCCGCTACTACATCCAGGACGCCGGTGACGAGGAAGCGCAGAAACAGCACGTGGCCGCCCGCCGCCTGATCGAATCCGGTCAGCCGGTGATGGTCTGCAAGACCGTGCTGCTGGAACTCGAATGGGTGATGCGGGGCTACTATGGCTTTTCCGCGGCTGAAATCAGCGCCGTCTTGCACCACGTGCTGGCCCTGCCTCACGTACGCGTCGAGGATCATGATGCGGTGCGGCAAGCGCTCGCTCACTATGCGGCTGGACTCGATCTGGCGGATGCCCTGCACCATGCCAGCTATCGGAACTGCGACGGCATGGCTTCCTTCGATGACCGCAAATTCGCTCGGCGGGTCAAGCGCATGGGTTTGGCGCCGACGGTGACGGTACCCTCCTGAGCGGGAGCCGAGTCTTTCCGACCCGGTGACCGGTCGTCCAGGGGGCGATCCGGTGTTCTGGCGAGGCCGCACGAAGTCTGCGCGGCGGAGAACCGTCAGTACCCCACCCGAAAGGTCGGTTTGTCTTCCGGATGAGGGTTCCGCGGGTCGTACCGCCGGGTAGTCTGAGGTCGCGCACGTCCTGCGGATAGGCCCGCCGGGTGCGGGGGTTGGGCCGGTTGGCGAACCCTTCCAGTTCGGGCGACACTTCGGCCAGCCCCCGGAATACGGCGGCGGTCAGGGCGCGGCCCGGCGCGGCGGGAACGCTTGTTTCCAGGTCGGTGGGGTGCATGCTCCTACCCTACCACGCCGGGCCGGTTCAGCCAACATAAAGGCCATTATCGGGGGTGAGAGGAGGAGCAGTAGGCAGAGTGGATGCCGGAGCCGTGGCGGCGATGGTGGGGAGGGAACGAGTGACGCTGTTGGGTACATTGCCGCAAGAAAGGGAGGGATTCTGGAGTATTTTACTTACTTTACTTAGGGTTTTTATTGTGTTAATAGGGGCGTCACCAAGTTGGAACAAAAAAACTAAACCTGCCGCGAGACAGGGGCAGAAAGTCTAGGGTCTCGAATACAGACCGCCGGACTGCCGAGGATGATCTTCGTGAAGGTCACATGAGGTTGCGAGACTTTTTGTTGTATTTACCAGTGAACGAATTTCAGGAGAGAATATGAAAACCTTAAAATATGCATTGGCAGTTTTGCTTGTTGGCACATGTGCGAGCTTTGCGGCACCTGCAGCACCTAATGGTGTTCCGGCCGAAATCGCGGTCCTTCAGAACCAAGTCGCCAGGCTTCAAAGCCAAGTAGAGAGACTGCAGGGGCAAGTAGGACAAAAGGCCGACCCACCCTGCTTTTCTGTCAATGGTGTTCCCGACAACGTTAACCGCTATATCGATTGCGGCAACGGCACGGTCACGGACACGGTGAGTGGCTTGATTTGGCTGAAGCAGGCGGATTGCCTAGGGAGCGCCTACTGGGCTGAGGCGAACATGGCTGCGGCGGCGCTAAAAAGCGGCGACTGTGGTGGGTCATTAACCGACCACTCCGTCGCCGGTGACTGGCGGTTGCCGACTCAGGCGGAGTGGGATGCAACTCTCGCGCGGGCGAGAGAGCTGAGATGCGACTCTGCTAATGCGCCTTCGTTAACCAATACCGTCGGCACAGCTTGTTATACATCAGGGCCGCAACCTTTTACCGGCGTGCAGACGTACGGTACGTATTGGTCGTCGTCGACCTACGCCGTCAGTCCGGACGTCGCATGGGGCGGGCCCCTCGACGGCAGCATCGCCTTCCACGGCCGCAAGGGCCTCGCCCTCGTCGCTGTGTGGCCGGTCCGGGGTGGACAATAGCGTGGATCCTTTGACCCTCTTAAGCGGCAACGGATTTAAGCCGCTGTTGGAGTAACTCGAAAGCCTCATCACCAGCGGTGGGGCTTTTAGTTTCTGGTCAATGGCATCGCTGGCGCAAGCTGGCTGTAACAGCAAGTAAGTGTAGCAACCTGCAATCGAAACACGGCAAACCTGCAATCGACGCCATTTTCCGACCGGAATTATGTGCGACTGAAAATCCGGACTTGGACCGGTCCAGAAAACGACCTTTTGTTGGACGCCATCCCCGCCATAACCCGCGCAACGTCTGGCGTGGCTTGCCGCTGTCCAGAAACAAAGTCCAGAAAACAACGTCCAGCTTCGGCAGGATGAGATGAGTTTCTGGACGCCGTTTCAGTTGCAGATAATGTCGGTTTGGCGGCGATGATTGCAGGTTAGACCTGGCTGATTGCAGGTTGAGTGGCAACTAATGTCGGTTTGCGCGTCCGTCAGTTGCAGATAATGTCGGTTGAAAAACGTTTTTGATTGCAGGTTTGCTGATTTTCGATTGCAGGTCGCTACATATAGCGCTCCTATCTGATTTGTGGAATCACCGCTTTCGAACCACCCCGGCGCTACGCGCCACTCCTCCTTATCCAAGGAGGGGAAATTCCACAACCGGTGTAGGAGTGCTATATAAGTATTTTCTAGGAGAAAATCTATGGCAACAATTGACAAAAAAATCTTTCCGCTCTATGTGACGATTCTTTGCGCACTGGTATGGGGATGTCCGAGTACTTCTTTTGCCATCTCTGTTTTATGGAATCTTAAGAATGTCGAGTTTGTGGATGGAGGAACCGCTACCGGATTCTTAGTCTACGATGCGGATACTTCTTCGATCCTTAATTGGAAGATAACGGTCACCGGTGGTGATACCGGAACGTTCCCTGACTTTATATACGGCAAGGGTTTACCTCACAACATAAGTGCCGATGTTCAATACAATAACGATCCGTATGGCATTTTTACCTTCTATACAGATCTTAAAATTCCGGCCAATCTATATAGTCCAAGGGAACTTAGACTTGTGTTGGGGGCACCCATTACAGATTTTGGAAAGGTTGTGCCATTAGTTGAAACCAACCCGTTGGCTGCGGAGTGCTACAATTGCAATCCATACCGACTTTACAAATCTGGAGGGATGCTGATCGCTCAAGCTCCTGAGCTAACTTCCTTCACAGCCTTCCCAAATGTTCTTTGGCCACCAAACAATAAACTGTTGCCAGTGACAGTTGCCCCTATTCCATCTGAGCTTGTCAACTGCCAGATCACTTCGGTAAGTAGCAACGAACTCATCACAACTGCGGACTATCAGATAACTGGAGCTTTGACGGTTAACCTCCTGGCTAAGCGGTTGGGAAAAGGAGAAGGCCGCGTCTACACCATCGATGTAAGTTGCTTGAATAACCTAGGGTACCAAGTAACAGGTAATGTAACCGTTACCGTGCCGCATGATCAGGGAAAGGGCGGAAATAAGTAAGCGGTTGATTCTACAAGCTGTCAGGGGTTTATCTGGCGGCACTGACCTCGAAAAACCCTACCTGCCAAAAGGTAGGCAGGGTGTCTCTCTAAGCCAAAAGTCCTGCGTCACAAAAACCGCCGCCGGGTGATTCGGAATCCGCTCCTCCTTCTGCTCTTCCCCCCAGCGCCACCGCCGCCTCGCCACCACTCAGAGGTACGACCAGCACGCTCCATTACCGGGAGAGCGCGAGTTTTGCGGTACAGTAGCAGTATTAGAAGATCGACCGCCTGCTTCGGCGCCCTCAGTTGCGGTATACCTGACGCCACCCACCAATTTGCTCAACGCCGGCGCCGAACGGGTGGACCTCCAGGCCCTGCTGGTTCACTCGACGATCACCGCCACCCAGATTTACACCAACGTTGGGCAGGAGCGGATGGCGATGGTGGCGGGGTTGTAAAGCACTTGTCTCCTTGCAGCCGCTCCCAGCGGACAGGTGAACCCACCGCTCCTGCTGCTACACCAACCCGTCGCCGCTATCCCAGCGCTCGACGGGTTACGCCCATCTCAACTGCGACCAGTTCTCGATGCGATAGTCCGTTTTGGGTTGGGTGCTCATGCCCCAACCTCACTTTCAACCCCGGCCTGGGGCAATTAATGCACCAAAGCCGTCCCCATCACCTCGACCTCGGCGAGCGACAGGTAAGTGATGTCGCGGAGTTGAATCCGGACATAGCGGGCCTGGGCACCGTCGAACGGTACTTTGGTGGGCCTACCCGCCGGACCGGGCACATGGATACTCTGCTGCCAAGTCTGGCCATCGCTGGAAAGCATCACATCGAAGTTGCTCAACCGTTCCGCGCAGCAGTCGGTGCGGTTGTAAATCCGGACTTCGTCCACCCGGCTGAGGGCTTGCAAATCCACCTCCCACCATGGGGGATTGTCTGGGTGCGTGTGACTCATGCTGCCATGCGAAGAATCACCATCCGTATTGCCATCGACCGCTTCCGCCCCGGTGGTGCCGAAGTTGTTGCTCGACTGCCGCGCCGGCTTGCCCAGAGCCAGGTTGTTACCACTGATGGGTGGGGGGCCAATGACTCCCGCTTCAAAAGAGCCGATATCACATTTCCCGCCCGATGGCTGCGGGCGGAATGCGCCACGTTGATCGGCAGCGATATCAGTGCCGCACTTGCTGACTCCAATGGGAATCCTGTCAAGCGCAGGACTGCCGGGTAACAGCGCACGCGTTTGGGTAAGGCCACCGTTATTGGCCAGCGAGCCAAGTTGAGGATCAGTGTTGGGCAAACTGGTGCTCGCCGTCAGATTGCAGGTACTGTCATCAGTCAGGTTGTAGCCGTTATCGATAATATCACCGCCATAATCATATATACAATTTCCACTTGTACCGTTGTTGGCAACGATGCTGTTGGCAAGAGTCACGGTGGATTGGTCGATGCTTTGGATACCACCTACGTCAAACCCACCTACGTCAAACCCGTTATCCGATATGGTGCTATTGGTGATGATAAGAGTAGAATTTCTTCCGGCTTGGATACCACCTATATTGCCAGACACGGTACTATTGGTGAGAATCGTAGTGGCGTAGTCAGACGTGAAGAGGCCACCAAAAGAGTTAGTGGCTGTGTTGCCAGACACGGTGCTGTTGTTGATGGTCAACTTAGCATTAACGCCACCGGTACCAATGCCACCACCGCCTACAGAACCGGTAATTTGGTTAATAACCTTATTGCCGGACACAGTGCTATTTTTAATAGTTAAGGTACCGCCGTTAGAAATACCACCACAACAGTCACCATAGGCTACGTTGTCGGATATGCTACTGTTACTGATAGTCGCGGTGCCATTATTACAAATACCACCGCAATTACCAGTAGCAACATTGCCAGATATGGTGCTATCAGTAATAATCATAGTACAGCCAGTACAATTGGTAATACCGCCCCCATTACTTCCGCCGTCCACGCTATTGTTGGACACATTGCTGTTGATAAGGGTTAAGGTGCCTTGATTGAATGAGCCACCATTGTTAAAGATGCCACCACCACCAGACACCGTGCTATTAACGAGAGTCAACACACCACCAGAATTAGCGATGCCGCCTCCTGGAATTCTAAGGCCCTGCGTAATCTTGAGATTAATCAGCTCTAGCTTTGGATACAGCGAGTACCGATCATCTTTTAAATAAAACACCCGGTTTGCATGGTTCCCGCTTAAGGTGACGTTCTGCCCGCTGGCATCGATTTTAGTATCAAGAATGCCGTTATCAGGATTGATATCAATTTGCGGCACAATGATCGTGCCGCTACAGGCAAAGGTAACTGTCCCGCCGCCACTGAGCGCCTCCTGAAGCGTGCCTGGACCCGGGCCATAGGTAGTACAATTCGTCACGAGTTTGCCCCTGTCAGCCGTCCCCATCACCTCGACCTCGGCGAGCGACAGGTAAGTGATGTCGCGGAGTTGAATCCGGACATAGCGGGCCTGGGCACCGTTGAACGGTACTTTGGTGGGCCTACCCGCCGGACCGGGCACATGCACGCTCTGCTGCCAGGTCTGGCCATCGGTGGAGAGCATCACGTCGAAGTTGCTCAACCGCTCCGCGCAGCAGTCGGTGCGGTTGTAAATCCGGACTTCGTCCACCCGGCTGAGGGCTTGCAAATCCACTTCCCACCACGGGGGATTGTCCGGGTGCGTGTGACTCATGCTGCCATGCGAAGAATCACCATCCGTATTGCCATCGACCGCTTCCGCCCCGGTGGTGCCGAAGTTGTTGCTCGACTGCCGCGCCGGCTTGCCCAGAGCCAGGTTGTTAGGGTCGCCAGCAATGGGGAAGGCAGCATGAATCGTATGATCTTTCACCACATTGGTAAAAGTGTAGTTGGTAACCGCGCCCACCGAAGTTCCATCCACCCGTACATCAGTCACCTGATATCCGTTTTCTGGTTGAATGATGAACGTTTGGCTGGTGCCATGGTTAACTTCGGCGCGGCCTACTGGCGCGATAGAACCATGCCCTTCAGAACTTGCTGAGATAATGTGAGTGATCAGGTTAAACGATACGGTTATTGCTGTATCACTTGCCAAGGTGATCGTGCAACTGGTCACTCCGCTGCAACCACCATCCGACCATCCTCCAAAGAGGGACCCTTCGGCTGGTTGTGCGGTGAGCGTGACTGGGGTGCCTACGGTATAGTGCGCGGCGCAGGTAGTTCCGCAGCTTATCCCTGAGGGCTGGCTGGTAACGGTACCCGAACCGTTACCGGATTTGTTGATGGTGAGGGTGTATTCCTGAGTTCCGCTCAGTGGAATCAGCGCGGTGGGTTTGGTCGGATCATTCGACGGGATCGAGAGGCTGGCCGACTTTGGCCCGGCGACCGTGGGTGCAAACACGATATCAAAAGCACAAATTCCTCCCGCTGGTAAGGTTCGCTTGGAACACTCATTGGTCGTTATTCGGAACATCGCGCTGTCCGGACCGATGATCGACGCAGTCCCCAGGTTAAGAGGGGTTTCTCCGGTGTTTGAGGCCGTGACCCGCTTAGACCCCGATTGCGTGCCGACAGCGACATGCCCAAAATTAAGGGTGGCCGGAGAAACCGAGATATGGGGTGTACCGGCAAGACTGTCATTATCAAATTTTGCAATAAAGGCGTCTGACCGACCGCCATTAAAAGAAGTGTCATAGGCTCCCGACGTAGTGGGGAAATCTGATGAGGAAGTGTGGCCTGCTACGTAAACGTCTCCGTTGCTGTTAAGCGCCAAGGGGATTGACTCTCCCTCGTCCTGGCTACCTCCCAGATAAGAAGAATACAAGAGGTTGCTGAGATCTCCATCAAGCTTTGCCAGAAAGGCGTCCGAACGCCCCTTTAGGGTTTTGGCATAAGCCTGTGGGGTAATGGGAAAGTCCGTAACATCAGTTCTGCCTGCTATATAAACATTGCCATTGCCACCTATTGCGATAGCTGTGGATGAAAGATAGGCTGCATTCCCAAGGTAGGTGGATGCCAACAAATTGCGAAGGCTGGAGTCAAATTTCGAGATAAATAATACATCACCAAAATTGGTGGTGGTATCGTAGGCTCCCTCAGTTGTAGGGAAGTCCGGGTGAGAATCGATGCCTGAATAAAACCACCCCGCGAGAAAAATATTTCCATTTGCATCGATGGCAAGATCATTACCGTAATCGTGTTCCTTTCGACCGAGGAACGTGGAAGCCAATAACTGGCCAAGGCCGTTATTTAGCTTGACGATGAACGCGTCGGTTTTGCCATTATAGGTTGTATCGTAGGCATTCGGGGCGCTCGGAAAATCTACCGACCCAGTAAGGCCAGCAACGTATACGTCTCCTTGGTTGTCTAGTCGAATGGCCGTAGGAACATCGAAATCACTCCCTCCTATTAGCGTAGAAGCTAACAGATTTTGGAGATTACTATTAAATTTGGCTACAAAAACATCGTTGACGCCTTTACGTGCAGTCTGAAAAGGACCTCCCCTTTTCGGGAAATCTGTAGATTCAGTGAACCCCGCCACATAAACGTTTCCGCTGCCCTCTAAGGTTATCGAGGAAGAGCGGTCATGGCTGTTACCGCCAAGAAAGGTAGAAGCTAGCAGATTTTGGAGATTACTATCAAATTTGGCTACGAAAGCATCAGAGCCTTGATCAACGATATTCCCTTTAGCATCGACACGGGTAGCCTTGAAAGCACCGGGGGTTATTGGAAAGTCTACCGAACTTGTTGAACCTGCTACATAGACGTTTCCGCTAGCATCCACTACTATAGAACTGACAGTATCGTAGTTATTGCCGCCGAGCAATGTGAAAGCGCGCAAATTTCGAAGGTTGCTATCAAATTTAACTATATAAACATCCATAGATCCGTTTGCTGTTGTATCGTAGCCTCCCACACTGTTTGGTAGATCAGTTGATCCGGTCGTACCAGCCACATATACATCGCCATTACAAGGATCTATGGCTATCTTGTCTGCTGACTCATCATTGTTACCGCCAAGGAATGTAAATACTCTGCTCAGTGGTGTTATATATTCTGCTATGATCTCTCCAGCTACTGTATTTCCGTTTATAGTTTTTGTCAGAGTTGCATTTATAGCACTATCACCGGTACAAACTCTTACATCCTTAATAGTAACTTCTCCACCTCTCGTCGTTGGAGTCACTGTGATGGTATATGGTGCTGTAAATGGTGTATTTGTTGATACAGTTCCAATGTAGGGGTTTGACTGTGATATGGGTTTTGTACCTGTTAAATTGCGTGCTTTTGCATAAGCTTTCACGTGTGCAGCGTTAATGGGTATTGGGATTAATGGATTAGTATATAAAGTATTTTCAAAAAAGACTTGTACGTTCGGATTGTCGACGTAAGTTACCGAATAATTAGCATTCGATTGATAAGACCCCCAATCACACCACTTGGTAAATAGAGCTACACATATCCCGAGGTCCTTTGGAGAACTGATAGTGTCTATACCATAAACTACGGATTCATTATCGTAGTTACAAGGACAGGTTGCCCAATTACCATTGACTTGGGCATTTACCGTAGCATCAAAAACATCTGGACGCGCATAGGTTTCAATGCCGCTAGCAGTGATTGTGTAATTAAAATTTCCGGCACTTTGCTGAACAAACTCTGCATTGACAGTCTTGTTTGAATTTATAAGCACGGTACAGCTACCCGTTCCCGAGCACGCCCCGCTCCAACCGCTGAAAACGTAACCACTAGAAGGTATGGCTGTAATAGTAATTTCTGTTCCGGAAGAATAAGAGAAGGTTCCAGGCGCAGGGTTTGTTGTTCCTCCAAGCCCAGATGTTATGGTCAATGTGTAATTGCCGGGTTGCTGAGTGGTAAAATCAGCCCTCACGGTTTTACTGGAGTCCATAGTCAACACACAACTACCCGTTCCCGAGCACACCCCACTCCAACCGGTAAACTGTTGACCACTTCCAGGAGATGCTGTGAGAGTCACCGAGGTGCCACTGGCGTAGCTTTCGGAACAATCCGCGCCGCAGTTGATACCCGCCGGAGTGCTGGTGACTACGCCATCACCTGTTTTCGTCACTGCCAAGGTGGGATTAGCTGATATCGGTGTGAAGGTTGCGCTGACCGTCGTCTGGTTGGTGGTCAGGTTCAGCGAGCAGGTATTCGTCGTACTGGCGCAGCCGCTCCAACCGGCAAAGCGCGAACCTGCCGCTGGCACTGCGGTGAGGGTCACCGCAGTGCCGCTGGCGTAACTTTCGGAACAATCAGCGCCACAATCGATGCCCGGCGGGGTGCTAGTGATGGTGCCTTCACCAGTTTTGTTGACCGTAAGAGTGGGGTTGGCCGAGAACCGGCACGAAGTTCGCGCCAACAGACTGGTCAGCGGTCATGGTCAGCGAGCAGGTATTCGTCGTATTGGTGCAGCCGCCGCTCCAGTTTACAAAACTCGAACCCGCCGCTGGCGATGCGGTGAGGGTCACCGCAGTGCCACTGGCGTAGCTTTCGGAACAATCAGCGCCACAATCGATACCCGGCGGGGCGCTGGTGATGGTGCCAGTACCAGCCCCCAATTTATTGACGGTCAAGATAGGTTTTTTGAAACTGGCTGTAACTCCTTTATCAGTATTCATCGAGAGATTACAAGTTGTTTCCATACCCGTGCAATCACCGCTCCAGCCTGTAAAGTACGAACCGCTAGAGGGTAATGCGGTGAGGGTCACTGAGGTATCCAAGTTGTAAAATTCGGTACATTCCGTGATGCAAGTTCTCCCTGGCGGTAAAAGATTCACACCCCCAGATCCATTCACAGTGACTAACAGCGTGGGTTTAAGTAGCCACTGCTTGATGTTAGAAATTGTTAAATCGAAGCGGCCAAAAAGGTCTGGGCTTGTTGAGGAAAGACAAGATGAACTTCCCCCACGAAGTTGGCCAACTATGTAATGACCATTGTTGATTAACAATGGTGCTCCACTGCTACCACCCTCTGTTACGCCTGCGGACCAAATAACGGAAATATCGTTATTGAGAAGATAATCTACGTCGCCGAAACTAATCTTTTTTAGGTCTCCCATAGGGTGATGAATAGTAGTCACGTCGTCATTCACCGAAACAGCCCCTGTACTCCAACCCAGAAACACAGTCCCAGCCGGTGGTTTATCTGATAACTTAAGAAAAGAAAAGTCAGTATCTATCCCGTGAGCGAGCATCTGGGCACCACCAGTTAAGTGTTGGACGCTAGTTGGTGGAACACCATTACACTTATCTGTCTCAAAAAACCAATACGTGTTAAGGGTGGAGGCTACATTTTGACTACTGATACAGTGATTAGCGGTAAGAAAATATGGCTCATCAGTAGTAGTATCTTGATCAACGATTAAACTCCCTGAACAGGCAAAAGTTTTACCAGAGCCAGAGTCGGTATAAATTATCTTGGCAATGGCATGGGCTTCCTCGCCCCATATTGCTGAGTAGCAATTGACATCGATTTCACAGTAATCGGATTCACCAATATCTGACAAACGTTTCTCAGTATGGTTAAGTACTGATGAAAATAAGTGAGAGGCCAATGGGATCGATAGTTGTAATTCGTCCTTATCGGCCCCTGCTGGCAGGTAAATCTCTATACCGACGCTATCACCTTCGATCACTGGTGACCAAAATAAATTAGAAATTATTTTTGTCTTTTGCGAGGCTATATTACGGGCTAGTGTATCTTTTATCTCTTGGCCGGTTACAAAGCGGACGACTTGATCGGGATTGCTCGGACTAAAAAAGCGGATCTCGCTGTTTGCTGGAATATCAGTTACCTGTAAGCCTACTCGCAAAGCTAAAGCACCGGGTGATTTAACAACCAATGTGGTCGCTTGGCCACTTTCATTGACTGCACTCCAGATTAGCGAAAGTGGATCAAGATGCTCACGATAAGGTAGTGGGATCTCACGCCCGATACCAATTTCATCGGCTTTTGATGTTCTACGTTGTTGAACAAAACTTTCTTTCTCCTGCTCGCTCACAGGATCAAGCTGTATCTCATGAGCTTTATTGCGATTCCATATCCCTTTTAAATGCTTACGTTCAGCCTCTTTAATATGTGTAGTAGCTGACTGAGGTAATTGATATAGTTCAGGTCAATAGACTTCCGGTTCGGCAGTTATTCCTTGCTCACCGGCAAGAGCGCTCCCTGATGCGAGATGTACAAAAAATCCTAGGAACATCAACCATAAGAATGCTACGTATCTAAACGAAGTGTTGTAAGAATAAATCTTTGAATAAAAATTATTCCATGGCTTCATGGTGATATTTCCTTCTTTTTAACTAAGTCACTGTCGGCAGTCCGGCTTTCCTTGAACCTTTCTCGAAGGATCCGCGACTTTCCGCCCCGGCCTCACGGTAGGTTTGGTTTTTGGTTTCACACGTTTCAAAATTAAAATCCAGAAGATGGAATCTATTCGTGAGCCTCTATATTTTATACTTTCATAGTTTTTTCTCCTCATTGTGCTATGGCAAGGTGAGAGCCTAACTAACGCCATATGTACTAAAATAAGTCATAATCGGCATTCTGCTGTCTGTTTCAGGATCAAAGATTTTCCACAATCTGTCTCACAATAGGTGAGGCTTTGGATACTTAATAATCCAAGCGTAGCACGAAAAACTTGAAATAAAAATTAAGCAAATATAAATTAAATTTAATATTTATTGCTTTTTTAAACTTTTGTTGGCATGAAAATTAACTTGAAAATATTAAAATCTTATAGGGGTTGAGCAATGCCAGAAATAAGTAAATTACTCAGAAATTATTCTATTTTATTCGACAACTGACTCTACCTATCCTACAAAAACTTTCTTAATTGCTCTGGTATTCTCTCTGCATCTTTCTCCTCCCCCGGCCCCAGCGTCACCGCCGCCTCGCCGGGCTTGAGCCAGAACTGCACCACCACCTCGCCCCGGACCGCCACGCGGTCGAGCCACGGCCCCAACTCCGCAGCGCGGGCGTAGTGCAGCCGGAGAATCCCGCCCCGGTAGCTGGCCGGGTTATAGCTGTCCACGCTGTCGAGCCGCCCGGTCAGCGCCGGCCCCCGGCCGTCGGCGATCTCCACCTCCCCCAGCAGGTAGTAAGGCCGGCTCTGGTCAATGCGGCTGACCAGCCAGCGCAAGGTATGCCCGCGCATCGCCACCCGTTCCGCCACGAACTGGAGCGGCTCGCCCTCGATCAGCCGGGCTTTGAGCGGATGGAGGTTATGGCGGGTCTGGCTCACTCCCACGGCCCGCAGCTCCCCGGCCCGCTCCACGATCAAGCCGTTCTGCCAGACGCCGACCACCGCGAATTTCCCCGTGACCGGTTGCAAGGTCAGATTGTCGGTCGCGGTCAGTTCCAGGGCGTACCCGTGCGTACCCGCCTGGCGCTGGTATTGCTCGCGGGCGATGTCGAAGTTCTGGAGCAGGGCCTGCAAGCCATCGCGAAAGCCGATCTGACTCAACGGGTACAGCGCCACAGCCAGCGCGATCAGCACAGAGAGGAGAAGCATCTTCCCCTTGCTGCCCACTTGCAGCCGCCAGTGGCGGTTGCCGGGCGTCACCAGCCGCACCGGCGAGGGCCAGAACAGATCGACGCCGCGCACGTTCAGCATGTCGATCCACAGGTGCGACCAGTAGCCGCCGACCACGCACCCCAGTACTGCGGTTGAAGGGCCGCCAGAGGCGCTGTAAGGGCCGCCAGGGCGCTCAAGACGACGAGGGAATGGGTGAGGGTGCGGTGGCCGAAGCGACGCTCCAGCGGCACGGAGAGCCACCAGAACAGCCTTCCGATTTTGGCGGGGGGCAAATCCACGTCCGGCAGCAGACTGGCGGCCGCCGCCAGCAGCCAGCCGATCCAATCCGGCTTATAGCCGAACAGGGTCGCGCCGCCCAGGTAGAGCACGGACGCAAAGGCGACGTGGGCGCCGAGGGTCAATTCGCTGATGGCCTTTTAGTGACTTTTCCTGCTTTTTTGAACCAACGACGAGCAAGGCATGAAAAGAAGATGAACTTCCGAAAGTTTGAAATTTCTACCGCCTAACCGGTAAGGTCAAAAGCGGACCTCAAAATATCCAGCGCCTTCTGAGGAGACTCGAGATGTGGCCATCCGTTCGACAGTCTTTTGGTCAATTTAAGGTAGGCACCGAAGGTAAATTTAAGTACATGTATTGTGACGTCAACGGCTATGTGACGACTGCTGTCGGTAATCTACTGAAGAATGCCGACGAAGCAAAAAAACTGAATTGGCATGTTAAAGACACAGCGAAGGCGGCCTCGCCGGATCAGGTTGAAGAAGGCTTCAATGCCGTTCGGCAACACTACCAAGATCTTAAACTCAAAGGTGAAAGGCTGACGGATGCTTCGAAATACCGGCATACGACACCTCTGAGGCTGACAGACGCCGAACTGATGCGGATTGTCTTCAACAAACTTGATCGCTTTGACGTCGCTTGGAAAAGCGCAATCGGTTCTGAATGGGAAACGTTTCCTGCGGACGCTCAATTAGCAATTTTGGGGATCTCTTGGAAAATGGGAGTCCCTTTAAAGGTGAAACAGGAAAAAAGAGCACTGTACGATGCGATTGCCAAAAGGGATTTTGCAAAAGCGGCTAAAGAAAGCTCCTTCTCAGGCTCCAGCGCGAGGCGACGGTGGAAAAATCAAGCGATTGAGTGGATGTTCGTCAATGCGGGCACGGTCGATAGCGTACAGAAGGTATTGAGCCGTCTGAATAAACCGGCCCAGAATATAGACGCGCTGGTGCAAGGCGATCCGTTCGCCGCTGCTTTCCTGGCTGCGGGGGTGGCGCAATCGGCGGTGACTAGAGGAGCAATCGGCACCTTCGCCGGGATGCTGGCGGGATTGATCCCTTCACAGGTGATCTGGCCCAAGAAAGTTTTTCTGAGTGATTCAGGAAAATTACAAATAGACATCATGCCGGTTCATCCTCCCGGAGAGGAACGTGAATTCTAAGAGGTCTGCCGACGCCTGCATGGTGTTTCGTCATTGTGATTTGATCTGGTCCTAATTCGCCTTGCCCGCCCCCCGGACCAGGAACACCCGGATCGAGATCACCACCGCCGCCCGCAGCCCGGCGAAGAGGTCCAGCTCGGTGTCGCCGGCGCCGATGGCCAGATCGCGCGCGCCGATGACCGAGGCCAGCGCCACGACCCGCACCGGGGTAAAATCGAAGTCGCGTACCTCCGCCGCGTGGCGTAGCGTCCGAATCGGGCGCCGGTCCATCTGCCGCTCCCGGGCGTCCAGCCGGATGAATGCAGTCAACGAGAAAGGAGCTGTCGCTGCTTTTTTGTCCAACGCGGCAAGGCCTGCCAAGTCCGCGTCGCCGCTGGGGATTCGGCCCGGCCCGGCGGGAGTTATCCACCGCCACGGGGGATAACCCGCGCCGATGGGAGCAGAGGGCCCGCGGGCCGGACCGAGCCGGCAGCCGGGCTATAGTCAACAGACCATCCCGCCTTCAGGAGGCTCCGCATGTGGAACGGGCCCTTGAACGGGAACGTCGTCCGTCATGATCTGGTCGTCGGGAGCGGTCCGCGCGAACCGAGCGATCTCGACGCCCTCCGCGTGGCAACCCGCGTGTCCGCCGTTCTGTCGCTGCAACACGACGAGTGCCTGGAGAAGCAGGGGATCGACGATCCGGGCCCGGTGCGGCATGGCCGCCGGCTCGGCTTGGCCATGGCACGCGGTCCCCTGCGCGATTTCGATCCCGCCGACCAGCGGCGCGGCCTGCCCACCGCCGTTCGCACCTTGTACGGCCTGCTACGCCAGGGCCACCGGGTCTACGTCCATGGCGCCGCCGGGATCAACCGGTCGCCGCGGGTGGTGTTGGCGTATCTCACTTTGGTCGAGGGTATCGGCCTGGAGAAGGCTATGACGCTCCTGGTGCATGCTCGCCCCGAGGTTTGTCCCACGTGGGAGGCGTATCACGGGTGCCGGCAGGAGTTGACGGCACGGCATGAAGACCGCATCCGCCAGCGCGCCGAGGAACTCGGGCAAGGGGTCCGCGCCACTGCCGGATTCGGAGGTCTGGCGGCAAGCGGAGTGGGACATCTGGCCCAGACGACCCAGCCCGCCGCATCGGCGGCGTAGGCGACATCCGCGTCGCGCACCGCGCCCGCCTCGACCGGTCCCTTCAGCTTGGGGACTCGCATGGATCGTTTTTATTACTGATGGTTGGAACCAGCCAAAAGATCCAACCTTCACTTGTCGTTCAACTATTTGATTTTTAGCAAGTTAATATTTTCGACGATTTTAAAAAACAATCAAAATCAGTATGTTGCTGATTAAGTCCCTAGGGGGCGAGATGGCGGGTGACCCAGGTAGGGGATGCTCGGTTATCCCCGAGCATCCCGATCTGATTGGATCCACCGCCGAGAGGCGGCAGCCGGGGGAACCGTTACCGACTATTCCAACCGTCGAGAGACGGCAACGGCTCAGGTTCGTACCGGTAATCGGGTGGTGGCGACGGCTGAGGCTCGCGCCGGTAATCGGGTGGTGGCGACGGCTGAGGCTCGCGCCGGTAATCGGGTGGTGGCGACGGCTGAGGCTCGCGCCGGTAATCGGGTGGTGGCGACGGCTGAGGCTCGCGCCGGTAATCGGGTGGTGGCGACGGCTGAGGCTCGCGCCGGTAATAAGGTTCGCGCCGGTAATAAGGTGGGTACCGGTAATAGGGTGGGTATCGGTAATAGGGTGGGTATCGGTAATAAGGTTCGTACCCGTAATAGGGGTAGGGCGACGACCAATACCCGTAATAGAACGGCAACGACAGCCAAAACCAAGGCCAAACCCAGCCCCCATCATGTCGGTGATAAGACTGTCCACCGTAATAGCGCGGTGGAGCATGCCCCCAACCACCGGAAGATCCAGGGGGTGGCCGCCAAGACCTATCACCTCCACGGGGGAGTGGGAAAGGTCGCCCACCCGGTCCACCTCCTGGTCCGCCGCCAGGCCCCCCTCTAAATCCACCTCCAGGTCCACCAGGAGGTCCCTGGGCCACGGCAGGTTCGACCAGGGCGAGCGCGCCGCCCACCAGGACCCCAACGATCACCGCAACCACACCGCGCCGCACCGGGCGGCGGCCCCGGCCCGCCGCAGCGGGCGGGTGCTCGTTCTCTTGGGGGTTCATCGTGCTCTCCTCCGACCGTGGTGGAATCGTGCCCCATCGGCGCCCAGCGGTGGCCCCATGATAAGGGCAGACCATGAACCCACCATGAACTACGATGAAGGACTATTCGCCCTGTCGATTGAACGAGGTTGAGGCATGGCTTACGACGTGAACCCTCTTCTTCGACCGGCTGTGTGAAGCCTTTCCGGCCTGTTTCAGCCGGCTGGACCCCAAGCCGCTCCAAATCGGCCTGGACGAGGAACTGCGGGCGCTGGCCGGGGTTGCATCCGGCCCTGGCCGACCTGACCCGCACCCCACTCCGCCAGGCGCTTCAGTTCTACGCCCAGCGTCCCGCCTACCGCCGGGCGCTGGCGAAGGGCGGCCCCCGCTACGATCTGGACGGGCAACTGGCCGGGGAGGTCACGCCCGAACAGCAGCGAGACGCCTCGACGCGCCGGAAGACACCGCCCGCGCCGGCCCCGAAAGCGCCGACGCCAAAAGCGCCCGCGTCGCCCGGGTCCCCGGCGATGGGATACGCCACGC
Source organism: uncultured Gammaproteobacteria bacterium (assembly GCA_963715845.1). Classification (GTDB taxonomy): domain Bacteria; phylum Pseudomonadota; class Gammaproteobacteria; order Competibacterales; family Competibacteraceae; genus Competibacter_A. The sequence continues at coordinate 1,787 of CAVQSJ010000012.1, read as the reverse complement.
TGAGCCTGAAGAGACGGACATGAAAAAAAGCGGGCGGGCGATCTCTCGCGGGATCGCTCGCCCCTTCAAAGTGCATGGGATGTCCTGGCGTATTCACCGAGACGGTTTAAACGTAGCCCCGCACGGGCATGATTTCCACCCCTTGCCCCCGAGCGATCCCCGATGAACAAAACGGCGTGGGCCATGCGGCTGGTCGATCTGGACCTCTAGGAGTCTGTCGGACTAATGAAGTAAAATTATACGCATGATAAGAAAAAGGGACCATCTGAAGGGTGTGGTGGGGCTTATTGCGGCCCCAATTCGCAGGATTTAACCGATTTCCCTGCCCTTTCAGCCTTTTAGGACGCAGCAACCCCTTGCTGTAAGACGAAAAGCCGCTTGAGGTTGAACGCCAGGCACACCAACCGCCATTCGCCTTTCACCGCCTCCAGGCCCCGCAGCAGGAACCGGCGAAACCCCATCACTTCCTTGATGATGCCAAACACCGGTTCCGACGTGGTTTTCCGTTTGGCGTAGAAGGCCTTACCTTCCTTGGTCTTGAGCCGGTGCTTCATGGCGCCGACCGCATCGGGGTTGTTCGGCGCCGCGGGGACCGGAGCCAGGCGTTCTTCCAAGGCTTCATGGTGGGGTTGGCGACCCACCGCGATGAAGGGTTCGATCCCGTGTTCCACCAGGATTTCCACGTTGCTCTGGCTGTAATAGCCATTATCCAGCGCGGCCCGTGCCACCGATCCTAACGCTTCGGGCAGCTTCGCCAGTTCCTGGAGCGCCGGCCCGACTTCCTGTTTGTCGTTGGCGTTCTGGGTGAGGTGCGCGCCCACGATCAGCAAGGTAGCCTGATCCACCGTGGCTTGGGCATTGTAGGCTTGCTCGAACCCCCCGCCGGACACCGGCATGATGCGGGAGTCTTCGTCGGTGAAATTCACTTGATCCGCAGGCTGGGGACCGGGGGTCGGTTCCTGGGGCTTTTTGCCGCCCAACTTCCGGCCCAGGGCCGCTCCTTGGCCGCCCGTTCCGCCTGTTTCGCCTCATACTCCGCCCGCTCGCGCGCGTGCCGGGCGTGCGCCCGCCGTTCGATTTCCGCTTTGACCTCGGCAATCTTCCGCAAGCGGTCTTCCCGCCGTTTCAGTTCCGCCGGCAGGTCGATCTTGGACCCGCCCGGCCCCCCGACCGCCTCCGCCCGTTGCCACAAGGTCCGCACCTCGGCCCGCAGCTGCGCTTCCAACCGCTCGGCATAGGCCCAACTCAGCGCTTTATGCTTGCTGGCATTCGCCTGCATTTTGGTGCCGTCGAGGCTCACGTCGCCCAGCTTCAAAACCCCGAGACCTTGGGCGATCAGCAGAATCCCCACAAACAGCGGTTCCAGTTGCGCTAAAAAGCGCCGCCGGAACGTATTGATGCTGTCGTGATCCGGATGCAGGCCCCCGGTGATATACAGGACGGGAATGAGTTCGTAGGTGGCCCGCTCGATCTGCCGGCTGGAGAAAATCCCCTTGGCGTAGCAGTAGAACAACAGCGCCAGCAGCATCTCCGGCGGATACGGGGCACTGCCGCCTCCCCGGTAGGCCGCTTCGATCTCGCGCGTATCCAGGGCTTCCACCACGTCCACGATGAAATGAGCCAAGTCGTTGCCATCGAGCCAGCCCTCCAGGTTCCCCGGCAGGGTGATCGGTTGGCTGCGATCAATCTCGCGGAACTGATGGCTCACCGGCGGTCTCCTCGCTCCAGGCTTCAGCTCGTTTCGGTTAGTCTATCCGAACCTCGTCCCCATGTCCGACAGACTCCTA
>CAVQSJ010000011.1:0-86884 GCA_963715845.1 uncultured Gammaproteobacteria bacterium | reverse complement strand
GGCGTCGACTAACACCCGCCGGATCGTGTAGGTACTGACCTGCGGTAAGCCGTTCCGGCGCAACGCACGTTGCAAGGTCGATAGCGACCACGTCGCCGTACCGTCCCGCTCGCGATCCGGTGACCGCCGCGCTTCGGCTAAAATCCGTTCGCGTTCTTCTGGCGAGTAGTCGGGTCGATGCCCCCAGGGCTTTGAATGTGGTCCAGAGCTTTCAAGGGGTTGCGGCTTAGTTGGCCTGCTGGCGCTGCGCCAGCAGGCGGGCGACGGACACATGCGGTCGGCGGGGATCGTGGGTCCGCTTCACGGGCGGCTTCTTGGGTCCGCGCGGATGCTTGCGGTACTTGCGCAATTGGACCCGCCCGGCCGTGGCGATCAGCCAAGCCGCCATCGTCGCCAAGGGGAGGGTCTGGAACACCGCCCAGTCCCGGGGCTCGACCAGCGTCTCCAGGCTCTCGGTCACCCGGGCCATTTCGTGGACGAGGTAATAGCCCGACACCCCGTCGTCGATGGCGGCGGCCCCGTGGACCTGGCGCAGGGTGGCCTTGACCACCGCCAGGCCGTTGTAAGCCACCACCGCCATCGCCAGCCCGAACAGGGCCGCCGGGGGATAGGCCAAGGTGTCGATCTCACAGCGCAGTTGCAGCGTCCAATGCAAAAAGGCTTTCTCCAGGGTCCAGCGCTCGCGGTAGAGACGGGCCAAGGTGCAGGCATCGACCGCCGCGGCCGGTACCGTGGTCAGCAGATACAACGGGTTCTCGCCGTCGCGGGTCGGCTGGTGCAAGTCCAAGCGGATCCGCCGCACTTCCAGCGTTCCCGAGCCGTCCGGGGCGTCGATCACGCCCCGTTGTTCGGACACTCGCCCGCTCTCGATCTCCCCGACTACCCGCAGCGCCTCCAAGGGCGTGAACGGAATTTGCGCGTGCTCGCGCACCAGCCCCACCGCCCCGCGCGCGTGCAGGCCCCACAGCCACCCCCGGGTGCAAAAGTTGCGGTCCGCGATCCACAATTCTCCCGGTTGGACCCGCGCCAGCACCGCCGGCAGCAAGGCCCGTTCCTGGGTATAGGCATCCGCGCTGGGCACCAGGTCGATGATGACGTCCAAGGCCGGATCGAACACCGCCAGCGCTTTGCCCGGCAACGGCGCGGCCGTCTGGCCGCGCGTCTCGGCCAGGCGATGCTCCCGCCCGGCCAGCGCGTTCCCATCCAGAATTTTCACCCGATAGCCGGCCAACAACCCCGGCCGCGCCCCACCGACTTCCGCGATCAGGGCCGTCGCCTGTTCGGCGCTGTAGCGCACCAGCGCCGCCGAGGTGCCCGGTTCCAAGCCGTTGAGTTTGTTGTAGACCGATTTCACCGACACCGCGATCGGCACCGGCGCCGCCTGATAGGCCGCATGGATCGAGGGCTGCTGGCGACTGACCACCTGCAGCATCAACTGAAACAGGGTGGAGAACAGCAAAGTGCGCGTGTACTGCTCGCCGGCGACCGTCTCGAACCAGGCATCCAGTTGCTGAGGATTGAGGCAGCGCTCCAGCACCGCGCGGGCCATGGTGGGGATCGGGAAATGCTCGGCAAAGCGCTGCAGGATCGGGGCGAGCAACAAGGTCATGAGGGGGCCTCTGGTAGAAAAGCACTTAACCTATCAGGGGTCGGCTCACCTTCAAAGCCCTGGTCGATGCCCCCCACCGTGTCGCGGGACCACCGCTGCCAGACCTTCGGTATTGAAACGGGTTACCCAAGACGCGACCGCATCGCCGGATCGCCTCCCCGCTGCCCGTGCGGCATCGGTGTAGCTGTGGCCATCCGCGATCGCCAGTATCGCTTTCGCACGAGCGACTTGGCTGGCCGCGATCACTTGGCTTCGGCTCAAACGGATCAGTTGTTCACGTTCTTCTTCGAGAAGCGGACGAAGTGGGTTCTTTGGACGGCGGGACATGGTCACCTCCTCTTCTATCCATAGCTTACTCGTTCCTACTCATTAAATGGCGATAAGCAAGGCACTTGACCCACTAGCGTTAATTGCCTTGACTACCTAACGAGTTAAGTTAACCGGCCCCGGCGGCGAGAGCGAAGCGCCGCCGTTCGGGGTTCGGTTGGAACGCGCGGTTAGCCTGCATTGGCGGCATCAACTTGCGCTCGAAGGAACTCCGCCCACACGGGATTAGGCTCCCATACATCGTTCATCAACTCGAACGCTTCATCATGGGTCCAGCCGTCTCGCAGCTGACGGTAGAGCCCAAGAAACGCTGTAGCACGGAGATTTGCGGCGCAGTGAAGCCAGATTCGCCTTCCTTTGAAGATATCCATGGCTTGGAAGAAGGCGACCAAATCCCGCTCGGTCGGAGCATCGAAAATGACGGGAATGTGCACGTATTCCAAGCCCAGCGCTCGGACAGCCGCGGCTTCATCGGGAAGCGAATAGCGCGGATCGTCGTGGAGTGCGAGGTTGATCACAACTTCGTATCCCGCCGCTGCGATTGCGGCGAGCTGTTCCTCGCGCGGCTGCCCGGACGTGGCCAAGTCAGGCGCCACCTGCCGGTACTGATAGATATCGCTGAGGCTCGCGGACGTGGACATGATGGCTAACGTTAAGGTAACCGGCCGCCGGAGCGCGAGGCGCGGAGGGAACCCAACAGCGGTGCGCAGCGCCGCTGTTGGGCGGTCCGGTTGACCATAGGGTTAGGTCTCACTCGGAAACCCCAAGTCTTTGAACAGAGCGTTAATGCACTCAGTGACACGGCACCGAATAGCCATGTAACCCTCGCTCTTCGATGCGACCACCTCAGGGGCTGGGTCAGCAGACGCAAGCCAAAGTTCCATGTTTGAACCCAAAGACAGTTGCTGACGCAAGCGCTCAAATGCTGAACTAGATGAACTGGAGAGGAAGATCAGGTTTTCGTCCAGCAACGGTTCAAGCTCGTTCCAGTGGGTGATTATGGACTTGTTGTCATTAGCTTCGAGCTGATCTGGGCCGGGAGCAAATTCATTCCCTTGTTCGGCGTTCACCTGGGCATCGCAGTACCGTCGAATTGAAACCAGACGCCTTTGGAGCAACTTGAATGCCGCGAGCCGTTCCGAATAGAGAATGTCGGTGCGTTTCCATTCTGACTTGACCTCCTCAAGCTTTCGGTCGTATTCGTGCTTGATTGAGCCTTCAATGCGTGACTTCGCCCAGTAGCCGAGAACGGCATTCACGGCGCCAACGACTGCACCAATTGATAGGAGGTCGGAGATGTCCATGAGACCTAACGTTTGAGCTCAGGCCGCGGGCCCGTCAGGGCCGTCGCGCCTGCAGCGAATGGTTAGCCGCGTGGCAATTCGTCGGACTATTGATCGGACACCGCGTCATGGAAGTCATTTTCATGAACGATGACTATAGAGTGGCCCGCCTTTCTTAGCTCTACGGCCTTCTCAACCTTTCGCCCATAGCAGGCATATGCCCAACAGGGATTTCCGTTCGAGCCAACAACCAGATAGTCCACCTTCTTAGACACACTTCCCGTGGTCTTACCTCCGAGCTTCGCAATCACTTCCTCAAACTCAGTGCGCGTGTACTTGTGTGACTGCCCTGTGAGGCAAAATACTGCGTCAGCAAAGGATATTTCAGGGCATACAGCACAAAGACCAACGACATTTGAGCCCTCAAGGAATACCGGGCTGACAATCGTTTTGTTATCAAGAATTGAGACAAACTCACCAAAGAAGCTCATTAGCATCTTGTGCTCTTCAGGGTCTATCTTGTTGTCCGCGAGAACGCTAGTAACAAGACTTTCAATTTCGTCATAGGGCCAGCACCGCTTAAGGTGCTCATGCTCGCCAAGCCATTCGGATAAACCCTTTAACTCCTCTACAGATATTTCACCGTCAGACGCGATTCCAGCGACAATGGCATGAAGCTTCTGCATATCTGCAGTAGCGACATTGAAGTACTCGGCAGATGTTAGCCGTTTGCATAGCCACGATATATCTGCCCTTTCGTCCTCAGTGAGAACACCGTCGGCAACGGCTTGTTCTACTACTGGAAAGAGCTCATTAAATGGATGCCTTCCAGAGTTGATTCGATGATCGTCCAACCATGCCTGGAGGAATCCAATCTCGTTGTCATTAATCTTCGCATCAATTGCAATGCCTTCGACCAGACCGAGAAGCGAATTGACGGCCTTCTCGAACTCAGCCTTCCCGGTGAATTTCCTGTACGCGTCATGGTCGCTCATATCTCTCTCCATTGCGTAAAGCGGCTAACGTTAAGTAGACGCCCTAAAAGGCGTGTTATTTTCCACCTGATAGGTGTATATTATCAATATCACAAATATTTATCCTGATGTGCTAATGAGTTACAAAAATGTTACTCCCCTAACGAGCAACAAGAGTATCCCTCAAGCGACGGAGAGTCAACCTCCAAAGCTGTTGGACAGGGTTCGCGACAAAATCCGCCTCAAGCATTACAGCATCCGCACCGAACAAGCCTACGTGGATTGGATTCGCCGCTTTATCCTGTTCCACGACAAGCGTCATCCCAAAGAAATGGGGGCGGCCGAAGTCGAGGCTTTCCTCACTCATTTGGCGGTGCGGGGCAACGTGGCGGCATCCACCCAAAACCAGGCCCGCAGCGCCCTGCTGTTTCTGTACAAGGAAGTTCTCGGTCAGGAACTACCTTGGTTGGATAACGTGGAACCAGCCAAGCGACCGCAACGGTTGCCGGTCGTGCTGACCCACGCCGAAGTCAAGGCCGTGCTGGATCGACTGAACGGGACGCATCGCCTCATGGCCAACCTGTTGTATGGAACGGGGATGCGACTGATGGAAGGCGTGCGGCTGCGGGTCAAGGACATCGACTTCGAGCGGCGGGAAGTGCGGGTGCGCGATGGCAAGGGCGGAAAGGACCGCGTCGCGCCGCTCCCGCTCGCCCTGGTCGAACCGCTGCAAAACCACTTGGCGCGGGTTAAAAGTCTGCACGAAGAGGATGTGCGCGCGGGTTACGGCACGGTCTCCCTGCCCCCTGCCCTGGAACGAAAATACCCCAACGCCAACCGCGAATGGGGCTGGCAGTACGTGTTTCCCTCGCGGCAACTGTCGGTCGATCCCCGCGCCGGCATCACCCGCCGCCATCACGCCGACGAAAAAGGCGTGCAGCGGGCCCTCAAGCAAGCGGTGCGCGATGCGGGTTTGGCGAAACCGGCGACGCCCCACGCCCTGCGCCACAGCTTCGCCACGCACTTGCTCATGGCCGGCTACGACATCCGCACCGTGCAGGCATTGCTCGGCCATTCCGACGTGCGCACCACCATGATTTACACCCACGTCCTCAATCGGGGCGGCAAGGGCGTGGTCAGCCCGCTGGATAATCTTTAAAGAGGCGTTTTTGTACAGCCTCTAGCGCTTTAAGTGATTGATAAATAACCATCACCTCTACCCCTCTCCCGCAAGCGGGAGCGGGGTTTTTGTACAGTCCCTGAGGTTTCCGGACCCGGATCAGCGCGTTTCGGGCCTGAGTTCCAGCCGGTGCCATACCGGTCCGGGGGTTAGGGGTGACGGTTCGCCCTTCGCCCAGGCATCGAACCCGGCCCGGTAGAAGGGCGACAGCGGGTGGCCGCTTTGCCCGCCGGGCAAATGCAGGAGACCATCCGCTTCCCGCCCCGGCGCCACGACCAATCGTTCGGACGCGCCGCTGCCGGGGGTCTGAATACGCGGCATGTACAAATCGCCCGGCAGGGATTGCGGGGGCATGTCGAGCCAGTCGCTCAGCCAGGGCAGGACGCGGCTGAACGGATGCTGGATTCGGACCTGGTTGTAATCGCCCCAGGTATGCTCCGCCAGCGGTCGGCCGTCGGCGGTGAGTTTCTCCCGCGCGGCATCCGCCGCTTCCAGCAGCAGCGCCGACCAGTCGGGATAGCGCGGATCGAGCAGATGCGGCGGGCGTTGGGAAATCAACCACCATAGCGGACCCTCGATCTGCCGGAACAGCCCGTAATCAAAACGCGGGGCGGCCTGCCAGCAGGCAGCGCTCAACGAGGTGAACGTCCGTTCCAGAATCTCGTTGCGGAAAGCGCGCACCAGCCGGTAGCCGACCGAATCCACCGCCGCCCGTCCACCCCAGTTGGCGACCCAGTGTCGCAACTCGTCCCGCCGTGAATCAGCCCTAATCGCCTCCGGATTCAGCGTTGCCAGCAGCAGTTCGCGCCAGCGTTCCAGAAACAGGGCACGGTCGTCGAGTTGCAAATTCAGGAAATCCAGTTCGTCGAACCGGTCCCGTTCCAGCAACCCATCCCGGATTTGCCGGGCGCGGGCACCGAGCGCGTAGCCGCCATCGCCCAGGATTTCCAGCCACGCGCCATCCACCACCCGGCCGTTGGCGGTCCACAATCGACCGCTCGGCGGATCGACGATGCGCGGATACTCGGCCGGTTCCAGCCAGCCGGACCAGCCGCGCCGCCCATCGGTCCAGGAGGACGGCAGGCGGCCGTCGTGGCCGAAGCGACGCGGGATCGGACCGGAGAGAGTCCAGGCAATCCGACCATCGGCGCTGGCCAGCAGGATGTTCTGCGCCGGGGCGCCGGCCCGGTTGGCGATTTCGAGCGCCGTTTCCAGCGTGTCCGCCCGTTCCAGCGCCAGCAGACCCAGGTTGACCGCCCTCGGATCGTGCGCCACCCAGCGCAGCGCCCGTTGCCGCCCCCGTTGATCGCGGTCCACCACCGGTCCCCAAAGGGTTTCCAGGATCTCCAACGTCTCGGTGGGACCGTCCTTGGCGACCAGCGTTTCCTGGGTACGGCTGAAGGGTCTTGGTCCGGCGGGAGTTTGGTAATCCTCGCCATCCGCCGCCGGTTCCAATACCACCAGATCGGCCCAGTCTCCTTCGCTGTTGGTGTAGCCCCAGGCAATGCGGCCATTGCTGCCGGCAACGATGGCCGGTGTGCCTGGTAACGTCACCCCGTCGATCCGGCGCTCGTGGCCCTCCTCGGCGGGGAAAACCAGGGAGGCCCGGTACCAGATATTAGGCACGCGTAGCGCCAGATGCATGTCGTTGGCCAGCAACGCCCCGCCGTGCGCGGTCAGTCGGCCAGCGACCGCCCAGTTGTTGCTGCCACTGGCCGTTTCGGATGCGTCGGCCGGGATGTGGGGATGGAGCGCGAAAGCCGGCGGTTGGCGCGTCCGGGCATGCGCCGACGCGGTCTTGACGACCGGCTGGCCACGCAGGTCGACGGTCTCGGGACCGGGCAACGGGGGCGACCGGAAGGGATCGCCCTGCAGCGGTGCGTCCCAGTCGGTGCCAGGAGGATCGAGAAAGGCCGCCAGCGCGGGCGGCAACCGCTCGTGCAGCACCCCGCGCGCCGACTCGCGCAGCCATTGCTGGCCCTGCAAATCCAGATACATGGCGTAGACCACCAGCGGCGTATCCTCGGGTCGCCAGGGTTCGGGCGCGACCCGCAGCAGCCGGTACTCGAACGGCGGGGCCGACAGCGCGGCGAGCCCGGCGTTGACCCCGGCGGTGTAGGCCGCGATCAGGGTCTGGTCTTCGACCGGGGCGGTCGCCGCTCCTTGCCGGGCACGATAGCGGAAACGGTGGATGCGGTGGGCGCGATCAAAATCCAATGCCGCCGGACCGAGCAGGGCCGCCAGTTCGCCCGCCGCCGTGCGCCGCAGCAGGTCCATCTGGAAGAACCGCTCCTGGGCATGGACGAAGCCGGTGGCGCGGGCGAGGTCGAGTCGGTTGGCCCCTCGGATCGTCGGGACGCCCAGAGTGTCGCGTTCGACGCTGACCGGGGCGCTCAACCCGACTACCGTTACCACCCCGTCCAGTTGCGGGAGACTGCCGTGCAATTGGGAATACAGCCAGCCGGCGCCACCGGCCAACAGCGCCAGCAGACCGCAACCGGCCAGCAGCGCCCAGCGCCCCCAGCCGTGGCTTAATCGTGGCTGGTTAACGTCCGCGCGCATGTCCTCGCCACCCATCCCTCTCCCACAGGCCGAGGGAAATCGGATTCATTGCCGCCAAGCACAGAAGTTCGATCATTGTCATTGTCCAATGTCAAGCCGCTCGCCGACGCCCCATGTTATTATTCCAGCACTCGCGTGAGCTGAATTCGCGCGGGTTTCCACTCATACAACAACCCCGAGGGAACCATCATGACGAATCACGCCCCCGACAACAGCCGCCGCCGCTTTATCAAACTGACCGCCATCGGGCTGGCCGCCGCACCGTTCGCCAACACGCTGCTGAGCGGGACCGCCGCCGCGGCCGACACGATCAGCGAAACCGATCCTCAAGCGTCTGCGCTTGGCTATAAGGCGGACGCCACCAAGGCCGAGAAGCGCACGGATGCCACGGCAACGTGCGCTAATTGCGGCCTATATACCGGCAAGGCTGGCGAGGCCAGTGGGCCTTGCGCGATTTTCCAGGGCAAGCTGGTCGCCGCCAACGGCTGGTGCACTGCCTGGGTCAAGAAGGCGTAATCCGTTCGAGGGGTACAGGTGACGGGTAACGGAAAAAGCTCCCTCCCTGTCCCCTCACTTCCCCCGCTTGCGGTCCAGCCGCCAGACCAGATCCTCGATGATCTTGTGGTATAGATCCTCCTTGAGCACCGCATCCTCGATGCCGTGATCGATGTTGGGATTGTCGTTGATTTCGATCACCACGACACCCTTGGCGGTCTGCTTCAGATCCACGCCGTAGAAGCCGTTGCCAATCAGACTGGCAGCCTTGAGCGCGGTTTTGACCACGATCTCCGGCGCGTCCTCGACCCGGAAAGTTTTGGAATCGCCCTCGCGGACGCCGCGTTCCTGACCGGGTTCGTAGTTATAAATCTGCCAGTGCTCCTTGGACATGAAGTACTGGCAGACGAACAGGGGCGTCCGGTTGAGAATCCCTACCCGCCAGTCGAAATCGGTGTAGAGAAACTCCTGCGCCAGCACCAAATCGGACGATTTGAACAGCCGGCCGGCCACTTCCAGCAGTTGGGCGCGGTCGTCGACCTTGAACACCCCGCGCGAGAACGAACCATCGGGAATTTTCAGTACAATCGGATAGGGTATCTCGTGGTCCACCCGTTCCAGATTGTCCCGGCGCACGATGACGGTCTTGGGGGTGCGGATGCGATGGGTGCGTAGCAACTCGTCCAGATACACCTTGTTGGTGCACTTGAGGATCGAATCGGGATCGTCGATGACCACCATGCCTTCGCTCTCCGCCTTCTTGGCGAACTGGTAGGTGTAGTGGTCGATGCCGGTGGTTTCGCGGATGAACAGTGCATCGAATTCGGCCAGCCGGCCGTAATCCTTCTTCTCGATCAGTTCGACATTGACCCCGCACTCGCGGCCCGTCTTGACGAACTGCTGCAAGGCCTTGGGGTTGGAGGGTGGCAGGATCTCCTTGGGATTGTGCAGCACCGCCAGATCGTAGCGGTAGTTGCTGCGCGCCCGGGGTTGCCGCCAGCGCCGGCTAAGATAGGTGGCCAGCGCCCCCAGGAACATCTCTTCCTGTTCGGTCGACAATGAGTGCAGGTGCAGCGCCTTGAGGGTGGCGATGCGCCATTGCCCCTGCAGCCGGAATTCCACCCGCAACAGTGGCGAGCGAAAGACGTCGAATAGTTGCCGCGCCAGTTCCTGCAATTCCCTGGCCGGGCATTGGCCGAAATAGATGTCCAGTTCGAAGGCGGTGGCGGTGAAGCCGGGCCGGGGCTTGCCCAATACCTGCTGGACATGATCGTCCAGATCCTCGATATCGAGGCTGTAAATGGATTTGCGGCTGAGGTCGTTGAGGGTGCGCACGCTGGGGATGACCCGGTGGCGGCGCGCCTCGGCCAGCAGCGAACAATAGTAGCCGACGCTCAGATAGCGGTAGCTGCGGCAGAGATTCAACACCCGCAGGTTGCGGCCGGCGGAGGAATATTCAGGTTTGGCCAGATAGTCTTTGGCGGCGACGACGGGCAGCTTGGGAAAATGGGTTTTCCAGTCGGTGGGATTTTCCACCAGAATGATGTGATCGGCCATCGGTGTAAAGCGGTGCTCCTGACGCTGCGAAATTCCGGTTACGATGGTAAGGGCGCCGGCGGTTCGGGCCGGCGGTTGGACCGGTAGAGGATGAGCACGGCCTTCTGTCCAGCTTTGCCGTAGCGGGCCATGCGTTGAAACTCCCGGTATGGAATCGGCATGTTGATGGAATCGGTGACGGTTTCGCCTTCCTCGGCATCGACCAAGGGGTCGTGGACGTAGATGTAATGATCGTCGAAGCCGGTGACCACCACCCAGTGCGGAAAACGCTCGCCGTAGATGCGGTACGAGCTGATCAGCACCAGCGCGATGCCGCCGGCCTCGAATTTCTGCCGTAGTTCGTCCACCCCCAGGCTGCCCCGGCGCAGTACGACCGGCAACTGGCTCAGTTCCTCGATCCAGTCCTCCTGCACCAGCCGCATCACTTCCTTCTTCTCCGGGCTGCGCACCGAATCCACCAGGAAGACATTGTCCTCGTTGACATGAATCTCCAGGTCAAAACCGCGACGATGGGCCGACAGCGCCAGCCCGTAGGGGCCGCAGCCGCCGTGGCCGGAGGTCATGAAGATGGTGGTGGCCTCCCGCCACAGCCGCAGTTCCAGCTTGCGGTCGAGCTCCAAGGCCGGGTCCAGCGCCTTCATCGCCATCATCAGCGCCGCCGGGCCGCAGGTGAAATCCAGGGTCTGCTGGTAGTACGGCACCTTGACCAGATCGGCTCGCAAGTACGGGACCAGGCGCTTTTCGAAACGCAGCGCGGCCATGTGGTCTTCGTAGTAGTCCAGCACTTCCTCGAACTGGCGATAGCCGTGGCGGCGGAACAGCGCCAGCGAGGCGATATTATCGCGGCGGACTTCCAGTCGCATCGAGACACAGTCGCGTTCCAGTGCCGCGGCTTCGGCCTCCTCCAGCAGCCGGTCACCGATGCCGCGCCGCCCGTGCTCGGGATGAACGGCGATCGAATAGAGCCGGGCCATTGAGGTGCCGCGCGAGAACAGCAGCAGCACGTAACCGCGAATCCGGTCGTCATTCTCATCCAGCAGGGTGACGGCATGACCGCGGGTCAGCAGGTGACGGAAGCTGCGGCGGGACAGGCGGTCGGTCGTAAAGCATTGCTTCTCGATGGCCAGCAGAGCCGGAATGTCGTCCAGGGTGGCGTGGCGTGGCATGGCGATTCGAGAGGGTCGGACCAGGGGGCGATGATGCGCGAACGAGGATGGGGATAACGGCTTGGCGGCGGCGGCCGGGGTGAGTGCGGGATACCAACCGCGAATTGTTGTTATTATCCCGCAGCGCCAACCCTTACCGCTATCGAAAATCTCATGCCGACCTCCGATTACCGCCTGCTGGACCGCATTCGCCGATTGATCGCCACACCCTCGGTAAGCAGCGTATCGCCACAGTTCGATCAGAGCAACCGGCCGGTCATCGAGCTGCTGGCCGGCTGGTTGGAGGAGACCGGCTTCGCGGTGCGGATCGAACCGCTGCCGGACCGGCCGGACAAGGCCAACCTGATCGCCACCCTGGGCGACGGACCGGGCGGACTGGTGCTGGCCGGGCATACCGATACCGTGCCCTTCGACGCCGGTCGCTGGCGCTACGATCCCTTCGGTGGGATTGTCGCGGACGAGCGGATTTATGGGCTGGGTTCGGCCGACATGAAATCTTTTCTGGTGCTGGCCAGCGAGGCGGCGCGCGAGTTCGCGGCGCGGGATTTGCGGCAACCGCTGGTGATTTTGGCCACGGCGGACGAGGAGAGCAGCATGAGCGGCGCACGGGCGCTGGCGGCGGCCGGCCGGCCGTTGGGGCGGCACGCGGTGATCGGCGAGCCGACTGGCTTGAAACCGGTGCGGATGCACAAGGGCATCCTGATGGAGGCGATCCGGCTGGAGGGTCGCTCCGGGCATTCCAGCAATCCGGCGCTGGGCGTAAGCGCGCTGGAGGGAATGCATCAGGTCATCGGCGAATTGTTGCGCTGGCGGGCGGAATTGCAGGCGCGCTACCGCAATCCGCTGTTCGAGGTGGCGGTGCCGACGCTCAATCTGGGCCGCATCCACGGCGGCGACAATCCCAACCGCATCTGCGCCGACTGCGAATTGCACATCGACATCCGGCCACTGCCGGGCATGGCCTTGGCCGAGTTGCGCGGGACGCTGCACGAACAGCTGGCCCGTTTGTTGGCGGACGGTGAACTGAAGCTGAGTTTCGAGCCGCTGTTTCCGGGGATCGAGGCGCTGGAAACGCCGGCGACGGCGGCCATCGTGCGGGCGACCGAGGAGCTGACCGGGGCACCGGCGGGCGTGGTGGGCTTCGGTACCGAGGGGCCGTATCTGAACGCACTGGGAATGGAGACGGTGATTCTCGGTCCCGGCAGCGTGGACTGCGCCCACCAGCCGGACGAGTTTCTGCCGCTGGCGGCGATTCAGCCGACACTGGAGTTGCTGCGCGGTTTGATCGGACGGTTCTGCATCGAGCTGCATGAGTAATCTCCCGCTCATTCTCGGTGCGTTGGGACCGATCTTCGCGCTGATCCTGCTGGGCTTGGGCCTGCGGTGGTTCGGTTTTCCGGGCGATGGCTTCTGGCCGGCGGCCGAACGCTTCACCTATTTCATCCTGTTCCCGGCGTTGCTGGTGCATCGGCTGGCGCTGGCCCGGCTGGGCGATTATGCGGTGGGACCGGTGGCGGTCGTGATCGTCGCCCTGCTGCTGGGCATGACAGCGGTAGTCTATGGATTGCGGCGGTGGCTGAAGGTGGACGGGCCGGCGTTCACCTCGGTGTATCAGGGGGTGATCCGTTTCAATACCTACGTGGGGCTGGCGGTCGTGCTGGCGGTGTTCCATGCCGAGGGCGGCACGGTGGCGGCGCTGGTGATGGCGATCATGATTCCCCTGATCAACGTGTTGTGCGTGCTGGTGCTGAACGCGCACGCCGGCGGGTCGGCGACGGTGGCGGGGATAACGTGGGGGCTGGCCTACCAATCCATTGATTCTGGCCTGTCTGATCGGAATCGGATTGAATGTGACGGGAATCGGACTGCCGTGGGGCTCGGCGGCGGTGCTGGAGATTCTGGCGCGGGCGGCGCTGCCGTTGGGACTGCTGGCGGTGGGGGCGGGATTGCGGGTGGACGCCCTGGCCCGGCCGGGGTTGCTGGTGGGGACTGGCGCGTTGAAACTGCTGGGGGCGCCGGTGCTGGCGGGAATGCTATGCTGGCTGGTGGAACCCGGCCGGTTGGAGACGGCGGTGTTGGTGACCTTCGCGGCCCTGCCGGGTGCGTCGACGGCTTATATTCTGGCCCGGCAACTGGGCGGCGACGCTCCGCTCATCGCGATGATCGTCACGGTGGAGATCGCGCTGGCGATGGTGACCCTGCCGGCGGTGCTGGTGTGGGTGGTGTGAGGCGGGAACGCGCCCGGCATCCCGGTTTAGAACCTCCATCGCTTCGTCGCCCAGCGCGACCGCGTGGACTCTGCGGGCTCCCGCATTGTTTTGCTCCAGATCCTGACCATAATTGTAGGATGCAACCCTTGTGATCACCGCAAACCGTTTTCCTTCAGCAACCATAGCCGGGACCGCGCCTGGTCGACGCCGCCGAGGTCGAACGAGTCAAGATCATGGTACTCCGCTTCCTGCATTCCATATTCGCCGCGACGCCGGCCCCATCCGGCAAATTCGACGACGCGACGATCCGGGCGGCAATTGAACGGGTAGTGGACGGCACTGATCCCCGCTTGCGCGCGGTAAGCCATTACCAGCGCAAGTTGCGGGGAGCGGTGGAACGCTCGATCGAGCATGTAGTCACGCTCATCGATACCCTGCCATCCGCCATCGAAGCCAGTAGCCGCAATTTTACCGCCACCCCCCAACTGCGGGCCTCGTTCGTCTCTCCCGACCACCTGCGGGAAGTCCTGAGTTTCAGCAAGCACATGCGGAACTACCAGCAACAGTCCCCCGGTCCGCTGGCGGCCGAACTCTATGCCATGCTCGGCATGGAACGAGTCGAAAAAACCATCCTGGGCGTCGAACTGCACGGAGACATGCTCCGGCGGGACGTGCCGCAAACCACGGTCAATTTTTGCAACCACCGGCTGGCCTTCCCCAGCGAAACCGAGCAGGAAACCCGTCGGGAGCTGATGAAGCGAGCGTTCGATTCCCTGATCGAAGTCGCCTTGGCGAACCTGGTCGCCATCCGTACCCGAAGACAACAACTGGAGCAGCAACAACGCCAGATCCTGCAAAAAAAGGCCGGCATACTGAAGTCGGCCAAGCTGGGACTGGAATCTCTGCTGGAATCGGCAACTCCGAACCTGGCCGATTCCACCCTCATCGAACGGCAACTCTGGGACATCGAGGCCGAATTGAGCCGGATTCGCGCGGATTCGGCGACCATCGGACAGCTTCTGACGCGGGTCGCCGCCACGTTGAGCAAGCCCGAAAAACATTTGCGGCTGGAGCGTGTCTCGCTGCACCTGGATCACATGAACATCGTTACGCCACCCGACTCGCCCCGGGCCACCAACGCCCTGACCTTCGACGAGGCCCTGCTCGGCAAGGACCGCCGGCTCACCGTGCTGCTGGTCCGCTTCCCCAGCAGCGAACTCCTGCCGCAACCCGACTTCTTCCAGGAAGCCCAGCGCCTGCTGACCCCGCGCTTGCTGACCTGAACTGGAACGAGCGATACCCCAGACCGCGCCACACCGCTACTCGCCCGACGCCAGCCGATGCGCGTGACGGGTGGTTTCCGGCAAGCGATAGCGGGTACAACAACCCATCACGTAAGCAACCGCCGTTTCCAGACCAATCCGGTGGCCGGACGACACGTACAGCGGCTTGACGCCGGGCCGGGTGCGCAGCACCGCGCCGATGACTTCCCCATCCGCCCGCAGTGGCGTCCACGCCCCGCGCTGGTTCGGCGGCTCCTCATGCGTTCCGCACAACCGGGTCTTGGCGACTCCAATCGAGGGTATATCCACCAGCAGGCCAAGATGGCTGGCGATGCCCAACCGGCGCGGATGAGCGATGCCCTGCCCGTCGCACAGCAACAAATCCGGCAAATCGTGCAGCCGTTCCAGCGCCTCCAGTACCGCCGGCAGTTCGCGGAACGACAGCAGGCCGGGCAGGTAGGGAAATTCGGTCGGGCGGCGGGCGATGGCCGTTTCCAGCAGGACCAGGTCGGGATAGCGCAACACCACCACCGCCGCGCGGGTCACGGTTCCATCCGCCTCGAAGCCGACATCCACCCCCGCCACCCGCCGCACCGATCCCAACCGATCGGTTACAATCAGGTGCCGGCGCAATTCCCGCTGCAAGGCCATTGCTTCGGTAGGCTTAAGATTCCAGGGATGCGGAGATCTGCATTTTCATGCCCCAAGTTTATTCGCAGCCCCGGCGCGGTTAAACTGGCGCCCCTCTCAGCAATTCCGGTTTCAGCAGGACCACCACACACCATGCGGCAACTCAAACTCGGCATTCCCAAGGGCAGCCTGGAAGCTTCCACCATCGCGCTGTTTGGTCAGGCCGGCTGGACCATCAGCCCCCACAGCCGTAATTATTTCCCCACCGTCAACGATCCCGAAATCGGCTGCGCGCTGGTGCGCTCGCAGGAAATGGCGCCCTACGTCGCCGGCGGCACGCTAGACGCCGGTCTGACCGGGCTGGACTGGATTCTGGAGACCGGGGCTGACGTGGTGGAAATCGCCGAGTTGAGTTACTCGAAGAGTTCCGATCAGCCGGCCCGCTGGGTGTTGATCGTGCGCGGCGATTCCTCCATCGCGACGCTGGAGGACTTGGCCGGCAAACGCATCGCCACGGAACTGGTCGGCTTCACCAAACGCTATCTGGCCGAGCACGGCATCGCCGCCGCCGTGGAATTCTCCTGGGGCGCCACCGAGGCCAAGGTGGTCGAAGGTCTGGTGGACGCGGCGGTGGAAATCACCGAAACCGGCAGTACCATCCGCGCTCACGGGCTGCGCATCGTCTGCGACCTGCTGCACACCACCACCCGCCTGATCGCCAATCGTGCCGCGCTGGCCGACCCCTGGAAAAAAAACAAAATCGAGCAGATCGCCCTGCTGGTTCGCGCCGCGCTGGCCGCCCGCAACAAGGTAGCGCTGAAAATGAACGTCCCGGCGACACGGCTGGACGCTGTGGTTCGGCTCTTGCCCAGCCTGCACGCCCCTACCGTCAGCCACCTCTACGACCGCGACTGGCTGGCGCTGGAAACCGTGGTGGACAGCCATTTGGTGCGCGATCTCATCCCCCGCCTCACCGCCGCCGGCGCGCAGGGTATTCTCGAATACGAACTGAAGAAAATAGTCTAATTCCCCAGTCATTCTTTCCAATGTTAAATTTTCTTTAATTTCAATTATCTTTTCTTAAAGTCCGGATATCGAACGCAGGCGGCGCGTTGCCGGTATCCCCAAAAAATCGCTAAACTTCAAGTATCCGCCCGACGCCGCCCCTGTCGGGCTCGCCTTATCATCAACCCAATCACCTCATGGAGTTCCCGCATGGCCTTGGAACGCACTTTGTCCATCATCAAGCCCGGCGCCGTTCGCCGCAATATCATCGGCCAGATCATCAGCCGTTTTGAGAACGCCAATTTGCGCATCGTCGCTGCCCGCATGGTGCATCTCAGCCAGGAACAGGCCGAGCAATTTTACGCCATCCACCGGGAGCGCCCGTTTTATTCGCAATTGGTGGCTTATATGACCGAGGGATCCATCCTGGCACTGGTACTGGAAGGCGAGGACGCCATCGCCAGAAACCGCGCGCTCATGGGATCCACGGATCCCAACAAGGCCGTGCCCGGTACGATTCGCTTCGATTTCGCCAAGAACACGACCCGCAACACCGTCCACGGTTCGGACAGCCCGGAAACCGCCGTCACGGAAATCGCCTTCTTTTTCAGTCAGTGCGATCTCCCCCGCTCCCCCGGTGAAATTCGTGACCGTCGCGCCCGTGGCCGCCGCTGCCGGCGAGGTCAATCTGCTCGACCTGGATCGCCACGATCTGGAGGCGTTCTTCGTCGCGTTCGGCGAAAAGCCCTTCCGCGCCACCCAGGTCATGAAGTGGATCTACCACGAGGGCGTCACCGATTTCGCCCTCATGACCAATCTGAGCAAGGCGCTGCGGGAACGGCTGGCCGAGCACGCCGAAATCCGCCCGCCCGAAGTGGTGCTCGACCAGGCCTCGCGCGACGGTTCCCACAAGTGGCTGATCCGGCTGGACAGCGGCAACTGCATCGAAACGGTGTTCATCCCCGAGCCGGACCGGGGTACGCTGTGCGTCTCCTCGCAGATCGGCTGCCCGCTGGATTGCTCGTTCTGCGCCACCGCCCAACAGGGTTTCAACCGCAATCTGACGGTCGCCGAAATGATCGGCCAGGTCTGGCAGGCCAGCCGACTGCTGGGTGACGCACGCAACGGCAACCGCATCATCACCAATATCGTGCTGATGGGCATGGGCGAACCGCTGCTGAACTTCGCCAACGTGGTGAAGGCGACCGAACTGATGCAGGACGACCTCGGCTTCGGCATCTCCAAGCGCCGTGTCACCCTCAGCACCGCCGGCGTGGTACCGGCGCTGTACCGACTGCGGGAAGTGTCCGAGGTCAGCCTGGCTGTCTCGCTCCACGCGCCCGACGACCAGTTGCGCAACGAACTGGTGCCGCTGAACCGCAAGTACCCCATCGCCGAACTGCTGGCGGCCTGCCGGCACTACATTGCCGACAAGCCGCACCGTCGCATCACCTGGGAATACGTGCTACTGGACGGGGTCAACGATTCCGAGGAACACGCTCGCGCGCTGGCGGCCCTCATCAAGGATATCCCGTCCAAGGTCAATCTGATTCCGTTCAACCCGTTTCCAGAGCACGCGCTACCGCCGCTCCGGACCGACCGCCATCGCCCGGTTCCAGGCGGTGTTGATGGCGCACGGCCTGACCACCGTGACCCGCAAGACCCGCGGCGACGACATCGCCGCCGCCTGCGGCCAACTGGCCGGCCAGGTCCAGGCTCGTGGTCGTCGGCTGGAACGCGTGGCCCGAGCTCGCCAGTTGAGGGAGGACCTGCCATGCAGCCATCGACCAAACTGACCACCCTGTCCCTGGCCTTGCTGCTGACGGCCTGCGCCAGCACCCAGGAAGGCGAATTCAAGGAAAATGTCTCCGAAGCCAACTTCAAGCTGGGCATCGGCTACATGCAATCTGGCCATCTCGACGTTGCCACGGAGAAGCTGCTCAAGGCCCTGCAATACAACGACAACTACCCGGAAGCCCACAACGCCATCGCCGTCCTCTACGACGAACTCCGCGAATACGGCCCCGCCGAAACCCACTTCAAGCGGGCGATCGAGTTGAAACCCGATTACACGCTGGCGAAAATGAACTATGCGCGATTGCTCTGTATGCGCGAGCCAATCCGCATCGCCGAAGGCGAAAGCGAATTTCAGAAAATCGCCGCCGATCCGGCCAACGCGGGCGCCACCGCCGCGGATGCCTACGCCGGGCTTGGCCTTTGCGCCCGCAAGCGCAACGATCCGGTCCAGGCCGAAACCTGGCTGCGCAAGGCGCTGGACCAGAACCCCAACAACACCACCGCCCTGTATGAGATGGCCGAACTCAGTCAAACTCAGAGCAAGACACTGCAGGCGCGCGCCTTCCTGCAACGCTACCACGGCCAGACCCGCCCCACGCCGCAGAGCCTGTGGCTGGGAGTCACCATCGAAACAGCCCCGGACGGTGACCCGCAGATGCGCCGGGAGTACAGTGTTGTGCTGTCATCCCAGTTCCCAAACTCCGACGAAGCTCACCGGCTGAAACAGCGGTAATGATCATGTCAAACAAGACTACCTCCGCTTCCGCTCCATTGACTGAATCCACCGGCACCCCTACCGAGTCGCTGGGCGCCTGGCTCGCCCAGGTCCGTACCGGCTACAGCGCCGAGCAGCGCGATGTCGCACGCCATCTCGGCCTGAATCCGACCATCATTCAAGCCCTCGAAAACGATGACTTCGCCCGGCTGGGTCCGCCGGTGTTTGTCCGTGGTTACCTCAGCCGCTACGCCCGCCTCCTGAACCTGCCCGAAAAGGCGGTGTTGGAACGCTATCAACGCCAATCCGGTCCCAGCCAGGAGCCACCTCCGCTGAAGATGGCGCATCCCCTCCGGCGGCAAACCCGGGTTCGGGACTTGCGTGGGCTGCTCTACCTGCTGCTGGTGGTTGGCATCGGCTGGACCGCCATTCAACACCTGAGCGATCTCGATCCCAGCCGGCTGGCCGCGCTGTGGTCGGGCAGCGACCAGCACAGCGGCGAGCCCACCGTCGCGACACCGCCGACCGCCACCACCCAGACGCATTATCCATTCCAGCCCACGCCCGCCGAGGTAGCAAGCACTGCCACGGCAACGTCCTCGGTGGCCTCGCTCGCCGCCGAACCGGCAACCCCGGCCAAACCCGAATCCGTACCCCCGGTAACCGACACCCAAACTCTGCCGGCCGCGGTACCATCCGCGCCGGAACCCGCAACCGTCCCGTCGGCGCCCGCGGTCATCACCGCCACCGTCGCCACCTCGTCCCCGCCGGATTCGACCGCGGGGGCCAGTGGCGGCAATCCCCCCGGCGGCGCCAAACTGCTGCTGGAATTCAGCAACGACTGCTGGGTGGAGGTGAAGGACGCGCAAGGCAACGTGCTTGCCAGCGGCCTGATGAAAGCCAACAGCACTCGCACGCTCTCGGGATCGGCGCCCTTCAAGGTGACGCTCGGCAACGCGCCCGCCGCTCGCATCATCCTGGACGACCGCTTGGTCGATACGCAGTTTTACCTGCCCCGGCGCGGTACGGTCAGCCGCTTCACCCTGGATCGCGACCAGCCCTGACCCCAGGCGCCGCGCTGGCTGCCGCGCCGCGGCGCCCCAATTTACCCACCCGGACCCGAACTCATGGCCAAGCAGTTTCAAGCCATTCGCGGCATGAACGATATCCTGCCTGGCGAATCGGCGCTGTGGCGGAGCCTTGAAACGACCCTGCGCGACGTGCTCGCCGCCTACGGCTATCACGAAATCCGGCTGCCCATCGTCGAGAAAACCGAGTTGTTCGCCCGTTCGATCGGCGAGGTCACCGATATCGTCGAGAAGGAGATGTACACCTTCGACGACCGCAACGGCGACAGCCTGACCCTGCGCCCCGAGGGCACCGCCGGCTGCGTGCGCGCCTGCATCGAACACGGCCTGCTGCACCATCAGACCCAGCAGGCTGTGGTACGCCGGCCCGATGTTCCGCTACGAGAAACCCCAGAAAGGCCGCTACCGCCAGTTCCATCAGGTCGGCGCCGAGGCTTATGGCATGGCCGGACCCGACATCGACGCCGAACTGATCTGCCTGTCGGCGCGGCTGTGGCGGCGGCTCGGCCTGCGCGACGTGACCTTGCAGCTCAACTCGCTCGGCTCCAGCGCCGCCCGCGCCGCCTACCGCGAACGGCTGGTGGCGTATTTCGCGGCGCGGCACGACGAACTGGACGAGGACAGCCGGCGGCGACTGCACGCCAATCCCGCTGCGCATCCTGGACAGCAAGAATCCGGCGATGCGGGTGGTCGTGGCGGAAGCGCCGTCGCTGCTGGACCAGCTCGACCCCGAATCCCAGACTCATTTCGAGGAACTGCAGGCGTTGCTGGATGCCGCCGGCATCGCCTACGAAATCAACCCCCGGCTGGTGCGCGGACTGGATTACTACTGCAAGACCGTGTTCGAATGGGTCACCGAAACGCTCGGCGCCCAGGGCACGATCTGCGCCGGCGGCCGCTACGACGGCTTGATCGAGCAGTTGGGCGGCCAGGCGGTGCCCGGCGTCGGCTTCGCGCTGGGTTTGGAGCGACTGGTCGCCATGCTGGCCGCCACCGGTCAGCCCGGCACCGATCCGGCGCCGCACGCTTACCTGATCATGGTCGGCGACGCGGCCCACCGCCACGGGCTGGCCCTGGCCGAACACCTGCGCGACCAGTTGCCGGCGCTGCGGCTGCGGATGAACTGCGGCGGCGGCGGCTTCAAGGCCCAGTTTCGCCGCGCCGATCACAGCGGCGCCCGCTTCGCGCTGATTCTGGGCGAGAACGAAGTCGATACCGGCACCGTCGCCATCAAGCCGCTGCGCGAGGCCCAGAACGAACAACTCACCCTCCCGCGGGACCAGGCGGCCGCATATCTGCGCGCGGCGGCGCTGGGGGAACCACCCTAACCCAACCGAACAGGATGCCCGAGGATACAAGTCGATGGAACAATACACCGACGACGAACGCGTCGAGGATCTCAAGAAATGGTGGAAGGAAAACGGCACCAGCATTATCGCCGGCATCGTGCTCGGCCTGATTGCGATTTTCGGCTGGCAATACTGGAGTTCCCACCGCAACGCCCAGGCGGAACAAGCCTCCCAGTCGTATGACGCCTTCATCGCGGCGGCGGAAAAACCCGATGCCGACCAGGCCCGGCAACGGGGGCAGGCGCTGCTGGCCGAGTTTCCGAAATCCCCCTATGCAGCCCTGGCGGCACTGCGGCTGGCCAAGCTGGCGCTGGACGGCGGCGACACCGCCAGCGCGACCCAATGGTTGGAATGGGTGATCGACCGCGCCAGGCTCGAAGAACTCAAGGACATCGCCCGGCTGCGTCTGGCGCGCGTGCTGTTCGCCGCCGGTCGGCCGGGGGATGCCGAACAGCAACTGGCGCGGGTGACGACCGCCAGCCTGACCGCCGAACGCGAGGAACTGCTGGGCGATCTCGCACTGGCCGGCAACGATGCCGCCAAGGCCCGGACCGCCTATGCCGCGGCCCTGGCGGCGGGTGGCGGCAATACGCTGTTGCAGCTCAAGCTCGACAATCTGGCCCCGCCGAGCGCCGAGTCGGTCGTCGTCGCGCCGGCCGCCCCGCCGGCCATCGTGCAACCCGAGCCCGCCAAGCCCGCGTCCACCGTCACCGAACCCGCGCCGGCCCCGGCGCCGTCCGCTGCCCAGCCCGAGCCTTCGGCCGATCCGGCCGCGCCGGTTACGCCGACCACTGCGCCGTCCCCGACGCCCGCCGAACCGGCCGTGTCCACGACGGCGGCGCCCCCGGCTCCCGCGCCCCCCGTTAACGCCACGTCGGCCGCGGCCAGCGATGCCGGAACCATTCCAGCCCCGGCCCCACCCGCCCCCACTTCAGGTCAATAATCATGGTCACGGTCCGTCGCGCACTCCCGCTTCTACTGCTCGTCCTGAGCACCGGCTGTAGCTGGCTCGGTGGCTGGTTCGGTGGTTCCGACCGCTCGATCCCGCCGGCCGAGTTGAAAACCATCGCTCAGCCGATCAGCGTCCAGCAGCTCTGGGAAACCAGGGTGGGGGCCGGCGCGAAGGACCAGTTCATCCGGCTGGTTCCGGCGCTGGCGAATGGACGGATCTACGCGGCCAGCGCCGATGGCACGGTCGTGGCGCTCGACGCGCTCAGCGGCCAGCGGCTGTGGGAAATCGATACCAAGTTGCCGATTTCCGGTGGTGTCGGCCTGAGCGACAACGGCCTGGTGCTGGTCGGCACCAGCGAGGCCCAGGTGCTTGCCCTGCGCCAGGCGGACGGTCAGGAAGCCTGGCGCGCGACCGTTTCCAGCGAGGTGCTGGCCCCGCCGCGCGCCGCCAGCGGCGTGGTGGTCGTCCGCACCGGCGATGGCAAATTCACCGGCCTCGACGCTGGCTCCGGCGAGCGCCGCTGGGTTTACGCTCCGGCGATGCCCGCGCTCAGCCTGCGCGGCAACGCCCCGCCCCTGTTGACCAGCAACCTGGCCATCGCCGGCCTGGATACCGGCAAACTGCTGGTGCTGTCTTTGGACAAAGGACTGCCGGTCACCGAAAAAACCATCGCCCCGCCGCGCGGTCGCACCGAAATCGAGCGCCTGATCGACATCGACTCCGAACCCAAGGCATTCGGCGACAACCTCTATCTGGCGGCTTATCGCGGCAGCGTCGTTGCCATCGACATGCGCGGCGGCAACCTGCTGTGGAACCGCGATCTTTCCAGCTATGCCGGGCTCGACGTGGACGCCCGACAGGTCTATGTCAGCGATGAAACCGATGCGGTGCTGGCCCTGGACCGGCGGGATGGCGGCACGCTCTGGAAGCAGGCCGAACTGAGCGGTCGCCGGCTGACCGCTCCGGCCACCAGCGACGATTACGTCGTCGTCGGCGATTTCGAAGGTTACGTGCACTGGCTGAGCAAGGACAGCGGCCGCATTGTCGGCCGGATTCGCGCCGGCGGCAAGGAAATCATCGCGCCCCCCCTCACGGCCGGCAATACCGTATTCGTATACGGCAAGGGCGGTACGCTGAGCGCCTTGCGCGCCGGGGGCTGAAGGGGAGAATGGGAAATAGCGAATAGCGAATAGGGATCAGAGATCAGGGATCAGGCAGCGGGAACGCGCCCGGCGTCCCGAGCCCACCCGGCGACCGCCATGCTGGATCCACTCGTCACCATCTTCGTGACCTTCCTGGTCGTGATCGATCCCATCGGGGTCGCGCCGATCTTCTCGGCGCTGACCCGCGGCGGCAGCGACCGCTATCGCCGGCGCATGGCGCTCAAGGGCACCTTTATCGCTACCCTGATCATGCTGTTCTTCGTGTTCACCGGCGATGCCCTGTTGCGCTTCCTGGGCATCAGCCTGGCGGCGTTCCGGATCAGCGGCGGCGCCCTGCTGTTTCTGCTGGCGATCGACATGGTGTTTGCCCGGCCATCCGGTTTACGTTCGACCACGGTGCGCGAGCAGGAGGAGGCGCAGTACAGGGACGACATCGCGGTGTTCCCCCTGGCCTTTCCCCTGCTGGCCGGTCCCGGTACCCTGACCACCATCCTGTTGACCACCAGCGGCTTGCGCCCGCAGGAACAACCGCTGCTTTTTCTCAGCCTGCTGGGCGTGTTGCTGAGCGTGTTGCTGTTGACCCTGCTGACATTGCTGCTGGCCCCGCAACTGATGAAACTGCTCGGCGAAACCGGCGCCAACGTGATCGACCGGCTGTTGGGGGTGATCCTGGCGGCGCTGGCCGTCCAGTTCATGCTCGAAGGGTTGCGCGCCGGCTTGCTCGGCGCCTGATGGTCTTCCCGCCGTGCCCGACCTGATTCTGCGGATCGCCGTTCCATCGCCGCTGTACCGAACCTTCGATTACCTGCCTCCGCCGGACTGCGACCTCGCGACCCTGCGGCCCGGCGCGCGGGTGCGGGTTCCGTTCGGTCGGCGACATGTGGTCGGCCTTCTCGTCGAACTCGGTGACCACACCGCGCTGAATCCGGATGCGCTGCGGCCGGCGCAGACCGTGCTCGATACCGAACCGGTGTTGCCCGCTGACGTGCTGGCCTTGCTGCAATGGGCACGGCGCTACTATCACCATCCTCCCGGCGAAGTCCTGGCCGCCGCCCTGCCGGTGTTGCTGCGCCAGGGCGAACCGGCCAACCTGCCGGCGCCGCCGCCGCTGTGGCGGATCACCGCCGCCGGGCGGAACGCGCTCGCTGCCGCCTCCACCCTGCAACGCGCCCCCGCGCAAAAATCTAATGCTCGACCACCTGGCGCGCAATCCCGACGGCGTCGCCGCCGAACATTTGCCGCCGGTGGTGCGCGACAGCGGCGCCACGCTGCGCGCCCTGCGCCAAAAGACCTGGGTGGAACAGGTCGCCCAACCGTTTCCGATCCTTGCGGACACTTTAGCCGTGCCCCATTCGCCACCGCCAATCTTGAACAGCTCCCAGATGGCGGCGGTCGCGCTGGTCGCGGCGGAATTGGACCGTTTTCAGGTCTTCCTGCTGGAAGGTATCACCGGCAGCGGCAAAACCGAGGTCTATCTGCGGCTGATCGAAGCCGTGCTGGCGCGCGGCCGGCAGGCGCTGGTACTGGTGCCGGAAATCGGCCTGACCCCGCAACTGCTGGCCCGCTTTCGGGAACGGCTGCCCGGACCGCTGGCGGTGTTGCACTCCGGTCTCGGCGACCGGGAACGGCTGAACGCCTGGCTGCTGGCGCGCGCCGGCGTCGCCCGGGTGGTGATCGGCACCCGGTCGGCAGTGTTCGCGCCGCTGCGGACGCCGGGCCTCCTCATTGTCGACGAGGAGCACGATCCCTCCTTCAAGCAACAGGAAGGTTTCCGCTACCACGCCCGCGATCTGGCGGTGATCCGGGGTCACCAGCTTGGCATTCCGGTCATGCTGGGCTCGGCCACGCCGGCGCTGGAAAGCCTTTACAACGTACAGCGTGGCCGCTATCGAATCCTGAATCTGCCGGAACGGGTCGGCGGCGGCAGCGAACCGGTGATCGAAATTCTGGACATGCGCCGCCAACCGCTGACCGAGGGATTGTCGCGGCCGTTGCTGGAACGCATCCGAACCCATCTGGCCCGCGATGAGCAGGTGCTGCTGTTCCTCAACCGGCGCGGCTTCGCCCCGGTGTTGTTCTGCCACGAATGCGGCTGGCTGAGCCAATGCCAGCATTGCGACGCCCGCATGACGCTGCACCTGCGCCAGCGCCGGCTGATCTGCCACCATTGCGGCGACAGCCGGCCGGTGGACGTCGCCTGTCCCGCCTGCGGCAGCGTGGACTTGCGCGCGCTCGGCCACGGTACCGAACGCCTCGAAGCGGCGCTGCGACGCGAATTCCCGGATATCGGCATCGCCCGCATGGACCGCGACAGCACCCGCCGGCGCGGTAGTCTGGAGTCCCTGCTCGCGGACATTCACAACGGCGAATGCCGCCTGCTGATCGGCACCCAGATGCTGGCCAAGGGCCACCACTTTCCCGAGGTGACCCTGGTCGGGATCGTGGACGCCGATCAGGGATTGTACGGGATCGATTTTCGCGCCAGCGAGCGAATGGCCCAGTTGATCCTCCAGGTCGCCGGCCGGGCCGGGCGCGCCGACAAGCCGGGAACCGTCATCATCCAGACCCACCATCCCGATCACCCCTTGTTGCGTATCCTGGTTTCCCAGGGTTATCCGGCCTTCGCGGCGGCTGCCCTGATGGAACGACAGGCGGCGGCGCTACCCCCCTTCGCTCATCAAGCTCTGTTGCGGGCGGAAGCTGCCACCGCGGAACAGGCCACCGTTTTCCTGCACACCGCGCGGGCCCTGGCGGAACCCATCGCCGACGGTCTGGAACTGCTGGGACCCGCCCCCGCGCCGATGGAACGCCGCGCTGGCCGCTATCGAGCCCAACTGTTGCTGCAAGCCGTGCACCGTCAGGACCTCCACCATTTTCTGGATCTGTGGACTCCGCGCTTGTGGGCGCAACGCAACGACCACCGCGTCCGCTGGTCGCTGGACGTCGATCCCATGGAGCTTTATTGAGCATCGACCGCGACCGCGCGCTCCCTTTCGCGCCCGATTTCGCCCTCCGACTGGCTCGTAACAACGGAAAATGGCGTCTTCCACGCTGCATCTGAAAAAAATTTCAAGCAATTGAAAAAATAACCCAAGCACGGAACCTTTACTTAACGCCGGAGGCGACTAAAATTTTCTATGCTTGTGCCTTTTCCGCACAGCTACCCAACCAACCACTAGAGGAAATGACGGGAATGGCTCATCCCGGGCAACCCGTATGGGAAGTTCGGCTCGCCGGCGGCACCCACCAAACCGCGAGTTTGGGCCACTTCGCGCTCATGCCACCATCCACCCTTGTTCTTGGGAAATAACGATGCAACAAGACTTGGTTCACAAGGTAAAAAGCAATCCCAAATACCACGAACTGGTATCGAAACGGTCCAGTTTCAGTTGGTTCATGGCGATCCTGATGCTGGTCATCTACTACGGCTTCATCCTGATCATCGCCTATGCCCCCAAGTTCCTGGCCCAGCCGATCGGCCCGGGCTGGACCATGACCATCGGCATCCCGATCGGGGTCGGGGTCATCGTCTCCGCGTTCATTCTGACGGGCATCTTCATTCACCGCGCCAACACCGTGTTCGACGACCTGAACAACCAGATCAAGGAGGAAGTCCTATGAGATTGCTTCCCGTCACCCTCGCCACGCCCCTGTTGCTGCTGGCGAGCAGCGCCTTTGCCCAGCAGGCGGCCGCGCCCGCCGCCGCACCCGTAGCGCAACAGGCGGCGCAGGTAGTCCAGAAAACGCTCAACGTCCCGGCCATCGTCATGTTCCTCATCTTCGTGGCCGTGACCCTGGGCATCACCTATTGGGCCGCGCAACGCACCAAGACTGCCAAGGACTTCTACGCGGCGGGCGGCAGTCTCACCGGCATGCAAAACGGCTTCGCCATCGCCGGCGACTACATGTCGGCGGCCTCCTTCCTGGGTATCGCCGGCCTGGTGTACACGGCGGGTTTCGACGGCCTGATCTATTCGGTCGGCTGGCTGGTCGGCTGGCCGCTGATCATGTTCATGATCGCGGAACAGCTCAAGAACCTGGGCAAGTTCACCTTCGCCGACGTGGTGACCTACCGCCTGCAGCGGGTGCCGATGCGCACCCTGGCGGCGACCGGCACCATGGTAGTGGTGATCCTGTACCTGATCGGCCAGATGGTAGGCGCCGGCAAACTGATTCAGACCCTGTTCGGCCTGGATTACACCTACGCCGTCGTCATCGTCGGCGCGCTGATGATCACCTACGTGATGTTCGGCGGCATGATCGCCACCTCCTGGGTACAGATCATCAAGGCCGGCCTGCTGCTCGGCGGCGCGACCCTGATCGCCTTTCTGTGCCTGCTGCAATTCGGCTTCAGCCCCGAGGAAATGTTCAAGCAGGCGACCATCGTCCGGGGTTCGGCGGAAGCGCCCAATCTGGCGATCATGGGACCGGGAACCCTGGTCACCAAACCGCTCGACGCCATCTCGCTGGGCATGGCGCTGATGTTCGGCACCGCCGGCCTGCCGCACATCCTGATGCGCTTCTTCACCGTGCCCGACGCCAAGCAGGCCCGGCGCTCGGTGTTCTACGCCACCGGCTTCATCGGCTACTTCTACATCCTGACCTTCATCATCGGCTTCAGCGCGATCGTCTTCATCACCAAAAATCCAGCCTTCCTGGATTCGGCGGGCAAGATCCTGAACGGCAGCAACATGGCCGCCATTCACACCTCGGCCTACGTGGGCGGCCCCTACATGCTGGGCTTCATTTCCGCCGTCGCTTTCGCCACCATTCTGGCAGTGGTGTCGGGCCTGACCCTGGCCGGCGCCTCGGCCATTTCCCACGACCTGTACGCCAACGTGTTCGCCCACGGCCGGGCCAACGAGCAGCAGGAAGTATTCGTGTCCAAGATCGCCACGATCGGCCTGGGCATCGTCGCCGTGCTGCTGGGCATCGCCTTCGAGCAACAAAACGTCGCCTTCCTGGTCGGTCTGACCTTCGCGGTCGCCGCCAGCACCAACTTCCCGATCCTGTTCATGTCGATCTTCTGGTCCAAGCTGACCACCCGCGGCGCGGTGATTGGCGGCGCCATCGGCCTGATCACGGCGGTGGTGCTGGTCATCATCGGCCCCACCGTCTGGGAAGAGGTGCTGGGCTATCCCAAGGGCTCGGCTCCGTACCCGTCCAAGTATCCGGCCATCGTCTCGGTGACCGCGGCCTTCCTCGGCATCTGGATCTTCTCGCTCCTGGACCACAGCGCGCAGGCCAAGCAGGAACACGCGGCGTATGAAGCGCAGGACGTGCGCTGTCAGACCGGCATCGGCGCCGAGGGCGCGTCCGGCCATTAAGCCGGCCTCGAACCGGCGGGAGGCGTTCCGCAACGGAACGGCTTCCTCCCGGCCGGTTTGAATCTGCTAAGATAAAACCTCCTCCGGTCTCCGCCGCGAGGAGGTTTTATTTTGACGCAACCGGACGGAGCAGCCGTGGCCACCCCCGACGACCTGGATCAAAAGACCTTCCTCGCGCATCTGGCCCCGTTCAGCCAGTTGCCCGAAGCGGAACTGGAACGACTGGCCCGGGAAATGACGGTCGGCCACTATCGCGCCGGCGAGGTGTTGCTGAAAGCCGGAGAACGGCCGAACTTTCTCTACATCGTCATCGACGGCGCGGTCTGGGAGGTGGACGATGAACCCGTCCCGCTCGACCCGGCCGAAGCGACTCCCGAAACCGCCAAAAGCGGGGACCGCCCACTGTTGTGCGTGACCTCCTTTTACGCCGCCGAGGACAGCTTCGACGCCAAGGCGCTGCAGGAAGGCGCCAGCAAGCGCAGCTTCATGGTCACCGAACCGACCCGCTGTTTTCGCCTGCCGCGGGACAGCTTTCTGCAAACCGTCCGGCGCTATCCGGAGTTCGCCAAATTCTACGATCTGAGAATCACGCAACGGCTGGCGGTCGGGCGCGGCGCCGAGGACCTGCGGGAACTGTCGGCGTTCACGGTCGCCAAGATTCGCGATGTCTACCTCCATCCGCCGATCTATGTAACCGCCGAAACCTCCATTCATGAAACCGCCCTGGCGATGAAGGCGCACAAAACCAGCTCGGTCCTGGTTCGCTACGATGACGAGATCGGCATCGTGACCGCGACCGATTTGCGCGAGGCCGCCATCATCCAGCGGCGGTCGCTGGATGCGCCGGTCGGCACGCTCGCCACTTACGACCTGATCGGGATGGAACCGGACGACTTCCTGTTCAACGCCTTGTTGCGGATGACCCACCACAACATCAACCGGCTGGTGATCCGGGAAGGCGCCACCATTCATGGCATCCTCGAACAGATCGATCTGCTGAGTTATCTCTCCAACCACTCGCACCTGATCGCCCTGCAAATCGAACGCGCGCAGTCCAAGGACGAGTTGAAGTGGGCCAGCCGCGATCTGGTCAACGTGATCCGCGACCTGCACGCCAAGGGCATCAAGATCCGCTACATCATGCAACTGGTATCGGAGCTGAACAAAAAAGTGCTGCGCAAGCTGTTCGACCTGCTGGCGCCACCGGAACTGCTGGACAATTCCTGCCTGCTGGTGCTGGGCAGCGAAGGCCGCGAGGAACAGGTGCTCAAAACCGACCAGGACAACGCCCTGATCCTGCGCGATGGTTTTACCCATCCCGACCTGGAACGAATGACCGGGGAATTCACCGCAAGCCTGATCGAGTTCGGCTATCCGCGCTGTCCCGGCAACATCATGGTGTCGAACCCCTACTGGGCCAAATCGGTGGCGGCCTTCAAGGACGAGTTGTTCGAATGGATCGTCCACCCCACCCGCGACTCTTTCCTGCAGTTCGCCATCTTCTGCGACGCGGCGGCGGTGGCCGGCGACGACAATCTGCTCCGGCATGTCAAGGATCGCATGTACCGGCTGCTGAGCGACCATCGCTCCTTCTACAGCCAGTTCGCCAAATCCACGGTGGCGTTCGAAACCCCCCTGGGCTTCTTCACCAATTTCGTGCTGGAGAAAAACCGCGACGAACTGGACATCAAGAAAGGCGGCATCTTCCCCATCGTCCACGGGGTGCGCAGCCTGGCCCTGGAGTATCGGCTGCCGCAGGCCAATACCGTGGATCGCATCACCACGTTAAGCCAGCGCAACCTGTTCCAACCCTCCTTCGGCGTCGAATTGATCGAGGCGTTCGCTTACATGTCCACGTTGCGGACCCAGGCCGGCCTGCGGAAAATCGAGCAGGGACTGCCGCAGGACAATTATCTAAACCCCAAGGACCTCAACAAGCTGGAGCGGGAACTGCTGCGCGACTCGTTCAAGATCGTCAACGAGTTCAAGAAGTTCGTCGCCTACCACTTCAAGCTCGGAATGATCAGTTGATCGGAAAACCCCACCCAGAGGCTTTCCCTTGAAAACGTATCTGCAAGCACTCATCACCCAGGCTCTCCAGCGCTTGCGGCAGGATGGTCTGCTGTCTGGCGCCGTGCCCACGGATATTCCGTTGGAACGCAGCCGCGACCGGGCCCACGGCGATTTCGCCAGCGCCATCGCCCTCGCCCTGGCGAAAACCGCCCGCCGCCCGCCGCGCGAACTGGCCGAGCGCATCAAGGCCGCCCTGCCCGCATCCGACCGCGTCGCCCAAGTGAAGGTTGCCGGTCCCGGTTTCATCAACTTCTTCCTCACCCCCACCGCCTATCAGGCGGTGGTCAATGAGATTCTGGACCGGGGCGACGCCTTCGGGCGGAGCGAACTTGGCGGTGGCCGACGAGTGCAGGTGGAATTCGTTTCCGCCAATCCCACCGGACCGCTGCACGTCGGCCACGGCCGCGGCGCGGCCTTCGGCGCCACGGTCGCCAACCTGCTGGAAGCGGTCGGTTACCAGGTTCACCGCGAGTATTACGTCAACGACGCCGGCCGGCAGATGAACATCCTGGCCGCCAGCATCTGGTTGCGCTACCTGGAACACTGCGGCGAACGGTTCCGCTTTCCCAGCAACGGCTACCGTGGCGATTACGTGCGCGACATCGCCGCCCAAATTTACGCCGAGCACGGGGGCGCCTACGTGCTGCCGGCGGCGCGGGTGTTTCAAAACCTGCCTCAGGATGAAATCCGGGACGAGGCGGGCAATCTCGTCGTCCAGGGCGACAAGGAAGCGCACATCGATACCCTGGTCGAGCGCGCCAAGACCCTGTTGGGCGATCACCGCTATCGCTTCATCTTCGAACTGGGCCTGAACACCATTCTCGACGACATCCGCGACGACCTGCGGGAATTCGGGGTGGTGTACGAGGAATGGTACTCGGAGCGCGCTCTTGCCGAGGGTGGCGCGGTCAACAAGGCCATCAACCGGTTGCGCGAGAGTGGCCACGTTTACGAACAGGATGGGGCGCTGTGGTTTCGCTCCAGCGCCTTCGGCGACGAAAAGGACCGGGTAGTGGAACGGGAAAACGGCCAGATCACCTACTTCGCCTCGGACATCGCCTATCACCTGGAAAAATTCGAACGCGGCTTCGACTGGGTGATCGACGTGTGGGGCGCCGACCATCACGGCTACGTACCCCGGGTCAAGGCCGCGCTCCAGGCGATGGGCGAAAATCCCGACCGGCTGGCCGTGCTGCTGGTGCAGTTCGCCATCCTCTATCGCAACGGCGAGCGGGTACAAATGTCCACCCGCTCCGGCGACTTCGTCACTTTGCGGCAATTGCGCAAGGAGGTTGGCAACGATGCCGCCCGCTTCTTCTACGTGATGCGCAAGAGCGAACAGCACGTGGATTTCGACCTCGATCTGGCCAAATCGCAATCCAAGGACAATCCTGTCTACTATATTCAGTATGCGCACGCCCGAGTCTGCAGCGTGCTGAGGCAGTTGCGCGAAAAGGGGCTGTCTCGCGACGAGAAGCGCGGTCGAAATCATCTGGCCCTGTTGACCGAACCGCACGAGGAGATCCTGCTGGTCGCGCTGTCGCGCTATCCGGAAGTGGTGGAAGCAGCCGCCCTCAATCACGAACCGCACCAGTTGGCTCATTATCTGCGGGAACTGGCCAATGCCTTCCATACTTATTACAACGAGCACCGGGTTCTGGTGCCGAACGACGCGTTGCGCGATGCCCGACTCAACCTGAGCCTGGCCACGCGGCAAGTCATCAAGAACGGTCTTAAGCTATTGGGCGTTTCGGCCCCGGAGGTCATGTGAGTATTCGACGCGACTATAAACCCACCTCGACCTGGCAACGCCGCCGTCTGGTCGTGCGCCGGCATGGCCTGCTGGTCATCACGCTGGTCCTGATCGGCCTGTTCGGTGGCTTGCTGGCCTACATCAAAGGGGACCGGCCACAAGCACCGCGCACCGCTGCCACCGCGCCTGCTCGACCGCCCAGCACTCCCGCCGCGCCAGCGATGCCGAAACCCACGCTCGAAACCACGCCGGCGCCGGTCAAGCCCAAATACGATTTCTATACCGAACTGCCCAAGCGGCAAATCGAGATCCGTCGAGAGGAAAGCAGGCCAAAGAGCGCTCCGCCACCGCCGCCCGCCCGGACGCAACCCGCGGTCGAACCGCTCCGCAAGCCGGCAACTCCCAAAAAGAACACCACGACCCCGACCGTGATCACGGCCGCCAACAGCGGCTCCAAGCCGGTTCAGTCCGCGCGACCCGCGTACCCGTCCCGCCCGGCTCAACCGCCGCAATCGCTCGCCACGCGCTCGGCGATTGCCGTGAAAACGGAGTAAACCGTTCGACAACCCAGAGGGAGAGTTCGACTCGCCCTCGCGCGCGGGTTGCGGTTGATGGTCCCTTCGATCATCGAGATAAAGCCGGTTCGCTGGACATGATTATACAATTATAATAATAATGCGACGGCTGGGCCGTTTTCGATCCCGCGACCAGGGGTATTGTCATGAACCTTCCCGACACCGTTCGGACTTATCTGGACCGGCAGCACCTTTCCTATAAACTGATTGCCTATCCCTCCAAGGAAACGCTTGGCCAGGCCGCGGAGAGGCTCGATATCCCCGTCCGCCGATTGGCGCGAACCGTGTTGCTGAAGGATGCCGCCGGGCTAGTCATGGCTATCCTGCCGTATAGCCACATCCTGGATTTTTCGATGCTGTGTCGGTTGCTGCAACGCGAACTGGAGCCGCTCGACCGCCTCGAAACCATCCGCTTTTTCCAAAACCATGGCTGCAAGGGGGATTCCCGTCCGCCCCTGCCTGCTGCTTTTGGTCTATCCGCCCTGGTCGATACCAGTCTGGCCGTGGACGGCGATGGCGAGATTTATTTCGAGGGTGGCAGCGGCGACAACTTCCTGATGATTCGCGGTGCCGATTTCCAAAGGCTGCTCGGTCAGGCGCGCTGGGAACCATTCGCCATTTCGGTGGACGATCTCGATTTCCTGATCAGCCAACAGGCGCTCACCCCGCAAAACCTGGCCAGCCTCACCAACCGCTACACGCCAGCACAACTGGGCTCTGGCAGCGAGGCCGTTACCGAATTGCCGGCCATGCCGCAAAACGTACAAGATATCCTGACATTGCGCGCCAATCCGCATGCCTGTGCTCAGGATGTCCTCCAGCTTGTCGCGCGGGACGCCAGCTTCGCCGCTCAAGTGGTGTATTGGGCACGCGCACCCCTACACGGCCATCATGGCACGGTGGACTCGCTGGAAACCGCCATCGAGCAGGTACTGGGGCTCGAAAACACGCTCAACCTGTTGCTTGGCTCCAGTATGGGCCAGGCTTTCCGCATCCCGGTTGATGGGCCGGTGGGGCTGCAGGCGCTTTGGCGGCACAGCGTCTACTGCGCTGCCCTGGTCGGCGAGCTGGTCAAGACTTTGCCCGATCCGACCTGCGTGCAACCGGGGATAGCCTACCTGTGTGGGCTACTGCACGATTTCGGCTACCTGGTGCTCGGTCATGTGCTCCCGGCTCGCTTTTTTCTGCTCAACCGGTTCCTGGAGGTCAACCGGCACGTGCCGCTGAACGCCGTGGAGCGGTATGTCATGGGTACCGAACATTGGCAAATCGGCGCCTGGCTGATGCAGGCCTGGAACCTGCCCGCGGAAGTCGTCGCGGCCGTCCGCTGGCACCACCACGAGGATGCTACGCAACCCCACGCCGAATACTCCAACCTGGTGCTGATCGCCAATCGCCTGTTGCACTACATCGGCTTGGGAGAGGAGCACAATAACCGGTTACCGGCTCTGGCCCTGTTCATGCTCGGCATCAGCCACGACCAGGCAATGGCGGCGCTCGGGCAAGTGCAGTCCAGCATGGCGGAACTGGAAAGCTTGTGCGCGGTGCTGCCCCAATCCCCCGATACCTGAGTGGCCAGTCCCTCGGCGCATCAAGGCGGAACTTTAGAGAGATCGCCGCGCCGGTTTACGGTTCCAGATAGGTATAACCGTTCAGTCCCGCTGCCAGTTCCGCCAGATAAGCGGTCCGCCGGTCATGGTCGAGTTCGGCGGCCTCGATTTTCTCGCGATACGCCGCCAGCAGCGCCTCCGGCTCGAAGCGCACGTAACGCAGCAGATCGGCCACGGTATCGCCGTGGGTCGGCTCGACCAGCCGATAGCCGCCCTCCTCGCTCAATTCCACGTTAACCGCGGCGGTATCGCCGAACAGGTTGTGCATGTCGCCGAGAATCTCCTGATATGCGCCCAGCAGGAAAATTCCCAGCAAATACGGCTGGCCAGCCCGGTAAGGCGGCAGCGGCAGGGTGGTTTCCACGCCCTCGCCGTCCACGTAGCGCTCGATGCAACCGTCCGAGTCGCAGGTTAGATCCTGCAGCACCGCCCGGCTGGTCGGCGGTTCGGTCAAGCCCTGCAACGGCAGGATCGGGAAGATCTGCTCCAGCGCCCACACGTCCGGCATGGATTGAAACACCGAGAAATTCAGGAACAGTTTTTCCGCCAGCTTGTCGTTCAGTTCATCGAGTAACTCGCGATGCGCCCGGGCGACGGGATTGAGCAGCGGTTGCAACTTGCGGCAGATAGCGAAGTAAAGCTGTTCGGCGCGGGCGCGCTGCTCCAGCCGCAACACCCCGTGTAGATACATCCCGCGCGCCTCGGCCAGCCAGTAGGCGGCATCGTGGTAAGCCTCCACCGCCGACCCGCGCGAGACGGTCTGATACACCTTCCAGAGGTTATGGAGAATGAGGGGATCGCCGGCCCCAGGCGCGGGCGGCAACTGACCGCCAGGCGCGGGTTCGTGGTCGATCACCTCGGTGATCAGCACGGCGTGATGGGCGGTCAGCGCCCTACCCGACTCGCTAAACAAATGCGGGTGCGGCAGATTCTGCTCGGCGCAGACTTCCCACAGCGTGTAGACCACGTTGTTGGCATATTCCCGCACGCTGTAGTTCATCGAGCAGTCGCTGCGCGAGCCGGTGCCCTCGTAATCCACCCCCAGCCCGCCGCCGACATCCACCCAGCGCAGGTGGGCGCCCAGCCGCCACAGATCGGTGTAATAGCGCCCCACCTCCCGCAAGCCGCGCTGAATATCGTGGATGTTGGCGATTTGCGAACCCAGATGGGCGTGCAGCAGAACCAGATTATCCAGCATCTCCCTGTTCCCTCAGCCGCCGCACCGCGTCCAGCACTTGGCTGGCGGACAGGCCGAACTTGGACTTCTCGCCGCCCGTGTTTTGCCACTTGCCGGCTCCAATCGAGGCCAGCCGCACCCGCATGCCCAGTGGTGGTCGGATGCCGATCCGGTGAGACTCCTCGATGACCAAATCCAGTTCGGACAGCTTCTCGACCACGATGAAAACGTTGAGGCCCAGTTGCCGGCCGATCAGGGCCAGACGGATATATTCGCGGTCCTTGTAGCCGTTGCAGACCACCACGCCGCCCGCTTCCGACAGACCCAACACCGCCATCAGTTCCGGCTTGCTACCGGCCTCCAGTCCGACCCGTGGTCCACCGTGACCGACGATCTCGCTCACTACCCGCCGCTGCTGGTTGACCTTGATCGGATAGACGGCGGTATAACCACCCTGATAATTCAGCTCGGCGATGGCGGCGGCGAAGGCATCGCATAAAGTGTCAACCCGGTCGTGCAGGATGTGACTGAACCGCGCCAGGACCGGCAGATCGTAACCCAAGTTCCCCACCTCCCCAGCCAGGGCGTACAACTCAACCCCCGGATGGTTCGACCAGCGCGGCGACCGAACCCTGACCCGGCCGCTGTCGTCGATCGCAAAGAAGCCACCGCCCCAGCGGGCGGTATTATATACTTCGCGCGCCTGGGCCACGGTCCAGGCCGGCCTTGGTTGCCGCATGTCGTTCACTGCCGTTCATCCTCCGCAAGAAAGGTCTCGACGTGACGCTGGATCATCATTGGTTTTCCGAAACTCACCCGGCGACGGGCTCCGCTTTCTCGCTCAAACTCCAGGGCAAGCTGCACGAGGTCCAGAGCCCTGGCAGCGGGTGGCCGTTTATGCCACCGAAGCGTTCGGTAACCTGATGGTGATCGATGGCTACATTATGCTGACCAGCCGTGACAATTTCCTGTACCACGAGATGATGACCCATCCGGCGCTGTTCACCCATCCCGATCCCAGGCGGGTGTTGATCATCGGCGGCGGCGACTGCGGCACGCTGCGAGAGGTGCTCAAGCATCCGGGCGTCGAAACCGCGACCCAGGTCGATATCGACCAAGAAGTGACGCGGGCGGCCGAACGGTATTTCCCCGAACTGTGCGAAGCCAATGGCGATCCGCGGGCGCGACTACGGTTCGACGACGGTATCGCCTGGGTCCAGAACGCCGAACCGGGCAGCTACGACGTCATCATCGTGGATAGTACCGACCCGGTCGGTCCGGCCGAGGGGCTGTTCGCCGAGCCGTTCTTCCGCAACTGCCATCGCGTGCTGGGCACCGTCGGAGTGCTGGTCCAGCAAAGCGAGTCGCCGTTGTTCCATCTCGACACCATCCTCGTGCCGCTGCACCGGAATCTACGCACCGCCGGCTTCGCCGATACCCACACCCTGCACTTTCCGCAGTGCGTGTATCCTTCCGGCTGGTGGACCGCCACCCTCGCCCGCAAGTCGGGCCGGGTCGCCGACTTCCGCGCGGCCGACGCCGCCGCCAAACCGTTTGCCACCGAGTACTACAACGCCGAGATTCACCACGCCGCGCTGGCCACGCCGGAATTCATGCGGCGGGCGCTGGCGGGGGAGCGGTGAATTGCTAATGATATGGCTCCTTATCCTTCGAGGGCAGCAGATGGAGAGATTCTCATGGAAGCTTATCCGAGTCGGGCTCGATAGGGCAACCCAAGTACCCTAAAGATGCAAAGTGGATGTGCATTGCCACCAGACCGGACGGGGCTTTCAAGAACCCATGTCACCCCACCATCGCCGCGCCCTGACGCTGAGCATCGGCTTGGCCGCTCTTCTGTATCTGGGCTTCGTGCTGCTCGCCAACCGCGAGGCTGTATTCGCGGCGCTGTGGCGGATCGGTTTGCCGGTACTGCTGGCGATCTTCACCTTGTCGCTGCTCAATTACCTGCTGCGGTTCTGGCGCTGGCATCGCTACATCGCCGCCTTTGGTCACGCCTTGCCATGGTGGCGGCATTTCCTCTATTACCTGGCGGGATTCACCCTGACCGTGACTCCCGGCAAGGCCGGCGAAGCAGTACGTTCACTGTACCTGCGCGCTCACGGCGTGACCTATGCCCAGAGCCTGGCGGCGCTGTTCGTGGAACGCCTGCTGGACGTGCTAGTGATGAGCCTGCTGGCGCTGTTGATCCTCCTGACCTGGCCCGAATATGGCTGGCTGGTAGCGGTGGCCTGGGTGCTGACCCTGGGACCCGGCTGGCTTGTCACTCGTCCCTGGCTACCTGAAAAGCTACGAACTCGGAGACATGGTCATCGGTACGGTCATCAGCTCGACCGGCTGGCCCGCCTGCTCGATTCGGCGGCGGTGCTGCTGCGGCCCAGCTATCTTCTGTTTGGACTGAGCTTGGGCGTGCTGTCCTGGGGTTTGGAAGGACTATCCCTGTATCTGGTCGCCCACGACATCGGAGTCGGAATCAACTTGGCCACCGGCATCGGCATCTACGCCATCGCGGTACTGACCGGAGCGTTGTCGTTTTTGCCCGGCGGACTGGGCGGCACCGAGGCGGTGATGGGGGTACTGCTGATCGCTTTCGGCGCGGACGGCGCGGCTGCGGTAGCCATCACCCTGCTGTGCCGGATCACAACCTTGTGGTTCGCGGTCGCGCTGGGGGGGGTGGCGGTAGCGGCGCTCGCTTTCCACGGCCGGCGCCTGACAATGACAGGAGAGAAATATTAGTGAGTACCGGTATTCCGCTCTGTGTGGATCTCGACGGCACTCTGCTGAACTCCGACCTGCTGCTCGAAGCCGCTTTCGCCCAGATCAAGCAGGCACCTCTGTCAGTGCTGTACTGGCCGCGCTGGCTGGCGGGGGCAAGGCCCGGCTCAAGGCGGAACTGGCCAAGCGGGTGGAACTGGACATTGATACCCTGCCCTACAACCCGGAACTGCTGGCCTTTCTGCGCGAACAGAAGCGGGCAGGACGGCCGCTGGTGCTGGTCACCGCCTCGCACCGCCGCTTTGCTGAGCGGGTGGCGGAGTATCTTGGACTGTTCGACGGGGTGCTAGCAACCGACGGCTTCCGCAATCTGGCCGGCCCGCGCAAGGTAGAGACCTTGGTGGAATTGTATGGAGAGCGCGGCTTCGACTACGCCGGCAACGCCGCCGTGGACGTGGCGGTCTGGAAACACGCCCGCCGCGCCATCGTGGTCAACGCCGCACCACCAGTCGCCGCCCAAGCCGGCACCGCCGCCGAAGTAGAGCGGATTTTCGCACTCAACGAACCCCTATGGCGGCACTGGGTTCAGGGCATGCGGCTGTATCAATGGCTCAAGAACGTGTTGATCTTCGTACCGTTGGTCGCGGGTCATGCCTGGAATCAGCCGGACAAGCTGGCGTTGGCGCTGGTGGCCTTCCTCAGTTTCGGCCTGGGCGCCTCCAGCGTGTACCTGCTCAACGACTTGCTGGAT
Source organism: uncultured Gammaproteobacteria bacterium (assembly GCA_963715845.1). GTDB lineage: Bacteria > Pseudomonadota > Gammaproteobacteria > Competibacterales > Competibacteraceae > Competibacter_A. The sequence goes on along the minus strand of CAVQSJ010000011.1, from coordinate 47,540 downwards.
CTGACCGCCGATCGTCGCCATCCGTCCAAGTGCCGCCGCCCCTTCGCCGCCGGCAAGCTGTCCATTGCCCAGGGTGTGGCCGCGATCCCGCTGCTGTTGATCGCAGCGTTCGGCTTGAGCCTGCTGCTCAACCCACCCTGGTTCACCGCTGTTCTGGCGATGTACTACGTTTTCACCCTGGCCTATTCGCTGCGACTCAAGCGGGTGCCGATGCTCGACACCATCGTGCTGGCCGGGCTGTACACCCTGCGAATGATCGCCGGGGCGACGGCCGTGAGCATCATGCCCTCGTTCTGGCTGCTGGCGTTCTCGATGTTCCTGTTCCTGAGCCTGGCCCTGGTCAAGCGCTACGCCGAACTGTGGACCATGCGGGAGCGGGGCGAACTGAGCACCAGCGGCCGGGGTTATCATGTGGACGATCTGGGCATCCTGCAAAGCCTGGGCGGCGCCGCCGGCTATCTGGCGGTGCTGGTGCTGGTGCTGGCGCTGTATGTCAACAGCGAAACCAGCCGCGCGCTCTACAATCAGCCGATGGTGATCTGGCTGCTCTGCCCGGTGCTGCTGTACTGGATCAGCCGGGTCTGGCTGGTCACCCATCGCGGTGAAATGCACGACGACCCGATCATCTTTGCCCTGACCGATGCCAACAGCCGCTACGTGCTGCTGGCCTGCGCGCTCATCCTGCTGGGCGCGATGCCCAAATGAGCGCCGGCATTTCAACCACCACAGTGCGCAGTTGGGGCCGTTACCCGCCAGCAACGCCGCGCCAGATCGCGCCATGCCGCGACCGGCACACTCTCGCGCTGCCGGCGGAACCACAGTCCTGCCTGCCGTTCGGCAATGGCCGCAGCTACGGTGATGTCTGTCTGAACGACAGCGGCGCCCTGCTGCTGACGCGGGGGCTGGACCGCTTTATCGCCTTCGACCCGGCCAAGGGCGTGTTGCGGGCGGAAGCCGGGGTTTTGCTGGCGGAGATCCTGCCGCTGATCGTCCCGCAGGGCTGGTTCCTGCCGGTCACGCCCGGCACCCAGTTCGTTACCCTGGGTGGCGCCATCGCCAACGACGTGCATGGCAAGAACCACCACATCGCCGGCAGTTTCGGCTGTCACGTGCGCGCCTTCGAACTGCTGCGTTCCGATGGTGAGCGCCGGGTCTGCACGCCGGAGCAAAACGGCGACTGGTTTCGAGCCACGGTCGGTGGCTTGGGGCTGACCGGACTCATCACCTGGGTGGAAATCCAGTTACAGCGCATCGCCAACCCCTGGATCGTGGCCGAGAACCGCCGCTTTGCCAGCCTGGATAACTTCCTGGCGCTTGATCAAGAGTACGAGGCCGGCTATCCCTATATCGTGTCTTGGGTTGATTGCGCCGCCGCTGGCCGAGCGCTGGGTCGAGGGATTTACATGGCGGGTATGGCCGCGCCGCCGGGAGTGTTGAACCCGTCGCCGCCGGAACGCCGCGCGCTGACCGTGCTGTTCACGCCGCCGGTATCGCTGGTCAACAACCTGAGCGTGCGCTGGTTCAACCGACTCTACTACCACCTGCCGCGCCCGGCGCGCGGTCTGGTACCGTACCAACCCTTCTTCTATCCGCTGGACAACCTACTGGAGTGGAACCGGCTATACGGGCGGCGGGGATTTTTCCAGTACCAGTGCGTCATTCCCCCGACCGACGCCCGCGAGGCGTTGCGGGAAATCCTGGCCCGAATCACCGCAAGCGGCCAGGGTTCGATGCTGGCGGTGCTGAAGCGATTCGGCGAGCGGACTTCGGGCGGCCTGCTGTCCTTTCCCCGGCCCGGCGTGACCCTGGCGCTGGATTTCCCCAATCTTGGGCAGAAGACGCTCGCTCTGCTGGAAAACCTCGATGAGGTGACCCGGCAGGCTGGCGGTGCGGTGTATCCCGCCAAGGATGCCCGGATGAGCGGCGCCAGCTTCCGCCAGTATTACCCTTGCTGGAAGGAATTCAGCCGCTACATCGATCCCCGATTTTCCTCCAGCTTCTGGCGGCGGGTCATGGCCGACTGAACTTCAAGGGAGACGATATGCGCAACATTCTAATCATCGGCGCCACCTCGGCCATCGCCGAAGCGACCGCCCGCCGCTTCGCCGCCGGCGGCGCCCGGTTTTACCTGGTCAGCCGCAATCCCGACCGGCTCGCCGCCATCGCCCGTGATCTGGAAATACGCTCGGGCCAGCCCGTCGGCTGTGAAAGCCTCGACCTCGACCAGCTTGACCAGCATCCGGCCCTACTGGAACGGGCCGAACAGGCGCTGGGCGCAATCGACCTCGCTCTGATTGCCCACGGGGTATTGCCCGATCAGGCCGCTTGCCAATATTCGGTGGAGAAAACGCTGGCCGCCATACACACTAATGCCCTGAGCGTGATCAGTCTTGCCACCTTACTGGCCAATAAGTTCGAGGCGCGCGGAAGTGGGACGTTGATCGCGATCAGTTCCGTGGCCGGCGAGCGGGGGCGGCAGAGTAATTACATCTACGGTGCCGCCAAGGGTATGGTCAGTCTGTTTTTGCAGGGACTACGCAACCGGCTAAGCGGGAAAGGCATCCAGGTCATCACCGTCAAGCCCGGCTTCGTGGATACCCCGATGACCGTCGCGTTCGAGAAGAAAGGGCTGCTCTGGGCGCAACCCGACCAAATCGCCAAGGGCATCGTCGCTGCCGTCGAACATCGCCACGACGTGGTTTATCTACCCTGGTTCTGGCGCTGGATCGTGCTGGTGATCCTGCATATCCCGGAAGGGCTGTTCAAACGTATGAAACTGTAATCTCCAGAATCCGCCGCCATAAAACGACAAGGGATCGGGTCGGGCTGACGGGATTGCGCCCGTCAGCCCTCCCACACCACCGGACATGCGGTTTTCCGCATCCGGCGGTTGAGCCCAGCGGGCTTAGCCCGCGAGCACCCACGGTAGAGTGAATTACTGATGTCTACCGTGTTGCTCATTGAACCTCTTCTGACGTCTGTGCTCGCTGTCCGCCGCGACTCGATGGGCACGTGCCGCCCCTCCGCAGGAATCCACCTGCTCGGCTTGGCCCGCCGGTCCGGGAGCTGCCGCAGTTGCCGCTCCGAACCCGTGTCGCCCGTCTCCGTGCCGCTGGGAACGGATGCAGACTGTGGTCCTCTCGTGACTCTTCGGCCCTTCGCTCGACCGGCCTTTCGGCCGGTGTCCACACTACTACGGCCTCTGCTGACTCCTGGCACGCTCTCACGCGTCAGGTCTCCCCGAGTAAGAACAGATACTTTCGACCCGTGCCGCCAGGCTCTACCGGATACGTCTTTCGGTGACGGTTGGATTTCGCGTTCCCTAGCACGCTCATCGCCCGTACCCGGCCTCACTGCCTGTTCGTGTTCCTGCGGTCGTGTCTTGGCTACGCCCTTCTTTCAGCTTGGCCTCGCGGCTTCCACCTTGGGTTTCGCTACGCTTCTCGTCACTCTTCGCGGTTACCTCCTCTCAGGTAACAAGTACATGCCCATGTCGGGCACACCAGGGCGGAGCCACATCAGCTCCGCCCTTTCCAATGCGCCTCGCGGCGCGGTTACAACGCACTGGGACCGATTTCGCCGGTGCGAATCCGGATCGCGCGCTCCAGGTCGTAGATGAAGATCTTGCCGTCGCCGATCTTGCCGGTGTTGGCGGTGGAACAGATGGCTTCCACCACCTTGTCCACCAGGCCATCATCCACGGCGATTTCCAGCTTGACCTTCGGCAAAAAGTCCACCACGTATTCGGCGCCGCGGTACAGTTCGGTATGACCCTTCTGCCGGCCGAAACCCTTGACCTCGGTCACGGTGATGCCCTGCACGCCGATACCCGACAGGGCCTCCCGCACGTCGTCCAGCTTGAACGGTTTGATGATTGCAGTGACTATCTTCATGGATGCCCTCTAGCGTTCGCTTAACCCAAAATCAAAGCACGGGCGGGAATATAACCGAAATCCCTGGTTGCGTGTAATGTTGGACGGACAGCGGACTCCCGCAACTCGCTGTCCGCCATCCAGCGTCACAGGTTGTAGCCACGCTCGTCGTGCAGCGCGATGTCCAGACCCTCGGTTTCCTGCTCTTCGGTCACCCGCAGTCCGATCACCACATCCACGATCTTCAGGATCACGAAACTCAGAATGCCGGAGTACACCACGGTAAACAGCGCACCCTTGGTCTGGATCCATAACTGGGCACCCACGGTCACACCCTCGGCCAGTCCTTTGCCTCCCAAGCTGATATCGGCGCACAAGCCGGTCAGAATCGCACCGATGATACCACCGACCGCGTGTACGCCGAACACGTCGAGCGAGTCGTCATAACCCAGCGCCCGCTTGAGCTTGGTGGAGGCCAGGAAACAAATCACGCCGGCCGCCAAACCAATCAACAGCGCGCCCATCGGACCGGCCGTGCCTGAGGCCGGGGTAATCGCCACCAGACCCGCCACCGCGCCGGAGGCGATGCCCAGCACGCTGGGCTTGCCGTGGGTCAGCCACTCGGCGAACATCCAGCTTAGCGCCGCCATGGCGGTCGCGATCTGGGTCACCGCCATCGCCATTCCCGCATTGGCGTCAGCCGCCACCGCGCTACCGGCGTTGAACCCGAACCAGCCAACCCACAGCATCGCGGCGCCCATGATGGTGAAATTCAGGTTGTGCGGCGGCATCGCCGTATGCGGATAGCCCCTGCGCTTGCCGAGCACCAGGCAGGCCACGAAACCGGCGATACCGGCGTTAATGTGCACCACCGTACCGCCGGCAAAGTCCAATACGCCCCAATCCCACATCAACGCGCCGTCGCCACTCCAAACCATGTGGGCGATGGGAGCGTAGACCAAGGTAAACCAGAGCGCCATGAAGCTCAGCAGCGCGGAGAATTTCATCCGCTCGGCGAAGGCGCCGACAATCAGCGCTGGCGTGATGATGGCGAAGGTCATCTGGAAGGTCACGAACACCGTTTCCGGGATGGTCAGCGTCAGGCTGTCGCGGGTCACCCCACTCAGGAACGCTTTGCCGAGGCCGCCGATAAAGGTGTACAGATTGATGGCTTCCTTGGTCATGCCGGTGGTGTCGAACGCCAGGCTGTAGCCGTACAAGGTCCACAACACCGTTACCAGCGCGGTGATGGCAAAACATTGCATCATCACCGACAACACGTTCTTGGCACGCACCATGCCGGCATAGAACAACGACAGGCCGGGAATGGTCATGAACAACACCAGCGCGGTCGAGGTCAGCATCCAGGCGGTGTCGCCGGAATTCAGATTCGGTTTCGCGGCTTCCTCGGCCACCGCCAGCGCCGGTGCCATGGTCGCCAGCAGCAATGGCAGGCTGCCGTTTTTCGCTATTCGCATCGCTCTACGCATCAGCGGATTTCTCCTGTGGTAAACGAGAAGGGTGGTTAAGATCGGCGGATGGATCGTTGTTACAGGGCTTCCGGCCCGGATTCGCCGGTACGGATTCGAACGGCGCCTTCCAGGTCGTATACGAAAATCTTGCCGTCGCCGACCTTGCCGGTATTGGCGGCCCGGGTAATTGCCTCGATCACCCGTTCGGCCAGATCGTCGGCCACCCCGACCTCGATCTTGATCTTGGGCAGGAAATCGACCACGTACTCCGCGCCTCGATACAGTTCGGTATGGCCTTTCTGGCGGCCGAAACCCTTGACCTCGGTGACCGTGATGCCCTGTGCGCCCACTTCCGAGATAGCCTCTCGAACATCGTCCAGCTTGAACGGCTTGATAACCGCGGTAATCAGTTTCATCTGTTGAAATCTCCTATGGCTTGGATAACCCAGCGAGGGGCACGACGACTCGTTCCGGCGTCCCGACAATCCTGGTCCGCCGATACCGACGATTCGTTTTGTCGCCAATGTGAAGCACGTTATGTGCCATGATAATATTTATATAAAATACAAATACTTGAATAAAATAACTTGCTATATATTCCCCTTATCAAGCCGCTGTCCAAGCGTGCGCACCGGGTCATGCACCGGATTAGTGCAACACGGTCGGCACGCACAAACCCGAAAATCCCGTTACACTTAAAACTTGCTGACAAGCCGTATCCTGGAGGAATGACGATGATCGACCCCAAATCTTTCGATGACCTCGCCAAGCGTTTCGCGGAAGCCTTGCCGCCCAGCTTCCGTCAGTTCCAGGCGGAAATGGAAAAGAACTTCCATGCCGCCCTGCAGGCGACCTTCGCCAAACTGGAACTGGTGACGCGCGAGGAATTCGAGGTGCAGCAGGGCGTGCTGGCCCGCACCCGCGCCAAACTGGAGGAACTGGAAAAACAGGTTGCGGAACTGGAAACGAAGGTCGCCGGCGGCAAACGGCGCAAGAGCGCGGAAAAACCCGCCGAACCGGAAAGCGGCGATAGCTGAAACCACGGCCCACGCGCCCTTTCGCGTCGCCGGGACGGCATGCCGCCGCAACCGGCGCATACCCAGGCACCGGTCATCCGGCGCGGAATCCCGTAATGCACGGAAATAGTGCAAAAGCGATTTGTGAGCGTGCCTCGAACTCGCGAAACCGTACTTAGCTGAGCCCCGCGGTCAGCCCACAGGATTCTCATGTCGCTCGCCATCGTTTACACCCGCGCCCAGGTCGGCATCGATGCCCCTCTGGTCAGCGTGGAAGTGCATCTATCCGGTGGCTTGCCGGGACTGTTCATCGTCGGCCTGCCGGAAGCAGCGGTCAAGGAAAGCAAGGATCGGGTGCGCGGCGCGATTCTGAACAGCCAGTTCGAATTTCCCACCCGCCGCATTACCATCAATCTGGCGCCGGCCGACCTGCCCAAGGAAGGTGGCCGCTTCGATCTGCCGATCGCGCTGGGTATTCTGGCCGCGTCGGGACAGATCAACCGCGAACGGCTAAAGCAATACGAGTTCCTGGGCGAACTGGCTCTGGGTGGGGATTTGCGGGGCGTTCGCGGCGTGCTGCCGGCCGCTCTCGCCTGTCGAGACGCCAAGCGAACCCTGTTGGTGCCGCGCGGCAACGCCGGCGAAGCGACGCTGGTAAGCGACGTGAACGTGCTGGGCGCGGCCCATCTGCTGGAGGTTTGCCGGCAGTTGGCAACCGGCACTGCTTTGCAACCCCCCGCGGTCCAGCCACCCCCCCTGCTGGCAGCCATCCTGGAACGGGATTTGAGCGACGTGCGCGGCCAGCACCACGCCAAGCGCGCGCTGGAAATCGCCGCCGCTGGAGGCCACAACCTGCTGTTGATCGGTCCGCCCGGCACCGGCAAGACCATGCTTGCCAGCCGGCTGCCGGGCATCATGCCGCCGCTGAGCGAAGAGGAGGCGCTGGAAACCGCCGCCATCGCCTCGGTCAGCGCGCAAGGACTGGACTTGAAGCAATGGGGCGTCCGGCCGTACCGGGCGCCGCACCACACCGCCTCGGCGGTGGCGCTGGTCGGCGGCGGCGGCCAGCCACGGCCCGGCGAGATTTCGCTGGCCCATCACGGCGTGCTGTTCCTGGACGAACTGCCGGAATACGACCGGCGCGTGCTGGAGGTACTGCGCGAGCCGCTGGAATCAGGGCGAATCACCATTTCCCGCGCCGCCCGTCAGGCCGACTTTCCCGCGCGGTTCCAACTGGTGGCCGCCATGAATCCCTGCCCCTGCGGTTATCTGGGCGATACCGAACGGCGCTGCGCCTGCGGGCAGGAGCAGATCCGCCGTTACCGGGCGCGGGTGTCGGGACCGCTGATTGACCGGATCGACCTGCATATCGAAGTGCCGCGACTGGCCCACCGGGTGCTGCGCGGCGAAACCCCGGAAGAGAGCAGCGCCACGGTGCGCGCTCGCGTTTGCGCCGCGCGCGACCGGCAATTGCAGCGCGCCGGCAAGTCCAACAGCGCGCTGAATACCCGCCAGATCGAACGCTACTGCGCGTTGGGCGAGGCCGATCACCGCTTGCTGGAACAGGCGCTGGAACGACTGGGGCTGTCGCCGCGCGCCTATCACCGCATCCTGAAAGTGGCCCGCACCATCGCCGACCTGGCCGGCAGCGCCGATATCAGGACGCCGCATCTCACCGAGGCGATCAGTTACCGCGCGTTGGATCGAACCCTGGTTCGCTAAGGCAATCCGCACCTTTATCCACCTGTTTCGTCGCAAGCGAGGATGTTATGCCTTGTAGTGACCACGACCTCCTGTTTACCCTGTTGGCCCGACTCCGCCCGCGACCGTCCTGGTTGCGAGGGCTACTGTTGCTGCTGTGGGTTGCGGCATTGCCCGTTCACGCGCAAATCTCCGAGACCAAGGTGGAAGCCCTGGTGGAGGCATTGCGGCTGTCGGCGCCGAAGGTCGGACCAGATGCCGGCCTCTACAGCGACTGGAGCGTCAAGCCGGACAACATCGTTCGCTGGTCAAGGCGGTGTCTCGATCGGGATGTGACGCCCGAACAGTTCGCCGCCGACGAGGCGCTGGCCCGGCGGGTGCTGGTTTGCATCATGGGGCCGGTGCTGCGCGATCAGTTCGCCGCCAGCAACCACAACGAAATCGTCGCCGTGCAGCGCGCCGCCGCCTGGTGGATGACCGGCGACCCCGAGCAATACCGCAGCGGCACCACCAGCGCTTACACCCTCAAGGTGCTGGAAACGTATCTGCTTTTCTTCTGACAACGATCACCGCGCGTGGCGGCTGATGCTGCGCGGGAAGAAGGTTCGCCGGTCGTAATCCCGAAAGCGATAAAGCTGAGCCGGCCGGCCGGAACCATCGCGCAGCTTGCCAGAGATTTCTTCCAGCATGTCGGCCTGGGCGACCCGACGGCGGAAGGAGCTTTTGTCGAGCGGCTGTTGAAGAATGATCTCGTAGGTTCGTTGCAGTTCCGGGAGGGTGAACTCATCCGGCAACAAATGCACGGCGATGTGGGTGTACTCCAGCTTGGAGCGCAAGCGCTCGACCGCGTCGGCCAAGATGCGGGCATGATCGAACGCCAGCGCGAAACTCGCGTCATCGCCCCGCACCGGCGCCCACAGCGCCGCTTCCTGATTGCCCCCCAGCTGCACCTGCTCCGACGCCATCAGCGCGAAATAGACGGCGGTGGCGGTCCAGCCGCGCGGGTCGCGGTCGCGGGAACCGTAGGTTTTGAGTTGTTCGAGATACGGGGCATGGACCCCGGCCTTTTCCACCAGCTTGCGCACCGCGCAGGACTCGATGGAATCGTCGCGTCGCAGATCCAGCAACCCGCCCGGCAGCGCCCACCATCCCCTGTGGGGCTGCTCGGCGCGCTTGACCAGCAACACCTGCAACTGTTCGTCACGGACCGTAAAAATCACCAGATCGACGGTAAAGAGCAACGGGGCGTCATGGTGGCGCAAGACCTCCGCTTCGCCCTGCTCGGGCGCGATCCTTTTCATCTCAATCCCTCTCCACGAACACACCCAGGCTGATGTCATCGAGATTGAACAGCAATCGTCTGCCGAAGTCGCTCAATACCTTTTGCAACTGACTCTTGACGAAAGCGCCTTGGCAGTCCCGCAAATCCAGCATGGCCCGCGTCACTTCCAGCAAGTCCACCCGTTCGCCGGTTTCGGCATTCAGGAAGGAATGGAGGCCATCGGTGGCGACCGCCACGGTAGGAAAAACCGCCAGGCTGAAACTGAACACGGTGGGCGTATCGAAGCGCTCCCGCCGGGTCGAGACGCCGGTCTCATTCAGATAACGAACGATCTGCGCCGTCGACGGATCGCCCACTGCTTCCCGATACAGGGCGCATCGCTCCACATCCAGCAGATAGGACAGATAATAAGGAGCATTCTCGGCGTACTCGACCTGAATCACCGCCAGTCCCTGATCGGCGCGGCGGGTCGCGATACAGCCATCTCCGTACAGATGCACATGCACCGTTGCCCCATCGCACCAGGCGAGCAACAGCGTGGCATCGAGCGCCTCGGGCTCCAATCCCAGTTCCCGCACCTGCCGCGCGGCGCGGCGCACGATCCGCCGACCCAGCCGCCAGTGCAGCACGTCATGTCCGGACTTATCGCCGGCGGCGAGCGCGAACCGCGCCAGCGAACGACGGGCATTCAACACCAGCAGCCTCGCTCCCACGTCGCTGTTCGGCGAGGCGGAACAACCGTCGGCCATAATCACGTAGGGGAACGGTTCCCGCCCCTGGCAAACATAATCCTCGCAATACAGATGCAGCTTGCCGATGGTGTAATACGAATCCAGGGCGATCGTCATGCTGGCATGATCATCCGACGCGCATCGGTCAGCACAGAAAGTCCGCCGCGCTGGCGGTTTTCATGCCCCGCTGGCGCATGTCCATTAGAAATTGACGGGCCAGATCCTCAAAGCCTGGCACTGGCGAACTGGTATCCTCGATCAGCACCAGCTTGCGGACGCTCTCCTGGCCGAAGTAATCGGCGATATCCCGGACCGTGTTGGCGACGCAGTGCGACAACGCCTGTCCTGACAGGGCCACCACATCGGCGCTTTCCAGCGTCTTGATCAGCCGGATATTGAGCTGCGTGGTCGGATCGGCCGGATCGGGCACATCGGCCTGCACCGCCGAATAATGCTCGGTCCAGGGATTATGGCCCTTGGTCACGTAATCCACCCGCTTGAAACCGGCCTCCTCCCAACGCCGCAGCGCTCCGGCCACCACCGGGATCACGTTGTGCCCCCAGGTACCGATCAAGCAATGCGGTGGCCAAATGGTCAGGGTGTAGCGGCCGTTGTCGCGCAAGGCCCGCACGTAATCCAGCGCCCGCCGCTGAAATTGTGGATCGAATGGGTGCCACACCCCGTTCTCGACATCGGCGACCGTAATTTGGGTAAACGGCGCCGGCCGTTCGTCCTTACTGTCCCGCCAGAAGACCGGGTGCGCAATATCGACGAGTTGGTGGGAATCGAGGGTGACGTGGATCTCATCGATCCGGCCGCCGAGCCGATCCAGCACTCCCGCCAGCCGTTCGGCATCCGCGCTGGCGCCCGGCACCGGCAACGCCGCGGCCGGCGTGTCGCTAAAGTCGTTTTGCGGATCAATGATCAGAAATTCGAGTCGCATGATAATTCTCCCCGCTTTCATTTAGTGGTGTTTCGCCACTAAATGATCCATCATCCCGCGACTTCCCAGTCGCGGCTCCAACCATTTAGTCATTTCAATTAATATTATCGCTCTATTAGTTGCAAAAAGAAACTATAATAGGTTTTTTCACTAGCTTGGGGTCTGATTTCGGAGCCCGGCAAGCGACATGCTATGCTGGGTTCAAAGCATTTTCTCGGAGCTCCTTCGCCACCATGAGCGAATCCCGCATTCCCGCCGAACTCGTCAACCGCCTGCGTGCCGCCCACCGGGTCGCCGTGCTGACCGGCGCCGGTATCTCCGCCGAAAGCGGCGTGCCGACCTTTCGCGAAGCTCAGACCGGTCTGTGGGCGCGCTACAACCCGGAAGAACTCGCCACGCCGGATGCGTTCCGGCGTAATCCAAAGCTGGTCTGGGAATGGTACACCTGGCGGCAGGAGCGGGTGCGCCAGGCCGAACCCAACGCCGGCCATCTGGCCCTGGTCGAAATGGAACACCGGATTGCCGAGTTCACCCTGATTACCCAGAACGTGGACGGCCTGCACCGGCGCGCTGGCAGCCATCAGGTTCTGGAATTGCACGGTAATCTGTTCCGCGCCAAGTGCTTCAGCGAGGACCGGCCGGTGGAGAACTGGCCGGACGGCGACGAGATTCCGCCGCGTTGTCCGCGCTGCGGTGGATTGCTGCGGCCGGACGTGGTCTGGTTCGGGGAAATGCTGCCGGCGGGCCCGCTCCGGGCGGCGGAGCATGCCGCGGCGACCGCGGAAATCTTCTTCAGCATCGGCACGTCGGCTCTGGTCTATCCCGCCGCCGACCTGCCTTTCAAAGCCTTGGCCGCCGGCACGACGGTGGTGGAAATCAATCCCCAACCGACCCCGCTCAGCCCCCATGTCACCTACAGTCTGCACGGACTGGCCGGCGAGGTCCTGCCAGCCCTGGTCGCGCAGGTCTGGGGAACCGCCGAACAACGACCATGAGTCTTTTCCCCGTTCGCCCCGACCGGCTGGTGCTGGCCGACGGCACCATTCTCGCCTATCACCGCAGCCCGGGCGCCGTGCCGGGCGTGGTGTTTCTGGGCGGCTTCACCTCCGATATGACCGGGATCAAGGCGACCACGCTGGAACGCTGGTGCCGGGGACGCGGCCAGGCTTTCGTGCGTTTCGACTACTCCGGCCATGGCGCCTCCAGCGGAAAGTTCGCGGACGGCACCATCGGCCGTTGGGCGCAAGAGGTCCTCGACGTGCTGGATCGGCTGACCGAAGGGCCGCAAATTCTGGTGGGTTCGTCGATGGGCGCCTGGCTGATGTTGCTGGCGGCGCTGGCACGGCCGGACCGGATTGTCGCCCTGCTCGGCCTGGCTTGCGCCGTCGACTTCACCGAGCATCTGCTATGGGAACGGCTCGATGAGAACCTGCGGGAACGCCTGCGGCGCGAGCGGGTCATCAGTCTGCCATCGTCCTACGGCGAGCCTTACATCATCGCCCTGAATCTGATCGAGGAAGCAAGGCAGCACCGGCTGCTCGACCGGCCGGAACTGCCGATCCACTGTCCGGTGCGGCTGATCCACGGCATGAACGACGCCGACGTACCGTGGCGGATCAGCGTCCAGCTTGCCGAACGCCTGACCAGTTCCGACGTGCGGTTGCTCCTGGTCAAGGACGGGGAACACACCCTGTCACGGGAAAAGGATTTGCTGCTGCTGACGCGCGCCTTGGGAGACTTGCTGGACGGGCGGTGAGCGACGGTTCAGCCCTTGCCTCTTGCCCCGTCGCCGGACCGTTCAGGGATTCAACTGCTGGTAAACCGCGTGCGCGACTTGATCGAGCACGGGCCGCTCCAAATCGCCAATGAGGGCGTAGGCAAGATCGCCGTCCACCCAGTAGAAGGCGCCGACGCCATCCTGTTCGACAAAACGGAAGGCGGTATCGCGGTTGCCGTCCAGCCCCCGCCGCACGTACAGAGTCAACCGCCGGCCGCCGGTATCCTGATACATGAACTGTGCGGCCGGTTTACCATCGGCCGGCAGCAACCGTCCGCCCAACAATTGAAAACCCAAGGTCGCCAACGCTGGCGCCTCAATCGTCGTGCCCAATCGCTTGGATAGCCAAGCCACCAGATGCTGCTGCTGGCCAGCGTCCACCTCCACCGGATGACGGACCTCTGGCACATAGACGACATGCGCCGCCAGTGCCTGCCGCACGAACGCCCGGTCGGCGACCAGCGGTTGCCTGATCTGTTCGTTGGCGAACCAGCCCAGCGCACCACCGAGCAGCATGAAACCGGCCGCGACCGCCGCGCGTGCCAGCCAAACCGGCGGCATCCACCGACGCGTTGGCGGCAGCTTCAACCGAATTGGAACCGGCTCGTCCAGCGCCGGATCGAACAGCCGGCGCAGTTCCGCGTCGATGGCCCGATAGTCCGCCAGCCGTTGCCTCTCGGCGGGATTCGCCTCCAGATACGCCTCCACCGCCGCATGGCGAGCCGGTTCCAGACGACCGTCCACCCAGGCGTGCAGATCGGCCTCGTTGACGGGTTCGGCGCTCATTTACTTGACCCTCCGCAACCGGGCACGGGGCGGCTCCTGCAACGCCCGCCGCAGCGCCTCGCGGGCACGCGCCAGCCGTGACATCACCGTGCCCGGCGGTATGTTTAAAACCGTCGCCACCTCAGCGTAATCCAGTTGTTCCAACCCCACCAGTAGCAGCACCTCGCGCTGTTCCGGACTCAGATGTTCCAGTGCCCGCTGCAAATCCCGCAGGTCCAGCGCCGCCTCGTGCCGGGAGGGGACCAGCGCCGCCGGTTCCTCCTCCGGCAGTGGCTCGAACGCCGGCGCGCTGGCCTGTCGGCGCACCTTGTTGGCGTAGAGATTGTGCAGGATAGTGAACAGCCAGGCGCGCAGTTCGCCCTGGCCATCCCACAGCCGCCGCCGACTCCAGGCTCGCTCCAGGCAATCCTGCACCAGATCGTCGGCCCGCTGCGTCCCCACCAGCGCCCGGGCATAGCGGCGCAGGCGGGGGATCTGCTCGGTCACGAGCTGGGCGAAGTCGGCCATGGTCGAGTTTGCGTCAGGTGGCCTTGCGACTCACCGGGCAGGTGTTGAAGCCCAGCAGCGTGTACAGCGGGCACCAACTGATCAGCCCCGTCAGCAACGGTACTAATCCAATCCAGCCCCACGGCGTTTGCGGTCCGACGAAGACCAGCGCCAACAAGATCAACCCCACCACGATGCGCGCGATGCGATCGGCGTTTCCCACATTCTTACCCATGACAACACCCTCCCGGCTCAGCCGGCCAGCTTCGGATCAATTTGCCAGACTTCGTTGACTATCTTGCCGTCGCGATACGTCAGCACGTAGCGGACCTTGATGTCGTTCTTGCCGCTGAACACCACGTTGGCGGTCACGGTCGCGCCCTTGGGATTGGCGCTCTCCTGCACGCCGGACACTTTCACGGTGAGTTCGCCCTGCGCCTTGGCGAACTTACCCCACACCTCGCTAAGTGCGGTTTTGCCGGCATAGCGGCCATCCAGCGGCCCGCCGACCCATTCCAGCGTGGCACTGTCGGCATACTGGCTCAACAGATCCTCTACCTGACCGCCGGCAATGGCGCGGAAGTGGGCCTGGGCGCTGTCGCTGGCGGGACCGGCCAGCACCGCGCTGGCAGCAAGCAGTAGCGCGGGCGCAAAGAACAAACGAATTGAACGCTGCATGGTGTTTTCCCCTCATGTGTGTCGGATGGTGGTTGTCGGGCCATTGCGATGGCCTTCACTGGGGTAAACACGCGGCGTGGGAAATTATTCCGATGGAACCGAGAAAAATTCGTCCGACGCCGTAACGGGTTGGCACCGTTCAATCATGACCCGAACTGGTTTCCAGCTTGATCTTCCGATATCCTTACCCCATGGTAAGAATTGTCATAAATAGTAAGAATAGCGCTTCTTGGAGGAATGCATGACTATCGCGATCCTATCCAGTAAGGGCCAAGTGACGATCCCACTGGCAATTCGTCAAAAACTGGGTCTTAACAAAGGCGATAGAATCGAATTCATTGAACTCGATAATGGCCTATTCGGCATCGTGGCCGCTACAGAGGATGTCAGGACTTTGAAAGGCATTGTAGCCAAGCCCACCGAGCCGGTTTCAATTGAAGACATGAACCGGATGATTGCAAAACGGGGAGCGGGGTTGTGATCGGTCTGGATACCAACGTGCTGATTCGGTATTTGACTCAGGACGATGAAGCACAATCAGCCATCGCAACAAGGCTGATCGAGGATTCCCTGACCACACAGGAGCCCGGCTTTGTTTCCGTCGTCACGCTGGTCGAAATCGTCTGGGTATTGGAAGGCTGCTATAACTGCACCAAAGATAAAACCTTGGAGATTCTGGAGCGGTTGCTGCGGGTGAGACAATTAACCATTCAAGATTCCGAAGTCGTTTGGCAGGCAGTCAGGCTTTTCAAAACCAGCAAGGCCGACTTTGCCGATTGCCTGATCGAACGAATTGCCGGGGCGAACCAGTGCGAGCATACGGTTACGTTTGACAAGACGGCGGCTCGAACCACGGGAATGCGACTGCTTTCCACATAGCCCAGCAATGCTCCAGGGTTCAACCGCCACCAAGCCCAAGATGATCGGCAAGGCGCTGGCGGAAACTGACCGGCGGTTCGCGGCGAGCAGATCAGGTTGCTAGAGTTTGACCGGCCGCTTGGCCAGCTTGCGCTGCAAGGTGCGGCGGTGCATGCCCAACTGCCGCGCGGTGGCGGAGATGTTGCCGTCGTTGTCGCGCAGCACCCGCTGAATGTGCTCCCATTCCAGGCGGTTTACGCTCAGGGGGCGCGCGTTGATCGGTGCGGTGGGATCGCCCGGCGTGGTGGTGAAAGCGGTCAGCACCTGATCCGCATCGGCCGGCTTGGCGAGATAGTTCACCGCCCCCAGTTTGATCGCTTCCACTGCCGTGGCGATGCTGGCGTAACCGGTCAGCACCACGATGCGGGTGTCGGGATCGAGGGCGAGCAGGTCTGGAATCAAACTGAGCCCCGAATCCCCGGCCAGGTTGAGATCCACGATGGCGTATTCCGGCGGTTCGACCCGCGCTTGCTCCAAGGCCGCCGCGCTGCCGTGCGCGGTGGCCACGGCGAACCCGCGCCGGCTCAAGGCGAGCCCCAATACCCGGCAGAAGGTGGGATCGTCGTCCACCAGCAGCAAGCTGGATGGTCTGGTGGAACCCGTCATGTGACTTCGATCCGGGCAGGCAGATCGATGCGCGTGCAGGTTCCGCCTCGCGGATCGCGCGCCAGGCTCACGTGTCCCCCCAACCGTTCTAGCGTGGCGTTGGCCAGCAGCAAGCCGATGCCCGTGCCGCCGTCCTTGGTGGAAAAAAACGCTTCGCCAAAACGGTTCGCCAGCTCCGGCGGCAGATCCGGCCCCCGATCGCGAATCTCGATGATCACCCGCCGCGTATCCCAACGTCCCGCCAGATCCACGCCTTCGGGACAGGCGTCGGCCGCGTTGTTGAGCAGGCCGATCAAGGTCTGGCCGATGGTCCGCGGCGCGGTCACGGCCGGCGGTGGCAACGGCCCCGCGCAGTCAACCCGCAACGGCACCCAGGGACGGAGCAGTTGCCAGCGGTCGCGCGTGCGCTCCAGCAACACGTCCAGCGTTTGCGCCGCATCGCGGTCGGCCGACAGGTCGGCGCCGCGCAACAAATCACCGAGGATGGATTTGCACGCCTCCACCTGTTGGCGCAGGGTTCGCAAGTCGGCGCGCAGTGGCGAATCCTCGCCGTGCTCGCGCTCCAGTTCCTTCGCCAGAACGGCGATGGTGGACAAGGGGGTGCCCAACTCGTGAGCCGCGCCGGCCGCAAACATGCCCAAAGCCAGAATCTGCTCGTCGCGCAGCGTCTTCTCCCGCAAGCGAGCCACCTCGCGATCCCGATTGCGCAATGCCGCCGCCAGCCGCGCCACGAAACCGGCAATCAGCAGGGCGCTGATGACGAACACCAGCCACATCCCCCACAGGTGCGCGTGAAAACCGGGACCGTGACCGCTGAGCATCCCCGGTAGCGGCAGATAATCGAACATCAGCGCCGTGTAAACCGCCACCGTCACCCCCGCCATCGCCCAGACCTGGCCGGCCGGCAATAAGGCGGCGGTAACGATCAGTGGCAAGAGCAGCAGCGAAACGAAGGGGTTGCTGGCGCCACCGCTGAAGTACAGCAGCACCGCCAAGGCCAGCACGTCGAATTGCAAATGAGCGAACAATTCCCAGGCCGCCACCGGCTTCAACAGCCGGACCCGCAAACCCAGCGCGATGAAAGCCAGCGCCATCAGCCCCAGAAAGAGCGCTATCGACCACGGCGGCAGCGGTTGCGGCGGCGTCAGCCCGAAATACAACCAGAGCAGCATAACGCCGGGCCCCAGGACCACCAGCAAGCGGAGCAACAACAGGCGTCGCAAGTCTTCCATCCGGCAAGGCTCGATTCGGTAAGCGGGGTTTCAAGTGGCAACGGTCAAAGTTTAGAGCCCGTTGCTTGATTGGCAAACGTGACAATTTGCCGCATTTCTTATCTTCTTATAATCGCTTATACTGCGCCTGCACAAAAAAAGCGGTCACAGTCGCCGTTAATGTCTACGTACAGGAGAGAGCCCCGATGAAACACCCTTATCACTCGCTGCCGCTGCACCGACTCGACCGGGGAATCCGCCATGCTCGACCCAAGCAGCAGTTACCTCGACGCATCACCGCCGACGATCCCGCGTTGTCGGTGATGACCGACCTCTGCCAAGTCACCGCCGTGACCACCGAACTATCGACTCCGCTCAGCAAGGGGTTGGATATGATGGTCAAGCGTGGAGTGCGCATCCTGCTGGTCTGCGACGCCGAAGACAACATCCTCGGGCTGCTCACCAGCCGCGATATCGATGGCGAGAAGGCCAACCGGATTCTGGCCAAGACCGGCGGCGCCCGCGAGGATTTGCTCGTCTCCGATGTCATGACCCTCAGAACGAAACTGGAAGTGTTGATGATGGAAGACGTGCTGGGCGCGCGAGTGGGCGACATCATCGCGACCCTGCGGGAAGTCGACCGCCAGCACGCCCTGGTGCTGGATACCGACCCCGAAACCGACATACCGGCGGTGCGCGGCATTTTCTCGCTATCGGAAATCGGCTTGCGACTGGGATTGAACATCAATCGATCGCGGCAACCCACCACCTATGCCGAACTGGAGAAAGCCGGAGCCGTGTTGTAGCCGCCGCTCTGGCGACCGGTGCCAGCCCCATCCGGGGACATCTCTTCGATAATCTCTCCGCGCTATTCGCGGGTCGGGGCGCGGCGATTGGTCGTGTTCCCACTCGATCCACATCTTCTTAGGCATTGGAGTCCAGCCTGGGGCGGTGCGGCACGCTGGCTTTGGATCAAACCAGATCTGGCCTGGGTCTGGACAACGAGCGCCAGCCACCGCCGACGGGGGCGCCAGCGAACGAAACCCGCGGCCGCAAGCGTCGCCAGTCTCTCGCCAGTCACCAGATATTACCGCCGCCTGGCATGATGCGGGTTTCATTGTAGCGGTCCTCCTGATTCCATGGGGTGCGACAATTTGTCGCACCCTTCCCCGGTTCTCCGCGAGCTTACCTTGGCCGGATAATATAAAGTGAGCGTGCTTCGAAGTGCCCTCTCGCTACCCCACTGGTGACCGATACTTCCAAGCCCAGCCCACCGCGATCCAGATAAGAGTCGCCTGATTGGACCACCACCCCAAAATTTGGAGATTTCAGAACCATGAAAATCAATTTGTCCGTCCTGAGTTTGTTGCTCTCCCTGAGCGCTCCCGTTTTGGCCGGTGATCCCGCCACAATCAAAGTCGAGGAACCGTGGGCGCGAGAAAGCCCGCCCACCGTCACCAATGGCGCCGCCTACATGACGCTCGTCAACACCGGTAAGGAAGCGGACCGTCTAGTCGGTGCGTCCGGCGAGGTTTCGGCTGCCGTCGAGCTTCACACCCACCTGATGGAGGATGGCGTGATGAAAATGCGCCCGATCAAAGCTATTGAAGTCAATCCCGGGGAACCCGCCGTGCTCAGGCCAGGTGGGCTGCATGTCATGTTGATCGGCCTTAAAAAACCCTTGGTGGGGGGCCAAACCTTTCCTCTACGCCTGCGCTTCGAAAAGGCCGGCGAGATACCGGTGGAAGTGACGGTACGTAAAATGGGTCCGGGAGAAGGCACCGAGCACTCGCATCACCATGACGATTAGGCGCAGTGACGTTAAATTTTCCAGAGAGGGGTTAGAGATACCGATTCTAGCCCCACACGACGAGAAAGCTGCACCATGACGCGCGGCAAACCCTTTGTTCTGATGCTGGCCAGCGTGCTGGCTTTGGGTTTCGGTCTCTGGCTGGGTATGATATTGACCAGCCCATCGGTTGTTGAGCCCCCGGCAATCTCTGGTATTCTCTTTTCCGAACCCAAGGAAATCGAAAACTTCACCCTACGCGACCACACTGGTCAGCCTTTTCATCGCAACCGGTTTTTGGGCAAGTGGACTTTTCTGTACTTCGGTTACACCTATTGTCCGGATGTGTGTCCGCTAACCTTGATGGAACTGGCCAAGGTGCAACGACAACTGGCGGAGAAGCAATTAGATCAAGATACCGCCTACATGCTGATTTCGGTCGACCCTCAACGCGATACGCCGCAGCGGCTGGGAGAATACACCCGTTATTTCAATCCAAAATTTCTAGGCGCTACCGGTGCGCCGGAAGAACTATCCAAGCTGGCGCAACAGTTTGGCGTGATTTATATGCGCGCGCCCGCTCAAGAGGATGAAGCCCATTATACCATCGACCATTCTTCTACGGTGATATTGATTGGCCCCGACGCCCATCTACACGCCATCTTTACACCCCCTCATAAGCCTGAGGTCATGGTCTCAGATTTCATGAAAATTCGTGAACATTACCAGGTAGTTCACTAACTTTCAGGCCTAAGAACCGGTTAACAGATAAAATTCTCCGACATAGGGTTTATCACTCGCAGCTTCCACTGTCACCCGCCAGTCCCGCCGTCCCGTCGAGCAAACTGGCAAGAGAGCTTTTCCCTGCCATGTTTTATCCGCCTGTTGACTGAGATCAAAGCGGTTAAACCCCATATTCATGTTCAACATGGTGAAATAAACCGTGACTTTTTTAACCGTGGTTGCTCCCTCTCCACTTAGATTAACTTGAACGGGGAATGCCGTCAGTGGTTGTATGCTATCTCCCAGTCTGAGCGTTATGGTCAATCCCGCATCACTGACCGTACAAAGCTTACCCACAGGATTACAAGCACGATCAGCATTCAAAATAATGGCTTGAGGCGGATTATGCTGAAACCAATGGTTCAGGCGGGGATAATACATGCTTCCCAAGATCCCCAATAGGAACAAAGCGGCAATCGCCCCACTCAGTACCGGGCAATCTCGCCTTGTCATATTCTGCTCCATAGCTTCACCAATCATGCCCCCTACACTGCTCACTTCATAACGCTGAATACCAACCGTCCGGAGTTAGACGTATGTCGCTGTTTTTTCATCGACCCTTTCATCGACCACCCAATATCGTAACTCATTATTGACATAGCGCTAATTTTATCGTAGTAGTTCCCTTGCTCCCATAGGTGCGACAATTTGTCGCATTCCCGCCCCGTTCTCCGCGATTTAGCATGATTGAATAACACGAAGCGATACCCCTTTCGTGGCTTGATCCCAGTTCAGCTCAATCCAGGAGAATCCCGCATGACTCATCCCCGCGACCGGCAGTTATTGTTCCCGATTCGGAGCACCACGGCACTGGGCGTCGCGCTGGCGCTGCTGGCCGGCTGCGGCGGCGATGACGACAGTTCGGCCGAACGTCGCGCCGTGGTCGAATTCCACGGCCAAGTCAACGGCCAGGACTTTACCTGCGGCGCAACCTACAACAACGTGGGCGTCGGCCAGCCCGGCACTTACCAAGTCACTGACTGGCGCTTCTACGTCCACGACGTGGAACTGGTCAGAGCTGACGGCAGCCGTCAAGCCCTGGCGTTGGATCAGGACGGCGTCTGGCAATACAAAAATGTTGCCCTGCTGGACCTGAGACGGAATTGTGGCGGTGGCGCGCTACCCACCAACACGGCAGTGGCGGGAACCGTGGCCAACGACAACTATACCGGTATCTGCTTCAAGGTCGGCGTTCCCTACGAGCTCAACCACGTCAACGACGCCACCGCGCCTTCGCCGCTGAACAGTTCCGGGATGTTGTGGAACTGGCGGGGCGGGCGCAAGTTCATTCGGATTGATGGGACGGGCGCCCCCGGCGACGTCGACCGTGCCGTGGCCTTCCACATTCACTTGGGCAGTACCCAGTGCCCGGGTTCCGACCCGAGCGCGCCGCCCACCGCCGCCTGTGGCTATCCCAACATCGCCGAGTTCTGTCTGGACAACTTCGACGCGGACCAGGACCACATCGTCATGGACATCGGCACCGCGCTGGAGGCATCCAACGTCGCGTTCAATACCCCGGATACCGCCTCGGGCTGCATGTCGGCCAATTCCGATCCCGAATGCATTCAGGTGATGCCGCGCCTGAATCTGAACTTCACCTACGTTGCCGGAGCCGGTTCGACGCCGGAGCAATATCCCAAAGTGGTTCCCCAGCGGCTGTTCTCCGTGGACCGGCATGAATAAAGCACTCGGTGGAACCATCGCGCTGAGTCTATTGCTGACGGCGGTGGGTTGTGGTGGCGGTGGCGGTGGCGACGATGAAACCACGCCACCGCCCACCACGAGTTCGGGTTTTTCCTGGTCGTTGCCCCAAGGCTTCCCCACGCCCAAGGAATCGACGGATAACCCCTTGTCCGCAGCGAAGGTGGAACTCGGTCGCCATCTGTTTTTCGACATGCGGATGTCGATCAACCAGACCATGGCCTGCGCTTCCTGCCACCAGCCGGCGCGTGCGTTTACCGATGGTCGGCTGACGTCCATCGGCGCCACCGGCGAGGATCACCCGCGCAACGCCATGAGCCTGACCAACGCGGTCTACAACGCCACCTTCAACTGGGCGAATCCGGGACTCGCCACGCTCCACGCGCAAGCGCTCATCCCGATCTTCGGCGAATTTCCGTTGGAGCTGGGCTGGAGCGATCACGAAACCGAAATTCTGGATCGTTTCCGCCACGACGCGATTTACCAGAAGCTGTTCGCCGACGCCTATCCGGGCGAAACCGACCTCTTTAACGCGGATCGGGTGGCCAAGGCTATCGCGGCCTTCGAGTCGATCCTGATTTCGGGCAATTCGCCCTACGACCAAGCCACTTTTCAAGGCAATCGCAACGCCATGAGCGAGGCGGCGCGGCGCGGCCAAGAGCTGTTCTTCTCCGAGCGCATGGAGTGTTTTCACTGCCACGGCGGTTTCAACTTCAGCCAGTCGGTGAACCATGCAGGGACGACGCTCGCGCAGTCCGAGTTTCACAACAACGGTCTCTACAACATCGGCGGCACGGGCGACTATCCGCTCGATAATCGGGGTCTGTGGGAGTTCACCCAGCGGCCCGCCGACATGGGACGGTTCCGCGCCCCCACCTTGCGCAACATCGAGCTGACCGCACCCTACATGCACGATGGCTCCATCGCCACCCTGGAGACGGCGCTGGACCACTACTCGCGCGGCGGGCGGCTGATCGGCGAAGGACCACTGGCCGGAGACGGAGCCAAAAGCCCCTATAAAAGCGAACTCATCGTCGGTTTCTCGCTCACCCCACAGGAAAAGCAGGATGTCATCGCCTTTTTCCAGAGCCTCACCGACTGGGAATTCCTGTGCGATCCGCGCTTCGCCGACCCGTTCGGGAATTTTCCACGGCATCCCCGCTGTAATTGATCACCCAGGAAGCAACCGCTCATGATTAAATTCGCGCAATGCCACCGTTCCCGCCATGGCGACCGTTCCCGGCGATCAATCGTGCGCTACTTCCTCGCGAGCGGCGTTCTGGCCCTGAGCCTGGGAATGCCGGTTTTGGATAACCCGCTCACCTTACCAGCGGCCCATGCCCATCATGGCGGGGGCGGGGGCGGTAGTGGGGGCGGTGGCGAGGGCGGGGGCGGCGGTAAAGGCGACGGCGTAAAACCAACCAAACCGGCCAACCCAACCCAACCCGCGTCGGGCGACGGCCAGGGCAAGGGTGGGCGCGGCTTTGAGGGTTTGAAACCATGAGAACACTGCTCAGAGCGTTGATCGCCCTGGTTCCGATGTTAGGCCTTTGTATCGGCTGCGCAAGCTCCGATATGGCGAACACCACCGCCGGTTACGGCGCAGTGGCCTACGCCGCCAGTACCCAGAACTGGCGCCTGCGCTGGCAGGCGACCGATCCGCAACGGGCGCGGCAGCGGGCGTTGGCGGACTGCGCCACCGCCGATTGCCGGGTGGTATTGGAGTTTGGTCCTGGGCAATGCGGCACCCTGGCACTGGGTCAGCAGGGTGAATTCGGTGTGGGTCTGGGCGATACGGCGGCCACCGCCGAGGCCGCCGCTCTCGCTGAATGCCAGCGTACCGGTCAAGGCTGTCGGGTCGCTCCCGCCGAATGCAATCGCTGAAAAATTTCATGCCCGGCAACACGCAGGTCAATCCCAGGAGATTTCTTGTGAGCCGGAATCGGTTTTCATCCTTGCTCGTCTTGCTGGTATTGATCGGTTTGCCGGTCTTGGTCAGTGGTCACGGATACCGGGTAGGCAACATCAGAATCCTACATCCCTGGGCCATGCCCACGGCCCCACCGCTCACCGATGGCGCCAGCGGCATTGGGTATCTGGTGCTGCGGAACACCGGCAGCAAACCGGACAAGCTGCTTTCGGCCTCCGTGGCAATCGCCAGAAAGGTCGAACTGCATACCTGCGACAAAGCGGGTGATACGCCAACCATGCGTCAAGTGGACACTGTCGATATTCCCGCTGGCGGAGAAGTCCGGCTGGAACCGGGCGGATCGTACCTGATGCTGATGGAGCTGAAGAAGCCGTTGGAGGAAGGACAGCGCTTTCCAATCGTGCTCCAGTTTGAACACGCCGGAAAAATTACCGTGGACATGTTCGTGCAAACAAACGCGAAGGATTCCACCTACTGAACCACGCGCGAATTTGCTTAACAGACCGGCATCTCACGGCGAGCTTCAGGCCCGAAACCGTCGCACCAGTCGCTGTAACTGACGCACCGCTGCCGGCGAGATCGTCGGCCCATAGCGCAGCGCCGCGTAAAGCTGACCGATTTGCCGCACCGGCACCGCCAGTTCCGGCTGGCTGACGGCCACGCGCTCGGTGAACGCCAGCGGCCCTTCCTGGGGACCACGCGCCAACCCGCGCCGGGCCAGCCGGGCACAGAAGCGCTGCCAGGCGCGTACCACGGGATCGCGGGGACCGCGCTTGCGCCAGCGCAAGCCGGCGGCGAGCAGGCCAAACAAGCCCAGCGCCACCGTCAGCGCCACCGTCATCTCGCCCCAGTCCACCGGTCCGAAGCCAAGTCCCGACAGAAACTCCTTCTGCCGGTCGGGACCGTAGGCCAGCACCCATTCGTTCCAGGAATTGTTCAGCGAATCCCAGCCCATCGCCAGTTGCCGCAGCCATTCGCCGTCACCACCGCGCCGTACCAGGAACGGCAGTTGCCCGGGATCGGCCACGGCGGCATAAAGCCCTTGCTGCACCCGGTTCGGCGCCACCGCCGCCGTGGGGTCCACCCGCACCCAGCCCCGCCCTTCCAACCAGACCTCGGCCCAGGCGTGGGCGTCGGCCTGGCGGACGATCAGATAATCTCCCAGTGCGTTGCGCTCCCCGCCCTGATAGCCGGTCACCACCCGCGCCGGTACTCCGGCCGCCCGCATCAGAAACACGAATGCGCTGGCGTAATGCTCGCAGAAACCCTGGCGGGTGCGAAACAGAAAGTCGTCCACGCTATCGACGCCCAGCAGCGGTGGAGTCAGGGTGTAATAAAATGCCTGTTCCCGGAAGAGCGCCAACGCCGCGTTGACCAATGCCTCGGGCCGAGGATCATGCTCCCGCCATTCGGCCGCTAAAGCTCGGGCGCGTGGATTGCCGCGCGGCGGCAGGCGCAGGGCGCGAGTCCGCTCCACCGCCGTCAGGTCGCCGGTTCGATACGTTGGATAAGACCGCATCTCGTAGCGGTACACCTCGTTGACCGGCTGATCGCGCAGAACTTGAAACGAGGGAGTCATGGTGGCGCGCGGCGGTAGGCTGGCTGGCAAATCCAACGCGAACAGCCAAATCCGGTTGCTCGGTTCCAGAATGACCGAGTATTCCACCACCGCGCCCTCCGGCGCGAACGACACGGGAGCATTGCTTGGCGGCCCCTCGCCAGAAGTCCAGCGGCGGCCGTCGAAATTCCACAGCACCGGTCCACGCCAGTAAAGCTCGCGCGGCGGTGGAACAGCGCCAGTGAAACGTGCCCGGAACGCCACCGCGTCGGACTTGCTCAGTTCGCTGACCGTGCCCGGCATCATCTCTTCGGACAGGCCGGTGCGACCCTGGTAGGCATCCTTCGGCAATCCCCACAGCGGTCCGGGAATACGCGGAAACAGCACGAACAGGACCAGCATCACCGGAATCGCCTGCAACACCATCTTGCCGGCCAGTCGCAGCGAGGCGAGCGCCCTCAGGCCGGCGTGCTGGCGGTGGATCATCACCTGTGACGCCAGCATGACGACGACGACCGCGAACAGGTAAGCAACCAGCGAGATTTCCTGACTGTAGAGCAGATTGCTCATCACCAGTAGATAGCCGAGGAACACCAGCACTACGCCATCCCGCAAGACGCGCGTTTCCAGCAGCTTGCAGGCGGTCATGGCGGTCAGCAGCGCCACCCCGGCATCGCGGCCGAACAGGGTTCGATAATCGATCAGCACCCCGGCACCGGCCAGCGCGGCCAAGGCCAGCAGCAGCCAACGGGGCGGCAGTGGTCGATCACGGATCGCGATGTATCCGCGCCAACCCGCGACGGCGACGAACAGAAGCGTCAGCCAGGCGGGCAATTCCGGGGCGTGCGGCGCCACCGCCAGGGCCAGGGCGACCAGCAACCAGGTCAATGCCAACGGAGTGAGCGGCTCAGCGGGTGGCGCGGCCGATTTGGCGGGTTTTTCCCGGTTTTTCCGGTTCCACGGCATCATGGCGGCGGGGAACCTCCTCGCGATAAGTGAACAAGGCCAGCGCTTCCAGACAGCGGCGGCGCTGGGCATCGCCGTGCGCGGGCGGAATTTCCAGGCCCGGCAAACGCAAACCGTACTGGTGACCGTCGCTTTCGGCTTTCAGTACCCACTGACAAAGCTGCTCCAGACGCGGTTCGATGTTTTCGATCCCCAACAACCGCCAATCCAACCACAATTCCGGCCGCGCCTGATCGATGAAACGCTTGACCAGCAACTGGTCGGTGCGGGTCGCGGCTTTCCAGGCGATCCGGCGCGGCGAATCGCCGGGCGCGTACTGGCGAAAACCGGCGTAATCCTCGCTGCCCGCACCCTGCTCGCTCAAGCCGCCGCCGGAGCTGCTCGGCAGCGCCGCCGGCAACGGTCGCCGGCCGCGGGGTTGAGGATAGACCAAGCCCGCGGTCTCGAATTCCACCCAGCTCCACGATTGAAACAGCCCCAGCGGAAAGCGGGTCAGCACCCGCACATGGCCTGGCCGCAGCCAGCCGCGCCGCTCGGCGGGAACGATCAGCGGGATCGTCGCCGAACCGTGCGCGGGAACGTCGGCATACTCAGGCGGACGATCCCGCCATTGCAGGGCGATGCCATGGCGCGGCGCCGGATCGGGATTTTCCAGCCGATAGCTAAACCGCGCCTCCTGACCGGCGAACACCGGTTCGGCGCTGCCCGGATGGACGACCAGCCCCAGCAGGTTGTCGTGCGCCCGCCACATACTGTTCAACGCCACGGCCGCCAGCAGAAAGGTGAAGGCGAACCCCATGCTGTTGCTGTAATTGATCGACCACAGGAACAGCAGGAACAGCAGCAGGGCAAAAGCGTAGCCTTGGCGGGTCGGCAGGATGTAGATGCGGCGGCGTTCCAGCCGGATCGGCTCGTGGGCGGGTCGTTGATGGCGCGTCACCCAAACCTCGAATCGTCGCCAGAACGCCTTCAGCATGGCGCGGTACTCTCAGGCCGGCAAGGCCACGGCCGCGAGCAGGAATCCGACCAGGTCGGACGTGGACTGTGCCAGACTGTCTTCGCCGGGATGCAGCCGATGGCTGACGACCGCCGGCAACACCGTCTGCACGTCTTCCGGCAGCACGTGGCCGCGCCGGTGCAGCAGGGCCCAGGCGCGGGCCGCCCGCAGCAGGCCCAAACCGGCGCGCGGCGACAAGCCGCCGCGGAACCGGCTGGACTGGCGGGAAAACGCCAACAGCGCTTGTATGTAGTCCAGCAGCGGCGGCGCGACGTAAATGCCGGTCACCCGCCCCTGGGCTTCGTGCAACTGCGCCGGGGTCAGACACACCGGCAGCCGCGCCAGTACCTCGCGCCGGTCTTCGCCTTCCAGCAGCGCCCGCTCGGCTAGGACGTCGGGATAGCCCAGTTCGATCCGCATCAGGAAGCGGTCGAGCTGCGATTCCGGTAGCGGGAAGGTGCCGATCTGATAGGCGGGATTCTGGGTGGCGATGACGAAGAACGGCTCCGGCAGGGCGCGAGTCTCGCCCTCGATGGTCACCTGCCCTTCCTCCATCGCCTCCAGCAGGGCGCTCTGGGTCTTGGGGGTGGCGCGGTTGATTTCGTCCGCCAGGATCAGTTGGGCGAAAATCGGCCCGGGATGGAACACGAAGGTCTCGCGCTGGCGCTCGTACACCGCCGCGCCGAGAATGTCCGCCGGCAACAGGTCGCTGGTGAACTGGATACGCTGGTACTGCAAACCCAGGCAGCGGGCCAGCGCGTGGGCCAGCGTCGTCTTGCCCATGCCGGGCAGATCCTCGATCAGCAGATGGCCGCGCGCCAACAGGCAGGTCACGGCCAGACGGATGGCCCGCTCCTTGCCGAGAATAGTGGTGCCGACCTGCCGGATCACCAGATCCAGGCGATCTTCCAGCACGGCCGCCACGTCAATCCTGCCGGCGCAGATCGCGCTTGAAGCGTTTGAAGTTTTCCACGTAGCGACCCGCCGTCAGCCGCAATCCTGCGATCTCCTGCTCGGTCAGAGTCCGCACGATCTTGCCCGGCGAGCCCATCACCAGCGAGCCGTCCGGAATGATCTTGCCCTCGGGGATCAGGCTGTTGGCGCCGATCAGGCAGTTTTTGCCGATCACCGCCCGGTTCATGATCAGGCTCTTGATACCGATCAGGCTGTTGTCCCCGACGATGCAGCCGTGCAGCATGGCCAGATGGCCGACGGTGACCTCGCGGCCGATGGTCAGCAGGATGCCGGGGTCGGTATGCAGAATGGCGCAATCCTGGATGTTGGAGTTTTTGCCGATGGTGATGACATCGTTATCGCCGCGCACCACGACGTTAAACCAGATGCTGGCGTTCTGTTCGAGCACCACCGAGCCGATGACGGTGGCGTTGTCGGCAATGAACCAGTCGTCGCCATGGAATTCGACCTTGCGGTCGCCGAGGGAATAGATCACCGGATTCTCCTCTGAGGGGGTCTTGGAAAAACCCGATCAGTATAAACGAGCAGCCGGTGACAGGAGGGGAGAAAAGCGGCGGGGTATGGAGAAATCCCCCCCTACCCCCCTTTGCAAAAGGGGGGTGGCGAAGCCGGGGGGATTTGGGACTGCATAATGACTGTGGACTTACTTCGCGCTCTTGGCTTCCAGTTCCTTGGCGGTCAGCTTGTCGTCGTAAACGCCAGCGCTGACCGCATAGTTGCCGGCGGACAGCACGTAGGCCACCTTGCGATGATTGCCTTCGGCGCCGGGCTTGGTCCACATGTACTCGACCCAGCCACCGTGGGTCTTCTTGGCGGCGTCGCACAAGGCCGTAGCGAATTCCTTGCCGGTGGCCTTGTCCTTGAGGACTTCGGACATTTTATTGCCCTTCACCTGCGGGTTCGGATGGGCCTTCACCACGCCGTTGGTGCAGTCGAGCACCCACACGTAGGTGTCCTTCCACGCCCACTTGCCGTCCTTCTTGTCGAATTCGGTCAGGACGACGTCGGCCTTGGCCTTGACCTCGGCGGCGGCTTCCTTGGTCTTGGCGACCACTTCGTCGGCGGTCGCGGCATCGGCGGCCCAGGCGCCGGCGGATAAACCCATCGTGCAGAACGCGGCCACGCCCAGCAGTAGTTGCTTCTTCATTCTTAACCTCCTCAGCGTTTCAATGTTTCGATGTAGGATTCCGCCGCCACGGGGAGGCGGCGTTGTTTAACTCTAGACGCTGAAACCGCGCGGAACAAGGTGCGACGAAAGAATCTTCATCCGAATCGGGGAATGACCCACGCTGTCGCAACAGGTGGACAACCCATTATTATGGCCGGCAACCGCGATACTCGAACCAATAGCGGTCAAATACTGCCAAACCACACGAGGTACGATGGCAGCGGCAACTTCAGCGGCCAACCAGAGCGGGTTTCCGCTTGGCGCCAGTCCATACTGAAAAAATGCCGCACCTTCCCATTCCACTTTGGAGCGATCCCAGGAGGTCCAATCATGATCCGAGCCTATGCGGCAGAGGAAGCGAAAGGGCAACTCAAACCGTTCGAATACGACCCCGGCGAACTGAACCCAGATCAGATCGAAATCGATGTTATCGCCTGCGGTATTTGTCATTCCGATTTGTCGATACTGAACAACGAGTGGCAAATCAGCACCTATCCATTCGTACCAGGACACGAGGTGGTCGGCACCATCGCCCGGACCGGCGGCAACGTGAAGCATCTGCAGGTCGGCGATACCGTCGGCTTGGGCTGGTTCAGCGGTAGTTGCATGACCTGCGACCAGTGCATGAGCGGCAACCACAATCTCTGCGCCAGCAACGAACAAACGATGATTGGCCGGTATGGCGGGTTCGCCGACAAGGTTCGTTGCAACGCCGAATGGGCCGCCCTGCTGCCGTCGGGGCTGGACGTGAAAAAAGCCGGGCCACTGTTCTGCGGCGGTATCACGGTCTTCACCCCGCTCGTCCAGTTCGACGTGAAGCCTACCGACCGCGTCGGAGTGATCGGCATCGGTGGGCTGGGACATCTGGCCGTGCAGTTCCTGAATAAGTGGGGCTGCGAAGTAACGGCCTTCACCGCCAGCGAGTCCAAGCGGGACGAAGCGCTGGCGATGGGCGCGCACCGAGTCGTCAATTCCCGCGACGAAGCGCAACTCGAAAAAATCGCCGGCTCCCTGAACTTCATCCTGTCGACTGTCAACGTCGATTTGAACTGGCAGGCATTCCTGAATGTCCTGGCGCCGAAGGGGCGATTCCATACCGTCGGAGTCATCCCCTCGCCCATCCCCGCCCCGGCATTTGGGCTGATCGTAGGTCAGAAAAGCATTTCGGGCTCGCCGTCGGGCTCCCCAGCTACGATTCGCAAGATGGTGGAATTCTGCGCCCGGCATCATATCGCGCCGATCACCGAGCACTTCCCGATGAGCCAGGCCAACGAGGCGATGGCACATCTCGAATCCGGCAAGGCACGCTATCGGGTCGTGCTCGAAAACGACTTTGCTTAATCCCAATCCCCCCACAACGCCTGCACCGCCGCCAGCGCCGCAACGCCGGCGGTTTCGGTGCGCAGGGTGCGCGGCCCAAGCCGGACGCTGGTGAATCCCGCCTTGCGAGCTTGGGCGATTTCCGCCGGACTCAGACCGCCTTCCGGGCCGATCAGCAGCGTCACCGCATCCGTCGGTGGCTCCAGGCCACGCAAGCCCCGTTCGGCGGCCGGGTCGAGCAGCAACCGCAGTCCAGGCACCGCCGGCCGCGCCAGCCAGTCCGCCAGCGTCAGCGGCTCTCGCAGTTCGGGCAGCCGGTTGCGACCGCACTGCTCGCAGGCGCCGACAACAATTCCGCGCCAGTGCCGAACTTTCCGCGCCAGCCGTTCGCCGGTTACATCGATCCCGCCGCGCTCCGCGAACACCGGCTGGATGGCGGCCACGCCCAGTTCGACGGCTTTTTGCAGCGTGTAATCCATCTTCTCGCCGCGCGAAATGCCCTGCGCCAGCACCACTTGCAGCGGTGACTCCACCTCATGAGGCAAGGCCGCCGTCACCCGTGCCCAAGCATCCCGCTTGCCCACCTCCACCAGCGTCGCCGCGAACGCCCCACCCTCGCCGTTGAACAGAATCAACGCCGCGCCCGGTTTGAGCCGCAACACCCGCACGGCGTGGTTGAAGGCGTTGTCGTCCAGCGCCACGGTCGCGCCAACCCTCAGCGGCACGGGCAGATAAAGTCGGGGGAGGCGCATGAGGTCCTGCCGCGATGAGTGAAAAAAGCCTGGAGTCCCAGAGGCTTGCTGGGCGAAAAACAGTGCCCTTGCCCCGACGAAGGGGCATGTTGGCGCTTGAATGAATCAAGACGGCGGCGATCGACGCCGATGCCGCAGCAGCACCAGCGAGCGACCCTGCGTCGGGTATGGCTCCTCGGCGGGATGCTGGTTGCCCTCGGTCGGTTGGCCGTGCGGCAGCGCCGTGTCCACCAGTACTTCGAAGACCGCCTCGTCCCGCACGATGGGCAACACGAACGGGATTTCCTCGTGATGGGCGTTGAACAGCAACAGAAAGTCGTCATCCTCCAGTGCGTGGCCGCGCTCGTCCCAGTCGCCCAGACCATCGCCCGGCAGATACAAACCCAGACAGCGGGCGTAATCGTGAGTCCATTCATCGTCGTCGATTTCCCGGCCGTCGGGATTGAACCAGAGAATATCGCGGACCCCGCTGCCATGAATGCCACGGAAGAAATGGCGGCGGCGGAAGCTGGGATGCCGCCGGCGGATCTGGATCAGGCGCTGGGTGAAGGCCAGCAGCTCCCGGTTTTCCGTCAACCAGGCGAGATCCCAGTCGAACCAACTTAACTCGTTATCCTGGCAATAGGCGTTGTTGTTGCCGCGCTGGGTGCGGCCCACCTCGTCGCCAGCCAGCAGCATCGGCACGCCCTGCGACAGCAGCAGGGTCGCCAGAAAATTGCGCCGCTGGTGCAGTCGCAACGCCAGCGCCTCGGGCTTGGTGGTATCACCCTCCGCACCGCAGTTCCAGCTGCGATTGTGCGACTCGCCGTCCTGGTTGTTCTCCAGATTGGCCTCGTTGTGGCGCTCGTTGTAACTGACTAGATCGTACAGGGTGAAACCGTCGTGGGCGGTGACGAAATTGATGCTGGCGCACGGCCGGCGACCGTTGTGCTCGTACAGATCGGCGGAACCGGTCAGCCGGTAGGCCAATTCACCGATCAACCCCCCTTCGCCCCGCCAGTAATCGCGCACCACGTCGCGATATTTGCCGTTCCACTCGCTCCAGCCCACCGGGAATTTGCCGACCTGATAGCCGCCCTCCCCCGTATCCCACGGCTCGGCGATCAGCTTGACCCGCGACAGCACCGGGTCCTGGTGGACGACATCCATGAACGCGCCCGCCTGATCCACCTCGCCGTGCGTTTCCCGCGCCAGCGCGGCGGCCAGATCGAAGCGGAACCCATCCACACGCATTTCCTGTACCCAGTAGCGCAAGCTGTCCATGACCAGTTGCAACACCCGCGGATGCGCCGTATTCAGAGTATTGCCGCAGCCGGTGTAATCCATGGTGTAGCGCGGATGATCCGGCGCCAGCCGGTAATAGACCGCGTTGTCGAGCCCGCGAAAGCACAGGGTCGGACCGAAATGGTTGCCTTCGGCGGTATGGTTGTAGACCACGTCGAGGAGCACCTCGATGCCGGCCGAATGCAGGCTCCTGACCATGCTCTTGAATTCGCCCACCGGATTATCGGTGGAAGCGTAGCGCGGGTCGGGCGTGAAATAGCCGATGGGGCTGTAACCCCAGTAATTGCGCAGCCCCCGGTCGAGCAGGTGGCGCTCGTCCACGAAGTAGTGGATCGGTAACAGTTCCACCGCCGTCACGCCCAGCGCCTTCAGATAATCGATCACCGGCCCGTAGGCCAATCCGGCGTAGGTACCGCGCAAATGAGGCGGCACGTCGGGATGGCGCATGGTGAAACCGCGCACGTGCAACTCGTAAATCAGTGTGTCGTGCCAGGGTACGCGCGGCGGTCGATCATCGCCCCAGACGAAGGCCGCGTCCACCACCTGACATTTGGGCATTCCCGCCGCGCTGTTGCGGGTATTGAAGCTGAAATCCTCGTTGCGGCTGCCGATCCGATAGCCAAACTGGGCATCGCTCCATTGAATCTGGCCGACGATGCTCTTGGCGTAGGGATCGAGCAGCAGCTTGTGGGCATTGAAGCGGTGGCCTTCGTCCGGTTTATAGGGTCCATGCACTCGGTAACCGTACAACAGGCCTGGGCGCGCCTCGGGCAAATAGCCATGCCAGACTCCGCCGGTTCGCTCGCGCAGCGGGATCTGCTCGACCTCGTGCTTGCCCTTGGCGTCGAACAGGCACAACACCACCCGTTCGGCGTGCTCCGAAAACAGGGCGAAGTTGACGCCCTCGCCGTCCCAGGTCGCGCCCAACGGATACGGCTGGCCCGGCCAGACGATGGTAGTCGGTTTGTTCATCGCTCACGCCATCCTCGCGCCTCCCCGCTTGCGGCGGGGAGGCAAAATCATCCCGCTGGCCTTATTCGCTGAAGGACCGCATGGCCGTGGTGACCTCGCCCGGCCCCACCACCGTAACGCCACCCGCGGTGACGTGGTAGCGGCGGCTGTCGGACTCGCGGTCATAACCGATGCGCGCGCCCGCCTCGATGATGTTGTAGCCGCCGATGATGGCCCGCCGCAGCCGGGCGCCGCGCTTGATCCAGACATAGTCCTGAATCACGCAATCCTCGATCTCCACATCGTCCTCGATGATGACTTCGCGGCGGATGATCGTGTTGCGGATCGATGCCTGATGCACCAGCGAGCCAGCGGCGATCACGCTGTTGTAGATCGTGGCTTCCAGGATACGCGCCACCGGTCCCTGATAGTTACTGGAAAAGATCCGCCACTGCGGGTTGAAGACATCGAAGCGAGGCGTCAATCCCAGCAGATCCTGGTGGGCGTTGAAATAGGCGTCCAGCGTGCCGACGTCCCGCCAGTAGGCCGGTTCCTCGTAGGGCTTCGACCCCGGCACCCTGTTGGTGGCAAAGTCGTAGGCGAACAATCGATGGGTTTCCTTCAGGTCCGGCAGCACGTTCTGGCCGAAGTCGTGCTCGCCCCGGTCGTTGGCCGCCTTGAGGGCGTCGACCAGCACCTTGGCATCGAACAGATAGTTACCCATCGACGCGTAGGCGCGCGTGGGATCGGACGGCATTGGAGTCGGGTTGGCGGGCTTTTCCTGGAATTCGTTCACCCGGCCGGCGTGATCGGCGACGATGACGCCGAACGACCGGGCTTCGTCGATGGGCACCGGCAGGGCCGCCACCGTGACATCGGCTTCCCGCTCGCGATGGAAATCAATCATCTGCTGGAGATCCATCCGATAGACGTGATCGGCGCCGAACACCAGCACCAGATCGGGATTGTGCAATTGAATCAGGTTCAGGTTCTGATACACGGCATCGGCGGTACCCATGAACCAGTCGCCGCCGCGCATCATCTGGGGCGGCACCACCGTCACGAACTCCTCGTTGCGCATCGGCGACACCACCCAGGCTTTGCGGACATGCTCGATCAGCGACTGGGACTTGTATTGCACCAGCAGGTAAATCGCCTGAATACTCGAATTGAGCAGGTTGCTGAGCACGAAGTCCACGATGCGGTAGCGACTGCCGAACGGCAACGAGGGCTTGGAGTTCTCGGACGTCAGAGGGCTCAGCCGGGAACCCTCGCCGCCGGCCATCACAAAAGCAAGAATTTTCGGTTGTTTCATCGCGGCACATCCTTCGTTTTGAGTGAGAGCAGTTCGCACAGACCCCCGAGTGGGATTTCAACCCAGTCGGGGCGGTTGTCCAGTTCATAACGCAGTTCGTAACAGGCTTTCTCCAGCGTGAACAGGTTCAGCAGCGCCGTTAGCTGGTCGGGATCGGCGGGGTAGCCCGGACCGTCGCCCGCGGTTTCGAGATAACCGCGCGGAAACTCGGCGCGAGTTCGTAGTTCCCAGTCGTTGACGCACGGACTCACGGCGCTGCGCGGACCCAAACTTGTTCTCCAGTTAACCTTCGAAAGTATCGAAATCACGCTCCGTGTGCAGGCTGCTGCGAATGCGGAACACATGCGCCGGCATCCGGTGCGGGTTCAGTTCCACGTAGTTGCGCGGTCCGTTCCAGATGTAATGGGCGCCGGTCAGCAGGTCGTGGACCTGGAACGGCTGATGCGGATCCAGACCCAGTTCCTCAAGATTCAACTGGGTCATGCCGGCCTGGGTATAGTTGGGGTCCAGGTTCACCACCGCCAGAATGACATTGGAGTGGTTGTCGGTCGTCTTGCTGTAGCAGATGATCTGTTCGTTGTCGATTTTATGGAAGCGCAGGCTCCAGTCGGCTTGCAAGGCGGGATTGCGCTTGCGAATGCGGTTCAGCAGGGTGATGAAGTCGCGCAGGCTGTTCGGTCCGTCCAACTCGGGAAAACCGCGATAGCGCAACTGGTATTTCTCGGAATCGAGGTATTCCTCGCTACCGTGCTTGACCGCGACGTGCTCCATCATTTCGTACGCCGGCCCATAAATACCGTAGTTGGCGGTCATGGTCGCCGCCAGCACCAGGCGGGACATGAACATCGGCCGGCCGCCAAATTGCAGGGCCTCGGTCAGAATGTCCGGGGTATTCGGCCAGAAATTGGGCCGGAAATACTCGCGGCCCGGACCCTGGGTCAGTTCGGTCAGGTATTCGGCCAGTTCCCACTTGGTGTTGCGCCAGGCGTAGTAGGTATACGACTGGTTGTAGCCGAGCTTGGCCAGCCGGTGCATTACCTTGGGCCGGGTGAAGGCTTCCGCCAGGACAATCGCGTTCGGGGTGGTCTGCTTGATGTCGCCGATCAGCCATTCCCACATCGCGAAGGGCTTGGTGTGGGGGTTGTCCACCCGGAAGATGCGCACGCCCTGGGCGATCCAGAACTCGAAGATGCTCTTGATTTCGTCCCACAGCGCCCGCCAGTCGCTGGTCTCGAAATTGAACGGATAGATGTCCTGGTATTTCTTGGGTGGATTCTCGGCGTACTGCACCGTGCCGTCCGGCCGCCAGCGGAACCAGTCGGGATGCTGCTTGACGTAGGGATGATCCGGCGCGCACTGCAGGGCGATGTCCAGGGCGATGTCGATGCCGTGCTCGCGGGCTTTTTGCACCAGCCGGCGAAAATCCTCCAGCGTGCCCAGTTCCGGCAGGATATCCTTGTGGCCACCTTCCGCCGCGCCGATGGCCCATGGGCTGCCGACGTCGTCGGGACCGGGCGTAAGCGTGTTGTTCTTGCCCTTGCGGTTGACGCGACCGATGGGATGGATCGGCGGGAAATACAACACGTCGAAGCCCATGGCGGCCAGACGGGGGAGCCAGGCTTCGCAGTCCTTGAAAGTGCCGTGCTTGCCGGGCGCGGGGCTGCACGAGCGCGGGAACAGTTCGTACCAGGTGCTGAAGCGGGCGCGCTCGTCGTCCACCACGACGCCCAGTTCCTTGCCGTAGCCCAGCGCCAACCGGCGGTCGGCGTAACGGCTCATGAGCCGGGCCAATTCCTCGTCCAGTCCCAGTTGGCGGCGGTAATCCAAATCCTGGTCGCCAACCAGCGCCTTGGCGCGCCTGGCCAACCACTGGGCATCCTCGCCGGCGGCGCGCTGGCTGGCCTTCTCGACCAGTTGCTCGCCCACCCGCAGGGCGATGGCGATATCCTCGGCCTGTACCCAGCGACTCAGATCGTGGCGCCAGGATTTGAACGCGTCCACCCAGGCGAGGACGGTGTATTCGTAGCGGCCCACTTCCAGCACCTTGAATTCGCCGCGCCAGCGGTCGTTGACCAGAAACCGCATCGGCGCTTCCTGCCAATCAGCATCGCCAGCCTTGCGGTATTGCAGAAGACACGACAGTGAATCATGGCCGTCGGTGAACACGTCCGCCTCGACCACCACGGTATCGCCCACGGTTCGCTTGATGGGAAACCGGCCGCCGTCGAGTTCCGGGGTAACGCCCTCGACGATCACCCGTTTTCGACCGTCCGCCGCAACTTTCGTCGCCTCCGGCGCTGGAGTCGCCTCCAGCCCTGGCGACCGGGCGGGTTCGATCACCGCCTGTTTCCTGTCATCCGCCGGAACCTTGACCGAATTCGGCGCTGGTTCGACAATCGCCGTCTTCATATCATCCGCCACGGTCTTTTTGGACATACCGGTTATCCTCGTTCTTGCTGGTATGGTTTCTCGTTGTGTGCCAATCGTCATCGCGACCGTGGCGGCCAACCTGCTGCCGTTCGGGGGCTGAGGTGGTAAAGTTGCCGCCTGGGTCCGGCTCGTCCGCGTGGCGATCGGTCACTTTATTTATCCCCCCTTATTATGACGGTTTTTTTGTGGTTGTGCCTAAACCTTAAGATTGGCGGGGATTACCCCCTACCGAGGATGTTATCTGATGAGTGCTGCGCGGGGTGGCGACTTCCTCCAACAACATCGTCACGATTTCATTTCCAAGTATTGCTGGGGGACGATACCGCGTTGAAAGCACAACCGATGTTAAGGGCGGGAGTTGGCCGACAGTGATCATGGACAACATCGTTGGCACCGGAACCACTATTCAAATCATGGATAACGGCGCGTCTTCTCAACCCCGGAGTATTTATCGGGTTGTATTGACCTCATTTCTGTAATTGCTTCGGTAGTGTTCGGCTCGCTGCTGGGATGAGGGCCAAGGTATGATGACGTTGCAACCGGCGGCTAATCGTGGCACACTCGGAATGTGCTCGACCTTGCCCGCATCCAGAACCTGCAGTTGCGCGGCGGATCTACCGATGTTGGAGCGCGTAGCCCGCAGCCTGCGTTCTGGTGGTGGATCAGCCCAGCGAGCGGAGACGAGACGGGCGAAGATTTCAGCATAACCGGCAAATGAACTGGAACGGAAGGAATTATGAAACTGAATAGTCAGTCGGCCTGCGGCGCGAGCCGCGCAAAAGGTTTTACCCTCATCGAGTTGTTAGTGGTCATCGCGATTATCGCAATCCTTGCGGCGATGCTGCTGCCGGCCTTGGCGAAGGCCAAGGACAAGGCCCGCGCGGCCCAGTGCCTCAGCAATGTCCACCAGATGTCCCTGGGCGCCACCATGTACGTGGGTGACAACCAGCAGAAATGGCCGCTGACATTCCTGGATGTCTCGAGCGGAGGCGGCGTGGGGACCGGCTGGTACGAATTCATCCGGCCCTATGTGCCCAACACGAACGCTTTCGTGTGCCCGGTGAAGAAACGGAACCCTAACATCGATGCCACCTACATCTATGACCCGAACAAGATGGTTTCCGGCTACGCGGCTAACTTCCAGATCGGGGGTGGTGAATTCGCCGCTGGCGGATGGCATGTGCCTCCCATCACCGATACCAGGGCGGCGCGCCCTGCCGTCACGGTTTACCTGTGCGATTCCGGGACTGCTCCCACCGATACGACCGATCCGAACAAATGTGTGACGGCCAGTTCGCCTGAGAAGAACGAGGTCTGGTGCCTGGATGATACCGGCGGATTCGGCGGCTCCATGGTGACCCCGCCAGATTCGCCGAACTGGGGCGGGCCGAGCATCCGGCATGGGGGCAGGAGCGCGGTGGCCTTCCTTGATGGACATGCTGAGGGCTTGAAGCCATCCAAGTGGTACTGGCACTGGACGCCGTGGCTGAATCCGGCGCTGGGCGGTGGGTCCACGCCGGGCAAGCCGCGCGGTCTCTGACGTGTCGGCGCACGCGCATTGGGCGGTCTCCAGGTCGCGGAAACGCTGCTCGATAA
Source organism: uncultured Gammaproteobacteria bacterium (assembly GCA_963715845.1). Taxonomy (GTDB): domain Bacteria; phylum Pseudomonadota; class Gammaproteobacteria; order Competibacterales; family Competibacteraceae; genus Competibacter_A. The sequence goes on along the minus strand of CAVQSJ010000011.1, from coordinate 8,543 downwards.
AGGCTCTTTCCGCAGTGGTCAGCGCGCCGCCATCCAGCCAATTGTTCTCGTTCGCAGTCCGGCGCGGGATAATCGACACATCACACGCGGATTGAAATGTGTTTGGTTTCCAGGAAGGCGTCGAGGCCTTCGCTGCCCAGCTCGCGCCCCCAGCCGCTCTGTTTGACGCCGCCGAAGGGCGCGTTGCTGGTCGTGGGCAGCCCGTCGTTGATGCCGATCATCCCCGCCTCCAGGTGTTCCGCCAGCCGGAACATGCGGCCCAGGTCGCGCGTGAAGGCGTAGGCGCTCAGACCATGAGCGGTGTCGTTGGCCAGCCGGATGGCTTCCTCCTCCGTGTCGAACGCGCTCACCGGCGCAATCGGGGCGAATACTTCCTCGCGCCGGCACAACGCGTCGCCGGCACCTCGGCCAGCACGGTCGGCTCGAAGAAGAAGCCTTTACGTTCCAGGCGACGGCCCCCGCAAAGCACCCGCGCTCCGCGGCTCACCGCATCCTCAACCAGGCCCAGCGCGTGGCGGACGGCGGCTTCGTCAATCAGCGGGCCGATCTCGACGCCCGGTTCGGAAAACTCCCCCACCTTCAGCGATTTCACCCTGGCGACGAAGGCGTCGAGGAAGCGCTCGCAGATGCGGCCGCTGCACGAAGAGGCGGTTGGCGGCGATGCACGACTGGCCGGTGTTGCGCATCTTGGCCAGCAGTGCCCCCTCCACTGCCACGTCAAGGTCGGCATCGTCGAATACCAGCAGGGGCGCGTTGCCGCCCAATTCGAGTGAGAGCGGCTTGACTGTGCGGGCCGCGTTGCGGATCAGCACCGCGCCGACTTCCGTCGAGCCGGTGAAGGTCACCTTCCGGCAGAGCGGGTTGCTGAGGAATTCCTCGCCGAACTGATCGGACGGCCCGCAGACCACCTGCAGAACTCCTTTGGGCAACTGCGCCGCCTGCGCGCACTCGGCGAAGGCGATGCAGCTCAGCGGCGTCTGCCGCGCCGGTTTGAGCACCACCGGGCAGCCGGCGGCCAGGGCCGGCGCCACCTTGCGCACGCGCCAGCATCAGCGGGAAGTTCCAAGGGCTGATGGCCCCCACCACCCCGATAGGCGTTTTCACCACCAGATTCCGTTTGCCCTCGGCCTGCGGCGGAATGATGCGCCCATAGGCGCGGCGGCCTTCCTCGGCGAACCACTGGAGATGGTCCACGGACATGGCCACCTCGGCCAGGCTCTGGGCCAGCGGCTTGCCGTTCTCGCTGCTGATCAGGCGGGCGACCTCTTCCCGCCGCCGGTCGAGTTCGGCGGCCATTCGCCGCAGATACTCGCCGCGCGCCTTGGCGGTAAGCGCGCGCCAGCTCGGGAACGCCGCGTGCGCATCCGCGATGGCCTGGGCCAGCCCGGCGCGGTCGATAGTGGAAATCCTGGCGAAGGGTTCTCCAGTGGCCGGGTTGACCACGTCCCACGCCGGCTCGCTCTGCACGAACGCCCCATTGCGATAGAGCGGAAAGGTCTTCATGCGAAACCCCGGATTCAAACGAGAAAGGCGGAGGAAATTCCTCCGCCTTCACAACAACAATGAATTGATCCGCCTTACTTCTTGGCGCCCAGGATTGCGTCCTTGGCGGCCTTGGCCACGCGGAATTTCACCACGCGCTTGGCAGCAATCTTGATGGTCTCGCCCGTGGCCGGATTACGGCCCATGCGGGCTTTCCGATTCACCAGCACCAGCTTGCCCAGTCCCGGCAGCGTGAAGCTGTTCTTGGCGTTCTTGTAAGCGAGCGCCACGATGGCCTCGAGAACAGCAACGGCCTGCTTCTTTGTTAGCCCGACGGTTTCCGCAACGGATGCGACGATTTGTGATTTGGTTAATGCTTTTGCCATATATGTGCGCCATGACTAACGGCAAAACCGAAGCCGGCGCAAGCCAAAAACAGCAAAAAACAGCCTGCTGCCAAACAAGGTGCCGCAGCCGGGACCTTAACCAGCCGCCGGAGCTTCCGCCTTCTCCACGGTATGCAGCACCTCCTGCATGGCTTCCGGGGATACGCCATAGGTGATTTGCGTGTTGAGCTTGTTGGTGAGGAACTCGTCAAGCGCAACCCAGCGGCCCTCGAGGTTGATGCGCTTTGTCCAGGCACACACGACCTGCAACTGGCCTTGCAGCCGGCGCGTCTCTTCCGTCGAGCGCCTGATCTCATCGAGCGCTTTCTCCAGTTCCTGCCGCACCTCCAGTTGCTTGTGCAGGCTGTGCCGCAGGTTCTGCACCAGCAGACCGATGCTCGCAAAGGCCAGGAAACAGATCAGGCTGTTGGCATAACGAAAGACCTCTACCGGATATTGATGGTTGGAGAGGATATCCACGACGCACCAGGCCACCCCGGTCAGAATCGCCATGCAGACCACCGATACCCGCCCCAGATACCAGCCGCACAACGAGACCGGGATGAAGAAGAAGACGAAGAAGAGGAAGTGATATCCTGCGAGGTACACGCCGTAGCTCAGGACGAGCAGGTTGGCCAAACTCGCCAGAATAACCTTCAATTGAAAGCGCTTGTTCATGTGATTCGTCGTCAATTCATGCCGTCAGATCCCAACAAAAGCACTATTTGAAGCGATTTCCATGCCGGTGCCAGGCCCTTATCGGTGGATGTGTCTCCCCGTCTCCAATGATCGGTTTTGCTTATACGACTGAGGCTCCAGTGGTGTGTCCAAATATGGGACATCACTTCACCGCACGACCTGAAATGCAGCCATCCACGCAAAGCGTCACTTGCGGGCGGGTTTTCTCCGACACGGTAAGCAACGGAATCCTCAGATGGACACAGATTCTGAGGGCTGAACTCCAGTCTTGCTCCGCATTGCTTTGGGGCACTGACCGCTGAGCGAAATGGGGGACATTGCGAATGTCGTCCAGGCCGTTGACCCTGCCAACCTCTCCGGATGGGGTGAGAAAGCTCGGTTGAAAGTTGAGCGATCTCATTAACAACCCCTATTCGCCCGCCCTGTGCCCCGAAGGGGCAGCGAGATAGTAGCCCAGGGCGGCGATGCGCTTGCCCGGGGCTATTGTCGTACTCGTCCCGATGGGACTTCGGCCTGGGCTCGCTCCGCTCGCATGGGTGGTGAATACCCTTGCTGAGTGACGCCGGGCCAGCGGTGCCACCGAACGGGCTTTCCCTCCGAAACCCGGCGGCGCCCACCACGGTCGCCGGGCATCCGGCCGCCCTGCGTCCCGTATCCAGAATCCTACATCCGTCTCACGGCACCAGCACGCGATAGAATCGCTGGGACCGACGAGGTCGCGGGCGTGAACTCCACCGTGCCGGTCAGGTTCGTGCGCACCGCGATCTTCGTCCACTGCGCCAGGTCCGTGGGAGCCTTCGAAGACGTAGCGGAGATTCGTCTGGCCGGTGGCGGTCAACTGGACCGCGCCGCGGCCGGCTTCGACGCCGCCAGGACTCGGGGCATTCGTCGCCCCCGCCTGGTGCTCGGTGACGGTCAGGATCTGGTTGGGCGCACGTTCGTCAGCTCCTGGACGATGCCCGACGGCCATTCGATGCGCAGCAGGTCCACCTTCGCGGCGTCGCCGAGCCCGAAGTGGGCCAGCAGGCCTTGTGCTACGCTGGATATGCCAGCCGCTGAGATCTGCCTCACCTGTCGTACCGTCTGCCCGCCGATTTTTGCGGAGACACTCACCAGGGCACCGATGGCCGACTTGTTGGAAGCCACGCCGTTAAGTTTGACCTTCAGCCAGTGGTTGCTGTTCCCGCACTGCGGCAAATTGTTCCGGTATAGGAGATTGGGGATGAATTCCCCGTCACCGCAGGTTAGGAAAAGGTCCAGGAATCCGTCATTGTTGTAATCGACCCACAAGGCGCTGTTCCTGGAACCCTCGGTTAGGGGTGAGCCCACGTCCACCCGGTCGAAAGTGCCATCGCCCCGGTTCACAAAAGAACATCTGGCCCGTCATAGACTGGAACGAAAAGATCGAGGTCACCGTCGTTGTCAAAATCACCAGGAGCGCCGCGACGTTGTAAACAGTCCCCACCCATCGCCACTCCGCTGGCCACACTTACATCCTCAAACACCCAGTTGCCCCGGTTAAAGTGCAACATGTTGGTGCCGTTTTCACCTCCTGTGAAAAGATCGAACAGGCCATCATTGTTGAAGTCAGCCCAAGCGGCTGCATACGTGGACTGTCGGGCGGGGAGACTGCCTGCTCTGACCGGTATCAGCTTGCCCCCATCGTTTCGATATAGGAAATTCGTTGCCCCTCGATAGTTGGTCACGACGGACAGCATCAACTCGACCCGGCGCGGGGACTTCAGAAACCCCCGCGCCGCTGGTCGGAGTCATCATGGGCAGCAAGTCGGACTGGGACACCCTGCGTCATGCGGCAGACGTGCTCGAGCAGTTCCAGATCCCGCACGAGTGCCGCGTCGTCTCGCGCATCGCACGCCGGAATGGATGTGCGAGTACGCCCGCACGGCCGAAGAACGCGGACTGCGCGTGATCATTGCCGGAGCGGGCGGTGCGGCGCACCTGCCCGGCATGATTGCCGCCCAAACCCTGTTGCCGGTCCTGGGAGTGCCGGTGCAGAGCCGGGCGCTGCAGGGGCTGGACTCGTTGTTGTCGATCGTCCAGATGCCGGGCGGCATCCCCGTCGGGACGCTGGCCATCGGCGACGCCGGCGCCAAGAACGCCGCGTTGCTTGCCTTGCGCATTCTGGCCAACGAACAACCGCAACTGCGGGAACAACTGCGAACGTACCACGATCAACAACGCAACCAGGTTCTCCGCGAGTGCGAGTTATGAGTCGAGTCATTCTTCCCGGTTCCGTGATCGGCGTCTTGGGCAGCGGCCAATTGGGCCGCATGTTCACGATTGCCGCGCGCCGGATGGGCTACCGAGTCCGGGTCTTGTCGCCGGACGACGATACCCCGACCGGGCAGGTCGCCGATGTCGAGATCCAAGCCGACTATGCGGATCTCGATACCGTGGCCGAGTTCGCCCGGGGCGTAGACGTGATGACCTTCGAGTTCGAGAACGTGCCCGTGGCCACGGCCGAGGTCGCGTCCCGCTACGCACCCGTCCGGCCCGCCGGACAGGTGCTGCATACGACCCAGAACCGCCTCCGCGAAAAGACTTTCCTGCGAAACGCCGGCCTGCCGGTGACGCCTTTTGCGGCGGTGAGATCCCTGACCGATCTCGACCAAGCCCTGGCCACGGTGGGCTTGCCGGCCGTTCTGAAAACGGCCTCTTGGGGTTACGACGGCAAGGGGCAGGTCCGCGTTGAGTCGCACCCGCAGGCGAACCAGGCGTGGCAGTCGCTAGGAGGCGGGGAGGCCGTCCTGGAACGTTGGATCGACTTTGCTTCCGAACTTTCCGTCGTGGCGGTACGCGGCCTGCGTGGCGAACTGGCCTGCTTCGACCCGATCACCAACATCCATCGCCATCACATTCTGGACGTCTCGCTGTCGCCGGCCGACGTCTCGTCGCCAGTGGCCTCGGCCGCGGTTGAAATTGCGCGGGCCGTCATGACGCAGCTGGAGGTCGTGGGCGTGCTGTGCGTGGAGTTCTTCGTGACCAAGGATGGCGGCTTGTTGATCAACGAATTGGCCCCGCGCCCGCACAACTCCGGGCATCTGACCATTGATGCCCACGTGGCTTGCCAGTTCGAGCAACAGGTCCGGGCCGTCTGCGGCTTGCCACTGGCCTCGACGGAGCAGTTACGGCCCGCCGCGATGGTCAACCTCCTGGGCGACCTCTGGTCCGATGGGGAACCGCAGTGGTTGAAGGCGTGCGCCCTGCCTGACGTCAAACTGCACCTGTACGGCAAACGCGAGCCGCGGCCGGGCCGCAAGATGGGTCACTTGACAGCCCTGGCGAACTCGACTGAGGCGGCGACCGCCCGAGCGTTGGAGGCGCGACAACTGCTGACTTACAAGGCTCCGGCATGATCCGTCCCCCAGGGGTGCGAAGGTCCGCCGCGTCGCCGATCAGGAAAACGATTTGCCCCGAGCCCGCGAAACTTGGAGTTTTTGGAGTTCTTGATGTCTCGCTTCGCCGTACCCGGAAGCTCCGAAAATGGAGCACGCACCGATCGAACGGATTGGAGGGGATCCTGTTTTCAGAACGGGGTTCATGCCGGCCATTCCGGTTTTGCGGGGCTTTTTCCGTACCCTATACTATCGCTGGACTTGAGAGTCTTGGCGGTTCGTTGCTTGCCTGGCCGCCAAGTCAATGCGCGGAAGGCTGATACGACAAAACTGAGAAATCCGTAGCTGGATATCCGCTATGGCAGATCCGATACTCGACGAGCCGAATCGGCGAAAACAAGCCGAGGATGCTCTGAAAATCTTGGAAGAGTTCGCGGCGGCGGCCCAGCTGCGGTTCGATCGCACTTTGGCGCGCGCGGACTGGGCGAAGCCGAACGGGCGATTCCCGGCGACGACGCGGCCACCTGGGCTCGGCGGCTGGTCGAAGTCGGTGAAAGCATCGATCTGCGAGTGCAATCTGTTGGAGTGTACGCTGCAGGAGGCTTTGGGCTTTGTCCGGCAAGGCATGCCGATTGCCACCGGCATCGAGCAGGAGAATGGCGTTCTGCGGTGGGTCTTGGTCTGCGAAGTCCGCGGGCGGCGGGCGCGTCTGAAGAACTTGGAATCCGCGGCGTCTGATCACTGGGTTTCCCTGCGGAGCTTGCCACAGCTGTTGGGCGAGCGGGCGTCCGACGGTCGGCGACTGTGGGTCGTGGGGCAACCCGCGCTGGCTTGCCAAGCCGCCTCCGACCCGGGGCACGGCCATGGCGATTCGCATTCCGTCTCGCCGCTGAGCCGGCTCGCGGCCTTCATCTGGCCCGAAAAAAAGACCTGTGGGTGATCGTGGTGTTCTCGATCATCGACGGAGTGCTGCTGCTGGCCACGCCAATCGCCGTCGAAGCGTTAGTCAACACGGTTGCGTTCGGCAGATATCTGCAGCCGATTGTCGTGCTGGCCATCATGCTGTTCACGTTCCTCGCGTTTGCCGCGGCCCTGCGGGGGCTGTTGTCCTACGTGGTGGAGATTTTGCAGCGGCGTTTGTTCGTGCGTCTGGTAGCGGATCTGGCGTATCGCTTGCCACGCGTTCGCGGCACGGCTTTCGATAATGTGCATGCCCCCGAATTGGTCAATCGTTTCTTCGAAATCGTGACCGTCCAAAAGGCCGCCAGCTCGCTGTTGCTGGACGCGGTCTCGATCATCCTGCAGACCTTTGTGGGCATGGCGGTGCTGGCCTTCTACCATCCGTTCCTGCTGGGTTTCGATCTTGTGCTGCTGCTGCTGATCGCGTTCATCACCTTCGGCCTCGGCCGCGGGGCGGTGAAGACGGCCGTCAAGGAGTCGATCGCGAAGTATGCGGTGGGAGCCTGGTTGGAGGAGTTGGTTCGTCATCCCACGGCGTTCAAGCTGCATTCCGGCCATTCATTCGCGGTGGATCGCTCAGACCGGTTGACGGTCGACTATCTGGACGCCCGCAAGAAGCATTATCGGATCGTGCTCCGCCAATTGCTGTTTGCCTTGGGCCTGCAGGCCACGGTCGCCACGGCGCTGTTGGGATTGGGCGGCTGGCTTGTGATTCAAGGCCAGCTGACGTTGGGGCAGTTGGTTGCAGCCGAATTGATCGTCACGGTGATCGTGGGCTCGTTCGCCAAGATGGGCAAGCACTTGGAGAGCTTCTACGATCTGTTGGCGTCGATGGACAAGCTTGGACATCTGTTCGACCTGCCCACGGAACGGCATGACAAGCAGTTCCACTTGAAGGCCGGCGTTCCGGCGCAAGTCGCGGTGCGCGGAGTCTCCTACAGCTATGACGCTGTGGAGAACCACGGACACGAAGTGCTGCACGGCGTGAGCTTGGAGATCAAGCCGGGCGAATATGTCGCCCTGATCGGACCGTCCGGTTCCGGCAAGAGCACGCTGATCGATTTGCTGAGCGGCGTGCGGCAGCCGGTGTCTGGCCATCTGGAGCTAGACGGCATCGATCTGCGGGAACTGCGAGCCGATTCATTGCGCGAGCACTTGGCCGTCTCTCGCTCCATCGAAATCTTCCACGGCACGATCGACGAGAACGTGCATTTGAATCGCCCGCACATCAGCGCCCAGGACGTGCGCGAGGCACTGGCCGCCGTGGGACTGGTGGACGAGGTCTTGCAACTGCCGGACGGCCTGAACACGATGCTGCAGACCAACGGCGCCCCGCTCTCGAGCACGCAGGCACTGCGGTTGATGTTGGCCCGAGCCATCGTCGGCCGCCCCCGCTTGTTGCTGATCGACGGGACCCTGGATGCCCTGTCGGACGACATGCAGCATGCCCTGTAGCAAGGATCCTCGGCCCGAGTCGCCCCTGGACGGTTCTGATTGCCACGGGGCGGCAGGTGGTGATCGGCCGTTGCGATCATGTGGTGACGCTGGGCCCAAACGCCGCACAGGCGAAACACTAGGCTGTTTGACTTTTCCGGTTGAAAGAGATCTAACGATCGTGGCCCTTGGATACGATGAACAGAGGAGGCTTGGTTTGATGTCG
>CAVQSJ010000010.1:0-6298 GCA_963715845.1 uncultured Gammaproteobacteria bacterium | reverse complement strand
TGACGACCAAATAATCCGCCTGGCCCGGCGTCGCCACCCCCAGCAAACCCGCCAAAACCAGTGCGATGTGCCATGCCGCCAAGGATACCCAGCATCGACGGGTCAGTCCGTTTTCTCTCAACCCACGAGAGCGGAGAGAAACCGTTGACCTCTCACCCTCACCCAAGGGGTGAGGAGACATGACCGCTCGAGCCCGTTCACACAAAGACATTGCATTTAACAGGTGCGTAACAGACCGCTCCTGGTTCCTGGTACGGCTGGTTAATATTTGAACAGCACGCGCAGCATGTTTTCCCTGGCCAGGCGGTTGACCTGGCCGTAGCAATCGGCCCCCCATTCAGCCAGCCCTCGGCTATCGTCCACCATCCGATGGCCCACGAAGCTCAGGACAGCGAATTGGCTATCGGTGAATTCGTGCAAACTATGTGGATCGGTCACCTTGAGCGCGACCTTGGCTTGCGCCAGACCCAAATCCACGTAAGCCCTCAGACTATCCAAACGGAGCGCGACCCATTTCTCCAACTGCCCGACTATCATCTGATTGGCCCTCGTCAACGATGTGACCCAGGGTTTGATCGGCTCAAAAATCACAGCAGGCATCTCGTTCATGACATTCTCCTGATCAGGTATTGGAAATAGACCAAGTATAGCAAAAAATGTTGCATCGCGACAAAAAAATCTTTTCTACTATGAATTTTTGAGCTAAATATTTTTTGACCCTGGCTCGACCGGCACGACTCCATGCCGTCGCACCGTATTGGTTCGTACAACTCATTTTTTTTTTAAATGCCTATCGGTACCACTATTACTGAATTCATCATCGAATAACAACGGCAAATCAAGAGCGCTTCAGGTGTTTCACCGCCTTGATTAACGACGTCGTGATCGCCTGCAAGGCCATCTCCAGCGCCGTGCGCTATGGCAGCCTGGTGGGCGTGCTGGGTACCGCCGACACCGAGAACATCCAGGGCGAGACCCAGAAAAAACTGGATGTCATCTCCAACAACCTGTTCATCAAGCGTAACGAATGGGCTGGCCACGTCCCCGCCATGTCCTCCGAGGAGATGAGCTATGTTTACGACCTGCCCGCGCAATATCCGCGTGGCAATATCTGCTGGTCTTCGCACCGCTGGATGGTTCCTCCAACACCGACGTAACGGCGTGGTTGGCACGATCTTCTCGATCCCGCGCCGTCCCAAGGACGCTGAGGGCGAGCCAACCGAGGACCACTTCATGCGACCGGGCGACCGGCAGGTTTGCGCCGGTTACGCCCTGTATGGGCCGTCTTGACGATGGTGTTGACCACCGGCCACGGCGTCAACGGCTTCACCCTGGACCAGCGCATCGGCGAGTACATCCTGACCGATCCCAACATGAAGATCCCCGAAGAAACCCAGGAGTTCTCCATCAACTCCGCCTACATGCGCTTCTGGGATCCGCCGGTGCGCCGCTACATCGACGAATGCCTGGCCGGCAAGGAAGGCCCGCGGCGCAAGGACTTCAACATGCGCTGGGCCGGAGCGATGATCGCCGACGTCCATCGGGTGCTGTGCCAGGGCGGCGTATTCCTGTATCCGGCCGACCGCAAGCTCCGTTCAAAAAACCAGGAAGGCAAACTACGCTTGATGTATGAAGCCAATCCGATCGGCTTCATCGTCGAACAGGCCGGTGGACTGGCTACCACCGGCACTCAGCGGATCATGGAACTGCAACCGACCAACCTGCACCAGCGTTGCCCGGTGATCATGGGTTCCAAGAACGAGGTCGAGCGGGTTATTCCTACCATTCCGACGCCCAGTGACCCTGTAGCCAACTTCGTTTTTGCCGACAGCGGCTCCGTCGTACCTTCGGCAACTCAAGACAGGGCCACCAAACCATTGGGGGCGGCGCGAGAGACGGTACTCTCGTGCTTTCGCCCCCTTGTCGTGTCAGCCGTACTACTATTTGCTTGCATCCCATGCTTATGGCTAACTGTCTGCAGTGATTTGTCAGCACCGCGAGAAGATTATTGCCATGGAACCGAAACCCGCCCGCGTAGAACCCCTCACCGGCAAACTCCAACGCATCGAGGATTTGGCCGAAAAACTGGTTTACATCAAATGGAGTCGGGAATTCTTCGTACTGTTGCAGCGCGCGACTCAAGACATCTTGAACCTGGCCCGCCCACGGCCCGAGTGTCAAAAAATCGTAGTACTGGCCGAACGGCTCGATCAGCAGGTCAGCGAGTGCCTGGATAAGGGCGAATTGCCCAAGGGCGCGCAACGGGAGCGCCTGATCGCCATCGTGGACGCGCTCTGCCGGGCGACACCGACACTCGAAGGCGGTCCGACCCCCACCGCCGAAACGGGCTCTCATCGACCGGGCGAAACACTCACCACCCCCTTGTTTTCCAAATGGGAGAAGGGCGAATGGTCGCCTTTGGCAACCGACGGGCAAACAGCCACGGATCTGCCACTGTGGCTGGTGGCGCCGGAATCCATGCGCGAACTGGCGCGCAAGCTCGAACAACGGGGTGGCTTTCAGGCTCGGCTTTGCGCCGGCTTGAACGAAGTCCGCAAGCTGTTGGCCGAGTCCCAGCAACCCGCTGCCCTCATCATCGACCTGGATTACGCCGCCGACAAACAGACAGATCCACAACAGATCGCCGCCCTGCGGCAGTTGCTGGCCCCGGACATACCGCTCCTGTTCCTGGCCGACCGCGGCGACATCACCGCCCGGCTCGATGCGGTCGAAGCCGGTGGGGCCGGCTATTTCATCAAGCCGGTGGATATTCCGCTGCTGTTGGAAGCGCTGGACGAACGGGTGTTGAAAAAGCGCGATCACCACATCCTGATCGTCGACGACTCTCTGCCCGCTGCCCGCGAAATCGCTCGCTGGCTGGATAGCCGGGGGATGGCGACGCAAGTACTCGCCCAGCCTCTCCAGATCCTGCAGGCGCTCCGCAACTTCCAGCCCAGCCTGTTGATCATGAGTCTGGACCTGAAGGAAACCGACGGGCTGGTGCTGGCCCAGGCCATCCAGCAGCACGAGCTGTTCCGGGAAATGCCCCTGATTCTGCTGTCGGAGCAAACCGACATCGGCCGGCGGTTGTCCGTCGCGGGTCTGAGCGGGGAGGCGCTGCTGGGCAAGCCCCTGAATCCGGAACTGTTGTTCGCGGCCGTCGCCAAACGGTTGCGCCAGGGACACGGCTTGTACCGCAAGCTCAGCCAGCTCAGCAATCGGGATACGGTGAGCGGCCTGTACAACCGGCCGTACTTCCTCGCCCACCTGGAACGGGCGCTGGTCGCCACCGCGGCCAACGCCCAAGCCGTGGCCGTCATGCTGATCACGCTGGATAACCTGCGCATTTTCGAAAGCCTCGATGTGGCGGCGGCCGACGAAATCGTCGAACAGGCCGCCAAGCGCCTGCAAGCCACCCTGGGAGCCGATCCGATCGCCGCCCGGTTCGGGGACGCCGTTTTCACGATCCTGCTGGGTTTCAGCAGTCAGGAAGCGTTGCTCGCCACGGCGCGTGCCGTGCAAGCGAGCCTGGAAACCGACCCCTACCGGCTGAACGGCGGCGACATCCAACTGCGCACCAGCATTGGCATCAGCATCAGCATCGCCAGCCCCGCCCTGCAGGAAGCCGCCCTGCTGATCCAGCAAGCCGATCTGGCCTGCGGCATGGCGCGGGACAGCAAGGACATCCGAATTCATGTTCAGCACAGCCAGGGCGCCGAACAGGATGCGGACAATCCGCGGCAGCGGAAGCTGCTGGAGGAAATTCGCGAGGCGGTGCAACAGCAGCGCTTGAACCTACTGTTCCAGCCGATCGTCAGCCTGCGCGGCGATACCACCGAGCGCTACGAAGTCCTGTTGCGGATGCGTAATCACGAAGGCTGGGAACTGCTGCCGGAGACCGTGTTCAGCCTGGTCAAGCGCCATCGGATCGGCATGGTGCTCGACCGCTGGGTCATCGCGCACTCCATTCGGATGCTGCGCGAGCGGCGCGCGCGCGGTCAGTCGGCGATCCTGTTCATCAATATCTCCCCCACGATTCTGCGGGACGATGAGTTATTTAACTGGCTGAAGAGCGGCCTGCACAAAACCGAGGTGCCAGCCGCCAATCTGGTATTCGAAATCGCGGAAACCACCGCCGAAGTGAACAAACAGACCCTGCTGCCGTTCCTGCGGCGGCTAAAGGAACTGGGTTGCGGGCTCTCCCTGGATCATTTCAGCGGCCACGAACGGGCGCAGGCACTTATTCAACTTCTACAAGTCGATTATGTCAAGCTGGACACCCGACTCGCCCAGGACCTGCTCAACGATAAGATCCGCCAGCAGGAACTCGGCCAATTGGCCCGCGGCTTGGCCACCCTGGGCGTGACCACCATCCTCACCGGCATCGAGGACGCCGCGACCCTGCCGCTGCTGTGGTCGTGCGGTATCGATTACGTGCAGGGTTTTCTTCTGCAGCGCCCGCATACCGATATGAGCTACGACTTCGCGCACATCGTGCTGTAGGCGATGCGGGTCGAACCGGCGACGGGGCTGCTCGACGCGGCGTGGTATCGGCCCTCGCCCAACTGCGATGACCGGCCAGCGGATTTGCCGGTGGACCTGATCGTCGTCCACGGCATCAGCCTGCCGCCCGGCGAATTCGGCGGACCGTGGATCGACGCGCTGTTTACCAACACGTTGACGCCGGCCGCGCACCCTTATTTCCAGACCATTGCCGGGTTGCGGGTGTCGGCGCATTTGCTGATCCGCCGGAATGGCGGGCTGGTGCAGTACGTGCCGTTTCACCGGCGGGCCTGGCACGCTGGCGCGTCGGTTTACGCCGGCCGCCACCGTTGCAACGATTTCAGCGTCGGGATCGAACTGGAAGGCGCCGACCATCTGCCCTACGACGACCGCCAGTATTCACGGCTGGCGGCGGTCGTCGCCGCCCTGCGGACCGCCTATCCCGCGATTCAACCCGACCGGCTGGTCGGCCATTCCGACATCGCGCCGGGCCGCAAAACCGATCCGGGTCCCGCGTTTGACTGGACGCGGCTGCGCCAGTTGCTGGGGGACAGCCCCGCTAGATGACGCAGGCGGGATCGAGGCTATCGTCCGCTGGCGGTTCCCGCCGAACCTCTCCACCGTCCAGCAGTATCGCCGCCTGCTCCGCCCAGCTTGCGATCAATTGGGCCGCGGGCCTGGCTTCGCACAGGTGGCACCCCTGACCGGCCCACAAGGCCATGAAATCGGTCATGCCCCGTTCGGCGGCAACTTGCCGCAGTTCCTGGGTCAGAAACAGTTGCAGTGGAAAGCCGGGCAGATCGGCTTCGTGCGCGTGCAGTTCGCTGACCAGCCGGTTGCGCAGTACCCGACCGTAGCGACCGGTGAAAACCCGGCTCAGGGTGGTGGCGATTTCGCTGCCCTGACTCAACAAGGCTTTGTAGGCGGGATGTGCGCCACTTTCCGGGCAGGCCAGAAAAGCGGTGCCCATTTGCGCGCCGGCCGCGCCCAACACCCGCGCGGCGGCAATGCCGCGCCCGTCCATGATGCCACCAGCGGCGACGATGGGGACCCGGACGTGTTTGGCCAGCAAAGGCACCAAGGTCAGGGTACCGACCAGCCCCTGTTCGGGTTGACCGATGAAGGTGCCACGATGACCACCGGCTTCGGCGCCTTGGGCGATGATGAAGTCCACCCCGCTTTCTTCCAGTACGATTGCCTCGAGCAGGTGGGTAGCGGTACCCAGGATCGCGACCCCGGCGTCCCGCAGCAATTCCAGACAGACGGTGTCCGGCACGCCGAAAATAAAACTCAATGCCGACACTTTTTCTTCCAACACCACATCCAGTTGCTCGACGAAATCAGGCGGTTCCGGCAGCGTGGCTGTTTCCGGCGGCAACCCCAGTTCGGCGCGGTACGGCGCCAGCAGTTCGCGGGCGTGGGCGATTCGGTCGGCATCGACCCTGGCTGGGGCGTTCGCCGCCAGGCTGACGGTGAAGGGCCGATCGGTGAGCGCGCGCACTTCAGCGATGGCCAGCCGCAATTCCTCCGGTTGCAGATAGCCGCTTGCCAGCGACCCGAGACCGCCAGCATTGGAAATCGCCGCCACCAATTGCGGGGTGACGGGTCCGCCGGCCATGGGCGCCTGAATGATCGGATAGCGGATGCCGAGTCGTTCGGTCAGCAGAGTGTGGGACCAGTTCATGACAGTTTGGAACTCGCGGTTGAGGTATTGACGTGGAAGCTGAAGTTGAAAGGGACAATTCGTTATCTTTCGGCCCTTCTACTCCATCTCGAATCCGTGGCTGGTGAGCTT
>CAVQSJ010000009.1:0-9815 GCA_963715845.1 uncultured Gammaproteobacteria bacterium | reverse complement strand
GATCCTGGCTCATCGGCCGGTCCAGAAACAGCACCTGGCAGCCCCACCGCTCCAGTTCTTCCAACAATACCATCTGATGGACGTAGTTGCGCGCCAGCCGGTCGGGGTCGGTGATCAGCACCCGATCCACCTCCGCCGCCCGGACCGCATCCCGCAAGCGATCCAGCCCCGGCCGGTTCAGGCTCGCCCCGCTGTAGCCGTCGTCCCGGAACACATGGTCCACCGCCAGTTCCCAACCCTGGTGGCGGATATGGCCCTGCAACCGCTCCAGCTGCTGCTCGATCGTTTGGGTTTGGGCTTGACGTTGCGTCGATACCCGGACATAAATGGCCAGACTCATCAGTCACCTCCTGCTCGGTTAGCATCGCCCAACGCAGCAGGTGCTGGTAAGCCCGATCCCACCGCCGCGCCCCCTCCGGGCTCGTCTGCAGCGATCGGCGCACTTGCCATGACGGCTTCATAGGGACCTCCACGAGGAACGGAAACCTCGTGAAGGTACGTCGCCGTCGCCGGATCACGTAGCCGCAATGGCCGGCGCCACCAACTCAGCGTCAGCCGCCTACGGCGGATCAGGCAAAATTTGTCATTTGTGATTAAACCATTGACGTGATAGACGGGACGCTCGACCCGCCCGGATCGCTCTCCACCCGGCACTGACACGGATGGTTTGATCGCGCTCACTCCGCGTCGGCGTAGGTGAAAAACCCAACATCCACCCGTTTTAGTTTGCCGGAAAAGATCGGCAAGATATCCACGTCGGCGGTTTCGATGTCGCCGCCGGCCCCGGCGGCGGCGGTGAAGGTACAGCTCAGGCCTGGCGACTTCAACGTGGGGAGTTGGATTGTCTATCCGTCCGTACCAACTTAATGCCGGTGATCAGTAGTACCGCACCGGGGATGTTTTCTCCGGTCGGTTGTACGGCCCCCGCACCGCCGGGGATCATGTTGGTTATCATCAAAGCTCGTGTATAGCGGTTGGTGATGTCCGGCGCACCGCGAGTGATAACGGCCGGTCCGAAAACGAATGCCAGCCGATTGGGGAGCGGCGCGGTGGTCCCGTCACCAAGTTCCCATATCCCCTCGCTTTTTTTCATAAATTCTTGCAATGAAACGACGCAGGCGCCGCCGGCGGGAAAATCGGAAATCTTCGTCGTTAACAGATTCCCCCGCCGCTCTTCCAGGGGAAGTTGCTGAAGGTTGAGCCCCGCCGGGATCAGGCGCATTCCCAAGGTCCCCAACGGGGGCTCGCCATCCGGTGATGGATTAAAGGTAACGACCAAGGTTGTATTTTCGAGCCCCCATCTTCTGGCGGCCCTCCCAAAGGCGGGTCCCAGCCTGCCGAGGATCGCGATCACCTGCCTGCTCGCCCATCCTTTCACATCGGATGGGATTTTAAGTTTCAACCCTTTGGGGGTGAATTGACAAATCTCGGCGGCGGCGGCCGTCCCCTTCGCGTTATCCGCGCAGCGGATGACCGGCTTATTCCCATCGAAGAGTTCAATGGACTCTTCTGATGCGGATGGGATCGCCTCACGCGCGGTCATTTGAGGGGGAAATTCCAGGGGTTTCGCGCCGGTGCAACCGGCCAGGAATCCCAGGGTTGGGACTCCCCATAGCGTTAATAATGTGGCCACGCTAAACGCCGCCGCGCCGGCGATGGCCGTTCCAGGAAGGGGGACAGTCCGCTCTTCGAGCGCCCAACTTCCTGTAAAATTACGAGAGCGATGGTTACTCGACATGATCTACTCCCTTGCCCGCTGTCGCCCTGGCCCCAACGCCTCGGCCCGCGCCGGGACGGGAAAGCCGTGCGGCCCGTCCGCCACCGCCCGTCGCCAGCCCCTCGACCGGCTCGAACCCCAGCCATTCGATCCGGTGGGCGACGAGAGAGACGGGCCGCGAGCATCAGCGCCGCTAGGAGTAGCGCCATCGGCGATCATTCTGGTAAAAAGCGCTACTCCCAGTTTAGCCCCTACCCGCGCCCCAGGTCCGATTAACGGCCCTGGCGATCTCGCGCGCGTCCGCCCCGCCCCACCCTCGACGACCTCGATCCCGAAAGCGCCACCACCAACGCCCTGATCGCGATGGCACGGAGCCACCGCGAGGGCCTCGACTATCCCACCCCCGAGCAACTGCTCGCCAATCTGCCCGTGGTGCTGCGCGCTCTGTGCGATTATCTGCTGACGGGCCAGGCCACCGCGCTGGACGCGGCGTATCGGGTGGCGTCCATCATCGACGTGGTGGACGGCGCGATCAATCCGCCCGGTTCGTCCTCCACCCGGCACTGACCGCGCTCCGCGACGGCGGCGCGAGCCCGCTCCATCGCTCACGGACCAATGGACGCCATCACCCGCCGCGCGGTCGCTCGGACCCTTCGACAGCGCACAGCACCCAGCGGGGCCGACGGGGCGGCGTCCCGACCGGGTCGGTTGCCGCCGTCCCGCGCCCGCTCGGGCCGCGCGCTTCGTCCAGCATCACCAGAACCAGCGCCTCCAACACCGTGCCGCCACGATCCGCCACCCAGGCGACGCGCCGGGTGGAATGGGCCGTGACCGGTCCTTTCGCCCCTGCCAGTTCCCGCCCCCACACCTCCACCCGGAGGCGGGCGTCCGCCGCCGGCACTTCGCGGCAGCGCGGCGGCATTCCCGTCGCCGGCGGGACCATTAGCCACAGGGCCAGCGCGACTCCGCCCCAGGCCCCTACCCGCGCGCCGATCATTTCGGCTCGCTCCGGTCTGCCGACCACCTCCGCCGGCTCAGCCCCCCTGGGTCGCGCCGCGCCCCTTCAGGCTCAGCTTGGTATAGGGCGGCGCCGGGGGTGGCCCATCCGGCGTGCTCCGGTCGGGGGCCTTCCCCGCCGCCGCCTTCCCTTCCGGCTTCTTCCCTGCCGATGCGTTGACTTCCGGTGCTTTCGGTTCCGATGCTTTCAATTCCGGCGCTTCGACTGCCGCTCCGTTCGAGTCCGGCGCTTTCGGGGCCGACGCCTTCGCGTCCGGCGCTTTGACTGCCGGTCCGTTCGGCTCTGGCCCCTTCCCCTCCGCCGCGACCTCGGGCCGGGCTTTCTTCTCGAACACCTGCAAGGCCGGGTGCTTGAGGACGATTTCGCCGTCCGCGAACCGCTCCAGCGACCCGCTCAGCGCGGCCACCCACTGCGGATAGTCCTTGGCCGCCTGTTCCAGCGTGCGCCAGACCTTGGCCGGCAGGATCGCGGTGACGACGCCCTTCTCCGGTCTGGATGCCGATCTTCAGGCCGTCCCGGACGGCGAGGGGACGGGGCAGCTCCGAGAATTTCACGGTGAGTTCGAGACGACCGGGCACGAGGTATTCCTCCGGCACAGGGGTGATGTTGGCGGGAAGCGCGGCTTTTGCCGGCGAGGATGGGTTCCGGCGTGGTCGGCGGGGCGCGGTCCGAACCTCGTCCTCCGCCACCACGCCACTGGCCTGGCCCTGCAAGTCCAGCCGGACCGCGCCGGCTTGGAGCGCCCGCCGATAGAGCGGCCGGTTACAGTAGCGGCCCAGCGCGCGCTTGATGGCGGCTCCTCGAAGCCCGCCGCCACCAAATCCTGGTGGATGCCGATTTTGAGCGGTCGGGGCTGCTCCCAGTCGAAGCAGGCGGGGTACGCCTCGGTCAGCGCCGGCAGGACGGTGGCCGCGCGGGCGCGGGCGTCGGTTCGGCGACGACGGGATTGGGGTCGGTCATGGCAAAGACTTACGCGGCGACGACTTGTAAGTGTAGCCAATCGCGGGAGGACAGCGCGAACGGCCCGCGCCAGCGACCGGAAATCCGGGGATGGCCAAAATTGGCGTGGGCCTCTACACTAACCGCGTCACGTGACGCGGTTTTCCGACCCATGCCGACCGTCCCCCTCGATCTCCTGCACGTCAGCGCCCTACGCCCGGCGGTCCCCTTGCCGTGGCCGACTCCACAGGCCGTCGCCCTGGCCCGCGCCGTCGGCTTCGTCGAGCCGGTGACGGTGCGGCCGCTGCCCGGTACCATCCCACCCCGCTACGAAATCCTCGCCGGCCTCAAGCACTGGTTACTGGCCCAGCGAGCGGAGTTGGCGACCGTTCCCGTTCAGGTGCGGGAACGCCTGAGCGACGACGACGCGCGCCGACTGGTCGAACTGGACGCCGGCCAAACCCTCTACGATCCCCTCGCCGAAGCCCGCGCGATCCAGGCCGAAGTGGCACGGGGCCGGAGCATCGCGGCCGTCGGGCGCGAAATGGGACTGTCGCGCACCGAGGCCTCGCATCGATTGCGGCTGCTGCGGCTGGCGCCGAGCCTACAACAACAAGTCGCGACCGGCGCGCTGGAGACCGGCAAGGCCCGCGCCCTGGTCGGCCTGTCGGAACGCGCCCAGCTCGACTTGGCGGGGCGGATCGCGCGGGAGAACTTGACCACCCGCCAGGTGGAAGCCTTGGCGAAAGCGGGCAAGCAGGGCCATGGCCCTGCTTGGGCCGGCACCGGGATTGCGCCCGCGCCGCCGGCCCAGGACCCCGACCTCGCCCGGCTGGAAACCGACCTGGCGGAACGGCTCGGCACGCCGGTGACGATCCGCTACGGCGCGGACGGCCGGGGGCAACTGGTCGTCGACTTCGCCGACCTGGAGATTCTGGAGGGGGTGCTGGAACGGATCGGGTATCGGCAATGATCGTGTGACTTGCCGGAGCCATACCCGGAGACTACCAGCCAAAAGAGATGGGGTTCTCGACCGGCTGCGCCGGGTTGCATGGAAACAAGGAGATCGCGTACAAAGCTGGCCGTGTCCTTGGATGGGCATGACGACACGGCCCGCTTCCAAATCAAATTTCTGTTCCGCGACAGCAAGCAGTTCGCGGGGTTGATCCATTGCCAAGCCGGCCGAACCGGTGCCTTGATTTTTCAGGTCAACGCCAGCCTCACTGCCGTGTCCTTGAGTCAACGGCACGCAGTTCGAACCCTCGGCCACCTCTCAACCCCCTTCTCGATGGCTAGCCTCGTCCGGCGGTGTTTCAACGCACATCTCCTCAAGAAAATTTTAGCGTACTTAGCTCATGGCCAGACCTTGAGGGAAAATAGCCCTGAGTATGAAACCCTCTGTAATTACATTGGGTAAACCCCCGGCTCTGCCGGGGTGACAGTAGAAGTTTGACAGTTCCGGGAGTATTCCCACAGGACCACTTCTTGGTGTATTGCCAATGGCCGTGCTAAGGAAGAGCCTCTCAGCAACAGCAGAGTCTCGTAGAAGTCAGGGAATATTAACGAAATACAGGCTGAGTGCAGCAGTGATCAGAGATGATTTTCTCGACCACTAGATCAGTTTCTGGCGCCGATAGACCACCTTCAGGTGGTTCCCATGAAGGGGCCGCGTTAGCGACCCCGATAAGCCGCTTTGAGCGGCTCATAAACGAAAGCCCCCGGCTCTGCCGGGGGATGGTTACTACGGCATCATTCAGGTTGTCCCTACCTGAAAACTGTCCGAACTATTGTCCACCTGGATTTTTGATAAAAATACCGATCCTTTTTATTTTATATAAAACAGCAGGTTGAAAGCGTTATTGAATTTACTGCGGTGACCGCAGCAGTGGCTATTTTTTGACCCTCTCGCGCAACCGATAACGCACCGCCGCTCGAACAATCGCCGACTGGATCCCTTCGGCTCGCGGGTATTGGGAACGGATGACCTCTACTGCGGCATCGATAGCCAACCCGTTTTCCATGCTCAGGAAGAACGCATCTTCGGCATCGTTGACTTCAAGGTCGTCTCCCACCCCGACATTCATCAAATCCGGATCGCGTTCGAAGAGTTGAGTCAATGCTTCCCGCACCCAGCGACTTTTTCCCTTTCCTCCATAACCATCATCGGCGACCGCTTGGCGGAGCGTGGTTTTCAAGGTCAATGGCATCCGACAGGCAACCCGTTTCAACTTGCCGATCCCTCAACGGACTCAAGATAGGCTAGGAATTTCTTCCAGGCATCCGTGACACTTTTAAAGTCGTCCCACCGTATCTCGCCGCCAAGGGTTTCTTGATACGCATCCCCCAGAACCGCCTCGACGATCCGGCGCACGATCACGGTATTGGCCGTCTTACCCAGCGTCACGTTTTTCGCCGGCCGGCCGCGGATGCTGGACCGGGGTGTTGACAAGGCTCTCTTGAGTACATTCCTGATCCGGTCCGATGTTGCTCCCGAACGAGCCGCATCTAATGCGGCCCGTCGTTTGGCCGAGTCGGGTTCTCGGGCAATCTCAGCCGCTAATTGTATGTTCGCGATCGCGCGGGATTGTAAAGCTTCGCGCACGTCGTCCGGTCCCTGGATCAGATCGAAATAATTGTTGGCCATCGATAGCTTGAGACCGGTGAGTTCGGCTAGCGTCGTGGCGGAGCGGATATCTTCCTCGCCATAGGATTCAAATTCATCCACCACCGACCTCACGCTTTCCAGCCGCTCCCAGGCATCCAGTTTGTCGTGATGTTCGTTCTCGGAGAATTGCAAAGTCCTTAGGAATTTCGGCCGTTCCGGCAACACCCAGGTTGGAATCGTTTTTTCACCTGCCAGGATGGAAGCCAGATAACGGCGCTCCCCAAACACGATGCGATATCCCTTGTCGTGCCGGTACACCTTGATGGGCTGTTGTACCTTGAAGCGGGCGATGTTGATCGCCAGTTCTTCGATACCGTCCAGTGCCGCCTTCTTACGTGTGTAAAGCGGGTCGGCTGCGTCCAATTCGCGCGGGTTGGCGGGATTGAGGCCCAGACGCCGCGGATTGTCAGGGTCTGGCTCGATGCGGACGATGGGCAAAATTTCCATGACGAAGGAGCCCGCTTCCGCTTCTCCTTCCTTGACAATATCCGCCAGAGGCAGGCCGGCGGGTAGTCCAAACGTCTTCTTTTTCACCATGGCGATTTCCTAGTCAAATAGCTTTCCATGGATGTAGCGGCCCACAGCCTCTGCTTCCAGGCGGGCCTTGTTGGATTTCGGCAAATCGAAAATGGATTTCGGTTTGGCATCGGTATGGTCGGACTCCGCGAAAGCGATCCGGTCCGCAAGGGTAACCGGAGTGATGAATCTACCCGTACCGGGATGTCCCTTGAGACCCTCCAACAAACCTTCGTGAAGTCCCACCGGCCTGACGCGGTTGGGAAGGATTCCAACAATCTCCAATGGTGCAGTCCGCGAACGGTTGACTTGCCGCCAAAAGGCCAACATTCCAACCAGACCTTCGGTGCTCTGGGTCTCCAGCAGGGTAGGGATGAGGAGATGAGTGGCTACCACCATGGCGCTGCGGGCCAACGCATCCTTTGAAGGCGAGGTATCAATAATGACCAGGTCGTAGTGTGCGCACAGGTCATCTCGCTCGAGAAACGTCTTTAGTGCTTGGGACATCGTCTGAGCGTCATTGCGAGCCTGGGATTCCAACTGGCGCAACCGCTCGCCATGTCCCGGCAACACCTCCAAGTTGTCCACCCAGGAGGGGTAGGGCACGGTGGGATGGTGGGTGAAGATATCCGCAGTCGAACTACGCCCGTCCCATTCACCATGTTCCTGGGGAAGGTAGGCGGGGTGAATCGCGGGGTAGACACCGTCAGGATCGGCGGGGTCATAGTCCATGACCAGGAATCGTCGCGAGTAGTTACATTGGGGATCGAGGTCCAGTCCAAGAACGTAATAACCCTGCCTGGCGAAATATTCGGACAGAATCCGGCTGATGGATGTTTTGCCAACACCCCCTTTGTTTTGGGCCAGAACTAATGTGCGCACACCCGATTCTCCACGAGTTAAAAGCGGTACTGATAGTGAAGCGCATCATAATACCAAAATAGTAGGATGTATGCTATTGTCGGAATTTAGCGCCTAATAATTAAGTTATTGATATTTATTTATTAAAATCATGCCAAAATTAAGAGAAAATGGAAATAATGATGAAAGTGCATCTTCTTTTGAACCAGGGTTGATGATGTTGATGATGTTGATGAAGAATCCGAAAAGTCCTTATAAGAGAACATACAAAGGGAACTTTTCCGTTTGTTGGTCAACATCATCAACATCATCAACATCATCAACCCCAGCTCGTAGTCCTAGCTCGAAAATAGCAGGATGTATGCTATTACCGGCATTTAGGACTTAATAATTAAAATTTTGATATTTAATGATTAAAATTCATGCCAAAATTAAGAGAAGATAGAAATAATGATGAAAGTGCATCTTCTTTTGAATCTGGGTTGAGGTTGATGATGTTGATGAAGAATCCGAAAAGTCCCGAAAGAAAACATGCTATGAGGACTTTTCCGTTTTTTTGTCAACATTATCAACATCATCAACCTCAGCCCGTAGTCCTATCCCTCTCCACCATGAGTAGCCTTTTGCTCCCAAATATCGTTCAACACCATGTTCTGTAAGGCGAATTCCGAAATTACGCTGTTTTTCGGCGTACTCCCCGGATCGCTCGCACCAGTGTTGATAAGCTTGGTACAGGGCGCTAGCTGACACGCGCGCCTCTCGATGAAGTACGCAACAATCGGCGAAAAACGCGGCGATGACATCCATTTCCTTGCGGTAAGCTTGGGTAGCAGCTTGCACCTTGGCTGGCGGCTGTAACCCGTTGCGTTGCCAGTCTAGGCAGCCTTTGATTGCCCAGTTCAGGATGCCAGGCAGTTCGGCAAGTAACTTGGTTTTGAGCTTGCCGTCGGCGCGGCCTTCGAAGCTAACCTCAAATGGAACCAGCTTGACCCGACTCCATATTGCGTTGTCAGTGCCTCGAATTTCCGGTTTGTGGTTACCGTACATCCAAGGCTTGAATTGGGGCTTGAAGCTGAAGGATTCATGGTAAAGGCGTTTGGCGGTCAACGTGTCGCCGCCAGTGATGTCCTTGATCAACTGTTCGTTGAGCCGGTGTTCCTTACTGAGTTCGCTGGTGGAAACGAAGCGCGTGCCCGATAGTGGAACCGTCTTTCGTTCATTGTCGTCTATATTGCGAGATTTCATGAAGGTTTCGGCTGGAACCTTGCGAGCGTAGCCAAAGTTCCGGTCCCCATATTCTCCCAGCAACGCCATGATCGTTTCCACGAGCGTGCTCTTGCCGTTCCAACCGGAAGCACCGTAGAGGAAGAACAAGGTGCGTTCCTCGATAACGCCGGTTAATGACCAACCAACCGCGCGTTGAATGAAAGCCACCATCCCGGCGTCGCCGGCGAATACTTCCGAGATGAATCGCTCGAACATCGGGCAAGTTGCCGCCGGGTCATAGGTCACAGGCGCGATATGGGTGATCAAATCGGTGGATTTGTGCGGGTTTAGCTGTCCAGTGTGTAAATCAATCGTGCCATTTTGGACGTTAAACAGCCACGGGTCAGCGTCCAAGGCGCTGTGTTCGATCAACAGGGCATGTTTTGCCAAATTCAAACCCGAGGCGATAACGCGCTCGTGCTCGGACTGAATCGCCCATTTGGTCAGTAATTCCGCTTGCTTCATGAGCGCTGTGCGGCGGTCGCTGTCGCTTTCGCTAGTGGTGCGTTGCAAGGTCGCCGCTGCTTCCTCGGCGATTTTCCGCGACAAGCCACCGACAAAACCGATAGCAATCGCGCCTTCGTTAGTCGGGTCAGGTTGCCAGAATTTGCCTGTCCACAGAATCCAGCCTGTTCCCAGCGCATACCAGATTCGGCCCTGGTAGTAATGGCGAATCCGATACGAGTTCGCCAGATGGGTGCAGGGGCTGACGGTCGGGGGACAATAAGTCGCTTCAACCAGACTGGTTGGTTCGGTTACGCCAGCGGGGGTGGAAACGGAAGGGGACAGGGACGGGACCACCGGGGCGGCCGCAGCCAGCGCCTCCAGTTCGG
>CAVQSJ010000008.1:0-46196 GCA_963715845.1 uncultured Gammaproteobacteria bacterium | reverse complement strand
TCGTTATCACTCATTGCCATGGCTCAGCTACTTGGACCGGAACAATAATTCTATCCAGCAGATGCCTCAACACGACCCAGAGGATTTTTCGCTATGTAACCCCATTAATACCCTCGGTTCGCTTATTTTTACAATATCTTGAATCTTAAAAGAAATTTTCGATGATTATCAGCCATAAAGCATTTTGTGCCGATATAAGTCATTGAAATTCTAAATCTTTCAAAAAAATGAGCGAACTGTGAGTTAATACGGAAAAATCTTTATAAATCAGAACGCAGAGAATTGCTGCCCCTTCGCCTGAAGGCCGGCCCGAAGCGCCGCGAGATGTGCGTAACCGCATGACCCAGGTACCGAAAGCAATGCAAGCCCGGCTCCTCGTGAATGATGTGGAAGCCGACCCACCCTTTGCGGACGTGCTGCATGAGGTGCTGCCGGATGAGGCGGCTCACCTGGCGTATTTGAACCATCTGCTCTGGGAGGCGCGGTCCCTGACCCCGAGCCGCCACATCCGGCGATCCCTCCGCTTAAGCACCATGTCCAAGATCAAGCTCATCGCCGCATTCATCACCGATTTTCATGAGACGTATAGCCGTCATTATTAACGTGAGTTATTTGTTTATTTTCAATAGAGTATAAATCTTACATACTTGCAATCGGGTAGTGAGCTACAGGTAATGCTCCCTATATTGCTTGAGCCTTGGTGAGGTTATAGTGCACCCGATTACCCACAATTTTACCTCGTGTAAATTTTCCCGTGATCGGAACGATGAGGCGTACAGGTGAAACGAACATCGCTTAGCAGGATCAAAGGGTTGGATGAGGTTGACGCCCTAGCCCCGCGCTGCCAGCCCTGGCCATCACCGGGAAAATTTAGTTCTACTTTGTCAGAACACCTGTCACTATTCGTTAAGTTGCTGTTTGCGATAGGCGGAATCGATAGCCGCTTGACGTTTGCGGTGGCGGACCTCCATCTGGCGGAGGACCTCCTCGAGCGTGGTATCCCGCCGCGGCAAGAAGTGGTTCAACAATGCCCGGATATCCCGACCGCTCAACAACGGTCGGGTCTGCTGGTGGAGCTGACGTTCTTCCAGCAGGAACAGCATCGCCATCATGACCAGGGTCATGTGGTGGTGCCAGCCCCGCCAGCCGCGCACTGGATAGTCGCCCAGCCCGACGTCCTGTTTGCCCTGTTGCAAGGCGCGTTCGATCCAGTAGCGCTGGCCTTGCATGAACGCCAGTCGGGGCGCCGGCGTGTCGGCCGGGGCGTTGCTGAGGCTATCTTTGATCTCGGTCGGGTCGTCGATCTCCCGGCGCACGATCCAATGCCAGGGCCGGGACCTGGGCTTCTTCGCCATCCCACCACCACACCCGTCGATGGAGAACCTCCACGCGCAACGGGCCTTTCGTGCCTTCCCGCAGGGTGACGGATGGCCAAGCGGTGGCCGGTTGCTGCTGGGTCCAGAGGTCGACCCGCACCGCCGGGGTTTGCGCCTGAAGGCGAGTCGGCGGACGACCGTGGACCGTTTTGGCCGGTGGGACGAGCGGCCGCGGATCTTCCAAGTCAATCCGCTGATCCTTGTGCACATCGCCGACGAAGACCTCCCCGTGCGCGTCGAGGGCGCGCAGGAAGGCCGGATCGCTGCCGTAGAAGCCGTCAAAGCCCACCCAGGCAAAGCCGATGCCCTGCTGCCGGGCGTGGACGATCATCGCCAGGGCCAGGTCCGTTTTGCGCTGGAAGCCCCGGTGGGCCTGGGGAATGCCCGCCGCCTGGCAGCGCGCCGAATCGCTCGTCCATGCCTCGGGCAAAAACAACCGGCCGTCGATCAAGGTCGCCTCGGTTCCCCGACTCAGGGCGGCGAATACGCCGACCTGGCCGTTCTCGACTTTGCCCAACGGCCCACACCACGGCCGCGCCACCCCCACCGACTGCGTCCCTTTCTTCGGGCAACCGCTCTCATCGATCAGCAGGGCGCTGTCGGTATGCCCGCCCAGCAACCGGTTCGCCTCTTGGGCGACCTGATCCAGCACCGCCCGTTCGGGCCAGGCCGACTCGCTCAGCATGTGGTGCAAGGCTTGATGATCCGCCTCGGGAATCGCCTCTTCCATCCGCTCCATATTCTTGGTTTCCGCCTGGAGCAACCCGCGCACGTAGTGTCTCGCCGAGGCCTCTACGGTCCGCGTCCGCTGGCGGAAGTGATCGCCGAAGCGGTCGCAGAAGTTCAGGAACCGCTGACCGATTCCGGCCAGCAACCCCACCCCGGCGTCCGCCACCAATTTTTTTTAACGCTTCCGGCTGTACCATTCATGCGCTACCTCATCAAGCCTTGTCTGTTAATCCAGGTTGGATTATCTTTACTTGTTAATAAAAATCAAATACATGAATCTGACAAAGTAGAATTACAGGACCCAATTTTATCCATCCTCGGCGTAAGCCACTTGGCGGGCTTCGAGGGGTCACAAGTCGGCTAACGACTCTATTACTCTACGCGATGTGCAACTTTACCGGCCAGGTCTTGAAACGGCACGGCTATCGTCATAGGTTTTTGATGGAACGAGAAAACCTAACCTGGCGGGCGATAGCCATGCCGCTGGAAGAGTTGATCATCACCGTGTTTTGTTGGGTGGAAACGGTGTTTGAAGATGTGACCGCCGGGATCAAACTGCGCGCCCGCGGGTTTGCGCCGCGCTTGAGCGAGAGCGAAGTGATCACCCTGGAGATCGTCGGCGAGGTGCTGGGCCACGATGGCGACGAGGCGATCTGGAGCTGTTTCAAGCGGCATGGGGCGGCGTGGTTTCCCGGGCTGGGAGATCGCAGCACCTTCGTCCGGCAAGCAGCGAATTTATGGCGGATCAAGCAGTTGCTACACGAGCGACTCGTGACGGACTTGGGGGCGCGTACCGCCGCGGGCCATATCATCGATGGCTTCCCCATCGCCGTGTGCAAGCTGGCGCGCGCGGTGCGTAGCCACGTGCTGAAAGCGGAAGCAGACTACGGTTACCGTGCGGCCAAGGCCGAGTATTACTACGGCTTGAAGGCCCACCTGCTGATCGATCTGCGCGGGGTGGTAGTCGGGGCCACGCTCACCCCCGCCAACGTCGACGAGCGGGACGCGGCCTACGACGTACTGTCCGCCATCGAGGGCTTGGTCCTGGGCGATAAGGGCTATATCCGTCCACAGTTCAAAGCGGATTGCGCAGCGTTGGGTATCGATCTGCAAACGCCCCTGCGCCAGAACATGAAGGAACGTCGGCCTCGCTGGTGGTTAAAGCTGTTACAGCGGGTTCGCAGGCGGATCGAAACCGTCATCGGCCAACTCGAGCAACGCTTCGGCCTGGCGAAAACCCGAGCTCGCGATACCTGGCACTTGACCAACCAGGTGACCCGCAAGCTGTTGGCGCATACCGTCGGCGTGTGGCTCAACCTGCAACACGGGCGCGAACCTTTACAGTTCGATGGCTTGATCATCGCCTGATCGGAAAAGTCGCACACCGCGTTTACTCTTCAAATAACAATCACGAGAAGTCCTTGAACTCATGGCAATCGGTTTGAACCTATGGGTGCGGGAACGGCCAAAGCAGAAGCCCATCGGCAAACTCCGAGTCGATCACTCCCGCCGTGCGCTTTATCTCCCCCCGCAGGCATCGAGAACCAAAAAATGCAAAATCCGGCACAGCCAACTACCCTACGTAATGGTATATTTGAGTTGCGAAAACCTACCCTCTACCAGTCCCAATAACTCTGCCTTGCGTCACGCCGAGGAGCCGAAGTAATGGAGATCATCCAAACAGATATTGCAATTGTCGGTGCGGGAGGGGCGGGGCTGCGTGCCGCCATCGCGCTCGCCGAGGCCGACCCCAGGCTTCGCATCGCTTTGATCTCGAAGGTCTATCCGATGCGTAGTCACACTTGCGCGGCCGAAGGCGGCGCCGCCGGCGTCATCAAATCCGATGACAGCCTCGATCTGCACTTCAACGATACCGTGGGCGGCGGCGACTGGCTGTGCGACCAGGACGCGGTCGAATACTTCATCAACGAGGCGCCCAAGGAGTTGACCCAACTGGAACACTGGGGCTGTCCGTGGAGCCGTGAACCCGACGGTTCAGTGGCGGTGCGGCCGTTCGGCGGCATGAAAATCAAGCGCACCTGGTTCGCCGCCGACAAATCGGGCTTCCATATCCTCCACACCCTGTTTCAAACCTCGCTCAAGTACCCGACCATCCAGCGTTTCGACGAATATTACGCCACCGATCTACTGGTGGACGACGGGTGCTGCCAGGGGCTCACCGCCCTTGAGATTCGTAGCGGGCAGATGCGGCGGTTCCAGGCTCGGGCGGTGATCATCGCCGCCGGCGGCGCCGGGCGCATGTTCCCCTTCACCACCAACGGCGCGATCAAGACCGGCGACGGCATGGCGCTGGCCTATCGCGCTGGGGTGCCGCTCAAGGACATGGAATTCGTCCAGTACCATCCCACCGGGCTGCCGAACACCGGCATTTTGCTCACCGAGGGCTGCCGCGGCGAAGGCGGCATTATGGTCAACAAGCATGGCCGCCGCTACCTGCAGGACTACGGCATGGGTCCGGAAACGCCGGTGGGTCAGCCGGTGATGAAAACCATGGAACTCGGCCCGCGCGACCGCCTGAGCCAGGCGTTCTGGCACGAGATGCAAAAAGGGAATACCGTCTCGACACCGTGGGGCGAATGCGTGCTGCTGGACATGCGCCATTTGGGCGAAAAGAAGATCAACGAACGGCTGCCGTTCGTGCGCGATCTGTCCATCAGCTACCTGGGCAAGGACCCGGTCAAGGAACCGATTCCCATTCGGCCCGTCGTCCACTACATGATGGGTGGCATCCATACCGACATCAACGCCGCCACCCCGCTGCCCGGGCTGTTCGCGGCGGGTGAGTGCGCCTGCGTCAGCATCAACGGTGCCAACCGGTTGGGCTCCAACTCTCTGACCGAGCTGCTGGTGTTCGGCCGGCGGGCGGCATTGAGCGCCATCGCCCATGTCCAGTCCGGGTTGCCGGCGAGCAAGGATTCCGTGCTGGCGGCTCAGGCCCAGGACGCGCAGGGGCGCATCCGGGCGCTGTTCGACAAGAGCGGCAAGGAGTCGATCTCCGGCCTGCGCAAGGAAATGATGCAGACCATGGAGGACAATGTCGGTATTTATCGGACCGGTGAAGAACTGGCCACCGCCTGCGACAAGATCGCCGAACTGCGCCAGCGCTTCGCTGGCATCGCACTGCACGACAAGACCAACGTCTACAACACCGACTTGCTGCAGGCGCTGGAACTGGGATCGATGCTCGATTGCGCCGAAGCGGTCACGGTGGGCGCGCGGGATCGCAAGGAATCGCGGGGCGCGCACCAGCGGCTGGATTTCACCGAACGGGATGACCAGAACCTCCTCAAGCACTCGCTGGCCTACTATCACCCCAAGGAACCCCCGCGCATCGAATACCTCGATGTCGTGATCACCAAGTCGCAGCCCGGTGTCCGCGATTACTCAGGAGCCAAGAAATGAGCGAACGCCAAATCCAACTGCAGGTGCTCCGCTACAACCCGGAGACCGACAGCGAGCCCCGTTTTCAGACTTACTCCGTGCCCTGTCTGAACGAATGGGTGGTGCTCGATGCCCTGAACTACGTCAAGGATAATCTTGACCCGACCCTGAGCTATCGCTGGTCGTGCCACATGGCGGTCTGCGGTAGTTGCGGCATGACGATCAACGGCGAACCCAAGCTGGCCTGCAAGGCGTTCATCCACGAATATACCGACCAGATCCGGGTCGAACCGCTGGCGAATTTCCCCATCGAGCGGGATCTAGTCACCGTGGTCGAGGATTTCATCGCCAAGCTGGCCAGCGTCAAGCCCTACTTGATTCCGAAGGAGGACAAGCCGGTCAGTGCCGGCGAGTTCAAGCAAACTCCGGCGGAACTCATCAAGTACAAGCAATACACGCTCTGCATCAACTGCATGTTGTGTTACGCCGCGTGCCCGCAATACGGTCTGGTCCCGGAGTTCCTCGGTCCAGCAGCCATTGCCCTCGCGCACCGCTACAACCAGGATTCACGCGATGGCGGTCGGGACGAGCGCCAGGAAGTGGTCGCCTCCGACGAGGGCGTTTGGGAGTGCTCGTTCGTGGGTGCCTGCTCCGAGGTCTGCCCCAAGCACGTCGATCCCGCCGGCGCCTTGCAACAGGTCAAGGTGGCCAGCACCATCGACTGGTACAAAGAACACTTGATGCCATGGGTGAAAAAATGAGTAGCAAACCCTATATCCGTAAGATGTCCAAGACCACCTGGTTTCTGAGCCAGCCACGCTACAAGCGCTATATGGCACGCGAGGTGACCTGCATTTTCATCCTCGCCTACACCTTCCTGCTGATCTGGGCCCTTGGCAGCCTGGCGAACGGGGAAGAAGCCTACAAGGCGTTTCTGGCCGCGCTGAACAGTCCGCTGGGTATCCTGTTCAATCTGGCGGCGCTGGTGGTGACGGTGTACCACAGCATCTCGTGGTTCAACGTGACGCCCCAGGCCATGCCCATTCAACGGGGCGAGGAGTTCGTACCCGGCAACATCATCGTCGGCGCCCATTACGGTGGCTGGGCGGTGGTCTCGCTCATCGTGCTGTTCCTGGGGGCGTGACCATGGCCAAATCCAACAAACCGATTTTCTGGGGGCTGTTCGCCGCCGGTGGCACGGTCACGGCGTTCCTGACGCCCGTTCTGGTTCTGCTGACGCTGTTCGCCGCGCTGGGCCTGGTGCCGGACTTGTTCAAATACGAGCATCTCCACGCCTTCGCCGCCAACTGGCTGGGTAAGCTGATCATTTTCGGCGTGATCCTGGTCTCGCTATGGCACGCCGCGCACCGGCTGCGGGTCACCATGCACGATTTCGGCGTTCGCGCCGACACGCTGGTCGCCTACATCGTTTATGGGGTCGCGGGTCTGGGCACGCTGATGACGCTGGTTTACCTGTTGCGCATCTGACGGGTCAACGGTTACGCTCCACCGGTCTTCCCGGTTGTTAACCTCGGCACGCCGCTCCCCGCTTTCGCGGGGAGCGGACTTTCCGACCAACGAAATTCCCGCCGCGCGGGAACGCCAAACCCTTTCAATCCAGATCATGTTAATCGAGTCGTTCCGCGGTGACCCTTGCCGCGCGGGATGGTCGCCGACGCAAGCACGACGTACGGTGAATACCCGCCGAAGATGGCGAAAACCAGCGAAGGCGTCTCGCACTTAAGGAAGCTTTTCAATGAGTTCTCAACCTGCTACAGCCGCGCTGGTTCGGCCGCGGTCCCTGGACGAAGGCATGGTTCTCGAGCCGGCGCTTACCGGCATTGAAGCCTCGGCGGATATCGAGGAATCAAGCCAGGCGATTGAGTTCTCCGCCGATGTCCCGCTGCCGGACTATCTGCAGCAAACCTACTGGTGGGCGTATCTGCATCCCGCCGCGGTGCGCGCTTTCGAGCGGCAATGGCTGGTCAACCTGATCCTGTGGGGCAACTTCGCCCGCTTGCGCGATGCCGCCCTGGATGAGGTCGGCGCTTCCATCCAGGGCAAGGTGCTCCAGGTGGCCTGCGTTTACGGGAATTTCACCGAACGGCTGGCCCAACGGCTGGAGCCTACCGGGTATTTGGATGTGGTAGATGTGGCACCGGTCCAGTTGGAAAACCTGAAGACAAAGCTCGATGACATTTCGCGCATCGCGCTGCATCACCAGGACTCGACCAACCTCCGTTTCGCGGATGCCAGCTACGATTGCGTTGTCGTGTTCTTCCTGCTGCACGAACAACCTGAAAACGTTCGCGTACAAACCATCGCCCAGGCACTGCGCGTCGTTAAACCCGGTGGCAAGGTAATCTTCGTCGACTACCATCGACCCGACCTGACCAATCCTTTCCGATATGTCATGGTCCCCATTCTCACCTCCCTGGAACCCTTCGCCATGGATCTATGGCGCAAGGAGATTGCGGAATGGCTGCCCGACCGGGCGCGCTCGGCGACCGTCGAGAAACAGACTTATTTCGGTGGGCTTTACCAGAAGGTGGTCGTCACGCTCTAGGGCGGCCGGATCGACATGGATTGATTGTCATCGGCGTCCAGCTTGCGCGCCCGCGCCACGAAGGCGTTGACCATCGTCAACGCCATCTGGGCCACCAAAGCGTCGCCGAGCGGTTTGAGCCAGAACAAGCGAACCTCGCAGTCAAGCGCAAAATCGATGCGGCAGTGTCCTTCGGGCGTGGGCGCGAACGACCAGCGGATACCGAAGCGGCGGAAGTTCTGATCGGTTGACGTAACGATGATGGAACGGGGTGGATCCAGTTCCGTGCGAGTGCGAAAACGATAGGCCAGCAAGCCCAGCGCCAGCACTTGCTCGGTTTCGTAAGCGCTGGCGTAACGACGGGTGACCGTCGCCTTCCGCATCAACGGCAGAAATTCCGGATAGCGCTCCACGTCGGCGACGAGGTCGAACATTCGCTCGGTGGAAACGGCAACCACGCGGCTTTCGCGATGGGATGTCTTGAACATCTCGCCTCACTCCTCACTCCTCACTCCCATGCCGCGCCCTTCCGCCCAGGATAAGCGCGCGGGGCATTTCATGGTGTGATAGTAGTCGATTCCATCGATCCGTACCCAGGCTTGGATCCATCGCAATCCGGGGGCTGGTGCCGCTCCGGCACGCGGTTCCTCCAGTTCATGGCCAGCACGGCGCCAAGTCTTGTTGGGTGGGAACCCGTTCGCGGGCGATAGCCGCGTCAACGGAATTTCGCATAAAAAAACCCGGCTTACGCCGGGTTTTTTATGCGAATCAAGTGGTAAGGCGAAAGTATTTAAAGAAACCCACTCAAGCTGTGGGTAACAGCGAGGTCCTTGACAACAGGGTATCCTCGACATGCTTCCACGTCTTCGGAAAGATCGTCGAGACCACGGCACCGACCGGCAGCAGGAATAAAGCCACGCCGATGAGCGCGACGATCCAGAAGCCCAGTAACGGAGACAGCGCCAAAGCCACTATTGCAAACACTGCTATCTTGGTAAGTTCTTTCATCAGCAATCACGCGCTGGAAACCCCATCTTCCTGGATAAAGACCAGCCGCGTCCTCCAGTTGAATGTCAGAAACCCGGTTTCAGACGGTTTCGCGTTCTGACAGGTGCGCTCGCCGTCCGGGATCATATGACCAAGCAAAGACTGATCCCGCCTTCGGATACGCCGCCGCGTGGAGCGTAGCTTGCACAAACCAGACGTTTTACTCAAGAAACATTTTTTCCCTATAAAATAGGAACATCGTATGCTTCATACGAACAAGAGGCTGGGAAAACACCCCTGTTGTGCCATTCAAGTGTTATCATTCTAACACAGTAAATGCTGCACCGCAAAATTATTTTCCTTTTGAATCGATTTCTGCCCTTCACCACAAGAAACAAGGCTTCCAGCCAACCCAGCCTCGAAATTATAAGGTTGGGAAAATAGTGTCAGGCGGGATTTGTGAGGCAGAATTTATGCCAACAAAGATTATTGGCGTTCCTCGATATCGAAATGGAAGCCGACGCAGGGATCGAGCGCGGTCACCAGTAAGGTGATGGCACGGCGGATCACCGCCGCGTCTCCACCCACCCGCGCCCCCATCAGGCCATGCGCCAGGGAACCTTCCGGGTGAAAATTCCATTCGGTCGGCGCCAGGATCTTGTAATCGGTCACTCGCCCTTCGGCCACCACCAGCCGGTGAACCAAACGGCCGCGCGCGCTTTCCACGACACCCAGACCGACGCCAGTGGTGGCATTCATCGGCGCTGTTCCGGGATGTTCCCCGATCAAGCTCAACTGACCGCGCAGCTCGACGAGAAGCGCATGGCACTCGATCACCCGCGCCGCAAGGCGCACGAGCAGACCGTTGCCATAATCAGCGCGGAGTTCGGCGATCAATGGATGCCGCCACAGCCGGGGCAAAGCTCCGGTCTCATAAACCGTCCCGTCCAGATCGGGCCGAGCGCAAAACGAGTCGCCGTCCTCGGCCGCCAATCGCCGCTCCATCGCGCCAGCGTCGAACGCCGGCAACGGCTCCACGGCGCTACGCCCGAAATCCGCCAAGCCGTGCTCGCGCACATGGCGCAGCGTCGCCGCCGCAGACGTCGAGGATTCACACAGCCAGCGCTCGAAACTCCGGAGATCATCCGGGAACTGACGGTCGCCCGGCGCAAGTCCGTAAATAGCCTGATAGATGCCCTGTTCGATGCCGTCGAGCAACGCACCCAGTTCGGCCAAGTTGGGCACCAGGGGGGAACCGCCGATACGGTTCCAGGCCGTAGCGGGGAACAGCCTGGGCTGCGGGGCGGATAAAAGTTGCCGCAGGCGTTTCATGGCATCAAGGGCGGGATCCGCGCCGACGCTGCGCGGCCAATCCAGCAGCAATCGCCACGCGGTTTGTTCGAGGGCTTCGGCAGCGACCAGAAAGCGACGGGCAGCGGTTTGGGGGGTGGTGGGACAAAGCCGAGCGCGGTTTCGGCGGCGGCGAGGCCAGCGACCGCCTGCGCGACGCCGCACAGGCTGAACAGACGCGGCAACAAGCGCATGGCGGCGCCGATCTCGCGCCCCACGAGCGCGGCGCTCATCCCCACCGGACGCGTCGAACTCAGCGCGACCGCCACGATAACCCCAGCCTCGACCTGGACGCGGATGCGCAAACTGCCTTCACCCCCGCCGACCACGTGGGGATTCACAGCCAGCGGTTGCGCCCGGACCGCCAGGGTCTGCCGTCATGCCGCCACGCTTGGACCGCCCGCGCCGACGAACTCATCGAACAGGCGGTAAATCGCGTCCGCTTCCTCGGGCGCGATTTTTTCCACTGCGTAAGCACGCGCCTGGACGATCAGGTAATCGCCGACCGTGACCTCTTCCGAGAGCAGCAGCAAACTCACTTCCAGCCGCTCACCGTAGCGCTCGACCAAAACATTCGCGCCACGGAGTTCGACGACCTGGGACGGAATGGCGATGCACATGGCTTGGGAGCTATACCAAAACTTCCCTCTCGCCTTGCGGGAGAGGGGTGAGGAGTGAGGGGAAAAGCACCGGAGATCGAGGTTCGAGGGTAAATCCGAGCCCGCGCAGTTCCGTCGCCAGACACTCGACCGCCCGCCCCACCACCGCCGCGACTTCGGGGGACAGTTCGATGCCCAACTCCAGATCGAGCGGCACGACGCCGACCAGGGTAACGGCGCCCGGCGCTTCGTCGGTGAGGACGAGGGTCGCCAGCACATCCGCCAAGCCGAGTTGATGCGGCGAAAACCGGGTCAGGAACAGGGCCGGCACCTCGGCGGCGGCAAGCTTGACCACCGACGCGGGCGGCGCGCCGGTCCGCACCGCGTCACAAATCAACAGATGATCGCAACCGGCGAGGGTGTTCAGTAGATCCATGCCGGCGGTGCCGCCATCGACGACCTCGATTTCCGCCGGCAGTAGAGTAGCGTTCGGCCAGCGCCTCGACCACCCGCACCCCGACGCCTTCGTCGCGGAGCAGGATATTGCCGAGGCCCAGCACCACGACCCTCATCCGAACGCCTTCACCTGGACGATGGGCCGCCGTTCGGTATCGACCAGATGGATCGCGCAGGCGAGGCAGGGATCGAAGGAATGCACCGTGCGCAACACCTCCAGCGGCAGTTCCGCATTGGCGACTGGATTATCGAACAGCGACGCTTCGTAAGGGCCGGGCGCATCGTTATCGTCGCGCGGGCCGGCGTTCCAGGTGCTCGGCACCACCGCCTGATAGTTCTTGATCTTGCCGTTCTCGATCACGGTCCAGTGCGACAGCACCCCGCGCGGCGCTTCGTGATAACCGAAGCCGCGAACCTCGCCCTTGGGAAACACCGGGCGGTTGAAGGTATCGAAATCGCCCTTGGCGATGTTGTCGATCAACAATTGCCATTGATTTTGCAGCGATTCCAGCAATACCGCGCAACGCACCGCCCGGGCGGCGATGCGGCCGATGGTCGAATGCAGCGCCTCGACCGGAATCTTGGCTCCCCGCGACCGCGCTGGCGATCTCCAGCACCCGGTTGAGATGGCGCTTGGTCGGTTCGTGGCCAGCGGCGACCATGGCCAGCACGTTCGCCAACGGTCCGACCTGAACCCGTTTGTCGTAAAAAGTCGGCGCCTTGACCCAGGAATATTTGCCGTCGTCCTGGAAAGCGGTGTGATGCGGGTGCGTCTGACCCTCGTAGGGATGGCGCGCCTCGCCGCCGCCCTTGTACTTGTACCAGGCGTGCTTGACGCTTTCCTTGACACCGTCGCGGAAAAATCCGTCCTGATAACTGGTGATCGGCTTGAACGTCGCCAAATCGCCCTTGGCGATGTACCCGCCCGGTAGTTCGAACCGGGTCCCCTTGGTATCCAGCGGCAGATCGGGCACCGACAGATAATCGGTGACGCCCGCCCCGTAGCGCGTCCAGTCCGCGTACAAAGCGCCGACCGCCGCCACGTCCGGGATCATCGCCTTGTTGACGAACTCACCCAGTTTGTCGATCTCGGCCTTAATGGCGAACAGCCGCTCCAGGGTCAGGGTGGACTGGCTGTCGGGGTTGATCGGGTTGGCCACTCCGCCGACGGCAAGATTCTGGATATGCGGCGTTTTCGAACCGAGGATGGCGACGATCCGGTTAGCCATGCGCTGATATTCCAGCGCTTGCAGATAGTGGGTCGCCGCCAGCAGATTGACCTCCGGCGGCAGTTTCATCGCCGGATGGCCCCAGTAACCGCTGGCGAACACGCCCAGTTGTCCGGTGCCGACAAATGCCTTGAGTTTCTCCTGAATCTGCCGGATTTCCGGCAAACTGTTGCGCCGGTAGTCCGACAGAGTGGCGCCCAGCTTCGCCGCCGCCGCCGGATCGGCCGAGAGCGCCGAGACGATATCGACCCAGTCGAGCGCCGCGAGCTGATAAAAATGCACGATGTGATCGTGGATGCCGTGCGCCGTGATAATCATGTTACGGATGTACTGGGCGTTGAGCGGCACTTCCAGATTCAGGGCGTTTTCGACCGCGCGTACCGAGACGATGGCGTGGACCGTGGTGCAAACGCCGCAGATGCGTTGGGTGAATACCCAGGCGTCGCGCGGATCGCGACCCTGAAGGATGACCTCAATGCCGCGCCACATCTGCCCGGACGACCAGGCGTTGACGACCTTGCCGTTATCCACTTCGCAATCGATCCGCAGATGGCCCTCGATGCGAGTGATGGGATCAATGGTTATTCGGGTCACGACGGCCTCCCATGGGATTCAGCGGTGCTGCCACGCAATACCGGCAGAGTCTTGATGAACAGCAGATACAGCATGATTTCCAGGCAGACGACGCCGATGGTGATGATCAGCTCCGGCGCCGAGGGGAAGTAGGTCCAGCCGTTGCCGGGCTGCACGGCCATCAAATAGGAGTCGAGCCGGTACAGCGAACCGGCGGCCAGCAGGCACACCGCCGCCAGGAACTGCCAGCGCTGGCTGGCGCGACGGCGCGAGAAGAGCACAAAGATGGGCGCGAGGAAAAGCGCGGTTTCGATCAGGAACAGGTTGCCGTCCCAATCCCCGGCGAAGGCCAGACCGAGATGGCCGCGATAGGCCAGATCACCCCAGCGCAGCACCAGGAAGCCGACCAGCAACCCGGCGGCGACGCGCGACAGCCGCGCGAACAACGCCGCCTCGGACGGCGTCTTGAAGGCCCGATTGACCAGGGTGGCTTCCAGCATCACCACGCCGTAGCCCATGGCCAGCGCCGAGATCAGGTACAGTAACGGCAGCCATGTCGTGTACCACAGCGGCGACAGCTTGGAGCCCATGATCAGCAGCACCGAACCCAGCGAGGACTGATGCATGGTCGGCAGCAGCACGCCCAATGCGACCAGCACGTACATGTAACGCTTGAGAAAAATGTATAGTTTATCCAGTCCGAACCGTTGCTTGAACCCGGACGGCATCCGCTCCAGAAACGCCGGCCAGAACTCCAGCCACAGCACGGTGATGTAGGCCATGACGCATAGCGCCACCTCGAAGATCACCGAATTCGGCTGGGCATACCAGGGCAGCAACAGGTTAAAGGCATTCCAGTAGCGGCCCAGATCTATCATCACGGCCAGGCCGGCGAGGGTGTAGCCGAACACCCCGCCCAGCAGGGCGGGCCGCATCAGCGGGTGGTAAACGTTGCGGTTAAAGATATAGATCAGCAACGCCATGGCGAAACCGCCGCAGCCGAATGCCGTGCCGATGACCACATCGAGCACCACCCAGGTACCGATGGGATAGCCGTTGCTCATGTTCGAAACGTCGCCCATCCCGAACAGAAAGCGACGCAAGATGAAATAACCCCCAATCAGCAGAAAAATGCCGAGCATGAGGAAGGGCTTGGTGACAATCTTGCCGCCGAGCGGCCGATGAGTGATCGCCGTCATGATGGCCGCTCCTGGTTATCCTTCGGTTCTTCCTCGACTTTGGCGCCGCGCCGGGCCAGAACCACCAGCCCCCCGAGCAGGACCAGCGGGGCGATCATGCCCTTGTACAGCGTGTGCTGCATGCCTTCGGAAACGGTGGCGAAGGAGTGATCGGGCAGCTTGGGCAGACCCAGCTTTTCGTGGGGCACGCCGGTCAGGTAGCGCACCTGCGTGCCACCGCTTTCCTTCTCGCCGTAGATGTGCGGCTGATAGTGACCGACCGGCGCCACCTGAGCCAGTCGGTCGCCGCCCAGCAGTCCGCGCGGGAACTCGTACAGCTCGCCGGGTTTGCGGGCCAGCCGTCGTTCCGCCTCGGCTTGCAGATCCTCGACCCAGCCGAACAGCGACGCACCGGTCGGACACACATCGCAGCAGGCCGGAATCCGGCTCTGCTTCCACAAGGTCGAGGCCGAGGTACCGGCCTGCGCCGCGACCGTCAGGTTATCGCTGGCGGAAAACAGCGGGTTTTCCTTGAGCAGGTGATTACAAAGCTGGCATTTGGCGATCCGGCCGAACGGCTCGTCGAACTGATACTGCGGCACGTTGAACGGGCAGCCGTACACGCAGTAGCGGCAGCCGATGCAAGCGTCGGGGTTGTGGGTCACGATGCCGGTCACGGGATCTTTCTGCATGGCGCTAACCGGGCAAACCGAGATACAGGAGGGATCGACGCAGTGCAGGCAATGGCGCTTGACGAAGGCGTAACCGTTCACCTCGCGGTCTTTCTCGGCCATGGTGCCGTTCTGGTAAACACGGATCACGTTAAGCGTCTTGCCCGAGATGTCCTCCGCCGTATCCCAGGTGCCCTCGTTCCAATCGGCCAAGTATTGCGGCTGTTCGACCGGCATGCCGTTGGCTTCCTTGCAGGCGGCGACGCAGGCCTTGCAACCGATACACTGCGTCGAGTCGTATAGCATCCCGATGGCTTTGGGCGGTAATTCTTTCGGTTCGCGCGGCGCGAACGGCGCGGCAGCTTCCGCGACCGACGCGGCGGCGGTCGCGACCGCGCCGGCGGCACCCCGCAAAAATTGTCTGCGATTCATACTCATGGCGCTCACCCTCCCTGCCCGCTATCATAATTTGTTTCGGCCGTCGACTCGGTCTTGCCGTCCATGCCACGCAAGGCCATGGCGCCCGCACCTACTGCCAATCCAGCGACACCGGCAACGACGGCGGCGGCGGCCGGGCTGATGCCCTCTCCCTTCGGCGCATTGACCGCCGGGAAGGCGGTCGGGGGCGTGTAGGTCTTGACTTGGGCCAGGGCATGGAGCGGCTTGGTGAAGCCGATCCCCTGCTCGGTGCAGCCGAAACAGGGATGGCCGATGCCGACCGGCCAGGTTCCCTCGCCCACGTCGCCGAAACCGATGGCCGGGCAATTGGCGTGGGTTTCCGGTCCTTTGCAACCGATCTTGTAGAGACAGAAGCCCTGGCGGTGGCCGTAATCGCCGTACTCCAAGGCGAAGCGGCCGGCATCGAAGTGTGGGCGCCGCTCGCAGTTTTCGTGAATCAGCCGGCCATAGGCGAATTTCGGCCGGTTCTTGCCGTCCAGATCCGGCGGTTTGCCAAAGGTCAGCAGGTAGAGGACGGTGGAGAGGAAATTGTAGGGATTGGGCGGACAGCCGGGGATGTTGATCACGGTCTTGCCCGGCAACACCTCGTGCACCGACTTGGCGTGAGTCGGATTGGGATCGCTCGACGGAATGCCGCCCCAGGAGGCACAGGAGCCGATGCCGATGATCGCCGCCGCGCCTTCCGCCGCCTCCTTGACCGCTTCGAGGATCGGCTTGCCGGCGACCATGCAGTAAATTCCACCGTCCCTGGTGGGGATCGAGCCGTCCACCACCAGCACGAACTTGCCCCAGTTCTCCTTCATCGACTTGGCTTTGTACGCCTCGGCCTGATGGCCGGCTCCGGAGCAAAGGGCCTCGTGGTAGTCGAGGGAGATCATGTCCAGGATCAGGGTTTCCAGAGTCGGATGATAGGCGCGCAACAGAGACTCGGTGCAACCGGTGCATTCCTGCGCCGACAACCAGATGACCGGAGGACGCTTGGCTGCGGTAGCGGCTTCCGCGATCCGGATGCCCATCAGGGACGACAGGCCCAAGGTCGCGGCGACCCCCGTGCAGTATTTCAGGAACTGGCGGCGAGTGAGTCCGCCCAGCCCTCCCTCGTAGCCGTCAAGATTACGGGCCTCGTGGGCCTCAAGATCGCTATCGCTGAT
This sequence comes from uncultured Gammaproteobacteria bacterium, assembly GCA_963715845.1. Classification (GTDB taxonomy): domain Bacteria; phylum Pseudomonadota; class Gammaproteobacteria; order Competibacterales; family Competibacteraceae; genus Competibacter_A. The sequence continues at coordinate 29,491 of CAVQSJ010000008.1, read as the reverse complement.
AAGATCCATAACGCTGGCGCCCCTGGTTACCGAACCAAACAATTAGAAACTAGCGGGGCACGAGTTGGATACTTTGATGATCGTCAATTTTCCGGAGATTTTTTGCGCGCGCGGCGAACGGCGTATTAACCCAGCAGCGTCGGCTTGATTTCATCGAGCAAGGAATGCGGCTGCGCCACATGCACGGTGCGCCCCGAAAAACGGGCAATCCCATCTTCCTCCAGTCGGCCGATGATGCGCGACAGGGTTTCATGGCGGGTACCGATCATCGAGGCGAGGTCGCGCCGCGACAACGGCAGCGTCATCACCTGGCCGCCGTCGGTAACAGTACGGCCGTGGCGATTCATCAACACCAGCAACAGGTGAGCGAACTTGGCACGGTTGGAAAAGGTGGCGTTCTGTACCAGCTTGGCGTGTGCGTCGTCCAGATCGGTAGTGGCACGCCGCAAAAATTGCAGCCCCAAGGCGGGATTTTTTTCGAGCAACGATTTCACGACCTGCTTGTCGATGAAGCAGACTTTGCTGGGTCCGAGCGCCTCGGCGCTGGAACGGCGATTTTCCCCCAGGAGTAGCCCCCGATAGCCCAGGGTGTCGCCCGGATAGCCAAGCTGGACGAGTACCGCGTTGCCCTCGGCATCGATCTTGCGAATGGCCACCGTACCCGAAGCGACGCAATAGATACCGTGGCTCGGTTCTCCCGCCGAGAAAATCGCCTCTCCGGCCTGGTACTGTCGGCACTTCCGGGCTTGGGCGAGGAGCTTGACTTGTTCACCAGCCAGCACGTGCCATTCGTTACGTTGGCGCAATCGGCACTCAAGGCAGTTGGTGCCGGGTATCGATCTACGTCGCTCCACCATCACCATCCTCCTACACTTTTATTATGTACCATGGATTCCGGTTAGCCTCGCAGGAAGGATTTAACTGAAATACATGGCTAAAATTGATTGGAAACAGTTCCTAAACTATAGTTCAGAAATGACCAACAGGGGGATAAGCCATGCAAAAGTACCCGATGCAACCCATCCTGATGATCGCCATCGCCCTGCTGGTTTTGGGCGGCTCGTTGTGGGTGATCGATCCGACCCACGGTCTTTTCTCCCTCATGGCTCCGACAGCCTCGGCCGGGCATGATTATCGCTACGCCGCCAAACCGGTCGGTTGGGATGGACCAGCCGGGCAATGCGTGGTCTGTCACAGCCTGGAGAAAGGCGGTTCCCCGCGGGTCGCGCCCAGCCTCTGGGGTATCGTCGGCGCACCGAAGGCCGGGGTTAAAGGCTACGGTTATTCCTACGCGCTGCTCGAAGCGGGTGGCGTGTGGACGAAGAAGGACCTGGATAATTATCTCGCCGACCCCGATAAGTACCTGCCAGGTACCAAGAAGACGATCACCGGTTTGCCAAACCCCAAGGAGCGCGCCGAAATTATTGCGTTCCTGGCAACGCTGAAAGATTGAGCCAGCAAAAACTACGCGGCAGCCCCTTAATAAACACGGAATAAACACGTCCCCGTTCTATTTACACCTGCCACATTTCAATACTCATGCAACCGTTGGAGATCGCGCATTCAAATACTGTCCGGCGAGCATTGATTGGTATTCTTGATCTTTGTTCTCTCGAATTCCCAGGCCCATATCTCGGAGAGGAGTACTTCCATGCACATCCCGCAAAACCTGCTCGATGGTAGTATCTGCCCAGTGACCGCGGCCGTGAGCGGCCTTTGCCTGGCTGGCGCGGCATTCGTCGCCTACCGGTCGACGGAAAAACCAGGTGCTTTACGGTTCGCGGCGGTCAGCGCATTTATCTTTGCCGCGCAGATGATGAATTTCCCGATCAGCGGCGGCACTTCGGGACACTTGCTCGGTGGCGTATTGGCCAGCGCCCTGCTGGGCGTACCGTTCGGCGTGCTGGCGCTGGCGTTGGTGGTCACCATCCAGGCGGTGGTGTTTGCCGATGGTGGTTTAAACGTGCTCGGCGCCAATATGTTGAACATGGCGGTTATCGGCGCCGGTCTCGGCGGTCTGCTGCGGCTGTGGTTGCTCAATAAACTGCCGCCCGGTAAAAGCCGTGTCTGGCTGGCCACCGGCCTGGCCAGTTGGGCATCGGTGATGCTGGCGGCGCTGGCCTGCGCGGTCGAGTTGGCGTTGACCGGGGTGCTGCCGTTCAGCACGGTCGCACCGGCCATGTTGGGCGTGCATGCGCTGATCGGGATTGGCGAAGCGTTGATCACCTGCGCGGCGCTGGTGCTGTTCGCCCGTTCGATGGCCGGAAGCCGTCCGGCGGCCCGCTCGTTCGCCGCGCCAGCGCTGGCGGCCCTGCTCATCGCGCTTTGCCTGAGCCCGTTCGCCTCGCCCCTGCCGGATGGTCTGGAAGCGGTGATGGAGCAATACCAGGTCCTCCACGAAGCCGCGCCGCTTTTCGTTACGCCGCTGGCCGACTATCAGGTCGCCGGGATTGCTTCCGAAGCATTGTCTACCAGCCTGGCCGGGGTGATCGGTGTGCTGCTGACCTTCCTGGTCGCCGGTGCGCTGGTGCTGCCGCTGAGCCGCGCCCGCGCGGTTTGAATCCGAGCCAGGAACAATCCTGTACGGAAAATTGCCTAAATTCCGCGTCTTGCTCACTTCCCTCTCGCCGTCCCCGCCGGTCGTGCGGGGACGGTGGGCCGTTCATCCCGAGCACCCGCCATGCACGAGTTTTCGCTCTGCGAAAGCATCATCGAAACCATCACCGACCAGGCCCGCCAGCAGGGGTTCGGTCGGGTACGGCGAGTGTGGCTGGAAATCGGCGCGCTGGCCAATGTCGAACTGGAGGCCTTGCGCTTTGCTTTCGAGGTCGTGCGCCAGAACACCACGGCGGCCACGGCGGAACTGGACATTATTACCCTGCCGGGCCGCGCCTGGTGCCTGGACTGCGCGCAAGCGGTCGAAGTCAATCAATATTTCGATCCCTGCCCGTGCTGCGGCGGCTATCAGTGGCGGCTGACTGGCGGCAATGAAATGCGAATCAAGGAGATGGAGGTCGAGTAAATGTGCAGTACTTGCGGTTGCGGCGAAAGCGAACTTGTCATCCACCCCCATGCTCATGATCATCCTCATGACCATCCTCACGAGCATGAGCACGGCGTTCTTCCTCACAGCCACCCTCACGAAACGCGGCGAGTCAATCTCGAACAGGACATTCTGGCGAAGAACGCCGAGTTCGCCATCGGCAATCGGCGGTTGTTCGCGGAACGGGGTGTGTTCGCGCTGAACCTGGTATCCAGCCCCGGTTCCGGCAAGACCACTCTATTGACCCAGACGGTTCGGGTGCTGCGCGACGAATTTCCAATCGCGGTGATCGGCGGCGACCAGCAGACCGCCAACGACGCCGAGCGCATCCGCGCCGCCGGGGCGCCAGCGGTGCAGATCAACACCGGCAAAGGCTGCCACCTGGACGCACACGGTATCGGCCATGCTTTGGAACGATTGCCGCTGCCGGAAAGCGGGGTTCTGTTCATCGAAAACGTCGGCAATCTGGTCTGCCCGGCGGATTTCGATCTCGGCGAGGCGCACAAGGTCGTCATCCTGTCGGTGACCGAAGGCGAGGACAAGCCACTGAAATATCCCAACATGTTCGCCGCCGCTGGACTGATGTTGCTCAACAAGACCGACTTGCTGCCCTATGTCGATTTCGATGTGGCCCGTTGCCTGGACTATGCGCGGCGGGTCAATCCGGATATCCAAATCCTGCAACTGTCCGCCCGCACCGGCGACGGCATGACGGCATGGCTGGACTGGGTACGGTGGGGACAACGCGCCGCGCTGGCGCAACAGGTCGGCCGGCTGGAAGCTGATCTTGCGGCGGCGCGGACGCGGCTGGCGCGGAGCGGCGGTTGAACCGGGAGCGTCGGCGTCTCGCCGGCTGAACGAGATTGACCATACTCCAGCGCCGTGCGATCCAGATACGCGGCCAAGTGCAGGGCGTGGGTTTTCGCCCGTTTGTCTACCGGCTGGCGACGCAGCGCGGTCTGAGCGGCTTCGTCCGCAACGACGGCACGGGCGTGGAGATCGAGGTCCAGGGTGCTTCGGCAACGCTCGATGACTTCCTGAACGCCTTACGCCAGCCGCCGACGCTCGCCCGCATCGATGCGTTGTACATCGAAGCTCGGCCGCCGTTCGCCCGGGAACAGGCATTCCTCATCGCCGCCAGCTCCGGCGGCCCGGTGACGGCTGACATCACCCCGGATTTCGGCGGTCTGCGCGCATTGCCTGACGGAACTGTTCGACCCGCACGACCGCCGCTATCGTTATCCCTTCATCAACTGCACCGACTGCGGTCCCCGCTACACCATCACCACCGCCCTGCCCTACGACCGCCCCAACACCAGCATGGCCGGCTTCGCTCTGTGCCCGGCCTGCGCGCGGGAATACCGCGACCCCGGCGACCGCCGCTTTCATGCCCAGCCGAACGCCTGTCCGCTCTGCGGTCCCCAACTGACCCTACTCGACGCCGCTGGTGAAATGGTCGAAGTGGATGATGTCATCGCCGCTACGCTGGGACGTCTGCTCGCCGGCGAGATTCTGGCCATCAAGGGTCTGGGCGGTTTTCACCTGGTCTGCGACGCCCAAAACGCCGCCACCGTGACCCGCCTGCGCCAGCGCAAGCAGCGCGATGCCAAGCCGTTCGCGGTCATGGCGGCCAACGTCGCCTCGCTGGCATGCTGGGTGGAAGGCGATGATGTTGAATGGCAGTCGCTGGAATCGCCGCAACGACCCATCGTACTGGTGCGCCAACGCCCGGATAGCGACCGACGCTTGCCCGGCATCGCGCCAGGCTTGACCCATCTTGGCGTCATGTTGCCTTACACGCCGCTGCACTATCTGCTGTTCCACGAAGCGGTTGGTCGCACTGCTGGAACGGCTTGGTTGGCACAGCCACAATCGCTGCTGCTGGTCATGACCAGCGCCAATCCCGGCGGCGAACCGCTGGTGATCGGCGACGCGGAAGCCGTGCGGCGGTTGCGCGGAATCGCTGACGGTTTTGTCACCCACGACCGGGCAATTCTGGCGCGGTGCGATGATAGCGTTGTAGCCGATGGCATGTTCATTCGCCGCGCCCGCAGCTACACCCCGCAAGCCATCCGCCTACCCCAAGCCGGATCTTCGGTTATGGCGCTGGGCGGTTTTCTCAAGAACACCATCTGTCTGACCCGCGACGACCGAGCCTATCTCTCGCCGCACATCGGCAGTCTGGACAATGCCGAAACCTGCCGGGCGCTGGAAGAGGCTGTAGACCATTTGCAATCCATCCTGCGGATCGCGCCGGAGCGCGTCGCCCACGACCTGCATCCCGATTTTCCCAGCAGCCGGCTAGCGGCAGCCTACGCGGCGGAGCGAAATTTACCCTGCATCGCCGTGCAGCACCACCACGCCCATATCGCGGCGGTCATGGCGGAACACGGCTTGCGAGAACCCGTGCTGGGTCTGGCTCTTGATGGCGTCGGACTCGGCTTGGACGGCGGCATCTGGGGCGGCGAACTGCTGCGAATGGACGGCGCGAACTTCGAGCGTCTCGGCCATTTGCGACCGCTTCCTCTGCCCGGCGGCGACCGAGCCGCCCGCGAACCCTGGCGGCTGGCGGCGGCGGCGCTGCATCTCATGGGAAGGGACGAGGAAATTCCCCGACGCTTTGGCACAAAAACGGCCGTTATCTGCCAAATGCTGGAACGGCGCATCAACACCCCCGAAACCAGTAGCGCCGGCCGTCTGTTCGATGCCGCCGCCGCCCTGCTGGGCGTGCGCGAGAGCAACGCCTACGAGGGACAGGCGGCGATGGAACTGGAAGCGCTGGCGCACCGTCACGGGCCGGCATCACCGCTGACCGAAGGTTTCCACTTGCACGACAACGGCGTGCTGGATTTGCTGCCGTTGCTGGCCTGGCTGGCCGACGGCGTGGAACCGGGCGCGGGTGCGGCTGTTTTTCATGCTACCCTGGCGCTGGCGCTGAGCGAATGGCTGGGCTGGGCGGGCGACAAATCCGGTATCCGACATGTCGCCCTGGGCGGTGGCTGTTTCCTCAACCGGCTGTTGGCGGCGCAACTCCATAGCCGATGGAATCGCTCGGCTGGCGAGTTTTACCGCCCGCCAAGCGCCGCCGAACGATGGCGGCCTCAGTCTGGGACAAGCTTGGGTGGCGATGCTGGCCGATCCGGCTTGAGACGCCCAAATTCGTATTGTGCCGTCGGACCGGACTCGCCGGAATCGCCTACCTATTACCGAAAACCGCCGCTCGAAGACCCCGCCAACCGGAGGGCAACCGACCATGTGCCTCGCCATTCCCGCCCTGGTCGTCGAAATTCTGGAACAGGAGCAAGCCATCGTGGACATGGGCGGCGTGCGCAAGCCGATTTCCACCGCGCTGTTGGACGAAGTGGCGGTGGGCGACTACGTCATCGTGCATGTCGGTTTTGCCCTCAGCCGCCTGGACCCCGACGAAGCGGCGGAGACCCTCAAGCTGTTCGCCGAACTGGCCGAGGCGATAAGCGATGAAATACCTGGATGAATTTCGCGATAGCGAACTGGCGCGGAGTCTCGCCGCCCGCGTTCGCCAGGAAGTCGAGCCGAACCGCCGCTACGCACTGATGGAATTCTGCGGCGGTCATACGCATGCCATCTGTCGCTACGGCATCGAAGATCTGCTGCCGGACAACGTGCGCCTGATCCACGGTCCCGGTTGCCCGGTGTGCGTGCTGCCGAGCGGGCGCCTGCAAGCGGCCATTGAACTGGTCGAACGGGAACGGGTGATCCTGTGCAGCTACGGCGATCTGCTGCGCGTGCCCGGCGCCCAGGGCGACACCCTGCTCAAGGCCAAGGCTCGCGGCGCGGACGTGCGGATGGTGTACTCGGTCAGCGACGCGCTGGACATCGCCCGCGCCCAGCCCGACCGACCGGTGGTGTTCTGCGCCATCGGCTTCGAGACCACCACCCCGCCAACCGCTGTCGCCATCCGGCAAGCCCAACGGGAGGGATTGGGCAATTTCAGTGTGTATTGCAATCATGTCCTCACCCCGCCAGCGTTGCGGGCGATTCTGGCGACGCATTCCCCGGTTCAACTGGACGGCTGCATCGGACCCGCCCACGTCAGCACCGTCATCGGCAGCGACCCCTACGAATTCGTCGCCGCCGACCACCATCGGCCGCTGGTCATCGCCGGCTTCGAGCCGCTGGACGTGCTGCAAGCAATCTCGATGCTGATCCGCCAGATCAACGCCGGCAAGGCCGAAGTGGAGAACGAATACACCCGCGCCGTCGACGCCGAGGGCAACCGCAAGGCCCAGCGGCTTGATGGCCGAGGTGTTCGCGCTGCGTCCGACCTTCGAATGGCGCGGGCTGGGCTGGCTGCCGGACAGCGCCTTGGCGATTCGGCCGGAATTCGCCGAATGGGACGCCGAGCGCCGCTTCGACATCCCCGCGATTCGGGCCGCCGATCACAAAGCCTGCGCCTGCGGTGAAGTGCTGCGGGGTGTCAAGCGTCCGCAGGATTGCACGGTCTTCGGCACCGCCTGCACGCCCGATCACCCGCTCGGCTCCTGCATGGTGTCCGCCGAAGGCGCTTGCGCGGCCTATTATCACTACGGCCGCTTCCGTCAGGCGGCGGCATCATGAGTCCGAGGCGAGAAATTTTCGCCCGCCGTCTCGATCTGACCCATGGTTGCGTCGAGATCAGCCACGGCGGCGGCGGTCGGGCGATGGCGCAATTGATCGAGGAATTGTTTCTGGCCGCGTTCGATAACGATTGGCTGCGGGCGCAGGACGATTGCGCCCAGTTCGCCGTTCCCGCCGGTCGGCTGGTGATGGCGACCGACAGCCACGTGGTCTCGCCGCTGTTCTTTCCCGGCGGCGATATCGGCTGTCTCTCGGTCCACGGCACGATCAACGACGTGGCGATGGCCGGCGCGCGACCGCTCTATCTCGCCGCCAGTTTCATTCTGGAAGAAGGTTTTCCCCTCGCGGACCTCCAGCGCATCGTGGATTCGATGGCGCAAGCGGCGCGACAGGCTGACGTGCCCATCGTCACCGGTGATACCAAGGTCGTGGAGCGCGGCAAGGGCGATGGAGTATTCATCACCACGACCGGCGTGGGCGTGGTGCCGGAAGGCGTGGCAATTTCCGCCAGTCGGGCGCAGCCGGGCGACGCCATCCTGCTCAGCGGGGCACTGGGCGAGCATGGCATGGCGGTCATGGCGCAGCGGGAGAATCTCAGCTTCGACGCGCCCATTGAATCCGATACCGTCGCGCTGCACGGCCTGGTCGCGGCGATGGTCGCGGCGGCTCCCGGCATTCATTGTCTGCGCGACCCCACGCGCGGCGGTTTGGCGAGCGCCCTGAACGAAATCGCCCGGCAAGCCGGGGTCGGGATGCGCTTGTGCGAGGCGGCGATTCCGGTGCGCGAGCCGGTGCGGGCCTTGTGCGAATTCCTGGGACTGGACCCGCTTTATGTCGCCAACGAGGGCAAGTTGTTAGCGATCTGTCCGGCGGAATACGCCGATCCGTTGCTGGCAGCGATGCGGGCGCATCCGCTGGGTCGGGAATCGGCCATCATCGGCGAGGTGGTGGCGGACGCGCATGGCTTCGTGGAGATGGAGACGGTGTTCGGGGGGCACCGGCTGGTGGATTGGCTGAGCGGGGAGCAGTTGCCGAGGATTTGCTAATGCGTTTCCGCCCAGCAATTCAAAACTTGTCTGCATCTGATGATAACAAGTTTGGGATTGGGCCTGCGCTGTATTGCCTCTGGGCGACGCTCGCGATTTGCCTGGCGATTGCTCTGGCCGGGCTCTCGCCCGAGAGCATCACCCGCCTTTTGGTGATCGTGTTCCTCTTTGGCCAAATCGCCCTGCGTTCGAGGTTGGCGAAGGTCCTATCCTGGCTTGCGCCAAAGACGCGATTCATTGTTCTGGGTACTGTCCTTGCCGCAGTGGTGGAGGGCTTTCATATGATTTCCATGCCGGTTTTTTCATCGCTGCGTATTGGCATGGATACCTCCCTTGCGCAGGGACTGATCCAATATGCGCTCGATCTACTCTTTACCGTGCCCGCCTATCTCGTGATCTTTTCGGTTATCTGGGGTTTCATTAACCGCTATCGTTATACGCTCTGGCACTACGTTATTATCATGGGACTAGGGCAGGTTTTAGGCGATGGTGGTCTCTTTTTTTTCTTAAACGCCCCGGCGATACTCTTCTTTCTGCCCTATCCAATGACGAATTATCATGCGATTAACGTCATTCCGTTTTTGGCGGTTCGCGATGATCTGAGGCACGAGCGGCCAGCGAGCGCTTTGATCTATCTTGCCGTTCCGGGATTGATCGGAACGTATCTCGTCTGTGGAGCGATCATAAAGCTCTTGGGTAAGTTCTTTGGGCTTGAATCGAATTGAAACTGGTTAAGCGCGTTATATCCCCAGCAGCAGCTTGGTTCCAAACAACGCTCCAGTGATGGAAAACACCACTTTTATCCCTCTCGCCCCAATTCGATTGCCGATTTTAGATCCGAAGTATCCTCCTGTAATGGAACCCAACGCTGCGGGCAAAACCAGCATCAAGACCAGATGGCCGTGCACGATGAAGAAGACCGCGCCCAGAAAGCACCAGCAAAACGCCATCGTATAGTAATAGCCCAGCGCAATTGAAAACGAAAAACCGCGAGTTTTGCATAAAACCATCGACGTAAACATGGCGTTGCCGGAACCAAAAAAACCTTCATAAAATCCCAGCGGGAGCGCCAGCATGGCGGCCGCTCGGCCGCGCACGGATGGCGCGGTTTCTGTTATGCCCAGTTCCGCTTTGAAGAACGAAAAGCCGACCACGAACAGAATGAGCAGCCCGATGATCCGCTTCAGCAAATTCTGTTCGACGCTAACGGTGACCAGGAGACCCGCATAGGCTCCAATCAAACCCAAAACCGCCATGCTAATAACCAACCTCCAGTCCAGGCGATGCTTGGGCAGATAATTTCGCGCGGCGACCGGCATCCACAATGCCGCGTTCACCATGTTGTTCGCGAACGCCGCCGGCAGGCTGAATCCCAGCATGAGCCAGCACGGAAGGCTGACGAGCGACGCGCCCACGCCGCAGAGCGAACTGAAAAACGCGGCCATGAACGCTATGGCAAAAATGGCGAGTTCCTGTAGCATCGCGCTTCCTCCTTTTGAAACCATTGACGACACAAGAGGAGGTTCGCAAATGCCATACCAGACGAAGAATCTTAATTATTTTTTTATTAAATCAATTTGTTAAGGATATTACGCGGAATCGGTGAGCCACTGCTCCTTGCGACGAAACGAGATAGAATCCGCAACAATCCGGCAACAGGCCGTTGATAATCAATGCGATAATAGGGTGCAACCACTGTTTCACCTGCAACGAATGTCGCGCTTCCGGCCGAACATGCGAATCGTTAATCCGTGCCGATCAGCACTTGGGGACAGCCCATCGCGATTTGATTGGCCGGACCCAGCGCCTCCACGATGGTGTTGCCCTGGAAACAGGCAGGCAGGTTGTTGATCAGTACCTTGCTGCTGCCATCGACAACCACGCCGGGGCCATGTGGGATGGGCGGATACGGCGTGGTGCAGGCGTGGATGCTGCCGCCGGCGGCCAGGCTGGCGATCATCCCGCCCAGCGAGGCGGCGGTCGCGACTTTCAGGGCTTCCTCGGCGGCCTTGAGGCCCGGATAGGCGGGCGTTCCGGTGGCGGCCAGGGTCGCCTTCTCGGCGGCCTGCAGCGCGATGTCGGCGGCCTGTTTGGCGGCCTTGATCACCGCCGCCGCCGCCGGGTTGACGCCGAGCCAGGCGGGCAAGCCGCCGATGAGCACGTTCGGGCTGACCGGGCCGCCGGTCAGCACCGGCGGCAGGATGTGTTGAACCGGATCGGTGATTCTTGCGGCGGGTTTGGTCATGAAGGCACGCCTCAGTTATTTACGTTTTGCTTCAACAAGTTTGTTTTTGCTCTGCTTTCGATTCTGATGTAATTTTTTCTTTTTTTTCTTGATTATATTCATCGAAGCCGAATTTCTTTAATCTGGTTCGCTCCCGACCGGTTTTTCTCTCTACCACATTGCCAGAATCAGCGAGTCGCTCATCGGCAGAAGATTGCGGAACCAGGTTCATTCCAATGTCGATTGTAATTTCGGCCAGCACAGGAGCATGGTCCGTAACATCTCCCCATCCATAAAGCGCATCCTTATCTTGGCGACCTATAGGCTTACCATTGCTATCCCGGATATCCTGTTTTAGATAGACCCCGCTCCCGCGTTTTAGAATCCTTGCCGTTCCTGAGAAATAATCATTGCATATAAAATAATCCGCCACTTGACCATTACCGTCATGGGGCATGTTTGTCCAGCAGTTAGGCGGATCTCCGGTCGGCGCCACTCTGGTAAGTTTGATTTTCTCCAAGTATTCACTCCACGATGCTGACGTACTTTTTACATTGGCTCTATGGCGCGAGTGGAATCTAATCTTGTCTTCCGGCATGACATACCAATCACCGGCGAATATGACGGGCTTGATACGGTTAGAAGTAAAGCATTTGATGTTGTAGTAGCTGATGATTTCCTTGCTATTAAGTACAGCGCCGCCGCTCGGTGATGTGTGACTAACAACCAGATCAAAAATAAAATTATAATTTTTTATTGTAACCGCGTACACCATCGCCGGACGAGTCGTTATGTATTTCGCATTTCCCTTTTTCATTCCACCGGTTTCTTGATATTGTTGGGTTGTATCCCAAGCCTCCGATTTCTTTGTAAATACCGAATTAATATATGAAGCATTGATCTCTTTTTCTCTTTGGGCGTTCTTTGCAGCCATGGCCGCCAACTCCCTTTGACCGTCCCAAGTTCCGATACATTCCATATCGACGCCATCTTTACGGAAAAAACAAGGATAAAATTCTCCATAATTTCCTGTTTTAGGCGCATACATATTGTTTTTTTCAATAGCGAGGTTATAGCCTTTAATGAAACCATATTGATTCGAAATCGAATGTTTCCACCCTTCTGACTCTTCGAGCTTCCTCACAAAACCATCTATGTCATTGATTTCTTGAAGCGCCAATATCGTTGGAGACCATGTATGCAAAATATACATGAGCGCGGCGATCTGTTGAGTATTTCTTGCTGTATCAGACTTACCAAAATGATTCAAATTCAGAGTAACTGTTGTGATCTTTGGGTTGGTCGTGTTGATGGTGGTTATCGCTTCACCAATAGCCAAGTCCTGTAATGGAGCCGCGACGGTGATGGGCATGGTCTCACGTTTTATTGATTGATCAGTATCGTCAAAAAATGTCAAACATTCTTGTAGATGTTCCTTGTAATGATCTATACAATAAAATTGCCGGCAAATCCCACATTGCATAACTTCTTCCGTGGAGTTGCAATATTGGATTTCCATCTCGCTCGAATTCAACGCAAATTTACAAAGACATGTCTTTAAACATTCTTGTAGATGTTCCTTGTAATGATCTATACAATAAAATTGCCGGCAAATCCCACATTGCATAACTTCTTCCGTGGAGTTGCAATATTGGATTTCCATCTCATTCGAATTCAACTCAAATTGACACAGCATGGTTTTATCCCCACAAGGATGATATTGCGCTTATGCAATGTGATTTAGGAACCGTGTAACTCAAGGAGTCGTTCCTGAGTCTTTTCATCATATTCTCCGGTGACATCAAGGCCGTTGTCGTGCTGAAAACGCATGAGCGCCTGCATGATTGTGGGGCTTAAATTGCCATTTTCCGGCCCAGCGGGATAACCCAGGTTGTTCAGCCGTTGCTGTGCTCCTAGCAGGTCGGAAATGGGTTGCAGGTAACGCAGGGCGAGTTTGTATTCGTTGCGATCCTCCCCTTCTCCGATATACAGGGTCGCTTTGCGAGCATTGGCCGGGATGTATATCCACAAATAGCCATCGCCATCGGTCCTGCCTTCGTGAATACGCCCGTCAACCACCAACTGATAAGGTTCATTCGCCCGCGGTTCGTCATTCCTGAGCACACGGATATGGATCGTGGTGGGAAACCCCTTGTGCCTGAATTGGTGGCGTTGGTCGGTCGGCTTATCCTCTTCCTTGCGCCGCTTGTCGGGAATAACCACGACATCCCCGGTGCGCAACACATTGGGGTCTTCCCGTTCCTGCCGCAGCCTGGCATTGGCGGGATCGTTCCAGATGGTGTCGGGAAAGAAACCTTGCTCCAGCGCGATGCTGGAAATACAGTCGTTGCCTTTGGCGACGTGAAGTTGCGGCATGTCGAGTTCTCCATGGTAATGGTCAAGAGATTACGGATTGTTTGCGCCAAGCGACTTGATGAAATCCCACGCTTCCTTATCGAGATTGGGGAAGGTGATCTTGCACTGGCCGGGGTCCTTGATGCCGTCTACCCGCGCCCAGCCTTTCTCGTCCAAAGTCCCTTCCTTGACGGTCTGATCCGGCATGGTGATTTCGTATTTCTCGCCGGGCACCGGCTGGTTCGCCTCGTCCACCAGTTCGATTTCGATCCAATGAACGGGCGGCAGCTTGTCGGTGATGACGGCTTGTCGGGTCGCCGGGTCGAGCGCGGTGCTGAGCGGCTGGTAGGCGTTGCCCGGCTGCGGTTGGCTCGGTCGCCCTGACGCCGGATCGGGGGTCGTGCGCAACGGCTGGTAAGCGTTGCCGGTCGGCGCCGGGTTCGGCGGAGCGGGTTGCGGTGGAGGAGCGTTGCCACTCGATCCATTGCCCGACTTGGGTCGGAAGTAACCTTTATACCCGCCCTCCGGGATGACCGGCACGAACGGCTTGACCGGCGCGGTGCCGTATTTCCCGGTTTGCGTCTGGCGCTGCTTGGCGATGACCTCGGCCATCTCGCCCGGATCGGCCTTGTCGGCTTCTTCCGCCTGTTTGGGCGCCATCGGCGCCACCGCGAAACCGGGTGCGCCGGCCATCGGCGGTGAGCCGGGGCCGGACGCGATCTTCACCAAGCCGCCGTCCATCGTCAGCAGCGCGCCCTTGAGCGTGATGCCCTCCGGACCCAACACCAGGCTGGTGCCGCCGCATTTGAGGGTGATGCCGGACAAGGACTCGATCACAATCCCCTGCGCCTTGAGGTAACTGTTGCCGGTGACCTGCTGGCTATGGTCGGCCTGGAACACTTCGATCACGTTGCCCTGCACGGTTAGGGAATGGCTGCCCTGTACGGAGATGGCTTCCTTGCCGCCCACCTTGAGGTGTCGGTCGTTCTTGATCTGCTCGAAGTGATCGTGATCGACCAGCTCGTGGCGGTCGTTCTCGACATGCTCGAACTGGTCCTGCTTGACGATGAGATGGTGATTCCGGCCGATCCACTCGAAGCAATCGTTCTTTATCCGCACGTCCTGGTTGCGCTGGGCGTGGATGAAGAGCTGCTCCTCGTCTTTCTTGTCCTGGAAGCGAATCTCGTTGAAACCGCCCCCGCCCTTGCTGGATTGGCTTTTGAGGGTGGACATGGTGGCGTTGGCCGGCAGCTCGTAAGGCGGCATGCTGCCCCCGTTGTAAACCCGCCCGGTGATGATCGGGCAGTCGGGATCGCCTTCCAGAAAATCGACGATGACCTCTTGGCCGACGCGGGGCAGAAACATCGCGCCCCAGCGTTTGCCGGCCCAGTTTTGCGAAACCCGAATCCAGCACGAGCTGGTCTCGTTGGCCTTGCCGTAGCGGTCCCAGTGGAACTGCACTTTCACCCGACCGTACTTGTCGGTCCAAATCTCCTCGCCGTCCTTGCCCACCACGATGGCGGTCTGCGGCCCCTGCACCACCGGCTTGGGCGTGGCGAGGGGCGAACGATACGGTTGCCGGCCGGGAATCGCCGCGAAGCGGCATTCGTAGTGATAGCCCCCGTCGCCGCTTTGGCCGGTTTCGTAGTTCTCCGTGCGCAACTCGTAGTCGGTGGACACGAGCAGGTATTCGCCGTTCTGGTCGGCGCGCGGATAGCCACTCAGATCGAACAGGGCGCCCGCCAACAAACCTTGCACCTTGCCTTCGCCCTGGACGATCTCGCGTTGCGCTTCCAATGCCTCCATCCGCACCCGGACATAGGCGTCGCCCTGGTCGTGCTCGTGGTAGCGGCCGGGGTAATCGAAGATTTCGTAGCCACGGGTTACTCCGCTGTCGTCCAGCGTCCGCCGCGCGTCGAGATTCTTGCGAGGAGCCTTGAAATCGAAATCGCTCAGCGCGCACCCGCCGGTTTGCACCTGCTTGCTCACGGCCCAGTCGAAAATGTGGTCCCGCTGGCGGTGGTGGTGCGGATCGGGCGGATAGTAGGGAACATCTCGATAGCCCGGCACCGCGCTGTGGGAACCGTAGCCATCCGCCAAAACCAGCTTGTGCAGGCCGTTTTCGTGTTTGAAGTAGTAGTAGATACCTTCCTGCTCCATCAGCCGGCTGACGAAGTTGAAGTCCGTTTCCCGGTACTGCACGCAGTAGTCTCGCGGATCGTATCGGCCGCTCAGCTTGTTCTCGAAATCCGAAAATCCCTTTTCCCGAAACAGCGAGATAATGATGTTCGGGACGGTTTCGTTCTGGAAAATCCGACAATCGACGTTGCGGGTCAAAAACCACAGCCAGGGCCGCAGCACGGCCCGGTAGACAGCGTGGCGGCCCTGGATACCGGCATAGCGAAAGTGGCTGACATAACCGTTGAAGTAGCGGGTTCCGGCGCCTTCCGTGATCGTCTCCACCCGAACCGTCATGTTGCGGCCGAGCACTTTGTCCAAGTCGATCTCGCAGTTCTCGCTCAACAATTCCAGACGGTACTCGAACAATTGCCCCAGGTGATCCGTGGCCTGCATCCGACGAAGCAACAGCATGTCCTCGGCCAAGCCTTCCACGCCCACCGCCACGAACCGATGTTTCTGAGTCGCTTTCGAGGACCAGGGGCTTTCCAGGACAATCGGCATGACATTCACCCATTAACCGCGCGTTATACCGTTTCGCGCATTGACCGCCGTACCCAGAATGGTCTATGGCGCGCGCTATTGCCGTTGCCTGCCGAGTCGGGGCGATGCGCCGTCCCGGCGGCTGGCACTCTGATAAATGGCAAACGCTGTGCCGGGAATGAATATTGCCGACTATCTTTTATTTATTAGAGTGTTACTGATGAATGCTGGGTATCAGGGGAGCATCGCGACCTGCGACGAAACGCGACAAGAGAAGGGAGAAAGAAGAGAAAAATCATTCGGAGCCAAGGAGGTAAGCAGGAAGCTACCAAATATCCCCGGCGCAACGAACGTCGCACCCCGCTTTGGTAGAGCGCGCGAATCTCGCCGCTAAACGTCCTCGCCGGCGGACGCTTCGCGCTCCTTGCGCCGCATCAGCCGCTTGTTCAACGCTTGGCGCGACAGGCCCAGCATTCCGGCCGCCACGCCCTGGTTGCCGTCCGCGCGCCGTAAGGCTTCTTGCACCAGCGCCTCTTCGGCCTCGTCCAGGGTGGGCAACCGCTCGACGGCCAGCAGCCCCGCCAAATCTGCCGGTCGATCACTCCCTATGGCCAGCAACGGCCCCGCACCCATCGCCGCCTTGAAGCTTTGCAGGGACAAAGTACCGCCTTGATGGAGGGCGACCGCATCGAAAATCATGGCTTCCAGTTCCCGCACGTTGCCGGGGAAGCTGTAGGTCTTGAGCAGCCGGTAGAGTTCCAGCGGCGGGGTCGGCGGCGGCTTGTGTAACGCCTGGGCGGCTTTCTCCACCAGATGGTTGACCAGCAACGGGATATCCTCCAACCGCTCGCGCAGCGGCGTCAGATGCAGGTGGTGGGTCCGCAAACGGTAGTACAGATCCTTCCGGAACGATCCCGCCTTGACCCGCTCGGCAACATCGTAATTGGTGGCCACCACGATGCGGGCGCGGCACTGGCGCGGACGGTCCACCCCCAACGGATAATAGGTCCCTTCCTGGAGCAGTCGCAACAGCTTGACCTGCGAGGGGGCGGAGAGATCGCCGATTTCATCGAGGAATAGCGTGCCGTCGGCCGCGCTGGTGATCAAGCCGTCTCTGGCCCGGTCGGCGCCGGTGAACGCCCCTCGGGCGTGGCCGAACAGGGTATCGGCGAACACGGTGTCGTCCAGGCCCGCCACGTTGACCGCCACGAGTTCGCCCGCCCGGCCCGACAGCCGGTGCAGCGCCCGCGCGATCAATTCCTTGCCGGTGCCGGTTTCGCCGGTGACCAGCACCGGCTGCGGCGAGGGCGCCACCGCTTCCACATAGCGGAATATGGCTGCCATCGTCTTGCTCTGGGTGATGATGTCCGCGAACGCTTCCCGGTCGTAGGGCACCGCCGTCAGCAAGCGGTCCTTCAGGGAAAGCACTTCCGCCCGCAAGGCGCGGATTTCCAGCGCTCGCCGCACCGACGAAACCAGCCGGTTGCTTTCGACCGGCTTGACCAGATAATCGCTGGCCCCCATCCGCATGCACTGCACGGCGGTATCCAGATCGTTGGTCGCCGTCATCACGATGACTGGAATGTCGGGGTAGTCGGCCGCGACGCTCTCCAGGAGCGCCTGCCCGGAGAGGTGGGGCATGGTCAGATCGAGCACCAGCACGCCGACCGACTGCTCCGCCAACAGCGGCAGCACGGCGCGGCTGTCCTCCAGGGTCAGCACGTCGGCGATTCCCGACGCGCGCAACAGCACGCTGGCGCTGCGCAGCAAGGGCGGCTCGTCGTCCACCAGCAAGACGGGCAGTTGATGGGATGTGATATAGGCCATCGGGCATCGACCTCCTCGATTCAGCGCCTCACTCGGGCGCGGGTGGGCGAACGGACGGCACGTCGGCGGCGGGCGGCAACACCACCCGCGCGAGGGTGCCTTGGCCCAGCTCCGACTCGAAAAGCAATCGACCACCGTGGGCGCGCACCAGCTCGGAGGAAATGGCCAAACCCAAGCCGGTGCCGCCGCTGCCGCTCTTGGTGGTAAAGAACGGATCGCACAGCCGCGCCAAGTGCTCTTGGGCGATGCCGGCTCCCTCGTCGCGCACGTCCAACACGACGCAACGCTCGTCCGCTCGCCAGCGGGTGGAAACAAAGATTCCCCGGCTGGAGTCGGGCAAGGCGTCCAATGCGTTCCCCACCAAATTGACGATGACCTGCTCGATCTGTTGGGGGTTGCCTTTCACCGGCGGCAGGTCGTCGGCGAGATCGATTTGAAAGCGCGCGGTTTTCTTGTTGATCGGGTGGGCGAGCAGGCGCGCGGCGCGGCGCGCGGCGTCGTTGAGCGAAAATTCGGTCCGCGCGCTCTGCCCGCCCGGCCGGGCGAAATCCTTCAGGTCGTCGACGATGGCTTCGATGCGCCGCGCGCCGTCGCGCATGTCGTCGATCAGGGCGGGGACGGTGGTTTGCATCTCCTGATAAGGTAGCCCGCCGAGCGTGAATTCGCCCTCCTCTCGCGCGTGTTCGTCCAGGATAGCCGTCGCGTCGCTCCACACGTCCGCCAACAACCGCGCGTTCAGCAGCACCAGTTGATTCGGGTTGTTGATCTCGTGCGCGACCCCGGATACCAGAGTTCCCAAGGCGGTCATCTTGCTCGCCTGGATGAGCTGCAATTCCTGCTGGCGGGTCTTTTCCTCCAGGTGCTTGCGCTCGGTCAGATCGCGGATGATGCCCGTCACGAAAGCGCCTTGCGCAGTGCGCCAACTCGACAAGGACATCTCCAGCGGAAATTCCTCGCCGCTCTTGCGCGCGCCGTTCAGCTCGGTCGTGACGCCGCTCAACAGGCAATCGCCATTGGCGGCCCACTCCGCCCGCATCCTGGCATACGCTTCCTGATGCTGAGGGGCCAGCAAACCCACGAACGGCACGCCGAGCGCTTCCTCGGAGGCATAACCGAACATGGCCGTGGCGCCTGCGTTCCAGGACACCACCATCCCGGCGCCATCGATGGAAACGATCGCCTCCTTGGCCGACTCGGTGATGGCGCGGAGGCGCTCCTCGCTGGTCCGCAAGGCGGTTTCCGCCCGCTGGTGCTCCGCCATTTCCAGGCGCAAATCCTCGTTGACCCGGCGCAGGATGCGGGCGTTG
This sequence comes from uncultured Gammaproteobacteria bacterium, assembly GCA_963715845.1. GTDB lineage: Bacteria > Pseudomonadota > Gammaproteobacteria > Competibacterales > Competibacteraceae > Competibacter_A. The sequence continues at coordinate 10,432 of CAVQSJ010000008.1, read as the reverse complement.
CCCTGCAAGCGGGCGAACAGGTAGCCCAGATAGCCCAACAGCATGACGGCCACCGCGTACAGCAGAACCCGAAAGATCTGGGCGCGCGCCTCGGCCCGCTCGTAATGGCGCATCATCGCATCCCGCAAGGCCCGCGCTTGCACTATCGCCGGACCTTGGGTCAATTGCCGCAATTCGATATCGACGCGCGGCAGTACCTGCACGATGAGCCGCCCGTGCGCGGCCAGGGTCCGCAAATCGGGCTGAAACTGGGAAATGTCGGGCAAGCGGCCGAGCAGCGTTTCGATGGTCGCGCCCAACTCCGGCTCGGGCCTCTGGATGAACCGCAGCAGCAGGGTGGCCAGCGCGCCGACCTCGGCCGCCACCGATTGCTCCTCGGCGACCGTGGCCTTGGCGCGAAGCGCCTGCGCGGCCTGGACCACGTAGGCGAGCGAGTTGCGCAGCAAGGCGTTGTCCGACTTGAAATACTCGACCACGGTCGCCTTTTGCTGCGCCGCCTCGATCAAGGCATCGGCTTGCGGGCCGAGCAACCGGGCGGCTTCCGGAGAGGCGGCCCGGCTTCCTCGCTGCAAGTCGGTGGCCGCGCGCAACACGTCGCGACCGGCGCCAGCCAGAGAATCGTAATAGGTCAGCAACCCGGCGCGCACCGACAGCACGTCGCGGTCGAGCGCGGTGTCGTGCAGCTCGAAGGCATCGAGCGCCTGACTCATGCGCGCCCGCAGCGCCAAATCCGGGCTTTCGCTCTGAAACAGAAAATACGTCAGCAGCGCCAGCAATCCCGCGATGATCGAGACCGACTGCCAGCGGGCGCTCACGGCGGCGCACCCGGCGCGGCCGGCGTCAGCGGTTGACCCCGGTACTCGCCGGTCAGGGTGTGCAGGAAGCGGACGATCAGCTCGATTTCTTCGGGGGTGAGGGTCTTGCCCAACTGGACCTGGGCCATGGTGTCCACCGCCGCTTCCAGGGTGGCCGCCTTGCCGTTATGGAAATACGGCGCGGTCAGCGCGACGTTCCGCAGGCTCGGCACCCGAAAGACGTGGCGATCCCGTTCGACCTGAGTGACCTGAAAACGCCCGTAATCGACCCGATCATCCGGCTGACCGGGGTAGGCTGGCGCGCGGGAATAGGGAAAAATGCCGAACCGCTGAAACATGTTGCCGCCGACGTTCATGCCCTGGTGGCAGGCGACGCAACCGTAGGATTTGAACAGGCGGTAGCCTTGCCGCTCCTCTTCGGTGAGGGCGTCCCGTCGGCCGCGCAAGTACCGATCGAAGCGCGCATTGGGGGTGATGAGGGATCGCTCGTAGACCGCCAAGGCGTCCAGCACGCTCGCCTTGTTCAGCCCGTCGGAGTAAGTGGATTTGAACGCCGCGACATAGGACGGATCGGCTCGCAAGCGGCCGAGCAATTCGGGCCAATTGGCGTCCATCACGTCGGGATTGAGCAACAGCTTTTCCGCGTGGGCTTCCAGCGCCTGAGTCGAGCCGTCCCAGTTATAGAAATAGTTGAAATCGACGTTAAAAATCGTCGGGGTATTGCGCGCCAGCGACGAGCCGTCGGCTCTGCGGGCCACGGGCAAACCGTCGGCCCCGCCCCGCTCGAACTGGTGACAGGTCAGGCACGACATCGAGCGATCCCTCGAGAGGCGGACATCGCCGAACAGGCGCTCGCCCAGCGCCGTCTTCGCCGGATGTTCGGCACTGGCGAGGGGAAGGGGCGCGATCGGTTCCCGCATCGCGGTATCCGCTTCGGTTTCCTGTTCGGACCCTGGAGCGGACCACGTCCAGTCTCCGCTGCCCGCGATCAGCCAAATCGCGCTTAGCAGCCCGAGGAACCATGGAACAGATCGACGACGACCCTTAGTGCGATGATTGACCGGTATTCGCGAATTCATTGTGCGCCACCCGAACACCTTCTTATCCCATCCACCATCACGGAGCGTGATGAAAACCGGTATCTCTCCCTACCCCTGTTCGTGGAGTCCAAGCCGCCTCAATCCGCCCGTTCGACCTTGACCACCTTGATCATGTTGGCGCCGCCGGACACGCCGACCGGAACGCCGGCGGTGAACACCACGATCTCGCCTTCCCGCACCATGCCCTTGTTGAGCAGGAATTCGGTGGCGGAACTCAACAAATCGTCCACGGAGGTGACGACGGTCCCCAGTTGCAGCGGCGTCACGCCCCAGACCAGGGCCAGTTTTCGCAAGGTAGCGAGTTTCGGGCTGAAGGCGATCAGCGGGGCCAGTGGCCGGAACTTGGCCAAGCCCAGCACGCTCGCCCCGCTGTTAGTAAAACTGACCAGATTGCGGGCGCAAACCTTGTCGGCAAGATCCATGGTGGCAAAATGGACGGCGTCCTCGATCCGCAGGCAGGCCTTGGCCAGCAATTCCTCCTGGGTCAGCACGTTCTTCTGCATCAACGTCTTGAAAATGTCGCTAGCCTCAATGCTCATCGCAATGTCCTTCATCATCCGCACCGCCTCGATCGGATACTGGCCGGCGGCGGTCTCCGCCGACAGCATCACTGCATCGGTACCGTCCAGGATGGCATTGGCCACGTCGTTGGCCTCGGCGCGGGTCGGCCGAGGATGGTTGATCATCGACTCCAGCATCTGGGTGGCGGTGATCACCGGTTTGCCGGCGATGTTGCACTGGCGGATGATGCTTTTCTGCATCAGCGGCACGTCCTGCGGCGAGGTTTCCACCCCCAGATCACCGCGCGCCACCATGATCGCGTCGGCCACGGCGATGATCCCCTCGATGTGCCGGAATGCTTCCGGTTTTTCGACCTTGGCGATGATCGGGATTTTGCGGCCATGGGTGGTCAGCATGACATCGATCAGTTCCTTGACGTCTTCGGCGTCCCGCACGAACGACAGCGCCACGTAATCCAGCCAGTGGTCGTAGGCGAATTGCAAGTCGGTGCGGTCCTTGTCGGTGATCGCCGAGATATTCAGCTTGACGTTGGGCAGGTTGACGCCTTTGCGTGGCTTCAGCCGGCCGCCATTGACCACCCGGGTGAAAATCTCGTGACCCTCGATCCGTTCGACCGTGAACTCGAATAGCCCGTCGTCGATCAACACCCGGTCGCCCGGCTTCACTTCCTCATGCAGGCTGCGATGATCGATGGCGATTTTCTTAACCCCATCGTGGGTACCGCCAATCAGGTCGTCGGTGGTCAGGACCAGGGTTTCGCCAGCCGCCACGTCCAGAAACTCGCCATCCAGTTGACCGAGCCGAATCTTCGGGCCTTGCAAATCCTGAAAGATGGCGATGTATCGATTCAACTTCTGCGCTGCTTCCCGCACCAGCCGCACGGACAGCGCGTGATCCTCGTGATTACCGTGGGAGAAGTTCAGCCGGATGACGTCAGCCCCTTCCCGCAGCAGTTTCTCCACCGTGTCCGGATTCCGGGAGTGCGGCCCCAACGTCGCCACGATCTTGGTGAATTTCATGACTTTCGACATGCTCGATATCGCCCCCCAGCCGGAACGGTTGGTAAAAACCAAAGCAATCAATTGATTATTTTTATGTCGGTTGCATGGAGTGTAAAGGATGAAACAACGCTCTCAAAGCGATTCACGCGGCGAATCGCCTTGATCGAGGGTTCGGGCGGCAATTCGCGTCAGCCGGATTAAAATGATTCAGGCAGTGGCATGAACCAACGTGAGGTTTTCAATGACTGACATTTTTACCCGTATTTTACGAATCGATCTTCCCGAGTCGTTGCAATGCGACGAGTCCGGCAAGAATCCAACCTTTACCATCAGCTTCGTCGCCGACGGTGAGATTCCGTTCCCGCAAGTGATCCTGCACGCGCCGGACGGACAACACCTGATCAAGGGCGATGCGATTCAGGCTAACGTCAGTAGTGGCGGTGAATACACTTACACCGCCAGCGTTCCCGCCGGGCTATTGTGGCCCAACAACATCAACGTGCAGGTGGAAGGCTGCCGCAAGGCCGATATCCGCCAGTCGGGCGGCGGCGACTGGATCAAGGAGTTTCGCCAGTTGCGGATCGCGCCGAACGCCAAGGTCAAGCCCGTCATCCGGGTCACGACCGGTCCGGGCGATACACCGGTCAAGCTGTATTTCGGCATCCACAAGCACATGCACCAGCCCTACTACAACGCCACCGACCGGCTGTACTGGGACGGCGAGAAGGACTCGATCTTCGGGGCGCGCGGCGGTCCCTACACCCACTTCATTCCGACCGCCGTGCGCCAGTACATCGGCGGCGGCCTGCCTCACGCCGGGTTGTCCACCAGTTGGAGCGGCTCGCTGATCGAACAACTGGACCGCTGCGCTGCCGACGGGCTGTGCGGCGGTCGCTTTGGCGACTGGAACAACGAACTGCGGGCCATCGCCCAGGAAAAAACCGTGCTGGGCCATCCGCGGGTGGATTTCGTGGCCTTCGGCTTCTTCCATCCGCTGATGGCGCTGATTCCCGACCGCGACATCGTCAAGCAGGTCGAGTGGCACCGGGACATCATCCGCGCGGCGTTTGGGGTAGAGGCATCCAGCGTGATGTTCCCGCCGGAAACCGCCTTCCATATCCGAATGATTCCGGCGCTGAACCAGGCCGGCATCAAAGCGGTAATTTACGACTCCATCCACCGCTTCCGGGCGTGTAAGGATTATCCCTACGCCGGGATCAACGAGGGCATGCTGCCGCCCAATCCCGCCGAGCAGGTCAACCCGCTGGTCAACGACTGGCTGCAACTGCACAACATCTGGGCCGGTTCCAAGATTTCGCCCAGCCTGCTGCGACCGGAGTACATCCAATACGAAGATCCGGACGGCCAGGTTCACAAAATCATCACGGTGCCGGCGGAACGCTACATCGGCAACGAGGATGCGCGTGGCGGCTTCGGAGCGCTGCAATATCCCGACGTGCTGGGCCAGGTCTACAACCAGATCGTGGATACCGGCACGTTTGATCCGAAGCATCCGCCGTTCTTCCTGTTGCACTCCGACGGTGACAATCACGGCGGCGGCGCGGACAGTTATTATGGCCACAACACCGGGCAATTGGTGCAGTGGTTGCAAGGCGATCCGCGTTTCGAGTTGACCACCGTCCACGACTATTTGGACCGTTTCCCGCCCGATCCCGCCCAAGCGGCGCACATCGAACCGGGTTCCTGGAGCGGCGCCGACAACGGCGATCCGCAGTTCATGAAGTGGTTCAGCCGCTACGACCAGCCCTATTCGCCCGACCTCAATTCCTGGGCGGTACTGACGGCGTTCCAGAACGTGGTGCACGCGCTGGAAGATGCCTATCCCGGCAAGCCGTGGCTGGATGACATCAGCCGCCTGCTGCTGACCGCCGAAACCAGTTGCTACTGGTACTGGACCGGACAGCATATCTGGGATCAACAGGTCACCAACGCCGCCAACGCCGGTTACGGCATGGTCAAAAGCGAGGTGGACGCCGTGCTGGCCGCCGGCCGGGACCGCACCGGCCCGACCATTTTCGCGCCGTGGGTCACGCCGGAAAATCCGGGCGGCAAGCGCTGGGGTCAGGGTTGTTTGCTCGACGCGCCGCGCGAGGGCACGGTGCATACCTTCGTGCACGACATCGCCGGCTTGAAGCGAGTGACGCTGGTGTTGCGCGCCACCACGGGCGAAACCCGCCTGGTGATGACCGATAACGGTCCGTATCCATCGCAGACCGGTGCGGCGATTACCGCGCATTATTTCACCGCCAAACTGCCGGTCGGCGCCGGCGACGTGCGCTATTACATCGAGGCGGAGGACGGCAAGGGCAACGTTTCGCGCGGAGCGTTGGAACGGGTGTATCTGGCGTAGACTTTGTGTGGCCCGGATGAATCCAGTATTTAGCGATGGAGTATCCGGGCCACTACTCCGACACTTATTTGGAGACACGGCATGGGACTAACGCATGTTACCGTCCGAATTGAGAATCTAACGCGCTCCGGCGAACCTTACGAAAATGAATTCCTGGTCGATACTGGCGCAATAGACTGCCTCGCTCCTGCCAGCGTCTTGCAAAAAGCGGGCATTGCCGTGGAAGGCCGGGATGTCTACGAGCTGGCCAATGGCGAAGTACTCGAATACCCCTACGGCTTTGCCCGAGTTTCCTTCATGGGCTCGGAGACGGTGACCCAAGTCATTTTTGGCCCGGAAGACGCGGAACCCATCCTCGGCGTGGCGGCGCTCGAAAATACCGGCATCGGCATCGATCCCGTTTCGCGAACGCTCGAGCGTATGGCGGCAAAACCGTTAAAGCAAGTCACTGGGATGAGTAAAGCAAAACGAAATCCAGGATAAAACGTCATTCATCCGTTCTCACGTTGCGTCGTGGAAAATAATGCCCACCGTGCGACTTATGGGCAGGTCAGCACGGCGTTGGGGGCACTGGTGAGCGACGCCGGCCAGCGGCAAACCCCGGAGGCTACAGGGCCACACCGATCAGAGCAACCAGCAGGGTCAGGAACTGCTGGGAACGGGTTGAAACCTCTCCCTAAACTTTCGCGGGCAAGGGGTACTCACGGCGAAAAGGAGCCTGCCACCAGCGTCGTCGTGGCCACCAAACGGTGCGCAAGATTGTCCACCACCACCCCGAACCCCTCCAGGGTACGCACGCCCAGCAAACTCAGGTCTCCCGCCTCGGCGAACACCACCTCGTCGATGGTCTCGAAACCTTCGGCTTGCAGAATCGCATAACCCACATCCCGCTGGATCATCTGATTGGTCGCCGTGCGAAAACTCCGCTTGCGCAACGGCACGATGCCAATGCTCGCCAACACATCGGAAGACAGCCAAGTCAGTTCGGAACCCGTATCCACCAGCACCGCCAGCGGCGGCGCGCGTTTGCCCAAATCCGCCGGATGGATAACCACCACGTTAACTTTGAAAACACTCATTTTTCATCCCATTTTCTGGCAGAAAATCAGTTTCCCCGAAATTCGTATCCGTTTGACGGCGGGAGTTCAGCCATGGTTCGCGCGGAGAATTGAAATGACGACATGCCCGTCGTTTCCTTGTCGCTTTCCCGACAACTCTCCCGCCGGCCTGTGTTAAACCTCTCGCGGCACTGGGAAAAATTAGTCCAAGTCCTTGTTACTCAAGGAATCCCAAGTTGGCACGTGCTTTGTACATCCTTCGGCAACGCAACTTGAGGCGAGGCCGCCGCCATGACCGCCGCTCCCCGCACCATCATGATCGACGACACCACCCTGCGCGACGGCGAACAGTCAGCGGGCGTGGCTTTCACCCAGGACGAAAAGCGGGCCATCGCCCGCGGATTGGTGGCGCTGGGCGTGCCGGAACTGGAAATCGGCATTCCGGCGATGGGGGCGGAAGAGCGAGAAAGCATCCGCGATCTCGTCGCGCTGGATCTGAACGCCATGCTGCTGGTATGGAGCCGGATGCGCGAACCGGATCTGCGGCTGTGCCGCGATCTTGGGGTGCAATGCGTGGACCTGTCGGTACCGCTGTCCGACCAGCAACTTCGACACAAGCTGGGCTGGACCCGCGAACAGGCGCTGGCCGCCATCCGCCGCTGCGTGCCCCAGGCACGCGATCTGGGTCTGGACGTGATCGTCGGTGGCGAGGATGCTTCGCGGGCCGATCACGATTTTTTGTTGCAAGCCGCCGAGACCGCCCAGGTCGTAGGGGCGCGGCGGTTTCGCTTCGCCGACACGCTGGGAATCATGGAGCCGTTCGGCACGCTGGCGATTTTCCAACGCCTGCGGGCGACGGTGGATATCGAGTTGGAAATGCACGCCCACGACGATCTGGGGCTGGCCACCGCCAACACCCTGGCCGCCGCGCTGGGCGGCGCCACCCATGTCAACACCACCGTCAACGGCTTGGGCGAGCGGGCTGGCAACGCCGCGCTGGAAGAAGTCGTAATGGGTTTGCGCAAGCTGTACGGCTTCCAGGTCGAGGTCGATCTCTCGCGCTTCCCAGCGCTGTCGCAGCAGGTCGCCGCCGCCGCCAACCGGCCGCTGTCCTGGCACAAGAGCCTGGTCGGCGAAGGCGCTTTCACCCACGAGGCCGGCATTCACGTGGACGGCCTGCTCAAGCATCCGCTCAACTATCAAGGCGTGGATCCCGCGGAACTCGGCCGCAACCATCGGCTGGTGTTGGGCAAGCATTCCGGCGCCCATGCGGTGCGGAAGGTCTACCGTGATCTCGGCATTGTCCTGAGCGAACGCCAAGCCGGTACCGTGCTCCAGCGTATCCGCACCTTCGTCAGTCAACGCAAGCGCCCACCCGAGATCGCTGAACTGGAAGCCTTCCACCGCGACCTCGGCGACGGGCCGGGCCGCCAACTCGTTACCCATGCCGAATCCATTCACCACGTCGAGGTGTCGCCATGACCGCAACCACCCTACGGCAAGATTTGGCCGAGATGACTTCGGCCGAGGATTTCCTGGACTACTTCGAAATTGCCTTTGACCTTAAAGTGGTCGAAGTCAATCGCCTGCATATCCTGCAACGCTTCCACGACTATTTGCAGCAAACGAACGCCTTGGACCGGGCTGATTACGCCCAGTGCTTGCAGCGGGCCTATCAGGATTTCGTGAATTCCGACGCCCTGACCGAGAAGGTGTTCAAAGTCTTCCACCGGCAAGCCCAGCAGCGCGAAGCGCGCATCCCGCTGGCGGACATCGGGCGTCCGGCGTGATTCTGGAACCGCGCTTCGCCTGCGACGACGCGGTTCGGGTGATCCGCAACCTCCGCAACGACGGCACTTACCCCGGTCAGCCGACCGGCGCGCTGCTGGTGCGGCGCGGAAGCGTCGGTTTCGTTCGGCATATCGGGGTCTTCCTGCAAGACCAGCTCATCTACACCGTGCATTTCCTCGAAGCCGGCAACCGCATCGTGGGCTGCCGGGAAAATGAACTGATCGCGGCGGACGCTCCCTGGATTCCCAACCGCTTCGAGCGCAGCGACCGCGTAACCGCCAAACGGGCGCTGGCGGTCGGTGGTGAAGTCGTGGGGGCGACCGGCGCGATCGGTGAGATCATCGCGGTGATTCGCGGACCGGAGACGATCCACTATCACGTTCTCTTCGGCCAGCGGGTGTTTCAAGTGCCGGAAGACGCGCTGGCCAGCCCGGTTTTGGCGACCCCGCCTCTCATGGAAACTGGAAAAGCGCGTTGATTGGCGCGGGGACCAGTGATCGAACCGATCCCGCGCCAGAACGGTGATCCTTTACGCCACATATCCGTTCAGTCTCCCCCTTTGAAAAAGGGGGGTTAGGGGGGATTTCCGTCCCGCTGCCCGTTCGAAATCCCCCCCGACCCCCCTTTACGAAAGGGGGGAGGTAAACGCTTGCTACGCCGCCAACGGTAGCGCTTCGTGGCTGAAACACGCTTTGGGACACACCCTGGAACAAGCTTCGCACCCGATGCAATCCATGGCGTTCGAGAGCGTCATAAAGGAATTATCGCTGTCATCGTCGTCATCGTCGTCATCGTCGTCATCTCCAGATCAACATCGTCGATGGCCCGTTGCACGATGGTTAGCACGTCGCGCGGGCAGACCTTGAAGCAGCGGCCGCAACCGATGCACTTGCTTTCATCCAGAGCCGTGACAAACTGCGGAACCCAGGGAGTGCCGCCACGGGTGATGCCGGTAATTATCGGTTCAGCGCCCATTCTGTTTTACCTCGCTGGTTTTTAAAGAGCCCCGGCAGGACGCGCGACCAAACCGGAAGCGGTGAAGAGTCCTGAACTACTCCTGCCAGCCCTCCGCCTCCATCGCCACGAAGCGCGTGTCGGTGCTTTCGGTCTGACGCTGGCGGACGATGGCCCGGTTGAGCCAGGCGGGCGCACCGCCGCCGCGCAAAGCTGTCTGAAGATCGGCGAGCAGAGGAGCGATAGCGGCGCCGGCGTCCACCCGAATCGGCTGGACCCCAGGGTCAGCAACTGCTGAATGGCGGAGCCGCCGACCGCTTGACAGTAGACCACCGCGCAACCCTGCAACAGTGCGAGCTTGGCGGCGAGTTTGTCCTCGTGGCCGTCGCGGTCGAGATCGCCGAATTGGGCGAATTCAATCACGGTCGCTTGCTCGGAGGTCACGGCGTAGATGAGCAGCGCGCTGGCGACGCCGAAGTGCTGGTCGACCCGGTGGCGGTCGCTGGTGGCGAAAGCTGCCTTGATGCTGGGAGTCACGCGCCGTTCCTCAATGCCACCGGTCAGAATTCGCAAATGCCTGCGTAACGCCATGACTCGCCTCCTGCCGTGAGTCGGCCTTGCGGGAGAAGATAGAGTGATAGGGAGCGACCCCATGTTCGGCCTGCTCCAGCAACGCGTTGGCCAAATCGAACAGCAGTTGCCGGCTGCCGCCGTAGCCGATCCAGGTACTCTGGTAACCGCCGATGCGGTCGTACTGGGGAATCCCCGCGCGCAGTAGCGGAATCCCGAGACGTTCCGCGCTCTCGGCGGCGTGAGAATT
>CAVQSJ010000007.1:0-35117 GCA_963715845.1 uncultured Gammaproteobacteria bacterium | reverse complement strand
TCGCGGCGCTGCATGTTTTCCTCCCAAGGAGTTGTGGTAGAAACGATGTCGTGGCAGCTTCGGCCATGCGGCCGAATCCAGCTCGCGCTTCCGAGCCGGCGATCGCCAATTCCCTCACCAGCGCAGCAGTACCCAGGCCGGGATCAGCATTCCGTCCTGCAAGTCGTTGTAGCGGGTCTCCAGATTACCGTCACCGTCGGTATCCACCAGATAGTAGGGCACCCCCTTGGTGGGTACGACCTTGATCATGTACAGCACGCCGCCGGCCCGATATTCCTCGATGGCACCCTGACCGCCGCGCTGGCGGATAGTCACTTCGGGTGCCGGTACGTTCCGTTCCAAGCCTGCTTCCGGGGGACCGTCGGGAATGGGTTCCAGACCGGCGGGGTTCGAAGTCTCCTGAGCCCAGCTCAGGCTCGATACCAGCAACAAAGGCAGCAACAACCGCGAACGCATGGCGGATCCTTGAGAATGGTTGGCTGATAGAGTGGACCGGCTAGCCCGGTCGCACGAATTCGGCACATGTGAATCATTTCCCAGCGCCGGCGATTTGTCCAGTTGCCGAAGCGGCGTCGCCGGCACGCGCCCGCAGATTCTCGATGAATCGCCGGATGCGCGGCATGTGACTGCCTTCCCAGTACAACTGGCCGCACGCGTCGCACTCCCAGAAGGACTCGACATGACAGCGGGTTTCCGGGGGCAGTCGTTCCCAGACCTGGAGCTTGGGCACCGCCGCCAGCAAACCGTTGCAGCGAGTGCAACGCTGGCAGGGCTGGATTGCCCGATAGAGATCCAGCCGATCCATGACCTCTTCGACCTGCCGGCGCGGATCGGTCGCCCGCACGTAGTAGCCATGCGTCACCACCGCCCGTTTCAGCAGATCGCGATCGCGGGTCAGCAGAATCCGCCGTTCCTCGCTTGCCAGCCGCGCCAGTTCGGCGTCAGCGTAGTCGTTGCGGTAGAGGGTGTCGAACCCGAGCAGCCGCAGATAGCGCGCCAGTTTGCCCAGATGCACGTCCAGCACGAAGCGGCTGGTCCGCAGCGGACGCGGCCGGACCCGGACCACCGGCTGAATGTCGAACGCCTCGAACATCGGATAGACGCTGATGTGGTCTCCATCCCGGACGATGTGGGAAAAATCCACGGACTGGCCGTTGACCAGAATCAAATCGATTTCCGTATGTGGCACCCCGAGCGCCTCGATCATGTCCTTGATGGAAGCTCGCCGCTGGAATTCGTGAATGAAACGGACCTTGCGTCGCGCGGGCGGCAGAAAATCGTTCAGTTCCTCGTAAAACCGCATCTGGCATTTGCTTTTCAACAACTTTCAGCCACCTCATCACTGGGCACGTCGGGGTCGCGGAAGCCGGGGGTCGGGATGTCCCCATTGGTAAAGGGTAGTCGAGCTTGGCGCGAACACCATATCACGTCGCCGACCTTCGACCCGCTCGGCCACGCCTGGGCCAAGGCTGGATACGGCAAACCGAGCCCTTAAGATCATGATATTTTTTTCAGCAAACCAACTATATTCATTTCAGTAAGTCCCAAATCTTGTGGCCGGGGCAACCCCGGCTGCCGATGTCCGGCCCGCCCAAACATCCCGGCGCGGCAGGACCAGGCGCAACCACACCAATCCCATCACAGGATCACCCATGACGACCGATCACTACAGCGACCCGGATCCGCGGGAAACCCAGGAGTGGCTGGAAGCCCTTGAAGCGATACTCAAAGAAGAGGGCTTGCAGCGTGCTCACTACTTGCTGGGCGAATTGCAGACCAAGGCCCGCGCCGCCGGCGTCCACATGCCCTACAGCGCCAACACGCCCTACCTGAACACCATCCCGGCCGACCAGGAGGAATACACCCCCGGCGATCCCGGCATGGAGTGGCGCATCCGCTCGCTGATCCGTTGGAACGCCTTGGCCATGGTGATCAAGGCCAACCGCATCAGTTCGGAACTGGGCGGCCACATCGCCAGTTTCGCCTCCAGCGCCACCCTGTACGATGTCGGCTTCAACCACTTCTGGCACGCCCCAAACGAGCAACACGGCGGCGACCTGGTATTCGTGCAAGGCCACTCCGCACCCGGCATCTACGCTCGTGCCTATCTGGAAGGGCGACTGACCGAGCAGCAACTCGATAATTTCCGCCAGGAAGTCGACGGCAACGGCCTATCTTCCTATCCCCATCCCTGGCTGATGCCAGATTTCTGGCAGTTCCCCACCGTGTCGATGGGCCTCGGCCCGATTCAGGCCATCTACCAAGCCCGCTTCATGAAATATCTGCACAACCGGGGCCTGGCGAACACCGAAGGCCGCAAGGTCTGGTGCTTCTGCGGCGACGGCGAGATGGACGAGCCGGAATCGTTGGGCGCCATCGCCCTGGCCGCCCGCGAAAACCTCGACAACCTGATCTTCGTCATCAACTGCAACCTCCAGCGCCTCGACGGTCCGGTGCGCGGCAACGGCAAGATCATCCAGGAACTGGAAGGCGACTTTCGCGGCACCGGCTGGAACGTCATCAAGGTGATCTGGGGCTCCTACTGGGACCCGCTGCTGGCCGCCGACAAAAAAGGGTTGCTGCTCAAACTCATGGAGGAATGCGTGGACGGCGAGTACCAGAATTTCAAGGCCAAGGGCGGTGCCTACACCCGCGAGCACTTCTTCGGCAAATATGAAGAGTTGAAGCAGATGGTCAGCCACCTGTCGGATGAAGACATCTGGCGGCTGAACCGCGGCGGCCACGACCCGCACAAAATCTATGCCGCCTATGCCGCCGCGATCAAGCACCAGGGCCAGCCGACCGTGATCCTCGCCAAGACCGTCAAGGGTTACGGCATGGGTGTGGCCGGCGAGGGCAAGAACATCACCCACTCGCAGAAGAAGATGGGCGAACAGGCGCTCCGGGACTTCCGCGATCGCTTCCACATCCCCATTTCCGACGAGCAACTCAACGCGGCGCCGTTCTACAAACCGGCGGAGGATAGCGCGGAAATCAAGTACCTCCAGGAGCGCCGCGCCGCGCTGGGCGGCTATCTGCCCCAGCGCCGCCGCAACGCGCCGCCGTTGCAGGCACCGCCGCTGGCCAGCTTCGACGCCCTGCTGCAGGACACCGGCGAACGCGACATGTCCACCACCATGGCCTTCGTCCGGATGCTGACGCAATTGGCGCGCGACAAAGGGATCGGTCGCTACGTGGTCCCCATCGTCGCCGACGAGGCCCGTACCTTCGGCATGGAGGGCATGTTCCGCCAGATCGGTATCTACTCGCCGCGGGGACAGTTGTACGAACCACAGGATGCCGATCAGTTGATGTTCTACAAGGAGGATAAAAAGGGACAGATTCTGCAGGAAGGCATCAACGAGGCCGGCGCCATGTCGTCATGGATCGCGGCCGGCACCGCTTACGCCAATCATGGCGTCAACATGATCCCGTTCTACATCTACTACTCGATGTTCGGCTTCCAGCGCATTGGCGATCTGGCCTGGGCCGCCGGCGATCTGCAGGCGCGCGGTTTTCTGATTGGCGGTACCTCCGGCCGCACCACCCTGGCCGGCGAGGGTTTGCAACACCAGGACGGCCACAGTCATATTTTTGCCCAGTTCATCCCCAACTGCGTATCCTACGATCCCACCTTTGCCTACGAATTGGCGGTGATCGTCCAGGATGGCCTGCGCCGGATGTTTCAGGAACAGGAAAGCATTTTCTACTACATCACCACCCTGAACGAGAACTACCACCATCCGGCCCTGCCGGAAGGCGTTCAGGAGGGTATCCTCAAAGGCATGTACCTGTTCCGCCAGGGTGAGGGCGAAGGACCCCGGGTACAACTCATGGGTTGCGGCGCGATCCTGCGCGAGGTCATCGCCGCCGCCGATCTGCTGGGCGACGACTGGCAGGTCGGCACCGACATCTGGTCCTTGCCCGGTATCAATCAACTGGCGCGCGAGGGACAGGACGTAGCGCGCTGGAATCTGCTGCATCCCGCGCAAACGCCGCGCGTGCCCTACGCCACCGCTTGTCTGGATGGTCATCCCGGCCCGGTGGTCGCCGCCACCGATTATATGAAGATGTACGCCGAGCAATTGCGTCCCTTTATTCCCCGACGCTATCACGTGCTGGGTACGGACGGTTTCGGTCGCAGCGACACTCGCGTCAAACTGCGCTGGCATTTCGAAGTGGATCGGCACTATGTCACCGTTGCGGCCTTGAAACTGCTAGCCGAGGAAGGGGCCATACCTGTCGCCAAGGTGCAAGATGCCATCAAGAAGTACGGCATCGCCGCCGACAAGCCCAATCCGATCACCGTTTAAACACCGGCCAAGGGAGAACTCCGCGTGAGCATCATCAAAGAAATTCACGTGCCGGACATCGGCGATTTCAAAAATGTGGACGTCATCGAAGTCACGGTCGCGGTGGGCGATACCATCGACGTCGATACCCCGTTGATCATGTTGGAAAGCGACAAGGCCACCATGGAAGTGCCCTCGCCGCTGGCCGGCGTGGTCCGGGAAATCAAGGTCAAGGCCGGCGACCAGGTTTCGCAGGGCGATCCGATCCTGTTTCTGGAAGTCGGTGAAAGCGTGACCCTGGCGGAACATCCGCCTGCTGCTGGCGAGCCCGCCTCATCGGTGGCGGGTGGAGGCGAGGCGCGCGAGGTGCGAGTGCCCGATATCGGCGATTTCAAGGATGTGCCGGTGATCGAGGTGCTGGTCGCGCCTGGTGACCGGGTGGAGATCGACACCCCACTGATCACTCTGGAAAGCGACAAGGCGTCCATGGAAGTGCCCTCGCCGCTCGCCGGCACGGTCAAGACCATCGAGGTCCAGGTCGGCGACACCGTTTCGGCGGGCGATCTGATCCTGCTGCTGGTCACCAGCGCGGCCGATGCCGCGGCCAAGCCGCAGTTGCCCGATACCCTAAGCGCGATCGCGCTGGGACCGCGCATGCCCAAACCGGAAGGGGCGCCGCCAGCGCCGCCAATCAAATCCATGCCACCGCCCGTTTCCATGCAACCGATGGCGCCGGCAGGATCTGAAGCCCCCAGCTTCGCCAGGGTTCACGCCAGCCCCTCGGTGCGGCGCTTCGCCCGCGAACTGGGGGTGGATCTAACTCGGATAGCCGAGGGTTCCGGCCCCAAGGGCCGTATTCTCAAGGAAGACGTGCAGAGTTTCGTCAAGCAGATCATGTCCGGCGCCCTCGCTCCAGTAACTGCTCCGGCGGCGGCCGGCGGCGTCTCCGGCGGCGGCGTGCTGAATCTGTTGCCCTGGCCCTCGGTCGACTTCGCCAAGTTCGGCCCGGTGGAAATCAAGCCCCTGTCGCGCATCAAGAAACTGTCCGGCGCCAACCTCGCGCGCAACTGGGTGATGATCCCGGCGGTGACTTATCACGAGGATGCCGACATCACCGACCTGGAAGCTTTCCGGGTTCAAATCAACCAGGAGGGCGAAAAGAGCGGTGGGGTGAAACTGACCATGTTGGCCTTCCTGATCAAAGCTTGTGTTCGGGCCTTGCAACAATTCCCGGATTTCAATACCTCGCTCGATGGCGAGAATCTGGTCTACAAGCAGTACTACCACATCGCTTTCGCCGCCGACACGCCCAACGGCCTGGTGGTGCCGGTGGTGAAAGATGCCGACCAGAAGGGCATTTTCGATATCGCCAATGAAACCGGCGAGCTGGCCAAGAAGGCGCGCGAAGGCAAGCTGGGACCGGCCGAGATGCAAGGCGCCTGCTTCACCATCTCCTCGCTGGGTGGCATCGGTGGCGCCTACTTCTCGCCGATCATCAACGCCCCGGAAGTGGCGATTTTGGGTGCCGGCAAATCGGTGATGAAGCCGGTGTGGGACGGCAAGCAATTCGTGCCGCGCCTGACCCTGCCGCTGTCGCTCAGCGCAGACCATCGCGTGATCGACGGCGCGCGGGCGAGCCGCTTCAACGTCTATCTGGCCCAACTACTGGCGGACTTCCGCCGCGTGCTGCTCTAACCGGAGGCCGCTGCTCATGAGTCTCGTGGAAGTCAAAATACCGGACATCGGCGACTTCAAAGGTGTGGAGATCATCGAGGTGCTGGTCAAACCCGGCGATAACATCGCCACGGATGATCCGCTGATCGTGCTGGAAAGCGACAAGGCGTCCATGGAAGTGCCCGCGCCCGCCGCTGGCGTAATCAAGGAAGTGAGGATCAAGATCGGCGACAAGGTGTCGGAGGGCGACTTGGTGTTGCTGTTGGAGGTAGCGGAACAGCAGCCCTTACCCCCAACCCTTCTCCCACAGGGCGAGGGGAGTAAGGCGCCCTCACCCCCGGCCCCAACCGTTGCACCCCCCGCCGGTTCCTATTCCAGCTCGGTGGATCTGGAATGCGAAATGCTGGTGCTCGGCGCGGGTCCGGGCGGTTACAGCGCCGCTTTCCGCGCCGCCGATCTGGGCATGAAGACCGTTTTGGTGGAGCGCTACGCCACCCTGGGCGGCGTCTGTCTCAACGTCGGCTGCATCCCGTCCAAGGCGTTGTTGCACGTCGCCGCCGTCATGGACGAGGCGGAACATTTCGCCGAACTCGGCGTGGTCTTCGGCAAGCCAGCCGTCGATCTGGACAAGCTGCGTGCTCACAAAGTCAAGGTGGTCAACAGGCTCACCGGCGGACTGACCGGGATGGCCAAGGCCCGCAAGGTAGAAACCGTGCGTGGTTATGGTCATTTCCTCGATCCCAACCATTTGGAAGTCGAGCTCACCACCGGCGATGGTCAGGACAAGACCGGCGAAAAGAAAGTCGTCCGTTTCCAGAAGTGCATCATCGCCGCCGGCAGCCAGGCCGTACATCTGCCCGTTCATCCCCGACGACCCGCGCATCGTGGATTCCACCGGCGCGCTGGAACTGCGCTTCATCCCCGAGCGCCTGCTGATCATCGGCGGCGGCATCATCGGCCTGGAGATGGCGACGGTCTATTCCACGCTGGGTGCGCGCATCGACGTCGTGGAGATGCTCGACGCGGTGATGCAGGGGCCGGACCGGGACTTGGTCAAGGTGTGGGAGAAGATGAACGCCCGCCGTTTCGACAAGATCATGCTCAAGACCAAGACGGTCGCGGTCGAGGCCAAGCCGGAAGGGCTGTTGGTGACGTTCGAGGGCGACAACGCCCCGGCCGAACCGCAGCTTTACGACATGGTCTTGCAGTCGGCGGGCCGCTCGCCCAACGGCAAGAAGATCGGTGCGGAGAAGGCGGGCGTGGCGGTCACCGACCGGGGTTTCATCCCGGTGGACAAACGGATGCGCACCAACGTACCGCACATCTTCGCGGTCGGCGACATCGTCGGCCAACCGATGCTGGAGCACAAGGCCGTGCACGAGGCTCATGTGGCCGCCGAAGTCGCCGCCGGGCAGAAGCGTTTCTTCGACGCCAAGGTGATACCCAACGTGGCCTACACCGACCCGGAAGTGGCCTGGGTGGGCCTGACCGAGACGGAGGCGAAACAGCAAGGCGTCAAGGTCGGCGTGGGCAAGTTCCCCTGGGCCGCGTCCGGCCGCGCCATCGCCAATACCCGTGACGAGGGTTTTACCAAGCTGATTTTCGACGAAGAAACGCACCGCATCGTCGGCGGCAGTATCGTCGGCACTCACGCTGGTGATTTGATCAGCGAGATCGCGTTGGCGATTGAGATGGGCGCGGATGCCGCCGACATCGGCCTGACCATCCATCCGCACCCGACCTTGGGCGAATCCGTCGGCATGGCGGCGGAAGTGTTCGAGGGCACGATTACCGACCTGTATATCCCACGCAAGAAAAAGTGACCTTCTGGGTCGGCGTCTTATCCGCCATTGCCGGCGGATAAGACCACGGCCCACTTCGGCAAGTCCGCTGGATGATGAACCGTTACTCACGGTTTTGAAACCGATTCTCGTCATCAGCAAACGCGCACTCATCCTGAATCGATCAGTCGCCAGAGACTCCCGCCATGCACGATGATGCAGAAGTCAAATACTATCCGGCAGAACCGCGACCGCCCAGCAAAAGCCAACTCAAGCGAGAGGCGACCGCGTTACAGGATTTGGGCGCGCAACTGGTAAAACTCACCTCAGCGCAGTTGAAACAGGTACCGCTGCCGGAGGAGTTGCAGGCGGCGGTCCGTGCGGCGCAAGCCATGCCGCAGCGGGGGGCGCACAAGCGACAACTGCAATACATCGGCAAACTGATGCGGCGGTTGGACGAACTGGAAACGGCGGCGATCCGTGCCACGCTGACTACGATGCAAACGACGCACCGCTAGACCCCAAACGCTCATGCGGTATCGCCGAGCCGATAACCGACCCCGCGCACGGTACGGATGAGTTGCGGGCTCAGCTTGCGCCGCAGATTGTGAATGTGGACCTCGACGGCATTGCTTTCCACCTCCTCGCCCCAACCGTACAGCCGGTCTTCCAGTTGCTCGCGGGACAGCACCGCGCCTGGCGTTTCCAGCAGCGCGTGCAACAAGGCGAACTCCCGCGCCGACAATGGCACTGGCTGCTCCCGATATTCGACCGTGTGGGCGACTGGGTCGAGCCGCAATTTCCCGACCTCGATCAAATCCCGCGCCCGACCGGTCTGTCGGCGCAACAACGCCCGCATCCGCGCCAGTAGTTCGGTCAGATCGAACGGCTTGACCAGATAATCGTCGGCGCCACTGTCCAGACCCTTGACCCGCTCCGGTACCGCATCGCGGGCGGTGAGAATCAGCACTGGGACGGTCAATTCCCGTTGGCGCCAGCCGCGCAACACAGCCAGTCCATCCTTTTTCGGCAAGCCCAGATCCAGTAGCACCAGCGCGTATTCGGTGGTCTCCAGCGCCAGTTCCGCGGCGCGACCATCCTGAACCCAGTCCACGGTGAAACCCTCCAATCGCAGACCCTTGCGCAGGCTGTCGCCGATCATCGAATCATCTTCCACTAATAGCACGCGCATGTCGGGCACCTCACCCAAGTCGTTTATGCTTCACACCCGCAAACCCTTAATCGCCATGATCCCATTGGAGAGGTGCAATTGCCCTATGACTCCGTTTCGATTCCTGCTGGGTATCGTGCTGTTCACCCTGCTGGCCGGCTGCGAGCAGGACCTGCCGGCCCTCAAGATCGGCGTTCCCGCTCCCACCTTCGCGCTGGATCGGCTGGACGGCGCCAGCGTCCGCTTTCCCGAACAGTATCGCGGCCAAGTGGTCGCCATCCGCTTCTGGGCCGACTGGTGTCCCTCCTGTCGAAGTGAAATGACAGCGCTGGAGCCCGTCTATCGCCAGTATCGTGACCGGGGCCTGGTCATCCTCGCCGTCAACGTGCTGCAACCGCCGGAAACGGTACGGCCATTCGTCAACCAGCTCGGCATCTCGTACGACGTGCTGCTCGACCGGGAGGGTGAGGTGACGCGCCGCTATCTGGTTATGGCCCTGCCGGTCACGTACATCATCGACCGGCAGGGCATCGTCCGCACCCGGTTCATCGGTGAATCCACTCCCGAGGTCTTCGCGCGGGCAATTACCGGGCTGCTGTAAGGGGAATTGCCGATTACGGTATACTGATCATATTTTTCGTCAACAGTGAATTTCACCGCGCATGAACAATAACCACAATCCCGAACGCCGCCAGATGCTCCGTCTGCTCGCCGTGGTGGGCGCCACCGCTGGCGTCGCTGCCCTGAGTTCGCCAGCCGTCGCTGCCCAGTGCGAACACGACGGCACGCCGCTGCAATTCGTACCCAAGACCGCGCCGGACTCCAATCCGCAGGACAACGACATCGCCAAACACCCCAAATGTCCGTACTGCGGCATGGACCGCAAGCAATATCATCACAGCCGCCATCTGGTGCAATACCAGGACGATCTGGTGGACGCCACCTGTTCCCTGCACTGCGCCGCGCTCAGCCTGGCGCTGAACATGGACCGTGGACCCAAAGCCATTTACGCCGCCGATTTTGGCGCGACTGCGGACCCCAAACCGCTCGTAAACGTGGACAACGCCACTTATCTGATCGGCTCGAAGCTGCCGGGGGTGATGACCAAGCAGAGCAAGGTCGCTTTCGCTTCCAAGCAAGCCGCTGAAGCAACCAAGGCCGAACAGGGTGGCGAGCTGGGCGACTTCGACGCCGCCCTGCAAGCCGCCTATCAGAGCATGGCCAGCGACACGCTCATGATTCGCAAAAAACGGGCGGAGAAACGGCAACCCGCCGGACACGGCCAAGAACCCGCAAAATGAGCATGACCCGCGTGCTGAAGCCGCCTCACGGCTTCCGCGTTGGGCTGGCGGTGTGGCTGTTGCTTTTCAGTCTGTCGCCGGCATGGAGCGAGTCTCTGCAATTCCCCGCCCCCGGCCCCAAGGACACCTGCCCGGTGTGCGGGATGTTCGTCAGCCTCTATCCCGACTGGGTGGCGACCGTACTCTATAAGGACGGGCACGCCCACCACTTCGACGGTTCCAAGGATTTGTTCAAGTACCTGCTGAATCTGCCCAAGTACGCACCTGGCCACACCCAGGCCGATGTCGCCGCCATCGGCGTCACCGAATATTACGGCGTGACCAAAACTGACGCCCGCGCCGCGTGGTACGTGATCGGGTCCGACGTGCTGGGGCCGATGGGCCACGAACTGGTACCGCTGGCGACCCAGGCAGAGGCGGAGGAGTTCCTGCACGACCATAAAGGTAAACGCATCGTCCGGTTCGATGAAGTCACGCCGGCACTGCTGGAACAGCTCGACCAGGGGAAATTGGAATGACCGTTTATTTTATCGGCGCTGGTCCCGGCGATCCCGAACTGATCACCGTCAAGGGCCAGCGGCTGATCCGCCAATGCCCGCTGGTGCTGTATGCCGGTTCGCTGGTACCCAAGGAAGTGGTGCTGGTGGCCAATCCAGCAGCGGAGATCGTCAACACCGCCGACCTGAGTTTGGACGAAATCATCGCCCGCTTCCGCGCCGCACACGAACAAGGGCTGGACGTAGCGCGGGTGCATACCGGCGATCCCTCGCTGTACGGCGCCATCGGCGAGCAGATCCGCGAACTGGAAAAGCTGGGGATTCCCTATGAAGTCGTGCCGGGCGTGACCGCCGCTTTCGCTGGAGCCGCGATGTTGCGCCGGGAATTGACCCTGCCGGGCCTCAGCCAGACGATTATCCTGACCCGCCACGCCGGCAAGACGCCGATGCCGGAGGGCGAGAGCCTGCCGGAACTGGCCCGGCACCGGGCCACGATGGCAATTTATCTCAGCGTGGACAAACTGCGGGAAATCGTGGCGGAACTGACCCCGCACTATGGCGCGGACTGCCCGGCAGCGGTGCTGCACCGGGTATCGTGGCCGGATCAGGACGGCGTGATCGGCACACTGGCCGACATCGCCGCAAAGGTCGAGGCCAAGGGCTTCACCCGCACCGCGCTGATTCTGGTCGGGCGGGTGATCCAGCCGGAAGGGTTTCCAGCATCCTACCTCTACAGCGCCGAACACGCCGATGGGTATCGGCGGAATGCGAACGTCGGGTAGCCGGGCGGCAAGTTCGCGATCAATCCAACTTTCCGCCCTCGCTTTCACGCCTTGGCTTGGTCGAGTAATTCCGATACCAGTTCCGGCGGCAGCTTGAGTTCCCTGGCCAGTTCATCCAAATAGGCGCGTTCCTGGTCGCTATCGATGTGGATCGCCAACAACGAGGTGAGATAGATTTCGGCTGCGGCGGCGGGGGAATCCGCACCGGCGGCAACCTCCTTGACGCTCAACGGCTTGGCTATTTCATCCTTGACGAAATGCAGAGCTGCCGGATCGAGATTGAGTTTTTGCAAGTAAGCGTCGATCTTGGCCTGTTCGTTTTCGTCGATATGGCCGTCTGCCTTGGCGGCCGCGAGCATGGCTCTCAACAACGCAAAGCTACGATTATCGAGTTGCGGCCCGCTTAGGGCGGTAACCGCCGGACCAGGATCGGCGAGCGCTTCTCCTTTCTTGGCTTGCCAATCCTGAAACGTCTTGTAGGCTAGTCCTCCCACCGCCGCCAAGCTACCCAGTTTCAACGCTACCCCGGTCAAGCCCCGTCCGGCGCTGGTGCCGAGCAGCAGCGCCGCGACGCCCGCGATAGCCGCACCCTTGCCCATGTTCGATAGCGCGGCTTCGCGTTGCGGTCCCTCGCTGGGGATGTTGAGTTTCTGCTCGGCCAGATTCTGGCCCTTGCTCGCCAACTCACGGCCCGATTGCAAAAGCTGATCGAATAATGCGCGAACGTCCATCCTCGTCCTCCTATTGCCTGGGAATGAATGAACTTGCTTCTCTTTCCGCGAAGCTCCACCCGACCAAGCGTAATGCAAACCAGGCGAAAAATCAGGAAAGTTCGGCAGCCAATCGCCCTGCGTCGGCAAATTCCCGATCCGCCGCCGGCAGCGCCGGACGGTCCAACATCACCACCGGAGTTTGGCGTTGCCGCGCCGCCGCCAGCTTGGCCTCGACCGCGCCGCCGCCGCTATTCTTGGCCGCCAGCACGTCGATCTGGTAATCCCGCAGCAGGGCTAGTTCCTGTTCCAGCGAAAAGGGACCGGTGGCGCACAGCAGGGTCAGGTGCGGCGCGGCCGGGGGTTCCGCCGCCAAGCAACGCACCAGCCAGTGCTGTCCCGGCGGGATATCGGCCACGTGGCGCAAGGGTTCCAGACCCATGGTGAAGAACGGCCTCTCGAACTCCCGCAGTGCCGTCATCATCCCGACCCAGTCGGCGACGGAACGCCAGTCGTCGCCGGGTCCCGGTCGCCACGGCGGCCGCCGGTAGGCCCAGAGCGGAACGCCGCTCAGCCGCGCCGCGCGCGCCGCGTTTCGGCTGATTTGCGCGGCGTAGGGATGGGTCGCGTCGATCAACAGTTCGATACCGTTATCCCGCAGAAACGCCGCCAAACCCTCCGCGCCGCCGAAACCGCCGCCGCGCGTCGAACAGTGCAGATCCGTCGCCCGGCCCTGGCCGGCGATGCTGTAGGTTACCGCATGGGACGGCGACAGACTCCGCGCCAGCCTCACCGCCTCGCCGATGCCGCCCAGAATCAGAATGCGCATCAGGCAAAACCGGCGCGACCGACCGACCGGCCTTCGCGGTCGGTGGCCCACACTTCCACCACCACTTTGGTCGGCAGAATGGTGCGGGCTTGGTCACGAGCCATGGCACAGATTCGATCACCAAGCGGTAATCCCGCCATGTGCGCCAGCGCCAGCGCCCGCTGGCTGGTGTTCGCAACTTGCATCGCCTCCTGCAATGCCGTATCCGCGCCCAGCGCCGCCGCCTCCACCGCCAACAGCACGAGATCCACGCTGGAACTGCGGCTGTGCAGATCCAGATGACCAGCAGCCAGCTTGCTGATCTTGCCGAAACCACCGGCCAGGCTCAGCCGGGGAACCGGCGCCCGCCGCAGATGCTTGAGCACCGCTCCGGCAAAATCACCCATCTCGATCAGCGCCATGTCCGATAATCCGTAATAAGTCCGCATGGTCTGCTCGCTGGTGGCGCCGGTGCAGGCGGCAATGTGCGTCAACCCATTGGCGCGAGCCACGTCGATGGCCTGCTGAATGGAAGCGATATAGGCCGAACAGGAAAACGGTCGGACGATACCGGTGGTGCCGAGAATGGACAGCCCACCGACAATGCCCAGTCGCGGATTCAGCGTTTTCAACGCCAGTTCCGCGCCATTTTCGACGCCGATGGTCACCTCGAACCCACCGGGATAGTCATTTTCGGTCGCCAGTTGTGCCAGGTGCTCGGCAATCATCCGGTGCGGAGTCGGATTGATGGCCGGCTCGCCGATGGGGATCGGCAAACCCGGCCGAGTGACAACGCCCACTCCCGGCCCCGCATGAAAGCGCACGCCCGGCAACTCGCTCGGTACCACTTGGGCTAAGATCAGGGCGCCATGGGTTACGTCGGGATCGTCGCCGGCATCCTTGATGACCGCCGCCTCGGCCCCTCTCTCAATCAACCGGCAGTACTCCAGCCGGAACAGGGGCCGCTGGCCGCGCGGCAGCAGGATTTCCACTCGATCCGGTGCGGTTCCAGCGAGCAATCGGTACGTCGCCGCCACGCTGGCCGCGGTCGCGCAAGTGCCGGTGGTATAGCCGTAACGCAGAGGTTGGTAGGTCTCGGTGGTTTCGGGGTGCATGAAATGGAAAGCACGATGAAAACGGCCTGACCGAGCATACCCGGCGCCGCGCGGGGGGAGACTGGCTCAACAATCTCAGGCGGCGTAGGCCAGCGAAATCGCGCCGGGGCCAAGGTTGACAGCGCCAGTGGCACTCATCACGGATACCATGACTTCGATGTCTTTCTTGCGGGCGTACTGCTCGAATTCGCCGAAAGCGTGCTTTTGTTTGACCCATTGCGCGTCACCGGCGTAGCTGAGCACCACCACCGGGCTCTTCAAACCCTGATCGATGGCCTGCCGGGTCAGATCGAGCAAATGGGACAAGGCCTGGTCGAAACCGCGCCGCTTGAACACGAGCTCGACGTTGCCATCGAAAAAACGGCTAACCGGTTTGAGGTCGAGCAACGAACCCAAGTGATAATCCAGGAAGCCGATACCTGGCTCGCCCGCCTTGGCGACCCAATTGCGGGCATAACGTGGATCGTCGGGCAGAAGGCAGCAGTGAATGTGCTGGCGAAAGTCCTCCATCCGTCGGCGCAACTCGCCAAAGCCCAGGTCCTGCTCCTTCAACAGCCGGATCGCCTCGCGAGCCAGCACCGCCTCACCGGCGAAAACGGTTCTACTATCGAGCACGTTGAAATAGAACGGGGTATTCAGTCCGGCCTGACGCCGTTTTTCGCGATAGGCGCGCAGCACAGCGAACGACGCCTCGGTCGCGTGCAGAAACAACGGGCTGCGCGTTTGCGAAACGGTAAGCAGGATCGCCCGGTCGTACTCGGTAATCAACTGATCCAGGAACAACGCGGCAATCGCCTCAGTTGAACAGGGTTCGGTTTCCACGTCCAACTGCCGCGACGAAGCGTAGCGCTGATGAAAAGCCAGCGTCAGGTTGGCATCGCGGCAATCGTTGACGATATGGTCGCCCAGGATCAACTTGATCGGCAACACTTGTATCTGATGTTGCCGAATGAAAGCGCCTGGTAAATCACAGGTCGCATCGACGACCACCACCGTTCTCATCCCGACGGAACTCCTTGACCGCGCATGTGGACGGACCGGCACACGTTCTTCACCGGACTCGATGTGGCGCTCAGCAGGATTCATTTGGCAAGGGACCGCCGTAGAGCGCTTCAAAGCGGCAGCCATAGCCGAAGCGCCGGCTCTGTCTGACCGGATCGATACGAACGACCGTCGCCGTCACCTCAAGCTCGGTTTCCACCAGTTCATCCGAAGTGATATGGAGATAAAGCATGGTTCCGACCCGCAACTCCTGCTCGGTCCACAGCAGGATCCCGCCCGCGCTGATATTGCCCAACAACCCGTCTTGCAAAACCTCGGCGCCAGCGATCTGGTACTTAAGCGCGGCATTGACCTCGGTACGGGCAAACTGCCTCTTCTCGACAAAATCGGACATGGACGCGCTCCAGACGGAATCCCAAGGCATGGGGGGTCTAGCCACCATGCTATCAAGACCCCATAAAGTCAGCTAAACTGCCACAAAATTATCGCACCAGCAGGCCGGCGTGCCAAGGCGCGGGTATCGTCCCTATCGCTCCCCTCGCACGACGAGGAACCGTTCCATGCAAGACCAGGATATTTTCAGCAAGATCGAAAAGTACCAATCCTTTACTCTCGGCCAGGTGATCTTCCGCGAGGGTGAACCGGGCAAGCACTTATATATCGTGGCCGAGGGTCAAGTGGACATCGTGCTGGGTGACCGGATCCTCGAAACGGCGGGTCCCGGCGGTATCGTGGGCGAAATCGCGATGATCGACGACAAACCACGCAGCGCCACGGCCATCGCCCGCACGGACTGTCTGCTCGCCCCCGTTAGCCGGGACCATTTTCTCGTCCTCGTCCAGCGCACGCCGCTCTTTGCCCTTCAAGTCATGCGCGTGATGGCCGAACGACTGCGCCGTACCACCAGCCAGCTCTGCGATTAAGGTTGTATTCGGTCACCCTCCAGCTCCCATGGTATCAGACTGCCTCCCCCATGGCGAAGGCATACTGTTTGCTTCTGCAATACCGCCGAATGCTCGCGACTCGTCATCCGTCAAGATAGGAGAGATGCCTCAGGCATGATCGCGCTACCCGGCAACCCGCAACGCGGTGGTCCCGTCCATGGAGTCTTTCATGATTGAAGCGTCCGTTGCCTATCAAGATTACCCGAGTCCGCTGGTCGATACCCTGCTGGCCGCTTACCCCGCCACCGATTCGGGTTACGACGAGATGTGTTCGGCGCCTGGCCTGCTGCGCCCTCACTGGCGCGAATTGGCCAAAGCCCTGGAAGAAATCGGCGGCGAGGAACTGGAACGCCGCCATACCGAGGTCCAGCGGCTGCTGCAAGCGGACGGAGTTACCTACAATGCCTACGGTGACCCCCATGGTCCGCAACGGCTCTGGCTGGTGGACAATATTCCGCTGTTGATGACCGGCGAGGAATGGAGTTCGCTGGCGGCGGGATTGGAACAACGCTCCCGACTGTTGAACGCCGTGCTGGCGGATCTTTACGGTCCGCGCATGACCATCCGCCAAGGCTGGTTACCGCCGGAGCTGGTTTTCGCCCATCCCGGTTTTCTTCCTCCCTGCCACCGATCCCTGCCTGAAGGCCGTCGTTGGCTGATCTTTCACGGCGTCGATCTCGCCCGTGGGCCGGACGGCGTGCTCCGGGTCCACGGCGACCGCGCCCAGTCGCCGTCCGGAGCCGGCTACACCCTGGAAAACCGCATCCTCCTGGCACGCGCTCTGCCGATGATCTACCGCGATGCCCCCTTGCGCCGGCTGGCCAGTTTCCTGGAGACCGAACGCGCCACCCTCGCCAGTCTGGCGCGCCACAATCCGGAAAACCCGCACGTCGTACTATTGACGCCCGGCCCCAATAGTCCAGTGTATTTCGAGCATGCCTACCTGGCCAACTACCTGTCGCTCAGCCTGGTCGAGGGTGAGGATCTGGTGGTGCGCGACGGTCGGGTCTGGCTAAAAACCCTCGGTGGACTGCGGCCCGTGGACGTAATTCTGCGCCGGGTGGCCGATGATTTCTGCGATCCATTGGAATTGCGCGGCGACTCTTTGCTCGGTGTGCCTGGCTTGTTGCAGGCGGTGCGCGGCGGCCATGTTGCTCTCGCCAACGCCCTGGGCAGCGGTATCGTGGAAAATCCCGGGCTTGCCACCTTTCTCCCCCTGCTGTGCCGACAATTGTTGGGCGAAGATCTCAAACTGCCCTCGCTGCCGACCTGGTGGTGTGGTAATCCCGGCGACCAAACCCATGTCCTGACCAATCTGGATCGGTTGGTCGTGCGCTCGATCCTGCCGAACGGGCCGCACTGGGAAGGTGCCCGACTGGATGAGAAATCGCGCCGGCAATTGATCGAACGGATTCAAACCGTCCCGCACCTGTTCGTCGGTCAGGAATCGCTGCCCTTGTCCACCGCCCCGGTACTGGAGGAAGGCCGGCTGGTGCCGCGTCCGGTGATGCTACGCGGCTTCGTCGTGGCGGAGGACGAGGGTTATCGGGTGATGCCGGGCGGTCTGGCCCGGGTATCGTCGGGGCTGGACACTCTGCAAGCCACGCTGCAGAAGGGCGGCATCAGCAAGGACTGGTGGGTACTGGCGCCCACTCCGCAACGCCACGTCAGCCTGCTGCGCCAGGCTTACGGTCCCATCGTGGTCACCCGCGACGGCAGCGATCTGCCCAGCCGGGTGGCCGATAATCTGTTCTGGCTCGGCCGCTATAGCGAGCGGCTCGACAGCACAGCTCGGCTGCTGCGGGAAGCGTTCGGACGGTTGCTGGAATGGGAGCAGGACAACACCGACGAACGCTGTTTGGACGATTTGCTCGATGCCCTGGAAATTCCGGTGCCGCCGGTGGCGGAATCACCCAGGGCCCGCTTCTTCACCTTGCGGCAGGAATTGCTGAACCTCATCGTGGCATCCGAGCATCCCAGCAGCATGCAGGCACTTTTCAACGGCATGCTGCGGACCGGCCGCGCGGTGCGCAACCATCTTGGGGACGACAGTTGGCGCCTGCTGAACCGCCTGCAACACAGCATCCAGGAACCCCCTACCGGGTTGGGTGCCCGGCAGGCGCGGGAATTGCTGGAGGAGGAACTGATGCTGATGGCGGCCTTCTGCGGCCTGAACAACGAAACCATGCCGCATCACCAAGGTTGGCTGTTTTTCGACATCGGCCGCTATCTGGAACGGGTGCTGCGGACCCTGGAGTTATTCAATCTGGCCTTCATCACCGCCCGCAATCCGGGATTGCCGCTGTGGGAAGTGGTGCTGATCATCACCGACAACCTGACCGCCTACCGGCGCCGCTACCGCTCCGCGCTGCACCCGACTGCGATCATCGACCTGTTGCTGTTCGACACCGACAACCCCCGATCCGTCGGCTATCAGTTGCGGCGGCTGCAGCGGAATATCGGTCGGCTGTACCGCCTCGACAGTTCCCCCTACCGCAACGCCGAGGAAAGGTTGATTCTGGAAGCCTTCACCATCCTGCAACTGGCCGACATCGAGGCGCTGTCGACGCTGACTCACGACAGCACCAGCTCCAGCGCCGAACTGACCCGGCTGCTGGACGCCATCTACAAACCGCTACAGGGACTGTCGGATGCGTTGACCCACAGCCACTTCAGTCATGCCGAAGTACCCCGCCAACTGGTCACCATGCAGCCGTGAAGTACACCATCACCCATCGCACCCTGTATCAATACAGCAGTGGGGTAGTCTTGTGTCACAACGAGGCATGGTTGCTACCGAGGGAAACGCCCTGGCAACTGTGCCAGCCCAGCCGCGTCGCCATCAAGCCACGGCCGGCGTTATCCGCCGAGCGGGAGGATTTTTTCGGTAATCGGGTGCTATATTTCGCCATCCAGGACATTCATCAGCGGCTGGAAGTGAAAATCGTCACCGAAGTACAGGTGCTGGATACCCGGCTGTTTAACGAATCCAGTCCTTCCCCGTCCTGGGAGCAGGTCCACCAGATGTTGCGGGAAGATCCGGACCCGGAGATCATCGAAGCCCGCCTGTTCGAGTTGGACTCGCCGTTCGTGGTCCTTCATCCCACCTTTCGGGAATACGCCAAGCGCAGCTTTCCGCCGGACCGGCCCTTGCTGGAAGCGGTCGCGGATTTGAACCGGCGGATTTATCGGGAATTCACTTACGACCCGCACTTCACCACGGTCGCTACCCCGCTCAAGGAAGTCTTGAGCCAACGGCGCGGTGTCTGCCAGGATTTCGCCCATCTGGTGATCGCCTGCCTGCGGAGCCTGGGATTGGCGGCGCGTTACATCAGCGGCTACCTGGAAACGATACCGCCGCCGGGTCAACCCCGCTTGATCGGAGCCGATGCGTCGCACGCCTGGCTGGCGGTATACGTACCGGGTGCCGGCTGGGCGGAGTTCGATCCGACCAACGATTGCATGCCAAGGGAACGGCACGTCACGCTGGCCTGGGGACGGGACTACGGCGATGTCGCGCCACTGACGGGAGTGATGACCGGCGGCGGCTCGCATTCGCTGGAGGTATCGGTGGACGTCGCTCCGCAACCTTAACCCTCAAATTCGCACCGCCAGCACGTCGCACGGCGCGCCGTGCAGCACGGCGTTGGCGGTCGAACCCAACAGCAGCGCCAGCCCGTGGCGGCCGTGGCTACCCACCACGATCAAATCCGCCCCATGCTCCCTGGCGGCGTCGAGAATTCCCTCCTTGGTCGAGGGCGCATTAACGACCCACAGCTCGGCATCCTCCACCTCCAATCGTCCTGCCAGTTCGCCCAACGCCGCGCGGGCTTCCCGCAGCAGCGTCTCGTCGGGTAATTCCGGCAGCACCGGCAACAATTCATAACCGCCGCCCAGGCTGATGTTCACATCCTCGACCACGTGAATCATGCTGAGCCGTGCCCCGTACCTTTGGGCCACATCCTTGGCGCGTTCGCCGACCCGCAACGCTTCATCGGAAAAATCGGCGGCGAAGAGAATGTGTTGATAGGCCATGTCGTTTCCTCCAGGACTGCTTCATTACCAAATAAACGCCGCGCGCAAGGCGCCAACGTATTCCGTCAGTAGATGACGGTGGCGTCCCAGCAGGGTGACTGTGAATAGGCGCGGCTGTAGTTGGGCACGTCGGAGAGTATACACCGGGCGGGAGGGGGCGGGTCAGGCGCCAGCAATTCTCATTTTGGCAATTTCGCCCATTTTGGGCTACGCAGGAGCGGGGTCGATCTGGGGGATGAACGTCTCTCCAGCCTGTGGGAGTCGAACCGGCACCACCCGACCGGGCTTGAAGCTGTCGAGCATAAAGGCCATTAAGTCGTCCCAACTGTCAAAGCACAAGTAACGGGTTAAGGTACGCAGATCATCAAACAACTGCTGTCGGGAGGGGACTTTCTGGCGCAGGAGTTGATATTGGTCATCCATCCACTCCAACACCGTATGGACGAGCAGGGCCAAGATGATCAAGCTGGCTAACACCGCGGACAGATGCTGCTGGCCATGACCGTAGTTATGCTCAAAATGGTAGCCTTTGGTTTTCAGCGTATTGTTGTTTTCATTCTCGATTTTCCACCGACTGCGCCCGGCGGCGACGATCTCAACCACGTTTTGGTCGTCGATCGCGAAAGGGGTGACAAAGGCGTTTTGATACAGGATGTGACCGTCTTCATCGGTGGTGGTGAGTTCACACCAGTTCACCATGAGCGCGTCATCGTGGTCGCGTAACGGGACGGTTTCCGCATAGCGATAGGTATCGGTTTCGCGCCGGCGACCGGTCCAGCGGGTCCGGACCACCGTGCGGACGGCACCACTGCGTTCGAGAAACTCGACCCATTCGTAGGTGATGGCATGCGAGGTGGGCTTGCAAACCAAGATGAAGTTCAGGTTTGCATCCAAGACGGCGCGGCAGAACGGTTCATGGCTGTACAGATCATCGCCCAGGATCGTCGCCCCCAAGGGGCCATACTGGCCGCCACACGCCGCCAGCCAGCGCTTCGCGGCATGGATTTCGCAATCTTGTTTCGCCGCGCCATCGTGGGGACGCACGAACTCCGGGGGCAGCGGGATCACTTTGTCCTCCCCCGGTTTCACCACCACCGGGGTCAGGACGGTATGGAAATAGGTCACCTGGCCATTCGCGTGGGTCCGGGTCGAACAATGCGGGCAATGAATCGCCGACGACGAAAAATACTCCGTGCCATCGAAGGCGATCAGGATCGTCTGATTCACACAACGGTACGCATCGATGATGCCGGCCTCATTTAATCCATTGAACAAATAGAAAAATAAGGACCGCAACCGCATCGGATCGGTCGGGTCGAGCAGGATGCGAATCTGATTGTCGGTCGGAATCTGATGCATGCCAAACAGGGTCTGGGCATTACTGCGCCCTTGCACCTGCTCCAAGCACCGTTGATAGTTGAGAAAGGACGGGCTTTGCATGAAGAACACCGAGAAAGCGCTCAACCCGGCATCGACCAGGGTGTAGCGGGTATTCTTCCCTCGACGGGGGTCGGTAAACTGGCCAAAGGTGCTGCGGAGTTCCCGCGTGATCTCCTCTAACGTCAACGCCACGGGGCCAAAGGGTACGCTCATGGTGGAACTTCCGATCAGGGAGAAGGGGCTACTTTAGCCGGTCATCGTCAAAATGAGAATTGCTGGTCAGGCGCCAGCCGTAACCCGCCCTCCCAAAGGCGGGAGTAGCGGATCCAGCGGGTTACGTTTCGCTAACCCGGCTTATGCGCTACGTTTCAGAGCTGTCCATTACACACATCTCTAACCGGTTGATTGGAAATGGAGATCAGACGCCAACTGCATCCCCCAGGCGAGGTCGCGGGCGCGCTGCAAGCCGATCCACAGGGCTTGAGGGCCGGGGGGACCGTTGCACTTGCGGCCCAGGTACCCGCCCAAGCGGGCGATCCAGCGGAGCATGACGGGCAACGGTGGGGATTCGAGCGGGGGCGGCTGGTGGTGGATGGCGACGTAGACGGCCTGCCATTCGGCGGGGTCCAGCACGGCGTCGCAGGGCAGCTCGGGGGTGGTCCGCCCCAGCACGGTCAGGTACTGAATCCGCCAGGCGATGATCAAGTACAAGGCCAAGGCGTGTTCCAAGCGCTCCAGGGTGCTGAGTTGCCAGGCTTCCACCCGGCAGCCGGTTTTCAAGATTCGGAAAAAAACCTCGATACTCCAACGAGCTCCGTACCACTGGAGCCATTCGGCCGCTTGGGCCAGGGTGTCGGCCGAGCGGTTGGTCAGCAGACGCCAGTCGAGCGGTTCGACCCCGACGGGCGGGGACTCTTCCCGCGCCCGCAGCGCGGTCACCGTGACCGGCTCGCCACCCTGGGGCTGCAAGGTGACCCGTTCGGCCCGCACCGTCAGCACCACCGGCCGGCTCGGCCGGTTCGGCCGGGCGGGCAGGGTGAAGCTCACCTCGCCCAGCACCGGCGCCTGCGCCAGTCGGTCCCACAATTTGTCGCCCTCGGCCAGGCAGCGGTGGTGGGTGGCCCGGATCAGCCAGTCGATCCCCGGCGCCCGTTGCGCCCGGAGCATGAACTCGTGGATGTCGCCCTCCCGGTCGGCGACGTAGACCAGCCGGGTGTCGGGCAGGCTCGCGGCCAGTTCGGCGCAGCGCGCGAAGCCTTCCAGCCAGCGCAGGCTCTCCTTGGCCTCGATCGGCCAGTGCCGCTGGTCTTCGCCGAAGGTCGCCCGGTCGCGGGTCCACAGCCAGGCGTCCAGCACCCCCAGCGGCACCCCGTCCGGCGTGACCGCCAGGGTCGGGTGGACGTACAGCCCGTGCTGCCGGAGGTAGCTCAACGGCCCCAACCCGGCGATGCCCGGCTGGGCGGTATAGTCCAACTCCGTGCTGTCCTGCACGCACAGCACCACCGGCTGGCGGCGCATCCGCTCGATGCTACAGTCCCAGTGCGGCGCGAGCACCTGCTCCCACGTCACCGCCTCATGGGCCAGCAACCGATACGCCGCCTGCGTCTCCGCCCAGCCGCCGCAGGCTGCCGGAATGCTGGCGCCCGGTTGCGCCCCCAGGCGTTCCGCCACCCGCACCAGCCGTCGGTTCAGCCGGGCATCCCCCAACTTCGCCCCGCCCAGCTCGGCCGCCGCCCAACTCACCGCCACCGTCTCCGTCATCACCGCATACCCCGCGTCTGTGCCTACCTCACCAGATGGGGGCAGTGGCCCTGCCGTTCAAGATGTGTGTAATGGACAGGCCACGGAGAGACCCTGTAGCCGACCCCACCACGCCCGAAAACAAAAGCACTATTACAGCAGCAATTCCCGCTCTCTTTATTTATGCCTGCTTTTTAATAAGGCCGTTGGTGATTATAAAACAATCCAATAATAAAGACAAAAAACACCCTTAGCGTTCAGAAACGCCCAATCAACTCTAATAAACATCACCCTGCTTTTCAGACTAAAGAAAGAGAACACAGCCTACAGACCATCGAGAGACTAAGAAGTGTTGGGCTGTAAGAATCCACCACCATGTCCATAAATAATTGCACACCATAGTGACTCCCAATTTTTAATAAAGAACTCTTTAAAGAGTCCTTTGATTTTGATCCATAACGAGGTGCGCGAATGAAAACGCTGACGAGCTGCTTGGAAAAAAGCACAGCCGTATTCCTGCACTTGATCGATTAGAAAAGCCAGCATCATCAACATCGCGAAAACCGTCGCTAAATGTTGTTCCCCATGTCCGTAGTTGTGCTCAAACTCATAGTCTTGATGCTTCAGAGTGTTAAACGTCTGGTTTTCAATATGCCAGCGACTGCGACCTCCTTTCATCACGAAGTGGACATTACCGGCCGTGAGTTTTATTTCGGTAATCCACGAAAAGTTAAATTCTTTGCCATCGCGAATCTCCCAATAGTCGAGAAAATTGACCAGCAGATCGGGATGCGATTTATTCAAAGGAATCTCGTTAATCCACCGATAACCACGGAGAATCTTATCCTCTCCCAACACCTCAAATGCTTCGCTTTGACCCTTCAGGACGCGATTTCTAACCGCGAGAAATAGCGATTCCTGACCCTCGGGCTTTACCGAAATAATATAACCAATATTCAATTCTTTCAATAAGTTAATGTGAGGACCGTTCGCCGATAAGCTATCTTCGACCACGCGCAAAGGCCAGGTAGGCAAGGCTTCGCGAAGCTGTTTCAAGAGGCGTTTACTCGCATTCGCTTCACAGTCATTCTTGGTCGCGCCATCTTGATGCGTAATCGCTTCAGGAAAGAGAGGTAAGACTTGATCCCGATCCGGATGAACGATAACCGCCCCTAATAATTGATGATAATAGCTCACTTGGCCATTTTTATGATGACGAACACAACATTCTGGGCAACTGATGAGTGATGAAGAGAATTGCCCCGTCCCATCCACACTGACTAAAAAACCATCTAAATAATGGAAACCTTCCAAAAAATTTTGATGATACAATTGCTGGTGAATTTGAATGAAGGGTGCCCGAAGTTCTGCCGGATTGACCCGATCAAGGACGGATCGAAGTTGCGTATCACAGGGGGCTTGTTCAACACCATATAATGATTTTAGATTCGCTCGAATTCGCTCCTCATTACGTTGTTCATCAAACTTCAACAAGGAGGGATATTTCAAGCCAAAGATGGCCAAACCTGACATGAGGACATCGGGTAATGAAAATTGCTGACCATAACGGCGTGGATCAGGGATCTTTTCAAAAGACCGCCGAACCTGATTGAGCAGGGCAGGCGCGGATACGTATTTATTTAAAGAGGTTAGTGAAGGGGGAGAAGTTAATTTCTTCATGATCAAACCATACCTGATAAATTTTAAATCCAAAACCTCTAAAAACTCAAAATCGAGGTTAAGAAGTACCCTTTATAATATATTGATTATATAAAACTTTTCAAGAGACCGGGAATTGCTGCTATTACAGTGGTAAAAAGCGTTATCATACCCTGAAAAATACGGTGATCGCTGACGGTCATCAGGGAATCCTTACCACCTATCAGTTCCTCATCACGGGGCAAACGCGGTAGAAGGATGGTAAGGGTTGTTGCATTTGGAGTCGCCTTTCAAGCGCGCGTAAACCGCGTTTGAACCAGGACACGGCACTCCGAGCCAGTTTTTTAAAGGTCCAATGGTCGGGGTCCGTTTGCTCTTGAGTTTTTTTTTCCAACGGCGTCGGGTGATGGCGGGCCTCCTCTTGGCCCACGCGCACACACCAATACATGGCCAGGGCCATGATCACCAACAACCGATCCAGCCGGTCCGCGGCTCGTAACTGGGTGTCTTCCAGTTGAAAACCCCGACTTTTGAAGTCGGAGAACATCGGCTCAATCCCCCAGCGACAGGCGTAATCGCGTACGGTCGCCCGATTCGGTGAGTCATTCATGGCGATAATCCAGGGTTCCGGGTGTCCGCCTTCATGCCAAATCGCCAGATTCGTGGGCACCCCGTGATTGAACAACCGGACATTCGGCAGATAGCGCTCGGTCTGCCCCGCCGCCAGTTCGCCCGTCGTCACGATGTCGCCAAACCCCGGATCGACGTTCAGATTCCCTTTCAGCCGTAACCGATAATGCCAGCCGGGTTGCGCGTGGAGCCAGAGGAACAACTCCACGGAGGGATAGAAGCGATCGGCCGACAGCAACACCTCCGCCCCGGCCGGGAGCCACGCCCGCACCCGCTCCAACAGGACTTGCTGGGCCTCAAAGCCTAGATTCGCGGGACCCGCTTCCACCGTCCACGCCAAGGGTAACGCCCGATCCCCGACGCCGAGGCTGATCATCAAGATCGCAAACCGATCCCCCAAATCCGTTTGATCCATACTCAACATAATCGTCTCTCCATGCTGACCAGCGGCTGCCAAGGCTTGACCTGCCCACGGTTCCAGCACCTCCGCACTCGATAGTAACGGATTCTTTAACAATCGGCGGAGCCACTGCTCGCGCATATCCTGCCGTTCCGTCTCCAGCGGCAATACATTCGCCAAGTCCACCGTATTCGGGGTCTGCGCTTCCAGGACGCCCCTACCGCTAACGCCAACTTCGTCACCACCGTCTTGCGCAGGGTCGGCAGCGCGGCACGCAACCCCTCTTCAATGGTGATCGCCAACTGCCGTACCGTTCCCATCATTCCCTCCCAATCTCGGTTAAACTCAATTCACAGAGTCTGGCTGAAAACTGATAGGTGTTGAGTCAGGGAATCCTGGTCATCGGTCCAACAGCCCCAGGTAGTCGGCATGACTATGCTTTATTAAAAGAAGAATTAGCTCCCACTCAACCCGGTCTTTCCTCGGTGGAGGCTTATGTTGATTTAGGTTTTCAAGGCATTAAAGATCGCTATCCGACTTTCCACGCCATTCATATCCCTCATCAAAAGCCCCGAAAGTCAAAGAATCATCCAAACCCGACCTTAACCCCACCACAAAAGAAAGAAAATCGGGCCATCAGTCGCGTCCGCGTCGCGGTGGAACATCTGATTGGCGACCTGAAGTGCTTTCAGATCCTCACGATTAAATTCCGAAACCAAGTCAAAAACAGGGCCGATCAAGTTATCTTATTGGTCGCTGGCCTGTGCAACCTCAAAAATGACTATGTTGTTCAGTAGGTTACGAAAATTATTAAGGAACAGGTCTAATGACTGGTGAAAATCAAGAAATTATCTTATCTATCCAATAAGTGTGCCGAACAGCATTGCGAACGATGAGTCTAATGTTGATGTGTATGCGATCATGGTGGCGGACCTACTCTCCAATCTCTTCCAGCAACCGCTCAACCTCCGCCACTCGCATCTCTGCGTCGGGCAGTTCCTTGACGAAGCGCAGCTTGTCCTTGCCGTCCAACTTGTAAATCTTGTGCTGTTGCTGAATAAGGCGCACCAGTTTGGCTGAGTCCACCTTCGGTTCCGGTCCGAACACGATCCGCCCGCCCTTGGGACCGGCTTCGATTTTCTTCACGCCAATCGGCGTAGCCCGCAGCTTCAGCCCGGTGACCCGGAACAGATTCTTAACCGGCTCCGGCAGCAAGCCGAAGCGATCGATCATCTCCACCTGCAACTCGCGCAATTCCCCATCGTCGCGGGCGCTGGCGATGCGCTTGTACAGAATCAACCGGCTGTGGACATCGGGCAAATAGTCGTCCGGGATCAATGTCGGGCTTTGCAGGTCGATTTCGGGGCCGTGATCCAATGGCCGGTCCAGTTCCGGCACCCGTCCCGCCTTGAGCGCCCGCACCGCCCGCTCCAGCAGGTCCATGTACAGGGTGAAGCCGACCTCGTGAATCTGGCCGCTCTGCTCCTCGCCCAGCAACTCACCGGCGCCACGAATCTCCAGATCGTGATTGGCCAGCATGAAGCCCGCGCCCAGATCTTCCAACGACTCGATGGCCTCGATGCGCTTGACCGCGTCCGTCGTCATCACCTTGCGCGGCGGCACGATCAGATAGGCGTAGGCGCGATGGTGCGAGCGCCCCACCCTCCCCCGCAACTGGTGCAACTGCGCCAGTCCCAGCTTGTCGGCGCGGTTGATGATGATGGTGTTGGCGCTGGGCACGTCGATGCCCGATTCGATGATGGTGGTGCAGACCAGCAGGTTGCAGCGACGGTGATAGAAATCCAGCATCACCTGTTCCAAATCCCGCTCGCGCATCTGGCCGTGGGCGACTGCGATCCGGGCGCCCGGCGCCAGTTCCGCCACCTGCGCCGCCATGCGCTGGATGGTCTCCACTTCGTTGTGCAGAAAATAAATCTGCCCACCGCGTTTCAATTCGCGCTGGCAGGCTTCCTGAATCGTCGCCTGGTTCCACTGGCCGACGAAAGTCTTGACCGCCAGCCTTCCTGCCGGCGGCGTGGCGATGATCGACAGTTCCCGCAGTCCGGCCATCGCCATGTTCAGGGTGCGCGGGATCGGGGTGGCGGTCAGGGTCAACACGTCCACCTCGGTCCGCAACGCTTTCAACCGCTCCTTGTGCCGCACCCCGAAGCGGTGCTCCTCATCCACGATGGTCAGCCCCAACTGTTTGAACTTGACATTGTCCTGCAACAGCTTGTGGGTGCCGATCAGGATGTCGACCTTGCCCTCGGCCAAGGCCTTCAAGGTCTCGGCCTGTTGCTTGGCCGAACGGAACCGGGAGAGCAATTCGATCCGCACCGGCCAGTCGGCGAAGCGGTCGAGAAAGTTCTGATAATGCTGCTGGGCCAACAGCGTGGTCGGGGTCAGCACCGCCACCTGCTGGCCGTCCTGCACCGCCACGAAGGCGGCGCGCATCGCCACCTCGGTCTTGCCGAAGCCGACGTCGCCGCACACCACGCGATCCATTGGCTTGCCGGCGCGCAGGTCGGCGATCACCGCGTCGATGGTGGTCTGCTGGTCCGGGGTTTCCTCGAACGGGAAAGCGGCGGCGAAGGCGACGTAATCGGTCTCGCTCAAGCTAAAGGCGTGGCCGGGCCGGGCTTCGCGACGGGCGTAGATGTCCAGCAATTCCGCCGCCGCGTCGCTGACCTGCTCGGCGGCCTTGCGCCGGACCTTTTCCCACTGGCTGCTGCCGAGCTTATGGAGCGGCGCGCTTTCCGGCGCAGCGCCCGTGTAGCGGCTGAGCAGGTGCAGGGACGCCACCGGCACGTACAGCCGGTCGCCGCCGGCGTATTCCACCACCACGAATTCGCCATCGATGCCGGCGACCTCCAACCGCTCCAGCCCGGCGTAGCGACCGATACCGTGCTCCTCGTGAACCACCGGCGCGCCGGGATTGAGATCGGTGAGATTGCGGATGATGGCGTCGGGATCGCGGCTGGGAACGCGCCGGCGCGCCTGCCGGACCCGCTCGCCGTACAACTGCGGTTCGGCGATAATCGTTAACGGCGGCTCGGTCAGCAGTAAGCCCTGTTCCAGCGGCGCGACGGTCAACGCTAGCTGCAATTCCTCCCGCGCCAGGAACTCCGCCCAGCCCTCGCAGAGCTTTGGTTGCAAACCATAACCGCGCAGCGTGTCCAGCAGCACCTCGCGACGGCCGGCCGACTCGGCGGCGAACAGCACCCGGCCCGGAAATTCCGTCAGAAAGCCTTCCAAAGCGGCGGCAGGCCGCTCGGCGCGCGGTTGGAACGGCAACGCAGGCGGCGGCGCGGTGGGGAAATCGACGCCACCGTCTCCCGCCTCTCGGATCCCGACCCGGAGATAACGCGCCAGCGCTCGTTCGACTTGGGCCGCTTCGAGAAACAGCAGCGGCGGCGGCAACAGCGGTCGCTCCGCGTCATGGCGGCGCTGCTCGTAACGATCCATGAGTTGCTCCTGGAACGCCGCCATCGCCGCCTCCACACCTTCCAGCCGGATCACCAGGGTATCGGCCGGTAGATAATCGAACAGGGTAGCGGACTGTTCGAAGAACAACGGCAGATAGTATTCGATGCCGCCGGGCGCGTTGCCGGCGCTCACATCGCGGTAAATCGCGCTGCGCTGCGGATCGCCCTCGAACTGGCGGCGGTAGGCTTGGCGAAACCGGGAGATGGTTTCCTTGTCCAGCGGAAATTCCCGTGCCGGCAGCAGTTCGATTTGCTTCACCTTCGCCACGGACAACTGAGTATCCGGATCGAAATCGCGGATGCTTTCAACCTCGTCGTCGAACAGCTCGATTCGATACGGCCGCTCGGCGCCCATCGGAAATAGATCGAGGATCGAACCGCGCACCGCGAATTCGCCGTGCTCGACCACTTGCGATACGCAGACGTAACCGGCCGCTTCCAGGCGTCGGCGGAAATCCTCGGAATCCAACCGTTCGCCAACCTTCAGCAGCAACGCATAACGGTCCAGATAACCGCGCGGCGCCAACCGCTGCATCAGGGTCGCCACCGGCACCACCAGCACCCCGCGCCGACGTTGCGGCAGCCGGTACAGCGTCGCCAGCCGCTGCGACACGATGTCCTGATGCGGCGAAAATACGTCGTAGGGCAGCGTTTCCCAGTCCGGAAACGCCAGAATGTCCAGATCCGTTCCACCGAATACCCGCAGTTCCGTTTCCAGCCGCAGCGCGGTCTGGCTGTCCGGTGCAACCGCCAACACCAAACCGCGATAGCGAGCGGCGGCGGCGGCAATCAGCAGAGCGGTACCAGCGCCGTGCAACTGGCCCCAACGCAGCGTCCGCCGGCTATCGGGCGGCAGCACGG
This sequence comes from uncultured Gammaproteobacteria bacterium, assembly GCA_963715845.1. Taxonomy (GTDB): domain Bacteria; phylum Pseudomonadota; class Gammaproteobacteria; order Competibacterales; family Competibacteraceae; genus Competibacter_A. The sequence goes on along the minus strand of CAVQSJ010000007.1, from coordinate 4,850 downwards.
GCTGTAAGGGACTCGATGGAGAGGATTGTTCGACACGCGCGGCCATGAATTGCGATAAACCGTGGTTGTAACGATGCCGGTTATTGTCCCATATGGAGCGCAAAGCGCGCGCAGCCCAGTCTATTATGTCTCAATTTTCGGCAATTGCTTCTACTAATGAGCATTGTCCGCCTGACAACACCCTGGTCTGGTGCGAAAAATCAAAAATAGCAGTCGAATAGCGGAAGTCGGGTTAAGTCTTTCGCTTTCCGTCGTTACCGCGCGAGCGGAAACCCAGTAATCAGCCCCCGATTTTTGGCCCACCCCATGCCAGCACGTCGCGAGGACGGAGGTGCTGGTGTGAAGGAGAAACATGAACATTATCAGCGACCCGTCAACCGTTCAATCTACGCCCTTCGCCATCGGCAATATCCGCCGTTTTCTGGCCTTCCGGCTGCTATTCGGGGTGCGCTTTTATTACCCCGTGTTCGCGGTGCTGTTTCTCGATTTCGGCCTCAGCGTCGGCCAGTTCGCCGTGCTGAATGCGATCTGGGCCGCAACCATCGTGCTCTGCGAAGTGCCGTCCGGAGCCTTGGCCGACGCCGTCGGCCGGCGAGCGCTGGTGGTGGCGTCCGGGGCGATCATGGTGGTGGAAATCGCCCTGCTGTGCTTCGTGCCGCTGGGCAACCCCCAACTGGTGTTCGCGGCGTTCCTGTTCAACCGACTACTCAGCGGCCTGGCCGAGGCATTGGCCAGCGGCGCCGACGAGGCGCTGGCCTACGACAGTCTGAAAGCGCGTGGTCGGGCAGCGGACTGGCCACGGGTGCTGGCGGTGTTGATGCGCTGGAATTCGCTGGCTTTCGTGGCGGCGCTGGCGCTCGGCGCGCTGGTTTACGATGCCGCAACCTTGCAGGGGTTGTTGCGGGGATTGGGCTGGGACGTAGCGCTCGATCCCCAAACCACGATGCGCTTTCCGCTGTATCTGACACTGGCCACCGCGCTTGGGGCGTGGTGGGCGGCGCTGGGAATGACGGAACCGGGCGAAAGACCGGCGCGCGTCGGCGGTTTGTTTTCGGCCACCATGGCGGCGTCGCGGCTGACCTTGGATGCCGGCCGCTGGATTCTGACCACGCCGCTCGCCTTGGTGGTCATCACCGGCGGAATGCTGTTCGATCATCTGTGCCGGCTGTTCGTGACCCTGAACAGCACCTACTTTCGCCTGATCGGCTTGCCAGACGCCAGTTTCGGCCTGATCGGCGCCGGCATTGCTTTGCTGGGCGTCGCCATTGCCCGACTGGCCCCGGCGCTGGGCCGACGGTCGCCCGGCTTCAACTTCGCGCTGCTGGCTCTATTGTGCCTGCTGGGTTTGGCCGGCGCGGCGCTGGTGTTGCCGTTCGGGTTAGGGTTGCTGCCGGTCGTTCTGCTCCACGCGGTGATGCTGCTAACCGGCTTTCTGGTCAGCCATTATCTGAACGCCATCACCGATTCCGCCCAACGGGCGACGGTGCTGAGTTTCAAGGGGCTGGTATTCAACCTCGGTTACGGTGCGCTTGGCCTGCTGTATGCCGGCCTGTTGGTGCTGTTGCGCGAGCAGGCCGGCTCGCCCGCGAGCGAGATGGCGGTATTTCAGGCGTCCCTGCCGTGGCTGCTGGGGTATGGGATCATTGCCTGCCTGTTGTTCGTCGCGTTCGTGGCGACACGGCTGCCCGTCGGCTGGTTGAAGCGTCTGGACGACGGTTGAATGGCTTACAGTAAGCGAATCCAATAGCAAGTTTACCGGAGCTTCCCCCTTGCATACTTCGCTCGCTCAGGATTCTTCGCGCTTGCCCGACTTGCTTAAGAAGACGCTGGATGCGTCGGTTGACTATCTCGGCTCCATCGACCAGCGTCCTCCCGCCACCGATTTTGTCCGAAACGATCCGCTGGATTTGCCAGATGACGGACTGGGTACGGAACAAACCCTCGATCTGTTCGCGCAACGCTATGGTCAGACAATGCCGGCGAGCAACGGTCCGCGGTTCTGGGGATTCGTCACCGGCGGCACCACGCCGGCCGCGCTGGTGGGCGACTGGCTGACCAGCGTTTACGATCTCAATCTGACCAGCGTCGCGCATTCGACGGCGCCCAACATCGAGTTGGAAGTGATCTGCTTATTGCGCGAGTTGTTTGGGCTGCCGGCGCGCTTTGCCGGTACCTTCGTCACGGGCGCGACCATGGCGAATTTCGCCGGTCTGGCGCTGGCGCGGGAATGGATCGCGCGTCAGTTCGGCAAGAGTATTGCTCAGGATGGTCTGCACGCGGTTCCGCCGATTTCGGTGCTGAGCGGCGAAGCCCACAGCAGCATCTTCAAGGTTCTGGCCCTGCTGGGACTCGGGCGCAACAGCCTGCGCGCCGTCCCCACCCTGCCCGGCCATCGGGAAGCCGTCGATGTCGAAGCCTTGCGCCAAGCATTGGAACAGCTCGGCGACCCGCCCTGCATCGTCGTCGCCAACGCCGGCACCGTCAACACCGGGGATTTCGACGATCTGCGCGCCATCGCCAGCCTGAAATCTCGCCATCGGTTTTGGCTGCACGTCGATGCGGCGTTCGGCGGTTTCGCCGCCTGCTCGCCCAACTATCGGCGCCTGCTGGACGGCATCGATGCCGCCGACAGCCTCACCATCGACGCCCACAAGTGGCTCAACGTGCCTTACGATTCGGCGATGATCTTCACGCGCCACCGCGATTTGCAAGTCGCGGTTTTCCAGAACAGCGCCGCTTATCTGGGCGCCATCGCCGAACCGCCCGACTTCCTCCACCTGTCGCCCGAAAACTCGCGCCGGCTGCGGGCGCTACCGGCGTGGTTCAGCCTGATGGCCTACGGGCGGGCCGGCTATCGGGAAATCGTCGAACGCAACTGTGCGCTGGCCCGGATGTTGGGCGACCGGATTCAAGCGTCCGCAACATTCCGGCTGCTGGCGCCGGTACGATTGAACGTGGTCTGCTTTACCCTGGCCGGCGAGACGGATTCCGACCGGGTGCGGGATTTTCTGGCGCGGGTGCGCGACGATGGGCGGGTGTTTCTGACGCCGACGACGTTTCAGGGAGAGGCCGGGATTCGGGCGGCGTTCAGCAATTGGCGAACCCGGGTAGAGGATATCGAAATCGCTTGGCGGGCGATGAACGATAACCGATGAGTGTTCGGATTCTTTCCTTGTCTCGTTATTTTACTCCTCAGTCGCAACTTCTCGGTCTGATCGTGGGACAAGACGGCCCGCGGCTGATCATGGAACCAGCCAGTCAAATGCCGCTTAACCGGGTGATTTAAGCGATGATTCAGGAGACCGGGGGCGAATGGACCGGTTCCTCTTCTTTGGGGTCCTGGAAAGCGCGTCGGATCTTCGTGATGATACTGTTTTGTGGGAGATCGAGGAGTTGTTTGAGGACCAGCGCGGCCAAGACCTGGCGGACCGTTTTTTCCGAAGGCAGCGCGCGGGAGCGGGTCCGCAGATAGAGTTGATGCTGTTGCCAGATCTCGGCACCGAACCGCAGGGCGATCAGTTGCAACAACCCCTGGGCGACCAGGGCGCAGAAGACGAAGACTTCATAGGCTTGCCAGCAGGCGGCGACGGGGGGTTGGTGTTCGGCCGTTGGGGTCTTCAAGGACCGATTCGGGGTAGGACGGCGGGCGTGGCACGGCAAGTGCGGGGTCCAGAAGTGAAAACGAAACGCGCCGAGGAGATTTTTCAAGACGGCGAACAAGATTTCAATGCGGGTGCGGATACAATACAGTTCGAGCGCGGTGACCGGCGAGAGGGTCAGATCGGAACACATCAGGACCAAGGGACCACGCGAGGTGATGGCGAAAACGAACAGGAGGGAGTCGCCGAGCGGTTTCCACAATAACGGGAGGCTCATCAGCCGCACGAGTTCCCGCTGGCCATAGACGCAGCATTCGACGAGATCAAAGCCTTGGGGATGATCAAAACACTCCATCAGGTGGACTTTCTCGCCATAGCGCGGTGGGGGTCCGGGCCGGTCGGCGGGCTTCGGGGCGGCCGGGAAATACGCGACGTAATTTTTCTTCGCCCGGGTCAGGATCATCAGATAGGGTTGCCGCAAGGCGATCGAGTAGACCGAGTGGGCCAACCGGAAGACCCCGGCGGTGGCGAAAAACGCATCCAACACCAAAAAGGCCGGGGCGTCATGACCGAGGGCGAACGTCAAGGCCATCTGGACCACCCGCTCCGGCAGGCTCGGGTCGGTGGGTGACGCTGGTTCCGCCTGGCCTAACTGGCGGAAACCCTGATGAATCCGTAGTTCTAGGGGCAAACAAAAACAGGCGCCGAGCGTTCCCACGACTAAACCGATCGCCCCCCAACATTGCCCCCGGAAATACGACGGCTTGTGCTGGGTTTCCGAATGGTCATGTAACGACACCACTCCCGGCATGCGCCCCCCATCTTTGACCACCAGGGTATGATCGCCCAGCAACAGACAACGCCCAGCGACCTGAACCGCAACCGCCTGACGCCACACGTAGCCTTGCCATGCCGCCAACAGCGTTTCAAAATCATAGGCTTTCGAGCGAAAGAAATGCAGAAAACGGTGATAAACCGCTTCATTCCCCTGCCAGAACCGGCACATCGAGGTTACGCCGATCGTCTCCGGTGCCGCCAAAAAACTCAACACCACCGCGCAGAACAGCACCCAGCTGCGCCGCCGAGCAAAGGCGCTGCGAAAACCTTCTAAAGCCTGGTATACATAGGTCAGCATGGATTCTCCTCGGGCGACCGGGTTGTTGAGGCGCGCGTCGCTCAGGGAAATCCATGCTGCCCTTGAGCAGCAAAGTCAAGGGGCTTCAGGGAAAGAACTTACGACTGACGAGTTAT
>CAVQSJ010000006.1:0-4900 GCA_963715845.1 uncultured Gammaproteobacteria bacterium | reverse complement strand
GCCACCCAGGACGAGTGGCGCAAGCAGGTCCGGGTCGGCGACATCATCCTGGTGATCGACCTCGGCGGCGGCACCGCCGACTTCTCGCTGATCGCCGTGACCGAACGCGACGGTTCGCTGGAACTGGTACGAGTGGCGGTGGGCGACCATATCCTGCTGGGTGGCGACAACATGGATCTGGCGCTGGCCCACGCGGTTCGGGCCAAACTGGCGGGACAGGGAACCCAGCTCGACCCCTGGCAGTTGCAGGGGCTGACCCACGGTTGCCGCAACGCCAAGGAAATTTTGCTCGGCGATGCCGCGATCGATGCCGTGCCGGTGGTGGTGCCGAGCCGGGGTTCCAAACTGATCGGTGGCACGCTGCGGACCGAGTTGACCCGCGATGAAGTGACCCGGAATCTGGTGGAAGGCTTCTTCCCCTCGGTGGAGGTGTCCACCCGTCCGGCGAGCCGGGCGCGGGCGGCCCTGACCAAGCTGGGTTTGCCCTACGCGCAGGACCCGGCCATGACCCGCCATCTGGCGGCGTTCCTGGCCCGCCAGGTGGGCGCGACCCGCGATCTGGCCGGTTTCGAGGATCGCCTGCCGGCGGATGCCAGCTTCCTGCATCCGACCGCCGTGCTGTTCAACGGTGGTGTGTTCAAGGCTCAACCGTTGTTGGCGCGGACCCTGGAGGTGCTGAACGGCTGGTTGGCCGCCGAGGGCGCGCCGCCGGTGCGCTTGCTGGAAGGGGCCGATCTCGATCTGGCGGTGGCGCGCGGCGCGGCCTATTACGGTTACGTGCGACGCGGGCGCGGAGTACGGATTCGCGGCGGCACCGCCAAGTCCTATTACGTCGGCGTGGAAAGCGCCATGCCGGCGGTGCCAGGTATGGAACCGCCCATCGAGGCGTTATGCATCGCCCCGTTCGGCATGGAGGAGGGGACGCAGGCCGAATTGCCGCCGCAGGAAGTGGGGCTGGTGGTCGGCGAGCCGGTACGGTTCCGCTTCTTCGGTTCCTCGGTGCGCCGCGCCGATCACGTGGGCGCCGTCTTGGAGGAATGGATGCCGGACGAGGTTGAGGAGCTGGAGGAGATCGAGGCGACTCTGCCCGCCGAGGGTCGCCAGCCGGGCGAGGTGGTGCCGGTGCGGCTGCACGCAGCGGTCACCGAGGTCGGCACCCTGCGGCTGGAAGCGGTGCCGCGCACCGGCGATGAGACCTGGAAGATCGAGTTCGACGTGCGCGGGGAGGATTGAACCGAACCGTTTGGGAGGCGTGTGACCATTCCGGGAGTGATGGACATATGACCGATTTGCAGACCCAGCGCCAAGAGGCTCGCCAATTATTGCGCCGGGCGCTCGATAATCCACTGGCCGATTTCCACGCCGGCCAGTGGGAAGCGATTGACGCCCTGGTCAACCACCGGGAAAAGCTGCTGGTCGTACAACGCACCGGCTGGGGCAAGAGCATGGTCTATTTCATCGCCACACGCCTCCTGCGCGACCGAGGTTTGGGGCCGACGCTGATTGTCTCGCCGCTGCTGGCCCTGATGCGCAACCAGATCGAAGCCGCCGAACGACTGGGTATCCGGGCGCTGACCATCAATTCCGCCAACCGTAACGACTGGCCGCCGCTCACCCGCGCCATTCTTAACGATGAGGCTGACGCCGTGCTGATTTCCCCCGAGCGGTTGGCCAACGATGAATTCGTGCGAAACGTGCTGTTGCCCATCGCCCAGCGCCTCGGTCTGCTGGTGGTGGACGAGGCCCACTGCATCTCCGACTGGGGCCACGACTTCCGTCCGGATTATCGCCGTCTGGTCAACGTGTTGCGGCGAATGCCGCCGAACATGCCCTTGCTGGGAACCACGGCGACCGCCAATAACCGGGTGTTGAACGATATTGGTCAGCAGTTGGGCGACATCCAGGTCCAGCGCGGCTCGCTGATGCGCGAAACCCTGGCCTTGCAAACCCTGCGCCTGCCCGATCAGGCGGCGCGGCTGGCCTGGTTGGCGGAGCATCTGCCGGAATTGCCCGGAACCGGCATCGTGTATACCCTGACGCGCCGAGATGCCGAGCAGGTGGCCGACTGGCTGAGCCAGAATGGCATTCCGGCCTGCGCCTATCACAGCGACAGCGTGGTGGATGGTTTTGCTGACACCAACGCCTACCGCCAGCATTTGGAAACCCTGCTGCTCACCAACCAAATCAAGGCGCTGGTGGCGACCACGGCTTTGGGTATGGGTTACGACAAGCCGGATTTGGGCTTCGTCGTTCACTATCAGGCACCCGGTTCCATCGTGGCCTACTATCAGCAGGTGGGCCGCGCCGGTCGCGCCATCGCTTACGCCGTCGGGATTTTGCTGGCGGGACGGGAGGATCAGGAGATTCATACCTTTTTTCGCGAGAGCGCCTTTCCCGACGAGACTCAGGTCAATGCGATTCTCCACGCGCTGGAACAGTCCGATGGCCTGACGGTCAGCGAACTGGAATCGGTGGTCAATCTCAGACGAAGTAAACAAATCGAGCACGTTTTGAAATTCCTGAGCGTCGAAAATCCCGCGCCGGTGCTCAAGGACGGTGCACGGTGGCGGCGAACGCCGGTGACCTATCGACTGGATCATGAACGTATCCAGCGCCTGACTCGGCAGCGCGAGCGGGAGTGGCGGGAGGTTCAGGCGTATATCGACAGCCAGGATTGCCTGATGCGGGTTCTCGCCACGGCCCTGGATGACGAGAACCCGCGGTCGTGCGGCCGCTGCGCCCGGTGTCTGGGTCGGCCGGTGGTCGGGGAAAGCTTCTCGCGGACGCTGGCGGTGGAGGCGGCGCGTTATCTCCGGCGTTCCGAGGCGCCGCTGGAATGCAAAAAGCAGGTGGCCAGCGGCGCGTTCGCCGTTTACCCCTTTCGCGGCAATCTGGCGGCGAATCTTCGCGCTGAAACCGGACGGGTGCTGTCGCGCTGGGGCGATGCCGGCTGGGGGCGGTGGGTGGCCGAGGACAAGCGGGCCGGCCATTTCCGCGATGAGTTGGTGGAAGCCATGGCCGAGATGATTCAGCAACGCTGGCGCCCCCAGCCCGCGCCCGCCTGGGTCACGTGCGTCCCGTCCCGCAACCATCCTGCCCTGGTGCCGGATTTCGCCCGTCGCCTGGCCGCCCGGCTGCGGTTGCCGTTCGTGCCCGCCGTCGCCAAGCAGCGCGACAACCAGTTACAGAAATTCCAGCAGAACCGTTATCACCAGTGCCGCAACCTGGATGGCGCGTTCGCCGTTGCCGCTTCGATTCCCAGTGGGCCGGTGTTGCTGGTGGACGACATGGTGGATTCGGCCTGGACCCTGACGGTCGTGGCGGCCCTGCTGCGGCAGGCGGGGAGCGGGCCGGTGTGGCCGACCGCGCTGGCGACCACCGCCGGCGGCGGGGATTGACATGGACCTGCACGCGCAAACCCAGGCGGTATTGTTATTGACCGCCTATTTGTCCAAACCCGCCAGGGACGAGCCGCGCCCGCTGGCGCCGATGGAATGGGGGCGCTTCGCCCGTTGGCTGAAGGAACAGGGGATCGCTCCGGAAATGCTGCTGCGCGATGATCCCGCCCGGTTGCTGGCGGGATGGACGGATCGCACGGTGACGCTGGAGCGCATTCATGCGCTGCTGAACCGCGCTGGCGCCTTGGGGCTGGCCGTGGAAAAGTGGCAACGCGCCGGCCTCTGGATTCTGATTCGGGCCGATGCCGATTATCCCAGCCGCCTGAAAAAACATCTGCAAACCGATTCGCCACCGGTGCTGTTCGGCTGCGGCAACCCTCGGTTGCTGGATCAGGGCGGGATCGCGGTCATCGGTTCGCGCCACGCCAGCCCGGAGGATTTGGCGTTCACGACGCGCCTGGGCGCCGAAGCGGCGTTGCAGGGACTGTCGGTGATTTCCGGCGGCGCGCGGGGCGTGGACGAGACGGCGATGCTGGGCGCGCTGGCGCGGGAGGGAACGGCGGTCGGAGTACTTTCCGACAGTTTGCTGCGCGCCGCCACCTCGGCCAAATTTCGCCCCAGTCTGCTGAACGGCAATCTGGCGCTGATTTCCCCCTTCAATCCGGAAGCGGGGTTCGAGGTGGGCAACGCCATGGCGCGCAACAAATACATCTATTGTCTGGCCGACGCCGCCATCGTCATCGCAGCGGATCGGGAGCAGGGCGGTACCTGGCATGGCGCGGTGGAAAATTTGAAGCACGGCTGGACGCCGCTGTGGGTGAAACCGCATCCCGAGCCCGCTTCCGGCAATGCCGAATTGGCCCGGCGGGGCGGGCGCTTGTTGCCGGAGGAGTCGTGCGATCTGGCGGCGCTATGTGTCCGGGAGGTAACGCCTACGGTTGGTCGTCCGCCCGTGCTGGTCGCGGAACCTGCACCGCCCGCGTTCGAACCGCGTGAGACTGCAACCCCGGCGGCAGATGCCATGCTGGACAACCTGGGCTTTTATCAATTGTTCCTGCGCCGCCTGCGGACATTAACCATGAGGACGCCGGCCACCGATCAGGAACTGCTGACCTGTCTGGACATCGGTAAACCACAGTTGCACGAATGGTTGAAACGAGCCTTGGAGGAAGGGCAGGTAATAAAACTCGGCAAGCCGGTGCGCTATCAGTGGCGGTCGGCGCGGCCAGAACAAAACTCATTTTTCGCTAACGAGTAGCCCGGGGAGGGCTGAACCATCGCTCGATCCAGTACCTCTCGCTATTTGGTGGGGATCGATCTCGGCACCACCCATACGGTGGTGGCCTACGCCGACCTCCGTGCCGCCGCCGACATCCACCTGTTCGCCATCGAGCAATTGATCGCGCCCGGCGCGGTGGCGGCCCGGCCGCTGTTGCCCTCGGTGCGCTATCACCCGGCGGAGGGCGAACTGGCGGCGGCGGATATCCAGTTGCCATGGACCT
>CAVQSJ010000005.1:55000-67007 GCA_963715845.1 uncultured Gammaproteobacteria bacterium | reverse complement strand
CTGGCAGCAGGTCGGCCAGGAAATGCTCCATGCCACCGGCGAATGGCGGGTAGTACTTGCCGACGTGCAGGACGCGTATCGCTGTCACTCGGCGGCATCCGATGCGGGATGATTTTCTTGTGCTGTCGCCGATTGCGTCGTTTCCGCCACTTCCGATAGCGGTCTGCGCGCTTCCAGCATCGCCAGCCGCTGCGCCAGGCGACGGATCAGCCGTTCCTGCCGGGAGCGTTCCAGATCCATGGTCAGGATCTTGAGCAGCAACAGGGCCAGACCCAGTACGATGGCCAGAATAGGCGGATACCGGACACCCAGATATCCAGCCAGGTAATCGAAGAGACGTGGAAAGAAACCCAGCACCCCGACGGTTGCGGCGGCTCCGATCCACCAGATCGCATAGGGTCCGTGCAGGTGATCGCGCCGGACCAGCAACAGGATGATGGCGGCAATACAAACCCCGATCACCATCGAGGTGATTTGATACGTGATCATCTTGATTATTCAGTCTTCTGGCACGGGTGGCGGAGAGCGATTGCCGATCCGTGCGAGGCATAGCACGCTGGTTTGCAGCATGTATTGTCCCACGACCCACCAGGAGCGGAACACCCGCGAGGCACCCTGGAAGCGCGGTTGCATCGGTACCGGCACCTCGACGGTCCGCAACCCTTTTCGGCGCAGAATCAGCAGCACACCGATGTCCTGATAGTCGAGCAGGCTGGCTTCCTGGGTGGCGAGCACGGTCATCGCCGCGTGGTTGTAGGCGCGGAAGCCGGAGGTGATGTCCTCCAGCTTCAAGCCGGTGAGCCAGCGGAAATAGGACCAGGCGATCCGGCGGGCGCGGCTGGCGCGTTCGGGAAAGGCACCGATGGTGACGTCGGCCCGATCGGTCTGATCGGTGGCGAGCGGTTCGAGCAACTCGCCGATGCAGGCAGGTTCGTGCTGGCCATCGGCGTCGAGAGTGACGGCGGTCCGGTAACCCTGGCGCAAGGCATAACGCAGGCCGGTCTGGATCGCACCCCAGGCGCCGAGTTGCAGGACCAGGGGCAGGACGGTGGCGCCGGCCATGCGGGCGACCCGGCCGGTGGTGTCGGTACTGCAATCGTCGATGACCACCACCGGGCAGCCCCAGCGCCGCCGGATTTGGCCGACGATGGAACCGACCGTGGCTTCCTCGTTGTAAGCGGGGATGAGAGCGATGAGACGGTCTGGGTGAGTCATCGGTTAGCTATTGTCGTTGGCCCGCCTCGGGCAGACCTCATCCGGATACCTCGTGACGATGATGTGGAGCCGGAATGGTTAAGCGATGTTGAATGCCGATGGATTTTACGCCGAATTTTTACGGGCTGTTGGAGGGGTAACCGATTCTGACACAAAATTCCAGCATGTCGGCGCAAGCTGCGTTCCGCAACCAAACCGTTCCTGGATAGTCTCTATGTAAACTGCAATCGGGTGACCAAGACTGGAATCAGGGGAGTCCAATCCATGTATCTATGTATCTGCAAGGCGGTTTCCGACGTGCAAATCCGACAGCTCGTCGAGCAGGGTGCCCGTACCATCGGAGACGTGAGCGCCCGTTTCGGCGTGGGTGCCGAATGCGGTAAGTGCGTCGACGATATCCGCGCATTTCTCGACGTCTGCCTGGCTTTCCCGCCGCCGGTTGCCGTGGAAGGCGTTTTGCCGCCGGCCGCCGTAGAGGTCGTCCCGCCGCCGGCTACCGTGGATGCTACCCCCCAGCGGGCAGCCTGGTTTGCGGTCGATTTGTAATTTTCGTGGGAGAACCATGCTATGAAAGGCGATGCCAAGGTCATTGAATATCTCAACAAAGCGCTTAAGAACGAACTGACCTCCATCAATCAGTACTTCCTGCACGCCCGCCTGCTCGACAACTGGGGATTTACCAAGCTCGGCAAGCACGAGTACGAGGAATCCATCGATGAGATGAAACACGCCGACCGGCTAACGAAGCGGATTCTGGAGCTGGAAGGCCTGCCCAATCTGCAGGATCTCGGGAAGCTGTACATCGGCGAAAATGTCGAGGAGATACTGCGCGGCGATCTCAAAGTCGAACACATCGCCCATCCGTTGTACAAGGAGGCCATCGGCTACTGCGAGAGCTGCGGTGATTACGTGACCCGCGATTTGCTGGCCGCCATCCTCGCCAGCGAGGAAGAACACATCGGCTGGCTGGAAACCCAGTTGACATTGATCGACCGGCTCGGCCTGCCCGGTTACCTGCAAGCGCAACTGTAAGTTTGCATTCCTGCCACTGCTACGCTGACCGAGGCACCCGGCCGCCATGCGCGGACTGCTGCCGCCAACGGTTTCGTGATACGATTTTAAAATCCTGTGCCGCATGCAGACCGATGCGGTTTCGCTCGGGCGCCCCCCACCGCGCCTTGAGAACCAGAACGAAGAACTCAGGGGAGTTGCCATGCTGATCTATAACCTTTTTCCCTTGTTGGCCGGTCCCTGCGGGAACTGGGAACCGCATCTCGAACGGGCCGCCAACATGGGTTTCGACTGGCTCTTCGTTAATCCCGTCCAGAAGCCCGGGAGTTCGGGTAGCCTGTATTCCATCGCCGATTATTTCCAACTGAATCCATTGCTGGTGGATCCGAATTCCAAACTCACCCCTGAAAAGCAACTCCAGACGACGCTTGCCGCGGCCGACAAGCTGGGTCTCAAGGTGATGGTGGACCTGGTCATCAACCACTGCGCCTTCGACTCCGAACTGACGCGCCAGCATCGCGAATGGTTCGTCCAGGAAAACGGCAACATCGCCCATCCGTTCTGCATTGAGGACGGCCACAAGGTGGTGTGGGGCGACCTGGCCCGCTTCAACCACCAGCACACCTCCGATCCGGAAGGGCTCTACCGCTATTGTTACCAGATCGTCGAATATCTGCTGCAACTGGGTTTCAAGGGTTTCCGCTGTGACGCGGCCTATCAGATTCCGGGGCACATCTGGGGCCGGTTGATTCGCGAAATCCGGCAAAAATACCCGGACACGGTATTTACCGCCGAAACCCTGGGCTGTACCGCGGACCAGACCAAGCAGACCGCCCAGGCTGGCTTCGATTACGTGTTCAACAGTTCCAAGTGGTGGGACTTCCACGGGGCCTGGTTGATGGAACAGTACCAGTTGGTGCGCGAGATTGCTCCCTCCATCAGTTTCCCCGAAAGCCACGACACCGACCGACTGTTCCAGGAAGTCAACGGCAACGTGGAGGCGATGAAGCAGCGCTATCTGTTTTCCGCCCTGTTTTCCTCTGGCGTGATGATACCGATCGGTTTCGAGTACGGGTTCCGCCGCCGCTTGCATGTAGTCAATACCCGAGCGGGTGATTGGGAACAGCCGAATGTCGATTTGTGCGACTTCATCACCCGCGTCAACGCCGTCAAACGCCGGCACAAGATTTTCCAGGAAGAGTGCCCCACCAGCATCCTGCCCTATCAGAACCCGAATATTCTGGTCATGTGGAAAGCCTCGACCCGGACCCAGGAGGAAGCGCTGATCATTCTGAACAAGGATCCCTGGAATCACCAATACTTCTACGCCGAGAACCTGGGTACCTACATTCAGGCGGGCGCGCCGCTCATGGACGTGTCTCCCGAATATACCCTGGAGTACATCCCACGGCCGTTTTCCTACGATTTGCGGCCTGGCCAGGCATTCGTGCTGGTGACCAGCCGCGACCATCTGCCACACTAGACGAAAGGGCGCGGTCGCGGGCCGAACCTTCTGGATGAAGGTGGTCTGGACCGCCAAGTCCGCGCCCGGAATACGAATAAAGGATGGAAGTTTATGTACATTGTGCAGATTGCTCCTGAATGCGCCCCCGTGGCGAAAGTCGGCGGGTTGGCCGATGTGATCTTTGGCCTGAGCCGGGAACTGGAAATCCGCGGCAACGAGGTCCACATCATCCTGCCGAAATACGACTGCATGCGCTACGATCAAATCTGGGGCCTGCAAGTCAGCATGAATGATTTGTGGGTGCCCTGGTATAACGGTGCCATTCATTGCTCGGTGTGGTTCGGCTTCGTGCATGGCCGCAAATGTTTCTTCATCGAGCCGCATTCCCAGGACAACTTCTTTAACCGCGGCCACTTTTACGGCTTTTCGGACGATGTCAGCCGCTTCGCGTTTTTCAGCAAGGCAGCGCTGGAATTTTTGCTCAAGGACAACCGCCGGCCCGACATCATCCACTGCCACGACTGGCAGACCGGACTGGTGCCGGTGCTGCTGTTCGAGCAGTACGCCCACGCCGGAATGGGCCGATCACGGGTCTGCTACACCGTCCACAACTTCCAGCATCAGGGCGTGACCGGCGAATACGCGCTGTGGGCCACCGGTCTGACCAACATCGCCCACTATTTCAACTACGACCGCCTGCGCGACAACTTCTACCACAGCGCCATCAACCTGATGAAGGGCAGTATCGTTTACTCCAATTTCGTGACCACGGTGTCGCCGACCCATGCCCACGAGGCCCGCTTCACCGATCAGGGGAGCAGGTTGAACCATACCCTGAACGTGCATCAGAGCAAGTTCGGCGGGGTGCTGAACGGTATCGATTACGATATCTGGAACCCGGAGGTCGATCCACATATTCCCAGCCGCTACGGCATCGAAACGCTGGACGACAAGTACGCCAACAAGGACGCGCTGCGCGATCGGCTGTGGCTGCGCAAGGACTACAAGCCGATCATCGCCTACGTCGGCCGGCTGGACAGCCAGAAAGGCGTCCACCTGATCCATCACGCCATCTTCTACGCCCTGCACAACAATGCCCAGTTCGTGTTGCTGGGTTCCAGCCCGGACCCGCACATCAACCAGCACTTCTGGAACCTCAAGCGGCACCTCAACGACAGCCCGGATTGCCATCTGGAGCTGGGTTTCGACGAGGAGTTATCGCATTTGATCTATGCTGGAGCGGACATGATCGTCATGCCCAGCCTGTTCGAGCCGTGCGGGCTGACTCAGATGATCGCCCTGAAATACGGCACGGTGCCGATCGTGCGCGAGGTCGGCGGCCTCAAAGATACGGTGTTCGACAAGGACTATGCCCACAAGCCGTATGAAGAGCGGAATGGCTACATGTTCCATGGCGCTGATCACGCCGGCGTTGAATCAGCCATGCACCGCGCCATCGCGCTTTGGTTCGCCTATCCGGACGATTTCCGCCGCTTGATGATTCACGGTATGAGCTACGATTATTCGTGGCGCCGGCCTGGTCAGGATTACCTGAACATTTACGAGCACATCCGCTGCAAGTGAACGGGGTGCGGTCCGGCGCGCGGATTATTGCAACGATCCATGAATAACCAATCAAGCTCCCGGCGCGCTGGGAGCCACCAGCCTAACCATCTGACAGGAGATCATCCACCATGAGCCAGCTTCCGGAATACGTTGACGGTCTGCCGAACATTTGCGGTTCGGAACCGCTCGTGGAGAAGACCCTCCGCGCCAGCCACGACCGGCCGGTGTTCCTGCCGGAAAGCCGGATCGACTTTGCTCGCATCCGTGCCGCTTGCGCCATTGCCCTGCACATGCATCAACCATTGATCCCTGCTGGCGGCGGGGACCTGCACACCGCGGCGATCATCAGCAACCTCAAGTACATGATGGATAACCAGGGCATTGGTGATAACCACAACGCCCCAGTGTTCCATTGGTGCTACAAACGGATGGGCGAATTCATCCCGCAACTCATTCACGAGGGCAAGGAACCGCGGGTGATGCTGGAATATTCCGGCACCCTGTTCCACGGAATGCGCGCTATGGGGCTGAACGACGTATTCGATGCCCTTAAGAACGCGACCTGCAATCCGGAGTACCGGCGAGCGGTCGAATGGCTGGGCTGTCCGTGGGGGCACGCGGTGGCGCCTTCAACTCCGGCGCAGGATTTCCGCTTGCACGTCAAGGCTTGGCAGCACCACTTCGCGGCCATCTTCGGGTTAGAGGCACTGGAACGGGTGCGGGGTTTCTCGCCCTCGGAAATGGCGTTGCCCAACCATCCCGACATCGCTTACGCCTTCATCAAAACCCTAGTGGACTGCGGCTATCAGTGGCTGCTGGTGCAGGAGCACAGCGTGGAGCGACCGGAGAACGGCCATGGTCCAGAGAAAAAGCACCTGCCGCACCGGCTGGTCTGCACCAATGCCAAGGGCGAGACCGTCAGCATCATCGCCATCATCAAGACCCAGGGCAGCGACACCAAGCTGGTGGCGCAGATGCAGCCCTACTACGAAGCCAAGAGCCTGTCGCGCTGGGAACTGGCCGGCAAGTCGGTGCCGCCGTTGGTGACGCAAATCGCCGACGGCGAGAACGGCGGGGTGATGATGAACGAGTTCCCGTCCAAGTTCATGGATTCGGTGCGTGAGTCCTCCGGGTCGGATGTGCCGTTCATGAACGCCACCGAGTATTTGGAACACCTGTTCGCCATGGGAATCAAGGAGTCCGATTTGCCAGCGCTCCAGCCGCTGTTGCAGAAGCGGATCTGGGATCGGTTTGAGCCCGGCGACGGACCGGAAAAGCTGGAGCAGGTCATCGCCGAGCTGAAGAAGGAAGATGGGCGCTTCCACATGGAAGGCGGCAGTTGGACCAACGACATCTCTTGGGTGCGGGGCTACGATAACTTGCTCGGCCCGATGGAGAAAACCAGTGTGCAATTCTACGAGAAGGTGCTGAAGCCGGGTGTATCGTCCAATGACCCGCGCTATCGCAACGCGCTGTTCCATCTGATGTGTTCGCAGACCAGTTGCTACCGATACTGGGGGCAGGGCCTGTGGACCGACTACGGTCGCGAAATCTGCCGACGGGCGAGCGCCGTGGTCGAAACCGATTTTTAGTTCGGGCCATTCAGCCGCGCCGGTTTCCGACTTATCATTATAAAAAAACAGGGTGGTGGCGAGCGACGGGGCTTTTCCCGCCGCCCGTTGCCACGCCCCATCACAGGAGGAGGCTGAATCATGGTGGACACCTTATATCACGCGCTGGTGCTGAACCTGCATCAACCACATGGCAATCTGGAACATCTGTTGGCCCACAACGAATGGGAAGCCAAGGAAATCCTGTTCGCGCTGGACCGGATTCCCCGTTCGCTGGCGGATTACCAGGATATCGGCCGGCTGCATCTAGCCATGTCCGGCACCCTGCTGGAAACTCTGACCAATCCGGAGTTTCAGAATCGGGCCTACGGTATCGTCGATTGCGGCTCGCTACTCTGGCAGTTGCGGAATACCCAGGTCATCGACATGCTCGGCACCGCCTATTATCACCCGGTGCTGCCGCTGATTCCTCCAGCCGATTGGGAAGCGCAACTGGAGCGGTGGCGGGAGATGGCCCGCCGGCTGTTCTTCCAGAGTGATTTCCAGGGATTTTGGCCGCCGGAGATGGGGTTTTGCGTGGAAATGATCCCCCTGTTGCGGCGTTGTGGCTATCGCTTCGTGCTGGTCGACAGCGAACACGTGCAGCCGGTCAACCCCATGCGGTGGGAAGAACTGCGCTACCAACCGCATGTTGCCCGTTTCGGCGGCGAGGAAATCATCGTCATCGTGCGCGACCGCGATTTGTCGAATGCCCAGGAGTCGGGTATGGAATACGAGTGGTTTGATCGTGAGGTCCGGGAACGCACCAAGGGTTGCGATTTCCCGCCTCTGGTCACCACCTGCACAGACGGCCAGAGCGGCGGCTGGTTCCGCAACGTCACGCCCGGCAGCAATTTCTGGGATGCTTTCTACAAGCCACTGATGGAGAAGGCACGGGCCGGAAAAAATGCGATTCAGCCGATCTTCATCAAGGATTATCTCGACCGGTTCGGCGCATACGGCGAGGTCACGGTCGGGCCGGGCGCTTGGAACACCGGCTGGCATGATGGCCGCGATTTTGTCCAGTGGACCGGCACGCAGGCACAGAAGGATGCCTTGACCCGGGTGGACGAGATCAGCCAGGCGGTGCAGGCGGCGCTGCGCAACGCCACCCATATCGGCTCGCGCAATCCGGAACTGCTGGATCTGCTGGAGCAAGCGCATTGGCGGGTGCTGCGAGCGGAAACCAGTTGTAACTTCTTTTGGGGCGACGCCTGGGTCATGCGTTGTCATGCCGATCTCGACCAAGCTTGCGAGTGTTTGGATCGGGCTAATTCCTGCTTCAACTGAACAGGGTGGTTTGAGGCGGTGAGGCGCTTGCGGAATCGGCGTCTCGCCGCTCAGAGCATTTCCCGAATCGTATCGCGCAGCTTGGGCATATCCAGCAGCCCGAGTCGATAATGCACGATCCGGCCTTGCGGCGAGATGAGCACGGTAGTGGGAGTCAGCCGCACGTTGTCGAATTCCCGGGCAATGCGCTCCTGGGTATCCAGCACGATGGGGTAGGGGATTTGCCGCTGCTTGACCAACGTCCGCACCTGTTCCGGTGGATCGTAGGCCATCGCCACGCCGATGATTTCCAGTCCCTTTGGATTCATTTCCCGATACAGCTCGACCAGATGTGGAATTTCCTCGATGCAGGAGGGGCAGGTGGTGGCCCAGAACGTGACCAGCACCGGCTTGCCGCGCAGTTGTTCCAGGGTCAGGGTGCGGCCGTCGAGGGTCTGGCCGACCAGCGGCGGTGCCTGGCGCAGGCCGGCGGGCATGAACCAGACCACGGCGGACGTCAGGATCACCGCCAGGGCGATGCCGGCGACGACGGTTTCTTTGTTCGGCTTCACGGCATGAACCTCCTGAGTCAATGTTCGTGGCGGGGTTCGATCACACGCTGGAATCAGACCGCTGCGACCGTCGAAAGTGGCCACGCTAGCGCGATTATGCCAGAGGGGGCCTGGTTTGCGCGGGCCGGCGAACACCGTATGACGCGCGTTTTTCAGCGACAGAGTGCAGGCGGATCGAAGACATGATCAAGGCGGGGATTGTCGGTGGGACGGGATATACCGGCGTTGAGCTGTTACGGCTGCTGGCTACCCATCCGGCGGTAGAACTGGCGGTTATTACCTCGCGCGGCGAGAAAGGCGTCAAAGTCGGCGAATTGTTTCCCAATCTGCGCGGTCGGATAGAACTGGCGTTCGTCGAACCGGACGATAGTGTGTTGAAGGGTTGCGATGTGGTGTTTTTCGCCACGCCCAACGGCACCGCCATGAAAAGCGTTCCGGCACTGCTGGAAGCTGGCGTCAAGGTCATTGATCTGGCAGCCGATTTCCGGCTGCGGCGGACCGGGGACTGGGAACGGTGGTACGGGATACCGCACGCCTGTCCGGAGTTGCTGGCGGAGGCGGTTTACGGCCTGCCCGAGGTCAACCGCGAATCCATCCGCAAGGCTCGATTGGTGGCCAATCCCGGCTGTTATCCCACAGCGGTGCAACTTGGTTTCCTGCCGTTGCTGGAGGGGGGCGCGATCGATCCACAGTCCTTGATCGCCGATGCCAAGTCCGGGGTCAGCGGCGCCGGCCGCAAGGCCGAGGTGGGCATTCTGCTGTGCGAGGCCGGCGACAATTTCAAGGCGTACAATGTGCCGGCCCATCGGCACTGGCCGGAAATTTGCCAGGGTCTGATGGCGGTGGCCAGCGGACCGGTGGAACTGGTGTTCGTGCCGCACCTGACCCCGATGATTCGCGGTATTCACGCCACCCTGTACGCGACCCTGAGCGATCCCGACGTGGATTTGCAGGCGCTGTTCGAGCGGCGCTACGCTGGCGAGCCGTTTGTGGACGTGCTGCCACCGAAGTCGCATCCCGAGACCCGCAGCGTGCGCGGGGCGAACCAGTGCCGGTTGGCGGTGCATCGGCCGCGGAACGGGAGAACGATAGTGGTGCTGTCGGTGATCGACAACCTGGTCAAGGGTGCGGCCGGCCAGGCAGTGCAGAACATGAATTTGATGTTCGGCTTGCTGGAAACCGCCGGTCTGGAGGGAATCGGTCTGCTGCCTTAATTACTCGTCAGTCGTAAGTTCTTTCCCTGAAGCCCCTTGACTTTGCTGCTCAAGGGCAGCATGGATTTCCCTGAGCGACGCGCGCCTCAACAACCCGGTCGCCCGAGGAGAATCCATGCTGACCTATGTATACCAGGCTTTAGAAGGTTTTCGCAGCGCCTTTGCTCGGCGGCGCAGCTGGGTGCTGTTCTGCGCGGTGGTGTTGAGTTTTTTGGCGGCACCGGAGACGATCGGCGTAACCTCGATGTGCCGGTTCTGGCAGGGGAATGAAGCGGTTTATCACCGTTTTCTGCATTTCTTTCGCTCGAAAGCCTATGATTTTGAAACGCTGTTGGCGGCATGGCAAGGCTACGTGTGGCGTCAGGCGGTTGCGGTTCAGGTCGCTGGGCGTTGTCTGTTGCTGGGCGATCATACCCTGGTGGTCAAAGATGGGGGGCGCATGCCGGGAGTGGTGTCGTTACATGACCATTCGGAAACCCAGCACAAGCCGTCGTATTTCCGGGGGCAATGTTGGGGGGCGATCGGTTTAGTCGTGGGAACGCTCGGCGCCTGTTTTTGTTTGCCCCTAGAACTACGGATTCATCAGGGTTTCCGCCAGTTAGGCCAGGCGGAACCAGCGTCACCCACCGACCCGAGCCTGCCGGAGCGGGTGGTCCAGATGGCCTTGACGTTCGCCCTCGGTCATGACGCCCCGGCCTTTTTGGTGTTGGATGCGTTTTTCGCCACCGCCGGGGTCTTCCGGTTGGCCCACTCGGTCTACTCGATCGCCTTGCGGCAACCCTATCTGATGATCCTGACCCGGGCGAAGAAAAATTACGTCGCGTATTTCCCGGCCGCCCCGAAGCCCGCCGACCGGCCCGGACCCCCACCGCGCTATGGCGAGAAAGTCCACCTGATGGAGTGTTTTGATCATCCCCAAGGCTTTGATCTCGTCGAATGCTGCGTCTATGGCCAGCGGGAACTCGTGCGGCTGATGAGCCTCCCGTTATTGTGGAAACCGCTCGGCGACTCCCTCCTGTTCGTTTTCGCCATCACCTCGCGTGGTCCCTTGGTCCTGATGTGTTCCGATCTGACCCTCTCGCCGGTCACCGCGCTCGAACTGTATTGTATCCGCACCCGCATTGAAATCTTGTTCGCCGTCTTGAAAAATCTCCTCGGCGCGTTTCGTTTTCACTTCTGGACCCCGCACTTGCCGCGCCACGCCCGCCGTCCTACCCCGAATCGGTCCTTGAAGACCCCAACGGCCGAACACCAACCCCCCGTCGCCGCCTGCTGGCAAGCCTATGAAGTCTTCGTCTTCTGCGCCCTGGTCGCCCAGGGGTTGTTGCAACTGATCGCCCTGCGGTTCGGTGCCGAGATCTGGCAACAGCATCAACTCTATCTGCGGACCCGCTCCCGCGCGCTGCCTTCGGAAAAAACGGTCCGCCAGGTCTTGGCCGCGCTGGTCCTCAAACAACTCCTCGATCTCCCACAAAACAGTATCATCACGAAGATCCGACGCGCTTTCCAGGACCCCAAAGAAGAGGAACCGGTCCATTCGCCCCCGGTCTCCTGAATCATCGCTTAAATCACCCGGTTAAGCGGCATTTGACTGGCTGGTTCCATGATCAGCCGCGGGCCGTCTTGTCCCACGATCAGACCGAGAAGTTGCGACTGAGGAGTTAATTACGAGCATCAAAGCCAATCCGTGGAGGTCAGCCAAACTATTCTTGACCCCAAAGGTCAACAACCAGACAATCCATCGGTTCTTTTCAAGAGGATAGACTCATGAGCGCCATCGCTGAAACATTTACCCCTGCTGAAAGCCCGCTGCTGTTCACCGATGCCGCGGCGTTAAAAGTCAAGGGCTTGTTGGAAGAGGAAGAGAATCCCAACCTGATGCTGCGGGTGTTCATCTCCGGCGGTGGCTGTTCCGGGTTCCAGTACGGCTTTACCTTCGACGAGGCTGTAGGAGATGGTGACACCGTGGTGGAGAATCAGGGCGTGAAGCTTTTGATCGATCCGATGAGCTTTCAGTATCTGGTCGGTGCCGAAATTGACTACACCGAGGGATTGGAAGGCGCCCAGTTCGTCATCCGCAATCCC
>CAVQSJ010000005.1:0-50000 GCA_963715845.1 uncultured Gammaproteobacteria bacterium | reverse complement strand
GCGCAACGGCAATCGGCGCAGGGTGAGTCGGCCCCTAAGGCGAGGCCGAAAGGCGTAGTCGATGGGAAACCGGTCAACAATCCGGTACTGACGCGAACTGCGATGGGGGGACGGAGAAGGCTAAGCCAGCCGGCGAACGGTAGTGCCGGTTCAAGCGGGTAGGCAGACCGACCAGGCAAATCCGGCCGGTCTATGCCGAGACGTGACAACGAGCCCCTCGGCGGGGCGAAGTGGCCCAGGCCCGGCTCCCAGGAAAAGCCTCTAAGCTCCAGGTTCGCGCCACCCGTACCCCAAACCGACACAGGTGGGCGAGGAGAGCATCCTCAGGCGCTGGAGAGAACTCGGGTGAAGGAACTCGGCAAACTAGCACCGTAACTTCGGGAGAAGGTGCGCCCGCGCTAGGTGAAGGCCCTCGCGGCCGGAGCCGAGGCGGGCCGCAGTGACCAGGTGGCTGCGACTGTTTACTAAAAACACAGCACTCTGCCAACACGAAAGTGGACGTATAGGGTGTGACGCCTGCCCGGTGCCGGAAGGTTAATTGATGGGGTCAGCGCAAGCGAAGCTCTTGATCGAAGCCCCGGTAAACGGCGGCCGTAACTATAACGGTCCTAAGGTAGCGAAATTCCTTGTCGGGTAAGTTCCGACCTGCACGAATGGCGTAACGATAGCCACACTGTCTCCACCCGAGACTCCGTGAAATTGAACTCGCTGTGAAGATGCAGCGTACCCGCGGCAAGACGGAAAGACCCCGTGAACCTTTACTACAGCTTTGCACTGGACTTTGCGCTTTCTTGTGTAGGATAGGTGGGAGGCTTTGAAGCCGGGACGCCAGTTCCGGTGGAGCCGACCTTGAAATACCACCCTGGAACGCTCGAGGTTCTAACCTCGGACCCTGATCGGGTTCAGGGACCGTGCATGGTGGGTAGTTTGACTGGGGCGGTCTCCTCCCAAAGCGTAACGGAGGAGCACGAAGGTACCCTCAGCGCGGTCGGAAATCGCGCACTGAGTGCAAAGGCAAAAGGGTGCTTGACTGCGAGACGGACAGGTCGAGCAGGTGCGAAAGCAGGTCTTAGTGATCCGGTGGTTCCGTATGGAAGGGCCATCGCTCAACGGATAAAAGGTACTCCGGGGATAACAGGCTGATACCGCCCAAGAGTCCATATCGACGGCGGTGTTTGGCACCTCGATGTCGGCTCATCACATCCTGGGGCTGTAGTCGGTCCCAAGGGTATGGCTGTTCGCCATTTAAAGTGGTACGCGAGCTGGGTTTAGAACGTCGTGAGACAGTTCGGTCCCTATCTGCCGTGGGCGTTGGAGATTTGTGGGGCGCTGTTCCCAGTACGAGAGGACCGGAATGGACGGACCCCTGGTGTACCGGTTGTCATGCCAATGGCACGGCCGGGTAGCTACGTCCGGACAGGATAACCGCTGAAAGCATCTAAGCGGGAAGCCTCCCCCAAGATGAGATCTCCCGAGTCCTCGAGACTCCTGAAGGTCCGTGGTAGACCACCACGTGGATAGGCGGGCGGTGGACGCGCGGCAACGCGTGCAGCCGACCCGTACTAATCGACCGTGCGGCTTGACCCGCCAACACCCCAGGCCTGTGGGTGGGCCTCGCCCGCTCGTCCCGCCCCCTAATGCATCGCACTTTCCCCCCTTTCGCCTGGCGACCTTAGCACGCGGGAACCACCCGACCCCATCCCGAACTCGACCGTGAAACCGCGCCGCGCCCATGATCGTGTGAGAACCACTCACGCTAAAGTCGGTCATCGCCAGGCTCTTATGCGAAGCCCAATCTCCGGATGGAGATTGGGCTTTTTTCTATTGCTTCACCCGACCTTATTTGACTTCATGGAGCGGATCGGGTTGGCTATAGGGAACCCTGAACGAGGAACCCGACCATGTCGCTGCCCAAATACATTGTCCGGCTGACCGAAGAAGAACGCACCGACCTGGAGGACTTGATCCACACGGGGAAGCACCGGGCGGCGGCTACCCTGATCCATGCGCGGATTTTGCTGAAAGCAGATGTGGGGGTCCTGGGGGCGGGGGTCGAGCGGATTGCCGAGTTTTCATCGGATCCGGCTCGAGCGCTACCTGGCGGTCTCGCCGCGTGCCCTGAGGTCGTTACGCACGCAGATGGAAGAAGTCATCCTGGCCTACCAGGCGGAACAGGAACAGCAGATCGGTCAAACGGCGCGTCGGGTACCGCTGATTGCTGGGGCGGATGAGACCTTTTTTGAGCGGGTGATCCTGGTGACTCCTCAGTCGCAACTTCTCGGTCTGATCGTGGGACAAGACGGCCCGCGGCTGATCATGGAACCAGCCAGTCAAATGCCGCTTAACCGGGTGATTTAAGCGATGATTCAGGAGACCGGGGGCGAATGGACCGGTTCCTCTTCTTTGGGGTCCTGGAAAGCGCGTCGGATCTTCGTGATGATACTGTTTTGTGGGAGATCGAGGAGTTGTTTGAGGACCAGCGCGGCCAAGACTTGGCGGACCGTTTTTTCCGAAGGCAGCGCGCGGGAGCGGGTCCGCAGATAGAGTTGATGCTGTTGCCAGATCTCGGCACCGAACCGCAGGGCGATCAGTTGCAACAACCCCTGGGCGACCAGGGCGCAGAAGACGAAGACTTCATAGGCTTGCCAGCAGGCGGCGACGGGGGGTTGGTGTTCGGCCGTTGGGGTCTTCAAGGACCGATTCGGGGTAGGACGGCGGGCGTGGCGCGGCAAGTGCGGGGTCCAGAAGTGAAAACGAAACGCGCCGAGGAGATTTTTCAAGACGGCGAACAAGATTTCAATGCGGGTGCGGATACAATACAGTTCGAGCGCGGTGACCGGCGAGAGGGTAAGATCGGAACACATCAGGACCAAGGGACCACGCGAGGTGATGGCGAAAACGAACAGGAGGGAGTCGCCGAGCGGTTTCCACAATAACGGGAGGCTCATCAGCCGCACGAGTTCCCGCTGGCCATAGACGCAGCATTCGACGAGATCAAAGCCTTGGGGATGATCAAAACACTCCATCAGGTGGACTTTCTCGCCATAGCGCGGTGGGGGTCCGGGCCGGTCGGCGGGCTTCGGGGCGGCCGGGAAATACGCGACGTAATTTTTCTTCGCCCGGGTCAGGATCATCAGATAGGGTTGCCGCAAGGCGATCGAGTAGACCGAGTGGGCCAACCGGAAGACCCCGGCGGTGGCGAAAAACGCATCCAACACCAAAAAGGCCGGGGCGTCATGACCGAGGGCGAACGTCAAGGCCATCTGGACCACCCGCTCCGGCAGGCTCGGGTCGGTGGGTGACGCTGGTTCCGCCTGGCCTAACTGGCGGAAACCCTGATGAATCCGTAGTTCTAGGGGCAAACAAAAACAGGCGCCGAGCGTTCCCACGACTAAACCGATCGCCCCCCAACATTGCCCCCGGAAATACGACGGCTTGTGCTGGGTTTCCGAATGGTCATGTAACGACACCACTCCCGGCATGCGCCCCCCATCTTTGACCACCAGGGTATGATCGCCCAGCAACAGACAACGCCCAGCGACCTGAACCGCAACCGCCTGACGCCACACGTAGCCTTGCCATGCCGCCAACAGCGTTTCAAAATCATAGGCTTTCGAGCGAAAGAAATGCAGAAAACGGTGATAAACCGCTTCATTCCCCTGCCAGAACCGGCACATCGAGGTTACGCCGATCGTCTCCGGTGCCGCCAAAAAACTCAACACCACCGCGCAGAACAGCACCCAGCTGCGCCGCCGAGCAAAGGCGCTGCGAAAACCTTCTAAAGCCTGGTATACATAGGTCAGCATGGATTCTCCTCGGGCGACCGGGTTGTTGAGGCGCGCGTCGCTCAGGGAAATCCATGCTGCCCTTGAGCAGCAAAGTCAAGGGGCTTCAGGGAAAGAACTTACGACTGACGAGCTGGTGATGATGGATTGAGGGTCGGGTTACCTGGTCCTGGAAGAGGCGGCCGAGGATAGAATCTATGGCACCTGGCAGAAACGGACGCAGGCGGCCATCACCCAACTGGGCTTGGAACTCCGGTAGGTGGTCAGCGATCGGGCCAAAGCCTTGATCAAGCGTGGGTGTTCACCGCCGCCACCGTCACCCTGTACTCCGTCGCCGGCCGGGGCAAGGAACTGGTCGAAGAACGTGTTGGAGCCGACATTCCGCTCCCCTAACGGCGAAAAGTGAAATTATGTTAAAATAATCAAAAAATTGATTATAATCAAGGAGAAGCCATGGCTATCCATGTTGATACGGGAACGATGCGCGGACCGATCACCTATCAGAGCTACAATCTGGACCACCTGGGTCTCGTCGCGGCGATGATTGACGAGTTAGGGCGGGTCGAGATCATCGATTCGGTCATCGTTCAAGATCACGAGCAGCGCGTCGTTTCCGTAGGACGAGCGGTGAAAGCGATGATTTTAAATGGTCTTGGATTCAGTCATCGGGCTTTGTACTTAACGCCGCATTTTTCGTTCCTGTAAATTTTCCAGTGATAAGATTCAGATTAACCCGCTAGGGCTAAGACAAGACGAGGGCTATTTATATCTGGATCATTGGCGGCCTCGTTAGAAAACCAGAGTTTCCGCCACTGATTGTTCAGCTCTGCCACTTTCAAAATACCCAAACTTCTACTCCCTATTGTACTCCAACTCATCCCCTTTTTTTTCTGACGATGACCAATCACTTGATCACAGCATTTCTCTATTCGACCACTCCCAATCACTTTACCGGATTGCTGACGACGCTGGTAGTCAATGATCTCTGATTGATGCCTTTCTAGATAGCCGATCAGTTCGGATAGTTTTTCCGGATTCTTGGTTTTTATCCCCGTTCTTAGATAGTTTAAAACGGCTTCCGTCTGACCCTGCCATAGCTGACAAAATATAAACTTTAAGTACGTCTCCTTGTCCGCTTGGGTCGGGGCAATCATACTCATCAGCTGCTTGACCTTTTTACCGAGATGAAACCAATCTAAAATAATCACTACCGTGACTCCAAAAATCGCGAGTAACCGGCCGCGAATGTCTTTCGCTCCATCGGTGATCGCGACGATATTTAGTGGTTTTCGCTCGTCACCGTATTCTTGGATGACTTTACTTTTGACAAGGGCCGCCAAGGGCACGGGTTCGTTACCCGCCTCATCGATCACTCCGGTGAGGTACTCAAAGCCGCCCTGCTTCTTTTCCAACACGACCGCCTCCGTCCGCCCCCACACCCGGTTCCCCGCCGCCTCGTTATTCAGGGGATCGACTGCAACTTTTTGATCCTCCTGATCTTTTATTCGTTCTCGCGTCGCCTTCTGACCCTTGACTTGAATCGCATCGTCCATGCACAGAATCTCTTTTTCCGTCGCCTCATAAATGTTCACTTGCTCGTTGATGGGCGGTAACTGCTGGGTCGGGTCTCCCAGGATCCGCTGGGTCTCTTCCGTCAGCGCTTGACTGACTTCGAGGGCTTTTCCGACCACCAGTTGGTGGATTTTTTGATCGCTGATCTGCTGACTACCGGCTAGCTTCCTAATTAATTCTTCATTGTCTTCGTAACTGACTCCTCAGTCGCAACTTCTCGGTCTGATCGTGGGACAAGACGGCCCGCGGCTGATCATGGAACCAGCCAGTCAAATGCCGCTTAACCGGGTGATTTAAGCGATGATTCAGGAGACCGGGGGCGAATGGACCGGTTCCTCTTCTTTGGGGTCCTGGAAAGCGCGTCGGATCTTCGTGATGATACTGTTTTGTGGGAGATCGAGGAGTTGTTTGAGGACCAGCGCGGCCAAGACCTGGCGGACCGTTTTTTCCGAAGGCAGCGCGCGGGAGCGGGTCCGCAGATAGAGTTGATGCTGTTGCCAGATCTCGGCACCGAACCGCAGGGCGATCAGTTGCAACAACCCCTGGGCGACCAGGGCGCAGAAGACGAAGACTTCATAGGCTTGCCAGCAGGCGGCGACGGGGGGTTGGTGTTCGGCCGTTGGGGTCTTCAAGGACCGATTCGGGGTAGGACGGCGGGCGTGGCGCGGCAAGTGCGGGGTCCAGAAGTGAAAACGAAACGCGCCGAGGAGATTTTTCAAGACGGCGAACAAGATTTCAATGCGGGTGCGGATACAATACAGTTCGAGCGCGGTGACCGGCGAGAGGGTCAGATCGGAACACATCAGGACCAAGGGACCACGCGAGGTGATGGCGAAAACGAACAGGAGGGAGTCGCCGAGCGGTTTCCACAATAACGGGAGGCTCATCAGCCGCACGAGTTCCCGCTGGCCATAGACGCAGCATTCGACGAGATCAAAGCCTTGGGGATGATCAAAACACTCCATCAGGTGGACTTTCTCGCCATAGCGCGGTGGGGGTCCGGGCCGGTCGGCGGGCTTCGGGGCGGCCGGGAAATACGCGACGTAATTTTTCTTCGCCCGGGTCAGGATCATCAGATAGGGTTGCCGCAAGGCGATCGAGTAGACCGAGTGGGCCAACCGGAAGACCCCGGCGGTGGCGAAAAACGCATCCAACACCAAAAAGGCCGGGGCGTCATGACCGAGGGCGAACGTCAAGGCCATCTGGACCACCCGCTCCGGCAGGCTCGGGTCGGTGGGTGACGCTGGTTCCGCCTGGCCTAACTGGCGGAAACCCTGATGAATCCGTAGTTCTAGGGGCAAACAAAAACAGGCGCCGAGCGTTCCCACGACTAAACCGATCGCCCCCCAACATTGCCCCCGGAAATACGACGGCTTGTGCTGGGTTTCCGAATGGTCATGTAACGACACCACTCCCGGCATGCGCCCCCCATCTTTGACCACCAGGGTATGATCGCCCAGCAACAGACAACGCCCAGCGACCTGAACCGCAACCGCCTGACGCCACACGTAGCCTTGCCATGCCGCCAACAGCGTTTCAAAATCATAGGCTTTCGAGCGAAAGAAATGCAGAAAACGGTGATAAACCGCTTCATTCCCCTGCCAGAACCGGCACATCGAGGTTACGCCGATCGTCTCCGGTGCCGCCAAAAAACTCAACACCACCGCGCAGAACAGCACCCAGCTGCGCCGCCGAGCAAAGGCGCTGCGAAAACCTTCTAAAGCCTGGTATACATAGGTCAGCATGGATTCTCCTCGGGCGACCGGGTTGTTGAGGCGCGCGTCGCTCAGGGAAATCCATGCTGCCCTTGAGCAGCAAAGTCAAGGGGCTTCAGGGAAAGAACTTACGACTGACGAGTAACTGAGTCGATTACTATAATAGGCCGCAAACTCCTTGAGACGGTCGCTGAAATAACCCGTCTGAAACTGGTCGGTTAACTCAAAGTAATCGACTTGCCGTTCTTGACCGGCCTCATCAAGGATAAACCGTTGCACCTTAAATTCAAAGCCACCGTCTAGGGTCTTGATCGTCACCGGATTCTGACCATTCCGCGTTAATTGCCCGTTTTTTTATAAAATTATCTTGGGCTTTCTTTAAAAGATCAGCCTTCAGGTCAGGTAAGGCGATATTTTTTAATGTACCCACGGCCGTTTCTATCGCATTAAAGCTTTGATTACCCAATTCTAACTGATAGGTTCTCCGTGCTTGACCTTCTATGCGGTTGCCATGGTCATCTCGGATCGTGATTTCTATTATTGCCATATCGATAGCCTCTTATTTTGAAAAAAGATTAAGGATGTATGTTTTTCTGCAAAATAGCATACTTCTATTTATCACTGGAAAATTTACAGCAAGCATTTTTTTGAGAATAAGCCGGTG
The DNA here is from genome assembly GCA_963715845.1 of uncultured Gammaproteobacteria bacterium. Classification (GTDB taxonomy): domain Bacteria; phylum Pseudomonadota; class Gammaproteobacteria; order Competibacterales; family Competibacteraceae; genus Competibacter_A. The sequence goes on along the minus strand of CAVQSJ010000005.1, from coordinate 42,264 downwards.
GCTCGTTTACTCGGAACCGGGATTGAAGCTCGGCACTTAAATGATGATACTTTGGGTAAAGCTTTGGACCGTCTTTACGCCTATGGTGTGGAGGATCTCTATGGACTCATCGCGGCGGTATCGGTCAGAAAACCGCACCTTTATTGTCGCTTTGGTCATTTAGATTCGACGAGTTTGCATGTGGATGGAACCTACAATAGCGAGCAAAATCCACCCGACGGCGTGATTCAAATCACCCGAGGCTACAGTCGAGATCACCGGCCCGATCTGAATCAGTGGGTCATTCAGTTTATTTGTGAAAACCAAGCCGGCATTCCCCTATTAATGAAACCGCTGAGTGGGAACAGCGAAGACAAAACCGGTTTTCGCGAGACGCTCGATGCCCATCTCAATCAACTGAATCAAGACGTTGCGATCCAATACTACGTTTTTGATAGCGCCGGCTTCGTCCGGGAGACCCTCATCCATTTAGGCGATACGCGCTGGATCAGTCGGGTCCCGGAGACCATTACGCTGGCCCGGCAGATCGTGGACGCCGTGGCGCCAGACCTGGCGATGACGGGTAACCCCTTGAGTTATCGGAGTCTCGGCGTGGAGCATGCCGGGATCCGTCAGCGATGGGTGGTCGTGAGGACCGCCTCCGCGCGACAGCGCGCCCAGAACAGCGTCCAGCGCGAGTATTTGAAAAAAGGCGGGCAGGAATGCAAAGCGTTCCACTCGTTGCGCAAACAAACGTTTTGTTGTGAAGCGGATGCTCGAGCGGCTTTAGAGCAGTTTAAAACGACCCTGTCTTATACCGCACTCTTCGAAGAAAAAGTCCTGGCGGTCGCGACCCATGCGAAACGAGGTCGACCCACCGCCGATCAAAAACCCGGCACCCTCCTTTATCGGATTGAGGGCCAGGTCGCTTCGTTGATCGACGACGGTCGCCGGCAACAAAAAATTGACCGCAAGAGCTGTTTTATGGTGGCCACCAATGAATTAGATCCGGCGGCGTTATCGGACGAGGAATTGATTGAAACGTACACCCAAAAACAACAAAAAGGCTCTTTGGGAATTGCCGGGGCATAAATTCTGTTTAAAAACAGAATGTTGTCGATCATCAATCACTTTTTATGGGCTCTTTGGGAATTGCCGGGGCATAAATTCTGTTTAAAAACAGAATGTTGTCGATCATCAATCACTTTTTATGCCTCAATAAATTCGGAGTAAATTTCGGTAACTCTATGATTTTTGGTGGGCATACAAAGAATATCCACAAAGGTCCAGATAAAGATGTTGGAAAAGATGCCCGATATTTTTCAAACCATAGCACCGTCGCTTAATGACTTTGATCTTGTTATTAAGCCCCTCAACAAATCCACTGGTCAGTCGATCTAAAAAATAATTGACAACTTCATTTTTATAGGTTTCCAACGTCTTTAAGAAAGTATCAAAGCAACGGACTGAACTCTTTTTAACTCGGTTCATCCATCCCGTGATCCGCTGCTTCCCACGACGGCGATTTAGGTCACTATCCAACAGAGCCGTTAACTCGTTTTTTAACTGATAAGCTTGTTGTAAAAGTGGTGAATACTGGAATAACTGGTCTAACGTTTCTTGGTCTTTTGGTGTTAAATCATCCAGCCGTTTACGCAAAATCCACAGCACGCCTTCCAGCTCTTGATACTGCTCTTTTGGTAAGGTCTTCCGCAGGCGTGCCAACTCTTTTTTGCGTAACTCATCCAGCCCCTTTCCATATAACTTAGCCACATGAAATCGATCGACGATGATCTGGACCTTTTTCCCAAAAACTTCTTTCGCGGCATTGATAAAGCCGACGTACATATCCGAACAAACGAAACCCACTTGTTTGCGTAACCTCTTGGGAATACTCATGAAAAATTCCTTGACGGTCTCTTTCTTCCGATCGGCCAACATCCCCAGAATCACCGTTTCGTCACCCATACGACCCGTCACAATCGTCACAAAATCTTGGTGTCCTTTTTTTAAAGAGATTTCATCAATCCCAATAATTTTCAGATTTTTAATCGCCTGCCAATCCACTTCCTTCGCAATATGGCGATCAATAATTCCGCGCACTGTTTCGTAGCCGATTCCCTCTTTAATGCTCACATCCCACACGGTACTATTCACACAAGCTAGCAATATATGATGCTCGAAGGCTTTCGTACAGCGACTTCGAGCGTCATACCAAGTCGCCCTTTGCGTGGTCGTCGGCTGCCCTTGGCATCGTTGACATTGATACCGTGGTGGACGAAGACGCAGTTCAACCTGCCGACCGAACAGCGCTAAATGTCTTAGCGTAATGAACTCACCATGTCCATAAAAATGATCGATAAAATGACCGCACTGATGACAACGCGTTCCGCGCTCTGTACTATGGATCGTGACCCGATAATTCCCTTCTCGATCAATTTCCACCTCATCGACTTCAATATTAGGAAGATCCAAAAGCACATTAAAAGCGCTCTTCAACTCGTCTAATGACTTATCCGTCATGGAATTCTCACTTGATGTTGGCAACTAATTGATAGTATTATACTTTGCAACCCCTTGAAATACCAGAGAGCCAACAAAAAGTTGAGCGGGGTTCATAGGTGTTCTGGATTAAATTTCTTAAATTTCATATAGTTATATAGCATCTAATAAGATGGCGAAAACCTTACGAACTTTAAAAGGTATAATACTAACGCTCGTTTAATACCGACAAAGTAATCAGGAGATCGCTATGGGTCAGAGTAATCCGCTGGATGTACTGAAGCAATGTTTTGAAAAAATCATTCCCAGCCAAGATGCCAGAACCACGATTAATCCGATGGAGTTTGTCGTTTGCTTGGTATTTTGCTATTTAGGCGATTCAAAAACATTCACGTTGGAAGCGATCCGTCGCTTCATGAAATCTCAGCTCAACAGGGAAATCAGCCGGAGTGCATTTTGGGAGCGTCTGGCCAGAGACCGACTGAAAGGTTATTTACGCCAAGTGGTGGCTGAATTAATGGTGACCTTAACGGTCTCGGTCACGGCGGGCCACCAGATCCTGCAGTCATTAGGAGTCACGGCTATTTGGCTGGTCGATTCCAGTTCGATTACGCTCTGGGCCCGTGCGAAAAATCGCTTTCCTGGAACCCGCACGGCGGCGGGGATTAAATGGCATGCAGGCTTTAATCTATTCACGGGGATGCTGACTTGGTTTCAATTGACGCCGACGAAAACCCACGATCGGAAATGTTTTCCTGCCGTCGAGCTGTTACAGGGAAAGTTAGTCATCTTTGATTTGGGATACTGGGATTACGGTTTACTGTATGCTATTGAAAAAGCTGGAGGTTTCTTTCTATCCCGGCTCAAATCAAACGCGGTCGTTCCTATTGCGGAGGTGGTGCCGGGACTCTCTAAGGAGCTGGTGGGTCAAGCGTTGTTATCCCTGGATTTGAGCCGGAAGAGAGGCCATATAGGTTTCCTACATCATTTGTAAAAAATATGCTATAATTTATTTAAATAAAATCTTGAAAATTAGGAGTATAACCATGTTCACTTTAGAAAACATTATTGATTCAAAAGCAGGGAGAGAAATAAAAAGAGCCATCGCTGTCAAGATGGTTTCCCAAGGTTTTTTGGTAAAAGACATCTGTGAGTTGTTGGATGTATCGGATGCTTTTGTGAGTAAGTGGAAAAGGATTTATGAAGAACAAGGTGCAAAAGGGTTACACTTACGCTATCGAGGGAGTACAGGCTTTTTAACACCCCACCAGCGGGGTGAAGTCATTTTACATCTCAAAAATCAAACTCATTTTAGCGTGGACGAACTCCGAGATTTCATCGAGCGTCGCTATGGAGTGGTTTACCAATCGAAGCAATCCTACTATGATTTATTGAAAGCTGCGGGGATCAGCTGGCATCGAACCGAGCCGGTGAATCCGAAACGGGACGAAGCCAAGGTTTTGCAAAAACGCGAAGAGATCAAGAGCATCCTGCACGCGCGCGAAGCGGAGATCAAGTCGGGAGAAGTGATTGTTTTCATGGAAGATGAATGTCATCTGCTCTCCGGTGATACGTCAGGATACGTGTGGGGAAGGCGGAACGAACGCATTGAAGTGCCCATCCAGAACGCCAAAGAGCGGCAAACTTATTATGGGGTGATTGACAGTTATCATCGAGAATTTATACTGCAACCCTCGACTGCTGGGAATGGCAAAAATACGATTGCATTGATCGAACATTTACAACAACTACACGAAGGTAAAAAGTTGATAGTTATTTGGGATGGAGCCAGTTACCACCGGTCTTCTGAGATAAAAGCGTATCTCGCGAAAGTGAACGAAGGGTTGGAAGAAAAATATTGGAAAGTGACTTGTATTCGTTTTGCAACCAACGCTCCCGATCAAAATCCTGTTGAAGATATCTGGTTAAGAGGAAAAAACTTCTTGCGAAGACACTTTTATGAGAACAAGACTTTTTCACAAGTTAAAAATAGTTTTTTTAATTTTCTCAATCAACAAGTTTTTAATTTCAAGAAGCTAGAATGGTATTTAGAAATTCCACAAATCATATAGGAAACCTATATTATTGAAGTATTCACGACGAAACTCTATGACGGGCACCGCTTACGCTATCGGGCAATTGGGTTTTGGAATCCGGTTGAAAAAGGGTATCATTGGTATATCACCAACTTAATGGCGGCTGCCTATTTGATTTATCCTTTATATCGACTCAGATGGCAAATTGAATTGATTTTCAAGGCCTGTAAAAACTCACTGAATGCGAATCAAATCACCTCAGGCGATGAGAACATCATCGAAAGTTTATTACTAGCTTCTATCGCGGCTCATTTGAGTTCTCATCCGCTATTTGCTATAGGCACCGCGCAGGTTGAGGAAGACCAACAGTTAGCGATGTCGTTTCAAAGAGTCGCCAAAGTAGCGGTTATACTAGCACAGGATTTTATTCTGTTTCTGTTAAATTCTTCACGAGAACATTTTGATAACCTACTGCACAAGATAAAGTTGTTTGCTAATGAAATGTTTGATCCAAATTACAAAAAAAGAGAGACATCATTAATGCGTTTCAATAGATTGTTGTTGGAAGGTGAGGTATAAAAAATCCCGAACACCTATGGAGCGGGGTTTTCGTTTCCTCAAAGATCCCCTGTTCATGGCCTCGACGGTGTTTCTCAAGTCAGCCGAACCAGCCCTTTTAAGGTCCGTGATAAATTATTGTATAATAACGCAATTTTTGAAATATTTTGAGGTATCCGCATGTTTAGCGAAGTCTTCGAGCGGTTTATCCAGAACCGACCTATCGCGGTAATGGTACGCGTGTTGCTGGAAAGCTTGTTGAATGCCGACCACTTGGATCGCTGGTTTAACACGGTTCGCCAGTCCCAATATACCAAAGACATCTTGTTTTCATCCATTGTCGGTTTGATGCTCAACGTGGTGTGCAACATCCGGCCCAGCGTTCATTCCGCCTATCGTCATTCTGAAATAGAGACCTCGGTGGTCGCCCTGTATGGCAAATTACAAAATCTGGAACCGACGACTTCGCAGGGTTTAGTGCGTGATATTGCGGGAGAAGCGGAATCCCTCATCCATCACATCGGGGGAACGAATCCGCCCTTACTCCCCGGGTATCGGGTCAAGTTTTTAGATGGGAACTGGATCGAAGCCACCGAACATCGCTTAGAGGTTCTGCGGGGGACGAAGGCGGGCGCGTTACCCGGTAAAGCGTTGGTCGTGTTTGATCCGCAATTAGGCCTTGCGGTGGATGTCTTTCCTGGTGAAGATGGCCATGCGCAGGAACGGTCCTTAGTATCGGCGGTCGCGAACACCATCCAAGCCCGGGAGGTCTGGATCGCTGATCGGAATTTTTGCGTCTTGGAATTTTTGTTCGAGTGCCATCGAAAAGCGGCGTTTTTTGTCATCCGTCAACACGGCAACACCCCCTATAAGCGATTGACTGAACTAAAGTTTGTGGGCAAATCAGCGACCGGAGAGGTCTTTGAACAAGCGGTGGAAATCACCGCGCCTTCGGGTGAAACGCTCACGCTTCGCCGGGTCGTGGTGAAATTAAATCAGCCCACGCGGAATGGTGACAACCATCTTATTTTACTGACCAATCTTCCCAAAGCAACGGTGGAGGCCTTCACCATAGCCGAACTTTATCGTGCTCGATGGGGAATTGAAACTGCATTTCAAAAGCTGGAAAGTCACCTGAATTCTGAAATCAATACGTTAGGGTATCCGAAGGCGGCCTTGTTTAGCTTTTGTCTGGCTTTAGTAGCCTTTAATCTTTACGCGATTGTGATGGCCGCTTTGCGGGCAACGCATCCAGATAAGGCGATTAATCAAGTGGTTTCTGAGTATTATATTGCCCAAGAAATCGACACGACGACCGATGGGATGTTAATTGCGATTCCGGAGAAGGAATGGACTCTTTTGACTCAAGTCAGCCGGGTGGAATTGGGGAGTATCCTGCTCTATATCGCCTCCTACGTTGACTTGAAAAAGTATGCAAAAAGTCCCAGAGGCCCGAAAAAACCCCGACCGGTGAGAAATCAGTTCAAAGGTCACCCTCATGTATCGACAGCTAGGCTTTTGAAAGGAGTCACCCCGAAGGTGGTGAAGGCGAAGGCCGCCTAGCTCACCTTAAAAGGGCTAGTCAGCCGAACGAATCATGGCGCTGGCGATGATCATGACCTTGTCTCTTTTAGTCTACAGCGCCTTGGAGCACCGGATTCGTGAATCATTAAAAATGCATCAAAAAACCTTTCCTAATCAAAAAGGTCAGCCCATCCATCATCCGACCGCCCGCTGGGTCTTTCAATTTTTTACCGGGATTCATCTGCTCGTGATGGCGTCGATGGGCGAGATCGTTTTGAATCTTAAGGCAGCCCATCAGACCTTGTTAGCATTGCTCGGTGAACACTTTGTTGCCCTATATGCGGATTCCGGATGAGGGGGGGCGGAATGTCGGTTGGAGGGCTTCACCGGCTGGCTGATGAGCGACGGTTGGGTCTCCTACCGCCAGCCCTTTTAACGTGGTTATAAATCAATGACTTAGTTAAAGTCACTGACCTTAACTTCAGGAGGTCGCTCAATCCTTCCTCGCAAGGAGTCTCGCAGTAGATACATGAGGTTTTCCAACAAATTGGTTCTTAGGTTTCGCCGGTTGCTTGGGACCTCGCTTGCTCTTTTTAAATCTCCACAGTTCTATTTTTAATGCGAAATCAATCAATAGCTGACTAACTTCTTGAGTACTTCCATCCCTGAAAACCGTCCATTCTTGATCCTCAACAATCAGGACCATGCCGGTATAAGTCGCTGAGATTTCTTCGGCAATGTAATAGTCCGAAATCTCATCATTAATGGCTTCATCGGGGTAAGCAGCACGCAACGCCGCCATCACCACTGCATAAACATTAAAGGCCACCAGCGCCAAGCAAAACCCAAATAAAGCCGCTTTTGGATAACCGAGAGTATTGATCTCCGAATGGAAATATTTTTCTAATTTTTGGAAAGCAGTTTCAATTCCCCAGCGGTGTCTGTAAAGCTCAGCCACTTGCAGTCCATCGACAACTTCTGGGAGAAGGTTCGTGAAGATCGCGATGGTCTTTTCTCCATCTCGGGTCGGGTTTTTTAGGTAAACAATCAGGCGCCGCGCCTCATAGGTTTGCCCCCCAGACGAACTCAGTTCGACCGGTTGTTCAAACACCCTCCCGGTTGCACTGTTACCCACAAATTTCTCTTCAGACAATGGCTTATACGGCATATTCTGATGATGGCGAATCACGAAATACGCCCCTTTATCGTGGATCCCCCAGAGGAAATCCTGCACACAAAAATTGCGGTCAGCGATCCAAATTTCTTTCGGTTGAACCGTTTCCAAGACTTGATCCAATAATGCCCTCTCTTGCGTATAAGCATCCTCACACGGAAAAACATTGATCGCTAGCTCAACCTCAGGATCAAAAACCACTAACGATTTTCCCGGCAAAGCTCCCGCTTTCGTGCCGCGAAGAACCTGAAGACGGTGTTCCGTCTTTTCTATACAATTCCCATCTAATAATCTGACTTTGTAGCCCGGAACCCACGGCGGATTGGTTCCGTTCATCTCGCGGATAATGCTCTCGGCTTCACCAGCAATATAGCGCACAATTCCCGCCGAGGTTTGGGTTTCAACCCCTTTCAACTTATTATAAACCGCAACCACCGAATTACTAATGAAATCCGAATGCCGATAGGCTGCATGGACACTGTTCCGGATGCGACACACCACATGCAGCATCAAATAAACTAAGGAGGAAAACAGAATATGTCGGGTATATTGTACTTGGCAGTTGGTATTAAACCACTCATCTATTTTCTCCTTGGCTAACAGACGCTCTAATAAACCATGCACCATAACCGTGACAGGACTCTTCTCCGAAAACTTCTGCAAAATAACTCCAAGCATGGCCCACTCTCTCGCTTTATGTTAAAAACTATATTTTACAATATGTTACTCCTCAGTCGCAACTTCTCGGTCTGATCGTGGGACAAGACGGCCCGCGGCTGATCATGGAACCAGCCAGTCAAATGCCGCTTAACCGGGTGATTTAAGCGATGATTCAGGAGACCGGGGGCGAATGGACCGGTTCCTCTTCTTTGGGGTCCTGGAAAGCGCGTCGGATCTTCGTGATGATACTGTTTTGTGGGAGATCGAGGAGTTGTTTGAGGACCAGCGCGGCCAAGACCTGGCGGACCGTTTTTTCCGAAGGCAGCGCGCGGGAGCGGGTCCGCAGATAGAGTTGATGCTGTTGCCAGATCTCGGCACCGAACCGCAGGGCGATCAGTTGCAACAACCCCTGGGCGACCAGGGCGCAGAAGACGAAGACTTCATAGGCTTGCCAGCAGGCGGCGACGGGGGGTTGGTGTTCGGCCGTTGGGGTCTTCAAGGACCGATTCGGGGTAGGACGGCGGGCGTGGCGCGGCAAGTGCGGGGTCCAGAAGTGAAAACGAAACGCGCCGAGGAGATTTTTCAAGACGGCGAACAAGATTTCAATGCGGGTGCGGATACAATACAGTTCGAGCGCGGTGACCGGCGAGAGGGTCAGATCGGAACACATCAGGACCAAGGGACCACGCGAGGTGATGGCGAAAACGAACAGGAGGGAGTCGCCGAGCGGTTTCCACAATAACGGGAGGCTCATCAGCCGCACGAGTTCCCGCTGGCCATAGACGCAGCATTCGACGAGATCAAAGCCTTGGGGATGATCAAAACACTCCATCAGGTGGACTTTCTCGCCATAGCGCGGTGGGGGTCCGGGCCGGTCGGCGGGCTTCGGGGCGGCCGGGAAATACGCGACGTAATTTTTCTTCGCCCGGGTCAGGATCATCAGATAGGGTTGCCGCAAGGCGATCGAGTAGACCGAGTGGGCCAACCGGAAGACCCCGGCGGTGGCGAAAAACGCATCCAACACCAAAAAGGCCGGGGCGTCATGACCGAGGGCGAACGTCAAGGCCATCTGGACCACCCGCTCCGGCAGGCTCGGGTCGGTGGGTGACGCTGGTTCCGCCTGGCCTAACTGGCGGAAACCCTGATGAATCCGTAGTTCTAGGGGCAAACAAAAACAGGCGCCGAGCGTTCCCACGACTAAACCGATCGCCCCCCAACATTGCCCCCGGAAATACGACGGCTTGTGCTGGGTTTCCGAATGGTCATGTAACGACACCACTCCCGGCATGCGCCCCCCATCTTTGACCACCAGGGTATGATCGCCCAGCAACAGACAACGCCCAGCGACCTGAACCGCAACCGCCTGACGCCACACGTAGCCTTGCCATGCCGCCAACAGCGTTTCAAAATCATAGGCTTTCGAGCGAAAGAAATGCAGAAAACGGTGATAAACCGCTTCATTCCCCTGCCAGAACCGGCACATCGAGGTTACGCCGATCGTCTCCGGTGCCGCCAAAAAACTCAACACCACCGCGCAGAACAGCACCCAGCTGCGCCGCCGAGCAAAGGCGCTGCGAAAACCTTCTAAAGCCTGGTATACATAGGTCAGCATGGATTCTCCTCGGGCGACCGGGTTGTTGAGGCGCGCGTCGCTCAGGGAAATCCATGCTGCCCTTGAGCAGCAAAGTCAAGGGGCTTCAGGGAAAGAACTTACGACTGACGAGTATGTTAGAATCACATTAAAAGAGCTGGTCTCCTACCGCCACTACCCGCGGCGGTTGCGCTGCTGGGCGCACCTGATCCGCAAGGCGCGGGGCCTGGCGGAGAGCTACCATCGCGACGTGCGGGCCTTTGGCCGCCAGGTGCTCGACGCCCTCAACGCCCTGGTGGCAGCGGTGTACGCCGCGCGGGAAGGCCCGCCCGCCGACCTGCCGACCCAACATGCCCCCCTCCTGGCCGAGCTGCGCGCCGCCTGCGAGCAGCACCAGGGCCACTCTCACGCCAAGACCCACGCCCTGGCGGTGGAACTGCTCAACGACTGGGACGCGATCTTCCAAGTCTTGCACCATCCCGAACTCCCGCTGACGAACAACGACGCGGAGCGGGCCCTGCGGCACTGGGTGATCGCCCGCAAGATCAGTCACGGCACCCGCACCGCCACGGGCTCGCGGGTCTTCGCCCTGCTGGCCAGCGTCATCGACACTTGTCGGCAACGCGGCCACTCGCCCTGGCTCTACATTGAAACGACCATCGCCGACCGGCGCGCCGGACTGCCCCTCGCCCCCTTACCCCAGTAGCCCGAGTTCCGCAGTTAATTTGCTAAGCCATTATTTTTATGGAGATTAATTTAAAAACGCTCCACTACAAAAGGGCTGGTTGCGAAGAGGCGGTCGGTTTTTTGATGTCGAGTGCCTGGAAGACCTGTGCTTGCTCGTCGGTCATGGTGGAGAGGCCGGCAATGGGTGTTGCCCCATTGACGCGGACTCGGTGGGCCCGAATGCGCCGCAGGCTGGCGAGAGCTCGTTCCGGGGAGTACGGGCTCTTGGCCGCCTTCAATTTCATGCGCATCACCCGGTACAGGATCAGGGCCATGAAACAGAGGGTGGCGTGGGCACGGATCCGTTCCGGCAACCGGTGATAGACCGGGCCGATTTCCAGTTCGGATTTCAGCACCCGAAAGCCGCGTTCGATGTCCGCGAGCGCTTGGTAGCGACGGATGACGTCGGCGGCGGCCAGGTCGGTGGTATTGGTGACCAGCAGGAGTTTCCCGTCCATCATTTCGGCCAGCGCTTGGGCGGATTCGTCGAGGTCGTAGGCGAATCGGTCGGACTTCAGGTCGACGCGAATGATCCGGGTGAGATGAGCCTCGGCAACGGCCCGGTAAAACCGGGCCTTGGCGCCGCTGCCCGACAGCGGACGTCCCCGCCGGGCCTGCCCCTGGTCCCGCGCATCGAGCTGGCCCGCCCACCGCGCGCCTTGGTCCAGCAGGGCCTGGATTTGCTCCCGCCGTTTCCGGGTTTGCGCGGCCGCCCGCACCGGGTGGTGGGCCATCACGAGCCGGAACTCCCGCCAACGGGTTTCCCCGATGACCTCGTGCCCGGCGCCCTGGCAGCAGGTCTCCTGAAACGGCCGCAAGAGGTCGGTGAATTCGTAGTAGCGGCGCCCGGGCACCGCCAGGATAAATTCCAGGGGCTGGCCATGGTCGAGGCGAGCGGCGCTCAGGGCCTCGAGATGATCCAGGCTGAGCAGCCCGCGGTCGGCGATCAGGATCAGCCGCCGGATGGTCGGGTAGCGCTTGAGTACCGTCTGGAGGGTGGGCAACAGGGTCGTGGTCTCGCCGGTATTGCCTTCAAACACCTGGTGATACAACGGCAGTCCTTCGGCGGTCTGCACGACCCCCAGCAGGAACTGGCGCGCGATCACCCCCTCTTTGGCCATGCCGAACTGGCGGAGGTCCTGGGGCGGTTCGCTCAGCCCCTCGGCGCGGATGGTCGTCAGGTCGTAAAACACCACGGACAAGTCCTGGTCGATCAGGGGGCAGAGTAGCTTCGCAACCACCTGATCGACCGTGGCTTGCCGGTCGATCAGCGCATCCATGGCGCGCAGTAAATGATCGTGGGTCACCGTGGCCGCGTCCAGTCCCGGAAAGGCCACCGTCTCCAACCAGCGCAGTACCCCCAGTTTCGACTCGGGATCACAGAGCCGGTTGAAGACCATCGCGCGGATGAGGGCTTCCACGTCCATCACATGGCGGGTCTTGGCGAACGTTCGGCTCAGCGCCGAGAAGTCCAGGGCATGCCAGAGTTGCTGCAACGCCCAGATATCGCCGAAGGCGCGCGAGGATTCAAAGGCCAGGGTGGGCGAAGGGGCCGGTGCGGCACGGCCGGTAATCTTCAGCAGGCCATTGATGACGGATTCCAGCGCGCCATCCATCCGGTCGAGACGACCGAGGGTAGCCAGGGTGCGCTGCTTCACCTTGCCCTCGTCGTTGCGGAAGGACTCGACGAGTTGGACATAGCGCCGGGGGCCGGAGCGGGTGACTTTGACGTACATGCCATCACTATATATCCATATTTATGCTTGTCAAATCGCATTTATGAAAAGCATACATGCCACTACAACACTTTTTCAACTCTCCGCTACAAGCTTTTGATTATTCGAACTCCTCAGTCAAAAAAACGGCGATTTTTTACCTCGAACTGCGGAACTCGGGAGTAGGGGGGACTGAACGGTTACGATCAAGCTGGCGCTGAACGGCTTGGGATGCCCCAGCGTGCCGGATTTATTTCATGCCCTGCGGGACTCGGCCAAAGTGCTGGGGGTGAGCCTGGGGTTAAAACGGGCGCAGGTGGAGGAGAAATTGACGCACGCCCGGCAGCAGCTCGGCGGGTTGGAGGCTAAGGCCATTGCTTACAGGTTAAGGATTTTGAGAAGCTGTCAAGCCCCTTTTAGATCAGGAATTGACTGATGGAGACCCTGACGATGGCCCCCATTGCTGCGCCGGTAACGCCGATGGAACCCCCATCGACGGCCCCGAAGCCGGCTGAGGCGAAGCCCAAGAAACGGAGTTCGGTCCGCCATACCCGCGCCATCCAGCGCGACCGGACCCAACGTCCGCTCAGTGCGCCGCCGGCGGAAGCGGTGGTCGCGCGCCTGACCGAGATCGTCCATCCGGCGACCTTGGCCCAAGTCAGTTATTTTCACGGCCTGGGGTTGCGCGCCCGCATCTTGACCTTGCCGGTGATGGTCGCCCTGGTCCTGAGCTTGTTGTGGCGGCAGATCGGCAGTATTAATGAACTGGTGCGGGTGGTCCATACCGAGGCGGTGTTGTGGGTGCCGCCGCTGCGCAAGTTGACGCAACAAGCCTTGGCGCAACGCCTGCGGACGTTGCCCGCGGCCTTGTTCAGCCGGGTGTTGCAGACGATTCTGCCGGTGTTGCAGGGCCGCTGGCAGGCGCGGCAGCGCCCCTTGCCGCCGGCGGTGGCCTGGGCTCATGCCCACTTTACGGCGGTCGTGATTGCCGATGGGTCGACCCTGGACGGGCTGCTGCGCAAGATCGGCCTGCTGCAGGACGCGCTGAAGGCCCCCTTGGCCGGCCGGATGATGGCCTTGCTGGATTTGGCCTCGCGGTTGCCCCGCCAAGTCTGGTACGACGCCGACCCGAACGGTCATGATGCCCGCTTCTGGGATCGCCTGGTGGCGGCCATTCCGACCGGGGCGCTGGTCCTCTTCGATCTGGGGTTTACCGATTTTGCGCGGTGGGCGACCCTCACCGCTCGGGGGGTGACCTGGCTGACCCGCGCGAAAAAGAACCTGAAGTATGAGGTGGTCAAGGTCCTGGTGCATACCTCGACGGTTCGGGATCGGATCGTCTGGATCGGCGAGGGCGCGACGCGCCAGCAGGTCCGCCTGATTGAGGTCCAGGCGCACGGCATGATCTACCGCTATCTGACCAACGCCTTGGAACTGGCCCGGTTGCCGACCGTCCAGGCGGTGGCGCTGTACCCGCAGCGCTGGCGGGTGGAAGACGCCTTCTCCATCGTCAAGCGGTTGTTGGGACTCGCCTATTTCTACTGCGGCGCCGAAAACGCCATCGAAATGCAATTGTGGGCCACCTGGCTGTTGTACGCCGTGTTGATCGACTTGACCGACGCGGTCGCCGAAGCCTTGGCCTGTCCGTTCGCCGACGTCTCGCCCGAAATGGTCTACCGTAGTCTGTATTTCGTGACGAACGCCGTTGCCCAAGACCCGACGACCGACCCGGTCCGCTATTTGGCCGACCATGCGCGCGAGTTGGGCATTATTAAACGACCCCGCAAAAAAGCGCCGCATGAACGTCCTCCAACACCCCCAGTTTACCCCTTGACAATCAACCAAATGGCTTAACCTGTAAGCAATGGGCTAAGGGTCACGACCCGCACGTCCAGCGGCGGTGGCCGGCCCACCTCAGCGCGCAAGCCGAGGGGCTGCGGGCCGATCGGGCGATCGGTCAAAGCACGCTGCACCAGGCCTCCCAAGCCGTACACCCCTTCACCCTGGCCGAGAGCCAGGCGCAGAGTTCCGCCCCCAGGTTGAGCGCCGGCTGCACCAAGCCGTGGCGACCCTCCATGCCCTCCATGCCGCCCATACGGCGCGCGACCATGGAGCGGCGGTGCGCAAATTCCAGCGCCAAATCCCCGCGCTGGCCGCTCCCGTCGATGCGTGGTAGCTCGGGGTGGAACACCGGGTAACTCCGCTGGCCCTCGACGAACCGACCCAAAGCTGGTTCCAGCAGCAGCGGCTACCCGTCGTCTACTGGCAGGCCCAGGTGGAGCAAACCAAAACCCCCGCCCTGAAACGGCCTATCAGCAGGCGTTCCGCCAAGCCCAGGCCGCGCTCCTGCAGCACCCCCTCACCGCGACGGTGACGCCGTCCGCGGTGGAAACCTACCACGCCTGGGCCCGCGACCTCGCCGGGCCATTCCAGCGGGCGTCCTCGGCCGTCGAGGGCCGGAATGGCTATCTGTCCCAACTGAATCATTGCGCCAGAGGCACGCCGACCCAACGCCTAAAGGTGATGACCGTGATTCATCACTTCGACCTCAAACGCGCCGATGGGACCACCGCCGCCGAACGTTTGACGGGGTGGTGGAGCATAGGGTCCCCTTGCCCGTGCCCCGAAAGCCGAGAACACCGGTAAAATATAACCCATTGAAATTAATAACTGTCCCGGCTTAAGTGGATACCCGATCGCGATGGACGGTGGGACCTGCAGTCCCTGTTCCAGCGTCGCCTGATTCGGGTCTGATTCCAGCCGATCACGGGGTTTGGCCGGGTTCGCTTAGTGAATGAGCGCCGCGCCCCAACCGCAACTCCGCCGACCGCGCATGAGCGGTCAAGCCTTCGCCGCGCGCCAGAATCGACGCCGTGCGGCCCAGCATCGCGGACCCGGCGGGCGAGCAGTGGATCAGGCTGGTGCGTTTCTGGAAATCGTAGACGCCCAGCGGCGAGGAAAACCGTGCGGTGCGCGAAGTCGGCAGGACATGATTGGGGCCGGCGCAGTAATCGCCCAGTGCCTCGGCGGTATGGCGGCCCATGAAAATCGCCCCGGCGTGGCGGATCAACGGCAACAGTTCCTCGGGCTGTTCGACCGACAGTTCCAGATGCTCGGGAGCGATGAAATTAACCACCTGCGCAGCTTCGGTCAAGTCGAGCGTCTGAATCAGCGCTGCCCGCCGCCTCAATGAAGCCTGCGATGATTTCCCGACCGTTCCATGTCAGGTAACAACCGGTCGATGGCTTCCTGAACCCGATCTAGAAACGCCGCGTCCGGACTGATCAGGATCGGCTGGGCGTCCTCGTCGTGCTCGGCTTGCGAGAACAGATCCATGGCGATCCAGTCGGGGTCGGTCAGGCCGTCGCAGACCACCAGAATTTCCGATGGGCCGGCGATCATGTCGATCCCGACCATCCCGAACACCTGCCGCTTGGCGGCGGCGACGTAGATGTTGCCCGGCCCGACGATCTTGTCCACCCGCGGCACGGTGGAGGTGCCGTAGGCCAGCGCCGCGACCGCCTGCGCCCCGCCGATGCTGAACACTCGGTCCACGCCCGCGACGGCGGCGGCGGCCAGCACCAGTTCGTTCAACTCGCCGCCCGGCGTTGGCACCACCATCACGACTTCCGGCACGCCGGCGACCTTGGCGGGAATGGCGTTCATCAGCACCGAGGACGGGTAGGCGGCCTTGCCGCCGGGCACGTACAGGCCGACCCGATCCAGTGGCGTCACCTGCTGGCCGAGCACGGTGCCGTCGGCTTCGGTGAAGCTCCAGGACTCCAGCTTCTGCCGCTCGGCGTAGGCGCGGATGCGGGCGGCGGCGGTTTCCAGCGCCATGCGCTGGTCGGTGGAATCGCTGATCAACGCCCGTTCGCAGCCGGTCGGCGGGGATTTCCAGATCGGCGGGCTGGGCGGCTTCCAACCGGTCGAAGCGGTGGGTGTATTCCAACAGGGCATCATCACCGCGCTGGCGCACCTGGGCGAGGATCTCGCGCACCGTGGCGGTCACAGCCTCGTCGGCAACGCCTTCCCAGGCGGTCAAAGCTTCCAAGCGTGGCCAGAAGTCGAGACGGGCGGTGTTCAGGCGTTGATTTCCAGCATGATCGGTTTCCGGGACGGAGGTTAAAACCGACACCTCCTTCTCCCCTCGAGGGAAAGAGTGGGCGCTTTCAGCACGCACGGCGGCGGCCATACGTTCCATGATTGCCTTGATTCGGGCATGCTTCATCTTCATGGCGGCCTTGTTGACGATCAATCGCGAACTGATGTCGGCGATGTGTTCCAGTGGCGCCAAGCCATTGGCCTTCAAGGTATTGCCGGTATCCACCACATCGACGATGTAGTCCGCCAACCCCACCAGCGGCGCCAGTTCCATCGAGCCGTACAGCTTGATAACTTCCACCTGCCGACCCTGGTCGGCGAAATAACGGCGGGTGGTGTTGACGAACTTGGTGGCGATGCGCGGGCGGCTCAGTCGGGGACGGTGGTCGGGACGGCCCGCGACCATCAGGCGGCAGCGGGCGATGCCGCAAATCCAGCGGTTCGTACAGGCCCTCGCCGCCGTGTTCCAGCAAGACATCCTTGCCGGCGACACCCAGATCGGCGGCGCCGTATTGCACGTAGGTCGGTACGTCGGTGGCGCGGATGATGACCAGCTTCACGTCTGGCTGGTCGGTGTCGAGGATCAACTTGCGGCTGGTTTCGGGATCGTCGGCCGGCACGATGCCCGCCGCCGCCAGCAGCGGCAGGGTTTCCTTGAAGATGCGGCCCTTGGACAAGGCGATGGTCAGCAGTGTGGTCATGGAGCGGTCAACTCGGGGTCCGGCGGATGCGCGCGCCCAGGTGCGACAGCTTTTCCTCGATGCAATCGTAGCCGCGATCGATGTGGTAGATGCGATCCACCACGGTATCGCCGTCCGCGACCAGCGCCGCCAGAATCAGACTGGCCGAGGCGCGCAGGTCGGTGGCCATCACCGGCGCGCCGGTCAGCCTGGGAACGCCGATGCTGACGGCGGTGTTGCCTTCCAGTTCGATTTGCGCGCCCATCCGGTGCAATTCCTGGACGTGCATGAAGCGGTTCTCGAACACCGTCTCGGTGATCATGCCCACGCCCTCGGCGACGGCATTGAGCGCGACGAACTGCGCCTGCATGTCGGTCGGGAATGCGGGATAGGGCGCGGTGCGGATGCGCACCGCCTTGGGGCGGCCGCCATCCATGTCCACCTCGATCCAGTCGGGGCCGGTGTTGACCCAGACGCCCGGCTTCCTCCAGCTTGAGCAGCACCGCCTCCAGGGTGTCGGGCCGGGTGTCCTTGACCTTGACTCGGCCGCCGGTGATCGCGCCCGCCAGCAGATAAGTGCCGGTTTCGATCCGGTCCGGCAGCACCTGATAGTTGGCGCCGTGCAGCCGTCCACGCCTTCGATCACCAGGGTGTCGGTGCCGGCGCCGTCGATTTGGGCGCCCATCGCGATCAGGCAGTCGGCCAGATCCACCACTTCCGGCTCGCGGGCGGCGTTCTCGATGATGGTGGTGCCCTGGGCCAGGGTGGCGGCCATCAGCAGGTTTTCCGTGCCGGTCACCGTGACCAGATCCAAGACGATGTGGGCGCCTTTCAGCCGGTTGGCGCGGGCGCGGATATAGCCGTTTTCGACCTTGATGTCGGCACCCATCGCCTCCAGGCCCTTGATGTGCAGGTTCACCGGCCGCGAACCGATGGCGCAGCCGCCCGGCAGCGAGACTTCGGCCTGGCCGAAGCGCGCCAGCAACGGGCCCAGCACCAGGATCGAGGCACGCATGGTCCGCACCAGTTCGTAAGGTGCCTGGAACGTGTGGATGGTGCGCGGGTCCACCTGGATGCTCATCCGCTCGTCCACCACCAGATCCACGCCCATACGACCCAGTAGCTCCATGGTGGTGGTAACATCCTGCAGGTGTGGAACGTTGCGGATGGTGACGGGTCCATCGGCCAGCAGAGTGGCGGCCAGGATCGGCAATACCGCGTTTTTGGCGCCGGAGGCCCGCAGTTCGCCCTGCAGTGGGATGCCGCCGTTGATGATCAGCTTGCTCATGAGGGCGTTATCTGAGTTGTCAGGATTGCAGCTTGCGCCAGGCATCCGGGGTGTAGGTCTTGAGGGACAGGGCGTGAATTTCCTCGCGCTCCATTCGCCCGCCCAGCGCCCCGTATACCAGCCGGTGCTGTTGCACCAGCGACTTGCCGGTGAAATTCTCGCTGACCACCACCGCTTCGAAATGGACGCCGTCATCGCCACGGACCATGGCCCGCGCACCCGGCAATTGCTGTTCGATCAAGCGTTCGATGTCTTGAGTTTGCATGGCACAACCAGATTAAAGGATCGATCTATTTTGAAAACTCGGGTGGAATGCTCCCGGAAAAGCGGTTGTTGGGGAGCATACGATTGTCGTCAGGCGACGGGTAGCACCGTTTCCAGATCGACGACCCGGATGATTGCCCGCATCTGCGCCGGAATGTTGATAAATATCAGTTTTTGCTGGCGGTGCTGGGCTTGGCGCAGCCATTCCACCAACAAGGCCACGCCTGCGCTGTTGGAGCGCCGGACTCCGCTCAGATCGATCCAGTGGATCGGTTCGGCCCGGAACAAGGCTTCGGTCGCTGCCAGCAAATCCGCGACTGACGCGAAATCCAAATCGCCCCGAATGTGCAGGGTATCACCGTCGTGCTCGGTCGTCGCGGTGGCAGCCATCAGCGGGTAATCTGTGCGTTGCGTTGCTGAAGATCGGCAATCACTGCATCCAGGCCGCTGGTGCGAATCTGGCTGGCGAACGTGCCGCGATAGTTGGTCACCAGACTGACGCCGTCCACGGTCACGTCATAAACCTTCCAACCCTCGGGGTTGAGATGCATGCTGTAGTTGATTTGGATCGGCTGGCCGGCTTTCAGCCGGACCTCGGTCTTGATCGTGGTCTCGCTGCCGCTGTCCGTATTCGATTGTGGCAGCACCCGGACGTCCTCGTTCGCGTATTCCAGCAGCGCCTTGGCGTAGGTGCGGACCAGCAGGGTGCGAAACTCCTCGGTGAAGCGACGACGCTGCTCCGGGGTGGCCTGCTGCCAGGCCCGACCCAGCACCCAACGCGACATCAACTCGAAATCGAAGTTGGGCAGCACGATCTGATCGACCAGCTCGTAAATCTGGCTTGTGTCCTGTTTCAGCGCCGCATAGTTCTGCCGCAGGGCATTCAGCATCCGCGCCGAAGTATCCTGAATCACATCCTGCGGAGGCTTGACGGCGGCCCAAAGCACGCCGTTGACCAGCATGAGCAGCAGCAAACTCAGAGCAATCGCTTTTTTCATTGGACCTGACAACTCCCTCATAAAAACCCATCACTAACCACTGACCCCTCAGGGCGTCTTGGCCGGCGGCGGATCACCCGATGCGGCGTTGGTGAGCATCCGGCCGATCAGCTTTTCCAGCACCAGCGCCGACTGGGTCAGCTTGAGGGAACTGCCGTTCTTGAGATAGTCGTCCATGCCGCCCGGTTCCAGCCCGACGTACTGTTCGCCCAGCACCCCCGAGGTCAGGATGCTGGCGCTGGAATCCGTCGGCAACCGGTTGTATTTGGGGTCGATGGACAAGGTGACCACCGCTTCGTAGCTGCGCGTATCGAGGTCGATGCCGGCCACCCGGCCGATGCGCACGCCGCCCAGGGTGACCGGGGCGCGGACCTTGAGGCCGCCGATGTTCTCGAAACGGGCGGTGATCTTGTACCCCTTGTCCTCGCCCAGCTCGGCGATATTGCTGACCTTCATCGCCAGCATGAAAAAGGCGGCCAGCCCCAGGGCGACGAAGATCCCGACCGCCAGCTCCAGTTTTTTGAGGGTGCCCATTGTGCCTAAACTCCGAAAAAGATGGCGGTCAACACGAAATCCAAGGCCAGCACCACCAGGGCGGTATTCACCACAGTGCGGGTGGTCGCCAGGCTGATGCCCTCCGAAGTGGGTATTGCGTCATAGCCTTCAAAGACCGCGATCCAGTTGGCCACCCAGCCAAACGCCACGCTCTTGACGACCACGCCGTTGATCACATCGTCGACCAGTCCCACCGCCGCCTGCATCTGCGACCAGAAGGCGCCGCTGTCCACGCCGAGTTGTTTAACGGCGACGAAATAGCCGCCCAGAATGCCGATGGCGGTGAAGATACAAGCCAGCAACGGCATGGCGATGAAGCCGGCGACAAAGCGCGGCGCGAAGACCCGGGCGAACGGGTCTACCGCCATCATCTGCATGGCGGCGAGCTGTTCGGTGGCTTTCATCAGGCCGATTTCCGCCGTGAGCGCCGAACCGGCCCGCGCCGCGTAGAGCAGCGCCGCCAGCACTGGCCCCAGTTCCCGCACCAGCGACAGGGCCACGACCGTACCCAGGCTCGACGTCGCGCCGAAATCCACCAGGTTCGCGTAGCCCTGCAAACCCAGCACCATGCCCACGAACAGGCCGGACATGGCGATAATCGGCAGGGACAGCACGCCCACCGAATAAAGCTGCCGGACCATCAGGCCGGGCCGCTTGCTCAGCGCGCCCAGAGCGCCCAACAGCCGCAGCAGGAACAAGGTCGCCCGCCCCAGACGATCGAGCCAGCGCAGCGTCAATCGCCCCAGCCGTTGCAAGCCGTCAATCACGGAACGGCTCCTCCTCTAGTGACAGGTCTTCGGCATACGGTGGCGCGGGATAATGGAAGCACATTGGGCCATCGGGCAGGGCGTGTAAGAACTGTTCGACCCAGGCCGAACTGGAACGTTCCAGCACTTCCGGCGTGCCATGATCCACGACCAAACCGTCGGAAATGAGGTAGATATAATCGGCGATGGAAGCCGTTTCCTTGACGTCGTGGGAGACGATGATGCTGGTCAGTCCCAAGGCGTCGTTGAGCGTGCGAATCAGCTTGATCAACACGCCCATCGTGATGGGGTCCTGGCCGGAGAACGGTTCATCGTACATGATCATCATCGGGTCCAGGGCGATGGCTCGTGCCAGCGCCGCCCGTCGCGCCATGCCGCCGGACAGCTCGCTCGGCATCAAATCGCGTGCCCCGCGCAACCCAACCGCTTCCAGTTTCATCAGCACCAAAGTGCGAATCAGGTTTTCCGGCAGGCGGGTATGTTCGCGCAGCGGGAAGGCGACGTTGTCGAACACGTTTAAATCGGTGAACAGCGCACCACTTTGGAACAACATGCTCATGCGTTTGCGCAACTGGTACAGTTCCTTGCGCCCGAGTTTGTGGACGCAGGCTCCGTCCACTTCGATCCGGCCGGCGTCGGGCCGGATCTGGCCGCCGATCAGGCGCAGCAGCGTGGTTTTACCGGCGCCGCTCGGTCCCATGATGGCCGTGATCTTGCCGCGCGGGATGTCCAAATCCACGTTCTGGAAGATGATGCGGTCACCACGGTGGAACGACAGGCCGCGCACGGTTACGAGCGGCTGTTCGTCGGGGGGGGCGATGCGGGAAGGAAAGGCGGCAGGGGACATCCGGATCTGAAACAGGTTGCAAACAGCGGCGGGTTACGTTGATAAAGTCATCTAGTTTCCTGTCAAGCTACCAGCAAGTCAAATCAATCGCCGGTCCTTGCATCAATTAAACTTGGCAATTGCCGCGTCGTGCGGCTATCTTTTGATGGCGATACCCACCGGCGCGCTGGCCGGCGCGCGTATTCCCCAGGATCCCGTTTGCTCCGCGAGCGCCCTGCCCTCCAACTCTGGTTGTGGCGGGGGGGTTTATGCTTTGGCGGAGTCGGATCGGTCCACTACTCAATCAATCACTATCATGCAAAGGTAGGATCATGGCGAAGAAGTACATCTACAAATATACCGAAGGCGATGGCAAGAATAAGATGCTGCTGGGCGGCAAGGGCGCCAACCTCTGCGAGATGACGCAGATCGGCCTGCGGGTGCCGCCAGGGTTCGTGATCAGCACCGAAGCCTGCCTGGATTACATCGCCAACAACCGCCTGCCCGATGGGGTCATGGACGATGTGCGGGCGCACATGGCCTGGCTGGAGCAGGAAACCGGCAAGCAGTTCGGCGGCGCGAATAACCCGCTGCTGGTGTCGGTGCGTTCCGGCTCTTCCATGTCCATGCCGGGCATGATGGACACCATTCTCAATCTGGGACTGAATGAGAATACGCTGGCGGGCTTGATCAAGCTGACCGGCAACGAGCGCTTCGGCTACGACGCCTATCGCCGCTTCATCCAACTGTTCGGCAAGATCGCGCTGGGCGTTGACGATCATTTCTTCGACGAGCATTTCGAGGCGGTCAAGCGCCGCGCCGGGGTCAAGTTCGACGTGGCGCTGTCCGCCGCCGACTTGAAGGAAATCAGCCAGTTGTTCCTGCAAGCAGTTCAGGAGCAGACCGGGCGGCCGTTCCCGCAAGACCCCTACGAGCAACTGGAGCTGGCGATCAAGGCGGTGTTTGGCTCCTGGATGGGCCAGCGCGCCGTGGATTACCGCCGCGAATTCAAGATCACCCCGGAGCAAGCCAGCGGCACGGCGGTCAATGTGGTCACCATGGTGTTCGGCAACATGGGCAACGACTGCGCCACCGGCGTGGGCTTCACCCGCGACCCCGGCACCGGCGAGAACGTGATGTATGGCGAGTACCTGGTCAACGCGCAAGGCGAGGACGTGGTCGCCGGCATCCGTACCCCCAAGCCGGTCGCGGAGATGAAGGACGAAATACCGGATTTGTACCGGCAGCTCGTTGAACTGCGCAACAAGCTGGAAGGCCATTACAGCGAGGTGCAGGATTACGAGTACACCATCGAGAAGGGCGTGCTGTACTGCCTGCAAACCCGCAATGGCAAGATGAACGCCCAGGGTATGGTGCGCAGTTCGGTGGAAATGGCGAACGAAGGCTTGATCAGCCGCGAGAAAGCGCTGTTGCGGATCGACCCTGAGTCGCTGGAACAGATGATGTTCCCGCAGCTCGACCCCAAGTATAAAGCCGCGCCGGCGGCGCTGGGCATGGGCGCGTCTCCGGGCGCCTCATCGGGCAAGATCGTGTTCGACGCCGACACCGCGGTAAAACGCGGGCGCGGCGCGGGTGAGAAAATCATCCTGATGCGCGAAGAGACCAAGCCGGAAGACATTCACGGCTTCTTCGCGGCGGTCGGCATCCTGACCAGTCGTGGCGGCAAGACCTCGCACGCGGCGGTGGTGGCGCGCGGCATGGGCAAGCCCTGCGTGGTGGGCGCGGAAGACATTCAGGTCAACGTGCATCAGCGGCAGGCCATCATTGGCGACAAGGTGCTGCACGAGGGCGATGTGCTGACCATCGATGGCGGCACCGGCGCGGTGTACTTCGGCGAAATCCCCACCGTCGAGCCGGAGTTCACCCCGGAATTGCGGACGCTGTTGGGCTGGGCCGACGAAATCGCCACCCTCAAGGTGATGGCGAATGCGGATACCCCAGAGGCCGCGCAGCGCGCCTCCAACTACGGGGCGATGGGCATCGGTCTGTGCCGTACCGAACGCATGTTCAACGCGATGGAACGCCTGCCCACCGTGCTGGAGATGATTCTGGCCGAGACCACCGAAGACCGCGAAGCCGCACTGGAGAAGTTGCTGCCGATGCAGCGCAGCGATTTCAAGGAAATCTTCCGGGCCATGGCCCCGCGTCCGGTCACGGTGCGTCTGCTCGACCCGCCGATTCACGAGTTCCTGCCTTCCGAGCAGACCCTGATCGACGACATCGAGCATCTGCGCCATTTGCGCCAGACCGCACAGGGTTTGGAGGCGTTGAGCAACATTATCAAGCAGGTCAACCCGAAAGCGGTCGAGCACCTAGGCATCCTCAACGACAGCCACTTGGTCGCTGACGTGTTGGCCAAGAAGGAAGAGATCCTGCTCAAGGCCCGCGCCCTGCACGAAGTCAACCCGATGCTGGGCCATCGTGGTGTCCGGCTGGGCCTGACCTATCCTGAAATCTACAAGATGCAGATTCGCGCCATTCTGGAAGCGGCGGCGGAATGCATGCAGGAACGGGTAGACGTTCATCCCGAAATCATGGTGCCGCAGGTCTGCACCGTGGAAGAGCTCAAGCGGGTGCGCGCTCTGGTGGATGAAGTGCTGCCCCAGGTCGAGGCCAAGTATGCGGTCAAGGTGCATTTCGAGTTCGGCACCATGATGGAAGTAGTGCGGGCCTGCCTGCGCGCCGGTGAGATCGCCGATGTGGCCGAGTTCTTCTCCTTTGGCACCAACGACCTGACTCAGGCTACCTTCTCGTTCTCCCGCGAGGACGCCGAGAACAAGTTCCTGCCGTTCTACAATGAGTCCGGCATTCTGACGGACAACCCGTTCGAGGCGCTGGATACGAAGGGCGTCGGCCAGTTGATGGAGTTGGCGGTGACGAACGGGCGCAAGACCCGCGCTGGTCTCAAGGTCGGCATTTGCGGCGAACAGGGCGGTCATCCGCGTTCGATGCGGTTCTGTCACTACGCCAACCTGACTTATGTGTCCTGCTCCTCGCCGCGCGTGCCAATCGCCCGCCTGGCGGCGGCGCACGCCAAGTTGTTGGAAGGGAATTATCAGCCATAAGGAGTCTCCGGGAAGCAGGTGATGGTTGATCAGCCTGCTTCCGGACGGCTGATGGTATTGACAAGGGCAGCTTCGGCTGCCCTTTTTGTCAAGTGGCGGAATCCAGGATTCAGAGAGAGGTTCCCATGCGCTGGAGAACGGGTAGAGAAAGCGACAATGTTGAAGATCGGCGGGGTCTACGGGCCGCGCCCACCATCGCGGGCGGCGGTATCGGCACCATCATCCTCGTACTCGTTGCCATGTATTTTGGTATCGATCCGAGTTTTTTGCTTCAGAGCGGAGCGCCGCCCGGCGCTCCAGTCCAGCAACCGGTTTCCGTATCTCCTGGTCAAGACGATGCGAGCAGGTTTGTCTCGGTGGTGCTGGCCGACACCGAAGATACCTGGCATAGCCTGTTTCGTCAGATGGGCGGCACTTATCGGGAACCGAAGCTGGTGCTGTTTTCGGGCGCGGTGCAATCGGCCTGTGGCTTTGCCCAAGCCGCGGTCGGCCCGTTTTACTGCCCGGCGGACCAAAAGGTCTATATCGACTTGAGTTTTTACCAGGAACTCAAAAACCGCTTCCAAGCCCCTGGTGATTTTGCCCAAGCCTATGTGATCGCTCATGAAATTGGGCATCACGTACAGAACTTGCTGGGGATCTCGAACAAGGTCGAATCGCTGCGCGGCCGTGCCGGTGCGGCGGAAGCCAATGCCTTGTCGGTGCGCCTGGAATTGCAGGCGGACTGTTTCGCCGGCGTTTGGGCCTATCACGCCCATAAAGCCCGTCAGAATCTGGAAACGGGCGACATCGAGGAAGGCCTGAACGCGGCCAGCGCCATCGGCGATGACCGCCTGCAAATGCAGGCCAAGGGTTATGTCGCGCCCGATTCCTTCACGCACGGCAGTTCCGCGCAACGGGTGCGCTGGTTCAAGCGCGGCATCGCCGGTGGGGATTTGCGCCAGTGCGACACTTTCAGTACCGCACAACTGTAGGTGAACCGCTGTCGTCACCTCGATAATCCATCCGAACAGGCCCGTACCCCGACCAGCATGGCCACCACAGTCGCCACCCACGCCTGACGCCTGCGGCGGGCGGGCATAGCTGGTACAATTTCAGCCACCATGCTCATCCATGACGACAAACTGAAAGAACTCGCCAACCGGGTGCTGGCGATTGAAGCAGAAGCCATAACGCAACTTACCGCGCGGATCGATAATCGATTCGTCCAGGCCTGCCGGCTGATGCTGGACTGCCAGGGCCGTATCGTGGTGCTCGGCATCGGCAAGTCCGGCCATATCGGCGGCAAGATCGCCGCCACCCTCGCCAGCACCGGTACCCCGGCCTTCTTTGTCCATCCCGCCGAAGCCAGCCACGGCGACATGGGCATGATCACCGCCCAGGACGTGGTGGTGGCCCTGTCCAACTCCGGCGAAACCGACGAAATTCTCACCCTGCTGCCGTTGATCAAACGCTTGGGCGTGCCCTTGATCGCCCTGAGCGGCAATCCTGATTCGACGCTGGGCAAGGCGGCGGATGTTCACATCGATGTCAGTGTCCCGCAGGAAGCCTGCCCGCTGGGATTGGCGCCGACCTCCAGCACCACTGCGACCCTGGCGATGGGCGATGCCCTGGCGGTGGCGCTGTTGGAGGCGCGCGGTTTCACCACCGAGGATTTCGCCCGTTCCCATCCGGGTGGCCGGCTGGGTCGCCGCTTGTTGCTGCTGATCGACGACGTGATGCACACCGGCGAGCAAATGCCACGCAGCGGGCCGGACGATTTGCTGAAGGACGCATTGCTGGAGATGAGCCGCAAGGGTCTGGGAACGACCGTCGTGGTGGATCGAGACGAGCAGGTATTGGGAGTCTTTACCGACGGCGACTTGCGCCGGACCCTGGATCGGCAGGTGGATGTCCATTCCGCCCGGGTCGCCCAGGTGATGACCCGAAACTGCAAGACCATCGCCCCCGGCACATTGGCCGCCGAGGCACTGCGGATGATGCAGCAATACAAGATCAACGCGCTGCCGGTGGTAAACTCCGCCAGGAAGCTGGTCGGCGTCCTGAACATGCACGATCTGTTACGTGCCGGCGTGCTGTAATCCCCGAACGACGGGAGACGAGCGATGCGCGATGTATTAAGCAAGGCCGCTCAGATTCAGTTGGTGATTTTCGACGTGGATGGCGTGCTGACCGACGGTCGGCTTTATCTGGGCAACGACGGCAACGAGTACAAGGCGTTTCACATCCGCGACGGCCACGGCATCAAGATGTTGCTCGACGCTGGGGTCGAAGTCGCCATCATATCCGGTCGCCACGCCGCCTCGGTGGAGCGGCGCATGGCCGATCTCGGTATCCGCTATGCCTATCAGGGCGTGCAGGACAAGCTGTCGGCATTCGACAGCCTGCAGGCGCGGCTCGGTCTGACCGCCGAGCAGGTGGCCTACGTGGGCGACGACCTGATCGATTTGCCGGTCATGATCCGGGTGGGTTTGGCTATCGCCGTGCAGGATGCCGATCCCTTCGTCAAGCAGCACGCCCACTGGCAGACCCCGAGTTGCGGCGGTCGCGGCGCGGCGCGCGATGTCTGCGAATTGCTGCTGGAGGCGCGCGGCCGGTTGACGACCCTGCGGAGCCGCTATCTCTGATGGTGGGGATGGCGCGCGAGCCCGTGTCGGTACGCGGATGGTTTTATCTGGCCGGTCTGCTGTTGCTGGCTGGCTTGAGCTATGGCCTGTTGCGGCTGGTCGAATCCTCGCTGCGGGAGCCGGTTCCGGCCGAGAGCCAGGCGCCGGTGCTGATCATCGAACAGTTCCGTGCGGTGCGCATGAACGTCGCCGGGTTGCGGGAATACGTGGTCGAGGCCCCTCTGTTGCGACAATTGCCGGGTCAACTTGGCACGTGGATCGAGCAGCCCGTGCTGGACTGGTACCAGCCGGACGGCGAGACCCGCGAATGGCGACTCCGGGCCGACCAGGGCTGGATTGCCGCCGACCAGCAGTCCATGCGGCTGGAGGGCGGGGTAGTGATGACTCGTACCACCGAGAGCGGCAAACCGCCGGTCGAAGTGATCACCCGTGACGTGCTGATCCGCCCCGCCGAACGCTATGCCGAAACCGCCGCGCCCGCGCGAGCGGTCACGCCCGGCGGCGAACTCCGGGCTGTCGGCGTGCGTGCCTGGCTGGATCGGGAACAGTTGGAACTGCTTTCCGAAGTACGAGGTTATTATGAACCATCCCATCGCTAAATTCGGTCTCGTGGCGGCGTTGACGCTCGCTGCGCCACTGGCCGCCGCCCTGCCGGAAGACCGCAACCAACCCATCCAGCTGGAGGCCAGCCGCGGTCAGTTGGATCAGAAGACCGGGATCAGCGTCTATGAGGGCAACGTGGTGATTACTCAAGGTTCGATGCGGCTGACCGCCGATACCGCCACCATCTATGTCAAGGACAGCAGTTTCCAGCGGATGGATGCGGTCGGTAGCCCGGCGAATCTGCGCTATAAACCGGCGGCGGACAAGCCGGAAATCCAGGGTACCAGCAAACGGGTCGAGTACGATGTCGCCAGCGCCAAGGTTGTCATGAGCGGCAACGTCCGGGTCGTGCAGGGGCAGGATGTATTTACCGGCGACCGGGTGGAGTATGATCTCAAAGATGACGTGATCCGGGCCAAGGGTGCGGGCGATAACGGTCGCATCCAGTTCACCATCCAGCCGCGGGCGCAGAATGCAGCGCCGGCTGCCAAGAAACCCTGATCATGGCCCAGTTGATCGCCAAGGAAATCGTCAAGCGTTACCGCAAGCGGGTCGTGGTGGATGCCGCCTCGCTCGAGGTTGCCAGTGGTGAAGTCGTTGGGCTGCTGGGGCCGAACGGCGCCGGCAAGACCACCTGCTTTTACATGATGGTCGGCCTGATTCATTGCGACGAGGGGCGGGTGCTGCTGGACGAGCGCGATATCACCCATCTGCCGATGCACGCGCGGGCGCGGCTGGGGGTCGGCTATCTGCCGCAGGAGCCATCGGTGTTCCGCCGATTGACGGTGCTGGACAACGTGCTGGCGATCCTGGAAACCCGCCGCGATCTGAGCCGCGCCGACCGCCGCCCCATGGCCGAGGAACTGCTGCACGAGCTGCATGTCGGCCACCTGGGCGACAGCGTGGGCATCAGTCTGTCCGGCGGCGAGCGGCGGCGCGTGGAAATCGCCCGGGCCCTGGCGGCCCGGCCGGCGTTCATTCTGCTGGACGAGCCGTTCGCCGGCGTAGACCCTTTGTCGGTGCTGGATATCCAGCGCATCATCAAGCACCTTTGCGAGCGCGACATCGGCGTGTTGATCACCGATCACAACGTCCGGGAAACCCTGGGCATTTGCGACCGTGCCTACATTCTCAACGAGGGTCGGGTCATCGCCGAGGGCGATCCCACCGCGATTCTTGCCGATCAACACGTTCGCCAGGTTTATCTGGGTGAATCCTTCCAACTGTGAGGCGGCGGCGTTGGCCGGTGGCGCGATAGTCCGTCATTCTCCCCACAACCTCTTAAAACCGGCTAGGATTAAAGGTAGGCCGGGTTCGCCCGTTTGATGGTAGATTAAAGACTTATGCGCCAGTCATTGCAGCTACGTCTGGGTCAGCAACTGACAATGACCCCCCAATTGCAGCAGGCGATTCGCCTGCTGCAATTATCCAGCCTGGATCTCGAAACGGAGGTGCAGGCCATCCTCGATTCCAATCTGATGCTGGAGCGGACCGACGAGCCGCAGGATTTGCCGGTGCAGCCGGAAACCCAGGCCGCCCAGGTGGCGGCGGATTCCAGCGCCGAGACCGAAATCGACGGGGCGGCCGGTACGCTGCCGGACGAACTCCCGGTGGATAGCGCCTGGGAAGACATCTACGAACCGTCCGATGGCGCGACCAGTTACTCGCGGGGCGAGGAAGAGGAGTGGGACCTGTATGAGCGTTACGCCGGGGCGGGCGAGTCCTTGCGCGATTATCTGTACTGGCAGATGCGGTTGACGCCGTTCAACGAACGGGATCTTGCGGTTGCGACCGCGATCATCGACGCGATCAACGAATCCGGTTATCTGACCCTATCGCTGGAGGAGATTTGCCAGGGGCTGCAAGGCGAATTCGCGGTGACTCCGGCCGAGGCCGAGCCGGTGTTGAAACTGGTACAACACTTCGATCCCCAGGGTGTGGGCGCCCGCAGTCCGGCGGAATGTCTGCTGCTGCAGTTGGAAGCCCTGCCGGAAGATACCCCGTGGCTGGCCGAGGCCCGCCGTCTGGTCGGGCAGCATCTGGAACTGCTCGCCAACCGCGATTTCAACGGCTTGATGCGCCGGCTCAAGGTGTCGCGCGAGGAATTGCAGGGGATCGTAAGCCTGATTCAATCGCTGAATCCGCATCCGGGCGAGCGGTTGTCCAACACCGCACCGCAATACCTCGTCCCGGATGTTCTGGTCTATCGGAACCGCAATACCTGGCGGGTCGAGCTGAACCCCGAGAGCACGCCCAAGCTGCGGATCAACGCCCGCTACGCGGCTCTGGCGCGGCAGGCCAGCCAGAACGGCGACGCGGCCTATCTCAAGAACCATTTGCAGGAAGCACGCTGGTTCCTGAAAAGCCTGCAAAATCGCAACGAGACCCTGCTCAAGGTCGCGACCTGTATCGTCGAGCGGCAGCGGGAGTTTCTGGATCGGGGCGATGAGTTCATGAAGCCGCTGATCCTGCGGGATGTCGCCGAGGAGCTGAGCCTGCACGAATCCACCATTTCCCGGGTGACCACGCAAAAATATATGCATACACCGCGCGGCATCTACGAGTTGAAGTATTTCTTTTCCAGCCATGTCGGCACCAGCGATGGCGGCGAGTGTTCCTCCACCGCCATCCGCGCCATGATCCGCAAACTGATTCAGACCGAGGATCCTGGCAAACCGCTTAGCGACGACAAAATCGCCAAACTGCTCGAAGCAGAAGGTATTCAAGTGGCGCGGCGGACGGTGGCAAAATACCGGGAGGCGATGTCCATTCCATCTTCCTCGGATCGCAAACGCCTCGTCTGAACGGACGGGGATTTCCGCCCCGCAGGGGCGAACAACGGAAGTCGGGGGTACGGTTGCGCAAGGCGGTTCCAAACCACAACGTTCAATCATCCGTCGCGGATTCGCGCAAGGATTGACCACTCCAACACCCAACCCAAGCAAGACTTGCCAGCCAGGAGTCCATGCCATGCAAATCAAACTGAGCGGACACCATGTGGAAATCACTCAGGCGCTGCACGACTACGTGCACGACAAGCTGGAGCGTATCGAGCGGCATTTCGACAACGTCACCAGCGCCCAGATCATTCTCAGTGTCGAAAAACTGAGCCAGAAGGCTGAGGCGACCATCCACGTGGCTGGTAATGAGATCTTCGCCGATGCGGTGGACGAGGACATGTACGCCGCGCTCGATGCCCTGATCGACAAGATCGACCGTCAGATCAAGAAGCACAAGGAAAAGCTGACGGACAAGCATCGCGGCGAAAAGGCGCGCAGCTACCCCGAGCCTTGAGCAGGCGAATGCGGCGATGAACATCACAGACCTGATTACCCGCGAGCGGATCGTCTGCGATAGCGAGGTGGCCAGCAAGAAGCGGGTCATCGAAGTCCTGAGCGAACTGCTTGCGACCGGGCAGGCCGATTTGACGGCTCGGCCAATTTTCGACAGCCTGATTGGCCGGGAACGCTTGGGAAGCACGGGTCTGGGGCATGGTGTGGCCTTACCCCATGGCCGGTTCAATCAGAGCCAGCAGGCCATCGGCGCGTTCGTCAAGCTCAAGAAGGGCGTGGATTTCGATGCCATCGACCGGCAGCCGGTGGACTTGGTGTTCGGTTTGCTGGTGCCGGATCACTACACCGACGAGCATCTCAAGATTCTCGCCTACCTGGCGGAAATGTTCAGTGATCGGATTTTTTGCCGGCAGTTGCGGGAGACCGATTCCGATCAAATGTTATTTGAACGGCTCAAGGATTGGCAGCCCGCCACGACCGATCCGCCATGAATCAACCGGTGCATGCCCAAGCCGTTTTTCAGGCGTTGGAAGCCGTGCTGGAGTTGCGCTGGGTCGGGGGCGCGACCGGAGCGGATCGTATCCTGTGGTTGCCGGTCGAAGCGGGCGCGCCGTTGTTTGGGCGGCTGAACTGGGTTCAGCCGCCCCGCTTGCAAATCCTCGGTCCCGAGGAGAGCGCTTTTCTCAACCGCTTGGAGCCGACGGCCCGCAATGCCCTGATCCGTGGTCTGCTGGAGTCCACTGGCCGGCGCGCTTCTGGTTTGCGGCGATCCCGGGCAGGTCGAGGCGCTGCGGGCGGGGGCCGATACGGCCGGTACTCCGCTTTGGTATACTCCGGTCACGCCCACGGTCGTGCTGGAGCAACTCAACAATTACCGGCACAGCCTGGATGCATCCACCGTGGTGCATGGCGAGTTGCTGGAAGTGTTCGGCATGGGCGTGCTGATCACCGGCGGTAGCGGGATCGGTAAGAGCGAACTGGCCTTGGAACTGATCAGCCGCGGCCACCGCCTGATCGCCGACGATACCCCGAACCTGACTCGGGTGGCGCCCAATGTCCTGGAGGGTACCTGTCCGCCCACTCTGAGCGATTTGCTGGAGGTGCGCGGGCTCGGGATTCTCAATATTCGCCGGATGTTCGGAGACAGCGCCATCAAGCGCAACAAGCGTATACGGCTGATCGTCCATCTGGTCAAGTTGGAGGAAATCCTGCCTCCGGCCGAGTCCCGCTTGCAGGGATTGCGCGATACCCGGGTCATTCTGGGGATCAGCGTGCCGATGATCAGCCTGCCGATCGCGCCCGGCCGCAATCTGGCGGTGCTGGTGGAATGCGCGGTGCGCGATCACATCCTGCGGCTGAGCGGCTATCGGGCCGAGGAGGATTTGATGGCGCGCATGGAAAGAGCCATGGCGAGGGCGATTCCATGCGAATAATCATCGTCAGCGGCCTGTCGGGGTCCGGCAAGACCATCGCGTTGCAGACCCTGGAAGATCTGGACTACTACTGCGTCGATAATCTCCCCTTCAAACTGATTCTCCCGCTGGCCCGGGAAATTCTCGCTTCCAGCGATATTTTGCCGCCGACGGTGGCGGTGGGGGTGGACGCGCGCAATTTTATCGACGAACTGAACCAGTTTCCCGCCGCGCTCGCCGAACTGCGCGCCAGCGAGTTGACCGTGGAGGTACTGTTCCTGCAGGCCGACGAGGAGATTCTGCTCAAGCGCTACAGCGAAACCCGCCGCCGGCATCCGCTGGACCTGGGCAGTGTTCCCCTGCGGGAGGCGATTCGCCAGGAACGGCGTCTGCTGGAACCGATCGTCGCCAGCGCCGATCTGATCATCGACACCAGCGATACCAACATCTATCAGTTGCGCGAACTTCTGCGCGCCCGCATTCACGATACGCCCCGCGAGGCGATGTCGCTGCTGTTCGAATCCTTCGGTTTCAAGAACGGGGTGCCGGCCGACGCCGATTTCGTCTTCGATGTTCGCTGCCTGCCCAATCCGCACTGGGAGCCGCAGTTGCGACCCTTGACCGGACTCGACCCGCCGGTGATTGAGTTTCTCGAACACCAGCCGGAGGTGATGGAGATGGTTGCCGACCTGCGCCGGTTGCTGGAGACGTGGATGCCACGGTTTGAGGCGAGCGAGCGCAGCTATTTGACGGTCACTATTGGTTGTACCGGCGGCCAGCATCGCTCGGTTTATATCGCCGAGGCCCTGGCCCGCCATTTCAACGGAATCCGGGACTATGTCATGGTCCGTCATCGAGAACTAAAATAAGCAAAGTAACCACCGGGCGATCGTTGTGTGTGGCGTCGGCCGGTAATAACGGGGTCACTGGAGTGTTGAAACGGGAAATCGTTATTATCAACAAACTGGGATTGCATGCCCGCGCCGCTGCCAAATTCGTGACCCTGGCGGCCGGGTTCGACGCCGAGATCCGGTTGCTGCGCGGTAATCGCGAGGTCAACGGCAAGAGTATCATGGGTGTGATGATGCTGGCGGCCGGCTGTGGCACCCAGTTGGAATTGCTGGCCAGCGGTCCCGAGGCCGAGCAAGCGCTCGAACATCTGGAAAATCTAGTCCGCCGCCGCTTCGACGAGGGCGAATGAGAGGGTCCCTCCATGCCGTTTTCGTTGCATGGCATCGGGGTTTCCCGGGGATATGCGATCGGCAGGACGTATCTGCTGCAGCGCAATCAACCGGAGATCTCCGAATATACGATCCCCGACACCATTGTCGAGGATGAAGTCCAGCGGTTTCTGCACGGCTTGAACCTGGCCCGGCAGCAGTTGCGGGATATCCGGCTGCGGATTCCGGCGACCGTGTCCAGCGATGTCACCGCCTTCATCGACACCCACCTGCTGATGCTGGAGGACGCCTCCTTTGTCGAGGCGCCCGTCAAGCTGATTCGCTCGCTCAAATGCAACGCCGAATGGGCCTTGAAAATCCAGCGGGATTCGCTGGTCCAGGTGTTTGAGGACATGGACGACCCATATCTGCGCACCCGCAAGGACGATGTGGAACACGTGGTGCGCCGGGTACAGCGCATTCTGGTGACCGAGGATCCAGCCTATCTGAACGACCCCGACTATTCCGAACTGGCGTCCAGCCGGCTGGAGGGGCGGATCATCGTCGCCGACGATCTGACCCCGGCCGACACCATCCTCATGCAGCATCAGGGGGTACTGGCTTTCGTCACCGAGTATGGCGGCCCATTGTCCCACACCGCCATCCTGGCGCGCAGTCTGGGCATTCCGGCGGTGGTGGGCGCGCGCAACGCGCGCGGCTATCTAAGCCACGACGAGCCGGTGATCGTGGACGGGCGCCAGGGGGTGATCCTGGTCGGGCTGGACGAACGCATCCTGCGCTATTACCGCCACAAGCAGCAGGAAGAGCGCCGACAACAGCGCGAGTTGAGCAAGCTCAAGGGCAAGCCGGCGGTCACCCGCGACGGGGTGACCATCGGGATGCAGGCCAACATCGAACTGCCCGAGGATGCCGTGGCGGTGCGCGACGTGGCGGCCGACGGCGTGGGGTTGTACCGGACCGAATTCCTGTTCATGAACCGCGCCGATGTGCCGGACGAAGAGGAGCATCTGGCCTCTTATCTGCACGTCATCAAGATCCTGGAGGGCAGTCCCGTCACCATTCGCACCGCCGACCTCGGCGCCGACAAGCAGGTGGACGGCGGCCGCGGCGGGCCGGTCTGCACCAATCCGGCGCTGGGGTTGCGGGCGATTCGCATGTGCCTGAAGGATCTGGCGATGTTCCGTCCGCAGTTGCGCGCCATCCTGCGCGCTTCGGCTTACGGGCCGGTGCGGATGATGATTCCGATGCTGTCCACCGTCCAGGAAGTGTTCCAGGTGATTCGGCTGGTGGCGGAAACCAAGCAGGAACTGCGTGCCCGTGGCCTCGCCTTCGACGAGCGGTTGCCCGTCGGCGGGATGATCGAGATTCCGGCCGCGGCCGTGTGCGCCACCCAGTTCGCCCAGTATCTCGCTTTCCTGTCGATTGGCACCAACGATCTGATTCAGTACACGCTGGCGATCGACCGGGTGGACGACGAGATCAACTACCTCTACGATCCGCTGCACCCGGCGGTGTTGACCTTGATCCGCAACACCATCCGCGCCGGCCAGAGGGCGGGTATTCCGGTGAGCCTGTGCGGGGAGATGGCCGGCGATGCCCGCTACACCCGGCTGCTGCTGGGGCTGGGCCTGACCGAATTCAGCATGCATCCCGCCGGCTTGCTGGAGATCAAGCGGGTCATCCAGGATAGCCATGTCGGCGAGTTGAGCGTAGCGGTCCGGCGCCTGCTGCGCACCACCGACGCCGAAAAATACGCCGAGGCGCTCAAAGGCATCGCCCAGAATTAAGCGCAGTCGCCACCGATGCCATCGGCGGCAATGCTTTGATGAACTTCATTGCTGCATCAGCGTCACCATCCGGCGGAACCGCAGCAGGGCGATGACGAAAAACACCGCGCCGCTGGCGGCGACGGCCGCGAAATTGGGCCACACCACCGCAAAGCCGGCACCCCGGTACAAAATCGCCTGAGCGAAGCTGACGAAATGGGTGGACGGCGCAAGCTGCATGATCATTTGCAGCGGCGCCGGCATGCTGTCCAGTGTCTGGCCGAACACTCCGAAACGCCGTAGGTTGGGCTGAGCTTGCGAAGCCCAACATCATGATTTTTCAGGCTGATTTCTCGAAATGTTGGGCAACGCTACGCTTTTGCCCAACCTACAAACTGAGCTTGGTTTGATCGACGGCCGCCCGCAAGCGTCCGTTTTCATTTCTCGCTTAAGCACCCTTGGTTTCATCCGTCCGTTGCATTGACGCCAAAAGTTGTATTTTTTATAAAAACAATTGCTTTTTTACCTTGATGAGTATACAAATAATTTGTACTGCTTTAAAATTGATTCAATCACTTATTTTTGTATTGGCAATTTTTGACTGGGTTGGACTTACGCCACAACTTGGGGATCATGCTATGAAAAAGTCCATTCTTACCCTGGCGGTTGCCGCCGCCCTTGCCGCTCCCTTGGCCGCGCAGGCCGATACCATCCTGTACGGATCCGCGCGGGTGTCGGTGGATTACAACGATGATGACACCCTCTCCAATCTCTTTAAAGGCGACGCCTCTTGGGATGTAGCCAACAACTTCTCACGGTTAGGGGTGCTCGGTGAAGAAGATCTGGGGGGCGGCCTGAGCGCTGTCTACCAATACGAGTTTAGCGTGGATGTTACTGAGGGGACTAATTTTTTGGGTCGCCCTCGGCCCAAGTTCGTCGGCCTAAAGGGTGGTTTTGGTCAATTGACGGTCGGTACGCAGTACACACCCTACTACGAAGTCTTGGGTGTCAACGATATCTTCAACAGCGGCATGACGTTTGGCCCATCGGTATGGCTGGGGGGTTCCAATAACGGTTTTGTCCGTCCAGATCCACAATCATACAGGTCGGAGTCCCCGGCAACCTTGGAGCGTCTACCGAACAGCGTTTACTACTCAACGCCGGATTTCGGTGGATTCAGCGCCTCGGCCATGCTGGTCATGGCGAGTAGCATCACTGTAGATACTGTAGATGGTGGCACACTGACTTTCCTACTAACGAGAGGGAGGGGTGGTCGGACGGCATTGATGAGTGGACGATTGCCCTGAAATACAGCAATGGACCATTCTTCGTCGGTGCCACTTATATCGCCCTTAACGGAAAGAGTAAAAGTTTTGTGATCGCGATCAGTGGGGTATTGGTCTCTCCTATGAGATTGGAGCCTTCAGCGCTGGTTTGACCTACGAACAAGGCACCTTGAATCAATGGGGAATATTGGAGCCTTTCTTAGTACGAGACTTCGGTGGATTCGACACGCCTTGGAGCGCCTATCTGACCGGTTCCTATACCTTCGGCAACAATGTTATCAGAGCCGCCTATGGTCAATTGGACACAGGGATTTCAGGAACCGATCCTATCCAAAACTATGTTTTGGGCTATCAGTACAACCTGAGCAAGCGGACCAGGCTATGGATTGAATATGTCGGCCGCGATGCTCAACAAGCAACCTTGGTAGGTGATACGATCACTGATCCCGGCACGATTTTCTACGGCGATCAAAACGCTGTCTCCATCGGCACGCGGGTGGACTTCTAAAAGGCTATACAACAACCAAGCTTATTGATTATGGGAGCCGCTTGCGGGCGATCATCCGTCAAAATCGCCCGCAAGCGGATTCCCGCATGGATAACGCTTTGATTTTACAAGATCAGAAACGGGACTTTCGGAAAGAAGGCGGCCGGCACCCACACGGTCGCTGAGACGCCGCTCACCAAGCCATCCGCTGATTCTGACGGTCGTCGACGTCGTGCTCGGCGTCCCGCTGGAGCACGACCTTATCGCTAGGGCCGAATGCAACGTCCTCGGCGCGTCGTTCTGGATGACCCGCCCCGGTGGAGCAGCATCAGCCTTGCCATCCCCTCTTGATCTTCGGTGGCTCCAAAGGTGGTTTTTCGAGTGTCCTTTGTTGCTCCTGCCGCTGCTGTTCCAAGCGCTGCTGCTCTTTGCGTTGTTGTTCCAAGCGTTGTTGTTCCAAGCGTTGTTGTTCCAGACGCTGCTGTTCAAGCTTCTTTTGTTGCTCCTGCCGCTGTTTTTCTTCCAGCCGCTGCTGTTCCAAGCGTTGTTGCTCTTTGCGTTGTTGTTCCAAGCGCTGCTGTTCCAGGCGCTGCTGTTCCAGCCGCTGCTGTTCCAAGCGTTGTTGCTCTTTGCGTTGTTGTTCCAAGCGTTGTTGTTCCAGCCGCTGCTGTTCGAGCGTCTTTTGTTGCTCCGCCGCCAGTTGGGCGCTTACTTCCTCCCGCAGGCGCAGTAATTCAGCCTGATTCGGCAGCACCGCCAGCCCCTTGTCGATCAGGTTCAAGCTCTCTTGCAGCGCCCTCGCCGACTGCCGCTGCCGGGCCTGTTGCAGGTATTCTCGGGCAATCCGCTCCAGTCCCGCCCGCGCTTGGGCGTTGCCCGCGTCCAGCTCGAGCACCTGCCGATAGGTCGCTGCCGCATTGTCTCCCGCCGGTTCGGTCAGACGCTTGGCCTCGAATTGCGCCTCAGCCTGTGCCAGCAGCGCCGCGATCTTCTGTTCCCACTGCTGTTTTTTCTGTACTTCCTCCCGCAGGCGCAGTAATTCCGCCTGGTTCGGGAGCACCGCCAGCCCCTTGTCGATCAGCTTCAAGCTGTCTCGCAACGCCCCCGCCGACCGCTGCTGCCGCGCTTGTTGCAGGTATTCCCGGGCGATCCGCTCCAGCCCCGCTTGGGCCTTGGCGTTGCCCGCATCCAGCGCGAGCACTTGCCGATAGGTCGCTGCCGCATTGTCTGCCGCTGGCTCGGTCAGTCGCTCGGCCTCGAATTGCGCCTCGGCCTGTGCCAGCAGCGCCGTGATCTCCTGTTCCCGCTGCTGTTGTTTCTGTACTTCCCCCCGCAGGCGCAGTAGTTCTGCCTGGTTTGGCAGCACCGCCAGTCCCTTGTCGATCAGCTTCAAGCTCTCTTGCAGCGCCCCCGCCGACCGTTGTTCCTGCGCCTGTTTCAAGTACTCCCGGGCGATCCGTTCCAGCCCCGCCTGGGCTTGGGCGTTGCCCGCATCCTGCGCGAGCACCTGCCGATAGGTCGCTGCCGCATTGTTTCCCGCTGGCTCGGTCAGTCGCTTGGCCTTGAATTGCGCCTCGGCCTGTGCCAGCAGCACCGCAATTTCCGTGCTCAGATCCTTGCCAGAAATATAGTATTGCTGTTGTAATAATGGCAAGGATTGCCACCAAGCCCGCTCCCCAAACAAGCTTATTCAATAGTGGCTTTGGTTTCTCGGCCTGGCGCCGCGCGCTTCTTCAGCTGACGGCGGGCGGCTTTTCAGCCTGGCGCCGCGCCTGCTCCTTTTCAGCCTGACGGCGGGCGGCTTCTTCAGCTTGGCGCCGCGCCTGCTCCTTTTCGGCCTGGCGCCGCGCCTGCTCCTGTTCAGTCTGACGGCGGGCCTGCTCCTGTTCAGCCTGGCGGCGCGCCTGCTCCTCTTCAGCCTGGCGACGGGCGGCTTCTTCGGCCTGAGCGGCCTGCGCCTGCTGCTCCTCTTCGGCCTGGCGGCGGGCGGCTTCTTCGGCCTGGCGGCGGGCGGCTTCTTCGGCCTGGCGCCGCGCCTGCTCCTTTTCGGCCTGGCGGCGTCGCGCCTTGCTCCTTTCTTCGGCCTGGCGGCGGGCGGCTTCTTCGGCCTGGCGCCGCGCCTGCTCCTCTTCGGCCTGACGGCGGGCGGCTTCTTGGCCTGGCCTCTTCGGCCTGGCGGCGGGCGGCTTCTTCGGCCTGACGCCGCGCCTGCTCCTCTTCGGCTTGGCGGCCGCAGCCTGCTCCTTGCTCCATTCGGCCTGGCGGCGGGCGGCTTCTTCGGCCTGGCGCCGCGCCTGCTCCTCTTCAGCCTGGCGTCTCGCTTGCTCCTCTTCGGCCTGGCGGCGGGCGGCTTCTTCGGCCTGGCGCCGCGCCTGCTCCTCTTCGGCCTGGCGGCGGGTCTGCTCCTCTTCGGCCTGGCGGCGGGCGGCTTCTTCGGCCTGGCGCCGCGCTTGCTCCTTTCAGCCTGGCGCGGGCTTGCTCCTCTTCGGCTTGGCGGCGGGCCTGCTCCTCTTCGGCCTGGCGGCGGGCGGCTTCTTCGGCCTGGCGGCGGGCCTTCGGCCTGGCGCTGCGCCTCCTCCTCTTCGGCTTGGCGGCGGGCTTGCTCCTCTTCGGCCTGGCGGCGCGGCTTCTTCGGCTGGCGGCGCCTCCTCCTCTTCGGCCTGGCGGCGGGCCTGCTCCTCTTCGGCCTGGGCGGCTTCTTCGGCTTGGCGCCGCGCCTCTCTTCGGCTTGGCGGCGGGCTTGCTCCTCTTCGGCCTGGCGCTGCCTCTTCTCGAGAACGAGAGCTTCAATTTGCCCTACATCGTCATCGGAGAGCTGCAGAATTTGCTGAAAGCGATGTAACTCCTCGTAGTTTTCTTGAGTGATCGGATATTCCTGTTGGATCAGCCCAAAAAATACCTGCTCATATTTTTGGAGCTTTTCTAAACGCTCTTCAGTTTCTTTACTGATGCTGGTTTCAAGGGA
Organism: uncultured Gammaproteobacteria bacterium; assembly: GCA_963715845.1. Classification (GTDB taxonomy): domain Bacteria; phylum Pseudomonadota; class Gammaproteobacteria; order Competibacterales; family Competibacteraceae; genus Competibacter_A. The sequence goes on along the minus strand of CAVQSJ010000005.1, from coordinate 1,611 downwards.
AGCCACGTCCTCCCCAGTCAGGCCCAATTCCTGCTTGACGTCGATCAAGTTCCTGCCGCGCTGTCTTTTCGAGCGGATAGTGCTGTTGAACCGCCTTGATAAAATCCTGCTGGTATTGATTGAGATGGTCCTGATAGGTCTGGATTTCACTATTAAGCCGGTACTCGATTGCTTTGACATTCGATTCATGTAGCCCTAAAGTTTCCCAAGTTTTCTGTAATTGCTGATGGATGGTTGCATTCGGGTAATGCTTGCGTTGCGTGGCATCGCTGTAGGCCTGCTCGTACTGCTGTAATTTTTGGTGATAAGTTTGAATCTCTGTAGTAATTTTCGCTTCGATAGGCGCCACATCTACCTCGGCCAGGTTTAAGCTTTCTCTATACTGCCGGAGTTCGCGAAGCCTGGCCTCGCTCAACGGATATTCCTGCTGGATCGCTTTGGCAAAGGCCTGCTCATACTGCTGTACATGATGGTGATAGGCTTGCGCGTCGGCCGTCACCCGGGCGGTGATGGCGGCTACATCCGCTTCACTCAGTTCCATCTGTTGTTGCCATTTCTGAACCTGCTGCCGCTTGGCTTCGCTCAGGGGCCACTCCTGCCGCAAGGCTTCCGCCAGGGATTGCTCGTAGGCTTGCAGTTTTTGTTTGTAGGCCTTTAGAGCGGCAGCGACCCTCGATTCAATCGGGATGGTATCTTTATCTCTCAGTTCCAGCACCTGCTGGAGCGCTTGCAGCTCGCTGCGATCCGCTTCGCTGATGGTGTCATGTTGCTGAAGCAGTTGGGTAACGATCTGCTCGTATTGCTGTAGCTTTTCTCGAAACGCCTGCCGATAGGGGTCCAGGATTTCCTCTTCGAGAACCTTGGCTTCCGCCATGTCCAGACCCAAGCGGATGCGCAGAACATCCAGAAACCCCCGACCGACGATGGAAATCTCGCCGCGCTTGATAAAGCGGGCGACTTCCTTACGGTAGCGTTGTCGCGGATCGCCGGTAGGGACTTTGACCAGCCGGATACTGAAGCCTTCCCGAATCGCATAGATCTCCGGTCGCAAATCCGGTCTGATTTCCCGCACCTTTTGGCTGGCATACTCGTGCAGTTCATTGATAGAGATGAAATCATCCTTATTGGCGTCCGCCTCCCCGGTCTTAATGCCCTGCACCAGAAAACGGGTGTAGAGTGATAAATTCTCGCCTTGCTCTTCAAAGGAATACTGCGTCGAACTGGAGGAGGTCAGCACGGCCCGGCCCTCCCCGCCCAACTGTTCTCGGATATGCACGCTGCCGTCATCCTTGGCCGCCATACCATTGGCAAACGCACCACTGAAGCAGCTATCCAGAATCACCACCTGCCGTCTGGAACGGCTGCGGCTCATGCTTTCATGGATAAAGCTGGCGGAAACCGCAGTGGCGCGCATCAGTTCACCGCGGGGGGTTTTGCGGGTATCTCGGGTGGCAAAATACAGCTTGCCCAGATCGTCTTTGACGCCATGACCCGAGAAGAACAACACTACCAGATCATCTTTTTGTCGACCGTAAAAAAGGCCCTCGATGGCAATCTCCATCTGTTGCCGGTCCGGGTTTTTCAAAACCGTCACATCGGTTTCGTGAAAGT
>CAVQSJ010000004.1:0-45101 GCA_963715845.1 uncultured Gammaproteobacteria bacterium | reverse complement strand
CCTAGCACGTGCCCATCGAGTCGCGGCGGACAGCGAGCACAGACGTCAGAAGAGGTTCAATGAGCAACACGGTAGACATCAGTAATTCACTCTACCGTGGGTGCTCGCGGGCTAAGCCCGCTGGGCTCAACCGCCGGATGCGGAAAACCGCATGTCCGGTGGTGTGGGAGGGCTGACGGGCGCAATCCCGTCAGCCCGACCCGATGTGTGCCCGACATGGGCATGTACTTGTTACCTGAGAGGAGGTAACCGCGAAGAGTGACGAGAAGCGTAGCGAAACCCAAGGTGGAAGCCGCGAGGCCAAGCTGAAAGAAGGGCGTAGCCAAGACACGACCGCAGGAACACGAACAGGCAGTGAGGCCGGGTACGGGCGATGAGCGTGCTAGGGAACGCGAAATCCAACCGTCACCGAAAGACGTATCCGGTAGAGCCTGGCGGCACGGGTCGAAAGTATCTGTTCTTACTCGGGGAGACCTGACGCGTGAGAGCGTGCCAGGAGTCAGCAGAGGCCGTAGTAGTGTGGACACCGGCCGAAAGGCCGGTCGAGCGAAGGGCCGAAGAGTCACGAGAGGACCACAGTCTGCATCCGTTCCCAGCGGCACGGAGACGGGCGACACGGGTTCGGAGCGGCAACTGCGGCAGCTCCCGGACCGGCGGGCCAAGCCGAGCAGGTGGATTCCTGCGGAGGGGCGGCACGTGCCCATCGAGTCGCGGCGGACAGCGAGCACAGACGTCAGAAGAGGTTCAATGAGCAACACGGTAGACATCAGTAATTCACTCTACCGTGGGTGCTCGCGGGCTAAGCCCGCTGGGCTCAACCGCCGGATGCGGAAAACCGCATGTCCGGTGGTGTGGGAGGGCTGACGGGCGCAATCCCGTCAGCCCGACCCGATCACGAAACCTCAATACCTATCGGGAAACGGTATGACAATCTGCCAACGGTTCGGTGCCGGCTGGTTACCTGGCGGGATCACTCCTCGCCATCGGCGATGCGACGCAAGGTCTCGCGATCGCAATCCTGGATCTGGGTGCCATGATCGCGCAGTAACCCTTGTCGCCGCAGTTCGGCGATGGTACGACTGACAGTCTCGGTGGTGAGTCCCAGCATGGCGCCGATATCCTGGCGGCAGAGCAGCGGCAACCGGTCCTGTTCGGCGCAGGTCAGCCGCAATAACAGCCGCGCCACCCGCTGGCGGGCGGTGCCGGTACCGAACTGGATCAGCCAGGCGTCGGCCTCGGTCAGCGCCTGCTGCCAGCGGGCCATTAATTCCTTGCGCAGGCCCGGCCGCTCGCGGCCCAGATTCTCGATGACCTCGGCCGGAATCGCGCAGATTTCACAGTCGGTCAGCGCGGTGGCTTCGTGCTGGTAGGGTTGCCCGACCAAGGCTTCAAGACCCAGCAGGTCGCCATGCCTCAGCAGGCGGACGATGCGCTGGCTACCGTCGGGCAGGTATTGCAACAGTTTTATCACCCCGCAACGCAGGGTGAACAGAGTATGACCGTGCTCGCCCAGGCGATACAGTAGATCTCTGGGGGCGAGGGCAACATCCCGGATGGGCTGATGAATATGACGGAAATCCGCTTCATTCAGCCCGGCGAACAGCACCGAGCCGCGCACGGCATAACGGCGACACTTGGGTTCGCTCGACCAGATTGCGTGCAACGTTATGGGGTGCATGGCGTCATCCACTGCGGATGGTGGCCCGGCCACCCTTGGCTTACCACGGCGAACGCGGTTCGGAAAGGTGGAACGCCAGGGGTGCGACTGTTTTTTCACCCTGTTGGCGATGGGTTTACCACATTAGGAGCGAACTTGCGGGCAGAGGTTCACCGGCCGACCAAGGCTGGCTGGTGATCGGAACAAATCGCTCGGAACAGTTCGCGAATACTCGGGTAGGAGAATGGAACGTGAAAATCGCAGTCACCAGTCAGAATCGCCGCACGATCACCGAACATGCCGGACGCTGTAGGATTTTCTGGCTATATCAAGCGGAACAGGGCAAGGTGACCGGTAAGGCGTTGCTCGGATTGCCCAAGGAACAATGCTTCCACGACAGTGCGCCGCACGAACCCCATCCCTTGGACGAGGTGCAGGTGCTGATCGCGGGCAGCATGGGCCAGGGACTGATGCGGCGGCTGGCCATGAAAGGCATCACCGGGCTGGTTACCACGGAAACCGATCCGGATAAGGCGGTCGCCGCCTACCTGGACGGATCGCTGGCGGTCGGATCGCCGAAGCCGCATGCTCGCGGGGAAGGCGAGCATCCGTAACCGTTATCTTCATAACCATCTTCAACCCATCCGAAAGGAGCGACCCATGAAATTCTTTTTGCAAGCGATGCTGACCCTTGCCTTGATCGTTGGCGGCGTCGTCAACCCAACCTTTGCGGGAAACGGCGACCCGCTCTTCGTAAATCTGACTACGGATGACGCCCATCGCGCCGACATGGGAATCTCATTCGGCAAAAATCAACTGGAACGCGGCCATCCCTTGACGATTTTCCTTAACGACAAGGGCGTGTTCATCGGTTCCAAGGAGAATGCCACGAAATTTGCCAATCATCAGAAGATGCTTGGCGAACTCGTGAGTAAAGGGGCCGTCGTTTTGGTCTGCCCGATGTGCATGAAGCATTACGGCGTGAAAGAGGCCGACTTGTTGCCCGGCCTTAAAATAGGGAATCCCGAACTCACCGGCGGCGCGTTATTCAAAGACAACACCAAGACGCTGACTTGGTGAATGAGATCTGATGATCTGTAAACCCCGGCCCGGCTGGCAACGGGTCTCGCCGCACCGAGCACCACGATGAATTTTGACGACAAGGCCAAGACCTGGGACTCCGATCCGGTCAAGCAGGAACGGGCGCTCGCCGTCGCCGCCGCGCTTCGCCAGCGGGTACCTCTGTCGCATGACTGGCACGCGCTCGAATACGGCTGTGGGACCGGCCTGTTGAGTTTCGCCCTGTGTGCTGATCTGGGCCGGATCACGCTGGCCGACAGCTCGCCGGGCATGTTGGCGGTGCTGGAAGAGAAAATCACCGCCGCTGGACTGGCCCATCTGCGTCCACTCGCGCTCGATCTGCTAACGGATCCACTGCCCGTCGAGCGCTATGATTTGATCTATACCCTGATGACTCTGCACCACGTCGCCGATGTCGACCGACTGCTGCGGGCCTTTCATGACCTGCTGCGACCGGGCGGCTGGCTGGGCATCGCCGATCTGGACCGGGAAGACGGTTCGTTTCATGGTCCCGGTTTCACCGGCCACAACGGTTTCGACCGGGAAGCGTTGCGGGCTGCAACTGGCGGATGCGGGGTTCGGCGGGGTGGATTTTTCCACGTGCTATCTGATGAAAAAGGCGACCGATCAGGGGATGCGGGAATACCCGTTGTTCCTGGCGGTCGCGGCCCGGCCGTAGCGCGAGCGATCGCGCGCCCGCCGGCTCCCCGTCCAGAAGTGGTTCCATCCGAAGGAGGTCATCGCCATGTCAACTACTACTCAAACCCTCGATATCGGCGTCCTGCAACGGTTGAAGATCCGCTGCATTTCCGAAACCGGCTGGTTCGACACCGCCACCGTGTTCGGCGACATCCGCGACGCCGGCGGCGCCGAAACCGATCAATACGCCATTCCCTGGCCGCCGTTCGGCGCGCTGCACGCGGACAACGCCGCCGGCTTTTCGGCGCTGCTGGAGGCCGAGGCGACCGATGGCACCGTGCGCCGCCTGCTGTTCGACACCGGCTGGAATCCGGCCTGGATGGATCGGCGCTTCGCCGAGGAAGGCATCGACCAGATGCTGCGGCAGGGCCGGATCGAAGCGCTGATCATCAGCCACGAGCATTTCGATCACTTCTGGGGGATCGGCTCGACCCTCCGGCACTGTCCCGGCATCACGATCTATGTCCCCGAAGGCTTCCATCCGGCGGGGTTCGCCCACATCCAGCGACAGGGGCATACCGGCGCGGTGGTCACCGTGCCCGTCGATCGACCGCTGGTGCTGTTTCCCGGCCTGGCGCTGGTCAGTTTCCCGATGAGCACCCTGTTGCAGGTGCAAGGGGAAAATGTCCTGTACGCCAACCTCCGGCACCAGGGCATGACGATGGTCACCGGCTGCGGCCACGGCGGCGTGCTCAACCTGCTGGACTACGCCCGTCGGACCTTCCAGGGCGGGGAGCGCATCCACGCCATCTACGGGGGACTGCACATCTCGCCCCTGGAAGACTGGGACGAGTCGCGGGAGCAGGTGGTCAACGCGCTGAGCGGGTATGGCATCGCCAAGGTGGCGTGCAACCACTGCACCGGCCGCACCGCCGTCGAGAAGATGCTGGCACTGGGCCTGCCCGTCGTGCGCGGGACGGCCCGGCATGGCTCGCAAACGAATCTGTTCGTGGGCAACGGCGACGTGCTGGAACTGGGGTAACGATGCGGATCGAACCCGTGGAGTTCTTCGTGGGCGGCGACGTGCTGCGCGGTGATCCCGCTCGTCGCGACCCGCAAAACCGCCGGGCGGATCGCGTGCTGCCAGTTCGAAGTGCTGCCGGTCGGGCATTTCGATCTGTACGAGGGACTGTGGTTTGAAAAGAGCATCGCGCTGCAGGTGACCTTCCTGCGCCGGCATCTGGGGCTGGCGGCGTGAGAAACTGTGTTGCAACTGCCGGTTGCGCCCGGCAGGGTGATTCAGAGTGCGGGTGTCCGGCCCTAAATGCATCAAACGATGGGTTGTCATGAAATATTAGCATATTATAATGTATTAACTGAATGCCAACGCCGCGATGCGGATGAAACCGACCGTCCACGTCACGGTACGGAACTGTGCCGAACCTCAGCGCCAAAGGTTACCGACATGAATCCCTCCGCTCCAGCCCCACCTACGTCCGCCGCCGCGTTGTCTCCGGAAGCTCACCGGCAACGGCTCGAACATTTTCCCATCGCGCTGTTCTCGATGGTCATGGGCACGGCCGGGCTCGCGTTGGCCTGGCTGAAAGCCCATGCCGTCCTGGGGATGCCGGTGGTGGTCGGGGAGGGTCTGCGCGGGGTGGCGAGCGCCTTGTTCGTGCTCCTGCTGGTGTTCTACGGCTTGAAAGCCTTGCGTTATCCGCAAGCCGTCCGGCTGGAAATGCGCCATCCGATCCGGGTCAATTTTTTCCCGACCCTGTCGATCTCCCTGCTGCTACTCGCCAGCGCCTATCTGGAATCGGCGCCCGAGGTGGCGTTTTGGCTGTGGGGCACGGGCGCCGCCCTGCATCTGGGCCTGACCCTGGCCATCTTCGGCAGTTGGCTTCACCACACGCATTACGACATCAAACATGCCAATCCCGCCTGGTTCATTCCGGTGGTCGGCAACATCATCAGTGCCGGTAGCCGGAGTTCGGCTGGCCTCGCCCGAACTGTCCTGGTTTTTCTTCAGCATCGGCCTGGTATTCTGGCTGGTGCTGCTGACCATCGTGCTGTACCGGCTGTTTTTCCACGAACCACTGCCGGTGCGGCTGGCGCCGACGCTGTTCATCCTGCTGGCGCCGCCCTCGGTGGGCTTCATCGCCTACACCAACCTGACCAGTGAGATCGATGCGTTCGGGCGCGTCCTCTACTACACCGCACTGTTTCTGGCTTTGCTGCTGGCCAGCAACGCGGTGCGATTCCTGCGCCTGCCCTTTTTCATTTCCGCCTGGGCGTATTCCTTCCCCCTGGCTGCCCTGACACTCGCAACGCTGGTCATGAGCGCGCGCCTGCCCAACCCAGTCTTTACGCTGCTGGGGTTCGGGTTGCTGGCGCTCATCTCCCTGGTAGTGGCGGTGCTGGTGGTGCGGACCCTGCTGGCGGTCTGGCGCCGGGAGATTTGTACGCCAGAATAAACCACCCGTCCCACGGTTTTCAGTCGAGCAGGTGCGGGTCGCGCCCGCCGACGGGATCTGCAAGTCGCACCAAGGGGAGGACCACGATGGATTGCGATGACGAAGCCAGTACCTGGGATACCGATCCGGTCAAACGGAAACGGGCGTTCGCCGCCGCCGCCATCCGGCGGCGGGTTCCCCTGCCACCCGCGTGGCGCGCACTCGAATACGGCTGCGGGACGGGACTGTTGGGTTTCGCCCTGCAAGCGGACCTGGGCGAATTGACGCTGGCGGACAGTTCGCCGGGCATGCTGGCGGTGCTGGGGGATTCGCAACGCGCTATCGGATACAAAAGGCGACCGACCAGGGTAGGCGAGACTATCCGCTGTTTCTGGTGATCTCGACCCGGTCGTAGTGTTTGAGCGGTATCGCGCCGTCCGGGCGTAGCGATCCGATCCTGTTGGCTGACCGGTGATCGCGGCCGCTCGACCCCGGCTCCCATACTCGGAATAAATAAAGACCCTGCGGCGTGGAGCCGCGGGGTCTGGTTCGAGCGAAATTGAGGCGGGCGTTTACTTCTTCAACGCCCTGATGCTCTCGTTGAGCGCCTCGACCCGCTTGGTCAGTTCCTGAATGTCTTCCTGGGTCGGCACGCCCAGCCGATTCAGCACTTGGGCGACCCGCTCCTGGAACAGTTCTTCCAACCGGTCGAACTGTTGGCTGGCCTTGCCACGGAACTCGACCACCTTGCCCTTGGCTTCTTCGATCCGGGCCTCGGCCGTTTTCCTGGCCTGCTTCTCAACTTTCTCACCTTCCTTGACCAGCGACTGGAACAGCTTCTCGCCTTCCTCCTGGGTTTTAGCATAGGCGCCCAGCCCGGCCAGCCAGATACGATTGGCCGATTCGCGGATGTTGGTAGCGATCGGGGTTTCCATGATGTTTTTCAGTGCTACGGTTGCCATTGTGACTCTCCTCGACTCAAAGTCTTGATCGTGATGCCGGTTTTGGTTGTTACCGGCGGGTTTCAACCTTTCTTGAGTCGTACTGTAGCAACGAAAATTAGAGTGAACACACTACGGTTCAGATCATCAGTCGCCAGCCGAGCATTTCCCCGGCCCGCAGCGGAATCAACTCGTCCACGCCGAACGGGAAGCAGGCGGGAACCGGCGTCGGCTGGCGGCGCAGGGTAACGGCGCCGCTATTGCGCGGCAGGCCGTAGAAATCCGCGCCGTGGAAGCTGGCAAAGGCTTCCAACTTGTCCAGTGCCCCGACCGAATCGAACGCTTCGACGTACAGTTCCAGCGCGGCGTGGGCGGTGTAGCAGCCCGCGCAGCCGCAAGCGGTTTCCTTGCCCTGGCGTGGATGCGGGGCGCTGTCGGTGCCGAGAAAGTATTTGGGATTGCCGCTGATGGCGGCCAGGATCAGCGCCTGGCGATGACGTTCGCGCTTGAGAATCGGCAGGCAGTAGTAATGCGGTCGAATCCCACCCTGGAAGATCGCGTTGCGGTTGTAGAGCAGATGGTGGGCGGTAATCGTCGCCGCAACCGTGGCTGGCGCGTCCCGCACGTAATCCGCCGCGTCCTGGGTGGTGATATGCTCCAGAACGATTTTCAGGGCCGGAAAATCGCGCACGACCGGCATCAATACCCGTTCGATGAACGCCGCCTCGCGGTCGAATACGTCTACCTCCGGGTCGGTGACCTCGCCGTGAACCAGCAGTGGCAAGCCCTGGACCTGCATCGCCGCCAGCACCGGGTAGATCTTGCGAACATCGGTCACGCCAGAATCGGCATTCGTCGTTGCGCCAGCGGGGTAGAGCTTGCAGGCGACGATATGACCAGAATCTTTGGCGCGGATGATTTCGTCTGGCGGGGTGTTGTCGGTCAGGTACAGCGTCATCAGCGGCTGAAAGTCCGTTCCAGGCGGCACGGCGTCCAGAATGCGTTCCCGATAGGCCAGCGCCTGTTCGGTGGTGGTCACCGGCGGTCGCAGATTGGGCATGATGATGGCGCGGGCGAACTGGCGGGCGCTGTGCGGCACGACCGCGCGCATGGCCGCGCCGTCGCGGACGTGCAGGTGCCAGTCATCGGGGCGGGTGAGAGTGAGGGTATCCATGCTGGGTTCCGGTGCGGTGGACGACGGTGTGGCGGCGGATTATACGCCCCCCGGTTGCCGTTAAATCCTACGGATTTATTATCGGTCCGTCTGCGCGCTGACGCTGTGCGCCGATTGACTATCGGCGCACAGCGCCTGCAAAGCTTGGGGCTGTTTTACGGGGTGGTGGTATTCCTGGTGTGGGTGGACCGTCCCGCCGCGCCGCACCTGATTTCCGTCCGCAAGACGAAACGACATGAAGAGCGACGTTACTGGCAAACCGTCGGGCACTGACCTGGCCAAGCTGCGGGCGCTGGCCGACGCGGACATCGCGATCAACGCGGAGATGCCTTACGATCCGACCGACCCGGCCGCCGTCGAGGCGTTCTGGCGCAATGCCGTGGTCACGCCGGGCGGCGGGGTTGCGGCGACCCTGGCCGCGTTGCGCCGCGCGCGCGGGCCGGCCCAAAAGCCGCGCAAGACCCAGTTGACAGTGCGCTATTCGCCCGAGGTGGTGGCGTACTTCAAGGCCACCGGCAAGGGCTGGCAGTCGCGGATGGACGCGGCGCTCAAGGAGTGGATCGCCCAGCACTCGGGGTAGCCCGTGACCCTCGGCATCCACGTCGCCTTCTCGTCCGGAAAGAATTTAAGGGGTCATCCTTTAGCCGACCCCAGTCAATAGCACGATTCAACCTCTCGCGTCTTGGCACGATCCGTTTCTTGCCGCGAAGCGCTGAGTTAGGACTCAACACGCGCCTTCGGTGCTCGTCGTGAAGGCGACAGCCCATGGCTGATCCGCACCAGTCACCCTTCTGGATTGAGGCACTGGGGCGACTCCCCTCGGGAGCAGACACCCGGCCCTTGGTTCGGTCGAACCCCAGAAAATCGTCAGTGCCCTGTCCTGTCCAAGTGGTCCGGTTCGCTCTTTTTGAAGCCGCCCGACCGCGATGGACGATGTTTGTCCATAGTGGACCGGTGGCAACCCCGGCGATCCGGTTTCACAGATCGGTGGCTTCTCGCCAGTGGCGATGTCCGGCCCCGTGCTGGCTCAATGACAGCGGCGCATCCGTCAAAACCGTGACTCCGCGAGGTGGTTGGCGGGATGAGACGGTGGCCAATCCGATCGAGCGGCTCGCCGCCAACCTCTGTTGCGGGCTCGCCGCCTCAGCCCTCAAGCTGACCCGTTCATGCGAAGGCCTTGTCCACCTCGAAGTTCACGCCATCGCGCAGGATGGAGTCGCAGGCTCGGGCCAGCGGGTGCGCGACGGTTTTGATGGCGATGATTCCGTGGGTCTTGGCCCGCTTGCGCCGGTAGGAGCGCTTGATCTGGGGGTGGTAGCACACCGCGAAGTGGGCCGCCTCCAGGTAGGCCCAGGCCAGGTACTTGTTGCCGTTCTTGGTGTTGCCGTGCCCCTTGCGCTTCAGAATCAACCGCCGCTGCCGATATCCCTATCGAAGCCTGATGAGACGTTCAGGTTAAACGGTAGCGCACGCTCCGTGCGCCGACGGCCGACGCCAGAAAGGCATTATTTTCCCGGGCAGCAATGGACAAGAGCACGAACTCCCTGACATCCCCGGCCGGCGCTCCCGGGGAACCCCCCGCGGACGAACGGCCGCTGATCGACCCGCTGTTTGCTTCGTTGCGGAACGCGGCGGGCGACGACCGGACGCGCGTCGCTCCCGATTGCAACCGCCCGCGCCCGATCGGCAGTGCGAATGCTGTCGTTCCCGCTGCCGACGACCGTACCGTGCTGAAGCCGGCGAGGAACGCGACGGACGCAGCGATCGACACCGACCGGACCGAACCTCGTGCCGACGTCGCCAGCAGCGCACCCGCAGCCATTCCGGCCGCCCGCCCGCCGGCGGAGGAGCCAACCATTCTGCGCGCTGCTCCCGCCCCGGCCCGCCTCGGGGGCAGGCCGGGCGATGCCGCCATGCCGGCCGGCGCCAAACCCGTGGCCGCCCCCGCCCCGCTTTCGCGGTCACCGGCATCCATCGCGCTGCCGCTCGGCTTCCGGCTGCACGAGTACCGCATCGACTCGGTGCTCGGCCAGGGCGGCTTTGGCATCACCTATCTGGCCACCGACGTGCATCTCAATGCCAAGGTCGCGGTCAAGGAATACCTGCCGGAAGACTTCGCCTGTCGCGGTTCCGACCAGTCCGTCTCGCCGCGGCGCAACGAGGACCGCGAGTTCTACCAGAACGGACTCGACAGCTTTCTCGTCGAAGCGCGGACGCTGGCGACGTTCCGGCATCCGAACATCGTCCGCGTCGCACGCTTTTTCGAGGCCCACGCCACCGCCTACATGGTCCTCGAGTACGAGCGCGGCGAGTCGCTCAAGTCGTGGTGGCGGTCCCGCGGCGACATCGCCGAGCAGGAATTGCTGGCCTTGCTGCTGCCCTTGCTCGACGGCCTGGCGGTGGTTCACGCGACCGGTTATCTGCATCGCGACATCAAGCCAGACAACATCTACCTCCGCCAGGAGGACGACAGCCTGGTGCTGCTCGATTTCGGCGCCGCGCGGCAGACCGTGGGCGCGATCGACGGCATGAGCGGCGTGGTCACGCCCGGCTATGGACCTATCGAGCAGCACGAAAGCGGACCCCAGGGTCCGTGGACCGACCTCTACGCGCTCGGCGCGACGCTGTACGCGATGATCGCCGGCAAGAAGCCGCCGCCGGCCCCGGTCCGCCTCGGCAACGAGGACCCGATGGCACCGGCCGAGGCGGTCGGCCAGGGTCGCTACAGCCCCGAGTTCCTGCGCGCCATCGATTGGGCGCTGCAGCCGCGCGCCGAGGATCGGCCGCAGGACGTCGCCACCTTTGCCGAAGCGCTGTTCGCCGCGCACCCCTCGACCCTCAATTTGCAGGCCGCGCTCAAGGACGGCGAAGGCGCCGCTGCCGCCGCCGGTCGGCTGGCGCTGCCGCGCGGGCCGCGCACCTGGAAGGGCAGGCTGCTCCGCTTCGGCCGCAACCTGCTGCAGCCGCGCTCGTGGCCGATGGCGGTCAAGCTGACGCTGGCCATGGTGCTGACGGTGCTGACGCCGATGCTGATCACCGCCTGCTACAACCTGAACAGCAGCCTCTCGGTCGTCTCGACCGGCGAAATGCGCAACCTCGACCAGTTGGCTCAGAGCGCCGCCGGGCGAGTTGCGCAACTGATCAGGGACAGCCGCAATCTCGCCGCCTATCTTGGCACCGACCAGGACTTCGTGCACTTCCTGCAAGCTCCGACGGACGAGGGAAAACGTTCGCTGGGCCTGAAACTCGCAGGCCTGATCAAGGCTAACCCGGACGTCGATCTCCTGATAGTCATGGATACCTCGGGTACGGCGCTGGTGGTCGGCGGCGATCCCGCGGTGATCGGGCACAACTACAAGTTCCGCGAGTATTTCAAGGCAGCGATGGAGGGCAAGCCGCACACCACCGGCGTGGTGATCGGCGTGGTCACCGGCATCGCCGGGGTGTTCTATTCGAACCCGGCCTTCGATGCCAACGGCAAGGTGATCGGCGTCGTTGTGCTGCGCATCAAGGCCGCATCGATCACCTCGATGCTCGACGAGATCCGCCAGGGATCGCAGCGCATTCCGTTCATGATCGACGGCGACGGCATCATCATTCATCATCCCGACCCGACGATGCTCTACCGAAGCCTGGCCCCGCTGTCCCAGGCGACCCTCGACAAGATCATCGCCGACCAGCGTTTCCGCCGGAACCGCATCGACAGCCTGAACATGCCCGATCTCGCCCAGGCGATGATCGGCGCGAAAGGCCTCGGCCACATCAACTACACCTCGGCCATCACCGGCGCCGAGGAAATCGCCGGCTACGCCCCGGTTTCCGGCCACGACTGGGTGATCGGCGTCACCGAGTCCAAAGCCATTTTCGCCGAGCCGCTCAATCAGTTGTTCGTCAATGTCCTCTACAGCGTCATTCTCGTCGGCCTCGGCTTCCTCGTCCTCGCGCTGCTCTTCGCCCGCACCCTCGTCCGGTCGATCCTCGAACTCAACGACGCCGCCCACGCCCTCAAGCGCGGCGACTACGATCGCGCCGTCATCAAGGTCACCAGCCGCGATGAGATCGGCCAGTTGGCACATACGTTCAACGTCATGATCGACGTGCTGCGTCAGCGCGAACGCGAACGCGGCAGCCTGAACCGGCGCGCGGTCGTGGCACGGCGCCCGGAGCGATACGACGCAGGGAATCGACCCCCCCTCTTCGGCCACCTCGCACATGAACCGGACCGGGGATTACGTCTGGAAACTCAGCCGCCGAGTAGCGACCGGTCAGTTCAGGCCACTGCGGAAAACCGAGCAGTGAAAATCGCTTGAGTTGGGCATATCCCCTAAATGCCCCTAAAAACTGTCCGAACCATTGTTGCTACATAATGACCAAAAAAATTCTCTACGGCTCTAAAGTCCAGCCACCGGCCGCCGATGACTAGATCTAGGGTAGGGCCAGAAGTTGATCCGCGACGAGTGAATTGATAAGCCGCGAACCGTGTCAGTCAAACTTGCAACGAGCCGGCGGGCTGGCTCGCAGGGAAAATGGCCAAAGTCGAGTTAGGGTATGGTCAATATCACGCAGAAACACCGGTTGGTCGCGGTCAATACCCCTTTGGGTGAAGATGTCCTGGTCTTCGGGCGTATGACGGCGAGCGAGGAGCTGGGGCGGCTGTTCCAGTTCGAACTGGAACTGTTCGGCGACAGCAAGAAGACTGAAATCAAACTCACGGACGTGTTGGGCAAGGACATGACGGTTCGCCTGGAACTGCCGCAGGGACGGGGAACTCGTTATTTTAACGGCTTCGTCACCCGTTTCAGTTATCTGGGCATGCGCGGGCTGCGTTATGGCGTGTACCAGGCGACGCTCAGCCCTTGGCTGTGGTTCCTAACCCGGACCGCCGATTGCCGGATCTTCCAGAACCAGACGGTTCCCGAGATCGTCAAGAGCATTTTCTCGGGGTACGGGTTTACCGATTTCAAGGATGCGCTCGGTGGGAGTTATCGCCAGTGGGAATACTGCGTGCAATACCGGGAGACGGACTTCAATTTCGTCAGCCGACTGATGGAACAGGAAGGCATCTACTACTACTTCATCCACGAGAACGGCAAGCACACCTTGGTGCTCGCCGATGGCTACAGTTCCCACGGCAAATTTAAGGGCTACGAAGTGATTCCCTATTTTCCGCCGGACATCCACGACCATCGCGAGCGGGATCATCTGTCCGATCTGAACATCCAGGTCACTCCTCAGCCAGGTACCTACGTGCTGAACGATTTCGATTTCAAGGTGCCGCGCAAGAGTCTCAAGGCGGTGTTGTCCATGCCCAAGAGCCACGCCCAGGCGAAATTCGAGATCTACGACTATCCGGGCAAATACACCGAACCGGACGATGGCAACACCTACTCCCGGATTCGCCTGGAGGAATTGCTGGCCCAGCATGAAATCTTACAAGCGCGGGGCAACGCCGCCGGACTGGCCGCCGGCTATTTGTTCAACCTGACCCATTGCCCGCGCGACGATCTGAATCGCGAATATCTCATCGTGTCCGCCGTTCACGAGGTAACCTCGGACGCTTATCAAACCGTCGCCGGGACCGGCGCCGCCACCAAGCTCTACCAAGGTCAGATTACCGCGATCGAGGCCCAGCAGCAGTATCGAGCGCCCCGGATCACCCCCAAGCCGGTGGTGCAGGGGCCGCAGACCGCCATGGTCGTAGGTCCCAAGGGCGAGGAGATTTACACTGATCAATACGGCCGGGTCAAGGTGCAATTCCACTGGGACCGCTATGGCGAGGCCAACGAGAATAGTTCCTGTTGGATCCGGGTGGCCCAGAGTTGGGCGGGCAAGAAATGGGGATCCTTGTACCTGCCGCGCACCGGCCACGAGGTGATCGTGGATTTCCTGGAGGGCGACCCGGACCAGCCGATCATCACCGGGCGGGTTTATAACGGTATGGCGATGCCGCCTTATGAGCTGCCGGCCCAGCAGACCAAGAGCACACTGAAGTCACTCAGCTCCAAAGGCGGTGGGGGCTTCAATGAATTCCGTTTCGAAGACAAGAAGGGCGAGGAGCAGATTTTTATCCATGCCGAAAAGGATCAGCACAACCGGGTCAAAAACGACACGCTGGAATGGGTGGGCCAGGACCGTCATCTGATCGTCACTCGGGATCAGTTCGAACAAGTGAAAGGCGACAAGCACTTGTCGGTCACCGGCGACCAAAACGAAAAGATCGATGGCACCTTATCGCTGGAAACCGGGATGGACCTTCAGGAGAAGGTGGGCATGAAGCATGCGCTCGACGCCGGTATGGAGATTCACCTCAAAGCCGGCATGAATGTCGTCATTGAAGCGGGCATGAGCATCACCCTGAAAGCCGGCGGCGGCTTCGTGGTGGTGGGGCCGGCCGGGGTCACTATCTCCGGCACGCCGGTGCTGATCAACAGTGGCGGCTCGGCCGGCTCCGGTTCGGGGTGTTCGGTCGATCCCCCGAAACCGCCCCAGGAAGCGGATAAAGCCGAGCCTGGCGCGCTTACGGAGGTCCAGGCGACCCCTGTCACAACAAGCGCCGCTCGATCGAGCAGTACGTCGGTGGCTGGTTATCAGAACCCCCAGGCCCAGACCCTGGCCAATGCGGCGCGGGACGGCACCCCGTTCTGCGAGAAATGTGAAGAAGCCTGACGGGCGCGGGCGCAACAAGGCGGCTAGGGAGGTCAGGGGATGAATGCTGACGCGCGATTGGAGGCACTGCGCCGAATTCTGTATGGGAGTGACGAGACTCAGGTTTATGCGGTCCTGGATGGGGCCTCGATTCCCAATCTATTGTCCCTGCTGGCCGAGCATCAGGTCGAGCATGTTTGCCTGTACCGGGGCGAACTGGATCCCGAGCTGGCCCAAACAGCGCCTTATCTGGTGCATCTGCCCGTGGAGTCGCCCTTCAGCCGCTTGTTATTGCAGGGTGGTTGGGGTCAGCACTGGGGAATCCTGGTCCTTTCCCAAGAGGTGTTGCGCGCCTTGCGGATGCATTTTCGTAAATTCCTGATGGTCTCGGCTCCAGACGGCAAGCCTCTGTATTTTCGGTATTACGACCCGCGGGTGCTGCGGGTTTATCTGCCGACGTGCAATGGCGACGAACTACAGACTGTCTTCGGGCCGGTCAGTGCTTATGTGGTGGAGGGAGCAAAATCGGATGTTCTGTTGCGGTTTACCCATCCGGGTAACGCCCTGGGTCAGGCAAAACTGGCCCTGCCGCCCCCCCAACCCACTGGATAGGAGGACGATATGCCGATGCACGTCTGTTCCGGGGCCATGTTGCAATGCAGTTTCGGTCTGGCGCCGAGCGCGCTGGTAGTGTTGCCGGTCAATCAGATGAACACCAGCTACATGCCGGCGGCCAACATCATGGACAACAAACCGATGGTCAACATCCTGCCGTTCGGTATGTGCACCAGTCTGGCCAATCCCACGGTCGCTTCCGCAACCGCCGCGGCGCTGGGGGTGCTGACCCCCATGCCCTGCATTCCCGTGACCCCGGCGCCCTGGGTTCCCGGCGCCCCCACCGTGTTGCTGGGCAACATGCCGGCGCTGGACAATACCTCCAAGCTGATGTGTACCTGGGGTGGGGTGATTCAGATTGTCAACCCCGGCCAGGTCACCGAGCAGATTCCGTGAGTTGAGGGGAGATGACCATGCTGGTGATCCGTTCGGCGCAGATGGAGGTGTTCGAGCAAGCGGCGCTACGCAACTTCGAGAACGAAATGGTCGCGCACCTTGCGGAGTTCTCGCCCCTGCTGTTCAAGGCGGTCGGGGAAGAGCAGATGCGCCAGGCCATCCAGTTCGGCATCGACCGGGCCGGCAGCTATGGCTTCACCTTGCGTGGCCCCGTCCGGCTGTACCTCGAATTGATGCTCTTGTTCGGCAGCCATTTCGACACCGACCCGCAATATCCCTGGGCCGCCGAGATTCTGACCGATCAGGACTCCGGTCCGCAGATGCAACGCGCCGTGCAGCTCTACGAAAAGACGATGGATTATCGGCAACAGGTCGCCGGCCCCGGAGATGCTTACACGCTTAAGGGGCTCCGAAATATCTCGATCTTTGCCCGGCAGCCGCTGGCAATCTCTTCGGAAAATTTCATTTCCGACATGCTGCGGGAGATCAGATTCATTTATCCACAAAAAGCGGCCTATATCGGTGACGAGGCGCTCGAAGCGTTGATCCGCAAGGGTATCGGTGGCGCGCGGAAACAGCGCTTTTCGACGGTCCACGGGGTGATTTTGGTCATCGTGCTCATGCTGGCTTTCGGCCACGGCTGTGGCGCCGATCCACTCTATCCCTGGATTGCCCGAACCCTGAAGGACGAATCTATCGCCGATCCGGCGGCTCGGGTCGAACGCCTGGAAACGGAGGCGGTGGCTTGGTTGGAGCATGTGTTGGCTTACTTCGACAGAGGCGTGTAAGTATGTGCGAGCCAGACAAGCAGCCAAGCAAGCCAAGGAAGGGACAATACGAGTCGACCCACACCAGACAGGTTGTAACGGCCTGTCCGACGGAGTCAGGTTCCAGCAATAAGTTTCCCAAGGTCGTACGTCAAAAGAATGGCGTGTGGCGCGAGATGCGCTGTAAGGAGAATATTAAGACTGAGCTGAAAGATCTCAACGTCGTCGCCACGACCGAAGACCAATTCTTTATCGACACCGGCGAACTTACCCCCAAGGAGTGCGAGCGCCTCATCGAGATGATCGCCAAGGACGGCAACGCTGCCTTCGCGCGTCACCTGCGCGAAAAGATCGGCAACACGATCTACGTCGAGGCGTCGAAGGTGATGGCGGACTCCAAGGCGGTCGAGACGGTCATCGAGCATCTCGCCTCCGGCGTGGAGATCAAGGACATCCCGCAAGTCATCTCCAGGCTTAATGAGCAGCGCGAGCTGCTCCGGTCGCACCGCAATTATGTGATCCTCAATGCGGCCAATTATGGCGGCCTGTACAAGATTTACAACCAGCTTGCCGGCGACGAGTTGCAGATCGGTTCGATGATCACGGATCTCACCCGCTACACCTCGAAGGACACCGACGCACCAACAAGCGTCGTGCTGTACCACGCCAAGAAGATGGAGATTGAGCCATTAGTCAAGGTGGCACGCGACGTGCGCGAGCGCAAGGCGTATCAGCAGATCCCCGCCGGTACGCAGTGGAAGGACGAGAAGCTCGACCAGTCGGTTCGGGTGAGTCGATACGAGTTCATCGAGGACTCCGAGAAGATCAAGATGCTCTCGGAGAGGAATATCAATGGTCTGTTCCAACAGTTGAAATCCCTTGACCCGTGCCAGCAGGGACTGTATGACCGCCTCGTCAAACTTCCGTTTACGATGAAGCACGCCACGCCCGCCTTCCACGCCATCCGTAACTCCGGGATCCTGTCGTCGCTGGCCAACCTGTCGATGTGGGACAATTCGCAGAAAGCGTCGGGGATGAGCAGCGAGCACAACCTCGACTACAAGGGCGACGGCGACATGGCCTTCTTCCGCTTCGACATTGGCACCTCGCCGATGGAGACGCGCTATGGCCCGACGACGTTGGTGGCCGACGCGAGCCTGCTCGAGAAGGCGGGCGGCTGGGTGTCGCTGCACGACCAACTCGTGCCGCTCGACCGTCCGGCGATGCGTCGCCTCGTCGGCGATAACGACGAGGTGCTGCTGCGCACCTCGGAGCATGACACTAGCCACGTCAAGACCGGCAAGCACACACAGTGGACCAACAAGTACCCGCAGAACCCCGCCATGCCGTCGCAGGGCGTGACGGTGAACTTCCTCGACGAGGTATTCTACGGCGAGGATATCCGCCCCGGTATCGCGCTGTCAGTGCTGCTCGAGCTAAACCGCATCGGCGGCTCCTTCAAGAATAAGGCGCTGCTGCTCACCGAGGAGAAGGATCTGCGAGCGCTGATCGCCAGCCTGTTCCGTGTCGAGGGCAAGCTGCCGTCGTCATGGAAGTTGTACGAGGCGGGCGGGATGAAGATCCACAACCCCGACGGGGACGGGCGCTACCTGCGCAGCGGCATCATCCACCCCGAGGGCATGGCGGCCGGCACCGCCCACGACTCCGTCAAGCGGTACCTAACAATGGTGGTCGGCGTGCGAGAGGAGATGGAAGCCAAGAAGTCCGAGTCGCCACAGGTGCGGCACAAGATCGTGCGCAAGCTCGTGTCGTTCATGGACGAGCTTATCAAGTTGTGCGAGACGGCGCTCTGCCAGGCGAGCGCGTTCAAGGTAGCGGCCGAGCAGGAAAAGGAGCAGGCGAAGTCGGAGGCGGCCTCGCGATATGAGATCGCGGCCAAGCTCGTCGAGATGCGGCAGGACGAGCTGAACAAGTGCAAGGAGGAGGCAAGGCCCCTCCGCCTGCTTGAGATGGAACTGGGCGTTAAGATCAATGATCCCAGCGCCATCCAGCGTCGCATCGCATACCTCGAGATGCAGCGTCGCATCGCATACCTCGAGATGCAGGTCGAGCTGAACAAGATGGTCGAGCGCGAGGACACGCTCGCGGGCAACGACGAGTGGGCGGACGTAAACGAATATCTGACGCCGGAGGAGGTCGCGGAGCTGGTGCGGCTGCGCAGGCTACTCCAGTAATTCGGCTCTCTAATAATTCGCGTTGATTGTATCTTATTGATTTAAAATGGATGTTCCCTCACAACAAGCTCGTAGGTTGAGGAAACGGGGTCAGGTCTAGTATTGTACTATTCCGTCCAAATGATTATGCTTTAAATGATGGCCAGACCACTCAGAATAGAATTTGAAGGCGCGCTGTACCATGTGACCTCGCGTGGTGATCGGCGCGAAGCGATTTACGAAGACGACGATGATCGGCAGCAGTTTCTAGCCCTCCTGGGCCAAGTCGTAGAACAAATGAACTGGCTCTGCTACGCCTACTGCTTGATGACCAATCACTATCATCTCCGTGATCGAGACACCGGAAGGCAATTTAGCGAAGGGCATGCGCCAACTCAATGGCGTCTATACCCAAGTCTCCAATCGGTGTCACCAGCGGGTAGGGCACCTGTTTCAAGGTCGCTACAAAGCGATTATTGTGGACAAGGATGCCTATCTGCTGGAACTCACCCGCTATGTGGTCCTCAACCCGGTCCGAGCCGGGATGGTCGCGGAACCGGGCCTATGGCGGTGGAGCAGTTATAACGCCATGATCGGTACCCAATCCAGCCCGGCGTGGCTGGCAACGGCTGGGTTATTGGCGCACTTTGGCAAGAACCGGGCTGAGGCGCGAGCCCGTTATGCGCGATTCGTTGCCGAGGGCATGGCAGACGCTGGTCTCTGGAAGCAGGTGCAACGCCAGATTTTTCTTGGCGATGAGCACTTCGTAACACGGCTGCAAACCCAACTGAGCACTCAGCGCGAGGATATTAACATCCCGCAAGTTCAACGCCGGCCACCACCACCCTCCTTATCAGTCATCGCCGCCCATTACCCGACCAGGAAAGAAGCGATGGTTGCAGCGTATGCGACGGGTGAGTATAGCTATCAGGACATCGCCGCTTACTTCGGTGTGCATTTCACGACGGTTGGCCGGCTGGTGCGGGAAGCCAGGCAGCGGGAGGAAGGGGGAAACCAGAACAGTGCTCACAAATAATCGATTGCTATAAAACTAGACCTGACCCCCCTATGTCTGATTTCGTACAGAGCCGGCTAACGGCTTGTAGACGCAACACCGCACTGACTGTGCCGATCTCTTTTGCCACCAAAGCGCGATTGAGCGAAACCAACTTGTCGGTTCGTATCCAACTGGCTTTGGGGAGCGTTCCGGACTGCATGTCAAGCTGGTTTAGCGCAAGGCTTTCAGGGTGTCCGGCCTGCGAGGTCACGGCCATGGCCAGGAAATCGCCGTAGCCGTCCGGCGCGGTCAATAGCAACACGGGGCGGCGTTTGCTGGTGCGTAAATCGGAAAATGGAAATGGCAAGACCACCAAACTACCGGCGTCAAGCATCGTTCCAAACCTCGTCCTCGGCGTTATCCCACACCTGGGTGAGGCTGGATTCCTGCGCGCGGATCAAGTCATGGTCGGCGTGACGTCGGCCCCTCTCGAAGCGCTCGATCTCGCCGCGTTCGATCCTGACCGCTCGCCCGATACGGACAGGCGACACCTCGCCGCGCGCAATCATCCGACGGACGGTCGGCACGCTGATTTTCCAGCGCGCCGCGATATCCTGAATCGTCAAGTAGGGTTCGTTCGTGGTTCTATGCTCATACGCTGGAAATTAATTTAAGCATACATGAACATTCATGAATAGTCAGGATTGATCGGTCCCGATTGATACGCCGGGCGCGCCTTGACGCGCCGGGGTAAAGTCTTAAGCTTAACCGCCTGCTGCGGTTCGGCCCGGTGTGATGGTCCGTGCCGTTCTTGTTTCTCAAATCATCGGCGTTCTTGGGGAATGTTATGTCTGACGTGAAAAAAGTCGTGCTGGCCTATTCGGGTGGCCTGGATACCTCGGTGATCCTGAAGTGGTTGCAGGACGTGTATCAGTGCGAGATCGTGACTTTCACCGCCGACCTGGGCCAGGGTGAGGAACTGGAGCCGGCGCGTGAGAAGGCGCTCAAGTTGGGCATCAAGCCGGAAAACATCTTCATCGACGATCTGCGCGAAGAATTCGTGCGCGATTTCGTGTTCCCCATGTTCCGCGCCAACGCCATCTACGAGGGCGAATACCTGCTCGGTACCTCCATCGCCCGGCCGCTGATCGCCAAGCGCCAGATCGAAATCGCCGAACTCACGGGCGCCGACGCCGTCTCGCACGGCGCCACCGGCAAGGGTAACGATCAGGTGCGGTTCGAACTGGGTGCCTATGCGCTGAAGCCCAATATCAAGGTCATCGCCCCGTGGCGGGAATGGGATCTGCTGTCGCGCGAAAAGTTGCTGGCCTATGCCGAGCGGCACGGCATTCCGGTCGAGATGAAGCGCGGCACCAAATCGCCGTACTCGATGGACGCCAACCTGCTGCACATTTCCTATGAGGGTGGCGTGCTGGAAGACCCATGGAGCGAACCGGAGGAGGAGATGTGGCGCTGGACGGTGTCGCCAGAGAAAGCCCCCGACCAGCCGCGCCAGGTCGAACTGGACTACCGCAACGGCGACATCGTCGCCATTGATGGCGAGGCCCTGACGCCCGCCGCCGTGTTGGCCAAGCTGAACCGGTTGGGCGGCGAGCATGGTATCGGCCGGCTGGATCTGGTGGAAAATCGCTACGTCGGCATGAAATCGCGTGGTTGCTACGAAACCCCCGGTGGTACCATCATGCTTAAGGCGCACCGGGCGATGGAATCGCTTACCCTGGATCGGGAGGTCGCCCACCTCAAGGACGATTTGATGCCGCGTTACGCCAGCCTGGTCTATAACGGTTACTGGTGGAGCCCGGAGCGCAAGCTGTTGCAGACGATGATCGATGCCTCGCAGGTGCCGGTGAACGGTACGGTGCGGCTGAAACTGTACAAGGGCAATGTGATCGTGGCGGGCCGCAAGTCGACCGACAGCCTGTTCGACATGAACATCGCCACCTTCGAGGACGATGCCGGAGCTTATGACCAGAAAGACGCCGGCGGTTTCATCAAGCTGAATGCTTTGCGGATGCGTATCGCGGCGCTGAAGGGACGGCGCTGATTTGGGAGACCGGTGTGTCTTGAGAAGGGCGTGCCGGTTTCGGGTCGTGATTCTGTTTCGAGAGGAAAACCATGCGTATTCTCCACACCATGCTGAGAACGGGTGATCTGGATCGTTCGATCAAGTTTTACACCGAAGTGCTGGGAATGAAATTGCTGCGCCAACAGGACTATCCGGCTGGCAAGTTTACCCTGGCTTTTCTGGGATACGGCGCTGAATCCGATCACACCGTCATGGAATTGACCTACAATTGGGGCGTGGATCGTTACGAGATGGGAACCGCCTATGGTCATATTGCCATTGGGGTGGATGATGTGTATCAGGCCACGGCGGAAGTGAAAAATCGCGGCGGCAAAATTCTTCGCGAAGCGGGTCCCATGAACGCGGGTACCACGATCATCTCCTTTATCGAAGACCCCGACGGTTATCCCATCGAGTTGATTGGGAGACAATAGCAGGCGATGAGAGTTATCGTTTCTGTCGTTGTCGTTTCGATGATCGGGCAGACCGGACGAAGCCGACGACGAATGCCGGATCACGCCGAGGTTCACGGAGGGCAGCTCGATCATTGATCAGGACGGAATCCGCGGATTCGGGCACATTGTATCGACTGAGGATACGTGTCGAGAGGTCAGCGGTCGGAAGCCGTTATTCGACATGGATTAACCATTTTCTTTACACACACCACCTGTCATAAGGAGGCCGCCTTGGCCAAGCCCAACTATCAATTTGAGAAGCGCCAGAAAGATCTCGCCAAGAAAAAGAAGCAGGAAGAGAAGCGACAACGGAAGTTGGACAAGAGCAACACCCCACCGGCGGAGACGCCGAATCAGCAATCCTAACCAGGACGAAGTGGTGACCTGGTAGGCTGCGGCGGCGTCTCACGCGAAAGTGGCCGCCGCCTGTGGGGTCGGGGCGGCCAAAACCGCCGATGACGCCCCGAAATCGAGCTTTAAGAAACAGGGATTAATGCGGTCAACCCGTATTGATTGGAAACAGAGGAGGTTTGATAAATAATGCTCGGAAAACAATTCAACAAGATCAAAATTAACACCAGCGGTGCCGCAATTTACTTGGAGCATAGCGGGTCGGGTAGTCCATTATTATTTCTGCATGGTTATCCGCAGACGCATACCATGTGGCACCAGATTGCTCCACGATTCACGGGCGAATTTCGCGTTATTTGTCCCGATTTGCGCGGCTACGGCGACAGCTCCAAGCCGAAAAGCACCCCAGACCATGGCGCCTACTCCAAACGGACGATGGCCCGGGACATGGTCGAGGTGATGGAGTATTTCGGCTACCGGGAATTTATCGTCGTCGGCCATGATCGGGGCGCCAGGGTCGCCCACCGCATGGTGCTGGATTATCCTGATCGGGTCAGGAAAGCCTGCGTCATGGATATCGTTCCCACCTATCACATGTTCAAACACACCGACCAGCATTTTGCCACGGGCTACTATCATTGGTTCTTTCTGATCCAGCCGAACGGACTACCCGAACGGATGATTGGAGCCGATCCGGCCTACTATCTCACCGAAAAGCTGAAGCGCTGGAGCGCTCCCGATGCCCAGTTCGCGCCTGAGGTGGTATCCGAATATATTCGCTGCTTCGGCGACCCGGAAACCATTCGGGCAACCTGCGAGGATTATCGGGCGGCGGCCAGTATTGACTTGCAACATGACGAAGCCGATTTGGGCAGGAAGTTGAATTGTCCACTGCTGGTGCTGTGGGGGGCGAAAGGATTTGTGCACCGGACCTATGACGTATTCATAGGTGTTCGGGATTTTTTATACCTCACCTTCCAACAACAATCTATTGAAACGCATTAATGATGTCTCTCTTTTTTTGTAATTTGGATCAAACATTTCATTAGCAAACAACTTTATCTTGTGCAGTAGGTTATCAAAATGTTCTCGTGAAGAATTTAACAGAAACAGAATAAAATCCTGTGCTAGTATAACCGCTACTTTGGCGACTCTTTGAAACGACATCGCTAACTGTTGGTCTTCCTCAACCTGCGCGGTGCCTATAGCAAATAGCGGATGAGAACTCAAATGAGCCGCGATAGAAGCTAGTAATAAACTTTCGATGATGTTCTCATCGCCTGAGGTGATTTGATTCGCATTCAGTGAGTTTTTACAGGCCTTGAAAATCAATTCAATTTGCCATCTGAGTCGATATAAAGGATAAATCAAATAGGCAGCCGCCATTAAGTTGGTGATATACCAATGATACCCTTTTTCAACCGGATTCCAAAACCCAATCGCCCGATAGCGTAAGCGGTGCCCGTCATAGAGTTTCGTCGTGAATACTTCAATAATATGGCCTCTCTTCCGGCTCAAATCCAGGGATAACAACGCTTGACCCACCAGCTCCTTAGAGAGTCCCTGCACCACCTCCGCAATAGGAACGACCGCGTTTGATTTGAGCCGGGATAGAAAGAAACCTCCAGCTTTTTCAATAGCATACAGTAAACCGTAATCCCAGTATCCCAAATCAAAGATGACTAACTTTCCCTGTAACAGCTCGACGGCAGGAAAACATTTCCGATCGTGGGTTTTCGTCGGCGTCAATTGAAACCAAGTCAGCATCCCCGTGAATAGATTAAAGCCTGCATGCCATTTAATCCCCGCCGCCGTGCGGGTTCCAGGAAAGCGATTTTTCGCACGGGCCCAGAGCGTCATCGAACTGGAATCGACCAGCCAAATCGCCGTGACTCCTAATGACTGCAGGATCTGGTGGCCCGCCGTGACCGAGACCGTTAAGGTCACCATTAATTCAGCCACCACTTGGCGTAAATAACCTTTCAGTCGGTCTCTGGCCAGACGCTCCCAAAATGCACTCCGGCTGATTTCCCTGTTGAGCTGAGATTTCATGAAGCGACGGATCGCTTCCAACGTGAATGTTTTTGAATCGCCTAAATAGCAAAATACCAAGCAAACGACAAACTCCATCGGATTAATCGTGGTTCTGGCATCTTGGCTGGGAATGATTTTTTCAAAACATTGCTTCAGTACATCCAGCGGATTACTCTGACCCATAGCGATCTCCTGATTACTTTGTCGGTATTAAACGAGCGTTAGTATTATACCTTTTAAAGTTCGTAAGGTTTTCGCCATCTTATTAGATGCTATATAACTATATGAAATTTAAGAAATTTAATCCAGAACACCTATGTGACGTATTGGAGGTTTGGCGACAATACGCCGACCATGTGGAAGGAAAGGCGCTGGACTGCGGACATTTTCTACCAGAGGAGAGGCCTGATGACGTCAGCAGGGAACTCAGCGAGTTTTTTGCGGAGGATTAGGCAGTGAATCAAACCAAGTTGCAAGAGCTTTCGCGGACGCGGAAATGGGCGCATGAGACGCTGGTCAACAGGAAGTCCAGGGTTTACCAAGCCTTTTTGACGATGGAAAACGCGGCGTACGCGGACGGCGCGCTGCCGAAAAAGACCAAGGAACTTATCGCGGTGGGTATTTCCGTGCAAATCAACTGCGAGTCCTGCATGCAGTGGCATATCGAGCAGGCGGCCAAGGCGGGCGCGACCTATGAGGAGGTTCTTGAGGCGGTCGAGGTCGGCATCGAAATGGGCGGCGGTCCCGCCACGGTTTCGGCGCGGTTCGCGCTGCAAGTGATGGAAACGGTTTTTGCGGCGGCGTCCTGAAATCGCGGTCCGTTGCTTGAATTATTTGTAGCATGAATGGAAAAAGCCGGCTCGCGCCGGCTTTTCATGGCTTGTCACCGAAAAACGCGGTTCTTGCGGACCGCGTTTTCAGCCAAGGCTTAGGCAACCACCTTCCAGACTTCGGGCGCTTTTTCGACCCGCTGTCCGAATTCCTGGCGCTGCTTTTCCAGTTCCGGCGGCAGGCTCTCGCCAAACTTCTCGAAGAAGCTCTTGATCTCCTCAACCTCACTGGCCGCCTCGGCGCGGCTGATGCTGGTGATCGCTTCGAATTGCGCCTTGGAGAAATCCAGGCCTTCGAAGTCCATATCTTCGTAGCGCGGCATGTAGCCAAACGGACTTTCCGCGGCGCCGATGCGGTTGTGGACCCGTTCCACGATCCATTCGAGGACGCGCATGTTCTGACCGTAGCCCGGCCAGGCGAATTTGCCGTTCGCATCCTTGCGGAACCAGTTGGTCCGGAAGATCTTGGGCAGCTCGCGGACGTGCTTCTTGCCCATAGCGATCCAGTGGGTCCAATAGTCGGCCATGTTATAACCACAGAATGGCAGCATGGCGAACGGATCGCGGCGGATGCCGGTTACGCCAATGGCCGCCGCGGTGGCTTCCGAACCCATGGTGGCCGCCATGAACACGCCATGGTTCCAGTCGTAGGCCTGGTAGACCAGCGGGAAGGTCTTGGACAGACGACCGCCGAAGATGAACGCCGAAATCGGCACGCCGTTGGGATCTTCCCAGGCCGGGTCGATGGTCGGGCACTGCCCCGCGGGCGCGGTAAAGCGGGAATTGGCGTGCGCGCCCAGCCGGCCGCAGTCCGGCGTCCAGTCGTTGCCCTGCCAGTCGATACCGTGCGCCGGGGGCTCCACACCCATGCCTTCCCACCAGACGTCGCCGTCGTCGGTCAGCACGACGTTGGTAAAGATGCAATTGGCCTTGATCGATTCCATCGCCATCGGGTTGGAATCGTAGGAGGTGCCGGGAGCGACGCCGAAGAATCCCGCTTCGGGATTGATGGCGCGCAGCGTGCCGTCCGGCGCGGGCTTGATCCAGGCGATGTCGTCGCCGACGGTCAACGCTTTCCACGTACCCAAGCCCTTGGGCGGGATGATCATCGCCAGGTTGGTTTTGCCGCAGGCGCTGGGGAAGGCCGCCGCGACGTAGGTCTTCTCGCCCTTGGGCGATTCGAGACCCAGGATCAGCATGTGCTCGGCCAGCCAGCCTTCGTCGCGGGCCATGGCCGAGGCGATGCGCAGCGCCAGGCACTTCTTGCCGAGCAGGGCGTTGCCGCCGTAGCCCGATCCGTAGGACCAAATCTCGCGGGTCTCGGGGTAATGCACGATGGCCTTGCGGCTGATGTCCGGCTCGCACGGCCAAGGGACGTCCTTCTGGCCCGGAGCCAGCGGCGCGCCGACCGAATGCACGCACGGAATGAAGAATCCGTCGCCCAGTTCGTCGAGCACCGCTTGACCCATGCGGGTCATGATCCGCATGTTGACCACGACATAGGCCGAATCGGTGATCTCGACGCCGACGTGAGCAATCGGGCTGCCGATGGGCCCCATGCTGAAGGGAATGACGTACAGGGTGCGGCCGCGCATGCAGCCGGCAAACTGTTCCTTAAGCTGCGCGCGCATTTCAGCGGGCGGCGCCCAGTTGTTGGTTGGGCCGGCATCATCCTTCGATTCCGAGCAGATGAAGGTGCGGTCCTCGACCCGCGCCACGTCGGACGGATGCGAGCGGGCGAGATAGGAGTTGGGCCGCTTCTCCGGATTCAGCTTGATGAAGGTTCCAGCAGCGACCATTTCGGCGCACAGCCGGTCGTTTTCCTCCTGCGAGCCGTCGACCCAATGGATGCGGTCGGGTTGGGCCAAGGCGGCTATTTCATCCACCCATTTCAACAGCTTATGGTTGCTGGTCCGGTTTTTACCATCATGAGCGACTGTCATCTGGGGACTCTCCTGTGGTTATTTAAGTGGGATAGGGTTGAAGAGCCTTCAAACGGGGCTGGTTTGCCGCCGTCCGCGCGGGATATTGGCCGGGCGCGACCCTTGCGGGGCCGGTTACACCATGAGGTATAAGGTTATCACCAAGCGGGCCGGGTTACCACCGGGACGCATAACGTCTTGCGCCCCAGTGGGCCGGCGCCGGCCAGGCATTTCCAATCATTCGGTGGCATGGCGATCAGGTCTCCCTCGATCAGCTCTACTCTGGAGTCTTCGTCGAAAATCCCGATTTCACCCAGGCGGTGATATTCCGCGACCGTCAGGCGGTAGCGGTGTGGGGTTAGCGGCTCCAGAGTGTCCAGGGTTGCGGTGATCGAGGCGACCGTGTCCCGGTCAGGCAGGGCGGCGCTGCTCATGGCTTCACCTCTCCAAACGATCCGAAAAGAAAAATCCCCGCAAGCATAGCTCACGGGGATTCATGAGGGTGAGGGATCAGGCAGCGCTTACGCCGCCAGCTTCACCTTGTCCGCCACCTGTTGATACTCCTCCACCTGATTGAAGTTCAGGTAACGGTAGATCTCGGCGCCTTTGGTGGTGATTTCGCCCATGTACTTCATATACTCCTCGAAGGTCGGAATCTTGCCCAGCAGCGCGCAGACCGCCGCCAGTTCCGCCGAACTGAGATAGACGTTGGCGCCCTTGCCCAGCCGGTTGGGGAAATTGCGGGTCGAGGTGGAGACCACCGTGGCGTTGTCCGCCACCCGCGCCTGGTTGCCCATGCACAGCGAGCAGCCGGGCATCTCCATCCGCGCGCCGGCGGTGCCGTAAATGGCGTAGTAGCCTTCCTCGCTCAACTGATGCGCGTCCATCTTGGTCGGCGGGGAAATCCACAACCGGGTCGGGATGTTGGCCTGACCGCTGAGCACCTTGCCGGCGGCGCGGTAGTGGCCGATGTTGGTCATGCAGGAGCCGATGAACACCTCGTCGATCTTGTCGCCAGCCACGTCGGCCAGGGTCTTGACGTCGTCGGGATCGTTGGGGCAGGCCAGCAGCGGTTCCTTGATCGCGCTCATGTCGATTTCGATCACGTCTGCGTACTCGGCATCGGCGTCCGGTTCCATCAGCGTCGGATTGGCCAGCCACGCTTCCATGCCCTTGATCCGGCGCTCCAGGGTCTTGGGGTCCTGGTAGCCGTTGGCGATCATCCACTTGAGCAGGGTGATGTTGCTGTTCAGATACTCGATGATCGGCTCCTTGTTCAACCGCACGGTACAGCCGGCGGCGGAACGCTCGGCGGAGGCGTCGGACAGTTCGAAGGCCTGCTCCACCTTCAGGTTCGGCAGGCCCTCGATTTCCAGAATCCGGCCGTTGAACACGTTCTTCTTGCCTTCCTTGGCCACGGTCAGCGTCCCGTTCTGAATCGCGGCGTAGGGGATGGCGTTGACCAGATCGCGCAGGGTGATGCCGGGCTGCATCTTGCCCTTGAACCGCACCAGCACCGATTCCGGCATGTCGAGCGGCATGGAGCCGGTCGCCGCCGCGAAGGCCACCAGACCGGAACCGGCCGGGAAGCTGATGCCGATGGGGAAGCGGGTGTGGGAGTCGCCGCCGGTGCCGACGGTGTCGGGCAGCAGCATCCGGTTCAGCCAGGAATGGATGATGCCATCGCCGGGCCGCAGCGCCACGCCGGCGCGGCTGGAGATGAAGTCGGGCAGGGTGTGGTGGGTCTGCACGTCCACCGGCTTGGGATAGGCGGCGGTGTGGCAGAACGACTGCATGACCAGATCGGCGGAGAAGCCCAGGCAGGCCAGATCCTTCAACTCGTCGCGGGTCATCGGGCCGGTGGTGTCCTGGGAGCCGACCGTGGTCATCTTCGGCTCGCAGTAGGTGCCCGGACGGATGCCGGCCACGCCGCAGGCCTTGCCGACCATCTTCTGCGCCAGGGTGTAGCCCTTGCCGGTATCTTTCGGCGCCACCGGGCGGCGGAAGATCGGGCTGGGACCGAGGTTCATCACCTCGCGCGCCCAGTCGGTCAGGCCGCGGCCGATGATCAGGTTGATGCGCCCGCCGGCCTGCACTTCGTCGAGCAGCACGTCGGACTTGAAGCTGAACCGGCTCGAGTTCGGCGCCGGTGTCGTGGTTCTTGACGACGCCCTCATAGGGGTAGATGTCGATGACATCGCCCATGTTCATCTGGGTCACGTCGCAGTCGGTGATCGGCAGCGCGCCGGCGTCTTCCTGGGTGTTGAAGAAGATCGGTGCGATCTTGCCGCCCAGACAGTAGCCGCCGTAGCGCTTGTTCGGCACGTAGGGGATGTCATCGCCGGTCCACCACAGCACCGAGTTGGTGGCGGACTTGCGGCTGGAGCCGGTGCCGACCACATCGCCGACGTAGGCGACCGGATGGCCCTTGGTCTTGAGCGATTCGATCAGCTTCAGCGGGCCGATTTTGCCAACTTCGTCGGGCTGGATGCCCGGACGTTCCATCTTCAGCATCGCCAGGCCGTGCAGCGGGATGTCGGGCCGGCTCCAGGCGTCGGGAGCGGGGGAGAGGTCGTCGGTGTTGGTTTCGCCGGCCACCTTGAATACGGTGACGGTGACTTTCTCCGGCACCTTGGGTCGGCTGGTGAACCATTCGGCCTCGGCCCAGGACTTCATGATCTGCTGGGCGTAGGCGTTGCCGGCGTCGGCCTTGGCCTTGACGCCGTGCCTGTAGTCGAACATCAGCAGGGTGTGCGACAGCGCCTTGGCGGCGGCGGGGGCGCACTCGGCGTCGTCCAGCAGGTCGATCAGCGGCTGGATGTTGTAGCCGCCCAGCATGGTGCCGAGCAGTTCGGTGGCGCGCACCCGGGAAATCAGCGGCGACTTGGCCTCGCCCTTGGCGACGGCGGCCAGGAAGGCGGCCTTGATGTAGGCGGCCTGATCGACGCCGGCCGGCACCCGGTGGGTAATCAGTTCCACCAGGAAGTCTTCCTCGCTCTTGGGCGGATTCTTGAGCAATTCCACCAGATCGGCGGTTTGCTGCGGGCTGAGCGGCAGGGCGGGAATGCCCATGGCGGCGCGTTCGGCGGCTTGTTGGCGATAGTTTTCGAGCACGGAAAAACCCCTTTGATGATGGTGCGGCTCCCGAGGATCCGGGTAGCCGACGTGGTGGATTTGGGGTGGCTGGAACGCGTCCACTTCCGGGGCGGCGCGCGCGTTCCGCTACAAAAAACAATGCTATTGTAGCGTCGAAGCGGGTCATCTGTGAACGAGGGTTTGGTTTTCCAGCGTGCTGACGGTTGGCTCGCCGGCTTGAGGGCGGGGGGTTGTACGATCATTGAATTCAACCCCGCGCGCTGGAGCTACGATTCCTTGCGCCAAACTCAGTATCGGGAGGCAACCACCTTGAACCGCTGGCCGACGTTCCTCGTTTTATTCTGGCTGCTCGCCGGCTGCGCCGAGGCGCCCCAGCCGCCCCTGCGCGTGGGGGTCAATCCCTGGGTGGGATACGACCCTCTGGTGCTGGCCGGGGAACGTCGTCTGTTCGATCCCGCCAGGATACGAGTGGTGGAACTCTCTTCCAACACGGAAAGCAAGCGCGCCCTGCGCAACGGCCTCCTGGACGGCGCCGCGCTCACCCTGGACGAAGCCCTGCGCCTGGCGGACGCCGGGATGGACCTGAAAATCATCGCCGTGCTGGATGTCTCCCACGGCGCCGACGCGGTCCTGGCGCGGCCGGGCATCCGTGCGCCGGCCGATCTCAAGGGCCAGACCATCGCCCTGGAACAGACCGCCGTGGGCGCCCTGGTGCTGGATCGCCTGCTGCGGGCCGGGGGACTCTCCCGCGACGACGTGCGTCTGATTCAGGTGGAGGCGGCGCAGCACGGCTCCGCCCTGGCCAGCGGACGCGCCGACGCGGTGATCACCTTCGAACCGATGAAAAGCTGGCTCGCCGCCCGGAATTTTCAGGTGATTTTCGACAGTCGCGCCATGTCCGGCGAGATCGTGGATGTCCTGGTGGCGCGCGCCGACGTCCTGGAGCCGCGCCTGACCGAGTGGGTGGCATTGTTGGCCGGCTGGGAGCGCGCCCGCCGCGCCCTGCTGGCGGACGAGAGCGCCGCCGAACGGTTGGCCCCCGGGGTGGAATTGACCCCCGAGGAATATCGCACCACCTTGGGGGGACTGACCCTGACTGGCCTGAGGGACAGCGTCCGCCTGCTCTCCGGGCCGTCGCCGGAGCTGACGCGGGTTGGAGCGGGCGTCGCGGAAACCCTGCACCGGCTCGGATTGATCGGCCGCTCCCCGGATTGGGGCGCCCTGCTGGATGCCCGGCCCGCCACGCAGGCCAGTACCGCCGCGGAGGAAGGGCCATGACCTGGAAACCGTGGTTCGCCCTGCCGGCACGCTGGCTCGCGCCCCTGCTGCTCGCGCTGTTGGCCCTGGTGGGCGCGGCGGTCATCTCCATCTTGCAAGTGCGCGAATACCGGGAAGACGTGGGTCTGCAGGAACGGCGGCGCCTGATGGAACGTATGGCCGTGGAACAGACGCGCCTGGAAGTGCAACTGGGCCAGGGCAATCACCTGCAGGCGCGCCGTCTGGTGTCCGGCCTGGGTCTGTATTCGGGCATCACTCACGCCTGGCTGGCGGATGGAGAGGGCCGTATCCAGGCCGCCCTGTCGCGCTTGCAGGTAGGGCGACCGCTGGCGGAGATCCTGGAAGGTGAATCCCCGACCCTGCGGCAAGCCATCCAGAAGGCCCAGGGTGACTACGAGGGAACCACCCACATCCACGTCATCGCGGGAGAGGAGGCTCTCCTGGGTCATGTCGCCATTGTGCCCGGTTATCACCTGTTTCTGCGCGTGGATCTGACTCAGCCCTTGGCCGAACGTCTGTATGCCGGCCGGGGTGAAATTTGGCGCGAGGCGGGTATCATCCTGTTGTCCGCCGTTCTCCTGGCCATTCTGTTGCACGTACTGTGGTTCCGCCGCACCGCCCAGATCACCGCCGCTGTCGCCGCCCTGGGCGCCGGGCGGATGGAGGCCCGCGCCGGACTCGCCGGCCGCGACGAGCTGGCCGCCATCGGCGCGGCCATCGACCGCATGGCCGCGGAACTGCAACAGCGCCAGGCGCAGTTGCGGCAGTTGGCCAGCCTGATCGACCATTCCCCGGTGATCGCCATCGCCTGGCGCAACGAGCCCGGCTGGCCGGTCAGCTTCGTCAGCGACAACGTTGCTCAGTGGGGCTATGTACCCGAGGAATTCCGTTCCGGAAGCCTGATCTATGCCGACCTCATCCACCCGGAAGACCGTCCGCGCACCGAGGCCGAGGTGGCCGAGTATTTCGCCCGCGGACCGGACGACTACCTCCAGGAATACCGCCTGCGCCGCGCCGATGGCCAGTGGCTTTGGATCGAGGACCACACCTGGCTGACTCGCGCGGCGGACGGTACCGTAATGCACGGTGAGGGAGTGCTTCTCGACGTGAGCGAAACCCGCCGTTTGCGGGAAGCGGAGCGGCAGAGCGAGGAGCGCTATCGGGCCATCGCCGAGGATACGCCGCTCTTGATTTGCAGGTTCCTGCCCGATTGCGAGATCGGTTACGTCAACGAAGCATATTGCCAGTACTTCGGCAAGACCGCCGAGGAATTGATCGGTACGTCCTTTCTTTCCCTGATTCCGGAAGAGGACAGAAAAGCGGTCGTGGCAACCATCGCGTCGCTGACGCTCGAATCGCCGACACACGTCTACGATCATCAAGTGATTGCGCCGGAAGGTGAAATCCGCTGGCAACGCTGGATCGACCGTGCCCTGTTTGATTCCGAGGGTAACCTCGTCGCCTACCAGTCCGTCGGCGAAGACATCACCGAACGCAAACGCCTGGAGAACGAGATCCACCGGGCCAACGCCGAACTGGAGGAGCGGGTGCGCCAGCGCACCGCCGAGCTGGCCGCCGCCAACCAGGAACTGGAAACCTTCACCTACTCCGTCTCCCACGACCTCAAGACCCCCCTGCGCGGCATCGACGGCTACAGCCAGTTGCTCCTGACGGACCACGGCGACCGGCTGGACGAGGAGGGTCGCTTCTTTCTGCACAACGTGCGTCAGGGCGTCGCGCAGATGAATCAGCTCATCGAGGACCTGCTGGCCTACTCGCGCATGGAGCGGCGCAGCCTGGACCCGGTGGCGCTGAACCTGGAGCAGGAGGTCGGCAAAGTTCTGGCCGAGCGCGAAGCGGACATCGCATCCCGCGGGATGCAGGTCGAGGTGGTGGGGATTCAAGGGCTCTCCGCCCATGCCGACCCGGATGGGCTGGCCCTGGTGCTGCGCAACCTGATTGACAACGCCCTAAAATTCACCCGCGACCGGCATCCGCCACTGCTGCGGATTCTTGGCAAACCTACTGATGCATCGGCTATTCTATCCATTCAGGACAATGGTATCGGCTTCGACATGCGCTTCCACGACCGGATCTTCGAAATTTTCCAGCGCCTGCAGCGGGCCGAGGATTACCCCGGCACCGGCGTGGGTCTGGCCATCGTGCGCAAGGCCGCGCGGCGGATGGGCGGCCGGGTGTGGGCGGAAAGCGCGCCGGGCCAGGGCGCCACCTTTTACCTGGAACTGCCACGATGATCATCGAATCCTCCCCCCGCCCCATCCTGCTGGTGGAAGACAATCCCCAGGACCTGGACCTGACCCTGCGCGCCTTCAAGCGGCGTAACCTGGCCAATCCCGTCCAGGTGGCCCGCGACGGCCAGGAGGCGCTGGACTTCATTCCCCGTTGGGAGGCGGGCGAGACCCCGCCGCTGGTGGTCCTGCTCGACCTGAAACTGCCGCGGGTGGACGGCCTGGAGGTCTTGCGTCAACTGCGCGCGACGCCGGCGAGCGCCACCCTGCCGGTGGTGGTGCTGACCTCCTCCAGCGAGGACCGGGACGTACGGACCGCCTATCAACTCCACGCCAACTCCTACATCGTCAAGCCGGTGGACTTCGACAAATTCATGGAAGTCGCCGCCCAGATCGAGCTGTACTGGTGTCTGATCAACCACCCGCCCCGATAGCCTCCATGCGCGTCCTGCACGTGGAAGACAACGCGATGGACGCCGACCTGGTGCGGCGCGAATTGCTTTGCCAGGCGCCGGACCTGGAACTCCGCCAAGTCGCCACCCTCGCCGAAGCCAAGGTCTGTCTGAACGGCGCGCAGGCGCTGGACGCCGCCCTGGTGGACATCAAGCTGCCGGACGGCTCGGGACTGGAGCTGCTCGCCTGGATCCGGGAGCAACGCCTGTCGGTGGCGGTGGTGATGCTCACCGGCTCGGGGGACCACGCGGCCGCGGTGGCCGCCCTGCAAGCGGGCGCCGACGATTACCTTGCCAAGGATGGGACGGCGCGGAGCCGGTTGGCGACGATCCTGCGGGATGCGGTCCATCGGTTCAAGGACGGTCAGGCCCGTCGCGCTCATCCCCTGCGCGTACTGTATGCCGAGCACAGCGCCGCCGACGTCGACCTCACCCGCCGCCATCTGGCCCGTCATGCCCCCCATATTCGCCTGATCGTGGTGTCCGACGCCGAACAAGCGCTGGCCCGGTTGCCGATGGATTCCCATACCCCGCCAGACTATGACGTGGTGCTGCTGGACTACCGCCTGCCCGGCCTGGACGCCCTGGAGGCGGTCAAGGTGCTGCGCGCCGAGCGCGGGCTGGACCTCCCGGTCGTCATCGTCACCGGCCAGGGCAGCGAGGAGGTGGCGGCCCACGCGATCCGCCTGGGGGTGGACGATTACATCACCAAGCACGCCGGTTATCTGTTCGAGTTGCCGCCGACCCTGGAAAAGGCCCACCGCCAGGCGGAGCTGGCGCGGGAGCGCGGCAATTTGCGGCGCACAACTCAGCGCCTGGCCGAGGTGCTGGACACCAGCCCGGTCATCCTCTACACCCTGCGCCTGACGGATGCCGGCGCCTTTCCCACCTGGGTCAGCAGCAACATCCACCGCCTGCTGGGCTTCAGCGAAGCCGAAGCCTTGCGACCGGAGTGGTGGCTCAACCAGGTGCATCCCGACGATCGGGATTGGGTCCTGGCCGACCAGGCGGTCCTGCGCGAGACCAGGCATCTGACGCACGAATACCGCTTTTTCGACCAGGCGGGCCGCATGCACTGGATCCAGGACGAGCGGCGAATTTCGGACGAAGACCAAGGGCAGGAAACAGTGGTCACCGGCGCCTGGCGCGTGGTCACCGACGCCAAGGAAACCGAGCAGTTGCGCGAAACCCGGATCGCCGTGCTCGACGGACTCAACGCCGATTGCGAGCTGAACGCCCTCCTGGACGAAATCGCTCGCCGCCTGGAGACGGTCCGCCCGGAGATGCGCGTTTCCATCCTGGTGCGCGATCCCCGCGACGGCCGTCTGTACACCGGCGCCGCCCCCAGCCTGCCCGACTTCTACACAACCGCGTTGGATGGCCTGGCTCCCGCCGTGGGCAACGGCTCCTGCGGCACCGCGGCGGCCACCGGCGAGATGGTGATCGTTCGCGACATCCGCGACCATCCCTATCGGGACGCCTACCGCCAGATCGCCGAACGGGCGGGGTTGCGCGCCTGTTGGTCCATCCCCTTCAAGGATTCGAGCGGCCAGGTTCTGGGCATATTCGCCATCTACCACGACGAGCCCAGCGAACCCACCCGGGCGGAGCTGGATCGGATCGGCGAATTCGCCCGCCTGTCCAGCCTGGCGGTGCAGCGGGCGCGCGCCGTCGCCCGGCTGCGCCAGATGGCGGCGGTGTTCGAGAACACCCGCGAGGGGGTGGTCATCACCGACCTCACCCCGCGCATCCTCGGCGTCAATCGGGCTTTTACCGAGATCACCGGCTACCAGGAGGAGGAGATACTGGGACGCAACCCCAGCCTGCTCAGGTCCGGGCGCCAGGACTCGATGTTCTACCAGGCCATGTGGCAAAGCATCCGGGAGACCGGGCACTGGCAGGGGGAAATCTGGAATCGGCGCAAGGACGGCGAGGTTCGTCCCCAGTTACTGTCCGTCAGCACCGTGCGCGACGGCGACGGGCTGCCCATCTACTACGTCGGCGTGATGACCGACATCAGCCAATTGAAGCAGTCGGAAGAACGCCTGGAGCACCTGGCCCACTACGACCCCCTCACCCAACTGCCCAACCGGCTCCTGCTGTTGTCGCGCCTGGAACACGTGATGGAGCGGGCGGAGCGGTATCGTCGGCGAGCTGCCGTGCTGTTCATCGACCTGGACAATTTCAAGGTCATTAACGACAGCCTGGGCCATCCGACGGGCGACACGCTCTTGTCCGCCCTGGCGCGGCGCTTGCGCGGCCGGTTGCGCGATGAGGACACCTTGGGCCGCCTGGGCGGCGACGAATTTCTGGTGATCCTGGAGGATCTGGAGCGGGTGGGGGATGCCGCCACTGTTGCCGAAGTTCTGATCCGCCTGCTGGAGCAGTCGTTCGTGCTGCCGGCCGGGGAGGAGGTCCACATCGGCGCCAGTATCGGCATCAGTTTTTACCCCGATGACGGCATGACCGTGACCGAATTGATCAAGAACGCCGATATCGCCATGTACCAGGCCAAGGAGCACTCGGGATAAACCGCTGGCCCGACTTACCAGGGAAATGCCTCCTCGGCCGAGTTGCACGGCTTCCGCAGCAGCAACCATCCGGCGCGATCGTTCGTTCAGATGAGGCCAAATTTGTGACAATTTTTCTCTTAGGCCCGTTTCGCTATTCATGCCCCAAGAGTATAATAGGTTTTATCTTATTGTAAAGTTAATTATTTGACGCTACCTAACGTCTTTCCAATGCTCATGGCTTTGTTGTAAAGTGGGATAACCACACTTACACGCGGCAGACCTGAAATCAGTGTCTTTGACACTTTACGATTTCTTTCATTTATTAGCCGCTTCAGCTTTCAGGGTGGGTGACCCAACATATAGTAGTCGGTTATAAGGAATAAGGTTTGGGACAAGGATAAAGATCCAAGCCGCCACAACGGAAATAAATAGCTGTCTTAAAATGCTCTCGATTTCGAAATCCACAAGCCATCTGTTTGACCATCTGGATTTTGCTGTTGAGCCCCTCGGCCACCGCGTTGGTGATCCGGTGTTTAAAAAAAGTCAGAATATTGGGCAGATGATTTTTCAGCGTCTTGGCGGCGCTGACCATAGGTCCCAGACGAGAATGGGTAGCCCAGTAATACCATTTATTAAAAAAGGTCTCCGCCCTTTTAGGATAGGTGTAATCCCAAAAAGGTCGCAGCGCTTCCTTAATCGCCCAGGCCCGGCCGGTCTTCAGCTCGATCTTCCTCAAGTCGGCAAATTCCTCCTGTCGCCATTCCGGGACGTTCTCCTCATTGGCCAACCAGAGATGCCGGGTACCCTTCAACGTTTCATCGCTTTGCTCCTGGAGCAGCTTGTGCTCCTGGCGGCGCACTTTGTCCACCTCTTCCGTGACTTGGCGAACCGTATGAAAGCGGTCAAAAACGATATCCGCCTGAGGCAGCCACTTCCGGGTGGCGGCCATGATAGGGTTCCCACATGTCCATGGCCACCGCTTTCACCGACTGGCATTCTGCGGTTGGAAACAGGCTGTAATATTCTTCCAGGCTCTCCTGCTCCCGGTCATCGACCACGTATGCCACCGTGCCTTTTCCTAAATCACAGACCAGCGTTTCATATTTGTGGCGTTTGGCAAAGAACTTCTCATCGATGGTGAGATATTCCGGAATCCGGCGCTCTTTCCGTTTCAGCCCACGGGTAACGGCTCTTTCCAGGAGTCCCCAGATTCCGTCCCAACCGACCTGCAACAGACGCTCGGCTCCGCTGATATCACATTCCTTCAAGGTATCGATACCCCGGCCCTCAAAAGCCAGGGTAAAGCGGCCTCCCGGCTCCGCCCAAAAAGCCGGCACCTGCTGGGCCCCGTGCACCGGGCAGTTGACCCGGGGCAACCGGCAATGGATGAAGGTCTGGCACTGGCAGGTATCCAGGTGGCGCCAACTCCGTTCCTGGGCATGGTCATGGAGTGGACCTCTTTCTCCACAATGGGGGGCACTTCCAGATGACGCCTTTAACCTCCTGGATCCAGACATCGACGCGGTTCTTTTTCAGGTCCAGAGCTACTTTATCTACGCGCCAGGGATAGCTGATTCCCAAAAGAGCGGCATACAGTTCCTTGTCTTCCATGCGGACCTCCTGTGGCTAAAGTTTCAGGAGATCATAACTATCCAATATTTATGTTTTTGTCTATGGGTGATCGTGTGGTTGTTAAACCCGGTCCATTTAGTCTCTCGGAAGCCTCAGGCGAGGCACGGACCCATTCCCCCTATCGGCCAAAATCAAGCCACTCGCCACATCGATGGCGGCGTGTTCTT
This sequence comes from uncultured Gammaproteobacteria bacterium, assembly GCA_963715845.1. Classification (GTDB taxonomy): domain Bacteria; phylum Pseudomonadota; class Gammaproteobacteria; order Competibacterales; family Competibacteraceae; genus Competibacter_A. The sequence continues at coordinate 6,498 of CAVQSJ010000004.1, read as the reverse complement.
TCATCCCGTAAAAGGGGACCTCGTCTCGAACTGTCCAGTTCGAATCCACATCACTCTTGAACTTCAACGGCTTACCGGTCTGGTCCAGATTCCCCTCAGCCGTCTCCCGCTTTTGTTTCTCCTCCTTGATCCGCTCATTGCTCTTGGGGCGGGCTGCGGACTTGACCAAGCGGGCATCGATGGCCATCCCGCCCTCAATCGAATAGCCCTTCCGCGAAAACTGTTTGCCCCGTGGAATAGAAATAACTTATTCGAATATTCCACGGGGTAAACAATTTTCCAGTTAGAATCTCTGCATTGATCACCTGACTTAATCCGAAATCGGGGATCAACGAATGGTCCGGCCTCTGGCCCGTTGGGCCGACGGCCCGGAGGGAGCCGACTGCCGAAGCGGTATCCCAATAAACCGTTTGAAGGATAGCCGGTCGTTTTACCCCGTGGAATAGATCAGATCCCGAATGATTATTCCACGGGGTGAATCTGATTTTCCAACTCCGGATCGGAATCAATTCCATACCACTTCTGCAGTAAAGCCGCTTTGAGTAAAACCAGGGGCTGATAGGCTTTATTCCCCTTGAGACAGGTCGATTGCCCGACCGGATAATCTTTTTGCAGTAATTCCTCGATGGGTGCCTCTCCGAGCCGTAGGCTCTATGAGCCGGAGGCCAATCCACGACCCGGTCGATCTCCCCCAGAGTAGCCCTGGGTCCGGGTCTTCTTTTACCCTGTGGAATAAAGCCAAGGGATGAATTTCCTTTCTTTGTTTATCAACAAGCCCAATCTCCGGGCCTATCTTGATTGCCTATTCCACAGGGCAAGAAATCCCAGCCATTTCCAGGTCGGCCCTCCGGGGTGTAGCCCCTACGGGGTGGAACCAAAACTCAAATTCCTATTGAAATTCTTAAAAGCCATTTCTCTCCCCCGAATTGGAGTTGATTTTTGAGGCCTATTATACTCCAATTCGGGTTAATTTACAAGTGATTTTAAATTGTTATGCGTTTTTTGGGTTGGCGCGCCTACATTTTTGTCGCGGAGTTGTGCAAAGGTCTCGGAATGTCGACCCCTGACGCCTCCGTCCGGCATCAAATTCTACGGATGGAGTTTAAACGGTTCATCAATACCTTTATGCTGATCCCTTGCCTGATCGTGAAAACCGGCCGCCGGATTGTTTACCGGATTGTCGGCTATAACGGCTATCTGAAGGACTTTCTAAAAACCTTCGAGGACCTCCGGGGTCATCGGTTGGCCGGGTAGTCGGTTCAACCCAGTCCGGTAGTGCCCAATAAAAATCAGGAGGTCAACGCAACATCGAACAAATAAATGGGTCACCGAATGAATACGACAGGAGACCTATGTCTACAATTTCTGGTGTCCTGAAGGACCATGAGCAAAGATCCTACATTTTTACCTCGGCCGCTGTTTTCGATAGCGGCCTAAAAAAACGCGCTTGTTTTGGGGTTAGTGGGTTATTTTGATCAGCAGATTTTTTTCCTTCCAATTCAACGTCTACCATCATTTTGACAATATCACCCATCTTATACTGTGCTTGCCAACGAAGCTTTTCCAATGCTTTAGAAGGATTGGCCTTATTGATCAAAATATCAGTAGGACGAAGCAAATCCGAATTGATTTGAACATGTTCCGACCAGTCTAAATCGAGGTAATCGAACACCGCGTTCACAAATTCCTTCAAAGAGTGGGTTTCACCTGTAGCGATGACATAGTCGTCGGGCTGTTCCTGTTGCAGCATGCGCCACATGGCATCCACGTACTCCGGCGCCCAGCCCCAATCCCGTTGGATATCTGTATTCCCCAAGTTTAATTGTTCATTTGCCCCTTTTGCAATCCGGCAGGCAGCTTTTACAATTTTTTGGGTAACAAATCGTTCCGGCCTAAGCGGAGATTCGTGGTTAAAAAGGATTCCTGTACAGGCAAAAAGGCCATATGCTTCACGATAATTGGCCACCGCCCAAAAGGCGGCGGATTTGGCCACGGTGTACGGGCTTCTGGGACGAAATGGGGTGTCTTCGTCCGCGGCCAGGTCTTCGGTATTGCCAAAACATTCACTGGAACTGGCATTATAAAGACGGGCGGGAAGTTTCAAAAATCGCAAACTTTCCAGTAGGTTGAGATACCGATGCTTATACTGTCAAAAGTTTCTACGGGTTGTTCAAAAGACAAACCAACCGAGGTTTGACCGGCAAGGTTATAAATCTCATTGGGTTCGATTTTAGCAAGCACCTGGATAACGCTTCGAAAATCGTTTAAAGCCATGGATTCCGTTTCCACTTGGTTACGAATGCCCAAGCGGATGAGATTATTAAAAGAAGCCGAATGAGCATCCCGGGACGTTCCAATCACCCTGTATCCTTTTTCCAGAAGCAGTCTCGCCAATAGGACCCATCCTGGCCTGAAACACCTATAATTAATGCGGTTTTCATGTAGCTTCCTATTTAATCTTCTTAGCTTCTGTTTTGCTATACCTTAGATAAATTTGCCCCGCGAACCCCCGTAATGGCGCCTTAACTGAAATATTTGGGGTGGACATCTCCTGTTTTAGAAACTATCAGGAAAATAATCTTTAGATCAGATGCTCCAGCAATCAATAGACCGATATCTTTAGAAAATTGGTTCTCCAGAGGGAAAACGAAAATATTTTTCTCTTATCATTTGCCCTTTTTTAAATTCTTTTCCAGATCGGCTTGGACCATAAGACGGGCCAATTCATCGAATTTAACTTTCGGCTCCCAGCCAAGCTTTTCTTTGGCCTTACGGGGATTGGGACCCATCAAGAAATCCACTTCGGTGGGTCGGTAATAACCGGGGTCAACTCGAACAACGACCGAACCTATTCGAGGATCTGGGTGCTCCATTCGGGTTACCCCTTCGGTCTCAAACAAGCCAGCCAATATTCCCTTTTCGTTCTCGCCCAGCCCCCTGCCATTCAATCTTCATCCCCAGTTCCCCGAAAGCCACCTCCACGAACTCCCGGACACTGTGCGTCTCTCCCGTGGCGACCACGTAGTCGTCGGGCTGGTCCTGCTGCAGCATCAGCCACATGGCCTCGACGTAGTCCCCGGCGAAGCCCCAGTCGCGCTTGGCGTCCAGGTTGCCGAGTAGAGCTTGTCCTGCAGGCCGAGCTTGATGCGGGCCGCGGCCCGGGTGATCTTGCGGGTGACGAAGGTCTCGCCGCGGCGGGGCGATTCGTGGTTGAACAGGATGCCGTTGCAGGCGAACAGGCCGTAGGCCTCGCGGTAGTTCACCGTCGATCAGTAGGCGTAGACCTTGGCGCAGGCCGTAGGGGCTAGCGGGGGTAGAACGGCGTGGTCTTCGCTCTGGGGCGATCTCCAGGACCTTGCCGAACATCTCGCTGGACGACGCCTGGTAGAACCGGGTGGGCAGCGCCGGTCTCGCGGATGGCTTCCAGGAGCCGCAGCGTCCCGATGGCGTCCACCTCCGCCGGTGTACTCCGGCTCTCGAAGGAGACCCGCACATGGCTCTGGGCGGCCAGGTTGTAGATCTCGTCGGGCGGATCTTTCCAGGATGCGGTTCAGGTTGCTGGAGTCGGTCAGGTCGCCGTAGTGGAGTGATGAAGCGCTTGCTCGGAATCGTGCGGGTCCTGGTAGAGGTGGTCGATCCGGCCGGTGTTGAAGGAACTGGCGCGCCGGATGATGCCGTGGACCTCGTATCCCTTGTCGAGCAGGAGCTCGGCCAGGTAGGAGCCGTCCTGGCCGGTGATGCCGGTGATTAGGGCTTTTTTAGGCATAAGAAGACTTTTTTGGCACGGATTTCACGGATGGACACGGTAAGACGAAAAACATATCAAGAAATCGGGCAGCCGATTTCTTGATAACTTCCAGCCGCCTGCGGCGGGGTTAAGACTTTTCGTTTGATCTCCACACGCTCGCTGAAGTTGATCAACAGACCGACTTCCAGGCCGGTGGCTTTCAGGTAATTGACCAATTGGGCCTCGTGGGCCGGGTGAAGGTCTTTGATTGATTTGAGCTCCAGGATTATCTGGTTTTCCACCAGAATATCGGCCGCATAGTCACCGACCACCTGACCGTCGTAGGAAACTTTTATCGGCGCTTCCTTGTGGCCGTCAGGCCGCTTTTGATCAGCTCGATGCACAAGGCGTTCTGATAGACGTTTTCCAGGAACCCGAAGCCGAGGGTTTTGTGGACTTTGTAGGCGCATTGGATGATTTGGCCGGTGAATTCCTGGTGCTTCATGGGAAAGATAAAGGGATTTTTTTGGCACGGGACCTTCAGAAATCAAACGACCGATTTCTGAAGAAGAAAAGAACTTTTTGGCACGGGTCCGGCACGGGCCGGACACACGGATGACACGGTTGCTTCAGAAATCGGGAAACCCCGATTTCTGAAGAATTATCGGCCCTTCGGGCACGGCTCCATAAAGGCCGGATGACGGATGACGGCAAAGACCGGATGACAGATGATACAGGAGACGGTTACCATATGGAATCACCGGATCTAGGGATTAAGGGATTAAGAAAAACGGATTATTGGATTATAAAATACGGGATTACGGAACTCAAGAGATCGGCTGTCCGCCAGGGGGCGTTTTGCAAATGACGGAGGACGGAGGGCGGGCTACCGCCCTTCCGAGGCCGGATAAGAGTTTCTCCGGTCAGATTGGGTTAATTCCTACAAGGCCAGGTTACAGAATAATAAACCAATAGTAAATATAAATCAAGTGGTTAAACCGTTGATGGCCTGGTCTGGTCCCGTGGGTTGGATAAGGGCAGGAAAATCAGCGCCTTTTCACGAAACTCCGGGGGACTGTCATCTTTTCTGTTTATCGGTAGAGGGTTTTCTACTTAATTATTATCCGAAATTTCCGGGAAGGGAAGAGGAAGGGAAAAGATTTTTTTGGCACGGGTCCGGCCGGGCCGGACACACGGATGGACACGGTTAAAGACATATGATATCTCAAGAAATCGGGTACTCGATTTCTTGATAACTTCCAGCCGCCTGCGGCGGAGTTAAGACTTTTCGTTTAATCTCCACACGCTCGCTGAAGTTGATCAACAGACCGACTTCCAGGCGGTGGCTTTCAGGTAATTGACCAACTGTGCTTCGTGTGCCGGGTGAAGGTCTTTAACGGCTTTCAACTCCAGGATTATCTGGTTTTCCACCAGAATATCGGCCGCATAGTCACCGACCACCTGACCGTCGTAGGAAATTTTTATCGGCGCTTCCTTGATGGCCGTCAGGCCGCTTTTGATCAGCTCGATGCACAAGGCGTTCTGATAGACGTTTTCCAGGAACCCGAAGCCGAGGGTTTTGTGGACTTTGTAGGCGCATTGGATGATTTGGCCGGTGAATTCCTGGTGCTTCATGGGAAAGATAAAGGGATTTTTTTGGCACGGGTCCTTCCAGAAATCAAAAGACCGATTGCTGAAGAAAAAAGACTTTTTGGGCACGGGCCGGCGCGGGCCGGACACGCGGATGACACGGTTGCTTCAGAAATCGGGAAACCCCGATTTCTGAAGAATTTATCGGCCCTTCGGGCACGGCTTTATAAGGACCGGATGACGGATGACAGAGGACGGAAGACGGATGACGGCATAAAGACCGGATGACGGATGATACAGGAGACGGTTACCATATGGAATCACCGGATTAGGGATTAGGGGATTAAGAAAAACGGATTATTGGATTATAAAATACGGGATTACGGAACTCAAGAAATCGGCTGTCCGCCAGGGGGCGTTTTGCAAATGACGGAGGACGGAGGGCGGGCTACCGCCCTTCCGAGGCCGGATAAATGTTTCTCCAGTCAGATTGGGTTAATTCCTACAAGGCCAGGGTACAGCATAATAAACAAATAGTAAAAATAAATCAAGTGGTTAAACCGTGGATGGCCTGGCCGGTCCCGGGGGTTGGATAAGGGCAGGAAAATCAGCGCCTTTTCGCGAAACTCCGGGGGACTGTCATCCTTTCTGTTTATCGGCAGAGGGTTTTATCTACTTAATCATTATCCGGAATTTCCGGGAGGGGGAAGACGGAAGGGAAAAGAATTTTTTGGCACGGGGTCCGGCGGGGCCGGACACACGGATGGACACGGTAAGACGAAAAGGATATCAAGAAATCGGGCACCCGATTTCTCATAACTTCCAGCCGCCTGCGGCGGAGTTAAGACTTTTCGTTTAATCTCCACACGCTCGCTGAAGTTGATCAACAGACCGACTTCCAGGCCGGTGGCTTTCAGGTAATCGACCAACTGTGCTTCGTGTGCCGGGTGAAGGTCTTTAACGGCTTTCAACTCCAGGATTATCTGGTTTTCCACCAGAACGGCCGCATAGTCACCGACCACCTGACCGTCGTAGGAAATTTTATTCGGCGCTTCCTTGATGGCCGTCAGGCCGCTTTTGATCAGCTCGATGCACAAGGCGTTCTGATAGACGTTTTCCAGGAACCCGAAGCCGAGGGTTTTGTGGACTTTGTAGGCGCATTGGATGATTTGGCCGGTGAA
>CAVQSJ010000003.1:0-7192 GCA_963715845.1 uncultured Gammaproteobacteria bacterium | reverse complement strand
GAAAAGGTGTCAAACGAAAAACGCTCGGGATGCCGCTGCTTGGCGGCGGGGTTCGTTACTGCTTGCAAGTTAGACGGAGTGCTTTACCTCCTCATGATCGTGGCGGTATGTGTTCTCTGGGAGTCTGTCGGACTTTCTCAGCAACGCAAAGACTTTTGCATCCGATCCGCATACAACACCGTTCCGTCCACCAGCGTCATCTGTTCCACCAATCCCCGCGCCACCAGTTCGTCCAAAGCCTGCTGGACTCGATTGACGGCATCATTGTGGCGTTGCCGGGGCAGCCACCACTCGACGATCCCGTCCACCGTATCCGCCGCTTGGGGATGTGCTCGTAGATAGCGCAGGATCTCGTCGCTCAACTGGGCCAGACCGGGCTCTTCTTGCTGACTCATTGAGACGACCTCGCAGGCAATGAAAAGGTATTGCCACTTAACTGAATGGGCAAGGCCCATGCCACTTCACGGAATGGGCTATCACATTGAATTTGATTTGTTTTCTAATTCGGGAGCTGCGGAGGGTGGGTCGCTGTTGACCCGGTGGGAGCCGTTCAAAAACCGGAATAACAACCCCAACAGATTGAGAAATAAGCAGAGTACAAGCCAAGACCCGGGAGTGGGTCAAAAATGACCCACTAGATGGCGCGAGGTAAGCCTACCGTACAAGGCTACGTGACTGAATGTTCTGGCTCAGGCATGAAAGTGGTTTTTGTTCAGGCCATGTTTTTTGATGAGCTTGCCCAAGTAGCGCCGTTCGGTTCCCGCCAGGTTAGCCGCCGCGGTCACATTGCCTTTCGCCTTGGCCAGCACGCTCGCCAGGAATTTCTATCTCAAAACCTTCCAATCGCCTTGGCCTTGGCGGTCGCGTAATCGAGTTCATCGATCTCCAGTCGGCGACAATCCGCCCCTTGGCTACGGTCCGCTGGGGACCGATCAACCCGGTTGATATAAATCACCGGGCCATCGGCAAGCAGGAATTCCCGATACACCCAATTTTCCAACTCGCGGATATTCCCCGGCCAGGGATACGCTGCAAACCACGCGAGCGTATCGGGGTGGAAGGTTTTCAGGGGCTTGCCAAAGCGTTCGCTACAGGCGCGGACGAAATGTTCGGCCAACAAGACCGCATCCCCTGGGCGCTCGCGCAGTGGCGGCAACTCCAGGAACAGAAGCTTCAGCCGGTACAGCAAATCCATCCGGAACCGACCGGCCTCGGCCAGTTGGGTCAGGTTCGCGTTACTGGCCGCCACGATCCGGACATCGGTGGCGCGTTCGCGCGTGTCCCCCAGCGGCCGGTAATGTTGATCCTGCAGGAACCGTAACAGGATCACCTGTCCCTTGGGCGACAGGGCGTCCACTTCGTCGAGGAACAAGGTGCCCGAACGGGCGTGAGCGACCAGCCCCGGCTGGTCGCCGCGGGCGTCGGTGAAAGCCCCCTTGCGGTGGCCGAACAATTCGTTTTCGATCAGCAAGTCCGGGATGGCGCCGCAGTTGACGGGCACAAACGGTTGGTCGCGCCGGTTCCCCTGGTAGTGGATGGCCCGCGCCACCAGTTCCTTGCCCGTGCCGGTTTCCCCCTCCAGCAGCACGGGGGCGTCGCAATCGGCGATCCTGGCAATAAGCGCCATCATTTTGAGGAAAGAATCTGATTTCCCGACCATGTTAAACCTCCTCCTGAATCGGCTGTTTCCACCGATGGGTGCGACGGAAGTCGAAGTATCCCTCACTCGTTTATTGATATAGCACGAAGCATTTTTATGTCAACCTAAAACCACTAGCAAATTGCTATCCTATTTCCTCGAACCGGCATTCCGAATCAAGTTTTGTATCTTTTTAATGACATAAAACGCACAAACCCTAGCCCCAGCCGCGCGCCGCCGCAGCCACCCCGTAAAATCTACTCACATCAAGCACAATCGAACGGCTACCCACCGACCACTCCTGCCTCGCCCAACTTGCCTTATCCGCCACTTGACCCTATCCTTGCGCGCGCTTCCTAACCATCCCCCAGGAGGGCACAGGCCGTGTCGAGTCATGACCAGCAGATCATGTTCGTGTTTCCCGGACAAGGCTCCCAGTACGTCGGCATGGGCAGCGATCTCATGCGGGATTTTCCGGTTGCCCAGCGGCTTTACGAGCAAGCCAACGACATCGTGGGCTACGACCTCGTCAAGCTCTGCCTGGAGGGACCGGAGGAAGAGCTAAGGCTTACCCGCCACACCCAGCCCGCCCTGCTCGTTCACTCGCTGGTCTGCCTGGAAATCTTCCGCGAATTGACCGATAACCGGGTGCAGCCGATCCTGACCGGCGGCCACAGTCTCGGCGAATACTGTGCTCTGGTCGCCGCTGGGGCGCTCAGCTTCGAAACTGCTCTGAGGTTGGTGCAAAAGCGGGGCGAGTGCATGGGCACCTACGGCGACGGCGAGATGCTGGCTTTCCCGCTGCACCTCGACAACATCCAACCGCTGGCTGAAAAACACTACTGCGTCGCCGCCGCTCGCAACCTGCCCGATCAAACCGTGATCGGTGGTCTTGGCGAGGACCTCGACCGGCTGACCGAGGAAGCCCACGCGCACTTCCCGCGCAAACGGCCGACCCGGCTCAAGACCGAGGGCGCCTTTCACACCTTTTACATGATCAACGCCGCCCTGCATTTCCGCCCGGTGCTGGACGCCGCCACGATGAGCGCGCCCGCCGTTCGCGTGTTGTCCAACTGCTCTGGCGCTTATCACGATCCCGATCCCACCGCGATCAAGACCCGGCTGTTCTTCCAACTGTTCCATCCGGTCAACTGGATCGATAACCTGGAAATCGCTTTCCACGACGGCATCACCACCATCGTCGAGTTCGGCGGCGGCTTGGGCAGCGGCGCCGCGCCCGAGGACAAGCGCCCCAATCTGGAGGGCATGATCAAGAAGGCACTGCGCGGTTCGGACTTCAGCGCTCACTATCACGCCGCCATCAACAGTCAGACCCTGCGGGAAGCGGCGGAGGCACTGCGGCCATGAGACATCGAGCCGCCTCGCAAAGCCAACGCGCCCGGCGTACTCTCAGCCAGGAAGCGTTGAAGCGCTCCCATCGCCGCGGCGAGCTGATTCGACTCCTCCCGGAGGATGAAGCCGCGACATCCCCGTCACACCCGGTCGACGAGACGGAGCCAACCGACGAGCCAGTCGTCATACTGCCCCTTTCGTGATCCAGAACCGCGAGCGAGGGTTCCGGCTTTCCGTGGGACATGCTCGCGGTTTGTTCCTGTAATTTCGCAATAAAAGTTGTCGGCTATCGCGTTTGACCGGATTTCGGCTACCCTTAATCGAAGTGTTTGCTAGAACTGGTCATCGCGGGATAGGCGGAAATTCGCCCAGTCACCCGTCCATCCCGCTGCCCAAGCCGTTCCCCCCTATATAACCACACCATCAGACCCGCGTTGCCCGGATGTGGGTCGGGGGGAAATTGTTGACTGTTAGTTTGCCAATTGACACGACCATCATGAGGTGAGAATCATGCTCTCCGAGAAACAACTTGAAATCCTGCGGGAACGTCGCGCCAAGGTTCTGGCCGGCGGTGGCGAGGACAAGCTCCAGGAACGACACGCCAAGGGATTGTTGGGCGCCCGCGAACGGCTACTGGCGCTGTTCCAGCCGGACACCTTCCAGGAAATCGCCACCCACGCCAAGCACGCCGGCAAGCATTTCGGTTTGGCGGACAAGGAACTGCCTTCGGACGGCGTGGTCGTCGGCACCGGCTTTGTCGACGGACGGCCCGTCGCGGCGTTCAGTCAGGACTTCACCGTCATGGGCGGCACGCTTGGCAAGATGCACGCCAGGAAGATCGTGCAGTCGATGCAACTGGCGTTGAAAATCGGCGTGCCGGTCGTCGCGTTCAAGGATTCCGCCGGCGCCCGCATCCAGGAAGCGGTGGACGCGCTGTCCGGCTACGGCGAGGTGTTCTATCACAACGTGCTGCTGTCGGGCGTGGTGCCGCAGATCGCCATCATTGCCGGTCCCTGCGCCGGCGGCGCGTCGTATTCGCCGGCGTTGATGGACTACATCATCATGACCAAGCAGAACGCCTACATGTTCATCACCGGGCCGGAGGTGATCAAGGCGGTCACCGGGCGGGAAACCAGCCTGGACGAAGTCGGCAGCGCCATGATGCACGCCACCGTCAGCGGCAACGTCCACTTCGTCGCCGAGGACGACCGCCACGCGATCCAGATCGCCAAGGCGCTGCTGAGTTATATGCCGTCCAACAACACCGAGGACCCGCCACATCGGCCCTACCCCGATCTTGACCTGTCTCCGGACGAGGGGATCAACGCCCTGATTCCGGACACGTCTTCGGAACCGATGGACGTGAAGCCGATTATCAGTCGCCTGGTGGACAACGGCCAGTTCCTGGAAGTCCACGCCGGCTGGGCGGGCAACATCGTGATTGGCTTCGCCCGCATTCAGGGCATCGTGGTCGGCATTCTGGCCAATCAATCGCTGGTCAAGGCTGGGGCGATGGACATCGACTCGTCCGACAAGGGCGCGCGCTTCATCCGCTTCTGCAACGCCTTCAACATTCCGCTGGTGACGCTGGTGGACGTGCCCGGCTTCCTGCCCGGCATCGAGCAGGAGCGCGGCGGCATCATCCGCCACGGCGCCAAGATGCTGTACACCTACGCCTCGGCGACGGTGCCGAAGATCACCATCATCCTGCGCAAGGCTTACGGCGGCTCCTATCTGGCCATGTGCGCCCAAGAGATGGGCGCCGACATGGTGTTCGCCTGGCCGACCGCCGAGATCGCGGTGATGGGCGCGGAGGGCGCGGTCAACATCCTGTATCGCAGCGAACTGAAGGCCGCCGAGGACCGCAAGGCCAAGACCAAGGAGCTGGTGGAGGAATACCGGGCCAAGTTCGCCTCGCCGTACATGTCGGCCTCGCGCGGCTACATCACCGACGTGATCGAACCGGCCGACACCCGCGCCACCATCGCCCTGGCGCTGCGCAAGATTCTAACCAAGCGCGAGCTGCGCCCGGCCAAGAAGCACGGCGATATCCCGCTCTGATCGGTCCGCCGAACTCAACCCAACAGGAATTCATCGAATGAAGACTTACACCACGCTGGACGCCATCGGCGACATGTTGGTGATCTACGGCATCGTGATCATCATCTCGATGCTGGTCGCCGTGGTCATTCGCGGCATCGTCCTGGTGCTGTCGCGACAGGCGGCCCAAGCCGAAGCCAAGGCGCCGGCCAAGCCCGCGCCCGCCGCGCAACCGGCTGTCGCCGGCATCCCGCAGGAACATTTGGCTGTTATCACCGCAGCGGTGGCGGCGATGATGGGCGCGCATCGCATCGTCCACATCGAAATGGCCAGCCGCGGCTTCGGTTGGACCGCCGAAGCGCGTACGGTCCACCACACCTCGCACGCGCCGCGCGCGCCGCATTGAAAATTTGAACCCCTTTTCCTTCCATCTTTTGCGAGAGAACAACCCCATGGAGAAGAAATTCCGCATCACCGTCGAAGGTAAGCAGTACGTCGTTACGGTCGAGGACATTACCACCGACGCCCAGAATATTTATCAGGACACGGCCGTGGCGAGTCTGAGCGCACCGCAACCGGCGATTTCGGCGGCCCCGGCACCCGCCGCGCCGGCCGCAGCTTATCCCGTCGGCGCGGCCGGACCGGGCGACGAAGTCGCGCCGCTGGGCGGCGTGGTGCAGACGGTCCATGTCAGCGTCGGCCAGGCGGTCAACGAAGGCGACAAACTGGTCTCCCTGGAAGCCATGAAGATGGTCACTCACGTCGTCGCCCGCCGTGGCGGCAAAGTCATCAGCATCGCGGTCAAGCCGGGTGATCCGGTGGATGCCGGGCAGGTGCTGCTGACCATCGGCTAATCGCCGGGAGCGTTCCATTATGGAATCCCTGAACTTTCTCGACCTATTCCAGGGGATCAACACCCTGGTCCAAGGGTTCTCCACCGATCCCAAAATTGCCTTCGGCCGGGTGTTCCTGATCGTGTTGGGAATCTTGCTGCTCTATCTGGGGCGCAAGGGGGTACTGGAAGCCCTGCTGATGATCCCGATGGGTCTGGGCATGGCGACGGTCAACGCCGGCGTGATGTTTTTCTATACCTACGATCCGGCGACCGGTATGGCGGTTAGCGGCCAGCAGGTAGCCGGTACGCTGATGGTCGCACCGTTGGCGCAAGACACCGATGCGCTGATGAACATCCTGCAAATCAACTGGTTGCAGCCAATTTACACCTTCATGTTCAGCAACGGTTTGATCGCCTGCTTTGTATTCATGGGTATCGGCACCCTGCTGGACGTGGGCTTTGTGATGGCCCGGCCGTTCCAGAGCATGATTATTGCCCTGTTTGCGGAGTTGGGCACCGCCCTGGTGTATCCCATTGCGGTGGCGATGGGACTGAATCCGGGGCAGGCGGCGGCGGTAGCGACCATCGGTGGCGCCGACGGTCCGATGGTGTTGTTCACCTCGCTGACGCTGGCGAAGGAACTGTTCGTACCCATCACGGTGGTGGCCTATCTGTACCTGGGGCTGACCTACGGCGGTTATCCGTACCTGATCAAGCTGATGGTACCCGAAAAGCTCCGGGCGCTACCGATGCCCATGGAGAAGACCCGGACGATCACCCCGAACGAAAAACTGGTATTTGCGGTGATCGCCTGTGTGTTGCTGAGCCTGCTGTTCCCGGTAGCCTCGCCGCTGCTGCTGTCGCTGTTCCTTGGAGTGGTCATTCGTGAAAGCGACCTGCCAAATTTCTACGAGCTGTTCTCCAACACGGTGCTGTACGGCGCGACCTTCTTTCTGGGGTTGCTGTTGGGTATCTTGTGCGAGGCCAACACGATCTTGAATCCGGTGGTTCTGAAACTGCTGGTGCTGGGCATTCTCGCGCTGCTCATTTCCGGCATCGGCGGAATTCTGGGCGGTTATGCGATGTACTACTGGTCAGGCAAGAAGTACAACCCGGTCATCGGCATTGCCGGGGTAAGTTGCGTACCCACCACCGCCAAGGTCGCGCAGAAATCGGTCGGGCCTGGCGTTATTATCCTTCCACAAGCATTAGGCGCCAACATTAGCGGCGTGATCACCACGGCTATTTTCGCGGCAGTCTACGTTGCCTATCTCCAGCCCCTAATGTTGAAAGGCTGACTCCAACCCGGCGGGCTGCCTGGCTGC
>CAVQSJ010000002.1:0-10857 GCA_963715845.1 uncultured Gammaproteobacteria bacterium | reverse complement strand
GGCGGAGCAGGCGGCGATACTGCTGGACGGTGGAGAGGTTCGGCGGGAACCGCCAGCGGACGATAGCCTCGATCCCGCCTGCGTCATCTAGCGGGGCTGTCCCCCAGCAACTGGCGCAGCCGCGTCCAGTCAAACGCGGGACCCGGATCGGTTTTGCGGCCCGGCGCGATGTCGGAATGGCCGACCAGCCGGTCGGGTTGAATCGCGGGATAGGCGGTCCGCAGGGCGGCGACGACCGCCGCCAGCCGTGAATACTGGCGGTCGTCGTAGGGCAGATGGTCGGCGCCTTCCAGTTCGATCCCGACGCTGAAATCGTTGCAACGGTGGCGGCCGGCGTAAACCGACGCGCCAGCGTGCCAGGCCCGCCGGTGAAACGGCACGTACTGCACCAGCCCGCCATTCCGGCGGATCAGCAAATGCGCCGACACCCGCAACCCGGCAATGGTCTGGAAATAAGGGTGCGCGGCCGGCGTCAACGTGTTGGTAAACAGCGCGTCGATCCACGGTCCGCCGAATTCGCCGGGCGGCAGGCTGATGCCGTGGACGACGATCAGGTCCACCGGCAAATCCGCTGGCCGGTCATCGCAGTTGGGCGAGGGCCGATACCACGCCGCGTCGAGCAGCCCCGTCGCCGGTTCGACCCGCATCGCCTACAGCACGATGTGCGCGAAGTCGTAGCTCATATCGGTATGCGGGCGCTGCAGAAGAAAACCCTGCACGTAATCGATACCGCACGACCACAGCAGCGGCAGGGTCGCGGCGTCCTCGATGCCGGTGAGGATGGTGGTCACGCCCAGGGTGGCCAAGCCGCGGGCCAATTGGCCGAGTTCCTGCTGGCGGATCTTATCGTTGAGCAGGTCCTGGGCGAGTCGGGTGTCCAGCTTGACATAATCGACTTGTAGAAGTTGAATAAGTGCCTGCGCCCGTTCGTGGCCGCTGAAATGATCCAGGGAGAGCCCGCAACCCAGTTCCTTTAGCCGCCGCAGGAACGGCAACAGGGTCTGTTTGTTCACTTCGGCGGTGGTTTCCGCGATTTCGAATACCAGATTGGCGGCTGGCACCTCGGTTTTGTGCAGGCCGCTCTTCAGCCAGTTAAATAACTCATCGTCCCGCAGAATCGTGGGGGAGATATTGATGAACAGGATCGCCGACTGACCGCGCGCGCGCCGCTCGCGCAGCATCCGAATGGAGTGCGCGATGACCCAGCGGTCGAGCACCATGCCGATCCGATGGCGCTTGACCAGGCTGAACACGGTCTCCGGCAGCAGTTCCCAGCCTTCGTGATTACGCATCCGCAACAGGACTTCGTAGCGCTCGGTGGTATCGCCGCGCAGGCTGACGATCGGCTGGAACAGTAGGTTCAAGCGCTGCTGTTGCACCGCCTCGCGAATTTCCTCCAGCAGCTTCCGCTGCCGCGGATTGTCCGCATCCTGTTCGGCGCCCTGGCTGTGCTGAACATGAATTCGGATGTCCTTGCTGTCCCGCGCCATGCCGCAGGCCAGATCGGCTTGCTGGATCAGCAGGGCGGCTTCCTGCAGGGCGGGGCTGGCGATGCTGATGCTGATGCCAATGCTGGTGCGCAGTTGGATGTCGCCGCCGTTCAGCCGGTAGGGGTCGGTTTCCAGGCTCGCTTGCACGGCACGCGCCGTGGCGAGCAACGCTTCCTGACTGCTGAAACCCAGCAGGATCGTGAAAACGGCGTCCCCGAACCGGGCGGCGATCGGATCGGCTCCCAGGGTGGCTTGCAGGCGCTTGGCGGCCTGTTCGACGATTTCGTCGGCCGCCGCCACATCGAGGCTTTCGAAAATGCGCAGGTTATCCAGCGTGATCAGCATGACGGCCACGGCTTGGGCGTTGGCCGCGGTGGCGACCAGCGCCCGTTCCAGGTGGGCGAGGAAGTACGGCCGGTTGTACAGGCCGCTCACCGTATCCCGATTGCTGAGCTGGCTGAGCTTGCGGTACAAGCCGTGTCCCTGGCGCAACCGTTTGGCGACGGCCGCGAACAACAGTTCCGGATTCAGGGGCTTGCCCAGCAGCGCCTCCCCGCTCAGACCCGCGACGGACAACCGCCGGCCGATGTCGGTTTGCTCCGACAGCAGAATCAGGGGCATTTCCCGGAACAGCTCGTGCTGCTGGATGGCCTGGGCCAGCACCAGCCCGTCGGTTTCCTTCAGGTCCAGACTCATGATCAACAGGCTGGGCTGGAAGTTGCGGAGCGCCTGCAGGATCTGGAGAGGCTGGGCGAGTACTTGCGTCGCCATCCCCCGGCTGTCCAGCCAGCGAGCGATTTCGCGGGCAGCGGGCAGAGAGTCGTCGACGATCAGGATGTGGTGATCGCGCTTTTTCAACACCCGTTCGTCCAGCGCTTCCAACAGCAGCGGAATATCCACCGGCTTGATGAAATAGCCGGCCCCACCGGCTTCGACCGCATCGAGCCGGGCGGTGATGTCGCCGCGGTCGGCCAGGAACAGGAGCGGTATGTCCGGGGCCAGCAACTGCCGCAGGGCGGCGATCTGTTGTGGATCTGTCTGTTTGTCGGCGGCGTAATCCAGGTCGATGATGAGGGCAGCGGGTTGCTGGGACTCGGCCAACAGCTTGCGGACTTCGTTCAAGCCGGCGCAAAGCCGAGCCTGAAAGCCACCCCGTTGTTCGAGCTTGCGCGCCAGTTCGCGCATGGATTCCGGCGCCACCAGCCACAGTGGCAGATCCGTGGCTGTTTGCCCGTCGGTTGCCAAAGGCGACCATTCGCCCTTCTCCCATTTGGAAAACAAGGGGGTGGTGAGTGTTTCGCCCGGTCGATGAGAGCCCGTTTCGGCGGTGGGGGTCGGACCGCCTTCGAGTGTCGGTGTCGCCCGGCAGAGCGCGTCCACGATGGCGATCAGGCGCTCCCGTTGCGCGCCCTTGGGCAATTCGCCCTTATCCAGGCACTCGCTGACCTGCTGATCGAGCCGTTCGGCCAGTACTACGATTTTTTGACACTCGGGCCGTGGGCGGGCCAGGTTCAAGATGTCTTGAGTCGCGCGCTGCAACAGTACGAAGAATTCCCGACTCCATTTGATGTAAACCAGTTTTTCGGCCAAATCCTCGATGCGTTGGAGTTTGCCGGTGAGGGGTTCTACGCGGGCGGGTTTCGGTTCCATGGCAATAATCTTCTCGCGGTGCTGACAAATCACTGCAGACAGTTAGCCATAAGCATGGGATGCAAGCAAATAGTAGTACGGCTGACACGACAAGGGGGCGAAAGCACGAGAGTACCGTCTCTCGCGCCGCCCCCAATGGTTTGGTGGCCCTGTCTTGAGTTGCCGAAGGTACGACGGAGCCGCTGTCGGCAAAAACGAAGTTGGCTACAGGGTCACTGGGCGTCGAGATGGTAGGAGATAACCCGCTCGACCTCGTTCTTGGAACCCATGATCACCGGGCAACGCTGGTGCAGGTTGGTCGGTTGCAGTTCCATGATCCGCTGAGTGCCGGTGGTAGCCAGTCCACCGGCCTGTTCGACGATGAAGCCGATCGGATTGGCTTCATACATCAAGCGTAGTTTGCCTTCCTGGTTTTTTGAACGCAGCTTGCGGTCGGCCGGATACAGGAATACGCCGCCCTGGCACAGCACCCGATGGACGTCGGCGATCATCGCTCCGGCCCAGCGCATGTTGAAGTCCTTGCGCCGCGGGCCTTCCTTGCCGGCCAGGCATTCGTCGATGTAGCGCCGCACCGGCGGATCCCAGAAGCGCATGTAGGCGGAGTTGATGGAGAACTCCTGAGTGTCTTCGGGGATCTTCATGTTGGGATTGGTCAGGATGTACTCGCCGATGCGCTGGTCCAGGGTGAAGCCGTTGACGCCGTGACCGGTGGTCAGCACCATCATCGAGGACGGCCCGTACAGGGCGTAGCCGGCGCAAACCTGCCGGTCGCCGGGTTGCATGAAGTCATCCTCGGTGGGCTCGCCCTCAGCGTCCTTGGGGCGACGCAGGATCGAAAAGATAGTGCCGACCGCGCCGTTGACGTCGGTGTTGGAGGAACCGTCCAGCGGGTCGAAGATCAGCAGGTACTTGCCACGCGGATACTGAGCAGGCAAGTGATAAACGTCGTTCATCTCCTCGGAGGCCATGGCGGCGACGTGGCCAGCCCATTCGTTGCGCTTGATGAACAGGTTGTTGGAAATGACATCCAGCTTTTTCTGGGTCTCGCCCTGAATGTTCTCGGTGTCGGCGGTGCCGAGCACGCCCACCAGGCTGCCGTAGCGGACGGCGCTGGAGATGGCCTTGCAGGCGATCACGACGTCGTTGATCAAGGCGGTGAAATCGCCCGAAACGCCCTTGATTTGCCGTTGTTCTTCGATGATGAATTCAGTGATGGTGGTACCGATAGGCATTTTGGTTATCCCTGAGTTGTACGAACCGATACGGTGCGACGGCATGGAGTCGTGCCGGTCGAGCCAGGGTCATTATATCTATTTAGCTCAAATACTTCATGGTTTTTGGCGGGATTTTTGTCGCGATGCAACATTTTTTGCTATACTTGGTCTATTTCCAATACCTGATCAGGAGAATGTCATGAACGAGATGCCTGCTGTGATTTTTGAGCCGATCAAACCCTGGGTCACATCGTTGACGAGGGCCAATCAGATGATAGTCGGGCAGTTGGAGAAATGGGTCGCGCTCCGTTTGGATAGTCTGAGGGCTTACGTGGATTTGGGTCTGGCGCAAGCCAAGGTCGCGCTCAAGGTGACCGATCCACATAGTTTGCACGAATTCACCGATAGCCAATTCGCTGTCCTGAGCTTCGTGGGCCATCGGATGGTGGACGATAGCCGAGGGCTGGCTGAATGGGGGGCCGATTGCTACGGCCAGGTCAACCGCCTGGCCAGGGAAAACATGCTGCGCGTGCTGTTCAAATATTAACCAGCCGTACCAGGAACCAGGAGCGGTCTGTTACGCACCTGTTAAATGCAATGTCTTTGTGTGAACGGGCTCGAGCGGTCATGTCTCCTCACCCCTTGGGTGAGGGTGAGAGGTCAACGGTTTCTCTCCGCTCTCGTGGGTTGAGAGAAAACGGACTGACCCGTCGATGCTGGGTATCCTTGGCGGCATGGCACATCGCACTGGTTTTGGCGGGTTTGCTGGGGGTGGCGACGCCGGGCCAGGCGGATTATTTGGTCGGCATGATGGCGTTTGCCAGGGGCGACTATCGAGCCGCCCTGGCGGAATGGCGGCCGCTGGCGGAGCGGGGTCAGGCGGAAGCGCAATTCAATCTGGGCGTGCTGTACGACGGTGGGTTGGGGATCGAGCGCGATTATGCCCAAGCCGCCGACTGGTATCGGCGGGCCGCCGAACAGGGACATGCCAGGGCTCAGTTCAACCTGGCGGTGCTGTATGCTGACGGTCTGGGTCTCGCGCGGAACTATGCCGAAGCCGCTCGCTGGTACCGGCAAGCGGCGGACCAGGGGCAGGCGGAAGCCCAGTTTAACCTGGGCGTGCTTTACGAAAACGGTTTGGGCGTAATCGAAAATCGCACCGATGCCGCTCGCTGGTATTTGCTGGCCGCCGCACAAGGACACACCGTCGCCCAAAACAACCTCGGGGTCCTGTACGCGAGCGGGCAGGGCATACCCCAGAATTCCGTGGCTGCCTATGCCTGGTACGACTTGGCGGCAGCGAACGGAAACGCCAAGGCTCGTTTCAACCGTGATCGGCTGGTCGAGATCCTGACTCCGGAACAAGTGCTGGAAGGTCAACAACTCTCCGCCGAGTATGCCAAGCGCTATCGGCGTTGGCCGTCGCCCTGATTACGCTCACCACCATGACAGGAAGCCCCGCGGGGAACGCGTCACGGCGACGCTGACGATGTAGCCAAACACCGTCAAAGCCGCGATCCAGGCCGTCGCCCGAATCGTCTTGGTCGATCCACGCTGGAGGGCGATGCTGCCGAGGATGATGTAGACCGTCAATCCCAACACCTTGGCGGTCAGCCAGCCGTGTACGAATGGATATTGGTGCAGGATCGCGATCAGGCCGATGGCGCTCGCCAGCAGTATGGTATCGATCACGTGCGGTACGATTCGGACCCAGCGCCGTTGCAATTGGGGCGAGTCCGCCAGCATCCAGCCGCCGCGCAGCGCGAACAGGCTAATACTTAACACGACAGTGGTTACATGCAGATGTTGAAGGGCGACGTACACAGTTTGCTCTCCGCTCTCTCACATTCGTTGCGCCATAAGTTAGCCACTTCACGCCGAGGTCGTGGATGGTGGGGTCACCGACCGTGCAGTTGGGTAATGTGCCGGCGCTCAATAACACGTCTACGCTGATGCGCACTTGGCTCGGCGTGATTTCGGTCACTGACCCCGGACAGGCGACCGAACGGATTCCGTGAACTGGTCCGCTCAGCCGGCGCCGGTCCTTCGGGCTGCTTGCGTCCGGCGAGTCGGCGTCGCGGTCCAGGGATCGTCCGGCCAGGGATGCTTGGGATAGCGGCCCTTTAACTCCTTCCTGATCTCGGCGTAGGTCCGTTCCCAGAACCCGCGTAGATCCTGCGTTACCTGAATCGGTCGCTGGGCCGGCGACAGCAAATGGAGGGTGATCGGAATCCGGCCGTCGGCGATGCACGGCGTATCGACCAGCCCGAACAGTTCCTGCAATTTCACCGCCAGCACCGGCGACTCGCCCGGCACGTATTGCAACCGCAGACGCGACCCGCTGGGTACGAGCAGTTGGGTGGGCGCCAGTTCGTTCAGTCGCGCCCGCAAGCGACCATCGACCAGACCGTGCAATGCCGCCGCCAAATCCAGCCGCTGCAAATGCTCGCGCCGGTTGATGCCATCCAGCCACGGTTCCAACCAGTCATCCAGATGGCCGGCGAGCCAGACGTCGGACAGGTCCGGCCAGCCGTCTGCCGGGAACCAGTGCCGCAGCGACAGCACACGTGCCTGCCAATCGCGCAGATCGCGGGTCCACGGCAGGCTGTCGAGACCCAGTTGGCGCGCGCCTGTCAACATCGCCCGCCGTAATAATTCCGGATCTGCATCGGCCAGCGGTCCCCCGCTCAACACCAGCGCGCCCAACCGCCGCTCCCTGCGGGCGATCACCGCCGCCTGCCGCTCGTTCCAGATCACTTCCTGAACGGCTCTGACGCGTGCGGCGAGATGCTTCTCCAGCTCGGTCGGATCAACCGACGCGGCCAGCCAGATCCGGCCCTCGCTGGCGCCAGCGTCCAGTTGCGCCGCCACCAACCAGTCGCGATTCAGCAACGGATCGCCGGTCTCCAATCTTGCTCCGCGACCGTTGGCGAGCAGATAGCGGTCCGCGCCGCCGTCGCGCCGTCGCGCCACCCGGTCGGGATAAGCCAGCGCCAGCAGCAAACCGACCGTCATGGATTCCAGCGGCGATTCCTCATCGCCCGCAAGCTTCAGCAGTTGCCGCCAGCGTCGCGCCGCTTGATCAGCACGGGCACAGGCGATGGGATCGGCCTGCCAGCGACGCGCACCGTCGCGACCGTCGCGGCGGAATGATCGCAAGGCTTCCAGTCGCACCGCGACATCGCTGCCGAAAGTGTGCTCGCCGCGCAGCAGGTCGCGCTCGTCCAGCAGGGCGGCCAGATCGGCGGCCAGTCCACCCAAGCCGAGGGCCGCGCCGCCTCGCAGCAGATGCGCCAGCCGCGGATGGGTCGGCAGTTCGGCCAAATCCTGCCCGGTCGGGGTGATGCGACCTTGATCGTCCAGCGCCTCCAGGTCGGTCAGCAGATCACGCGCCTGTGCGAGTGCGCCGGGCGGCGGCGGGTCGAGCCAAGTCAGAGTAGCGGCATCAGTGACACCCCACTGCGCCAGTTCCAACGCCAGCGGTGCCAGGTCGGCGTCGAGAATTTCCGGAACGCGTCGCGGTCGCAACCGGCTCTGGGTGGCTTCGCTCCACAACCGGTAACAGATGCCGGGTCCCAACCGGCCAGCGCGACCGGCGCGCTGTTCGGCGGTATCGGCGGAAACCCGCACGGTTTCCAGCCGGCCCAGACCGTTGCGCGGATCGAAACGCGGGACGCGGGTCCAGCCGGAATCCACCACCACGCTTACGCCTTCGATGGTCAGGCTGGTTTCGGCGATGGGTGTCGCCAGCACGATCTTGCGCCGGCCGTCGGGATCGAGCTGAATGGCGCGCTGCTGCTCGGTGTTGGGCAAATCGCCGTACAGCGGCAGCAAGAGCAGGCCGGCGCAGGCCGGCTCCACTTCCAGCCGGCGCAGAGTCTGGCGGATTTCGCCGCCGCCCGGCAGAAACACCAGGAGATCGCCGCCGTGTTGGCTCAATGCGACCAATACGGTACGGACCGCCACGTTGAGATCGATACCGTCGGGATCGCGCGGCAGATAATGCCGGGTCACCGGATAGGCGCGGCCTTCGCTGGTGATGATGGGGGCGTTCCCGAGTGACCGGGCGACCGCCACGCCGTCCAGGGTTGCCGACATCACCAGCAGGCGCAGGTCATCGCGCAAGCCCCGCTGGCTGTCCAGGCACAGGGTCAGGGCCAGGTCGGCGTGCAGGCTGCGTTCGTGGAATTCGTCGAAAATGACCAGTCCCACCCCCTCCAACGCCGGGTCGCCTTGCAGGCGGCGGGTTAGAATGCCCTCAGTCAACACCTCGATCCGGGTCCGGCGCGATACCTGGTGGTCGAAGCGGATGTGGTAGCCCACGGTTTGGCCGACGGGTTCGCCCAGCAGACTGGCCATGCGCGCCGCCGCCGCCCGGGCCGCCAGCCGGCGCGGCTCCAGCAGCAGGATGGAGCGTCCGGTCAGCCACGGCTCGTCCAGGAGCGCCAGCGGTACGCGGGTGGTCTTGCCGGCGCCCGGCGGCGCTTGTAAGGCGAGGGTGGTAACCTGGCGCAACGCTGCGCAAATTTCCGGCAGTGTCGGTTCGATAGGCAGGGCGGTCAGCACGTCCGTCGCGCACGAAGGGAGGGGTTGGGTCACGGTTCGATCAAAACGGCGGACGGTTTTCGGTTGATTGCTCGATAAGTTGCAACGCCGCGTGCATTTTCGAAGTGCTTTGACTATGGTTTGAGCAAAATGTGTTAGGTTTGGATCGGCTCCCGGTCCTGCCGCTCGCTGAGCTACATCATACGCCAGCCACCACCCGAGGACATCACCAGATGAGCATTGTGACCGATTTGCTGGCCAAGCCCGGCGTTATCGCCGCTGGCGAATACGCCTACCGGGGCGACCGGTTTTCCTATCGAGGCGCCCTGACCGAGGACTATGCCCGCATGGCTTCCATCATGTGTCGCGCCACCACCATGGGCGTCAACATGGAAGGCAGGATGCTGGAAGCCTTCCAGCCGCGCAGCGGTTTGCAGCCGCCGCGCGGGTGGATGGTGCATGGTCCTGACTACACCGTGTGCGTGATAGCAAATGTATTTTGCCTGCTCGATAACAGCAAGGGTTCGATCAACGACATCGTCGGGTTCATGCGCCAGGGGTTGGCCAATGTTTCCGCCGACTTGGTCTAAACTCAAATTCATTCCCCATTGAAGGGATGAGGAGAAGCGACCCATGACGACACTCGATGAATTGATGAAATTGCCTGGAGCGATGGCAGCCTTCGAATTCCGGGGCAGCGGCGAACTGCTGGAGCAACGAATCGCCTATCCCGACCGAATCAACGAATCGATACTCGATCTGTTGGCCCATATGTGCTCGGCGAACATAAGCATCGCCACCATGCAGGCGCGCGGCTGGGAGAAGGTGACCGCCATGAAGGGGTTCTATCCGGTCCAGGAATTCACGCTGATCGGTTTTGATTGGTCTGTCGTGGTTAGCGGCCTGCACCGAGAACAATACAAGCAAGCCGGCAAATTCAGTCTGCCGCCATTCATGGGCGTCGTGCTGGCCAATGAAAAGGCCGACTACGAGGCGGCGTTTGCGATTCTGGAAAGTCAGGAGCCGGTCCAATGAGCATGATCCGACGGTTACTGGCGTTGGACGGGGTCAACGTGGTCTGCCATTTCCGTGACGACGGCTATCTGATCGAAGGTTATGGTTTGATGAGCCACAACGATATGGGCCGGCTGGCACAATTCGCGCATGATTACCGGCGCATGACCCAGGGCAACGCCGATCAACTGGCGATGTTCACCAACATGAGGGGGTGGACCCCGCCACGCGGCTGGGTCGTTCGGGGAGCCACGCAGTCGGTGTGCGGCGTCGGCAATCTGGTCTGCATCGTGGATAGCGTCGGCGCGCCGCTGAACGAAATTCTGCTGGAATTACGGGAGGTTTCACACTGGTAGTCCTGGAATCATCGGCTGATCTCCCGATCTAACAGATTAAGTTGGTCGGCATTTTTGTTGTTTTAGACGGCCAAATTAGTGGCTTTTATGATACTTTGTTGGTATGCTGATACGAAACTGCAACTGGTCTCAGAGCCTTAGGTTGGTCGTTGCCATGTCCAAGCGGATCGTTTTCCCCATCTGGTTTTGCACGCTATTGAGCGCCTGCGCGCTTAACGCTGTGTCGGTGGAGGCGCAAGTCGTCAGTGGCCAGACGCCCGGAATTCAGGGTGTCGCCGCCGGTGGCACGGCCGAACCGGCCACGTCCACGGTAGTCGCCAGTCTGCGGGCTGGCCAAGTACCCGAGGCTCAGGAGGATGTCGAGCCCGATCCCGCTACCAAGGCCGAGGAAACCCCGCCGGCGGAAACGGTTGACTTGCCGCCGCCGCTGCCCCCTTGTCCAGCGGCCGGCGGTGGGCTCCAGAACCGGATCGCCGGCCAGATCTGCCAGCAGATACGGGCCGAGCCACCGCCGACACGCGTGACGGTACAGAGCCGTGACTTGCGCGGGTTGAAATACTTGATTCCCTTTTACGCGCAACGCGATTA
>CAVQSJ010000001.1:0-12595 GCA_963715845.1 uncultured Gammaproteobacteria bacterium | reverse complement strand
AGGGGCGCGGACAATATCGTTCGGCACGTTTATTGAATAGATAAAATGATGTCTCGATATTCGTTGGTCATCGGGTAAAATAATAAATTCTTAATGCAGGCTAACCAGTGGACAGAAATTTTCCATAGCTGTTTAAGGCTTGCTCCCAGCAAAGAAACCAAGCCACACCCCGGCAGCCTTGAATGCTGATGGTGCGAGGAGGGTTTGGGGCGTGCGGAGGAATTGATCGACGGCTGTTGGCTCAGTATTTCTTCTTTCTTTTGCCGAATCAGTGTTTGCTTGAAATGAATTGAAAGAACATAAGCGATGAGATAAATATAGAACTGAATTTGAAGACCATTGGCTTCATGACTCCATAAATGGAGCGCATTAAAAGTCCGTTTAATGCATCGAAAAAACAGTTCCACTTGCCAGCGATAAGCATACAGCATAATAATTTCACTGGTTTTCAAGTCGAAACGATTGGTAGTAATCCGATACAGTTCACCCAAAACCACAAAACACACTAAACGGTAAGTCTGTTTCGATGGATCACCCGAGAAAATCACCAAGGTGTCGGTGACCTCTGAGAGAAAGCAGTTCCACGCTTCGGGAAGGTGGACCTCCCGTACGGTTTGAACCGTGGCTTTAATATTATAGCGAATACGGATGATGAAAAAGGCGTGATGGGCGGTAATCTGCTGAAAAATATTGAAGGCCAGATAACCCCGGTCGGTAATGTAGGTCACCCCGGCTTCGAGTAGCGCCAGCAACGCTTTCCGTTCCGAATAATTCGCGGCGGTACTGATAAACTGCACCGGAATCATCCGATTGAGTTCGTACGCTAAATGCAGCTTTACCGCTTGGCATTTTGTGCTATACACCGCCCATGCCATGGTTTTAAAAGCCAGAAATAGCGAGCCATCAAACAAAATAAAACGTCCGAGCGTCTTAATTTCAGGAAGATCGTCGATCCTGATCGTCTCCAGCAACCGGATCAAAATGCGCTGAAATACCTGTGGCTTATAGCGGGAAAAAGCTTCAGAATACATGGACGGTGAGGCTAATACAAAATTTAATGTTTTTACCTCAGGGTTCGTCTTTATTTCCGTGATCAATAAACGAATAGACTGGATTTGCTTGATCACCGCATAAATCAGACTGAACGTAAAATAGTACAGCGATAGCTTATAAATTTGTGCATCATCTTTCAATCGACTCCCTTCTTCTTTGAGTAAGGGCAGCAGCGGTTGAACCATCGTTTCTAAAATAGTCACCATGTGGTTACCACCTCCATCTAGCGAAGGGTTGTTCAGGGGGTTGGATAGAGTCGCTCCCCAGCAGCGCCGGCTTCCCCGCTCGGTTGGAGCTCCGGAACGCCATGTTCCCAAGGGAGGCAGCGATTGGGGATCCCAGCAACGACTCGATTAAGGCTTGAAAAGTCACGGTTTTCAACAAAAGCAATTATTATGCCGAACGATATTGGGGCGCGGAAGGCCCGCCCGTACAGCAGCTTCGCGGTCAGGCTGGGCGACAGGTTCCCGACCAGCGCCAGCCGGGGATTGACGGTGGTGCCGAAGTCCGAGTAACGATCGACGCGAACGCCGGCCGTCAGGGTCCAGTCCGGCGCGAACCGCCACTCGTCCTGCACGAATCCATAGAGATCGGTCCGATTTTCCTCGGCGATGAACAGCGGTTCGCCCAGCGCCCGGACATCGATCAGCCGGCCGGTGGGGAGAGGCATCCCGCCGGGTCCGGTCACGTAGTTCTACTTTGTCAGATTCATGTACTTGATTTTTATTAACAAGTAAAGATAATTTAACCTGGATTAACAGACAAGGCTTGATGAGGTAGCGCATGAATGGTACAGCCGGAAGCGTTAAAAAAAATCGGTGGCGGACGCCGGGATGGAGTTGCTGGCCGGAATCGGTCAGCGGTTCCTGAACTTCTGCGACCGCTTCGGCGGTCACTTCCGCCCGCGGACGCGGACCGTCGAAACCTCGGCTCGACACTCCGTGCTCGGCTTGCTCCAGGCGGAAACGAAGAACATGGAGCGGATGGAAGAGGCGATTCCCGAGGCGGATCATCCAGCCTTGCACCACATGCTGAGCGAGTCGGCGTGGTCCGAGCGGGCGGTGCTGGATCCGGTGGCCCAAGAGGCCAACCGGCTGTTGGGAGGACACGCCGATAGCAGTTTGCTGATTGACGAGTGCGGTTGCCCGAAGCAAGGAAGGCAGTCGGTGGGGGTCGCCCGGCAGTGGGGTGGCCAGTTGGGCAAAGTCGAGAACGGTCAGGTCGGGGTGTTGGCCGCCCTGAGCCGGGGACCGGACGTCACCTTGATCGATGCCCGGTTGTTTTTGCCCGAGGCGTGGACGAACGACCCGGTGCGCGGTCAGGCGGCGGGGATCCCCGTGGCCCAACGGGGTTTCCGGCGCAAAACCGACCTGGCCCTGGCGATGGTCGCCCACGCCCGGCAGCAGGGCATCGGCTTGGCCTGGGTGGGCTTTGACGGCTTCTACGGCAGCGATCCGGCCTTCCTGCGCGCCCTGGAGGATCGAGGGGAGGTCTTCGTGGGGGACGTGCATAAGGACCAGCGGATTGACTTGGAAGATCCGCGGCCGATCATCCCATCGGCCAAAACGGCCCACGGTCGTCCGCCAACCCGTCTTCAGGCGCCAACCCCGCCGGTGCGGGTCAACCTCTGGGCCCAGCAGCAACCGGCCGCCGCTTGGCAACCAGTGACCTTGCGTCAAGGCACGAAAGGCCCGTTGCGGGTGGAGGTTCTCCATCGACGGGTGTGGCTGTGGGACGGTCAAGAACCCCAGGCCCGGCCGTGGCACCCGATCGTGCGCCGGGAGAGCGACGACCCGACCGAGCTCAAGTACAGCCTCAGCAACGCCCCGGCGGATACGCTATTGCCCCGCTTGGCGTTCATGCAGGGGCAACGCTACTGGATCGAACGCGCCTTGCAACAGGGAAAACAGGACGTTGGTCTGGGCGATTACCAGGTCCGGGGCGGGCGGGGCTGGTACCATCACATGACCCTGGTCATGATGGCGATGCTGTTCCTGCTGGAAGAACGTCGGCTTCACCAGCAGACCCGGCCGTTGTTGAGCGGTCGGGATATCCGGGCGTTGTTGAACCACTTCTTGCCGCGGCGAGATACCACGCTCGAGGAGGTCCTCCGTCAGATGGAGGTTCGTCACCGTAAACGCCAGGCCGCTATCAATTCGGCCTATCGCAAACAGCAGCTTAACGAATAGTGACAGGTGTTCTGACAAAGTAGAATTAGTGTCTGACCGAAAAGGCTGCATTGGTAAAGTGGAGCCGGCTTAAACCGGCCAGAGGCCGGTTCTACTTTGGGGTTTCCGGCCAGACACTAATTAATAAAGTATGTTTTTAGTAGTATTTGGTATAACTTTCGCAGCTATATGTTTTGTTGGGGGTTGATCAACTGTCCCGGCCAAATGGCCCTTGGTGACATAACTGTTGGGTCTGGGCCGTCTTGGCGCGAATCCTTGCCGGTGCCCATCACCGTGCTGTTGCGAGTAGCCGCGTAGTGCTGTCAGCCAGTGCCTGCTGGTCGTTCACGATCTTGCCGTGGTCAAGAACGATGACCCGGTCCGCCGAGAGTATGGTTTCCGGGCGGTGAGCGACAATAATGCGCGTCATCCGCCTGGCGCGGATGGCGGCATTGACCGCCTTCTCCCGGCTCACGTCTAGATGGCTCGTGGCCTCGTCTAGCAGCAAGATGACGGGCTGGTGGTGGAGGGCGCGGGCGATCAGCACACGCTGCTTCTGCCCGCCGGAAAGCACTGTGCCCATGTCACCGATAAGCGTATGGTAGCCCATGGGCATGGCAGCGATGTCCTCGTGCACGGCTGCCAGCCTGGCGCATTCCTCGATGCGCCGGGGGTCCGGGTAGGCGGAGAAAAAACTGATGTTGTCGGCGATGGAACCCGCGAAGAGTTGGTCGTCCTGCATGACCACGCCGATCATGGACCGGTAGCGCTCCAAGCCGACCTGCGCCAGCGGCTGGCCGTCCACCAGGATTTCGCCCGCGGTGGGTTGCAGCAGGCTCACCAGCAGTTTAAGCAGCGTGGTCTTGCCGCAGCCCGAAGCGCCGGCGATGGCGACCGACTCACCTGCCTCGATGCGAAAGTCTACCCCGTCCAGCACCCATGGATCGTTGTCGCTGTAGTGAAAGCGCAGATTGCGCACTTCGATGGCGGCCGGCCGGCGCTCGCCGGCTGGGCCGGCCGGCGGGTTCCGCGGTTCGGGCGGGGTGAGGGCAACGTCCGCCAGGCGCTCGGCATGCAGCCGCAGCATTTGCAGGTCCAGTGCCTTATTGATGAGATCGCTCACGCGGTCGAGGAATTGGTCCTTGTAGACGATGAAGGCGAGCAGCATACCGACGGAGAAGGTGTTCTCCAGTACTCGCTGAGCGCCGAGCCAGACGACCAGGATCGCCAGGGCACCTGTCAGCAGCGAGTTGGCGGTGCGAAACAAAAGCTGCAGTTTCTGCGTGGTAAGCTGCCGGTTCAGCGTTTCGACCAGCAAATTGAGCCAATGGGCGCGGCGGCCTTCCTGGCCATTAAACAGCTTGATGGTCTTGATGCCGCGCAGCGTCTCCAGGAAGTGGCTGTCCCGTCGCGCCGCCCAGACGATGGCCTCAGCCGAGGCTTGACGCAGGGGCGTGTAAGAAGCCCAGCGCAGCAGGCCGTACAGCAACGCACCCGACAACACCACCCCTGCCAATACCGGCGCGAAGACGAACATGACGACCAAGGTGATACCGGCCAATAGCCCGTCCAGCACCGCCTCCACCATGTCGGTGGTTATCGCCTGCAAGATGGTCTCCTGCGAGCCGAAGCGCGATATCACATCGCCCAGGTAGCGCGTCTCGAAATAGGCCGCCGGCAGGCTGACCAAGTGAGAGAACAGGTTGGCTCGGCCCTGTACCTTGAGCGAAGCACCCAGCAGTATTAGCATCCAGCCGCGCATCGCCGAAACCGAGGTCTTGATGAGCAACAGCAGAGAAAAGCCCAGTACCAACGTCAGCAGCAGGTCGCGGTCCGCCGTCACCAGCGCGTGGTCTACCACCCATTGCATGAACAAAGGGCTGACCACCGCGAACACCTCGATCGCCAACGCCAGCAAGAAGAGCTGGCCAAGGGAGCGCTTGAGGCCAACCATGCGCCCCAGCAGAGCGCGCAGCCGGACGCGCGGGGCTGCTCGAGCGGGCTCGAACCCGCCGATTGGGGTGAGTTCCAGCGCCACCCCAGTGAAGCGCTTGGACACCTCGGACAACGACAGGCGGCGCACGCCAACGCCCGGATCGTGGATGACCAGGCCATTAAGATTGGCGCTTTTGAGCACCACAAAATGGTTCAGGTCCCAATGCAGGATACAAGGCGTTTTGAGCAACCGTAGCTCTTCCAGCTCGAGCCGCACCGGGCGCGCGGCCAGTCCGAGCTGGTCTGCCATGCCCACAACGTCCTTCAGCGTGGCGCCCTTGAGCGACAGCCCAAAGCGGCGGCGCAACTCGGCCAGGTCGGAGTGATAACCGTGGTAGCCGGCAACCATGGCCAGACAGGCGAGGCCACATTCCGCCGCCTCGGTCTGCAGCACCATTGGCAGCCGCGCACTCCAGCCGAGCTTGAGTTCCTCCAGCAGGTTCATCCGTGCCACTTCCCGGTCAGCGTAAACAGCGGATTGAGTACCCACTCGAAGAGTTTACGGTTCTCGATGACGACGTCCGCCTCCAGCAGCATGCCCGGCTGCAACGATACAGGCTGCCCATAGGCGGTGACCGTCTGGCTCGCCAGGCTCACCGTGATGCGGTAGACCGGCTCGTTGGCGCCGAACAA
Source organism: uncultured Gammaproteobacteria bacterium (assembly GCA_963715845.1). GTDB lineage: Bacteria > Pseudomonadota > Gammaproteobacteria > Competibacterales > Competibacteraceae > Competibacter_A. The sequence continues at coordinate 6,746 of CAVQSJ010000001.1, read as the reverse complement.
GCTGGTCAGGCCGGCGAGCTGTGCGGGCAACTCGCCGGGGTTCACCGCCGAGCGGGAGAGGTTGGCCACCACGCCCTCGTAGTGACCGAACTTCTGGTAGGGATAGGCTTGGTAGCGCAACAGTACGCGCTGACCAGGCCGCAGGAAGCCAATGGCGCGGCTGGGACTGAACAGGTGGGCCTCCAATTGCGCGTCCACCGGCACGATGCTGAGCAGAGGCACAATGATGTTGGCGCGGCCACCCCGTTCGGCCTGGATAGCGGTAACCGTTCCCTCCTCGGGCGCGGGCACGACGATCTCCCGCCGCGCCTCCGCTTCCGCCAGCTCCTGCTCCACCGCTGCAATGTTGCGCTCGATGTTGGCGATCTCCGCCTGGGACTTGAGCGGCAAATCCTTTAACTCGCCCTCCAGCGTGAGGCGATCCCGCAGGGTAGCCATCCGGCTGCGCTCTAAGGCGCGCAGCTTCGAGGCTTGGTCGAGCTTTTCCTCCTCCGTTTGCTGCAATTGCTGATCTGAGATAAAGCCACGCTGGCGCAGCTCGCGCTGGCGAGTCTCGGACTTCTCCGCCAGGCGTAACCGGGCTTCCTGCGTGGCGATCTCTCGTCCGAGCTGCGTCTGTTCCGACTGCAGTACCACCAGGCGCTCGGATAGCGCCCGCAGTTGTTGCGCGGTCAGCCGCTGGTGCTGGCGCCGCTCTTCGGCGAGGCTGTCGCGCCGGGCCGCGAGCCGACGGGCGATTTCCGTCTGGGTAGCGCCGAGTGCTGTGCTTTGAAGCTCGGCGGAGAGCACCAGCAGACGCTCCCCCTTGCGGACTTCCGCTCCCTCTTTCACGTGGAGTTCCGTAACCACGCCGGGCTGGGGCGCAAATACCCGCACGAGTCCCTGCTGCGGCACTAGCCAGCCACTGATACGGGCCTTACGCGTATAATCCGCGAAGAACAGCAACGCCAGAATGGCGGCGGTCGTGAGGACGGCGAAAGCGGTAAACAGGCGATGCGACAACTGGGGCGCGAGGAGCACCGTGCCCAGCCATTGCGTCTGGCGCTCGGCAAACACTTCATGTCGGAAAAGGGACTGGTTCACGGGAGGAGCGAAGTAAGGTTTGGTGGGCTAAAGTAAATAGTCAGTCTGGCGCGCAGCGAGCGGAGCTTTTCGAAGAGCCACTGCCTGCCGTGCCGGACCGAAGCCTGTCCTAGGATCAAGCCGGCATCAGGAAATCCCGCACCTCGAAATTCACCTCGATCATTCTCACCATCTTGTGGATCTGCAGCAGCTTGCGGATCTTGGGGTCGAAGAAGTCTTTCAGCAGCGGTGGCCGGCGGACGCGGAAGTAGAAGCCCGGGTCTTCGACAACATTCGCTTTGGCGATAATATCCAGTTCGTCCGGGCGCGTGACGGTCTGGATGATGCACGGCGCGTGGGTAATGCCTAGTGCGCGCAACGCGCAAGCGCGGTGATAGCCGTTGTGCAGGAGCAGCCGGTCGTCGTAGCGTATGACGTTGAGAAAGTTCGAGCTGAAGCCGACCACCAGACCCACGACGCCGGCTATCTGCCCAAAGGGGTTGTACTCTTGGATCTGTTCAGGCCGCAGCAACACCGACTCGTGAAAGCGAAAGTCCATGGAGTCGGAGCGAAACATGTAGCGCTTTGAGCCGACTCGGCTTATCTGCACCGGTGCGTCCGGCTGCCCGAGCGGCAGGCAGAAGCGGACCAGGGTCGCCGGGTCTGGCGCCGGCCCTAGCCGAGACTGGAGGGCGTCAACGAAGTTGCCGGTGACGTGAATCTGGCAGAGTACCAGCCGATCCAGTTCTACCATGCCGAAGCTGGTCGGTAAGGTATCGAAGGTGCGGCGATAAACAGGGTCGGCCATGACCTCCGCCGCCAACGGGGCCAAGGCTGGAGCCAAATCCTGGCACTCCACCTGGTCGGCGATGCCTGCCTCGCGGTCCTCTAATTCGCGATAGTAATCGTTGGCCGTGCGCCATTCATCGGCCAGCGCTGCGGGGTTGGCGGTTGCCCCACCCACGACCATGTCCTCCACGAAATCGAGATACTTTCGCAGCGGCGGCTGGCCAAGCAGCCAAATCTCTTCCTCATAGTCGGCTTTATCCTCTGTCGACCCGTTCTCCGGTTGTTTCTGCGCCATCATCTATCCCCTTATCGAAATACCCGAAATCGGACGCCCGCCAAGGACGAAACCGGTCTCTTGGGCCAAGCTTGGTCTTCCGCCGTTCTCAGGTTCAAAAGACCGAAGAGAAAACGCCCCGGCTGCGTGCCGGGGCGTTAGGGCCTAAATGGTTTTGCTTGCGAGCAACCGGCTCATTCTCAGGGACAACCGCGAGCGTTAACCGCAGTGCCTTCGGCCGTCTGCCCGATGGGGCTTACACGGGGCAGTTGCCCTTGCTGCCGCTCTTGGCTTTGCTCTTGCTCTTGCTCTTGCTCTTGCTCTTGCTCTTACTGCCCTTGGGTTTGCTGCCGCCGCCACCGCTGTCACAGCCGTCGCCACCGCCAGTTCCGCCAGCGCCGTACACATATGGTAGCTCTTCAATTGTCAAGTTACGCATCGTTGTTTCCTCACTCTAGTTTGCTTTTCATGTAGCAAGTGCAGCCGATCTAACCAAGACCGGCATTGCCTCGCTGCTATTGCGCCGCACCAAGCAACGTCCAACGGCGGCAGCGCCCCTGCCGTTGTCTCCATATGAATATAGCAGACTTGTCCATCAACAATGGTTCGGACAGTTTTCAGGTAGGGACAGTCTGAATGATGCCGTAATTACAAAGGGTTTCATACTCGGAGCTATTTTCCCTCAAGGTCTGGCCATGGGCTAAGTACGCTAAAATTTTCTTGAGGAAGTGCTCGTTGAAACAGCGGCGGACGAGGCTGGCCATCGAGAAGGGGGTCGGGAGGTGACCGAGGGTTTGAACGGCTTGCAGCTTACTCAGGGACACGGCGGTGAGGCTGGCGTTGACCTGAAAGGTGAGGGCATCGGTTCGGCGGGCCTGGCCATGGGTGAGCCCGGCGAATTGCTTGCTGTCCCGGAAGAGAAATTCGATCTGAAAGCGCGCCGCATAGTAACGGTAGAGTGTCACTGGGTCGAGGTCGAGCGCGGTGCTGAAGAGGAGGGCGATCCGCTGGGTTCGCCGGTGAATGACGACGACCACCCGGACGCGGCGGTGTAGCCGGGGGAGGTCGACGACGGCGGTTTCGAGGAGGAGGTCCGGGTCGGGGGAGGCCACGACGGTAAACACCGCCGGGTCCCGGTGGGTCCAATCGATCTTGCCGGCGTAGCGGCGGGGGCACCCGCGCCCGGCGTAGGGGCCGGTGTAGAGGTAGCGCGCATTCGCGTCGCGCCGGAGTTTACTGATGAGGTCCAACTTTAACGCGACGATGCCGTCGACGAACTTGACCTTGCTGAAGTACCCATCGGCGGCGAGATAGTGGAGACTGGCCAGATCGTGCTTCGGAATCACCCGGTTTAAATGCGCCAGATAGGCATCCACGCGGCTGTCGTCGTCATCGCCTTTCGCGGCTGGATCGGTCTTGGCTTTAGTTTTGGTCTTGATCTTGGCCTTGGCCTTGGCCTTGGCCTTGGTTTCGGTCTTGGCTTTGGCTTTGGCTTTGGCTTTGGCTTTGGCTTTGGCTTTGGCTTTGGTTTTAGCCTTGACCTTCTGGCGGCGGGACGGAGCCCCGGCGGGTACCGCGTCGGTGGTGGTCGGGGCGTCGGTGGTGGTCGGGGCGTCGGTGGTGGTCGGGGCGTCGGTGGTGGTCGGGGCGTCGGTGGTGGTCGGGGCGTCGGTGGTGGTCGGGGCGTCGGTGGTGGTCGGGGCGTCGGCCGAGAACGCCGCGCCAGACCCCGGCGGGGTCATCTCCGCGCTGATCGCATAGGCCGTGTTCGCCGTCACATCGACCCAGCTCAACGCGTTCACTTCCAGACCCCGTTCCGCCCGTCCGGCACTCCCGTTCCAAAAGTAACCCAGCCCCGCCGTGTGCTGGCCGCTCTTCGGGACGTAACTCGGGTCAAAGGCTAACACCGCCTCGTGCTCCGCCGGCACCACCGCCCGGATCGCCGCCACGTTCAGGCCCGCCCAGTCCACCTGCCGCCGAAACCACCGACTAAAGGTTTTCTCCACATAAGCACTGTAGCGGCTCAGATTACGAAACGTCGCCCGTCCCGGGACGATCAGCAACAGCAGCAACAACTCGTTCAGAAATTGCCGGAACGGTTGGCTCAATCGCATTTTCAACAGTACACTTTCCAGCAGTGGCATCGGGCATCCCTCGGATTTGCTGTGGGTTCACCACTTCACCCTATCCGAACTTGACCCGGTGCCGCTACCCTGCCGACCACCCCCTCAAAAACTGTCCGAACTATTGCCATCAATTAAGTGTTGATTAACTGTCAGGAAGGGCCGCCACGTCGTGCTGACGGGGTCAGGGTAGGAGTCGGCAAATCGGCGGTCCTGGAGGCCGTTTTAGAGCGTCTGGAGCGGCGCCGCGGCGAGCGGCAGGTGATCGACGCCGAATCCGACGAGTTGCCCGGCGAAGCCGAGGCCCGCGAGGCGCAACGGCGGTACGGCGACCAGCGGCCGCCCGCTCTGGACGTGCAGGTCGGTCGCGTCGTGCCGGGCGGCCTGGAGCAGGAACGCATCCAGTTCCGCCTGGGCCATGCACGGCGGGAGCGCGGGCCAGGCGCCGAACGGATCACTGGACCGAGCTGCCGTCGTCATAAGTGGTCAGCACCTCGGGCAGGGCTTTCCAGGGGAGTTGGCCTTTCCGGGCCGGCCCCCGGAAGTGCGGAATCCGGGACAGGGTGATCTGGGTGCGGCCGATCAGCAACTCGTTGGGGTCCCGCTGGACCCCGCGCCGGGCCACCCGCACGGCGGGCGCGGTCACGATCCGCCGTTCCAGCAAGACCAGATAGCGGACCCGCCCCAAAAACGCCCGGTGCAGTTCGCCCACCCGCGCCTGGAAGGCCAGCCACGCCTGCTGCTCGCCCTGCTCCCAGCCCCGGCGGACCGCCTCCGTCCACAGGCGTTCCTCGGCCGCGTTTTGCGGCAACAGCGCGCCTTCGGGCTGGGCCGGCGGCGGATACGCCTCGGCGATCAGATAGTCCCGCCAGGTCGGCGGCGCCGATACCACCTGCGCGGTTTCGATCATCTTGTAGGACTGTTCGATTTGGGTCAGTTGCAGGCCGGAGACCTCGGCGTGGCGGCGGGCCTCGATCACGATCGGGGGCAACACCAGTCCTTGTTCGGAGAGCAGCTGATCGAAGCGGTAAATCTCGTCCAGCCACGGGGCGAAGGTCTCGACCTCGGCGTTCTGCGCGCGCGTTTTCCGCGCCAGAGTCTTTTCCAACATGGTATGAGTCTGAAGGGGGATGCGTATTTCCAAAGAGAAATGAGTCTGAACGGTAGCGCTTGGATCGATCATCCGGAGCATGGTGATCGATATGAACGAAGCAAAATTGACGACGCTGGAGCAGCTCCGGCAGTTTCTCGCCGGTACGGCAGCGGTGGTCTTCAAGCCCGGGCCGGACGACACGCGTTATGCGCACATCGCCGACGTGCTACGACGTTTCCAGTCCGCTGGCCTCAAGCGTCCGGAGAAGGGCCTCGTCCTGCGCTACCTGGAGCGGACCACCGGCTATTCTCGCCAGCAGCTGACCCGATGGCTAACCCGCTTCCAGGCCCTCCGCCAGATCAAGAAGCGCTACCGGTCGCCCAAGGTCGGTTTCGCCCGTATCTATACCGAAGCCGATGTTGCTCTGCTGGCCGAGACGGACGCCCTGCACAGCACCCTGTCCGGCCCGGCGACCTGTATCTTGATGCGGCGGGCGGTCGAGGTGTATGGCGACGCGCGCTACAAACGCTTGGCGGGCCTTTCGGTGGGGCATCTCTATAACTTGCGCAAGCGGACGGGCTATCTCGCCCGCCGACAACACTGGACCAAGACGAAGGGAACCTCGGTGTCCATCGGTGAGCGTCGCGCTCCATCGCCCGACGGACGCCCTGGTTTCATCCGCATCGACAGCGTCCATCAGGGTGACCTGGATGGGATCAAAGGCGTTTACCCTATCAACGCCGTGGATTGCGAAACCCAATGGGAACAGGTTGCCACCTGCGAAAAGATCAGCGAGGCGTACCTGTTGCCGGTCATCCGGCAGCTCTTGGACAGCTTCCCTTTTCGGATCCTGGGCTTTCATGCCGACAACGGCTCGGAGTACATCAACCACCAGGTGGCCAAGATGCTGGACAAACTGCGGGTGGAGTTCACCAAGTCACGCCCCCGCCATTCCAACGACAACGGCTTGGCGGAGACCAAGAACGGCGCGGTGGTCCGCAAGCATTTCGGGTACGAGCCTATTCCCCAACAGTGGGCCAACGCGGTCAACGCCCTCTGCCGGGACTTCCTCAACCCCTATCTGAACTTCCATCGCCCCTGCCTCTTTCCGGAATCGGTGACCGATGCCCAGGGCAAGACCCGGAAACGCTATCCGCTGGACGGGGTCATGACGCCCTTCGAGAAGCTGAAATCCATCCCCGCAATGGTCTCCTTCCTGAAGCCCAGCATCACCCTGGATTCACTAGAAATAGAGTCCAAACGTCTTTCTGACAACGACGCTGCCGAACAGCTCCAGCAAGCGAAGCAACAACTCTTCCTGTCCATCCACAACCGATCCAAGGTCGCCGCTTGATCGATCACCTCTCGCCTCGTCCAGACTCATACCTCAATTGGAATTGACTCC